>NZ_JACBGH010000001.1 GCF_013391695.1 Thiomicrorhabdus cannonii
ATCATGCTAAAGCGTTTAAAGATGCTGATCATCTGATTCAAGAAGTGCATGACTATATTGAGTACTATAATCACAAACGCATCAAGCAGAAACTCAAAGGCCTGAGTCCGATAGAGTATCGAAATCAGGCCTTGGGTACCGCTTAACTAAAATGTCCAAGTTTTTGGGGTCACTTCACAAGTCCGGTTTTTTTATGATATGCCGTCAGCGATTATTTGAACGGGTCTTCGATCACCAGCGTTTCGGCACGATCCGGTCCGGTGGACAGAATCGAAACCGGCACACCCACTTCTTTTTCCAGGAAACGGATATAGTTCTTAGCGGCATCTGGCAAAGCATCCCATGACTGAATGCCAACCGTTGACGTTTTCCAGCCCGGCATGGTCACATAGTTAGGTTCGCACCCCTCGTATTCGTCGGCACTGTAAGGCGGCAGATTAACCGTTTCGCCGTTATAGGTGTAAGAAACGCAAATCTTCACCTCTTCCAATTCGTCCATGACATCCAACTTGGTCAAGCACATACCGCTCAAACCGTTGATTTGAGCCGAACGGCGCAAAGCGACCGCGTCAAACCAACCGCAACGGCGCTGACGTCCAGTCGTCGCACCGAACTCGCGGCCACGGGTTCCCAACACTTTGCCGATAGGATCGCCCTTGTCGCTGGCCACGTCATACACCAGTTCCGTCGGGAAAGGGCCGCCGCCGACACGTGTCGCGTAGGCTTTGGTAATCCCCAAAACATAATCGATTTGCGTCGGTCCTACACCCGCGCCCGCGGCAGCGCCGCCGGCAGTGGTGTTGGAGGAGGTCACATAAGGATAGGTACCCTGGTCGATATCCAGCAGCGTGCCTTGCGCCCCTTCAAACATCAGGTTTTTGCCTTGGCGGTTATACTGGTCGATCAAATTCGGAATATCCGCCAGCATCGGGACAATCAACTGGCTGTAACGTTCGCATTTGGCCCAAAGTTCATCGAAACTGACCGGCTCAACCTTGTAGTAGTGCTCGAGCATATGGTTGTGATAGGCCAACGTTTCCGCCAGCTTCTCTTTGAATTTAGCCATGTTTTTCATATCGCCGGCACGCAGACCGCGGCGCGCCACCTTGTCTTCGTAAGCCGGACCGATACCACGACCGGTCGTGCCGATGGCTTTGTTGCCACGGGCGATTTCGCGCGCTTTGTCCAGCGCGACGTGGTAATCCAGAATCAAAGGACAGGCTTCGCTGACTTTCAGACGGTTTTTAACCTTCAACCCCGTTTCTTCCAACTGGGCGACTTCCTTTTCCAGAGCATCCGGCGCCAATACCACGCCGTTTCCAATGAAACACTCCACTTCCTCGCGCAAAATACCGGAAGGAATCAGGTGCAAAACAGTCTTCTTACCGTCAATCACCAAGGTATGGCCGGCATTATGGCCGCCCTGAAAACGCACCACCGCGGCAACTCGATCCGTCAGCAGATCAACGATCTTGCCTTTACCCTCATCGCCCCACTGGGTACCCACAACAACAATATTACGCTTTGACATATGTTACTTCTTAAACGTTAAAGAATTCTAAACCGATAACCTGTAAACCGCCGCAAACAGAGCGCATCAGATTATTTCAAAACCCATTGCCCGGCTTCTGCAACTAATCGCACGGCAGAAGCCTCAAGCGTCGCAAAATCATAGCAACTCACAACCTGATAGCCCTGCTCTCTCAACTCGGCAATCTTCTGCTTCATCGCCAAATCGGCCGCAACCGGCGCATAAACCACGCCTTTGGAGTTTTCGGCAACCGGCTCCAATAAATCCAATGCGGTGCGCAAATCCAAACTAAAACCGGTTGCCGGCAGCGACAACCCGAAATCGGCGCCGATACCGTCATAACGTCCGCCTTTGGCAATCAACTGCAGGCGGCGACCGCAACTGTAACAGCCGAAAATCACACCGGTATGATATTGATAACCGCGGATATCCGCCAGATCCAGATGAATATTCAAACCTTGCGTTGTCGAAATATGCGCAACCACTTTCTCCAGGTGCTCCAACGCGCCGTCCAGAACCGTCGACAGTCCGCCCAGATTGTTTTTGGCCTGCTGAATCACCGCACTGGCTTCGCCCGTCAATTGCATCAGAGCGGCAAAAACCGGCTTCAATGGTGCAGAAAGCGCCGACGCTTCCAACCAGGCGTTGTATTCCGGTATCGCCTTGCGTTTCAGAATATCCAACAACGCCGCTTTATCATCGGCACTCAACGCGGCCAGCGACATCAATTCGTCAACCACGCCGACATGCCCCAAACTCAGCTGTAAATTAGGCAAGTTAAGAACTTTAAGACTGTCGAGCATCAATTCGATGACTTCGATGTCGCTTTCCACACCGGCATGACCAAACAGTTCGGCACCGACTTGAATCGGGCTGCGCGAACCTTTCGCCTTGTTATTGCGGGTTTTAAGCACCTCACCGACATAGCACAAACGCGAAATCTGATCCGCAGCCTTCAGACGGTTGCTGACAATACGCGCCACCTGCGGCGTCATATCGGCACGCACCCCCATCATACGTCCGCTTTCCTGATCGGTAAAACGGCAGGTGTCAATCGCGCGATGGCGTCCTGTCCCGGTCAGCAAAGAATCGGTAAATTCCGCAATGGGCGGCAGCACCAGGTCATAACCGCTCAAATGAAAGCTGTCGATCAATTTGCGACGGTAAAATTCCAGCTTGTGGGCTTGAGGAGGCAAAAGGTCTTCTAGGCCTTCGGGCGTAAACCACGTCGATTGTTGCATCTTAAACTTCTTTTTCTTAACTTAAATTTTGTATGGCTTGTGCAATCAACACACCATTTATCAACTAATTCGCAAACCGATCTATTTTAAATCAATTTGGCGGCGTTTAATCAAAAATTAACAATAAAAGCATGCCAATACTGATACTGGCGAGTCCCATTATCCGCAATTGTCTCTCCGACAACTGCACCGCTTCCAGCATGGTTCTGCGCCACAGTTCCGGAAACACAAACGGCAACAAGCCTTCCAGAACAAACACCAACGCCAATGCGATCAATAATGTATTTTCAGCCATAGTTCCATAAAAAAGGTGGGTTACCCCACCTTTTTATTCCTGCAATGTGCCGCGATTATTTTACCGCGCCATTGAAATACTTGAAGAAATCCGCCTTCGGATCCACCACCATCACATCGGACTTGTCTTTGAACGATTTCTGATACGCATTCAGACTGTGGTAGAACGAATAGAACTCGGCATCCTTGTTATAGGCTTGCGCATAGATTTCAGCCGCTTTGGCATCGCCCTTACCGCGCAACACTTCCGCTTCAGAGTAGGCTTCAGCCAGAATAACCACGCGCTGACGATCCGCATCGGCACGAATTTTCTCTGCCGCCTCGGAACCTTTGGAGCGCAAATCCTTGGCCACACGGTTACGTTCCGCTTCCATACGGCGATACACCGAATCACTCACGTCTTTTGGCAGATCGATACGCTTGATGCGAATATCGGTAATCTCAATCCCGAACTCATTGGCGGCATTCGCCGTGGTGTCTTTGATTTTTTTAGCGATTTCGATACGCTCGCCCGAGATCACTTCTTTGACGGTACGGTTACCGAATTCGGCACGCAGACCGTCTTTAACGATCTGACCCAGACGCATACCCGCCAAACGGTTGTCACCGTTCATAGTGGTGTAGAACTTTTCAACGTCCTTGATACGCCACTTCACAAACGAATCCACTTCCAGGTTTTTCTTCTCGCTCGTCAAATAACGTTCCGGCGCGGCATCCAATGTCTGCACGCGTGCATCGAACTTACGTACGTTGTTGATAAACGGCGTTTTGAAATGCAGCCCCGGTTCGACGTCGGTCTTGACGATTTCACCCAGACGCAACACTACCGCCGTTTCCCATTGATTGACGGTAAACAGCGCATTGCTGCCGATAAACAAGACCGCGGCTACCAAAATAGATAATACGGATTTCATCAACGTAACTCCCTATTCTTCAGATATTCACGGATATTGCTTCTGCTGGATCCGGCTGTACCGCTCTGACTGTTGTTGACCATCGGCGTCGCTACCGCTGGCGACTCTTCCAGCTTAAAGGGAACCGTGGCCTGCCCGCTCACCATTTTATCCAACGGCAGGTAAAGCAAGTTATTGCTGCTCTCAGACCCCACAAACACCTTGCTGGTTGAACTCAATACGTTCGAAATCGCATCGATATACAAACGGTTACGCGTCACTTCCGGAGCTTTCTTATATTCACTCACAATACTGGTAAAACGCGCCGCTTCACCCGTTGCCTGTGCAATCACCTGATCATGATAAGCGCTCGCCTCTTCCAATTGACGGGCGGCCGCACCGCGTGCCTTCGGCAGAATATCGTTGGCATAGGCTTCGGCTTCGTTAATCAGACGCTCGCGGTCTTCACGCGCCTTGACCACATCGGCAAAGGCAGACTGCACTTGCTCAGGCGGCTGAGCATCCTGCAGGTTGACGCTCGTCAACAGCAAGCCGACACGGTAGTCATCCAGATTGGCCTGCGCTAACTGCTGTACTTTCAGCACGACTTCGTTGCGCCCTTCGGTCAATACGAAGTCCATGGTGTTCTGTCCTACGACTTCACGCAGCGCACTTTCTGTTACAGCGCGTAAGGTGTCATCCGGATCAGCCACATTAAACAGATACTGATTGGCACTTTGAATTTTGTATTGCACGGCGATTTTCAGATCGACAATGTTTTCGTCTTTGGTCAGCATCAAGGATTCGTTCGGCACATTGCCGGCACGGTTGCGTGAATCCGAACGATAACCGATTTCCGCAGTACGGATCTGGTCCACGTTGACGATACGCACCGTTTCAATCGGATAAGGCAGATGCCAATGCGGACCGGCTTTAGTTTCTTCGACAAACGCACCGAAACGCGTAACCACGCCGCGCTCGGCCGGATCGACGATATAGATACCGGAAAGCAACCAGATAACCACAATGACCGCCACGATCAGGCTTCCGCCAAAACCGCCGACACCACCGCCGCTGAACTTATCGTTGGCACCGCCTAAAATGCCTTGCGCCTTTTTCAGCAACGCATCTAGATCAGAATCGTCATTACCACGTTTTGGTGGTCTGTTCTGCCCGCCCTGATTTCCCGGGCCACCCCAAGGATCTTGGCCGGGTTTACCTGGTTCATTCCAAGCCATTAAACTCTCTCCATCGTTTGGCTTAGTCTTGACTGACCAAACCGCCTTTATTTTTGAGAACACGAAATGGGGACATTTTAGAGTTAAAGCACACAAATGTCACCCATTAAAACTTTTTATTGCGCACAAAAAACGTCGTCAAAAAAACTCAACAGGCCGGGTAGGCGTGCCTCAGGCCGCCTCGTCCGACAACACCTTAGCCTCCAGCAACTCCTGCCACTGCTGCACCTGCTCCCATTCCTGCCGGGTTAGATACATCTTAAACAAGCTATTGCCCTGCTCGTCGTAGCCTTCCTCCAGAATCGTGCCCAACTCATAGAGTTCGGCGCGGCGTTTGCCGGCTTTGACATCCAACGTCAGCGAAACGGTGTAGAAAGCCCCCTTGAAGAAAGAGGCCACACTGTCCATCAGCAGATCGACACCCTGCCCGCTTTTGGCCGAAAGCCAGACGCGGATCGGCGTGCCATGTTCGTCCACATCGACTTTCGGCTCTACCGCCGGCTCCAACTTATCGATTTTATTGAACACCATCAACTGCGGTACATCCTGTGCGCCGACCTCGGCAATCACATCCAAGACATCGGCGATCTTCTCTTCGCGGTGCGGATCCGCCGCATCGATCAGATGAATCAGCAAATCCGCTTCACGCGTCTCTTCCAACGTCGAGCGGAACGCCGTCACCAGATCGTGAGGAATGTGACGGATAAACCCGACCGTATCGGCAAAAATCACCGTACCGGCGCCCGGCAGACGCACCCGGCGCAACGTCGAATCCAGCGTCGCAAACAGACGGTCTTCCGCATAAACGCCGGCGCTGGTCATCAGATTGAAAAGCGTCGATTTACCGGCGTTGGTATAACCCACAATGGTAATGGCCGGCAATTCCGATTTCTGGCGCGCTTTTCGTCCCAAATCACGCTGCTTGCGCACCTTTTCAATGCGCGATTCAAGCTGCTTGATCCGCCCCTGAATCAGACGTCGGTCGGTTTCCAGCTGGGTTTCCCCCGGACCGCGCGCACCAATCCCGCCTTGACGGTCAAGGTGAGACCAACCGCGCACCAAACGGGTCGACATGCGTTTGAGCTGCGCCAGCTCCACCTGCAGCTTACCCTCATGCGAGCGGGCGCGCTGTGCGAAGATATCCAGGATAAGACCCACACGGTCCAGCACCTGACATTCCAAATAGCGCGAAAGGTTACGTTCTTGCGCGGGCGTCAGTGCATGGTTGAAAATCACCACATCGGCTTCATGCAAGGCGACCGCGTCTTTGATCTCTTCGGCTTTGCCTTTACCTACAAAGTATTTGGAGTCTGGATGCTGGCGTTTGGTAGTGATAAGTTGACAGATTTTGGCGCCCGCAGAATCGACGAGTTCATGAAACTCGTCCAACTCTTCACGATCCGCCTCATTATGAAAATCGACATGAACCAGAACGGCACGCTCCATTTCATGTCGATCAAGACGATCAAATAATTCCATTTAACAGTTCAATTCCCGGGTTGAGAGTGATTTGGGCTTAATGATAAGAATTGACTGCTCAGATACGATTAGACGGATTAGGCATCCGCATCATGACTGTCGTCGGTTCCAAATTCGTAAGCCTTGGGGTCACGCATCGGCACAATCGTGGAGATGGCGTGCTTGTACACCATTTGGGTCACATTGCTTCTTAACAACACCACAAACTGGTCAAACGAATCAACTCGTCCTTGCAACTTGACGCCGTTTACCAGATAGATAGACACGTTGATCTTCTCTTTACGCAACGCGTTTAAATAAGGGTCTTGAATCGGCAATGCTTTCGCCACCTTTTTTGTCTCCATGATTATTTCCTATTATTTTTAATATTTTTAATGTTATCAAGGGTTTGTTATTTTTGACTGCTCTATAGTCGCCCATTCGCGCGTTAAGTAAAAAAACGCCTTAACTGCTAGAATTTCACTACCACACCCCATGCCGTACAAGCATATCACAGCACAAGTATTTCTGAATCAATCAATTTTATTCGGCAATAAAGCACATTCCCACGCCCCACTATTCTAGTGTCTTTTTGTGCAGTTTCAATGAGGGACTATTGAAAATTGATTTTCCACGCCCTCTAAGAGGCTTCAATTAAATTTTGCACCACCGCCAAACGCTCCTCGCGTGTGGTGGCAAAAGGGTCGATTACCCGCATGCCCTGCTCCTTACGCAGCCAGGTCAATTGTCGCTTGGCCAACTGTCGCGTCGCCACGATTCCTTTGTGCACAAAGGTTTCGTAGTCGGTCTCGCCGCTTAAAAACGACCACGCCTGTCGGTAACCGACGCTGCGGATAGAAGTCATCTCAGGATGCAAGTCACCTCGTGCCATCAACTGTTTGACCTCATTCAAAAAACCCGCCTCCAGCATCGCCTCGAAGCGCCGGGCGATCTGCTCGTGCAATCGCGCCCGGTCCTCCGGGATCAAGGCGACCTTGACGAGCTCAAAGGCGCTCAACCCCGTTTTGGCAGGCTCGCGCAATTCCGTCAGGGTCTTGCCACTGACCTCATAGACTTCCAAAGCGCGGATCAAACGCTGCGGGTCATTCGGATGAATACGCGCCGCCGAAACCGGATCAACCTCGCTCAAACGCGCATGCAAACTGGCCGGATCGCTCTGCCACTGCGCCAACAGCCGTTCGCGCACCGCCTCGTCGGCGGACGGCAAGTCGGACATTCCCTGTTGCAAGGCATTGAAATACATCATCGTGCCGCCCACCATCACCGGCAGACGGCCACGCGCCAAAACAACCTCCACCAAACGATGCACATCCTCCACAAATTCCGAGGCCGAATAACTCTCCGCAGCATCATGCGTGTTGATCAGATGATGCGGCACGGCGCGCAACTCCTCGTCACTGGGTTTGGCCGTACCGATATCCATATCACGGTAGATCAAGGCCGAATCGACACTGATAATCTCGATCGGATAAAGCTTGGCCAAATCCATCGACAACTGGCTTTTACCCGAGGCGGTCGGCCCCATAATGGCGAGTACACGCTTATTTTCAATCCAGCTCTGCAACGACATCCCTTACCTTTTTTTGTTTATTAGCCGCTTTACTGACCGCGCATAAACAGTCCGTCCAACTGCTCCATCGACAACTGCACCCAGGTCGGCCGCCCGTGGTTGCACTGATCGGAGCGCTCGGTCGCCTCCATCTCCCGCAACAGGGCATTCATCTCTTCAATGGTCAGCTGACGGTTGGCGCGCACCGAACCGTGACACGCCATGGTCGACAACATGGCATTCAAGCGCTCTTCAAATTGCTGCGTCTGTCCGGCAACCGCCAGATCGGCCAGCATATCGTTGACCAAACGGACAATATTACCCTTCGCCAACAACGCCGGCACCGCGCTTACTTTCAATTGTTCCGGACCGAGCGGTTCCATCTCGAATCCCAATTTGGCAAACCAGTCGGCATACTCCTGCCACACCAGCAGCTGCGACGCATCCAACGTCAGCACCATCGGCACCAGCAAGGGCTGACTGATTAACGCACGCTGCTGCCACTGCTTTTTCAAGCGCTCATACACCACACGCTCGTGTGCCGCATGCATATCCACCAACACCAAACCGCGCGCATTCTCCGCCAGAATAAACACGCCATGCAGCTGCATTTTGGCAAAACCGAGCTTAAACTCGCTGACATCCGCAGGCGGCATTTCCGCTGCGGACGACAAGGTATTATAGGAAGCAAGCGGCTCCGCCACACCCGCCGACGACGGCATTTGAAACTGCAAAGCGGCTTGCAGCTTGCCAGACCCGGCCTGTTGAGTTTTAAAAAACGCCGTCTGCGCGTTTAAACGACTGTTGCCGTCGAAACCTTCTGCAACCGCAGCTTCCATTGGCATGCCTAGCGTTTTACCGCTGCCGTGCTCGGCATTCAGCGGCTTGGCCACGGCATCTCTGACCGAGCGCCGCAAAAAATCATACGCCCACGAACCGTTGGCAAAACGCACTTCATACTTGGCCGGATGCACATTCACATCCACCAGATCGTGCGGCATTTGCAGAAACAACACATACGCCGGATGGCGGCCATGATAGAGCACATCCGCATACGCCTGCTTGACCGCATAGGACAACAGACGGTCACGCACAATCCGGCCGTTCACAAACAGATACTGCATGTCGGTCTGGCTGCGGTTAAAGGTCGGCAACCCCACCCATCCGTTAAGCTGAATCTGCTGCCCCTCGAACTCAATCGACAGGCTCTGCTCAACAAACGGCTGGCCCATCAATTGGGCAAGGCGTTTACGCGCGCTTGCCTCATCGCTGACAGGCAACACCTGGCGCACCACCTTATCGTTATGCACCAGCTTGAATCCCACATCCGGGCGGCTCAACATGACACGCTTGACCAGCTGGTCGATATGCATAAACTCGGTTTGCGGTGAGCGCAAGAAACGTTTGCGCGCCGGCGTATTGAAAAACAAGTCCTCCACCGACACCTGCGTGCCGACGCGACCGGCCACCGGCGTAATGTCACCCCAATGTCCTTCGCCCTCACCGCGCAACTGCCAGGCGGCCGGACTGTCGGCGGTTTTACTGGTCAGACTGAAGCGCGAAACCGAACTGATACTCGCCAGCGCCTCGCCGCGAAATCCCAGGGTCGCCACCGCCGCCAAATCTTTTAAACTCTGGATTTTACTGGTGGCATGGCGGCTCACCGCCAGCAACAACTCCTCTTTGGGAATGCCGCAGCCATTGTCGGTAATCTGAATCAGCTTCTCGCCGCCCTGCTCAATGACGATATCGATTTGTGTCGCACCGGAATCGAGCGCGTTTTCCAGAAACTCCTTGACCACCGACGCAGGGCGTTCCACCACCTCACCGGCCGCAATCTGGTCGGCAAGATGCGAAGGCAACAAGGCTATCGGAGCGCGCATATCCGCCGCCGAAAGCGCCGCCCGCTTTTGATTTTCCGCACTCTGTTCCGCGTTATTCACCTTCAACATCCCATACCGCATAAATCGGTCAAACCCGAATAGTCGCGCATTATAACACCGCTCCCGCCGGATGGCGCGCCCTTAGCCAACTGCCCCGCCTAAAACCTTAACAAAACCCCACCCTTTCATTAAAACCCCATAAAGTGTAATTTTTTAATCCGCACCCGGCCTGTTAAAATGACCGCACTATTTTGCTGCACCATTTTGTTTTAAGGCTTTTAACAAAGGATTTCACTGTGGGTATTTTGAACAAACTTTTCGGCAACGGCATCTCCGAAGCCCAACAAGAACAAATCGAATCGGCGCTGAAAACCGTCATCGAACCCACTTCACAAAAAGATTTTCTGAGCCTTAAAGCGGTCAGCAATATGCAGCTCAAAAAAGGCGTTCTGCAACTGGAACTCACCCTGCCGTTTCCCTGCAAGAGCCTGTGGCCTGCGCTGGAGCAACGTCTCAGCCACGCCTTGACCCAGCTGAACGACATCAGCAGCGTGAGCTTTGCCTGGCACACCAAAATCGTGTCGCACGACGTACAAAAAGGCGCCACCCCGCTACCGGGCATTAAAAACATTATCGCCGTGGCGTCAGGCAAAGGCGGCGTGGGCAAATCCACCACCAGCGTCAACCTGGCACTGGCTCTGCAACAGGAGGGCGCGCGCGTCGGCATCCTCGACGCCGATATTTACGGCCCCAGCCTACCCACCATGCTCGGCATCAAGGACAAGCCGCAATCCAAAGACGGCAAAACCATGCAGCCGCTGATCGCCTACGGTTTACAAGTTATGTCCATCGGTCTGTTGATTGAAGAGGACTCCCCGATGATCTGGCGTGGCCCAATCGTCACGCAAACGCTGACGCAACTGCTCAAGGAAACCCAGTGGGATGATCTGGACTATCTGATTATCGACCTGCCGCCGGGAACCGGCGATGTGCAACTGACACTGGCGCAGCAGATTCCGGTCACTGGTGCGATTATCGTCACCACGCCGCAACAGGTGGCGTTGATTGATGCCAAAAAAGGGTTGAAGATGTTCGAGAAAGTCGAGATTCCGATTCTCGGCGTGATTGAAAACATGGCCACCCATATCTGCAGCCAGTGCGGCCATGAAGAGGCGATTTTTGGTGAGCACGGCGGCGAAACGCTGGCCAAGACCTACGGGGTGGATTTTTTGGGCTCCCTGCCGCTGGAAAAGCGCATCCGTGAAGAGGCGGATCGCGGCGAACCGACCGTCACCGCCGAACCGACCAGCGCCATCGCCCAGAAATACCGTCATATCGCTCATCAGGTGGGCGCCAAAATCGGCGTGAGCAAGCGCAACTACGGCAACCTGTTTCCGAATATCGTTATTCAGAAAAGTTAAGTTTAATTAAAATTTAGCCACGCAGGCCTCAAGCCTGCGGTTGCACCGCAAACAGCTGGTCGAAATGCGCCACCTTGAGAATATCCATGACCGCCTGATTGACGTGGACAATCTGGATACGGCGCTTATCACCGCCGGTGCGCTCGCGCAATAACAGCAGCATCCCCAAGGCAGAGCTGTCGAGATAATCGGTTTTGAACATATCGATGACAAATACGCTGCCGGCATCCGCCAGATAAGGCTTGTAGGCATCGTTGAAATCGTCATAGCAGCTCACATCAAAGCTCCCCTCAATGCTGATGACCACCTTGTTTTCCGCTACCTGACAATGAACGCCCACTCTACCCTCCGATTAACGTCCGTGCGTTTTGCATACGCACACTCTATTTTCAGGTGAATGATAAAGGAGTCATCCGGGCGTTTCAAACACAATCTGCAAAAAGACGTATCTTGCCCGGCCGGCCATACGGCAAAACTGCCGGTTAACCGGCAATTTTGAAAAACAATCAACACACCCGGCGCTTCAAACTGGCTATAATACTCGGTTAATTTCAATCTCAATGTAAATGCTTACAACAAACAGCAATGATGGATGCCACCAAGATGTCTGAAAACCAGCTCTCACACGCTCAAACACCACGCAAAATCCTGATCACCAGCGCCCTGCCGTACGCCAACGGGCCGATTCATCTGGGACATTTGGTGGAATATATCCAGACCGATATCTGGGCGCGTTTTCAGAAAATGCGCGGACATCACTGTACCTACGTCTGCGCCGACGACGCTCACGGCACGCCGATCATGTTGCGCGCCCAGGCCGAAGGCATCACGCCCGAACAGTTGATTGAAAAATCCTCGCAGGAACATCAGGCGGATTTTGCCGGTTTCAATATCGGCTTCGATCACTACCACAGCACCAATTCGCCTGAAAACGAAGAACTGGCCGGCTATATCTACACCCAACTGAAAGACAAGGGGCATATCAGCCGCAAGACCATTACCCAGTTCTACGACCCTGAAAAATCGATGTTCCTGCCGGACCGTTTCATCAAGGGTACCTGCCCCAAATGTAAGGCCGAAGACCAATACGGCGACAACTGCGAAGTCTGCGGTGCAACCTATAGCCCGACCGAACTGCTCAACCCCAAATCGGCGGTATCGGGCGCCACACCGATTGAAAAGGAAACCGACCACCTGTTCTTCGAGCTGTCGCACTTCGAAGACATGCTTAAAGAGTGGACCCACAAAGGCCATTTGCAGACGCAGATTTCCAATAAACTCGACGAATGGTTCGAATCCGGCCTGCGCGGCTGGGACATCTCCCGCGACGCACCCTACTTCGGCTTCCAGATTCCGGGTGAAACCGACAAATATTTCTACGTGTGGCTGGACGCGCCGGTCGGCTATATGGCCAGCTTCAAAGCTTATTGTGCCAAGAGCGGCCTGAACTTTGACGACTACTGGGCCAAAGACAGCGATGCCGAGGTGTACCACTTTATCGGTAAAGACATTATCTATTTCCACGCGCTGTTCTGGCCGGCGATGCTGTCCGGCGCCGGCTTCCGCACGCCGGATGCGATTTACGCCCACGGCTTTTTGACGGTTGACGGCCAGAAGATGTCCAAATCGCGTGGCACCTTTATTATGGCGCGTACCTATCTGGACCACCTGAATCCCGAATACCTGCGCTATTATTTCGCCGCCAAACTGAACAGCCGCATCGACGACATCGATCTAAACCTCGAAGACTTCGTGCAGCGCGTCAACTCGGATCTGGTCGGCAAAGTCGTCAATATCGCCAGCCGCTGCGCCGGTTTTGTGATGAAAAAATTCGACGGCCAACTGGCTTCTGAATGGTCAGCTTCGGCACAAGCGGTTTATCAAGGCTTGGCCAATGAAGCGGAGATGATTGCCGAACTCTACGAAAAACGCGAATACGGCCAGGCGATGCGTGAAATCATGGCGTTGGCCGACCGCGCCAACGAATACATTGCCGAAACGGCACCTTGGGTCTTGGCCAAAGAAGAAGGCAAGGAAAAAGAGCTGCACGAGTCGGTCAGCGTCGGCATCAACCTGTTCCGCGTCTTGATAACCTATCTGGCACCGGTGATTCCGGCCACGGCAGAAAAAGCGCGTGACTTCCTGAAACTTGACGGTTGGAACTGGTCGGATGTGCAGCAGCCTTTGATGGGGCACACCATCAATCCGTTTAACGCGCTGTTGACGCGTCTGGAGATGGATCAGGTCAATAAAATGCTCGACGCTTCCAAACAGACATTGCAAGCTACCGCACCGAAAGCAGCGGAAAAACCCGCCGAAAAAACTCAACAGGCCGGGTCGGTCAGCTACGACCCGTTGATGGAAGAGATCGAGATTAGCGATTTCGGCAAGATCGACCTGCGCATCGCCAAAATCGTCAATGCCGAAGCGGTACCGGAAGCCGACAAGCTGCTGAAACTGACGCTGGATATCGGTTTCGAACAACGTCAGGTCTTCGCCGGCATCAAATCCGCCTATGAACCGGAACAGCTGATTGGTAAACTGACGGTGATGGTGGCCAACCTCAAGCCGCGCAAAATGCGTTTCGGCATGTCGGAAGGCATGGTGCTGGCGGCCGGTCCTGGCGGGAAAGACCTGTACGTACTCTCACCGGATGAAGGCGCACAGCCGGGCATGCGCGTTAAGTAAACTGAGAAAAATTAACCATCATATTTAATGAACCACAGAGGCACAGAGGCACAGAGAAAATTCAGACGATGATTACTAAGCGCTTAATTCCGTATGCAGTTTAGTGAGGAAGTCTCTGCAAAATGATTATGTTTTGATAAACTCTGTGCCTCTGTGTCTCGGTGGTTAACTCATTAAAGGACACAGATGCAAGAATACGTTCTGATTCTCATTAGTACCGTTTTGGTCAATAACTTCGTATTGGTCAAGTTCTTGGGTCTGTGCCCGTTTATGGGCGTTTCCAAAAAGACCGATGCGGCGCTCGGCATGGGATTGGCCACGACTTTTGTCATGACCCTTTCCTCGGTATTGAGCTACCTGATCTACACCTATCTGCTGCAACCCTTTGGCTTGGAATACCTGCAAACCATTGGCTTTATCCTCGCCATCGCCGCGGTGGTCGGCTTTACCGAAATGGCCATCCACAAAACCAGTCCGGCGCTTTATCAAGTACTCGGCATCTACCTGCCGTTGATTACCACCAACTGCGCGGTACTGGGCGTAGCACTCCTCAATATCGGGGAAAAACACGACTTCATCTCCTCGGCCGTGTATGGTTTCGGCGCCGCCGTCGGTTTCACGCTGGTGATGATTCTGTTTGCTTCCATCCGCGAACGCGTCGACGCCTCCGACGTTCCCGCGCCCTTTAAAGGCGCGCCGATTGCCCTGATTACCGCCGGTTTGATGTCAATGGCCTTTATGGGCTTTGGTGGGTTGGTCAAATGATTGAAGCGGTAATTGTCTTTCTCGGTCTGGCGATTCTCTTCGGGCTGCTGCTCGGTTATGCCTCCATCCGCTTCAAAGTGGAGGGCAATCCCCTGGCCGAACGCATCGACAAGGTGCTGCCGCAGACGCAATGCGGGCAATGCGGTTTCCCGGGCTGCAAACCCTATGCCGAAGCGCTGGCCAAAGGCGAGTCGGAGGTCAACCTCTGCATTCCCGGCGGCACCGAAGTGATGATTCAGATCTCCGAAATCACCGGCCGCGAACCCAAGGAAATGGATGCCGAAGCGGCCGAACCCAAGCCCAAAGAGGTCGCCTTTATTGATGAAGACCTCTGTATCGGCTGCGTGCTGTGCATCAAGGAGTGTCCGGTGGATGCGATTCTCGGCGCCACCAAACAGATGCATACCGTCATCCAGAAAGAGTGCACCGGCTGCGAGAAATGCGTGCCGGTCTGCCCGGTGGACTGCATCTCCATGCTGCCGATCGAAGTCACCACCAAGAACTGGCAGTGGCCGGAACCGCAAACCGTGCAGGAGGCCAAATAATGGGACTTTTGCAACGACTCGCCAAACTCTTGCCGCTTGCCGACCACTGGTTGCACCGCTTCCACGGCGGGGTTTCGCCGCAATACAATAAATCGCTATCCGCCAGCCAGCCGTTGCGCGCCACGCTGATGCCCTCGCAACTGGTATTGCCGTTGCAGCAACCGGTTGGCCTGCCGGCCGAACCGATTGTACAGGTCGGCGAACGCGTCAAGAAAAACCAGCTGCTGGCGCGAGCCGGCAAAGACCCGCGTAAAGCGCTGGTCGTACCGATTCACGCCCCGACTTCCGGCACCGTTACCGCCATTATGCCGATGACGCTGCCGCACCCTTCCGGCTTGGAGGATTGGTGCATTGTGCTCACGCCCGACGGATTGGATGAGGCGATTGACAACGCGCTGCAAGTCGACGGCTCGGCACCGCAAACCCCGCAGGCGCTCAAAGACATCCTGCTGCAGGCCGGCATTATCGGCATGGGCGGTGCAGGCTTCCCCACCTACGCCAAAATCCCGGGCGAAGCGGGCAAAATCCACACCTTGCTGGTCAACGGCGCGGAGTGCGAACCCTTTATCACCTGCGACGATCTGCTCATGCAGACTCATGCCGACGAGATTGTGCGGGGCGCGCTGATCACCGCGCACGCTTTGGGCGCAAAACGCATTCTCTGCGGTATCGAAACCAACAAACCGGCCGCGATCGATGCGATGCGGCGCGCCGCCAAACAATTCCAGCAAGACAACCTCAAGGTTGAGATCAAAGAGGTCGCCACGGTCTATCCGATGGGCGGGCAGAAACAACTCACTTACGAACTGACCGGCGTGGAGATGCCGAGCAAAGCGCATGCGGTGGATGTCGGCCTGTTGATGATGAACGTTGCCACCTACAGTGCGATCTATCGAGCCGTGACCCTCGGCGAACCGCTGACCGCGCGTATTGTCACCGTGTCCGGTTTGGGGCTGGAAAAACCCTTCAATATGCCGGTGATGATCGGCACGCCGTTTGCCGAGCTGGCCGAAGCCGCCAAACCCAAAGTCGCGCTGGATTATCCCCTGGTCATGGGCGGCCCCATGATGGGCTTTCAGGTGCAGAACAATCAGGTGCCGGTGCTCAAAACCACCAACTGTATTCTGGCCAATCCGCCCGAGCCGGCAGAGATGCAGATGCCCTGCATCCGCTGCGGCGCCTGTATGGACGCCTGTCCGGTCAATCTGCTGCCGCAACAGATGTACTGGCATGCCCAGGCACATGAGTTCGACAAGGTCGAAAAACTCAATGTCTTCGACTGCATTGAATGCGGCTGCTGCAGCTATGTCTGCCCTAGCCACATTCCGCTGGTGCAATACTACCGCCACGCCAAATCGGAAATCAAAACCATCAAAGCCGAGGCGCAGGCAGTGGAACTGGCCAAACAACGCCACGAATTCAAACTGGCGCGTATCGAACGCGAGAAAGAGGAACGTGAAGCCCGTCTAAAAGCCAAAAAAGAAGCGGTAAAACAAGCCGTTGCGCAAGAAGCTGCCAGTGAAACCTCGGCAACAAAAGATAGCGCTACAGCCGCCAAATCCGGCGCGGCTGCGGCGGCGGCCCGTGCGGCGGCAGCCAGAAAAGCCAAAGCTGCGACGGCTTCCACGGATAATCAAGCCATTCTCGGCTCTTCGCCGAGTTCTTCGTTTCCGTCCGCCCGCCTGAAAGCCATCGAAGCGGCCAAGGCCGCCAGCGCCCGTGCCGCCAAACAAACGGCGGAAAATTCGCCAGAAGAAACTCAACAGGCCGGGTCTGACGACACCGCCGCACCCGCCATGGATGCCAAAGCCGCGGCACGCAAAGCCGCACAATTGGCGGCGCAAAAACGCGCTCAGGCAAAAGCCACTGCGAATGTTGAGGTTTCGGATAATAAAGAAACTGCCGATAAACCTGATACCAAACCTGATCCCAAAGCCGCTGCTAAGGCCGCGGCCATGAAAGCGGCGGCGAAACGTCGCGAAAAAACCCAACAGGCCGGGGCGGAGGGCAATTCAGAGGCACTAGCTCCGCAACCTACCGATTCAACAGATAACGATTCAACAGATAACGTTAAGACGGCCCCTGTCGATTTAACCGGCAGCAGCGCAGAAACACCCGCTTCACAGAAAGAGGCGGCGCGCAAAGCAGCGATGGCGGCCGCCAGAGAGGCCGCGAAAGCACGTGCAGCGGCCAAAAAACAGCCCGCGCCTCAGGCAACAAATGCTGCCGAGCCAAGTGCCCGCGAGACTGATGCGGCGACTGATGCGGCGACTGATGCGGAGTTAGATCCGGCCGAAGCCGCGCGCCTGAAACGCGAAAAGGCCATGCAGGCCGCTAAAGCCCGTGCCGTCCAGAAACGCCAGGCTGCAGACAACTCAAACACTGCGTCAGACGCCAGTTCACAGGAGTCCTCATCGTGACCGCCCTTTCCTCCCCTTACGCCCACAACAACCAAAGCGTCCGTAAGGTCATGCTGCAGGTGCAGTTGGCAGCCCTTCCCGCCCTGCTGGCGCATATCTACCTGTTTGGCTACGGTATCGTCATCCAATGGCTATTGGCGGTGGCCACGGCGATCGTGGTCGAATACACCCTGCTGAAATTGCGCGGCCGTCCGGTACTGCCTTTTATGACCGATATGAGCGCGTTGATTACCGTCACCGGCCTGGTGTTCTGCATTCCGCCGGAAGCGCCCTGGTGGGTGGTGGTCAGCGGCAGTGCCTTTGCGCTGATTTTCGGTAAACATCTCTACGGCGGCCTGGGCTACAACCCCTTTAACCCGGCGATGCTCGGTTATGCCTTCCTGCTGATCTCCTTCCCGGTGCCGATGACGCAATGGACCATGCCGGGCGAGGTGGTCGGCTATACGCTGGACTTTATGCATTCGGCACAGGTGATCTTTATGGGACACTTTGACGGCAACAGTCTGGACATGATTACCGGCGCCACCCCCTTGAACGAACTGCGTACCGGCCTGTCGCAAGGGGTGATGGTGCCTGACACGCTGCGCGCTCACGACAGCCAACTGCCGTGGGGACTGAACAGCTGGGCGTGGATCAATATCGCCTTTATTCTCGGCGGGCTTTATATGATTTTGAACGGCACCATCAGCTGGCAGTATCCGGTCGGCTTCCTTGGCGCGCTGTCGGCGATGGCCTTTATTTTCGAGCAGATTGATCCGGCCACCTATCCGCCGTTGAGTTTTGTGTTGTTAAGCGGCGGCACCATGCTGGCGGCCTTTTTTATTATCACCGACCCGGTCACGGCGAGCACCACGCCGCGCGGCAAGCTCATCTATGCCGCCGGCATCGGCGTACTGGTGTATGTGATCCGCTCGTGGGGCGCTTTTCCGGACGGTATCGCTTTTGCGATTCTGCTGATGAATATCGCCGTCCCCTTGATCGACCAATACACCCAGCCGCGGGTTTTCGGCCACCGCCGTTAAGGAGTTTTGGATGTCTTCAAGCGTTTCTTTATGGCAGACCATGGCGCGTTCCGCAGGCAAACTCAGTCTGTTTGTCGGGCTCAGCGTGGTGTTATTGCTCGCGGTCAAACAACTGACCGACTCCCCGATCGCCGACGCCGAACGGGCGACCTTGCTGAATACCTTTAACCAAGTTTTGCCGCCGGAGCTTTACGATAACGACCCGCTCAAGGATACGATGCAGATCACCGATCCCAATCTGCTGGTTCAGCTGGGAACGCTCTCGCCGGTCACCGTCTACCGTGCGCGCAAGAACGGCCAACCCGCCGGACTGCTGCTGACCAGCATCGCGCCCAACGGTTACAGCGGCAACATCACGCTGCTGGTCGGTGTCATGGCCGACGGCCGCGTTTCCGGGGTACGCGTGCTCAAACATCAGGAAACGCCCGGCCTGGGCGACAAAATCGAAATCCACAAAAGCCCGTGGATTCTGGAATTCAACGGCCGCAATTTGCGCGACGACAATGAGCCGCGCTGGGCGGTGAAAAAGGACGGCGGCGACTTCGACCAGTTTACCGGCGCCACCATAACGCCGCGCGCGGTGGTTCAGGCCGTCAGAAAGACGCTAGAAATGATTAACCAAGCAGGAGGTTCCCTGTATGAGTGAAGCCATTATTCCATCCTCACAAGCTCAACAAGATACCCCTGCGACGGCCAAATCGGCACGCTGGCAGGAGTATAAAAAAATCGTCGACAACGGCCTGTGGCAGAACAACCAGGCGCTGGTCGCCCTGCTCGGATTGTGTCCGTTGCTGGCGGTCTCCAACAACACCGTCAACGGCTTGGGACTGGGCTTGGCGACCCTGGCGGTGCTGATGGTCTCCAATGCGCTGGTGTCGCTTATCCGCAACCATGTTTCCGATGAAATCCGCATTCCGGTGTTTATCGCCATTATCGCCACCGCCGTGACCATCATCGACCTGCTGATGAACGCCTACTTCCACACGCTGCACGGCATTCTTGGCATTTTCATTCCGCTGATCGTGACCAACTGCGCCATTCTGGGGCGTGCCGAGGCCTATGCCTCCAAACAGCCGCTGGATCGCGCCCTGCTCGACGGCTTCTTTATGGGCCTGGGCTTTATGCTGGTACTGGTGATTTTGGGCGCACTGCGCGAAGTGATCGGTAACGGCACCCTGTTTGACCAGGCCTATCTGATGTTCGGCGAAGCGGCACGCAGCTGGACGATCCATCTCGGCGACGATTACCAGGGCGTATTATTGGCGATTCTGCCGCCGGGCGCCTTTATCGGACTGGGATTGCTCATCGCCTTTAAAAACATGCTGGATGCCAAAAAGGCCGCTAAACGCAGCAATCCATTAGGTATTCAGGTGGCGGTCACGCCGATGTCTTCCCCTAAATAATTCAGCTAAACAATTCAGTCTTATGAACAAGCAAAAACGCCTGGAAATCTTTCAACGTCTGAGTGCGGCGATTCCCGAACCGGAAACGGAACTGCATTACAGCACCCCGTTCGAGTTGCTGATTGCGGTGATTCTTTCGGCGCAGGCGACCGACAAAGGCGTCAATATCGCCACCGCCAAACTGTTTCCGGTAGCGAATACGCCGGAGGCGATTTATGCGCTGGGCGTGGACGGATTGAAGGAATACATCAAGACTATCGGGCTCTTTAATACCAAAGCGGAAAACATTATCAAAACCTGCAAAATGCTGGTCGAGCTGCACGGCTCGCAGGTGCCCGACAACCGCACGGATTTGGAAGCCCTGCCCGGCGTCGGGCGCAAGACCGCCAATGTGGTGCTTAACACCGCCTTCGGTCAGCCGACCATGGCGGTGGACACGCATATTTTCCGCGTCTCCAACCGCACGAATATTGCACCTGGCAAGAATGTGCTGGAGGTGGAAAAGGCGCTCTTGAAAAACGTGCCCAAAGAATACCTGATTCCGGCGCACCATCTGCTGATTCTGCACGGCCGTTACACCTGCACCGCACGCAAACCGCGCTGCGGCGCCTGCTGCATTTACGACCTGTGCGAATACAAAAACAAATCCGAATAACTTTTAACCACGAAGAACACGAAGGACCCGAAGATTTTTCTATCTCCCATCCTTCGTGCTCTTCGTGCACTTCGTGGTTCAATAAGATGTTATATACTTCAGAACGAGATAAACTTAGACAATTTTATGTGGATTGCTGGAAAAAAGCCCGCATGGGACTGCCGATGGAAGCCATGGAACAGATGGTCGCCCGCGTGATCGAAATGCATCCCGAATACCATGCGATGCTCGAGAACGAAAAACACCTCGGCAACGAATACAAACCCGAGGATGGCGAGACCAACCCGTTTCTGCACATGGGCATGCATCTGGCGTTGCAGGAACAGGTGACTTTGGATCGTCCGCAGGGCATCCAAAAAGTCTACCGGCAGCTGGGTGAAAAACTGGGGGATGTGATGGCGACCGAACACGCCATGATGGACTGTCTAGCGGAAGTGTTGTGGATTGCGCAACGCGACCAGACCGAACCGGACGAACAGGCTTATTTGCAATGCCTGCACATGCTGTTATTTAAACATTGAAACAAATCCAAACAAGCGAGACAAGATGAACGCCAGCCCATTGCAACGCGCCCTGCGCAACAGTATCGTTATCAGCCTGATTGTGGCCGCCTTGGTGATGGTTCAAAAAGGTTCGGCGCTGGACAGTCTGCTGACCGGCCTGTTCACTTTTGCGGTGACGCTGCCGGCGCTGTGGCTGTCGTTCCGCTATACGCAGCGCATTGCCGAAAAATACGCCGCTTCAAGCGACGACGACAAACAGCCCTAAAGATTTAACCCCAAAACTTATTGCGTTTTAAACTGTCTGATCAGCTTGCACAGCTGCTTGGAGAGCGTGCCCACATGATGTCCGGCCTGATTGGTATGCGAGGCACCATCGGCCACATGATGCGCCACCTCACTGATATGGGCGATATTGCGATTGACGTTTTCCGCCTGCTGACGTTGCTGCTGGGATACCTTCGTCATATGCGAATGGGTTTGATCGATCGTATCCACCGCAGACTTAATGGCGGTTAGCGAGTCACCCGCCGCATTCGCCTTATTGACGCTCAAATGCGCCTGTTCACGGCCGCGGTTCATCACGCCCACTGCCTGCTGCGCTGCGGATTGCAGGCGCTCGATGGTCTTCTCGATCTGCTTGGTCGACTCCTGAGTGCGGCTTGCCAAAATGCGCACCTCATCCGCGACCACCGCAAAGCCTCTGCCATGCTCACCGGCACGCGCCGCTTCAATCGCCGCGTTCAGGGCCAGCAGATTGGTTTGCTCGGCAATGTCCTTGATGACATCCAGTACGCTGCCGATAGTTTCGCTATCCGTTTCCAGGCGCTTGATCACCTGTGCGGCCTGCTCGACCTCTTCGGCCAGACGGCTGATGGTCTGCACGGTTTCATTGACGACCTGCCCGCCCTTATCGGTGGCGGAATTTGCCGCATCGGCGGCAGACAATGCCGCCGCTGCCTGTTGCGACATCGCCTCCACTGCCGTATTCATGTTTTTCATGGCGGAGGCCACCAATACCGTATCCTGCTGCTGCTGTTCGACACTGTGCTGGGTTTTGGCCGTCACTTCGTTCAACTGTTCGGAAGCCTTGTTGAGCTCATCCGCCACATCGGCGATGCGTTTGACCATTTCGCGCAGATTCTGTCCCATCAGATTAAAGCTGTAGGCCATTTCGCCAATGAAGTCATTGCTTTGCAAGGTACATTTCTGCGAGATGTCGTTATTGCTGATGGCATTGGCCACCTCGCCGATGCGCTGCAAACGGCGCAGCAACATCTTGTTCAGCAGCCAGAAATTGATAAAGCCGATGCTGATACCGGCCACAATGCATGACAGTACAAACCATATCAGCATGCCCTCCTTCCACACCACGAACAGGTCGGCAAAAAACGGAAAGGTTATGCCCATAAAAAAGCCAAACCCCATAAAGGCCAAAAACATATTACGCAGAATGCTCGGCTGGCTAAAATCAAAGGAGAACATCATTCACTATCCTGATTACGTTTAATATGCGATTTTAAAAGCATGAATTAGGCCAAAATTCAGAGTTGTAAATGCACCAGTGTCACATCGTCTTTCAGACCGTAATCACCGCTGAAGGCTTGCACGCTCTCATAAAGCTTTTCCAAAGGGGAGTGCGTTGCCAGCAGGGCTTCAAACTCCAATTGAATGCGCTGCTGTCCAAAACGCTCTTTCAGCGGAGACAGCGCCTCTATCAAACCGTCCGAATAAACGAACAAATCACTGCCGGCCTCAGCGTCCATTTCTACCGCCTCCGGCGGCATTCCCTCCAAAGACACGACCCCCAACGCAAACGTGCTCGACGGGATGCACCCGGCCAAGCGCTGCTGTTTGAAATAGAGGGCATCGGCCATGCCGCAATTCCAGATGCGCAACCGCGCGCGCGATGGCTGCCACTCCACCAGCACGCTGGCCATAAAGATATCGGCCGGCATCTTGCGGTACAACTCCTGATTCAAACGCAGCAGAATCGTTTCCATGGACGCCCCCTGCTCCGCCAGCAGGTAGAACAGTGCGGACACCAGCGGGCCGCCCAGAGCCGCGGCCAAACCATGCCCGGTAAAGTCGCCGATCAACAGATAACGCTTACCGCAGGGGGTTTGCGCGGAGAGCACCAAATCGCCGTTGGTCGTACTTAAGGGCGCCATTAACACGCGCAGATTGTCGCTGACAAAAAATGCATCGTCACGCATATTCAAAATAACGTTCTCGATATAGTTGCGCTCTTTATTCAACAGCGCATTCTGATGCGTCAGCAGACGATGACTGCGGGACAGGCTCAAATGGGTACGCATCCGTGCCAGCAGCAATGCTTCGGTAAACGGCTTGGTAATGTAATCCACCGCCCCCATCTCCAGGCCGCGTTTCTCATCGGCCACTTCCGACATCGCCGTCAGAAACATAATCGGAATATCACGCGTCGAGGCCACGGTTTGCAGACGTTGGCACACCTCAAAACCATCCATGCCGGGCATATTGATATCCAACAGAATCAAATCCGGTTTACGTTGCGCCACCGCATCCAGGCAAGCCTGTCCACTTTCCAGCAACAGCAGTTCAAACTGGTCTTCCAGCAAATCCTCGAGTACAAAACGGTTGATCGGCTCATCGTCCACGGCCAGAACATAGGGTTTGAGGTGTGTCATCTGTTTGTCTCCGACATCGTGAGGCTCTGCACCGTTGAGGATGACTCGAAAGGCGGCTGCAATAGCAACGTGAACTTCAACACGGCACCGCTTTCGCTGCCGTTCTCGGCCCAAATCTTACCGTTATGGGCTTGAATGATGTCTTTACAAATCGACAACCCCAGACCGGTTCCGCGCTGCCCGCTATCCAGCTGTTTGCTTTGCACAAACTTGTCAAAAATCTGCTCCAGAGCGTTTTCAGGGATGCCCTGCCCCTGATCGGCAACCGACACCAGTAAATGTGCCTGATCATAAATCTCATAATGGATTTTAATGCGCCCGCCGGCATGGGAGAACTTGATCGCATTCGACAACAGGTTGGCCAGAACCTGCGAGATACGCAAGCGGTCAAAATAGGCAAACTGCGGAGCCAGAGGCATTTCGACGCGCAGTTGGCGCTCCTTCAAGAGTGAGGCCTGCTCGGCCACCACCTGTTCAATCAGCGTCTTCAGCTCCTGCTGCTGCAGATTGAAATCCATTTTGCCCGTTTCCAACTTGGCCGAGTCAAGCAGGTCATTCAACAGCGCCATCAAACGCTGCGCACTGGTATTAATCATTTCAAAATAACGCTTCAGCTTATCCGCACTGGCCTGACCGACGCGACTCTCCCCCAGATTGGCATAACTTAAAATGCCGTGCAGCGGCGTGCGGATTTCATGCGACATATTGGCCAAAAACTCGGATTTGGCCTGACTGGCCTTTTCGGCAATCTCCTTGGCCTGGATCAATTCGGTCTGCAACGCCTTACGGCGCGAGATATCACGGAAGGCGACATGAATGATCGTGCGGCCATAGAGCTCGAGACGGGTCAGCACCACCTCCGTCCAGAAAGGATCGCCGTTGGCGCGGCGGTTCAACCACTCGAAGGTGTGCGAACCTTTCTTTAGACACAGCTTGAACATCCGCACCCCCTTGCGGAAAGAACGCTCGCCGTCCGGCTGGTACTTTGGCGAAAACACACGGTTCGGCAGCTTGAGTATCTGCGCTTTGGAGGCGTAACCGAAGGTTCTTAAAGTCGCCTCGTTGCAATCGATGACATGACGCCCTTCGGTCAGAAAAATCCCGTCGGTCGATTTCTCAAAGACCGTTTCAAAGGCATGCTTCTGCTCCTGCAATTCCCGCGTGTATTTTTTAATTTCCGCCTGCAGCTCGCTGTTATCCAGCGACAGCGCGCGAAACGTCAGGCGCTCGGTCATGTCGCGCACAAACGCCGCCACGACCTCCTGACCATCCAATTCGAACTTGGTCGCGCTGATCTCCACCGGGAACTCGCTGCCGTCCTTGCGGCGGTGCACACTCTCCGCCAGAATGCGTTTGCCCGGTACGATAGACTCGCACATCTGCTTGAGTTCGGCCGCGCTGAAGCGTGCATCAATCTGCGCCAGATGCAGATTCAGATACTCCTCGCGGGTGTACCCGAGATTACGGCATGCCGCCTGGTTCACATTGAGGATTTCGCCGTCGCAGTTGACCAGCTGGAAGGCATCCGAACTCTGCTCCAGCAGCTCCTGATAACGCGCCTTCTCGGCCTGCAGCACCTTTTTGCTCTGCACCCCCTGATAGCGGTAACGCAGATAGAAAAACACCAGCAAAGCCACAAAGAAACTCATCAACAAGCCGCTCAGCAAGGGTTTTTTGCTGACAAATTGCGGATGGGCAAGCGCGCGGCTGTTCTGCATCAGGTCGATACTGGCCGACAACTCCCACACGCGGGTGCCGATCAGCAATCGGTAGGTCAACTGGCGGAATCCGGGGCTGTCGCTGTCGATCGCTTCATTCACATAAGACTGCGGCGCTTCGGTGACATCGGTAATCGCATAATGGAGCGTGCGGTTGAGGAAAAAGTCCTCTTTAACAAAATCCAAAAACTCCTTCATGCGCAGGATCAGCAACACAAAGCCCTGCAATTCCGAATCCGGGCCGCGTTTGAAGATAGGCTGGTAGAGCAAGGCCGCATGCTGGGTCTCGACCTCCTGCACCAGACGCGTCGGCGCAGTGATCACCAGCTGGTTTAACTTCATGGCGCGTTCAATGGCGGTGCGTTCCGGCGCAATGGAAATCACATTGAGACCGAAGGCGCTTTCATTGCCCTCCAGCGGGTAGATGTAGTTGACCGGTACATAATAATCAGCCAAGGGCGCGCTCACCATTTGGCCGTCAATCAGCGAACGGATCCTGAAATCGCTGCGGCTCTCCTGACTGACGGCCGTTTCAAAATCGTTTCTATCCTCCTGATTCACAACAGGCAGCCACTCCAGCGCCTGAATGGCATTTTTCGACGAGGTCAACACCTGCGCATAGCTCAGGAACTCGTTTCGCGTCACCTTTTCGTTGAATTTAAAAACGGCGGCAAGGCTGTTTAAACGTTCCGTCTCGGTGCGCATGGCCCGATCGACCGCCACAAAAAAATTATTGGCATCCTGCTCAAAATGCTTTTCAAGCTGGCTCTGTTGCTCGACAACCAGTTCGTTATAGCGCACCACGCTAAAGACCGCGCCTAATGCCAGAACGAAAAAACTAAACAGATAGATGTGCTTGAGAGACTGGAACAGATTCACGTATGGGTATCTTTTGTTAAGGTGGTGTCGATGCGTTCTGCTCAGGCCGTGCGTCACAACCTGAAGACAAGACACCATTTTAGCCCAAACTCTTTTACCCGCCTAAAAAAACCGGTTTGGGCTGCTATAAATAAGCAGCTATAAATAATCTGCCGTAAACTTCGCAAACCCGCCGCTTTTAAGTATGATGAAACCCCGCTATCAAACACAAGGAAATCAATCATGTTACAACCTCATCAACCTGCTCCGGCGTTTCAGACCGTCAACCAGCACAACCAGCCGGTCAGCCTGGAAAGTTTTAAAGGCCGCAAAAACGTGGTGCTCTATTTCTACCCCAAAGACGACACCCCCGGCTGCACCATCGAAGCCAATGAATTCACGCGTTTGGCTTCCGAATTTGCGGCGGCCGATACGGTGGTGCTGGGCGTCAGCAAAGACAGTTGCGCGAGCCATCAGGCGTTCATCGACAAGTTCGGATTGCAAGTCGATTTATTGTCCGACGAAGACGGTTCCTTGTGCGAGGCCTACGGCGTCTGGCAGGAGAAA
This sequence comes from Thiomicrorhabdus cannonii, assembly GCF_013391695.1. Classification (GTDB taxonomy): domain Bacteria; phylum Pseudomonadota; class Gammaproteobacteria; order Thiomicrospirales; family Thiomicrospiraceae; genus Thiomicrorhabdus; species Thiomicrorhabdus cannonii. The sequence goes on from NZ_JACBGH010000001.1 coordinate 27,340, forward strand.
GAGAAAAACGGCGTGAAAAAAATGGGCATCGTGCGTTCCACCTTTGTCATCGACAAAAACGGCACATTGGTCAAAGCGCTGTACGGCGTCGCCCCCGAAGGCCATGCGCAAGCGATGCTGGACGCGGTCAAAACACTTTAAAGCGGTCAATTTCGGCAGAAACACCAAGCAAACGGGGCGCAAAAGCGCCCCGTTTTTTTGGCCCAAAAATTCTCAACAGGCCGGGTATAGAAGAGCGCTTATTCCACCCGGCCGACTTTGAATTTACGCCCTTTGATTTTACCCTGATTCAACGCGCTGACCACCTGACGCGCCGCGTCCCGCTCCACCGCGACATAGGTGGAATGTTCCACCACATCGATCTTGCCGACCAATGATGCGTCAATGCCGGCTTCCTGCACAATCGCCCCCAGCACGTCACCGCGCCGCACCTTGTCTTTGCGCCCGCCGGAAATATACAGAGTAATGTACTCCGGCAAACGCTGCGGATTGCGCACTTGCGGCACGGTGTCGATCGACTCGTACTGCAACACCTGATCCTGCACCGCACATAAATTATCGAGTTTGTAACGCTCCTTCTCGGTGAACAGCGTCATTGCAATCCCTTCCATGCCGGCACGCCCGGTTCGGCCGATACGGTGCACATAGGTCTCATGATTGCGCGGAAACTCGTAGTTGATCACCACCGGCAACGCCTCGATATCCAGACCACGCGCCGCCACATCGGTCGCCACCAGAAAATGCACGCTGTGATGCTTGAAACGAATCAGAATCTGATCGCGCTCGCGCTGCTCCATATCGCCATGCAACGCCAAGGCGCTGAAGCCTTTGTCGTTGAGGTAATCGGTCACTTCCTGCGCCAAGGCCTTGGTATTACAGAAAATCATGCCGTGTTCAAAATCGTTGTAAGCCAGCAAACGCGCCAGACTCGGCAGCTTGTCCTTGTGATGACACAGATAAAACTGCTGATCGATGGTCTCCAGATCGTGCTGCACCTCCACCGTCACCTGGCGCGGGTTTTTCTGGAAGCGGCGGCTGATGTATTCGATATCGTCCGGAAAGGTCGCCGAAAACAGCGAGGTCTGGCGGGTGTTCGGGGTGTAGCCGATGATCTCCACCATCTCCTGTTTGAAGCCCATTTCCAGCATGCGGTCGGCCTCGTCCAGCACCAGCGTATGCACCTGATCCAACTGCAGATGGCCTTTTAGAATATGGTCTTTCAAACGCCCCGGCGTACCCACGACGATATGCGCACCATGTTCCAAGGTGCTGATCTGCGGGCGCATCGGCACGCCGCCGCACAGCACCACAATTTTGACGTTGGGCTGAAAACGCGCCAGACGACGCAGCTCTTCGGCCACCTGCGTGCTCAGCTCGCGCGTCGGGCAGATCACCAAACCCTGCACGGCCAGCGTTTTCGGGTCGATCTTGTCGAGCATGGCAATGCCGAACGCGGCGGTTTTACCGCTACCGGTCTTGGCTTGCGCAATCAGATCCATGCCGGCCATCGCCAAAGGCAAGGCGGCGCGTTGAATGTCGGTCATCTGCACATAGCCGAGGGCTTGCAGGTTCTCCAATTGAGCGGCGGGAATGGGCAGATCGGCAAAACTCAGTGACATAAGATTCTCTCTTAAGAAGACGCGGGTAATTTAGGGTTGCACTTTTAACCACAGAGCACACGAAGAGCACGAAGTAGTTCTAAAACCCATTTAGAATCTTCATGGCCTTCGTGCTCTTCGTGGTTTTATTCAAACAAGGCATCCATTACTCAAAACAGACACCCCGTTGGCTTAACTGTTCCAGGTTTCGCGCAACGCCACCGTGCGGTTAAACACTAAGCTGTCGGCCTTGTTATCGCGGCAGAAATAGCCTTCGCGTTCAAACTGGTAAGCCACTTCCACCGGGGCATCCGCCAATCCAGGCTCGACAAAACCGTGTTTGACCACCAACGAATCCGGATTCAGCACACTCTCGAAATCATCCGCCTTGCCCGGATTCGGCACCGTGAACAGACGGTCGTAAATGCGGAACTCCGCCGATACGGCTTTGGTTGCTTCGACAAAATGGATGACACCTTTGACCTTGCGACCGTCAGCCGGGTTTTTACCCAGTGTTTCAGGATCGTAAGTGCAATAAATGGTGGTGATATTACCGTCGGCATCTTTGTCCGCACGCAGCGCCTTAATGATATAGGCGTTACGCAGGCGCACCTCTTTGTCCAATGCCAAACGCTGGAATTTGTTATCCGGCGCCACTTCGGCGAAATCGGCACGGTCGATATACAGTTCACGGCCGAAGAAGATTTCGCGTTTGCCCATCGCCTCATTCTGCGGGTGCATCGGTGCCTGAATCGTTTCTGGTGCACTGTCCGCATAGTTTTCGATAATGACTCTGACCGGGTCGATGACGCCCATGGTGCGCGGCGCAACCACGTTCAAGTCGTCACGCACCGCCGCTTCCAGAATATTCATGCCGGTCATGCTGTCTACTTTGGAGATGCCGATGCGTTCGGCAAAGTCGCGCATCGCCGCCGGCGTATAACCGCGACGACGCATCCCTGAAATGGTCGGCATACGCGGATCGTCCCAGCCTTCCACCAGCTTGTCGTCCACCAGCTGATGCAGCTTGCGCTTGGACATCACCGTATATTCCAGATTCAGACGCGAAAACTCGTACTGGTGCGGACGGTCCGGCTTGTTGAAATCGTCCAGATTGTCCAGCACCCAGTCATACAAGCGGCGGTTGTCCTGGAATTCCAGCGTACACAGCGAATGGGTAATGCCCTCGATCGCATCGGAAATACAGTGCGCAAAATCGTACATCGGATAGATGCACCATTTGTCGCCGGTTTGGTGGTGGTGTTCGAAACGCACGCGGTACAGGGTCGGGTCGCGCATACACATGAATGACGACGCCATATCGATCTTGGCGCGCAACACACATTCGCCCTCTTTGAAACCGCCGGCGCGCATCTTCTCGAACAACGCCAGATTTTCTGCAGGCGACGTATCGCGGTAAGGGCTGTCTTTGCCCGGCTCGGTCAGGCTGCCGCGGTATTCACGCGTTTCTTCGGCATTCAAAAAACAGACATACGCCAAACCTTTGTTGATCAGCTCGACCGCGTACGCATAGAACTGGTCAAAATAGTTCGACGAGTAACGCGGCTCGCCTTCCCATTCAAAGCCCAGCCACGCCACATCGCGTTTGATGGATTCGACATACTCGAGGTTTTCCTTGGCCGGATTGGTGTCGTCAAAACGCAGATTACATTTGCCCTGATAGTCGAGCGCCAAACCGAAATTCAGACAGATGGATTTGGCGTGGCCGATATGCAGATAGCCGTTAGGTTCCGGCGGAAAGCGCGTGGTGATGCTCTGGTGCTTATGATTCGCCAGATCGTCGTTAATGATATTACGGATAAAATTCACGGGACGTTCCACGCTGTCGGCTTTAACCTTGTCGCTCATCTGTTCAAAAACCTGTTTAAATTGTGCAAAAAGACCGGCAAACACCCGGCCTGTTGAGTTTAAAAAATGAAAAAAATTATAGCATCAAATCCGCCATTACTCGGCTTGTTTTGATGAAATCATCTGTCTGCCAGCCTCTCCACATGCAACGCTTAAACCAGGTTGGCTGTGCGTCGTGTATTTTTGCTTTGCAAGCCGGCTCAACTGTGTCTATGATGGAAAAACTCAACCATAAACGGTCAAAACCTTATGTTTATTAGTGCCTTAGAGCTTTTTAAGATCGGTATCGGCCCGTCCAGTTCGCACACCATCGGCCCGATGATCGCCGCGCGACAATTCATGCAAACGGTTGCGACCTATCTGCAGCCGCAAACTGCGGCAGACTGGCAAGTTCACTGCATTTTGAAAGGATCGCTGGCCTATACCGGCAAAGGCCACGCCACCGACCGCGCGGTGATGTTAGGACTGCACGGCTACGAAGCGGAAAACCTGCACGGCCTCAATGTCAGCGATCTGGTCGAGACACTCGCTACACGCCAACAGCTTGATTGCGCCGACCATCGAATCGCCTTCAAGATGCCCGACAATATCGCGTTCGATTTTGGCGAGCCGTTGCCCGAACACCCTAACGGCATGATTCTGCGCCTGCTGGATGAGAGCGGCCAAACCGCTCTGGAAGAAACCTATTTCTCGATTGGCGGCGGGTTTATCGCCACCAAAGCACAACTGCAAAAACAGGCTGAAACGGCGTTTGTGGAACCGGCTTTAGCTAGCCCCTATCCTTTCGACACGGCAAAATCCATGCTGGCCATGGCCAAACAAAACAGCCTTTCGATTGCCGAAATGAAACTGGCCAATGAGCTCACGCGTTACAACCTGACCGAACTTCATACACGGCTCGATGCCATCTGGCACGCCATGCGCGATTGTGTCGAAGCGGGCTTGAAAGCCGAAGGCACCCTGCCAGGCGGTTTGAACGTGAAACGCCGCGCCAAGGCGTTATTGGCGCAAATCGAAAACGACCCGGAAACGACGGTTAATGACTGGCTGTGCGCCTATGCGATGGCGGTCAACGAAGAAAACGCCGCCGGTCATCGCGTGGTCACGGCCCCCACCAACGGTGCGGCCGGCGTGATTCCGGCGGTGCTCTATTACTACGTTACACATCACCGCACACCGATTGAAACAATCCGCGAATTCCTGCTTACCGCCAGTGCCATCGGCGGTCTGATCAAGCACATGAGTTCCATTTCCGGCGCCGAAGTCGGCTGCCAGGGCGAAGTCGGCTCCGCCTCGGCGATGGCGGCCGCCGGGCTTTGCGCCATTCGCGGCGGCACACCCGAACAGATCGAAAACGCCGCGGAAATCGCGCTGGAACACCACTTGGGCATGACCTGCGATCCGGTGATGGGCTTGGTGCAGATTCCGTGCATCGAGCGCAACGGCTTCGGCGCTATCAAGGCCTATGCGGCGGCCTCTTTGGCGCTACGCGGCAACGGCGAACACTTTATGCCGCTGGACAGTTGCATCAAGGCCATGAAAGAGACCGGGCTGGAGATGTCGCACAAATACAAGGAAACCTCATTGGGCGGGCTGGCGGTTCATATTATTGAGTGCTGATACCGCTTTAATGAAAGAGTAACCGAATTTTATGATTGATTTATTGAACTACAGAGACCACGAAGAGCACGAAGACTTTGAAAAACTTCGTGATCTTCGTTGTCTTCGTGGTTCAGTTTTTTTGAATTTTCAAAAGAGTGCGTGACTTACTGCAAATCCGCCTTATCCGCCGGCACATAACTCAACTTGAGCAGACGCACTTCGCGCTGGGTTTCGGGATTGCGGTAAATGGTATGCATCGGCTCGCTGCGGACGAACTCGTAATTTTCATCCATAAAATGGCTGCGTTCTTCAAAAAAGCGTTTCAGAATCGAATGTTCCAACGTCCAGCCCTTGGGCATCGCCACGCCCTTGACCGCCTCCGGCGCATTCAATCCGGCCAGACAGATGAGGGTGTTGTCTTTGAGTTTGGTGAACTGCACTTTCAGCCAGTCACACTGGCCTTCCATCTCGCCGAATTGCGTCACCATGACCATATCGGCGCTTTGCCCGGCTTCCGCATCGGCGGCATTGATCAACCCCGCCTCCTGCAATGCCGTCATAAAGACGCGCACGGCCTGCAAATCCAAAAAACCAATGCGCAGCAAATCGTTGTCGGCGCATAACGCCATCGGATGTAAACTGCTATCCACCGTCGACAACGCCGCCAAAGCATCCGCTTTGCGTGCCGCTTGCGCCTTATTCACCACTATGCTGTAACCTTCAATCAGAACTGCCATCGTCTTTCCCTTTTAATTGGACACTTGGGCACCTCGACTAACCCCAGATTGACTTCTGCGGGACTTAAAGTTTCCTTATGCGAGGTGCCCACTTATTAACCGTCCTTACCTCTTCTGCGCATTATACCGACTTGGCGTGTTTTATACAGAAGCCTGCACGCCGGGCTGTCCAAAAGTGGGATGACGCCGTCAATTCTCCAATATTTTGTCGTAAATAATGCTGCGATTACGCCCCTGCTCCTTGGCGCAGTAGAGTGCCTTGTCGGCCTGAGACAACAGGGTTTCAAAATCGTCCGATCCGTCGTGCGAACATGACAACCCGATTGACAGCGTAACCGGTGCCACGCCCGTGGCTTTCCAATCGGCCCCGCGCATGGCCAGATGCAACTTATCCATCATCGGCTGCAAATGGTCGCAGTCATTCAGCGGCGCCACCCACACAAACTCTTCGCCGCCCCAACGGTATAAAACATCGGTGCTGCGCATCTGCGCCTGTAAAAGTTGCCCCACATAGGCCAACACCCGGTCGCCGCTCTGATGTCCGTAAAGATCGTTGATGTCCTTGAAAAAGTCCAGATCAAGCACCGCCACGCCCATTTTCTGGCCATGCCGTTTTGCCAGCTGAAACAGGCGCGCCGCCTCGCGTTCGCCTGCACGGCGATTCATCAGGCCGGTCAGCGGATCGTGTGCCGCCAGATTTTCCAATTGAAATTCGAGTTTCTTGTGATCGGTGATATCCCGCACCATCCCCACCACATGGGTGGGACGGCCCTCTTCATCGCGCTGACAGACCTTGCCGGTATCATCCACCCAGATATAGTGACCATTGCGGTTTCTGAGGCGGTAACGCGCCTGGTAAATGGTGCGTTTTTCCGCCAGATGCTCGTCCAAAATGTCTTTGACGCGCTCAAAGTCGTCGGGATGGACGTTTTTAACCCACGTATCCAGATGCGGCGTCATCTCATCCGGCCCATACCCGAGCATCCGTTTGAGCTTATCACTGAAAAACACCGAATTGTCCTCCAGCTGCCACTCCCAGAAACCGTCGGCCGCCTCGTTCAGCGCAAACCAGATACGGTTGTTGCGCGCATTCAAATCCACCTCAAGCGCCAGACGCTGATTGATATTGCGCGCCACCGAAACGAAATAGGTGTGCCCGGCATAGTCAAAATGCGAGGTATTGACCTCAACCGCCACTTCGCTGCCGTCCTTGTGGGCATGGCGGCCGATAAACCGGAATACCTCGTTGGCCAGAATCACCGCCTTGATTTCGCTCCATTGCGGCAATCCGGTCACATCCTTCTGCAAACTCAATACCGAATGCTGCAATACCTCGTCCGCTTTGTAGCCCAAATCCTCATAGCCCTGGCGGTTGCACCAGACGATATTGGAGGTTTCAGGATCGATCAGATAGACCGCATCATACACCGCCGCAAAGATCTGTTCGCACGGCGGCAACGAACCTGTCTCAATAAATTTCATACACCCACACTCTTGCGAATCGAAAAAACGCCCCGCAGGACAGCTAAATTAAATAACAGCTTATTTTATAGGGTCATAACAAGCTCTTGCAACGTAAAACTGCGTAACACCCATTGATTATACCTATCATACAGACAAGTTCCATAAAGCCAAAAACGCTCCGCGCCCCCTCTAGCGGCCTTGTACAAAGCGGTTGCCTGCCTATCTCTTAGCATGTAGAATACCGCGTTTCAGGTGCCTACCCGCCAATCGGGTAAGTTAAACGGGAAGTTTGGTGCGGGTCGTTTTTAACAACCTCATTCCAACGCTGCCCCCGCAACGGTAATAGAGAAGAAGGATGGTTATGCCATTGGAAACCGCGGTTTCCGAGAAGGTCATCCCAAAGTGCTCTTAAGCCCGGATACCGGCCTGAAAACCGTGCGCCGCCTAAGCGGCGTACTCAACCGATTGCGGTGGGCAATACGGAAGAATAGGCCAACTTGGCTGCGCAGAAGCAAGGCAAATCCGCTTCGCGCAAACAACGTAATTTATTCTCAACAGGCCGGGTACGCACACACGTTGCACCCCCGCTGTTTCCGTTTGCCTTCGTTCATATAAAATTATGAAATGAAGGAATATCATGAAATTAAATCCCCTTGTAAAGGCGATTTCAATCGCTTTACTCTCAGCACCGCTTGTTGCCACAGCCAATACAGAGCTCGAGCAGATCGTGGTCAGTGCCAACAATACCGAACAGTCCTTGCGCGACGTCACGTCGAATATCACGCTGATCAGCGCCGAAGAAATCGCCGAGAAACAGTATCAAACGCTGGCAGATGCTCTCAAAACCGTGCCCGGCCTCAGCGTAAAAGGTTCCGGCGGCTTGGGCAAGGCCACCTCGGTGTATCTGCGCGGTTTTGAAAGCAAAAACATTCTGATTCTGGTTGACGGCATGGATATGACCGACCCGGCCGGTTTGGGCGGCGCCAACCTCGAAAACATCTCCCTTAGCGATGTGGCACGCATTGAAATCATCAAGGGGCCGCAATCCGGCGTGTGGGGCGCCAACGCAACCGCCGGCGTGATCAATATCGTGACGCAAAAAGGGCGGGATCACAGCCACGTCGCTCTGGAGGTTGGCAGCGACCACACACGCAAAATAACCACCGGCATCAGCGCAGGCAATGAGCAATTCGATTTCAACTTCAATCTGATGAGCTTGGCCACCGATGGTTTCTCGGCTCTCAGACCGGCACAAGAGAGCCACGCATCATTCGAGAAAGACGGCTACCAACAAAACGATGTCAGCTTCAAAATGGGCATTCAACCAGCACCGCAGCACCGACTCGAAACCCTCATCAAACAATCAAGCGGCCAAAACGACTACGACAGCACCACCAACCCGGATGACACCACCAACAGCAGCCGCTTCGAACAATCGGTGCGCCAACTGCAATATCTGTTCAATTCCCCAGTGTGGAACAGCCGGGTGCATATCAGTCAAAACAGCCTCGACCGAACGCATATCGGCTACGGCAGTGAATATCACGGGCTCATCAATGAGCAGGGCGTGCAGCTGGGTCGTCGTTACGGCGAAGACAATTTCATGCAGATCGCCCTCAACCATAAAGAATATCTGGCCGAGACAACCTATCTGCCGCGCGGCCGTTTCAATAATGTCAGCTACGCGCTGACACACTCCCATCATCTGTTCGGGTCACTGACCCTGAACGAATCGTTGCGCTACGACGAATTTGACCGGTTTGACAATGCCGTCACCGGCAAAATCGGTTTCAGAAACCTCTTTACCTCCGATGTCTTTGTCGGCGCCAATATCGGCACCGCCTATAACGCCCCTACCTTGTCGCAGTTGTCGCGTCCCAATCCAGAGGCATTAAACCCCGAAAAATCGGAAAGTTATGACATTACATTGGGCCTGTACGGACTTGAGGTGACCTATTTCGACAACCGCATAAAAGACCTGATCGAATATGTCCCCTCGCCGCCGCCCTACACGCAACCCTACTACTATAAAAATGCCGAGCAGAAAGTGATCAGCAAAGGGGTGGAACTCGCCTACAAACGCAGTTTTGACGCGCTGGATACCGACATGCTGCTCAACTACACCTGGCTTAGCGCCAAAAACGAAAACGGCGACGATCTGCCTTACCGCCCCAAACAACAAGGCAGTCTGGCGCTCGACTATTACGGCATTAAAAACTGGCATATCGGCCTCGAAACCCGCTACATCGGCGAGCAATTTGCGACCACTTACAACAATGACGATGCCGAAGGCAATCCCTACCACATCGACATCGGCCATTATTTTGTGACCGACCTGAAAGCCGATTACCAGATCACGCCCAACCTCAGCCTCTACGGCAGAATCGTCAACCTAACCGATGACGCCTACACCGAAAACGTCAGCAAGGCCACACAAACCACCGCCAACTACGTCTACAGCAACGGCGGCCGACAATTCTTTATGGGAATCAAAGGTCAACTCTAATGTCACACGGCACCCTCATGATCCAAGGCTGCACTTCCGACGCCGGCAAAAGCACGCTGGTGGCCGGACTGTGCCGCGTGCTGCAAACACGCGGCTATAGCGTCGCGCCCTTCAAGCCGCAGAACATGGCGCTCAACTCCGCCGTCACTGCTGACGGCGGCGAGATCGGCCGTGCGCAGGCGTTGCAGGCGCAGACCGCCAAAGTGCCGTTGAGTGTGCACATGAACCCGGTGTTGCTCAAACCCAGCAGCGATACCGGCGCGCAGGTCATACTGCAAGGCCAGTCCATCGGCAATCTCAATGCCATGGACTATCACGCCTACAAACCCAAAGCCGCGCAAGCGGTTTTCGATTCCTTCCAAATACTCTCAGAACTTTATCCAAACATCATCGTTGAAGGCGCCGGCTCCCCCGCCGAAATCAATCTGCGGCAAGGCGATATTGCCAACATGGGCTTTGCCGAAGTGGTCGATTGTCCGGTCATTCTCATTGCCGACATCGACAAGGGCGGCGTCTTCGCGCATATCGTCGGCACGCTGGCGTGCCTGAGTCAATCTGAAAGGGATCGGATTAAAGGTTTTGTGATCAACCGCTTCCGCGGCGACATCGCTTTACTGCAAGACGGGTTGGATTGGCTCGAAGCCAAAACCGGCAAGCCGGTTTTAGGGGTGCTGCCCTATCTGCACGGCTTGCATCTGGATGCCGAGGATGCTGTAAGTGTGAACCACAGAGGCACAGAGACACAGAGCTCCAATGTCATTAAAATCATAAGCCCGCTGCTGCCGCATATTTCCAACCACACCGACCTCGATCCGCTGATACACCATCCGCAGGTCGATTTCCGCTGGGTCAAACACAACGAATCCATTCCGCCGGCCGATCTGGTCATTCTGCCCGGTTCCAAAAGCGTGATGGCCGACCTGGCCTGGCTTAAAGAGCAAGGCTGGCCATCCTATCTGCAAAAACATCTGCGTTACGGCGGCAAGCTCATCGGCATCTGCGGCGGCCTGCAAATGCTGGGAGAAAAACTGCTCGATCCCAATGGAATCGAATCCGATATCGCGGAAATGGACGCTTTGGGCTTTATGCCCTACCACACCGTCTACGGCGAAAAAAAGCAACTCAAAAACCGAACAGGCCGGGTATTGCTGGGCGAGCAAACCGCCGCCATGCAAGGCTACGAAATCCATCAGGGCTGCACCGATTTCGGCACGCTCACGCCCGCCATCCGTTTCGACAATACCGAAACCGACGGCGCCATCAGCGACGACAACCGGATTCTGGTCACCTATTGTCACGGCCTGTTCGATCAGGCGCCCGCTTTGCAAGCGTTGCTGGCTTGGACCGGCCTGTCCGAAACCGAAGTCTTCGATCTGAATGCCTATCGGGAAACGCAAATCGAGCGGCTCGCCGCGTGTTGCGCGCAACATCTCGACATCGATAAAATTCTGGAGATTATGGAGTGATTGACGGCATGATTCATAAGATTGCAAAATGGTGTTTACTGTTTCTCTTCACATTAGTAACGCAAGCCCACGCCGATTGTCCGCGCATTATCAGCCAATCGCCCTATATCACCCATCAGCTCGACTATCTGGGATTAAAAACGTGCCTGGTCGGCAGCAGCCGTTACAACCCAGAGTTGGGCTTGCCGACCACCGGCGGACTGCTCGACCCTGACGCACACGCCATCGCCGAGTTACAGGCGGATTTATGGATCACCTCCGACTGGACCAAACAACGCGACTTTGACGCTATCCAACCGACCGTCAAACACGCTTTGCGTCTGCAGAGTTTCGGCTCCATGCAGCAGATCGAAGACAATCTGATGGAAGTCGCCAAGGCCAGCGGCCAGCCTGCCGCCCTCCAAAAGGCCCAAGATTTCCCGGCGCAGTGGCGCCGCAAAGCCCAGGAAGTCAGGTCATTGAATCCGACATCGCCCAAAGTCCTGCTGATCTCCTCGTGCTCCGGCCAGCCGTACGCTTTCGGCCGGGACGCGTTTCTATCGGACCTCTTCACACAGATGGGCTTTGAAATCGTCGGCAAGCCACAGCGCATCACCCACCTTCCCATTACGCCCCAACAGAATGCATTGGAAGCCCTGATTGCCGAACTGCAGCCGCAAATCGTGTTTATTTTTGAGCGCCAGCTCGCGCCCGCCTGCCAGCTGATGCAGTTGCCAAAAGGCACGCGGATTATCACACTCGACGGCACCCATTTTTTGCAGCCCGCCCCGCTGTTAATCACCGCGATGCAGCGCTTTGAGCAACAGTGGCGGCGCGACGATTTTGGGCTTCGCAAGCTTCACGACCTTCATGACAAAACACTTATCAAACATCAAGAGTAGATTGAATCAGCATCGGGCGTCCATTTAGTGTATAACTAGAGGTTTTACATTCCTTCACACGCAGGGATATGGCATGAACCTTCATCGTCTTTTGAGCAGTGAAATTATGAACAATACCACTATGTTACAATCCTTTTTTATCGGCCAGCTTTATACGTCCGAACATAACGCCCTGCTGGAAAAACACCGCACTTTTATCGCAGCGGCCACGTTGGATTGCGCCCAGGCATTTTACGAAGTGCTATTGAACGATCCGGCCAGCAAACGCTTCCTCACCAACGAGCTGGTCGAAAACCAGCTCAAGGGCGACCTGCAACGCTGGCTGGCCACCACCCTGAGCGCCAAGCAGGATGAAGAGGCGGTTTTAAAGATCGTCAACATCCAGCGTCATGTGGGTGAAGTGCACACACGAATCGACGTGCCCATGTCATTGGTCAACAGCGCCATGAGCGTCATCAAACAGGTGCTGTTCAACGACATTCAGGACAACCAGGCGATTGGCTGCCACGAAAAAACCGAACTGGTCATCCTGCTTAACACCCTGCTGGATTCCAGCCTGAGCCTGATTAACGAATCCTATCTGGAAGGCCGCGTCAACAACGAACGCACTGCGCAGGAGTACCGCAACCGCTCGACGGCCCATGAAATCGCCATCGAAGTCGAACGCATCCGCGGCGCCCTATTCGGCTGGATGACGCAGTTCATGGCCGATCTGCTGTCCGGCACCCAGCAGCGTCTCATCAATATCCACCACCAGGAGTTCGCGCTGTGGATTCGCCATAAGCTCGGCTTTGTCTGCATGGACGATAGGGTCGTCAACAAAATCAAACACAATCTCGATGAACTGCAGACCTCGCTCGATGCGCTCTACCACCATCCCGACCAGCAGCGCGAAGAGCGCGTACAGAAAATCAGCGCGCTCACCAACGAATGCGGCTGGCTGCTGGGACAGATTGCCGACCATAATATCGAAAACGCCACCCGCGAAGACGCGCTGACCAGTTTGATAGAGCGCCGTTTTATGCCGCCGATTCTGCAAAGCGAAACCCAGCTCGCGATAAAGACCAATACGCCCTATTCGATTATGATGATCGACATCGACAACTTCAAAAAAGTCAACGACATCCACGGCCATCAGGCGGGTGACGCCGTGCTTTCGAGTATCGGCCGCACCCTCAAGCGCTCGCTGCGCGTCACCGATTACGCTTTCCGCTACGGCGGCGAAGAGTTCATGATTCTGATGCCGGAAACCGCGTTGAAAAACGCCGAACGCGCCGCCGAAAAACTGCTCGATAAAATCCGTCAGACCGACATCAAGATCGACAACGGCCGCCTGCTCAAAGTCACCGCTTCCATCGGTCTGGCGGCCTTCGACGGCCACCCCGATTACGAACAGATCATCAAACACGCCGACGAAAAACTCTATGAGGCCAAACACAACGGCAAAGACCGCTACGAAGCTTAACCCTTGATACAACGAGTGACCCGATGCAAACCCCGCAAGAGAAAAAAGACCATTACCATAAAATCCGCATGGAACGTAAAAAGGTGCAGATCGACGCCGCCATCGCCCGCGCCAATACCGAAAAGGGCCTGTTACTGGTGATTACCGGCAACGGCAAAGGCAAATCCACCTCGGCCTTCGGCATGGTGGCGCGCGCCTTGGGCCACGGCAAAAAAGTCGGCGTCTGCCAGTTTATCAAAAGCCGCACCGATACCGGCGAAGAGGCCTTTTTCAACGCCCAGCCGAATTGCGAATGGCACGTGCTGGGCGACGGCTTCACCTGGGAAACGCAAAACCGCGCGCAAGACATCGCCACCTCCGAGCGCGGCTGGGCGGTCGCCACCAAAATGCTGACCGATCCGAGCTTTGATCTGGTGGTGCTCGACGAGCTGACCTATCTGTTGAGCTACGACTACCTCGACAAAGACGTGGTGCTCAACGCCATCAGCGAACGTCCGGAAATGCAGCACGTCGTCGTCACCGGCCGCTCGGCGATTGCCGAACTGCGCGAAATGGCCGATACCGTCTCCGAAATCAAGGACGAAAAGCACGCCTATAAAAGCGGCATCAAAGCGCAGAAAGGCATAGATTACTGATGTTGAGCCTATCGCCCCACGCCAATATTCAACAGGATTCACACCGCTTCGCCAGCTCCTGGAGCGGCGGCAAGGACGCCTGCATGGCGCTCTATCTGCTGATGCAGGCCGGCCATCAGCCGCAATTTCTGCTGACCATGATGCACGAAGACGGCCAAAGTTCACGCGCGCACAATTTGCCTAAATGGCTGATTGAAGCGCAAGCCGCCGCCATCGGCATCCCCAACATTCTGCAAGCCAGCGACAAGCCGAACTACAAAGACAACTATCTGCACGCCCTGCAGCAGATGAAACAGCACGGCATCAACAGCATCGCCCTGGGTGACATCGATCTGCAGATTCACCGCGATTGGCAGCAAGAACAGACTCAAAGCGTTGCTGTCACGCCGCTGTTCCCGTTATGGCTATTGGATCACCGCGCACTGGTCGATCACCTCATCGAAGTCGGTTTTAAGGCGCTCATCATGGCGGTCAATCCGCAAAAAGCGCCCGAAAGCCTGCTCGGAAAACTACTGGATCAGACCACCCTGGCCGAACTCGAAGCGCTTGGCATTGATGTCTGCGCCGAAGGCGGCGAATTCCATACCGTCATCATCGACGGCCCGATTTTCAGGCAGCCGATTGAACTGCCCGAACCGATTCTGCGTCGCGGTGCCGAATTCGGTTACAGCTTTCTGGATTTCAGCCGTGGCTGATGCGTCGTCCGCCGTGCATGGCGGCCAAGTCTATGCCTATGCACGGCAGACCGGTTTGCCCGAAGCGGAAGCGCTGGCGCAGGTGCTGGATTTTTCCGCCAGCATCAATGCCGTCACGCCCATAATCGACTGGCCGAATCTGCTGCAAACCATCCAGCAGCGCCTGCCGCACTATCCAGACCAACAGGCGGTCACACTCAAACAATCACTGGGCGCACGTTTTGAATTGGACGCCGACGCCATCGCGCTGACGCACGGTATCACGGCCGCCATCCACGATTTTTTCGCCGCGCAACGTCCCGCCAAGGTCGTGCTGATGACCCCGCTTTACGGCGAGTACCTCAAGGCCGCGCAGCGCTTTGCCGGTGAGGTGATTGAACTGCCGCTGCAAGCGGCGGATTCACCAAGTGCGCTGCTTGCACACCCGACCTTTCAAAACCTGCCGGCCAACAGCTGGGTGGTGCTGGTCAACCCGTCCACCCCGCAAGGCCACTTCAGCAGCCCGCAAGCGTGGTTGCCGTTTTTAAGCCATTTAAAAACTCAACAGGCCGGGTTGCTGGTGGACGAGGCCTTTCTGCCGTTTATCGGTTTTGAAGCAAAACACAGCTTCAGACAATTTCTAACAGAATTTAACAACCTGTTGATTTTTCAATCCTTAACCAAATACTACACCTGCCCAAGCGCTCGTTTGGGGGCGGTTTTCGGCGATCCGGAACTGCTGCAAGCCCGCTTCGATAACGGCTGGCCGGTGTCGGTGTTTGACGAACAATATCTGCTACAGGCGTTGGCCGACCCAACCCTGGAGGCACGCACCCGCGATTGGCTGCACTCGGCCAAACCTGAATTCATCGCGGCGTTACAGACCTTAGCGGTGGTTGAAAAAATCTACCCAAGCGACGCCAATTATCTGCTGCTCAAACTGACGCGTCCGGTGGCCGACATCCAAGCCAAACTCCAGCCGCAGGGCATGCTGATTCGCGACTGCCAAAGCTTTGGGCTGGATGCCTGCCATGCCCGCATTGCAATTAAACTGCCCGCCGAAAATGCCCGGCTCATTGCCGCACTATGTCAACTTGAGGCGTCTCCATGCTGCTGAGTGATCCGGGCTTTATTCTGGCCGTGGCGCTACTGGCCGTGATGATTGACCGGCTGTTCGGCGAGTTTCTGAACCGCTGGCATCCGGTGGTATGGATGGGCAAGCTGATTGCGGGATTTGAAGCGCGTTTTTACGCCGACTCAATCGCTCGCGGTTGCCTGTTGGTGGCTTGGGTGCTGGCCATATCGCTGGCGGCGACGCTGGGCGTGCTGTTGGCACTGCATGCTCTGCCGGACGGTTTGAACCTGTTGGTGAGCGGCGTGCTGGCCTCTACGCTACTGGCGCACCGCATGCTGTATGACTCTGTCAAAGCCCTTGTCACCAGCAACGACCCCAATGCCGCTGTGGCGATGCTGGTGAGCCGCGATACCGCCGATTTAAGCCAAAGCGACTGCTACAAGGCCGGTATTGAAACCTATGCCGAAAACCTCTCCGACGGTTATATCGCCCCGTTGTTTTATCTGCTGCTGTTCGGCCTGCCGGGCATGGTGCTGTACAAGGCAATCAACACGCTCGATTCGATGATCGGCTACCGCACCGCACGCTATGAGCGTTTCGGCAAGGCCGCCGCCCGTCTGGACGATGTCGCCAACTGGCTGCCGGCACGAATGACCGCCGTTCTGATTATGCTGTTGCACGGCCAGTGGCGCTTCTGGCGTTTTCACGCGCAAGGCCGCGGCCACGCCAGCCCCAATGCCGGCCATCCGATTACCGCCATGGCCTTGGCGATTGACGTCAAACTCGGCGGGCCAACCCGTTATTTCGGCCAGTGGCACAACAAGCCTTATTTTGGTTCTGAAAAGGCGTCTGAAACGATTTCAACCGATGACGTTTTACATGCCTTACAGACCCGCAACCGGCTCGACCTGATTATTCTACTGAGTTTAAGCGCCGCCTTGCTGGCCACACTTGAAGGAAATGGATTATGACTCCCTGGCTCGGCCGTTTATGGCTGCTTTTTGCTGTGCTGACAATCTCGGTTCAGATGGCTCAGGCCGCCCCCGTGCAACGCATTGTGAGCCTAGCACCGCATCTTACCGAAATGCTCTATTCGGCCGGCGCCGGCGACAAACTGGTCGGCGTCGTCAACTACTCCGACTATCCCCAAGCCGCACTCAAATTGCCGCAGGT
The DNA here is from genome assembly GCF_013391695.1 of Thiomicrorhabdus cannonii. Classification (GTDB taxonomy): domain Bacteria; phylum Pseudomonadota; class Gammaproteobacteria; order Thiomicrospirales; family Thiomicrospiraceae; genus Thiomicrorhabdus; species Thiomicrorhabdus cannonii. Next base: position 44,485 of record NZ_JACBGH010000001.1, read on the forward strand.
CGGCAGCTACAACGCCATTAATCTGGAGGCGATTATCGCCCTGCAACCCGACCTGATTCTGACCTGGCGTTCCGGCAATCGTGTGCAGGACAAGGAGCGTTTGCAGTCACTGGGTTTGACGGTGTTTGAAAGCGAGGTCGAAAATTTGGAGGATATTTCCGATCTGATCGCCAAATTGGGCGAACTGGCCGGCACACAGGAGATTGCGCAACCAAAAGCCGCGGCCTTGCGTGCCGAGCTGCAAAGCCTGCGGGAGCATTACCAACAGAAAACGCCGGTTTCAGTGTTTTACCAGATCTGGAACAAACCCTTCATCACCATGAACGGCCGGCAGTTTATCAGCCAGGGCTTGGACGTCTGCGGCGCGCATAATATTTTCGCCGACCTGCCCACCCTCACCGCGCAGGTCAATCTGGAAACCATTATCAGCCGCAATCCGCAGGTGATTTTATTGGGCGGACAACAGCACTTCCAGCACTCCTGGCTGGCTGACTGGCAAGCCATGCCGCAAGTCACCGCCATTCAAAACCGCCAGATTCACCGCCTCAACAACAATCTCTACCAGCGTCCCACCGAGCGATTTATCCACGCGCTGACGCCGCTGTGCGAACTTTTGGACAATGCCCGTCAGGCCTACGGCACATCAAACTAAAGAGGGATTCGATTGGGGTGCCCTTTTTGTGGTTACTATTTTTGGGCACGCAAAAATAGTGACGAGAAGCCTTTGAGGATTTCAAACCCATGCCATAAAGCCAAAGGCTTCTCAATTGCAGTCGCTAAAAATTGAAATAAAACCCGACAAAAGCGATCATCACCACCAGTTCGGTGATTTCGATCGACGCGCCGAGCAGGTCGCCGTTCAAACCGCCGAGCAACTTGAAAGCCCAAACACGCACTACCCACCACGACAGCAGCAAACTTAGACCCCAAAACTGCGTTGTCCACAAAATGCCCGCCACACCGAGGAGCACCCACACCCACATCCTCTTTTTGGGCAGGTGCAAAATCATGTCGCGCGCGATGCCGCCGCTGACATAGGGCGTGGTCAATAACAGCGCCTGCGCCGACAAGCGCCCCCAAAACGGCACCAGCAACAGCACCCAGCTCAAATCGGCGCTCAGCAATTCCGTCAGCGCAATCCATTTCAGCAACAATAGCAGCGCGATGGCAATCGCCCCGCCGCTGCCGATGCGGCTGTCATGCATAATGTTCAGCGCCCGTGTTTTGTCGCCGTGCGCCCCCAACCAGGCGTCGCTACTGTCCGCCAATCCGTCCAGATGCAAGCCGCCACTCACCCACACCCAAAAGGCCAATACCAGGCCGGCTACCAGATTGGCCGGCAACCACAACGCCAGCTGTGCCAAGCCCCACAGCATCAGGCCGATGACCAAGCCCACCAGCGGATAATAGGCCAGCGAGGCCCCCGATTCCTTGGCGGAAACCTCGGCATAACTCGGCGCCGGCAACCGTGTTAAAAACTGCCATGCCAACCAAAAAGATTTCATTCTGTTTTCTCCTGCCAAGAGTCGGCTTGGATGATTTCACGCAACTGGCAAAAAGGGCCTTCAGGCGTGGCCGTGACCTCGATGCCTACCCGGCAGCCGTAGCCGATTTGCAACTGAAACAACTGTCTGTCTTCTATACCCAATACGCTTTGTAGCACCAACCGCATCGGGCCGCCGTGGGTCACAATCAACAGGTATTCAACCTTATCGGCCAACGCCTGCTGAAGCGTGTGTTGCCAGGCAGCCAGTACGCGCTGCTTAAAGGCCGCATAAGGTTCCGCGCCGGGAATATCAGTGTGAAAAGGGTCTTGCAGATAGGCTTGCAACAATCCGGGAAATTGCGTCTGCACACTGCCATAAGGCAATCCGTCGAAGAGACCGAAATCGCGTTCCTGCCAGGATTCATCGAAAACACTCTCGGAAAAAGCGTTGCTAGAAAACTCAACAGGCCGGGTCTGCAGTTGCGTTTGAACAAATCCGGCGCAACGCACTAGTGGTGAGGAAATCAGGCGGGACGGCTCTGATTTGGGCCACGCCGTCTGCATCTGCGCCCAGCCTTGCGGGTTTAAAGGGCTATCGGTACGACCGCGCAGCCAGGCGTTATCGGCGCACTCGCCGTGGCGCAGCAGCTCAATCCGCACCCGATACCCCGGCCTGTTCAAAGGTCGCCATCTGCGCGTGCAGCGCGCAGGCCAGCTTGATCAGCGGAATCGCCAGCGCCGCGCCGCTGCCTTCGCCCAAGCGCATTTGCAGGTCAATCAACGGCGCAACCCCCAAATCGGCAAACACCGCCTGTTGCGCCGGTTCCACCGACTGATGGCCGAACACCATCCACTCTTTGGCTTGCGGCGCAACTTTGCAGGCCAGCAAAGCGGCGGCACAGCTGATCACGCCGTCAATCACCATCGGCAAGCCGTGGCGTGCGCCATGCAAATACGCGCCCGTCAACGCGGCGATTTCCAACCCGCCGACATGGCGCAACACACCCATCGCATCCGTCATCGCATGACGGTGCAAATCCAGAGCGGTTTGAATCACTTTAGCTTTATGTTGTTTCTGCTTGTCATTAATACCGGTACCATGACCGACAACCGTTTCAATCGGCACATCACACAGCTGACTGATGATCGCCGCCGCGGCCGTGGTATTGCCGATTCCCATCTCCCCGCCGATAAACAGGTCGGCACCGGCTGCCAGCGCACGCTCCACCGCCGCTTCACCCGCCTGCAAAGCGGCTTGCAGTTCGCTTTCGGTCATCGCCGCTTGCTGCATGAAATTGGCTGAACCGCTCGCGACGCGCACCGAAACCAGATTCGGCAAGGGCCCTAAATCCGCAGTCACATCGTTAAACACCCCCACGTCCACCACTTCAAACTGCGCGCCGTTTTCACGCGCCAACACCGTAATGGCGGCGCCGCCCGCAGCAAAATTCTTGACCATCTCCTGCGTGACCACCGCGGGAAAAGCCGACACCCCCTCTGCGGTGACGCCGTGATCGGCGGCAAACACCGAAATCCACGGCAATTTGATCTCGGGGCAAACCTCGCCCTGACACCCCGCCAACCAGATCGCCAATTCTTCCAAGCGCCCCAGAGAGCCGGCCGGTTTGGTCAACATGGCCTGGCGTGCGGCGGCGGTTTGCAGGGAGGTTTGGCAAAGTGATTTCATGGGGGTCCTTTATTGATACACAGAAAGATTTAGGCAGGTGCTTTTAGGGTCATCGGCAATCCGGCGGCCATAAAGGTCACCCTATCGCTCAGTTCGGCGACTTGCTGATGCAGCCGCCCGAGTTCATCGACAAAACGGCGCGTGAATTCGCCGAGCGGCACCACGCCCAAACCGATCTCGTTGCTCACCAGAATCAGCGTGCCTCGAAAGCGCGGCAGAATTTCCAATAACCCGGCCTGTTCAGTTTGCAAACAGTCGTTTTCGAGCAGATTCAGCGTCCATAAGGTCAGGCAATCCACCAATATGCAGCTGTCGGGATGATTATAGGCTGTCAGTGTTTGGGCGAGATGAACGGGCGTTTCGACCGTCTGCCAATGCGCCGGTCGATCCTGCTGGTGTTTCAGAATGCGTTTGAGCATCTCCGCATCCGCCTCGCCATTCGGCAGCGTGCTGGCGGCGGTGGCCACGTAAATGACCTGTGACCCGGCCTGTTCGGATTGGGTGGCGCGCTGTTCGGCAAAACGGCTTTTGCCGGAACGGGCACCGCCGAGGATGAATTCGACCATCGCTAGTGCCCGGCCGGATTGGTGAGGAAATAATAGATCATATAGCCGACGTACATCACCAGCATGACGATACTCAGCAAGGTCACCGGACGCAGCCCTTTCTGTTCGACCACAATGCCCTGCTGCGCGAGCTTGCGCAGGCGCAGTTTGTGTTTAATCAACCAGTAGAAAAAGTAGGCAATGGCGGCAAGCGACAGGTATTTGAGCATAAGAGCGCTTTATTGAGGGGCCATCAAGCGGCGTACGCGTTCCAGATCGGCCAAGGTATCGACGCCGACCCCTGCCTCGCACAAGGCGTCCAGCACCAGAATTTTCTCGCCGTGCCACAAGACGCGCAGCTGCTCGAGTTTCTCGACCTGCTCCAGCGCACATTCCGGCCAGGCCACGTACTGTTTCACAAAGCCGGCGCGGTAGGCGTAAAGCCCGATATGACGTTTGTAATCCCAGTTGGCTGGCAACGTTTTGGGCTCTTTATTGAAGGTGTCGCGCGACCACGGCAGCGGCGCGCGGCTGAAGTTGATGGCACGGTTGGCCACATCGCGGCTGACCTTGACTGCATTCGGATCAAACAGCGTTTCGATGTCGTGGATCGGCTCGCACAGCGTCGCCATGGAGATTTCCGGATGGTCGCGCAGCCCGTCGGCCACCTGATGAATCAACTCCGGCGGCAGCATCGGCTCGTCGCCCTGAACGTTAACAATGATTTCGTCACCGCCGATATGCGCCAGATCAATCACTTCGGCAATGCGCTCCGTACCCGACTGGTGGTGCGCCCCGGTCAAGCACACTTCCGCGCCAAACGCCTCGCAAACGGCCTGCACCTCTGGCGATTCGGTGGCGATGATAATGCGCGCCGCACCCGACTTTTTCGCCTGCAACCAGGTCCACTGCACCATCGGTTTGCCATGAATCTCCATCAACGGCTTGCCCGCCAGACGACTGGACTCGAAACGCGCCGGAATAATCACACTAAAGGCCATCTTTACAACACCCTATCAAAAAAGGAGGATTACGCCTTTTGGGCGCGGTATTTTTCAGCTTCTTCGGCGCTAATCTGGCGCGCTTCGTCTTCCAGCAGAATGGGGATGCCGTCACGCACCGGATACGCCAAGTTGGCCGCGGTGGAGATCAGCTCCTGCGTGGTTTTGTCGTAAATCAGCTTGGTTTTACTGACTGGGCAAACCAGTATTTCTAACAGTTTCGGGTCCATAAGGTCTCACTATCTGTACTTAAGCTGCGCTTAAGCGTGGGTTGATTCGGTTAAGGTCGCCAGGCTCCGCTTGGCTTGGATACGCGCGACAATCTGCGCGCTCAATGCCGCATCCACATCGGGCTGCACATCCAACACCCACCAATCGCGCTCGGCCAGCTCGGGATTGCGCGTTAAAAATGGGCTACATTTTACCGCATCTTTGGCGGTCATGATGAGCGGATTTTGCGGGTTCAGCGCCAGCAGTTCCTCGGGCTGATAGGCGTGATGGTCGGCAAACGGATGCGCATTCACCGTCATCCCCAAGCCGCGCAAACTCTCAAAAAACCGTTCGGGATTGCCGATACCGGCCAGGGCTTCGACCGTTCGGCCGGCAAAACTTTGCGGCGTCTGAATCCGTGACGCCTCAAACAGATGGCGCAGGCGCAACGGCTGTAACGCCATCGCATAACTCTTGTGATCCCACGCCTGTATCCACCCCTGCACCCTGGCCGGTTGTTGGATGAGGTTCAATTCGCCGTTATACACCAAGAAATCGACCTGCTGCAATCGATCAAGCGGCTCTCGCAAAGGCCCGGCAGGCAGACACAAACAATTGCCGAACAGGCGCTCGCTATCGACCAGCACAATTTCCAGATCGCGCGGCAAGCCGTAATGTTGCAGGCCGTCGTCGCTGATGACCACATCCAGCGAGTGTTGGGCGAGCAAAGCTTCCAGCGCAGCCTTGCGTTTGGGCGCAACCACAACAGGAACCCCTAATTGCTGCGCCAGCATCACCGGTTCGTCGCCGACCTCCTTCGGAACGGACTGCGGCGTCACCTCGCGCGGCCACACCCGGCTGTTGCCGCCGTAACCGCGGCTGATAATCCCGACACGCAAGCCGTGCGCCTGCAACTGCCGCGTCAGCCAGCTAATAAACGGCGTTTTGCCGCTGCCGCCGACCACCACATTGCCCACCACAATCACACTGACCTCCGGTGGCGTCGATAACCCGGCCTGTCTAAAATCTAGCAGGCGTTTTTGCGCAATCGAACAAACCCACCACGCCAAGGGTTTAAGCAGCTGTGTCTGCCAGCGGGTTTCACGCCAAAATCGCGGCCAACTCATCGCCGCTGTTTCCGCTTATGACTCATTGATACAACACCCCTTGTTCTGCCTCTAAACAGCGATGATGATACCACTTTTGGCGCCGTTTTCTGACCTCATAGTCCGCGCGGCGCACAAATTCATCCCCGCCTAAGGTAAAGCCGATGCCGCCGGAGCAGGCCGTGTTATACCAATTGACGCTTGGCGGCAGACGCTGCAAGGTTTCCCTATTCGGAAAATGAAAACGGTTGTGGTACCCGCTGGAAAACAGCACCACTTTGGGCTGAACCGCCGCGAGCCAGCTTGCCGAAGACGAATAACGGCTGCCGTGATGCCCGGCAATCAGCAGTTCGGCGCGCACGGACTCCGCCGCAGCTTGTTGCAATAACCGCTTTTCGCCGCGCTCGCTCAAATCGCCGGTAATCAGCACACACTGCTCCGCCGCACAGGCTTTGAGCACACAGGAGGCGTCGTTATCAGTGTCCGCTTCAGATGCGTTCCGCAGCGGCCACAGCACGTCAAACCGCACACCGTCCCACTGCCAGTCTTGCCCGGCATAGCAGCCCGCAACCGGCTGCTGGAGCGGGTTAAGCTGCGCCACCTGTGAGACTTTTTGAGGCTGCCCGCTCACCACCTCGTTCACCTTGTGTTCTTGCAGCAGCCGTGCCAAGCCGCCGGCATGGTCGATATCGCTGTGACTGACCATGACCAAGTCAACCGCCTGCCAGCCGCGGCTGCGCAAAAACGGCAGAATCGCCAACTTGGCGCCGTCCATCTTGTCGCCCCAACTGTAGAGAGACAGATAGATGGATAAATTGTGGGAGAAATCGATTTTGAGCGGTATTTAGTGGTCAACAAACGGATTGACGCGGGTTTGAAGGGGATTTTAAGTACCGACAAGTGGAAATTTAAGTGCCATTCAAATGACACTTAAATTTGACAAGAAATGTAACTGGCGACACATAATTCACTAAAAACTAAATAGGCCTGCACCATCAACATCATGGCTAAATGTTTTCTTAAACTCTTGCTCGAGCCTGTTTAGTTCAGTCACGCTAGCTTCTTTGGCTCTAATAAATGTCTCTTGCAAAGAGGGGTTGTTAGAGTTTTGTTCTATAAACCTATCAAAAGAAGAAATGGCATTTTTTACCTGGCTGATTAACGCTAACATAACCTGTCTTTTGTACATATTCTCGCTAGGGTTATCGATTGTTGCATTGTACATTCGAATAAATAATTTGATTATATCTGCCTGATTTCCATCTATATAACCCTCCTTAACCATCGTAGAAATCAAGCCATATGCAACGTGTTCGTCAATATCAGGATTACACTCAAGCTCACCATCACGCATCTTAGGCCCTCTTCCACTCTTTATCCATTCAAGAGAGTAACCTGCCTCCATTGCCATTCTTGCAATTGAGTCAAAGGCTGGAGTAGCTTCATTTTTAAACCATCTTTGAAGAGTATCCGTGGCAACACCGGCAACAGATGCTGCATATTTTCTTGTTCCAAGAGAGTCAGCAACTTCTTTTATTCTTGTTCCCATTTGTTCATCATAAATAGGAAGCGGGTTCCCTTCCTTCCATTCAATTCTCTTTCCCATAAAAATCACCATAAAAACATATAGTTAATAAATTTAACGAATTTTTTCTTCACAAAATGAAAAAGTAACGAATTTTTACTATTTACACGCAAGAATATATTCGTTAGTATATGAACAACCAAAGATAATAATCTTTAATTAAGAAAATATTCGGCAAACATGAGGATTATATCATGAACCATGAAGAGATTAAGTCGGCCTTAGCAGAGCGAGGCTATACGCTTTCAGCAGCATGTGAAGCGATGGGTAGAAGTTACGTACAGTTTTACAACGTAACAAATAGATCATCAAAAAGCTTTTACATAGCCAACTCAATTGCAGTTTTGATAGATAAGCCTGTTGAAGAGGTTTTTCCTGATATCCCGCAGTATGCAGACGGCAACAGACCAAATAAAAACCAAAACATGATTGATGCTGGCAAGGCAAAGCTGAAAGAGGCTGGATTGTTATCGGCATGATCAACACCTGTTTATTAGAGTTGATAACAGACTATATCAATGCAATACAACTCGGATAGAGCACGGTAAAGAGTTTATTTGGAAGAGTAATTTTTAGGGGTTTCCAACGTGGCAAGAATCAATTGGAAAAGAGTCAGACCAACCTGCATCAGTCATGCAATGGAGCTGTGCATTGAGTACGGCAGACAAAAACACAACCTGTCTGTTGACCGCATCGCCGACCGTATGGGGCTTCCACAAAAGTGGACACTATATAAATGGATGGAAAACGGCCGTATTCCTTCAATTGAAATCCCCGCGTTTGAACACGCTTGCGGAGCGAACTTTGTCACGGTCTATTTGGCAACGGCTGCGCATAAGCTGCTGATCGATATCCCAGTCGGCAAGAAGCCTGTCGATACCGACATCCTGACTTTAAATGCCAACTTCAACGACGCCATCAGTTTGCTCACACGCTTTTATAAGGGTGAAGCAGACATGCAAGACACCCTGAGCGCCCTCACAAACACGATTGAATCTATCGCCTTTCACCGCGAGAACATCCAAAAAGACCATGCACCAGAGCTGGACTTTGGAACGGAGCATGAAGATGAATAAAGAATACTACAGTGCACAGGAATTAGCTGGTATGCCAGGCATGCCTTTGACTGCCAAAGGTGTGCACTTGAGGGCAGATAACGACAACAAAAGCTGGCAAAAGCGAAAAAAGGTAAAAGGCAAAGGGTTTGAATACCACGTCAGCTCACTGCCAGCAGAAACGCGCAATCACTTGGCCAAGTTAGCGGCAGAAGAAGCAGCACGAGAAGTCAGTAAAAAAGCACATGATGCTGGCCTTCAAGTGGCTAAAAAGCTTGCCTTGAAAATGAAAACAAATGCAGACATTAGTGACCTTAAACGCCAGCAGATTTTGGCTAAAGCTGCTCATTTGACAGGTACCAATAGAAAGCGTTTTGAAAGTCGCATCATCATGCTTGAACTTTGGCAGACCTATGTTCGCTCGTCAGATAAGGGCATCACCAAAGCAACCGATGAGTTTTTGCTGATGTGGCGTCATAACCTAATCAACATTCATGAAGACATACGTTTTATTAAGGATTTTATTGATGATGGCCTTGTTTACAGCACTTTAAATAAGTGGAAGAACGATCCAGAAAGCCTGCTTCCAAAGTACGGCCACCGTAAAGGTAAGACCATCATCGATCAGCAACCAGAGCTGAAAGAATTCATGATTGCCATGATCTACACCCATCCTCAGGCAGGTGCAGAAGACTTCATGTTGGCTATCGAGACACGCTTTGAAAGTGTTGAAAAAAGCAAAGATGGCATTCGTATTCCAAACAAACGCACTGTTGAGCGTTGGTTAAAACGCTACAAAGAGGAAAACGAATCTGTCTATGTTGCGATGACCAATCCAGATAAATGGAAAAACAATTTCATGCCTGCAATGGGCACGTTGGAAGTTGATGCACTGAACGAAAAATGGGAGATGGATGCCACCCCTGCTGACTGGATGTTTGAAGATGGTCGTTACAGTCTGCTAGCTAAGATCGATGTCTACAGTCGCTGGCCAAAGTTCATTCTGAGCAAAACCTCAACCTCAGGCGCACAAGCAAAACTACTACGTGACTGCTTCATTGAGCATGGCATACCAAACATCATTAAAACAGACAACGGTGCGGATTATGTCTCTTTGCAAATCAAAACAGCACTTAAATCCCTTGGAATTGAACAACAGATTTCAGCACCGTTCAGCCCATGGGAAAAACCGCACATAGAGCGCTTTTTCAGAACACTGGCTCATTCCATTCTTGAGCTGCTACCTGGATTTATAGGTCATAACGTATCAGAACGTAGTGCTATCGAAGACAGAAAACAGTTTAGCGAACGCCTTTTTAAAAAGGACGAGGTCATCGAAGTGAAGATGACAGCAGACCAGTTTGAAAAACACGTCAACGACTGGATTCAGTACATCTATATGCATGACAAACACAGCGGGCACGAAGGGAAAACTCCATTCCAAATCGTATCTGAGTGGCAAGGACCTATCCGCAAAGTACAAGACGAGCGTGCATTAGACATTCTTCTTTCAGAAGTTGGTGAGCGTGTTGTCGGAAAAGACGGCATTCGCATGGATAACTTTACCTATATTGCTCCAGAACTTGGACCTATTACAGGTCAGCGCGTCCAGATCAGAAAAGATCCAGTCGATGTCGGAACCATTTTCGTATTCAAAGATGGTGAGTTTATTTGTGTGGCTGAAGATGCTCGTTTTGTAGGTGTTCGACGTCAGGAAATCGCTTACATGGCCAAGCAAAAAGCAATGTCAGAACGCAAAGAACTCAAAAAACAGATTCGTTCTGCGCAGACAAAGCAGAAGGTCAAAGACATTGCCGAAGAAATCCTTGCTGCCAAACGCGAACAAAACAACATCACGATGCTGCCTAAACGTACTGAAGAGTACCGTAACGACATGCTAGACGCAGCAAGTGAAGCGGCAAGCATGACAGAACAAACTCCATATCAAGCAGAACCAAAAGCATCTCCTATCGCCGTTCAAAACGATTCAGACCCTCGCGAAGTCTACAGAAGATGGTTGCGACTGGATCGGCGCGTGCAGGCTGGCGAGCAGATCGATAAACGTGACTTTAACTGGTATTGCAACTACCCAGAAATGCCAGAGTTCAGAGACATGAAAGAGTTTTTTGAAGAGTTTGGATTGGGCTTGGAATCAAGCTCAAACTGAATAAAACGCTGATTTAAACCGCCATTTAAATCAGCCTTAAATCCTAAAGGAGGCTAAATGATAACACAAAACTTGGGAAACACCATTGCCCCTCTACAAAACGTGGTGCTCTGCTCACAAGCCATTACCAGGGCCCTAAACCGTCCTGAGCACTTGCCAGGAATTCTTGTGCATTACGGTAATTCTGGCTGGGGTAAAACATACGGCGCAACCTGGAGTGCCAACAAGTTCCGAGCCCACTACGTGCAGTGCAAATCGGCCTGGACACGCAAAGCCTTCCTTAAAGCGGTACTCACCGAAATGGGTATCGCACCGGCCTCTACCATTTATGAAATGGTCGACCAGATTGCGCAGGAACTGGCGCTATCCGGCCGCCCGTTGATTATCGATGAAGCCGACTTTCTGGTTGACCGTGGGTTTATTGAGATTGTGCGCGACATCTACGAGAGCAGCTTCGGCACCATCCTACTGATTGGTGAAGAGCAGATTCCAGCCAAGCTCAAGAAGTGGGAACGCTTCCACAACCGCGTTCTGGAATGGGTACCGGCACAGCCAGCCACTCTGGCCGATGCGCAGACGCTGACCAAGATTTACGCGCCAAACGTCACCATCCACAGCGACCTGTTGGAACGCGTGGTCGACATGAGCCGCAATGTCACACGCCGTATCTGCGTCAATCTCAATCTGATCAACGACACCTGCAAGCGTGAAGGTTGGGCAGAAGTGGATATGAGCCTCTGGGGCAACCGCGAAATCTATACAGGTCAAGGCAACATCAGAAAAGGAATCGGTGGATGACACGCAGAGCTGAAATCAAAAAATCGGGAACTTTAACGCCACGTGAATACATTTGGGGCGAAATCCGGAAACTCAAGAAGTTCACACTCAATGACATTCTTGATAAAGCCCCAAAACACTATCGACTCAATATTCAAAAGGCGCGTCATTACCTGCGTGGATGGGAGCGTGCCGGCTATCTTTCGAGCGTGTTTGATGTACCTGTTAGCGGCAAAAAACCACCAAAAATCTACACCCTAGAGAAAGACACCGGCGTTAACCCTCCTCGTGTCGACATCAATGGCAATGAGTACAAAAAAGGCATGGTTCGTGAACAAATGTGGCGAACCATGCGCATGGTTGGGAGCTTCACAGCAGCGCAATTGGCGGCGAATGCAACTACTGATGATGTGGTCATCACTGAAACAACTGCGAAAAAGTTTATTCATAGCCTTTACCAGGCTGGCTATCTTCGCTTGGTAAAGCCAGGTCACAAAGAATACGGAACTGCCGAATACCAATTAAAACCAGCCGCATGGACTGGCAACAAACCACCGCTTGTCAGTCACATGAACGTGGTTTTTGACCAGAACACCAATAAAGTCGTGTGGCCCAAAGATGAGGACATTGAAAGTGAGTACTGATTACCAAAACGAAGCCTGGTTCATGGCTTTACAACAGGCCGTGGCTAATGAATCACAAGCCAAAGTGGCCAGCAAGTGCGGCATCAGCCCAACGGCCGTCAACCAGGTATTAAAAGGGACCTATCAAGGCAACATCAACAACGTTGCCGAAAAGGTTTCCGGCGCCCTGCTTGAGCACAGCGTGATCTGTCCGGTACTGGATGTCATCACGACAGATATCTGTGCAAGCCATCGCAATAAACCATTTGCGCCTAACAACCCTATGCGAGTCAACCTGTACAGAGCATGCCAAACATGCCAGCACAACCCTAAAGGAAGGATGCATGAACGAACCTAAATATTACAAAAAACAGGTTATCGGCAATGGTGTTGATCCAGAAAGACCATTCCGCCAAATCACCTTAATGACAACACCAAAAAACGAGATTTGGATGCAAATTTTCGATGATGAAAACGAGCCAAAAATCAAAGTAAAACTTCCATTGTGGGATGCCAGAGCCTTAAGAAAAGCACTGGATGAAGCGATTAAAGCATCAGGAGAATAACATGAGCCAAGTAACCGACACCACTATCGAACAGCGTCACGTTGACTTTATCTACAAGCTAAGCCTGGCCAATGGCGCGGTGCAGAAAGTGCATCAGCAAGGCTTGGCGATTTTGGACGTGCAGATCACGCCGCAGGCCACCATTTTCCACATCCAACCACCTGAAGCAGGCCACCCAATCTGGAAAGATGCGGTGGAATTTGGTGCCAGAAAAACCACCAACCAATTGTGGCGCGCCGAATTGACCGCCTTTGGAAAATCCATTGCCCAGCTCGTCTGGAACACCACCACACACTAAGGAGAAAACCATGACACAAGCCATCCCAGAAAACTACATGAAAGACGCCTCCGGGCGCCTGGTACCGACCGAGTTGGTCAGTGATATCGACAAGCAACGTAACGATCTTGTGCTGGAGATTGTCGGCCATGCGCAAGCCGTCAGCGACGCCATTGCCAAGTTCAAAGCCCAAACGGCTGGCGACATTCAGGCCTTCATCGAACTATCAGGCGAAAAATACGGCGCCAAATTGGGTGGTCAAAAAGGCAACGTCACCCTGATGAGTTTCGACGGCCGCTTCAAAGTGCTACGCGCCACCAGCGAAAAGCTGGTGTTCGACGAGCGATTGCAGGTCGCCAAGGAATTGATCGACCAATGCATCCACAAATGGGCCGAAGGCTCAAACGCCGAGATCCGCGCCCTGATCGAGCACGCCTTTCAAACCGACAAGCAAGGCAAGATCAACACCGCGCGCATCTTCAGCCTGATGAAGCTAGACATCAAAGACCCTGACTGGGTCAAAGCGATGGAAGCCATCAAGGACAGCATTCAGGTAGCGGGTTCCAAGAGCTATATCCGCGTCTACGAGCGTGTCGGCAACAGTGAAAGATACGAGCCAATCGAACTCAATATCGCAGCGGTGTGAGGTGAGTTATGGATCGCATTGATTACACAGATTGGAATAAGCGAACCTACAAACCACCTACGGACATAGAGGCTACCAACAGTAAGCTTGACCCAACAAAGGTCGAACAAACAAAACGCCTGAACGAACAGAAAGAACGCATCCGCGACAAGCAAGAGCCTTGGGATGCATTGGAGGAAATATGACCATTAATTTTAAGACAACGGATGAAGAATTTGAGTTGATTGAGAAGATTGCTCAACGCGCAGTGGACTTAGGTCTTTATGAGCCGGAAGAACACGAAGATGTTCTGATGGATATCACAGTTGCCCACAACAATGCCAGAAAGCTGGATTTGCAACGCCTGCTAGATGCTGATCAATTTAACTTTCTGCATGACGTGTCAGGCATTGCCAGATACCTGAACCGTGAAACAGGAAAATTAACAAACTTCTTTGTACCGCGGTTTGCAGCATAACAACCCGGCCTGGCAACAGGCCATTTAAGTAAGCATCCTGGGTTTTACTGTCATTTAGCCTGGGGTGCTTTCTTAAGTGAGTAAGAGACAAAACAATGAGCAGACAATCAGAACTTGCCCAAATCCACATCGCCAAAAAAGACCTTGGTATGGAAGACGACGCCTACCGCGCCCTGCTTCAAGCCGTGGCCGGTGTTGAATCGTCGTCCGATCTGGACTTTCACGGCCGTCATGCCGTGATTCACCGCATGAAAGAACTCGGCTGGAAGCCAAAACGTCGCAAGGTTGGCCCTGCCACTAGAGCCAAAACACGCGCCCGCCCTAAGGCGGCAATGGGCGACAAAATCCGCGCATTGTGGCTGGAACTGCACGAGCTTGGCATTGTCCGCGACAAGTCAGAAGCCGCCCTGATGGCTTACGTTAAACGCATGACCGGTGGCAAGTTTGAAGCCCCTCAGTTCTGCGATACACCAGAAGCCATCATGATTATCGAATCCCTTAAAAAATGGAAGCAACGCGCTCAATGAAACTCCGCTGTCCTCACTGCGGCCATGCCGCTGGAATCATCGAATTTGCCAATGAAGAAGCCGCCCGTCAGGCAGTGTATTTAGCGGCCGATCTGCCCAAGCCGCTCGGCAAGCTGGTCATGCGCTATATCGGCCTGTTCAGACCAGCCGAACGCCACTTGCGCTGGGACAGAGTGCTCAAGCTGATGCAAGAACTCAAAACCGACATCGATGCCGGACGCATAGAGCGCCACAGCCGCATCTGGCCAGCACCGGAAGCCGCTTGGGTAATGGCACTCAATGCCATGTTGGAAAAGGCCGACAACGGCACACTCACCCTGCCGCTCAAGAGTCACGGCTATCTGTACGAGATTATCAGCTCTGAGCAAAACAGCATTGAAACGCGTGAAGAGCAAAAGCAGGAAGAAAAGCGCCAACAGGCACAGCACAGAACGCCTAAAGAAGTCGAACAACCCAGAACAACAGACGATTTAAACGCCGGTGAAATGGCCCTTAAATCCGCTTTTGAAACCCTTCGAGTACGCCGAAGAAACGGAGGAAACAATGAGCAAGCAGATTGATACCAGCGACCAGCAGAATGATCTGTTCGGAGGACAAGTGGATGCGCCCATCGCGCAGGTATTTGAACAATACCAAAAGCTCGACAGCCTCGCAGACTGCCCCAACCAGAAGTGGCCAGAACGTCTGGCGGAGTTCCATGACGTCATCGAGCATTACTTTAAAGAGGTTTTGAAGCAAGACAAAGACGTTGCGCATAAACACGCCGACGGCGTCACCACCATGATAGCCAAACACTTCGGCGGCCGCCCGTTCTATATGCCAAAAGGCAAATCGCTTGATCGTTCACTGCGCGACCAACAGATTTTCAAGCGTTTCACCGGCCATAACCAGGACAAACTGGCCGAAGAATATGACCTGAGTGTCGCCCAGATTTACGCCATTGTGGCAAGACAACATCAACTTAGACAAAGAAAACTCTTTTAGGACAAACCATGTTTGATTTTTTAGACCCACTGACAACAAACGACTTTGATCAAAAGACCGAATTCCTTATCGATGGCTTTTTGGCCAAGCACCTTATCACGCTGGTTTATGCCGATGGCGGCATGGGTAAAAGCTGGTTGGCAATGGCCATCGCCAAACTGGCCAGCGATCAAGGTATGGATAGCGTATACCTGGATTACGATAACCCGATGAACGTATTGAAAGAGCGCGGCGTTGAGCAAAAACTGATTCAGGCATGCCCAACCCTGCACTATTCTCACCGTTCCAAAACCAAGCTACAGCCTTTTGAAATGCTGTGCGCCATCGAGGAGCAGGCCGTCGGCGGTCGTTTCTGCAATACGCTGTTTGTGATTGACAGCTTGCGTGACTTTGGCGACGTCAACAACGACGCCAGAGCCATGCTACTGGGCGAAAAACTCAAAAACATCCGTGAAGCTGGCGCGACCATTTTAGTGCTGCACCACTCCAACAAGGATGGCAAAAACTATCAGGGCAGCAACAATATCCGCAATTCCGTCGACAACATGTACCAATTGCAAAAGATTGAATCGCCACAAGGTGAAATCCGCTGGTTACTGACCGTCAAGAAAGAGCGTGCCGCGATTGTGGACACCGCGCTATTGATCAGGATTGACGACCTATCCATGATGCCGGTTGACCTGCAAGCCGCCAAAACCAGCCCTGAAGACCAGGCATTCATCGCCGATGTAAAGTCAGCCATCGCCAAACAGCCAGGTATAAATAAGACTGAACTGCTCGAAGCCTGCGGGTTTAAAAAAGACGATAAAACGGCACGCGATAAACTGGATCAGTTCGATGAAATCCACTGGGTGTCGCAAAAGGTGAAAGGAAGTTATACATACAATTTGGCCTAACGCCTGCCATAAAAGCGAATCATATCTTGGTCTTTTTGACCATAAAAATCGTGGTGATAACGGGCCTTTAATAGGCCCTTTTTTGTGCAAACTATCTACTTGTCAATGTTTGATTTTTGAAAAACAAATATTTTCATTCGCTACAGAACAAATTAAATTTGGAAACGCACTTTAGTAATGGCAAACACATAAAAAGAGCGCTAAATGATGAGTAACCGTAATACCACCATTACATTGAATCACCGCCCAGTTGACCTGATCGATGATATTAAAAATATCAAAACGCTATTTGCCGAACTGCTTTGTCACGACAATCCAGCAGAAGTGATGGGTACCGATACCGGCGTCAAAAGTGCCGGAAAGCTTATGCTATTGCTTAATGACTTGGAAGATCAAACACGCAATCAGATATAAAGTTAACAATCATTACAACTGCTACAACCGCCATGAATAACGGGAGTTGTAGCGGTTGTAAGACTTGTTTAATCAATCACTCAACCCATCCTAAAAACTTATCAACCGCTTGATATCCAGCCATTTTCGCAACGCTCTATCCTAGAGCGTATGAAAACACCGCTACTTACCTTACAGCTACACAGATCAGATGGTACCGACCAGGGCACGCCAGGTGTCCTTTCGCATCTTGGCCAAAAGGTCTGTTACATGATGGAGCTGCCTGATCGGGATAATCGTCCCAACCTTGGGCGCATCCCTCCTGGGCGCTATTTGGTCAGGTATCTTCCTCGCTCTGCATCTGGCAAGTACCGCGATGTGTACCACGTCACCAATGTCCCAGACCGCGCCGGCATTTTGAGCCATCCGGGTAATGTCGCCGGTGACAAGCTCAAAGGCTATCGCACAGATTCATGGGGATGCCTATTGCCGGCATTACGCCTCGGCAGGCTCTATGGACAAGTGGCAGGACTGGCCAGCCGCGCCGCCCTGCGCCGCATTCACGAAATAACGCAACGAAACGATTTTTACTTGGAGGTTTACTGATGGACATTGGAACGCTTTTAACCGGCATCGGTTCTGCGGCATCCGGCGGCCTGATCGGTTTATTCGGCACCGGCATCAAGATGTGGGCGGAACATAAATCCGAAGAGGCCAAGCGCACATTTGAATTGGCGATGCGCGAGGCTGATCGCAAAGAGATGCAGCTGGAGCATGACCTCAAGATGAAAGAGGTGGAAGCCATGGCCAACCGCGACATCGCCGTGGCTCAACAGAACCGTCTGGCAACCGAAGCCAGTGCCGCATCAGAAGTGGAAAAAGCGGAAATCAACCTCAGACAAACAAGCTACACCATGGACAAAGCCACCTATGGCGGTGGGTTTGTGGATGCCATTCGCGGCCTGATGCGCCCTACCTTAACCGTCTACTTTGCCGTTCTGATGGCGTTGATCGCCTGGCAGTTGATGAAGCTTAATGGCGGCCACTGGGTCAATCCAACCGATGCGCAAATGATGCTAAGAGACACTGTCAATGCGTGCATCTTTTTGACCACTACAGCCGTCACATGGTGGTTCGGTTCACGTCCTATCAAGAGAGGGTAAGCATGTCAGTGGATTATGAGTTCTGGAAGTTCTGGATGGCCGTGGCCAACTTTATCGGCACGGTCATTTTGGCGGCTTACATCTTTGTTACCAGCCGTTCGCGTGTCAATACCGAGCGCATCGACAAGCTGGAAAAGCATACGGATGACCGTATCGATAGGCTTGAGCAGCACGTTCACCAGCACATCGGCGATCACGACAAACGCCTGGAACGTGTTGAAGAGCGCAATAAACACATGCCTACGCATGAAGACCTCAAACAGGTGCATGAAAAGATCAATCGCGTATCGGATGGCGTCAGTGCCATCGATGGCAGGCTGAGCGGCATGGATAAAAACCTGACCATGATTCAAGAATTTCTGATGAACGAGGGAAAGAAACGATGAACTTCAAAGACCATGTGATTGAGCACTGCCGCCGTCTGATGCTGGAGCAGCTCGAGCAGGAAAACGACTACGCCCAGAACCATTTGATGATCAAGCAGAGCCTGTTTATGGCAGGTCAGACGCTGTCTTTCGATAAGGTACTGGCAGAACTGCACTGGTTGCAGGAACAAGGCTTGGTAACGCTGGACAGCTTTGGCGGATTTACCGTGGCCAAGCTAACCCATCGCGGACTGGACGTCGCCACGGGTGCATCGCAAATGCCAGGCATTGCACGGAAGTCGCTATGAGCAAGGCGCGGCAACGCAGGCTCAGTTTGCATCAACGCAACACGATGCTGTACGAGCTTAGAAAGTGGTCTAGGGAATGGGATAGAGAGCAGCAGTTAAAAGTGAAAAAACGATTCATAAAGCGGCTCATTACGTCATCTTTCGTCTTGGCTCTAGTAGCTATGTTTATTCATAAATTCATCTTCGCAGGTTAAATCATGGGACGCGCATCATCGGTAGAACAAATTCCACCCGACATCCTTGAGCAGCTGCAGGCATTGCTGAGAGACCCCCGCGTTTCTCAGCTGGATGCCACCGCCAAAATCAACAAGGTGCTGGAAGAGCAAGGACATGAAACCGTCTCCAAGAGCGCGGTGAACCGTTATGCCCAAAAAATGGCGCGAGTCGGTCAAAAACTGCAGGAGGCGCGTGAAGTATCAAGGATGTTCATTGACCGTTTCGGCGAAGACCAAACCGGTGAGGTGGGCAAGTTGGTCAACGAGATGATCCGCACCCTGGTATTCGACATTACTCTCAAAATGCAGGGCGAAACCATTGATCCAGACATGGCGCCTGAACTGGCCAAGATGGTCAAGAACCTGTCAGAATCCATGCACAAGTTGGAACAGGCTGCCGCCACCAACACCAAACGCGAGCAGGAGATCAAACGACTGGCCGCACAACAGGCCGCCGATGCCGCCGCCAAATCCATGACCCGCCAAGGCATGAGCAAAGACACAGTAGATGCCATCAAGCGCGATATTCTAGGGATTGCCAGCTGATGCCGTTCGTATCCAAACAAGATGCGCTCTTCGCTCAAATTGGTAAAGAGTATGATCCTGAATCGGTGCTACTGCCCTATCAGAAAGTATGGATGGCGGACGATTCGCAATTGAAGATTGCCGAAAAGTCGCGTCGTACCGGTTTGACCTGGGCGGAAGCCGCCGATGCCGTGCTGTCTGCCAGTGCCGAAAAATCGGCTGGCGGTACCGACCACTTCTATGTCGGATCGGGCAAGGATATGGCCATCGAATTTATCCAGGCGTGTGCCATGTGGGCCAAGCAATTCAATCGTGCAGCAGGCGAAATCGAAGAGGAAATCCTCGAGGATGAAGACAAGGATATCCTTACCTTTAACATCCGCTTTGCTTCCGGTTACAAAATTCAAGCGCTCTCCTCCAACCCGTCAAACATGCGCGGTCGCCAGGGTAATGTCACCATCGACGAATCGGCTTTCCATGACCGTCTTGCAGAGGTTCTGAAAGCGGCACTAGCCTTGACCATGTGGGGGGCTAAAGTCCGCCTGATCTCCACCCATAACGGCGTGGACAACCTGTTCAACGAAATCATTCAGGACTCGCGTGCCGGCAAGAAGCGTTATTCGGTGCATCGCCTCACTATCGACGACGCCTGCGAGCAAGGTCTATACAAACGCATCTGCCAGATTCGCGGCATGGAATGGAGTCAGGCAGCCGAGGATGAGTGGAAGGAAAACCTGCTCAAAGACACGGCCACCCGTGAAGATGCATTGGAAGAATACTACTGCGTACCCAAGCAAGGCGGTGGCGTTTACCTTAACCGTGCGCTGCTGGAAGCGCGTATGGTCGATGCACCTATCTTCCGTTTTGAGGGGTCGCCTGAATTCAATGCCTGGCCTGAGCACCTGCGCGAAGCAGAAGTCAGAGACTGGTGCGAACTTAACCTGCTGCCGGAACTGGCCAAGCTGGATGCCAAAACCCTGCACGCCTTTGGTGAAGACTTTGCACGCTCTGGCGATATGACAGTCATCGCACCGATGGTCATCAACCAACAGCTCAAGCGCAGCATCCCGTTTATGGTCGAATTGAAGAATGTGCCGTTCCGCAACCAGGAGCAGATTCTGTTGTACATCGGCGACCGCCTGCCACGCCTGACCGGCGGCGCGCTCGATGCCAGAGGCAACGGCCAGTACCTGGCCGAGCAGGCTAAATACAAATACGGCGGCGGCCGCATCCAGGAAGTCATGCTCTCCGAGAAATGGTACCTGGAGAACATGCCCAAGATGAAAGCCGCACTGGAAGACGACACGCTCCATATCCCACGCGATGCGGACGTACTCAACGACTTCCGCGCCATTCAGATGGTTCGCGGCGTACCGCGTATTCCGGAAGGACAGACCAGCGCGGGTCGTCACGGCGACTCGGCGATTGCTATCTGCCTGGCGTATTTTGCCAGCCAAATGGAAGTTCAGGTCTACGGCTACCATGCGGTACCTAAAGCGACTGATGCCAATTACGACAGACCACGCAGACAGATTCACACTACCGCCGGCTTCCGGCGAGGCATGATGTAAGGAAACAACCATGGAAAGAGTATCCCAAATCGTCGACCACCGAGGCGAACCGATCAGAGTCAAGGCGCTGACGGAAGAAGTCGCCCGCCCTTCCATGACCGGCATCCGTCAGGCTTGGCACACCGATACAATTGCCGGTGGTCTGACGCCGGAAAGACTGGCGCGGATTATTGAATCGGCCAATCAGGGCGACAACTACGACTATCTGACGCTGGCCGAAGAGATGGAGGAGCGCGAGCCGCACTACAGCTCGGTACTGGGTACGCGCAAACGTGCCATCGAAGGCATTGATCCAACCGTTGAGGCACCAGCCGACGATGCCCAGGCCGTCAAGATTGCCGATGCGGTGCGCAAGCTGGTCAAACATGAAAGCTTTGCATGGCTGGTTCAGGACTGTGTGGATGCGCTCGGCAAAGGCTATGCCGTTTCTGAAATCATGTGGAACCGTGGTTCACTGTGGATGCCAAGAAGTTACAAATGGCGCGACCCGCGTCACTTCCAGTTTGACCGTGAAGATGCCCATGCCCTGCGCCTGCGTGACGAGAGCGACCTGCTCAATGGCATTGCACTGCCGGCCTATAAGTTTGTGGTGCATGTGCCGCGATTGAAGTCTGGCATTCCGGCACGGGGTGGCCTGGCACGTTTGGCTGCCGCCACCTATATGTGCAAGCAATACTCCATTACCGACTGGATGGCCTTTGCCGAGGTGTTCGGCATGCCGATCCGTATCGGTAAGCACGGCAACAACGCCACCGAAGATGATATCCGCACGCTGATCAATGCCGTGGCCAATATCGGTACCGATGCGGCAGCCGTCATTCCCGAGTCGATGAGCATCGACTTTGTGGATGGCCGCAAGTCCGGTTCAAACGATACCTTCGAGCGTCTGGCCAAATACCTGGACAAGCAGATTTCCAAGGCGGTGCTTGGGCAAACCATGACAACCGACGACGGCAGCAGCCAGGCACAGGCCAACGTCCATAATGACGTACGCATCGATATCCTTGAGTCCGATTTAAAGCAGCTTGAAAGCACCATTAACCGCGATTTAATCAAGCCTTTTGTGGATTTGAACTTCGGCGTGCAAGAGGACTATCCGCGCGTGGTTTGGCAGATGCCGGAATCGGAAGACATCGACACCCTGGTCAATGCGCTGGAGAAGCTGGTTCCGCTTGGCTTGAAAGTCGAAGCCTCTGTCATCCGCGACAAACTTGGCCTACCTGATCCTGACAAAGATGCCGAACTGCTGGGGCAGCCGCAGGCATCCACCGAACCGGTTATGAATCGCGCCATGCATTCGGCTTGCCAGTGCTCAAGCTGCCAAAGCCAAGCTAAAGCGCTGAATATGGCACAGGCTGTCGATCCACTGGATGATCTGGAAGCGGAAGCGATGCAGGAGTGGCGCAAGCAGGTTGATCCGGTACTCAATCCAATCGAACAGGCGCTTGATGCCTCCGCTAGCCTGGAAGACTTTCTACAGCGGCTGCCAGGCCTGATCGAGCAGATGGACAGCAGCGACTTTATTCTCAAGCTGGCCGAGCAGACATTTAAGGCACGCGGTCTGGGAGATGAAGATGCCGGTTAAGTACAACCAACCTCCGGTACCCAAGGAAGCGCTGCGCTGGTTCAAGTCAAAAGGCATTCAGCCCTCTTTCGACTGGAAGGATGTGTGGCAGGAAGAACACGCCATCGCTTTCACTGTGGCTAAGGCGATGGAGTTCGATGTGCTCGAAACCATCAAGCTATCCACCCAGAAAGCCATTGCACAAGGGCAGACATTAGCCGAGTTTAAACGCGATTTAAAACCCGCTTTAATCAAACTTGGCTGGTGGGGTCGTCAGGAACAGAGCGACCCGATGACGGGTGAGACGCGTGACGTACAGCTGGGATCGTCTCGCCGATTAAAGGTCATCTACCGCACCAATCTGCGCACCGCTAGAGCGGCAGGCCAGTATGAGCGTGCGCAACGCACCAAGGCTACCATGCCTTACCTGATGTATGAACTCGGCCCATCCGAGAATCATCGTGAAGAGCACGTTCAGTGGAGCCGCATCATCCTGCCCATCGACCATCCGTTCTGGTCAACGCACTACCCGCCGAACGGCTGGGGATGCAAATGCCGCGTGCGCCAGATCAGCGAGGCAGAAGCGCAGCGGCTTGGTGGAGTGACGGCTGACCCACACATCCAGTACCGCGAATGGGTGAATGAACGCACCGGCGAGATCCTTCAGGTACCGCAAGGCATTGATCCGGGTTGGGACTATAACCCTGGAATCGCCAGGCTTAAATCACTGGACGAACACCTCTACCGCAAATCACCCGGCCTGGTCAAACGCACCCTGCAGTCTGACATCCGCACCAACCACTATGAAAGCTGGGTAGGTAAAGTATTGGCAGACCAACTGACCAAAGGCCGATCCATCACCGTGGGTGTCATGGAGGCCGGCGTTATGAGTTGGCTGGTCAAACAAAGCCTGTCACCCAAAACCGGACTGATTGAACTGGAAGACCGTTTGCTGGTCGGTAAGAAGGCACGACGCCATATCGATCACGGCAATGCGCTAAATGAAGCCACCTGGGCGATACTGCCTTTGCTCATGCAAAAGCCGGAAAGAACGCTATGGGATACGCAAAACAAAACCATGCTTTATTTGATTACAACCAAGCAAGGACTGGTGAAGGTGGCGATCAAACCAGACGGTACCATTGCCACGGCTTACGTGGTGGAAACTAAGGATGTGGAGAATTTGATTCAGTCAGGTGTCTATCTGCCGATAGAGTAATGAGGTAATGGCGAGCAAGTGGCGCCGGAATCGAACCGGTTAAGGCTCAGGAGAGCCACGCTTATTGCGAACCACTCCACCACTTGCCATCCACCTACAATGGTACGCCGATTGGATTAAAAATCAAGTTGCAGCGGTTTGAATGCCACGAGCGAAAATAAAGCGATTTGAGCGGTTTTTATTCAAAACATAAGCATTGGTATAGATTCAAAAGACTTAAACGATTGTGTGGAAATTTAAATGTGCTTTAGGCCGTATTGCATTGTCTTTAAGTAAGCAATCATCTACTATTCCAATAACGTGTAGTAATGGTGAGGAAATTACTTATGAGAAGTGAAAAGAAACGTCGTACGTTGAACTACAAGCTAGCGGTTATGCCAAAGGCCAATAAAACCTTGCAGAACATGCTTGAGACGGCATTATTAAATAGTGGCGCGCTCGAAAAAGCAGCTGATCGCGAAGAATCTATTTATGGTAGTGATGATTCATTTCGGCTATTAAATGATCCCAAGCAGCACCGCGGTATGTTTTTTGGCAAGTTAATGCTGTGGGAGAAAAACCAAAGTCATTCCGCGATTACCATAGATAAGTCTGCTAAATCCTATGCTATTAGAACAGTACAACCAAGTGACTTACAAAAACAAAGTAATGCCCAGGCCCAAAAAGAAGAGTTTTTAGAGTCTATGCTACATTTTGGGGTCTTAGATAATCATCTAGTCATTATGTCCAGTCCTTCGCTTACTGCTAGACAGCTGGAAACACACTTAACATGGCTATTAGGAACAAAATCTAACCACTTGCCACATGGTGGGATTTTCTCATTAAGCGATAAGCCAACCACGGCAACACGAAGAAAACTGGAAGAATCTCCCGCAAGAAAAGTTAGCTTTGGTGCTCCAATAACAGCTATTACCCCAGATGAGGAAATGACAAAAAGTTCATCGTCTAACAGTGTTAAATCAATTCAATTTGTTCCTGCTGGAATAACCGGCGAATTGATTTCTGCTATTTTTAAAAACCTAGGCGCGCCTGTACCAAAGCTGGATGATGCTTTGGATGAAGCAAATTTGAAATTGAAACTGGAAGTTACTTATCTGAGACAAACGACAAAAACTGGACAACAGTTTCTTGACGAGTTTTCGACTTCCATGAGGCATGCTCACGAAGATGATGTTGTAGTTGAGCTTGCAAACGGCACTAAGTTAAAAGGTAAAGACCTAAAATTATCCACGAACATCAATGTACAATTCAATAATGGTGCAATTGATGAGAATGATATGTATCATGCGATGCACGATTGGCTGACTCGCTTGATCAGTGAAGAAGAAATTGAATAGTAATGTTTAGAATTTACCTAATTTACATTGTTGTTGCCGTAATTGGCTGGTTCTGCGGACAGGTAGCTTCTCAATGGTTATCTAGTCTCAATGAACTTCATTGGCTGAGACCCGCTATATCTGTAGGTGTGGGATCGCTAGCGATCAAGCAGGCAATGGCAATTAAAGATCGTCTAGGTAAAGTTCAGTCTATTGAAGGATTAACAAATTCAGAGCGGAATCGCATTAAAACGATTATTGACTCGCTAAAAAAAGAAAGTCTATTCGGATTAGTCATCGTCATAACTGGCAACATTGTGGTCGCTATAATGGCTTTTACAAGTTTAAACACGAATACTTCGCTTAGCTTAATTCTGTCTATATTTTGTTCTGTGACGTTATTCTCACTCGTTTTACTTGTACGGATGCATTGGTCATTAGGCAATCAAATCGATGGATTTGAAGCGCTTATTAGAAACAGAATAGAAGACCAGAATAGAAGAAAAACGCTTTTAGAAAAGCTAAAAGATTCAAATTCCTAAAAACTTATCAAGCCCTTGATATCCACCCATTTTTCCATCCTCCTAAACTGGAGGCATGGAAAAGCAAAACACCCTCACATACCAAACAGCCCTTTGCTCTGATCAGTCAGTTGAACTGAGAGCGGCGCTTAATTACGTCCTGACCAGTACAGAAGCTCCCGAATGGATCCATTTGATTCCATCAGGTGAAAATGTCATAGGTAGGGATGGCCGTACCTGGAAAAACTCCAACCCGCAACGCATCATTCAGGCGTTTGACGCCAATCAAGCCGACATCCCCGGCGACATCGAACACGCTACCGAACTCAAAGCCCCTAACGGCGACCCTGCCCCTGCCATTGCCTGGATCAAAGAACTTGAGATTCGAGATGGTGCTGTCTGGGGTCGTGTCGAATGGACAGAGCATGGCCAGGAGCTGGTCACTGCGAAGAAGTACCGCTACATCTCCCCTGTTTTCAAATACGAGAAAGGCTCCATGGAGATCGCTCAGATCACCAGCTTTGGCCTGACCAACAATCCAAACCTGTTTTTAACCGCCCTTAACCAAGCCCAAAACCCATCTCAAGACCAACTGGAGGATACCATGGACTTAAAAGCACTGGCAAAAGCCCTTGGCCTGCCGGAGAACGCTTCTTACGAAGACATTCTCAGCGCAGCCAATCGCATGAAGTCTGAACATCAGACTGCCCTTAACCAAGCGCAGAATCCATCACTGGACAAGTTCGTGCCACGTGCCGACTACAGCCAGATGGAACAGCGCGCACTCAACGCGGAACAAGCCTTGGCAGACAATCAGGCCAAAGCCCTGAACGCCGAAATCGACCAAGCCATTGAGTCGGCCTTGAAAGACGGCAAGATCGCACCAGCTACGGTCGACTACCACAAAGCAGCCTGCCATCAGGAAGGCGGACTGGAGCGCTTCAAGCAGTATGTGGCTTCTGCTCCTGTCATTGCGCCTGACAGCACCCTGGACAAACCTGCAGACAGCGACAAAGCCAAAGCACTGAATGCCGAAGCGCAAGCGGTGGCGGCCATGTTCGGCAACTCTGCAGAAGACCTTGCCAAATACGCTAATTAAGGAGACGCATCATGCCATTAACTCAAGATCGAAACACTCATCAGCGCGACGGTGAAATGCTCAGCCTGTCTGTAGCAGCCGGCGCGGTGATTTACGCAGGTGCCTTGGTTGTCCTGAACGCTTCAGGCATGGCCGCACCTGGCTCAACTGCAACCGGACTGACCTATGTAGGTCGTGCAGATGAATCTGTCGACAATTCGGCAGGTGCGGATGGCGATGCCACTGTCACCGTGCGTCGCAAGACGGCATTCAAGTGGAAAAACCAAACCGGTGATCTGGTCACGGAAGCCGGCCTGCTGAAAACCTGTTACATCGTCGACGACGAAACCGTTGCGGCGACTGATGGCACAGGAACACGATCAGCGGCCGGTACGGTCATCGGCATTGATTCAGACGGCGTCTGGGTTGAGTAATCAGTAACGAAGGAGACACAAGATGTTAGTGAATAAAAGCACTCTGGCCGAGGTTTTCAAAAACCTGAAAGCCACGTTCAACAAGGCGTTTGAAAACGCACCGACCGTCTGGCCTAAAGTGGCTATGAAGATCACATCAACCACCTCGGAAAACAGCTATGCCTGGCTAAGCAAGTTCCCGCGTATGCGCAAATGGGTGGGCGAAAAGCATATCAAGCAGCTTGAGGCGCACAAGTACACCATCGTCAACGACGACTTTGAAGCGACCGTTGAAGTGGATCGCAACGATATCGAAGACGATCAATTGGGTATCTACGGTCCGCAGGCGCAGATGGCCGGCGAGTCTGCCAAGAACCTGCCAGATGAACTGGTAGCGGAACTGGTGGATAAAGGCTTCACCAACACCTGCTATGACGGTCAGTACTTCTTTGACACCGATCACGAAGTCAAAGGCCAAAGCGTCAGCAACAAGGGCACGGCTGCCCTGTCGATTGCATCGTTGGCCGCAGCGCAAGCTTCTTACGGCGCGGCACGTACCGCACTGAAGAACATGAAAGACGAAGAAGGCCGTTCGTTGAACGTCACCCCTAACGTCCTGCTGGTACCGCCTGCATTGGAAGACGTGGCCAAAGCCTTGATGACGGCAGATCGTCTGGAAGACGGCAAGGTCAACATCTACAAGGGCACGGCGGAAGTCGTGGTAATGCCTGGCCTGACATCGGACACGGCGTGGTTCCTGTTGGATACCACCAAAGCGGTGAAGCCTTTCATCCTGCAGGTCCGCAAAGAGCCGGTACCGGTGGCGATGACCGATATCAACAGCGACATCGTCTTCACGAAGAAGAAGTTCCTGTTCGGTGCCGAAGCGCGTATGGCAGTTGGCTATGGCTTCTGGCAGATGGCTTACGGTTCAACCGGTCAAGGCTGATCCATAGCTGATCAATCAACCATCGGCCCGCAAGGGTCGGTGATCTGATACCCGACAAAGGAATCGCATTATGAAACAGACTCTCATTGTGACGTCGGTTAGCCCCTTCTTCCGCAGAGCGGGACTACGCTTCACCAAACAGCCGACGCATCTCGATGCATCGGAATTGACAACTGAACAGATCACCGCACTCAAGGCTGAAAAGAACCTGATGGTGCGTGAAGTTCAGGAAGAAGACACGCCGCCAGCACCGTCCATGACGGACAACAAAGATGGCGACAGCATTACGGTTGAACAGTTGATTGAAGCGATTGCTCAGCTTGATCCGCAAAACACCGCGCATTACACCGGCAAAGGCGTGCCACAGCTGGATGCCTTGCAGGCAATTGTAGGTTCAAAAGTCAGTGCTGCACAGCGTGATGAAGCGTTTGTGGCGTTTTCCGAACAACAGCTACAACCTGTACAACAACCGCAAGAATAAAGGCATAGAGCATGGTTTACGCAACGCAACAGGATATTGAAAACCGCTACGGTGTCGATGCGCTTTTGGTCATTGCCGACCGCAACGAGGACCAGGTGGTTGATGCCGCCGTGGTCGCCGCTGCACTGGAGGATGCCAGCGCGGAAATCGATTCGTATGTGGGTGCCAAATACCCGTTGCCATTGGCGACAGCGCCGCGCGTGCTGTCCCAGTTGTGCGCAGACATTGCCTTTTACAAATTGAGCGCCGATGCAGACGCCGCCACCGAAGAACGCCGCAAGCGTTACAAGGATGCGCTCGATCTGCTCAAGCGCTTTAGCCGAGGTGAGGTGACGCTAGGGTTGCCTCAACCTCCCCAAACAACCAATGGCGTGGCTTACATCCAATCGAAGCCGCGTCACTTTAAACGATAGCAAACAAGATGGCCGGCGTCGGACTGCACTTTGACAACACAGACCTGCAGCGCATCCAGATCAGGCTGAACAACCTGGTCGGCAGAGATGCACAGGCGGAGCTGCTGGAAAACGTCGGTGCCATTGCGGAAAGCCAGACGCGCCATCGCATCAGTGATGAAAAACGCAGTCCGGACGGCGAACCCTGGGCGGCCTGGTCTGATGGTTATGCCAAGACCCGCCATTCAGGTCACCGCCTGCTGGAGAACGAAGGCGAACTGCTGGATAGCATTCAGTACCAGGTGAGCGGCAATGAAGTTGTGGTCGGATCCAATCTGATCTATGCCGCTATTCATCAGTATGGCGGCGCTGAAGTCGGTCGACCTGGTTTATTGGCCAGACCCTATTTGGGTATCAGTGACGCTAACCAGGACGAACTGGATGCGGTATTGGAAAGCTGGATGCAAGGATTGATGAAATGACCACCACCAACGAACTGTTAAACGCCATTAAAGACGACCTTAAACAGCGGTTTAGCGCGCTTAAAACCTGCGAGGTGCATCCTGGTCGATTCAACCTTGGTGAACTGAAACGTCTCAGTGCCAAAACACCGGCTTTGCTGGTAAGCGCCCTGGGTACGCTAAAAACTGAGAACACTGGCACAGAGCAGTCGGATTCAACCAAGCAGCTGGCGGTGTATTTTGTGACCAAAAACGCACCTGGACTCAGCGCAGACGATGCCTGTCGCAACCTGGTCGATGCGCTGGAGATTTACTTGGAAGGCCAATTGCCACGCTGGGGACTGGTCGGAATCAGTGAGCCGACAGCAATCCGCTCAGACAACCTCTATACCAGTGAGGTGGATAAAAACGGCGTGATGTTGTGGGCCGTTACCTGGCAGCAACGAATCCGTCTGGGCGAAAGTCTGTTCGCCGAAGACGGTATTTTGCCGACCACGCTGTATGTGGCGGTGAACGGTTCGGAGCATGCACCGCTATGAAACAGACCATTCCTGGTGTGAACAGTTTTGAAGGACTGGAAGACATCGCCAGACGCCTGAGCAATATGGTCAGAGTCGGATTTGTCTCGGAGGTGGATTATCCCAATGCCCGCGTCCGTGTGCATTACGGAGTGGACGCACAGGGCTCGCCGCTGGTATCTGGCTGGCTACCTTGGCTGACAGGTCGTGCCGGCAACGACATCGAATGGCACGCGCCGGAATTGGGCGAACAGGTGTTGATGATCTCTCCTAGCGGAGAACTGCAACTCGGTGTGGTGTTGCCAGCACTTTACCAAGCATCGCACCCAGCACCTGCCAGTGCCGCAACCGTGCATCGCATGCAGTATGCAGATGGTGCCGTCATCGAGTATGACCGCGCGGCCCATCGGCTTAAAGCCACCTTGCCGGCTGGCGGCTCGGCTTTATTAGTCTGCCCGGGTGGCGTGCAGATCGACGGAGATACCACCATCAACGGTGCCGTGACCATCAACGGCGACACGCAGATCAGCGGCAGCGCCGATGTCAGTGGTGATGTGGTGGCCAACGGCATCAGTCTGACCACGCACACTCACCCTGGTGATAGTGGCGGAACGACCGGACAGCCTCAATAAAACAGAAGGAGTTAACCATGAAGCAAACTAAACAGACATACACCGTTTTAAAGCCGTTTGTGCAGGACCATCAGGTGCGCAAGGTCGGCGACACCCTGGAGCTGTTCCCCAAGCAGGCGACCTATCTGGTCACCGGCGGTTTTTTGGAAGCAGCCAAGACTACCAAATCCAAATCATCCACCACTAAAGGCTAAGGAGTAACCCATGGCTGAACAATTCTTACACGGCGTTGAAGTCCTGGACATCGATTCAGGCCCGCGCCCTATCCGAACAGTTAAATCCTCGGTGATCGGACTTGTCGGCACAGCTCCTGATGCCGACGCTACCGCTTTCCCATTGAACACCCCAGTACTAGTTGCCGGTTCAAGACTGGAAGCAGCCAAGCTTGATATGGTGGGTACCGGCAATGGTACGCTGCCGGCTGCCATTGACGCCATCTTTGACCAGGTCGGCGCGATGGTTGTGGTGATCCGTGTCGAAGAAGGTGTGGATGCCGCCGCTACCCAATCCAATGTGATTGGTGGTGTCGATGTGGCTACAGGTACTTATACCGGTATCCAAGCACTTTTAGCGGCCGAGAGTATCGCCAAAGTCACGCCGCGTGTTTTGATTGCACCAGGCTTCAGCCATGTGCAGGCAGTGCTGACGGACATGGTATCGATTGCCGAACGCCTGCGAGCTGTAATCATTGCCGACGGCCCGAACACCAATGATGCCGATGCAATCACCTACCGTGAAGCGCAAGGCTCTAAACGCGTATTTATTGTCGACCCTTGGGTCAAAGTATGGGATACCGCCACCAGCTCGGAAATGATTCAACCGGCTTCTGCCCGTGTTGCCGGCATGATTGCCAAGTCGGACAACGAGCGCGGATTCTGGTGGTCTCCGTCAAACCGTGAAATGCTCGGCATTATCGGTACCGCCCGTGCCGTCGACTTCACGTTGGGTGACGTCAATGCACGCGCCAACTACCTCAACGAAAACGAAGTGGCCACCATCATTCAGAAAGACGGTTACCGCTTGTGGGGCAACCGCACCTGCTCGGCTGATCCAAAGTGGGCTTTCCTCTCGGTGGTGCGTACGGCTGACATGATCAATGACAGCCTGTTGCGTGCGCATATGTGGGCGGTGGATCGCAATATCACCAAGACCTACGTTGAAGACGTGCTCGAAGGCGTCAATAACTACCTGCGCCATCTGACCAATATCGGGGCGATTCTGGGTGGTAAAGCCTGGGCTGATCCTGAGCTGAATAGCATCGACCAGATTCAGCAAGGCAACGTCTACTTCGACTTTGACTTCACGCCGCCTTATCCGGCAGAGCACATCACCTTCCGTTCGCACATGGTAGGCGACTACATTGAGGAGATCTTTAAATGAGCCAGAACGTACTGAAAAACTTCACGACCTCGGTTGACGGTCGTGGCTATGCCGGCATGGCCACCGAACTGGTGCTGCCAAAGTTGGACATTGTGACCGAGGACATCCGTGCCGCCGGCATGGACAGCTCCGAATCGGTCGATATGGGCATGGAACCGCTCGAAGCGGAAATCACCTTGAGCGGCTATGACGTACCGTTGCTCAAGTTGTGGGGCGTGACCGGCAGCAGCGTGCCTTTGACGGCGCGTGGCGCTTTGCAGTCAGACGACGGTACCGTCAAGGCCGCCGTGGTCAACCTACAAGGCAAGTTCGTCGGTTTGGATTTGGGGACTTGGAAGCCGAAAGACCTGTCACCCAAGAAAATGAAAATGAAGGTCAGTTACTACAAGCTGACCATCGACGGGGAAGAGCTGATCGAAATTGATATCGCCAACCTGATCCGCAAGGTCGGCGGTGTTGACCAGCTTGCTGAAATTCGTGCCGCGCTCGGTTTATAAGCGGCCTTTAACCCATTTTAAGAAAGGAAACCATTATGTCTAAAACCGTTGTTGTCACCTTGCCGATTGCCCAGGCTATCGGCGGCAAGGAAGTCGATAAAGTCACCCTGCGTAAGCCCATGGCCGGCGAATTGCGTGGCCTGAATATGCTTGACCTGGTACGCATGGACGTAACCGCTATCGGTACCGTTCTGCCGCGTATCAGTGATCCGCTCATCAGCGCCGACGACTTCTCGACGCTGGAGTGTGAAAACCTGATGGAACTGGCCAGCGAGGTGGCCGGTTTTTTTACGGGGAATCCCTCCCCGATGAAGTAGATAACGCCATGGCGGCGATTGCCGCCGTTTTCCACTGGCCGCCACGAGAAATGGCGGTCATGTCGCTTGAAGAACTGATGGGGTGGTTTGAGAAAGCCAAAGCCATACTGCAAGCCCAACACCCCGCCCCACCCTAATTCCATTTGGAGGCAGCATGAACGACATGAAACTGGCCATGATCATCAGTCTGGTGGACAAGGTCAGCCAGCCTCTGAAGAAGGTGGCAGACGCCACCGGCAAACTCAACAAAATCACCGAAGCCGCCAACGGCTTGGCCAAGAAGGTAAGTCAAACCGGCCTGGTGAACTACTATCAACGTCTGACCAGCAGCACAGATCGCGCAGCGCGCATGCAGCACATGCTGGGTCAGGCACTCGATACCATCCGCAGCAAGGCCTCGCAAGTCAATGGCCACTTCAAGCAGCTGGTCAGCGCCGGCGGAGAGTTCACCAACCGTTTCAGCAAAGCCTTTGCCATTGCCGGCGGTACCATCGGTGCCGGCGTGTTCGGCTTTAAGCGCACCTTCTTGGATACGGCCGCCACCTTTGAGCAGTTTGAGTCTGTTTTAGAAACGGTTGAAGGTTCCAGCTCAAAAGCTAAAGCGTCAATGGACTGGATTCAAAACTTCGCTACCAAAACACCTTATGAACTGACTCAGGTAACAGAGGCATTTGTGCGTTTACGCTCTTACGGCATGGATCCTACAAATGGCCTGCTGAGAACCTTGGGAGATGCGGCAAGTGCGATGGGCAAGCCGATTATGCAGGCGGTAGAAGCGATTGCTGATGCGGTAACGGGTCAAAACGAGCGTTTAAGAGAGTTAGGTATCACGGCATCTACAGTTGGTGATGTAGTGACCTACACCTACACAGCCAAGGATGGTTCGACCAAAATCCTGCAAGCATTGAAGAATGACCGCCAACAAATTCAAAAGGTTCTGACCAGTATTTGGGATAGCAAGTACGCCGGTTCAATGGATAAGCAATCCAGCATTTGGATCGGTATGTGGTCTAACCTGATGGACTGGTGGACAAACTTTCAAAAGATGGTCATGGATGCTGGCGTATTTGACTACTTAAAAGCCAAGCTGCAAGGCGTCCTAGACAAGATCAACCAGATGGCCGCCAACGGCCAACTGCAGGTCATTGCCGAACGCTTTGGCCAAGGCTTGATTAAAACCTTTGACTCGCTCTGGGCGTGGGCAGAGCGGTTTGCGACCGGTTGGGACAAGTTTGTCGACAAAGCCAATGCCGTGGCCGATGTATTGGGTGGATGGGAAAACACCATTATGGCCATCATCGCCCTGCCGTTGGTACCGGCCATCGCCGCCTTTGTGCAAGCGTTCACTATGCTGTCAGTGGCCATTCTCGCTAACCCTGTCGGCCTGGTCATCACGGCCATTGCTGCAGCCGCCGCATTAATCATCGCCAACTGGGAAAAGGTCAAAGCTTTCTTTGGTGGCTTCTGGTCGTTTATGACCAATGTGGGCAAAGGCATTATCGAAATCGTGACCTCCATTGGTAAATGGGCGGCCAATATCTGGGAAGCCCCAAAGCAGGCGTGGAACGATTTTTTAGGCTGGATTGACGGTTTTTTAAACAAGCTTTCAAGCCCGTTTAAAACCTTGATGGAGTACGGCTCCAAACTCAAAAGCATCCTCGGTTTTGATGAAGAGCAAAAACTGACGCAAAAGGTGCAGCAGGTGGTGGAGCCAGCCAAGAAAGTCAGCCAACAGAATACAAAGGTCATTGAATACCAGAGCACGGTAAAACCAATTGAAAAGGCCTCTGATACCAGTCAGATGCAAGTGCATTCGGTTCCATTTGAAAGCATTAACCAGTTAAACAATTCCGCCAAAATATTGGATGACTCGAAACGTCATTTAAATGATTTTTTAAGCTGGATTGAAGGGTTTTTAAATAAGCTTTCCGCTCAATTTAAACGGTTCATAGAGCACAGCTCAAAATTAAAAACCGTTATGAAAGTTGACGATGAACAACAGCTAACCCAAAAAGTGCAGCAATTTGTTGAACCTGCAAAAAAAGCCGCTCAACTGGTGGCATTGACTTCAGTGGTGGCCACCGCGCCGGCAATGGCATCGGCCGCCCCGACAAGCTACCAGGCCATGCCCATCAAGGTGGAGGTGAATGCCCCTATTACCATCAGCGGCGATGCCGGACGCATGGCTGACATTGGGCCGCAGATCGAGCAGCACATCAAGGCGGCAGTGGAAAAGGCGATTCAGGAAACATTGAGAGGACGCAATGGCTGATTTAAACACGATTAAGTATGACGATGTGGTCACCAGTTTGCGTGACCTGTCGCGCATCCGCGAAGGGTTTGAGGCGGTTTCTGGACAGCTTGGCCACTCCGGTGCGGTAATGATGATGCTGGGGCCGTTTATGTTTGCGCTGGACACAGCGGCCTACCAATCGCTGACCCATACGGTGGAATACAAGTGGGCCGACTTGGAGCGTATTGGTAACCGCCCGATGAGCCAGTTTACCGGCATAGGCAAAGAGACCGTAGAAATGCCAGGTGTGATCTACCCGCATTACAAAGGTGGCTTGCACCAGGTGCAGGCCATGCGCGAACTAGCTGGCCTGGGTAAACCGCTGCCCATGGTGGATGGTACCGGAAAAATCTGGGGCGAATGGGTCATTGAGCAGGTGCAGGAAACCCTGCGTGTGTTGGTGAAAAACGGCGCACCGCTCAAGATTGAATTTAGCCTGAACCTCAAATACTACAGCCGCGAGAACGCTTCGACGGTGGCTAACAAGATTGGAGCCTTGCTATGAAGTACCTTAGCCAACAAGGCGATACGCTGGATTTGATTTGTCACCACTACTATGGCGGCACGAGCGGTTATGTGGAACAGGTATTGGAGGCTAACCCCAGCCTGGCGAACTATGTGGTGCTGCCGGCCGGCGTGTTGGTGGAGCTGCCCGACCTGGTCAAGCAGCAGGCACCGGAAGAAGAGATTAGTTTGTGGGGTTGATGTATTTGGCGCACTCGAAAATCTGCTCTTTGCCGGTTTTGGAGTCGATAGTTCTTAACCCCCAAATCATCACCGGCAGTTCGCCTTTCGCCCAGGTGCAGTGTTCTGTTACCGACTCAACCAAATCATCGTTATAGGTCAAATCTGCCCCTTGCTCTCGGTTTGGATCAGTGGGATTCATCATTGGATACATCGTCCAGTGATGGTCGTCTTTTTCATGCCACAGTTTGTAACTATCAGCCGATGCGGCAGTAGCGATAAACATTAGTAAGAACACAAAGATACGCATACAAAACTCCTTTTTTTCAAAACTCTATCACCAACCGGAGGTAATGACAATGACACCTATATTCACATTTAAAGTGGATAGCAAAGACTACTCTTCTAGATTCAACCCCTTCTTAATATCACTCCGAGCCATCGACCTACCAGGCTCAACCAGCGATTACATCGAACTGATTCTGGATGACGCGGCCGGAAAATTAAAGCGCGAGGACTTTGGCGCCAAGTTTGAAGTCAGCTTGGGGTTTGAGGGTGAAAAGCCGGTCAGCGTCGGTACCTATATCTTTGATGAAGTCACCTTTGAAGGCCATCCGATGCAGATGCGACTGCTGGCCTCGTCGGTAGACTTTCTGAAAGACCTCAAAGCCGCCACCTCAAAGACCTGGTCAAACACCACCCTGGGCGAAGTGGTGTCGTATCTGGCCAGAAAGCACGGTTACACGCCCAGCATCAGCGAGAGTCTGGCAAGCAAAAAGATTGAGCAGCTGGATCAGACGGCCGAATCCGATTTGCAGCTGCTGAACCGTTTGGCCTCCAGTTACGGCGCGGTGTTTAAGGCGGTGAAAGGCTATATGGTCTTTAAGCCTAAAGGTGACGGTCTGAGTGTATCCGGCACGCCTTTAACCGCCGTGACCATTGAGCCGACTATGGTGACGCGCTGGCAGATCAATGACCGTGGCCGTCCGCGCTATGGTGCAGTGCGCGCCAGCTATTACGACTACAACGCCGCCCTAGTCAAATACGTGACCGTGGGTGACGGCGATGTTCAGGAGGAGTTGAAAAACACCTATGCCTCGGAGGAACAGGCTTATTCGCACGCTGCCGCCAGATTGCAGGAACGCACCATGGCTACCATCGACGGCTACCTGTTACTTCCCGCCACGCCAAAAGTTATCAAGGGGTTGATATCCGAGGGTGTGTTGGAACTTGTTAAATTTAGAGCCAATGTTGATGGCCGTTATCACATCACCCGTGTGGAACACACGCTGACCAAGAACTACGGCTATCAACTGAAGGTGGAATTCAGCAAGCAGTGGACAGGTTATAAGAAATGATCGGCATGAGTAGAACAACCGGCAAGGCTATCAGTGGCATGGACCACTTGCGCCAACGCATTGCCGATGTTCTGACCACGCCTATCGGCACTCGGGTTATGCGCCGTGATTACGGCTCCCGGGTGTTCGAGTTGATTGATAACCCTACCAACGAGCGCTTTAAAGTCGAGATGACAATGGCGGTTTACGAGGCATTTAAAGACCCTGTAAACGGCCTTTATGATCTGGTTTTAACAAGCGTGACCGTTACGGCCGACACAACCGGCCAGTCCTATGTCGACATCGAAGGCAAGTATGTGCCAAGCGGTGAAATGCTGAGACTTGAACAAATTTCATTGTAATGTCGAGGTTTATAGATGGCTGGTGGATTCACGGCGGTTGACCTATCCAAACTCCCCGCGCCAAGTGTTGTAGAAACGCTCTCTTTCGAGCAGGTGTTTGCCGAAATGTTGGCCGACCTGCAGGCGCGTTCCGATACCTTTACGGCTCTGGTTGAATCCGACCCGGTTTATAAAGTCCTTGAAGTGGCGGCGTATCGTGAACTGCTGATTCGTCAGCGTGTGAACGAGGCGGCTAGATCGGTCATGCTGGCTTATGCTCTGGGGAACGACCTTGATAACCTGGGTGCCCTTTTCGGCGTTTCTCGCTTGGTGATCGATGCCGGCGATGAAACGGCCACCCCTCCGGTGTTACCTACCTATGAGGCCGATGCTGATTTCAGATACCGCATCCAACTCTCACTAGAAGGCTACTCCACTGCAGGCCCAGAAGGAGCGTACGTTTTCCATGCGCTGTCAGCAGATGGCGCAGTACTGGATGCCAGTGCCACCAGTCCTTCACCTGGTGAAGTGGTCGTCACCGTCTTGTCACGCACCGGCGATGGCACCGCAGATCAAGCACTGCTCGATACCGTCAATGCGGTGCTGTCTGCAGAAGACGTTCGCCCACTGACGGATTCCGTTACCGTGCAAAGTGCCACCATCGTCAACTACACCATCGAGGCCACACTGCACTTCTACGCCGGCCCAGGCTCAGACGAAGTACTGGCACAGGCGCAAGCGGCCGTGGAAACCTATGCGGCCAATCAGCACCGCCTTGGGTTGGATGTGACACTCTCCGGCATCTATGCCGCCTTACATCAGCCAGGTGTGCAGCGTGTCGATTTAACACAGCCTGTGGCCAACATCGTGGTGGATCGCCAAAGCGCCACCTATTGCACGGCTATTACCCTAACCGATGGTGGCCTCGATGAGTGATAAGCCAACGCTACTGCCGCCCAATGCAACGGCACAAGAGCAAGCCATCGAGCAGGCCACGGCACGTATTGAGGATGTGCCTGTTGGCATCCGCGACCTATGGAACCCAGATACCTGCCCAGCAAGTCTATTGCCGTGGTTGGCGTGGGCATTATCGCTTGATACGTGGGATAAAAACTGGACTGATGAAGTTAAGCGTAAGGTATGTGCATCTGCAGTATCGGTACACCGTAAAAAAGGCACCATTGCAGCACTTAAAAGAGCGTTAACAAGTCTAAATCATGATGTCGCTGTGGTCGAGTGGCATCAGGAAACACCTCCAGCTGCCCCATACACGTTTTACCTAGAAGCGGCTGTTGACCAGATCGGGATACCAGATCTATCCAGTTACAACACTATTATCACCGTTGCCAAAGAGGCCAAAAACTCGCGCAGCTGGATGACCGGCATCGAAGTGCACGGTATCACTCGTGCTAGTCAGTATTACGGTGCTGCGGTCTTTAGCGGAGAAACAATCACGATTATGGCGGAGCCAAACACATGAACTATTACATGAAGCTCACAGAAACCGGTGTCGCGAAAATCGCAGCATCACAAATGGGCGGTGATCGAGTCAGTCTGACCGAAATGGCAGTTGGTGATGGTGACGGGAATGAAGTCGGTCAGCCGGTTGGTGATGAAATCACACTGGTTCGAGAAGTCTATCGTACCCAGATTAGCAGCCTTTATGCTAACCCAAACGATAGCACGCAGATGATGGCAGAAATGGTTATACCAGCAGAAGATGGTGGATTTGCTCTGCGTGAGGTCGGGATATTCGATACGGATGGCGATTTGTTTGCCTATGGAAATTTTCCAGAAACATATAAGCCAATTGCAGCAGAAGGCTCGACACGATCAATGGCGATTGTCGCGGCCATCAAGATAGAAAACAGTAACAATGTCCAGCTGGTGATTGATGCCAGTATTGTCTATGCAACGCGTGCCTGGGTACTCAATACGATTACTACGGCGTACTTAATACCTGGTGGAGAGGTTGGTCAAGTACTCGCAAAAGCATCAGACAGCGATGGTGATTTTGTATGGAAAAACATAGTCGACGATGCAGAATTAAAAAGAGTAATCAGATTAAATAGTTATTTCATGGGGCAAAACTAATATGGCAAGCGGAAAACTTGGCTCAGCGGCATTGGCAGCTGACACCTATACAACGGTTTACACCGTACCGGCCGGTAAAGCGGCAACCATCAATATTGCACTGGTCAACCGAGGTGCCGATACAGCGTTGGTCAGAGTCGCATTAACTAACGAAGCGGTAACACCATTAGATGAGGACTTTATCGAATATGACGCTAAATTGCCTATTGATGGCGGCATTTTAGAGCGCACCGCAGTGGTAGCCAGCGCAGGCGAAAAAATCATGGTCATGGCAAGTACCGCCAGTGTGACAGTGCGCGTGCATGGATTTGAGGAGGATGCGTAATGGGTAGAGTAATCAGCGAAAGTCCAAGTTTTAATCCAGTAATCGAGGTTAATCCAGACTTAAATGTTAACCCAGATGTCAATATATCCGGCATCGCATTAACGGAATCAAAGCTGCCAGGAAAATTGCCATTTTTTGGTAATGGCGCTCGCAGGGTAATTAATATGTCAGGTAGTTTTACTGTGCCTGATGGCATTACATCTATCCGTGTGCGATGCATCGGTGCAGGAGGTAGTGGTGCGAACTACGATAGTAATGGCCAGGCTGGCGGTACGTCGTCTTTTGGCACATTAATCTCAGCGACTGGTGGCGGCGGCGGTGTGTTTAAAGTAGGCGCTGGAGAGGCAGCATCTCCGGCTGGTGGTGCAGGCATTGGCGGTGACTTCGTCGCGCAAGGCGGTAAGGGCGGTCGTGGATACATATCATCGACGTCATATCGCGCTGCAGGCGGCGGAGGCGCAGCAGGGAGTCAGCTAGGAGATGGCGGAGATGGTGGGCACTGCCCAACATCGGGATTTAAAGACTGGTTTGGATCAGGCGGTGGAGTTGGATTTAATGATGGCGGGTACTGCAGCCAGTTGACTACGTCTGACACTGCAGGTGGAGCATCTGCATTTGGTGCTGGTCAATCCACTCAGCCAGCACCGGATCTTATAGGAGGTATTGCCGATAAGGGTTATAGCGGATCGATTAATGCCCTGTCTTTAATCATCGAGCACCACTTTGATGGGTTCACCGGAGGTGGCGGCGCTGGCAGTGTGTCATCAGGTCCTGGCGGTAATGGTGGTCCTGGCGCTGGTGGAGGTGTTGGTGCAACCACCGGCGGTTCTGGCGGCATTGGTGGCGGCGGCGCTTACGGCGGATCATCAAGTGGGCCTGGCGGCATTGGTGGCGGTGGAGCCGGCTACCTCGATGCAGATGGTAGATCAGTATCAGGCGGTGCTGGTGGAGGGTATGCACATGGTGTGTTTACTGTAACGCCTGGTCAAGTGTATACAGTGACGGTAGGCGTGGGCGGGGCTGCACCAGCTGGCGCCGGTAATGGTGGCAACGGTCTTGTAATCGTGGAGTGGTAAAATGAATTATGCAAGAATTGTAAACAATATCGCCGTAGACGTGTCATCAGATCCGCAATCGAGTTTTCACCCGTCAATTGCAGAGGAGTTTGTCGCAGTACCTGCAGACGTTAAGCTAGGCTGGATTTTAACGGACGGCACATGGAGCGCACCAGCAGAGGTTGAGCCGGATAAAATTGCACCGGTCTATCCAAAAGTCGGTCCGACCACGTTTAAACTGCTGTGGACAAGCCCTGAGCGTCTAAAGCTTAAAGAGTTGCGAGCCACAGACATGGTCATCGACGACTTCTACGACATCATCGAAGACCCGCGCTTAAACGAGATTGATCTAGGCTTAACCTCCACGCAGGACGGCGTTGACTACTGCTTGGCCAAACTTGTTGAGTCTGGTGTGGTGACGGATGCAGGTAAGGCAACCAGACGCGAGCAAATCCTGACCGGGAGCATGCAATAAATGACACCATCAGGTGTCTTTGTCGAGGTGCTGCTGCCATCCAACTGGTGGCAGCGCCCGCGCTACCAACTCACCCAACCAATAAACTGCGCCGGCCACACCGTACCGGCCGGCTTTATCTCCGACGGCGCCACCGTGCCGCGCATCCTCTGGCCTATATTTCCGCCGATCGGCCGCTATCTCAAAGCCACACTCGTCCACGACTACTACCTGCAGCAAGGTATCGACCGCAAAACCGCCGACCACCACTTCAAGCACTGCCTGATTGCACTGGATGTCGAACCTTGGCGCGTGCATGCCATGTACTATGCAGTGAGGGTTTATGGAATGTTCACGGTGCAGCAACGTAAAGTTTGACTTTATTTGTCCTCGTTAACTAGCAACCTTCCAAGCTCAAAAATAGCCGCAAACTCAACATTCCATACATACGAAATTCGATTACCAGTTTCTGTTATATAAAAGTGATATCCATCTGTATGAACCAAGTTATAAATTTTTGATGCATCAAATACTTGATCAGCTTTTGTTTTTCCCTCCCTTTTTAAAATACCAGTCATGCCTGAGTGATATCCGTTATTAAACCAACTAATTCTAAATGGTAAGAGAGTGGTTACAGAGTGATTACGTTCGTCCTTTTCCCAAGGGTTTCCTTCATTATTTCCTATGTAAGCCATTGTTTGAACAAAACGTTCCTTTCTCCAAGGACTAGAAATAACTACATCTTCATTGAGGTCAACAATAACTTCACTTGAACTGCGCATCTTCTCAAACCAGGATAATCCATGGTGAGTGCAACAATTAAGCCCAAAGAAGAATCCAACATCAGTTTCTGGTTCAGAATCTCTATCAGCAGTGCAAAACTCAACAAATTTGTTGTATTGGATTTTCCTTGCTAGTCCATTTATATAAGGCATAAGGGCATCAGGGTTAGCCTGATAAAGTTCGACTCCCAAGTGAACCATTTTTGAAAAATGTGGGTGTGCTTTAGAGCGGCTTTGATCAAAACCAAGCAGCCTTTTAAGAAAAGACATTTTTTATCAACTCCTTGAAATCCAGTAAAAGAAAGGAGTGATCATAATATCAGGAAAGGAAAGGAGCGACCCGCAGACTGAGCCAACAGTCAGCGAGCCATCCACACATGCTACCAAGAGCATGTGTGAACCAAGACTCCCCGCTCACGCGCGAGCCGGGGGATTGTACCATTCATGCTATTGGAGCACACCATGAAACATTACCCTGTTATCCCTTGGATTGGCGGAAAGCGCCGTTTGGCCAACTGGATTCTACCTAAGTTCCCACAACACCAATGCTATGTCGAAGCTTTTGCAGGAGGAGGAGCACTCTTCCTTGCTAAAGAGGAAAGCAAGGTCGAAGTACTCAATGACTTTGACGGAGAGCTGATCAATCTATACCGCGTCATCCAACACCATTTAGAAGAGTTTTTACGCCAGTTTAAATGGGCGTTAACAAGCCGTAAAATTTACGAATGGCAGCAGCTGGCAAATCCGGAAACACTCACCGATATCCAGCGTGCAGCACGTTTCTACTATCTGCAGAAGTTATCATTCGGCGGCAAAGTTAAAGGTCGTACATTCGGTACGGCAACAACCAGTCCGCCACGTCTCAATCTAATGCGCATCGAAGAAGACCTCAGTCAAGCACATGTAAGGCTGTCTAGAACCTACGTAGAGCACTTAAGTTGGGAGAAAGTCTTTAGCAAGTACGATAGAGAGCACACGCTTATATACCTTGATCCACCCTACTGGCAAACAGAAGGCTATAGCAGCGAATTTGGTTGGGAAAATTATGAGCTAATGAATAAGATGGTGCGTGAATGCAAGGGCATGGCCATCATCAGCATCAATGCACACCCTGACATCATTAAACTGTTCGAAGGGCTACACATGGAAACCAAAGACATTAAATATACGGTCGGATGTGGCAGCGGAAGCCAGGCTACTGAATTGCTGGTCTGGAATGACAATGTTCAGCGAAAACTGAAATAGACCTGTGGATAACTTATAGGTTCAAA
Organism: Thiomicrorhabdus cannonii; assembly: GCF_013391695.1. GTDB lineage: Bacteria > Pseudomonadota > Gammaproteobacteria > Thiomicrospirales > Thiomicrospiraceae > Thiomicrorhabdus > Thiomicrorhabdus cannonii. The sequence continues at coordinate 87,994 of NZ_JACBGH010000001.1, forward strand.
GAGCATTAAACGGCCATTTAAACGCTGTTTAATGTTCGCGTACTAAGTGTCGCACTATCGCGAATTATGTGGCGCGCTACACCAACGCGCGCCGGTATCGTAAACCATCACATGTTTGGCGGTTTCCAACACCACCGCCTGTCCTTGGCCGACATCCAGCAGATGCACTTTAAGCTGATTGGTAGGCGGACGCGGAAAATCGACCACGGCGCGATAAATCGGCCACAAAGCCAACCATGCCACGGCCAAATACCAACGGCTGCGATGCTGTTTGGCAAACAGGTACAACACACCAAACAAAAGCACCGTCAACAGGCTCAAACTCAACAGGCCGGTTGGCATGAGTATCGGCAGGGAAAAGCCTGCAAACCATGCCAGAAGTTGCCAGAAAGTCTGCCAAATGGGATCCACACAAGCCATCAGCATCACCGCCCATTCTGGCGACCACCAGGCGACAAAACTCACCAGCCAGAGCAGCGGCAGACCGATAAAACTGACAAACGGCACCGCTATCAAATTCGCCGCAAAACTGATGGAGGGCACAAAATGGTACGCCCACCACAGATACGGTGCCAGACCAAGCGTCAGCACCAGTTGAATCCACAGTAGCTGCTGCCAGCGTTTGGCGGCTTTGATGGCCGGAATCTGCACGCTCGCAAAAATCAGCGCAACCGCCAGAAAGGAGAGCCAAAAGCCGTCACTGAGTACCGAACGCGGATCCCACAGCAATACCAATAAAGCCGCCAACGCCAGTGCCGACCAAGGCTGGAATGTGCGCTTTAGCCACCACATCAGACCAATCGCCACGACCATCAGATAGGCACGTTGCGCCGGTATGGCCGCGCCGGAAATCAGCAGATAGACAGTGGCAAAAAGAATGGCGCCGATGACACTCAACTGCGGCAATGTCAGTCGTTCGCAACGATACAACCCCAGCCACCATAAGATTTTGAAAAGCAGGATGCCCAATAAAGCCGCAATGCCCATATGCAAACCGGAAATGGCCATCAGGTGAACCGTGCCGGTCTGCTGCAAGACCGTCCATTGGGCGTCGCTAATGGCGTGCTTGGCGCCATAGGTCAAGGCGGCGTAAAGGCCTTGCAGCTCCGAGTTGGCAAACACCTGATACAGCGATTGCGCAAACCTGAATCTCAACGGTTCGCTGTCCGGCGCCGCCAACAAACGGTTATGAGCCTTCCAGGGCGCCTTTTCGAGCACATAGCCTTTGGCGGCCAGATGGTTTTGGAACAGCCAGGTTTCATAATCGAACCCGCCCAGATTGATGCTGGCGTGATTGGCGCTCAATTTCACCGCAAGCGCCCATTGCTCACCCGGTTTAGGCGTTGGCAAGGTGCTGTCCGGCGGACGATACCAACTCAACTGCACCAGCGGTTTGATTGAGCTGTGCCACCCGGCCTGTTGAGTTTTTTGCGGCGGATTTTCAGCGCTGATCGGCTCCATGCTGTCTATCAACAAACGCAACTGAACGCGCTGTTGGCCGTTTTGCCATTGGGTTTGCGGCAGATCGACCACGCTCCCCTCAATCAGCAAGGGCCGGTCATAAAGATTTTCTTGGAGTGCGGGATTAAAAAAAGCGTGCCCAAACGCCAGGCTCCAACCTATAATAAAGCCCGCTACGATATTGCCGGCCCGGGCCATCAGCCGTGGTTTGCTCCGCCCGCCATAACGCAATATTAGAACGCACAGAATCAATCCCGGCAGCAAAGCGGCCAGGGCCGGCCATAACCCCCAGTTTTGCGGGGTATGGTAGAAACCCAGTATTGCCAACAGCAACGCGATTACGAAACTGACAAACATGCCTAAAAAGCTCATTAAACGTTATCTGCCCTCGCCCGACAAAATCAGAAATGCCAAAGGTTTGGGGATTCTCGGTAAGTGGCTGCAAAATCCCAGTATCTGGCATCTGCACCGCCGCTCGGTATCGCGCGCCTTTGTTATCGGCATGTTCTGGATGGCCATTCCGATTCCGTCGCAGATGCTAGTCTCCGCGGTGTTCGCCATCCTGTTCCGCGCCAATTTGCCGCTGAGCGTCGCGCTGGTGTGGATCAGCAATCCGCTGACCATGCCGCCGATTTTCTACTTCAATTATGTGGTCGGTACGTATATTTTAGGACAACAAGCCGCCGAAGATTGGCATTTCGAGCTAAGCTGGGAGTGGATGATTCACACGCTGGGCGATCTGTGGATGCCGCTTTTCCTCGGCAGCGCCGTGGTCGGGCTGGCACTGGGCTTGATCAGTTATGTGATTATCAACCTGCTGTGGCGTCATCACGCGATCAAAGCCTGGAATGCACGCCGCAGCAAAAAATGGCGCAAGAAATTCCGCGAAGAAGAAAAATCGCACAAACACCCTTCCTGAACTTGCTGTAAAAAATCCGTTTTACAAACTCAACAGGCCGGGTCTAAACGTCTAAACGCCCCCCGTAAAAAAGGCCGCTAATGCGGCCTTTTTTAGTTTACTGATCATCCTGCTCGTGATCATGTTTCTCGTTCATTTTCTCCAACGCCTGCACCACACGCGCATTGATGCTGCCTTCCGGGAAATGCCCCTGCTCGTCGACCGTGCCGACCGCCATATTGGTCAGCAAGCCCAACGCATCGTCAATGTGGCTCATGGTATAGACATGGAAATCGCCGCGCTCCACCGCATCGCGCACCTTGGCGCTCAACATCAGGTGCGCCACATTCGCCTCGGGGATAATCACCCCTTGCGAACCGGTCAGACCGCGTGCTTCGCAAACCTTGAAGAAGCCCTCGATTTTCTCGTTGACGCCGCCGATCGGCTGGATTTCGCCGAACTGGTTGATGGAACCGGTCACGGCGATGTCCTGTCGCATCGGCACCTGCGCCAGAGAGGAAATCAACGCCAGCAGCTCCGCCGACGAGGCCGAATCACCCTCGACGCCCTGATAGGACTGTTCCATCACGATCGAGGCACTGAAGCCCAAGGCGCGCTGCTTCATGTAACGGCCGCGCAGATAGCCGCTCAGAATCAGCATCCCTTTGGAGTGGATCGGCCCGGCCATTTCCGCTTCGCGTTCGATATCCAGCACGCCTTCGTCGCCGGCCGAGGCCTGGGCGGTAATGCGCACCGGCTGGCCGAACGACTGCTTGCCAACCGTCAGCACCGTCAGACCGTTGACCTGCCCTACATGACTGCCTTGCAAGGAGATCAACACCTGCTGTTCGATAATCGCGCGGTGGTAGTAATCCTCCATCAGGCCGGTGTGGAAATCGCGCTGCAGAATCGTCTCTTCGATGGTTTTGCGGGTCACGCGCTCCTCACCGTTGGCACGCGCAAAGGCATTGGCCTCGGCCAGCACATCACGCAAAATGGCCTTGTTGGTATACAGACGGTTGGCGTCTTCGGCCATGCGTGAGGCGTATTCAATCAAACGCTCGTAGGCGCTGACGTCAATCGGCAGATCTTCCCACTGCCCCACTTCGTACGCCAACTGGCTGGCCAGCGTGAATTCATGCTCCGGCGTGCGCTCCAGCTCCACTTCAAATTCCACCTGCACCTTAAACAGACGGTCGAACTCCGGATCGATCTCCTGCAAGGTATAAAAATGCATCGCCTGTCCCACCAGCACCAGGGTCAGGTTCAGCGGAAAATCGGGCAGATGGTAAGGCACCACATTGCGCGACGACGGAATCTCGAAGGTGATCTTTTTGCTCATCAACGCCGCTTTCAAATGCGACCAGATATCGGGATCGCGCAATACCGACTGAATCCCCAGAATCAGAAAACCGCCGTTGGCCTGCTGCAACAGACCGGCCTGATGGCTCATTGCCAGACTCAAATTATCGGTGGCGGACGCCTGCGCCGAATTGATGGCGTAACCGAACAGCTTAGGCATACTGGCGTTTTGCTCATAAATCACCGGCGCGTGTTTCAAATCGCGGTGATCGACCAGCAGATTCACTTCAAACACCGATAAACCTTGTTGTTCCGACAGCAATTCATCCATGCTCACCTGAGTGCCCGGCGTGGTGACCTGATCGTCAGTCTGATCCCAGAAGAGGTGCAGCTTGGCAACCAGACTGGTTTGCAGATCGTCCAGATAAGCTTTGATCTCGTCACTTTCGCCAAACTCCATTTTGAGCGTGTCGATCAGCGGGCGGATATGATCATTGGCGACATCGGTATTGAGTTTTTTACCGGCATCGAGGTATTCATGTTGCAGGAACGGGAAATGTGTCAACGCCTGGTTAAGCGCATTCTCCACCTGCTCGATCGCTTGGGTAAAGTGGTTCTGCGTCTGTTCGTCAAACTCCTTGAGCTCGCTGAGGCGATAACGTTTGTCGTCGATGATCGCCGAGAGCACAAAATTATTGTCGGTCTGCAGAATCTCCACGCTCAGACTTTCCGCCAATTCGAATGCCGGTTCCAACACACGCTGCTGCTTGTTGACGAGTTCGTTTTCAAGTTGCTGGCTCTTGAGCTGGTAGGCATGGCCGTCGAATACGATCGGCAACTGCGATTTAAGCTGCGTGATCAGCGCCTCCATCGAGGCTTTGAAGGCATGACCATGCCCCGCCTTGAAGTACAGGTATTTGGTTTTATTGTTTTCGCTGAAATCCGACACCAGCACCACATCCTGCGGTTCAGGACGCTGCAATGCCGCCTGCTTCAACAGCGCCTTGGTCATGCCGATACGCCCGACGCCGGTTTCACCCATAATAAAAATATGGTTCTGGTTACGCTTCAGATGCAAACCGAAATTCAGCGACTGATAAGCGCGCGGATGAAAACGCTGCATGAACTCAATGACATCCCGTTCTTTTATATTCTGGATTTGTGCATCAAACGATTGTGAATCGATCGAGGTGAAACGGTAGAGTTGATTGGCTGTAAGTTTTCGCATTCAGATGACCATTAGCGCTAAGCGGTTGTTTATCTTTTAGTTTGTTGAGCCATGCAGCCAAAGCCGCATAAAAAAGGGGGCGATTCCCGCTGGAAAAGCCCCCTTATCATACCCGACAAGCCCAAGAGATTGAAACCTGAAACTGTCTCACCCTGTCAGGCTGCCGTTTCCCGCCCGGTTAGAAATCGTCACGCGGCGGATTGGCGTGGATGCGGTGCAGACTCAAGTCGGCGCCATTGTATTCCTCTTCCTGCGTCAGACGCAGGCCAACGAACTTCTTGATGAGACCGTAGACAATCACTGAACCGACCACGGCAACCGAAACCCCCATCAGCGTTCCGACGATTTGCGACTCAATCGCCACGCCGCCCAGACCGCCCAGCGCTTCCGTCCCGAAAATGCCGACGGCAATCGCCCCCCACACGCCGCACAGGCCATGCAGTGCCCAGACCCCGAGAACATCGTCCACTTTCAGCTTCTGCTGCGTCCACACAAACGCTTTGACAAACAGCGCCCCGGCAATCGCACCGATCGCCAACGCGCCCAGCGGGCTGACCACGTCAGACCCGGCGCAAATCGCCACCAGACCGGCCAGCGGGCCGTTATGCACGAAACCGGGGTCTTTGTTCCCCAGAAAGGTCGCCGCCAGAATGCCGCCGACCATCGCCATCAAGGAGTTCATGGCCACCAAGCCTTGAATGCCTTCGATCTTCTGCGCCGACATCACGTTAAAGCCGAACCAGCCGACGGTCAGAATCCACGCACCCAATGCCAAAAACGGAATACTGGAAGGCGGATGCGCCTGCTTGATTCTGCCCTCTTTGTCGTAGCGGCCGTGACGAGCGCCGAGCAGCAGAATCGCGATCAACGCGATCCAGCCGCCCACGCCATGCACCACCACCGAACCGGCAAAGTCATGGAATCCGGCTCCATAAGTGGCTTCCAAATAGGCCTGCACGCCTAAATTACCGTTCCAGGCGATGCCTTCAAAAAACGGGTAGATAAACGCCACAATAAAAAAGGTCGCCGCCAGCTGCGGATAGAACTTGGCGCGCTCGGCAATCCCGCCCGACACAATCGCCGGAATCGCCGCGGCAAAGGTCATCAGAAAGAAGAACTTGACCAGATCGTAACCGGAACGCTCGGTCATCGCCTGCGTCAGTGCACCGTCCAGATTCAAGCCCAAAAACACGCCGTAGGCCATGCCGTAGCCAATAAAGAAATAGGCGACGGTCGACACCCCCAAATCGCTCATAATCTTCACCAAGGCGTTGACCTGGTTTTTATGCTGCACCGTGCCCACTTCCAAAAAAGCGAACCCGGCGTGCATAAACAGCACTAAAATAGCCCCCAAGAGAATAAACAGCACGTCGATACTGGTTGTTAACTGCTCCACCGTTTGCTCCAAATATAATTGATTGCTTTATATATTTTAAAGTATGGATTCTACCAAAATCACATCACCGATTGCGACAATTCCCACGCCGCTAGTGCGTCTTCAGCATCCGCTTTTTGCGTTGTATGGCGTCAATGTCTGGATAAAGCGCGACGACTTGAATCATCCGCTGATTCAAGGCAACAAGTGGCACAAACTCAAATACAACCTCGATGCCGCCATACAACAGCAAAAAACCGCCCTGCTGACGTTTGGCGGGGCCTATTCCAACCATATTGCCGCCACGGCCTGCGCGGCCAAACTGTATGGTCTGGAAAGCATCGGCTTTATTCGCGGCGACGAGCTGGCAAAGCAAGCGGATAAATGGAGCCATACCTTACAAACAGCCGCCCAAAACGGCATGCAACTGCATTTTTTGTCGCGCCAAGACTACCGCTTAAAGCAGTCATCCGATTTTCTGGCAACACTGGTCACCGACTTTCCTAACGCCGCTATTCTGCCGGAAGGCGGCAGCAATGAACTGGCGTTGCAAGGCGTCGGCGAATTAATGGCGGAAATCGAAACCCAATTACCGAGCTGGACCCATCTCTACTGCGCGCTGGGCACGGGCGGCACCTTTTCCGGCCTGGTCAAACACGCCCAACCAGCCGCCGGAGCCGAGCGTCACATTTATGGCGTTGCCGTGCTGGGCGGCGCGGCTTATCTCCTGCCGCAAATTCACGAGTGGATCGGCCCCGAGGCAAGCGTTCAATGGCAACTGTTAGAAGATTATCATGCCGGCGGTTACGGCAAGTTGCCGGCCGCCTTGCAACAATTCAAGCAGGAGATGGAAGCGCGCTGGCAGATTCCGCTTGATCCGGTCTATAACACCAAAATGCTCTATGCATTTTTCAGCGAGTTGCAGACCGGCCGACTGCCGGCCGGTGCAGAGGTGATCTTATTGCATAGCGGCGGTTTGCAAGGAAATCCCCCGCTTTAATCCGGCGAAAGGTTCCGCAATAAATTTATTTTGGTATGATGAATTAAAAATTTTAAGTCGCATTTTGATAAATCTTTTCTATAATGCATTAAACAATTTAATGGACTAACTTCGGGAGCCATTGAGATGAACATTACTATTTTAGGCGCCGGTTTCGCCGCCCTTACCGCCGTTAAACAAACCCGCAAACACGCCCCGGACGCCATCATTACGGTGATTGCGCCTAAAGAAGAGTTTGTCTACCTCCCAAGTCTGATCTGGATTCCGTCCGGTCTGCGCAAGGGTGACGATTTACGCATCAACCTGCACAACTTCTTCAACCGCCAACGCGTGCAGTTTGTCGAAGCGAGCGTGGAAAACATTATCAACGGCGGCCGTACCGTGGTGACCAATCAAGGCGAATTTCATAACGACGGTTTGATTATCGCCTCTGGCGGCCGTTTCATTAAAAAACTGCCAGGTATAGAGCACGCCATCACCCCTTGCGAAGGCATTGCGGCGGCCGAGCGCATCAAATCGCGCCTGGAAGGCATGAGCGGCGGCACCATCGCCATCGGTTTCGGCGCCAACCCCAACGAACCCTCGGCCATGCGCGGCGGGCCGATGTTTGAATTCCTGTTCGGCATCGACAACCTGCTGCGCAAACAAGGTCGCCGCGACAAATTCAAACTGGTGTTCTTCAACCCGGCACCCGAACCCGGCAAACGTCTCGGCCCGAAAGTGCCGGAGAACCTCGTCAAAATGATGAGCAGCAAAGGTATCGACACCCACTTGGGTCACAAGATGGTCGGCTTTGAAGAAAACCTGGTCAAAACCGAAGGCGGGGAATTCCATGCGGATTTGATTCTGTTTATGCCCGGCATGACCGGCCCGGCGTGGCTGCCAAACAGCGAACTGCCCAAGTCCGCCGGCGGCATGATTGTGGCTGACATGCACTGTCAGGTCGAAGGCTACGAACACACCTTTGTGGCTGGCGATGCGGGCAGCTTCCCCGGACCGGACTGGCAGGCCAAGCAGGCGCACGCTGCCGACCTGCAAGCCAAGGCGGCGGCTAAAAACCTGGTGAAATCACTGAAAGGTGAGACCGATTTCGAGGCCTTCAAACACGAACTGATTTGTATTGTCGACACGCTCAAGCACGGCATTTTGATCAAACGCACCGAACAAGGCACCACACTGCTGCCGCCTTGCCGTTTGATGCATTATGCCAAACGCGCTTTCGAGTGGCTCTATCTGCGTCAATACCGTTGATTTTTTTAACCCAATAATGGAAAAACGCATCATGCAAAAGAAAATGTTTCAGGAAAAATACCCGATTTTTGAATTGAAAATCGCCAAGTCAGATTGCAAATACGACAGCGTCGCTGCCATTTTGGACGACTTGCAGGCCAAAATCGAGGCGCACCCTAAGGCGTGCTTTATCGCCCGCTTCGACCATCTTAGCCACACGCAAAGCATTGAAGGCGAGATCAATCCGCAAATCAAGGATGCGCAAAACATTATCTTCTGTTTCGGCTTCCAAATCCCCGGTGCCGATCCAGTGGCGGTGCGTCCACGTGCGATTGGCGTGACCGATTTGGGTGACACCTTTGTGGTCAACTTCATGGAAGCGCCTAATCCGGTGGCCCAAGAGACCATGCAGACTTGGGTGAAAGATTTGGTTAAATAAGCCCAAATCAACCTTGGTTGTGCCAAGCCCTCTTTTGAGGGCTTTTTTATGCGTGCTACCCGGCCTGTTGAGTTTTAAAATCGGCCGACAAACTTTGTCAATGCGCTGATTCCCGCTATACTACAAGCACGATTGATTCAGGTTTATTAACGCTATGCGCCCCTTTCGCCTTCATGTTCAGCTGACAACGCTACTGTTACTGCTATTTAGCCTCTTTGGCGCGCCAAACGCCGTGGCTGCCGAGCAATCGACCGTTGAACTGAGCGAACTCAGCGATCAGGCGCTGCATATCAAATTGGTGGAAACCGCGCTGCGTTACGATTTTTACAATAAACGCTGCCGCGGCATTTCGGTGTCCCAAGAGGTCAACGAGGTCAACCGCCTGTTCCTTAAAAAATACGGCCTGACGGTGAATAACTTCATCAAACAGCAGATACGGACCGATCCGCGTGACTATCAAGAGCAACTCAAGCAGGCGCTCTATGCCGAACTCGCCAAAATGGGCGGTTGCGACGCCTCCAAAGAGCAAGGCATGATTGCGCGCTTTCAAGACGATTTCCGCTTGCTTTTGAGACGCGCCGAAAACTCCAACTGGTTTCCCGAATAAATCCCCTCCTAGAAGATTATGAGTCAAAGTCACCATCTGATTACCCGCGAAGGCCGCGTGGCGCTTGAAAAAGAGTTGGAGCACCTGTGGCGTGTGGAACGCCGACTGACTACGCAGGCTGTTACCGAAGCCGCTGCTCACGGAGACCGGTCGGAAAACGCCGAGTACAAAGAAGGTAAACGCCGCTTGCGCGAAATCGATCGCCGCATCCGCTTTTTAAGCAAACGCCTCGATGTGGTCAAGGTAATCGATTATTCGCCTGCGCAGGACGGCAAAGTGTTTTTTGGCGCCTGGGTGGAACTGGAAAACGACGAAGGCGTCACGGCCCGCTACCGTATCGTCGGCACCGACGAGTTTGACCCCCAAAAGCATTTTATTAGCGTCAATTCACCGATGGCGCGGGCATTGATCGGCAAGGAGATCGATGACGAAGTCGTGGTGCAAACGCCGGAAGGCAAACGCGTCTGGTATATCAATCAAATCCAGTACCGCCCTTTCGATTAATGCCACCCCTGAGCACCCGGCCTGTTGAGTTTTTAAAACGACTTTGCGAACGCTTTTCTCAAAGGGCCATTTCTAATCCGCAAAGCAATTTGAAAGAGTCATTATGAGTCTTATCAACATCAAGTTAGCCAATTCACCCTACATGAACAACAAACCCAATTGAACAAGGAAAAATAATGCTGAATATCGAAATCCCCGGTAACAACACCCTGGCATTGCACCACCTTGTCTTGGACTATAACGGCACGATTGCTTGCGACGGGCAGCTAAAAAACAATGTCTTAGCCAAATTACGCGAACTTTCCGGGTTATTGCAGATTCATGTCATCACCGCCGATACCCATGGTTCGGTTCATGAGGCTTGTGCCGATGGGTTCATCACCGTGCATGTGATCGGAAAGCGGGATCAGGACCGGCAAAAGCAGGCCTATATCGAGCAACTGGGAGCGCAGAGCTGCGTCGCGGTCGGCAATGGCCTCAATGATGCGTTGATGCTGAAAGATGCCGCTTTGGGGATTGCGATTATGCAGGAAGAAGGCTGTGCGACCAAAACGCTTTTGGCCAGCGATCTGCTTTTCGGCTCGATTGAAGAACTGCTGAATGCCTTGTTGAAGCCCACACGGATCATGGCATCCTTGCGAAACTAAGGTAGTGGCGAAATGCCAATTTCAAGAATAAATGGCGGAAGAGAACAGGAGTCGAACCTATCAAGGACCGCGTAGCAGCCCCTCCCGGTTTTGAAGACCGGGCGCCCCACCGGGGAACGATCCCTTCCAAAATCTAGCGTACCGACCAGGTTCGATCCCGATCGGTTTCGGCATGACGTAAAACATGCTCATCGCGCAGTCGTCGAGTATAGCCAACCCGATCAAAGAACTCAAGAATTTGCTGCGCCACCTTGCGGCCGCCGCTGCCGTCACTAAAAATGGTATTACGCAACGAGGCTATAGTCGCGCCCTTACCATTCGCATTTAACTGACTCACGATTTGCGCTAACGCCTCCACCGCTTGCGCCGTAAAATAATGATCGCGTGCCACGGGATAGAGTTCACCCAGCCTTGACAGGCGCTTGAAAAGCTTGCGCACTTCAAACTCGGCCATACCGTTCAACCTCGCTACATCACGCACTCTCGGCGGATTAAACGGCGTTTTCTCAAGCAGAACTTTTAAGTGTTCAAAGCGCGTCCTGTCTGCTTCACTTAATTCGGCCGAATGCGTCGATAGATGCAGCCAGGCACGGTTTTGAAGGATACTGCCGTCCGCTATAAGCGAATTGCATAGCGCTTCAAAAACAGGTTTGGAAAGGTTTACCGAGATCATTCGCCGCAGGCGGTCGAACTCGACCCCGATCATATCCGGGGCCCGTTCATGTTCGGCCTCCAGCTTTGCCAGCAAGCTGTTTTGCAGGTTTTGCCACACATTCGCAGAGAGGCCGATACGGCTCTGATTATCGGCGATCACCTGCAAACCGATTACATCGCACAGCTGCAATATTTCATCCTGCTCCAGATTCCATGCCAACCTGAAACGCTCGAGATCGACGCCCACCTCTGAAATTTCACTTAAAAAACGCAGATTCGTCTGCAGGTCCTGCGTCGCAAGATGATCCAGCAATGCCAGTCGTTCAGGAGTACGCTTATAACGACCGGGAGGAAAGATATCCAAAACCTTACCGCCAGCGACGGTTCTCTGACCGCCCGCATCGCGCAGAATGAAGCGGTCGCCATTCAAAGCCAAGGTTTCGCGTTCTAACTGGATCTCGGCAAAAGCGCTCTCTCCCGGCTCGGCCTTTTTGCAATCCAACAGCGCAACCCGACCAACAATATCTTCGGTTCCCAAGTGGACATGCACCGTCTGTAAATGCTTAAGCGTTTTTTGCGCAACAGGCACCTTTAACCGGACCTGAAAACGGGAAACAGGGAGTGCCAACGCTGGATCGGTCAACCACATGCCCCGGTGCAAATCACTCTTTTCAAAATCCCCTTTTAAAGCGATGGCGCAACGCTGCCCTGCATAACCGGCATCAGCTTTTCTATCCTGAACATGAAGCCCCCGCACTCTCGCGGAAAAACCCGCTGGTGAAATAACGAGGTTATCGTCGAGATGCACGCTGCCGGCCAACGCGGTTCCGGTGACAACCGTGCCAACGCCCTTTAAGGTAAAAGCGCGGTCTATGGCGAGGCGAAAGCTGCCTTTGGACGGTGTGGATTGATAAGACTGCGCTTCTTGCTCAAGAAAGGCTTTAAGCTCTTTAACACCGATTTCTTTGACGGAGGACAGAGCAAAAACCGGGCTTTGTGCAAAGTGACTGCCCTTAACCAAGTCTGCAACCTGCTTAACAACCTCTCTTAGCCGCTCTTCTGCAACCAGATCGATTTTGGTGATGGCAATGGCCCCACGCGAGATTCCAAGCAGATCGAGCAGTTCAAGGTGCTCACGAGTCTGCGGCATGGGCCCGTCATCCGCCGCGATCACAATGAGCGCAAAATCGATTCCTGTAGCGCCCGCCAGCATGTTGTGTATCAGCTTCTCATGGCCAGGCACATCCACAAAACCCAGAACGGTTCCATCACTCAATGGCGTATAGGCATAGCCTAAATCCAAGGTGATGCCCCGTTTCTTCTCTTCGGGTAAACGGTCTGCGTTAACGCCTGTTAATGCTTGCACCAGCGCGGTTTTTCCATGGTCGATATGACCTGCTGTTCCAATCAACATCTAAAAATCACTTGGTTTCATGAATCGGCATCTGTGCTAATTGTGACAGCTGGCGAATAAAAAATGCTTCGTCTTCATGCGCCAAACAACGCAAATCCAGCAACATTGCATCGTTATCAATGCGCCCGATGACGGGACGTTCAAGCTTGCGAAGAGCTGCTTCCATGCGATGCAGGATGCCATTTTTTCTGCTGTTAGAGCGAATCGACAATCCTGCCGAAGGCAAACGCTCGACCGGTAAAGACCCTGAACCGATCTGAGAGTTCAATAAAACAACCTCTACGCTCACCGGTAGAGGCTGCAATGCGGATTGAAGCATCGGCAAAAGACGTTCAGCCGCGGCCTGTATATCAGCCTGAGGGCGCGTTAGTTGCTGAAGAGTCGCCAGCTTGTTTTGAAGGCTGTCTGGATTACGATACAGGCGCAATACCGCCTCTAAAGCCGCCAAGGTAATTTTTCCCACCCGCAAAGCACGCTTCAGCGGGTTTTTCTTGATCTGCTCGATCAACGCCCTTTTTCCAACGAGCAACCCGGCTTGCGGACCGCCGAGCAGTTTATCGCCGGAAAACGTCACTAAGTCGGCCCCGGCCTCGATACTCTCGCGCGGCGTCGGTTCATGGGGCAACCCCCAGTCCTCAAGGTGCGCCAAGGTGCCCGAACCTAAATCCACGACAAACGGCACCTCACTCTTATGCGCCAATTCCGCGAGTTGTTTTTCGGGAACGGCATGCGTGAAACCTTGAATTTCATAATTGCTGGTATGAATTTTCATCAGCATGGCGGTTTTGGATGTGATCGCACCCTGAAAATCTTTAAGATGGGTGCGGTTGGTTGTTCCAACCTCAACCAACTTGGCACCCGAGCGGCTCATAATATCGGGGACACGGAAAGCACCGCCGATTTCAATCAGCTCGCCGCGCGAGACAATCACCTGTTTTTTGCCTTTGGCACTGGCAAGCGTATTCAGCGTTAAAAACACCGCCGCCGCATTATTGTTGACCACTGTCGCAGCTTCAGCGCCGGTCAGCTCGCATAACAACTCTTCTACTAACGCATCGCGGTCTCCACGACCGCCGGTCTCAAGATCATATTCCAAAGCGCAAGGGTAACGGGCGGCATCGACCATTGCGGCAATGGCGTCAGGAGGCAGCGATGCACGCCCAAGATTGGTATGCAATACCGTACCTGTCAAATTAAAAACCGGACGCAGATTGGGCACAGCCTGTTGCTGTAAATCCTGTATCACTTGCCTAATCAAGCCGCTTTCAATCTCGTCCTTGTCGCCAAGATCAACGCCATCCGAAACTTGTTGACGCAAAATTTCCAAATGATTGCGAATCACCCGTGTAACGGCGGAATGTCCGTATTCGTTGATAGATTGCGCCAGTCTCTGGTTTTCCAGCACTCGACTGACAGATGGTATTTTTGCAAACTGGTTCATTAAATCTCTTTTTTTAAAAATTATGACAAATATTTTTCCATGCGGATGCCAAAGTAAGCGCCCCCCAGTATTGCAGCCAATGCGACAAAAGAACCCAGAGCTAAAGTTGCCGTACCTGAAAGCCCGTGTCCAATGGAACATCCCATTGCCAATACCGCGCCAAAACCGACCAGCAAAGCTCCCAGACTGGAAACCACAAAATCTTTTTTTGAAGAAAACCCCTCGATCTTGAATTGCCCTTTGATGATGGCGCTGATTGCCGAACCTACAATCATACCTAAAACGGCCACCACGCCAAAGGAGAGCAAAGCCCATTGTGGCTGTAAAGACCAATGCACCAAATCCCCCATGGGGGCTGCAAAAGTAAACGACTGTACACCTAATCCGGCAGGAGGCGTATCAACAAAGGAGGTCTCCTCCAGCATATAGGCTGAATAACTGCCGCCAGTCAAAATATAGGCTGACGCTATGACCCCACCGATTACTACTGCTGTGATAAGCGGTTGACGTTGCTTAAATGCAGACGATTTCAATAGCAAAATAAACAGAATAGCGCCAATCGATGCGCCCAGCATCGCCCGCAAAGTTGCAAGCTGTTCTGTTTTTCCAAACAGCAAACTGGCGATATCTTGTGAGCCGCTGTTGTTGAAGTTAACACTCAAAGGAGCTATCAGAGGCATGACCCAGTTGGCGTAAAAATCGGTTTTTGTCATCAGATAGGCCATCAGCGCGATCAACACCACCAGCCATAGTGCCTTAATACTTCCCTGCCCCAATCGGACAAGATTACGCATCCCGCATCCGGCAGCCAACACCATCCCAAAACCAAAAATAAATCCGCCGACCACATAACGCCCCCAGGCGAATTCGGCCGTGCGATAGGGCGGCATCGTCTGTGAAAGGTCGAATAATCCCAGCCCTTCTCCAAGCGAAGTCAAAAATAGCGCCACCGCAATCGCACCAAAATACGTTGCCAAACGCGAAAACTGGTATTGATTGACCCAATCACGCAAACCGCCAACCGGACAAAATGCACTGTATTGTGCGGCGAAACCAAACGTCAGAGACAAAAACAGTATGCCCAAATAGTATGGCCAAAAAGTGATTACTAGCTCCATTCAAAAACCTCAGTAAAATTTCTTAATTGATGTCGTAGAATTGTAACCACATTTATGTTCCAAATGTTGCAGTTCCTGCATTCATTAAAGTTGGCGCTGGCTTATCTTTTGCTCTTCCCAATAAAAAAACCCGCCATAACAGCGGGTCTTATGATTGCCGAGCTAAATGCCTGGCTATTCGTCTTCCATTTTAGGATTCCAAACTTTCCAGACGTTACCGACTAAATCCGGCCCCGGTTTCAGGGTCGGTTTACCAGGTTGCCAACCTGCAGGGCAAGCTTCCTTGCCGCCGGTGGCGCGAACATGCTGGAAAGCCTGCAGTTGACGAATAGTCTCGTCCAACTTACGACCAACCGGCGGGGTCAAGATTTCCATGGCTTGAATCACGCCGTCTGGATCTATAATGAAACGGCCACGTAATTCAATACCTTGGTTTTCGTCCCAACATCCATAAGCTCGACCGATATTACCGGCCTGATCCGCTACCATTGGAAATGGAACATCTCCACCCACCATTTTGACAAGTTCATGGTCATTCCACATTTTATGGACAAAATGACTGTCCACACTGACCGAAATGACTTCAGCATTTAGTTCTTGCAACTTTTCATAATTCGCGGCGACCGCCGACACTTCAGTTGCTCAAACAAATGTAAAATCACCCGGGTAAAAACACAGCAACACCCACTTACCTTTAGCGGTAATTTCAGATAACGTAACCGACCCGAAACTACCTTTGTAGAAAGCTGGCGCTGTGAAATCAGGGGCTTTCTGCCCGACTGT
Source organism: Thiomicrorhabdus cannonii (assembly GCF_013391695.1). Classification (GTDB taxonomy): domain Bacteria; phylum Pseudomonadota; class Gammaproteobacteria; order Thiomicrospirales; family Thiomicrospiraceae; genus Thiomicrorhabdus; species Thiomicrorhabdus cannonii. The sequence continues at coordinate 104,095 of NZ_JACBGH010000001.1, forward strand.
AACACCCATTTTAGCTACCTCTTCCTTTGGTTGAGAGGCTTGTACAGTTCCCTCAGCCGGCTCGTTGGAAGGAACCGAACTGGTGACTCTGGTACAAGACGCACCTTCATTTGACATATCGCCTCCTTATAGAAAGTTTTGAAGAAAGGCAGTTCGACTATATGAAAAGTACTTATCAATGTCAAGTGTAGGTTTACACACAACATGAAATATTAAATACGACAATATCAAATACTTGCCAAGAATTTTACAAAAATCTTTTTATTGAAATGTTAATAAACGGCTGTTTTTTTACATAAAAAACACTGATTGAGATTTTTTCCTCTGCCCACCATTGTCTTTGAGCAAGAGCTCTTCTACGCATTCGTATGAAATCTGTCGTTCCTTTTGAAGATAAGGAGCAGGTGATGTGATGCCTTGATTGAAGGAGCCTTACTCTCTTGATATCCCATGAGGCGGCAAATCTCAACAGACAATGGAAAAACTAGTACGCCCTCCTCCTCGAGGAGGATTTTTTGCGTATTTAGGATATGAAGAATATTGGCTAATTGATTTAGCGGAGACTTCAGAACAGAAGATGAATCGATTTAACGTGGGAGGTTATCTGATCGGCAAACCATTGCCTGTTTTTCTATATCAGATCTATGAACAATAAAGCTTGCTCTATCATAAATTAGGTAAGGCGTTTTATAGGCAGGAAAAACACCGAGTTCATCCAATATTTTTCGGGTTAATCGAGTACTTCGATGCAACCCAATCAAGTCTGAAATCTGGCTTAATACAATATAGTCTCTAAAAAAATCTTCTACAGAACTTTTCAAATACACGTCATGAGGAGAGAGTCTTTCCGATTTAGGAGTGCTTTCAATAAAGCCCTCTTTTGCCAAATTAAAAACGGCCCGGTTAGTAATCTGAAACTCTTTACACACCTGCTCTCTACTAATGTATTTGCACTCGTCAGTCACTGAAAAATACTTCGGCTTTAATCCGAGTAAATCAGATTGCGACACAAAAACCTTAATCCTAGAATTAACAACAACCTGACACCCCAGATCCCCCTGTTTAATCTCATCAATCAAAATTGAGTATGTAACATTCGCAACTTTGAATTTGTGCATGGCGTCATAAAGGCTTATCGGGTTTTTAAGGCGCTCGGAATGAGCCTGAATAAAATCTTCATTCAAAAAATAGAAGTTATCATTCCCTGTTTCAAAGTCAGTCTTGATGACAACGCCAAGTGCCACCAAGTCATTAAGTTTCCGATTTGCAAGCCCGTATTTTTGGTGAAACCTTTCCCATTTAAGCGGAAGATACTCTTTAAGCTTATTTATATCCTGCTCTTTAAATAAAGGCATTTTTGAGCTGAAATTAGATAACCCCAATTTGTAAGGATTCAAAATCCCCTGTTTTAAAAAGAGTTGATACACCTCATTAGAGATTTCTAAAATTTGTCGAACTTTGATAGATCCTATCAAATTTCCGGGGATTGTCGTGGAGTTGACCGAATTTGGTCTAAAACCACTTTTATCGAAGATAAAATTATCAAAATGCTCCTTTAAAAAGGGCGCATACTTGCGAAGGTTTCTTAAGCCTACCCAGTCCTTGTAGTTTTTGAGATGTTTGTTTGGATGAAACTCGTCACTGTATATATCAACTAAGCTCCTACCCTCGTACATCGAAATTAAGAACTGATCCATCTCCAACCATAGTTGTTCATAGTCTTCAACATATTCGACTCTTTTACTGAATTCGAGTTTAGCCAACTCAAACTTTACAGGATGCCTTCCTGATGCTCGTTGTGGATCAACGATATAGAATATCGATTCCAACCATACTTCTGGAGTGTCCCATAAGACTTTGGGAACATAGTCCGAACTACTTTTTCCTGTTTCATAAAGTTCTTTCAAAATCTGAGCAATTGACACTTCCAATGGAGTCGCAGGTTCAAATCCTTCGACCTGTTTGGAGACGTAATCCCGGTTATCCAACTTTATGAATTGATTTGCCGCTGACACTGAACTAGACGGACTCTCAAGCATCTGCAAATCAAATTCAAACGGTTTTTTTCGGTATGAAAATTCGGGATGATTTTGAGGAAACTGAACCAGGCGAATTTTATGAATCGGACAAGCCACAAAGAAGATATGCTCCCAAGCACCATGTTCAATTTGATGTTCTTTCAAACACTCAGGACAAACCTTTTTATGGACTGAGAAATGCTGCTCTCTAAGCTTTATTTTTCCATAGTCTAGTCTTTTATCTTTAATGTGATTTGGCTTAACCACGTTAATTCCAAGCGTGGCATCTGGATTTTCAACTACCTCAAAATACAGATAAAGGGGAAAATGTGGCCAATTGACGTTGTTAGAAACATCCGGAAAAAACTCAGCCATGAACAATTTCAGATCATCATAGGCATTAGCCAAGGCTATTCTTTGCAAATAACCAATATTGGATTCATGAGGGTGACGCTCTACTCTAATCATCCATTCAGCCTTTCAATAGCAAAGTTTAAGTCCTCTAAAATCACTTTGGTTCTTCCTTCGGTCAACGCCATTGAGACACAAAACTCGACTATTTTTGTTATTTTTCCAATATTGTTTCCGGATTCATTCAGAATCCTATTAACCTGATTCGTTTCCAGAAGCACGTCGGTATTGGTATTGAAATGTGACAGGTATTTTTTTAGGAAAGCCACCCTCTTTTGTGATGTGTCCTTCAACGCCGCATATTTTGACAAATTGATTGTTGAGTGAATTCTGCGTTTGAGTTGCAGCGCGGAATCATCCAACTGAAAAACCTCTTCTATTGTTGGCATACCCGAGATAACAACCACCAGACCTTTAGTGGCATTGAGCAGGCTTTTCACCCACTCGGATGTTTTTTCCGCTGTTCTTTTGGTTTTGCTCAATAGCACATGCTGAAATTCATCCATAATCAAGACGTCAATTTGATGGATTTCGACCAACTTCAAAAATATTTTGGTTCTCTCTAACGCCGTTTGAGTTTGCGTCATTTTGTAATCAGGCCGAATGGTTTCAATTAACTCACCGCAAAGTGATTTAATCGTTAAATCTGATTCCAAGCTAATGTACGCAAACTTCAAATCGTTCTGCCTTGCATGCTCTTTGAACGATTCCAAAGTAGTTGTTTTACCTGCGCCAGACTCTCCCGTTAACATCAATCCACAGGACTCTTGAGTGGTTTGCGCCCTCACTAAACAATTACTAAACTCCTTCAGCGCAAACAACATGTCATCATGCATGACGACAGTGCTATGAAATTTTTTATAATCTGGGTGACCTGCAATCTTCGCTGCATCAATTTGCTTCATCACTGTTCCTCAAAATCTCTGCAATCTCATCATCAGACAAACCGGCTACCAATGTTTTTTTGTCACGAGCCTGGGACTGAACAGCGTGTATTTTCTGTTTAGTCGTAGAGTGTTTCGGTACCAAAGATTCATCTTTGCTTAAGGTCTCAATGGCTTGATAGCGCCCGGCAATTTCAGAAATATTGATAGATTTAAATTGCTCACGCATATCCTCAATCACTTTTTTATGAGCACTATAACTTGGCCTCAAATCCCGAATACTCTGGTCGTTAGCCATAACAGGAATGTAACCCTTCGTTTTCCGGTCAATTACCCAAATACAACTGATATCACTCTTTTTCCATGCCACCTCGACCTCTTGATCCATATACGCTCGTTTAAAGTTTTTATAGTCCTCCCCCCCATGGTTGTATCTAATTTTTTTCATTTCAATTCCGCCTTTGGTCAATTTACGTTTCTCCACTTTTGAGAAGATTGGCGGAAACTTTTCAATATCACTAATCACACTTACTTTTCTTTGAGACACGCCTTGATGCCACCTCTGTAAAGGCGAACATTGAAGTGATTTATGTTTGCGGTTGTTGTAGGTTTCTGCGATAAACAAAACGAGCTCTCTGTAAAATTCATCAAACGTCTGCTTTGCATCTTTTTGAGGATTGTATCTGGGGTCTTTGTCCTTTGGTTTTGGCACAAACCCAGGCTTCCCCTTCAGAAAACTGTCTGTTAGCGTTCTAAAGAAGCGTTCGATGTAAGGTTTATCAGTAGGACTTCTTGGGCGACTAACGGACATTTCAATATTAAGATTTGATAATCCATTAACCATTTCAGATGACCAATAATCCGTTCCGTTATCCATGACTACTTTCTGAGGCACGCCATATACAGGCCAGTCAACATTATGTATGCCTAATTCCTCAAGAAACTTGGCCTTAGGAGATAAGACTTGCAACATACATTCTGAGGAGGATTCAGATGATGGAGACTCGGTCGACAAATACACCCCGGCAATCGCTCGTGAATATGCATCAATACAGGCAGTCAGATAAGGTCGTCGCACATCCTGCTGTCCACCCAATTCGACAATCACATAAATATCCAACTGCGTACTATCAATTTCTACCCAGTGCAACGGATGCTCTGGCTGATAGCTTTTCGATGTATGTGCGAAAAGGTTCTTGGCTTTATTACGACCTTCACGGCGTTCAGTCACAATGAATGGGTCGATGGCTTTAATGAAACGATAGACCATTTGATAGCTTGGAAGCCTCAATGGCACTTCTGAGTTTCCATCTGTATTCATTTGTTTGATGCGTGATATCACCGCCTCATAGGTTTGCCGGATTGTTGCCCCGCGAGGTTGCAAATACAACTTATCAACTACCTCATCAATAATCTCGTAGACCTCATCCTCATAACGTCGTGTATGATTGCCGCGGTTATCCAGCGTCATCATTCTCACGAACATGTTTTGTGGCGTATTTCGGGCATTTTGATACTTTTTAATCCAACGATAGAGTGTGCTCGGTGAAGGCGGCGAATCATCCTTATATTTTTTAGCCATCTCTTGGATATGACGTTCTAAGAATCGAGGCTCCATCTTCAGAATAGGGTAAACCTCCATTTCATTGATATAACGCAACGCCTTTTGCATTTTTTGTTGCTGTTTTTCTGATAATTGAATCGGCTCAAAATCGATAATATTCGAAGGTTCTGGCTTCTGTAATTTATGCGGCGTTGAATAAATATAAGCACTACCCTCAATAATGAATGAGAGAACTTCCTCTTCACTTTTTTCATAAGATTCTGAGTGAATTGACTGCAAGCGAAACCGCTTAGGTGCAATCTCTTCCAGTTCAAAAAGTACATTGTTCCAAATAATTTGAACCCCGGTTTCCAAAGGGCATGATCCCTGGCGCTTGGGAAGTAAGGTGAATTTACTTTTCAATTCCACTTCCATTCTCCTCTGGATGGATGCATCTTGGCTTTGGATCCCAAATATGGAATCTTAATGAGCTCAGCATGAGATTTATGCAAATAGGCAATCGACTCCAAATAACTTTCTAAGCCAAATTTATGTTGATGCTCTTCAACAAGAAAGCCTGGTTTTTCCAATAACCATTTCTGCGTTTCAGTGATAATCGATGGTTCCAGATCATCTTCATAACGCCTTCTTGCATCAAGCACTTCTTCAGCATTACGAACTTGACGACCTTGCCTAATCTGGCTGTCTGTCACAACTGCAAACACATACTCTTTTCTTAAAAAAACCTCTTGAATAACTTTAAAACGTTGCTGGTTAGCCAGGTATTTCGTTTCTGGTTTAACTTCAAACAGGTACATTTCGCCCGTTTCAGTCACCAGACAAAAATCTGAGGTGTACTCTCTAACTTTCCCCTCAAAGACATAATCAATTCGATTGGATTGAGAAATAACCTTACAAACAGTTGAGTGACTGAGGGCCAAATAAACAAAATCTCTTTCTAGAGAGGACTCATACGGAATGCGCTGATCTTTAAACGCGACACTGCCTATGTAGTTCTCGCCGCTTCGGTGACGAATATCTCGATTCTGAGTTTTAAATCTTCTAAAGTTTTTCATGCGCCCTTCTTTTTCGTGTTTATGTCATTTCATGTGTAATTTAAAGATCAAAAAAACGCCTGTCAAGAATTTTTATATAGATAACATGTTGTTTTTAAAATAATTTATTTTCAAAAAGTTTGAAAGAAAATTTCTTTTCGAAAAGTTTGAGAATAAGTGTTTTCTTTCAAAAAATTCAAAAGAAAATACTCTGGGAGACCAATATGAAGTTCCGTTTCAGGGAAAATTCCCTGAAATTTTTTTTGAGATATGACCAATTAAAAAAACAATTCGGTGTTTTGCGCTGGAATTAATTCAAGTTGATCGTAAATGCCAAGAATATTGAGGGATTTCTATCCACACAAGGAAGGTGAAATTTGCAGTAGAACTGCAAAAAAGATACGTATAAAATGCACCTAAGCTTAAAATTTGCGATGCCTCAAACCCTATGAATACGAACAAGCAGCAATTCTCTGAAACAGACATTATCACAAAGTTCATCCTACCAGCCCTAACCAATAAAGGCTGGAACTCTATGACCCAAATCCGTCAAGAGGTGAAGCTGCGTGACGGCAAGGTGATTGTTCGTGGGCAAATCGCTGCCCGTAAAAAGGTAAAGTCTGCGGATATTGTGCTTTATCACAAACCCAACCTTCCTTTGGCGGTGATTGAAGCGAAAGCCAATAAACACGAAATCGGCAAAGGAATGCAGCAAGCCTTGGATTATGCCGGCCTGTTAGAAACCCCGTTTGTGTTTGCATCCAATGGTGATGGTTTTATCTTCCATGATAAAACAGCAACAACTGGTTCAATCGAAACTGAAATTACGCTTGACCAATTCCCTACTCCTGACGAGCTTTGGCAAAAATACTGTGCTTGGAAAGGTTATTCGGATAGCCAATTGCCTATCATTACCCAATCCTACCATGATGATGGTTCCGGCAAATCACCACGCTACTATCAGCTACAAGCTATAAACAAAACCATAGAGGCAATTGCCAGAGGCCAAAACCGCATACTCTTGGTGATGGCAACTGGCACCGGTAAAACCTATACGGCATTTCAAATCATCTGGCGCTTGTGGAAATCGAAAACAAAAAAACGCATTCTGTTTTTAGCCGATAGAAATGTCCTCGTAGACCAAACTCGCATTAATGATTTTCAGCCGTTTGATACCGCCATGACTAAGGTGGAAAAGCGCACGGTTGATCCCGCCTATGAAATTCATCTGGCGCTTTACCAAGCTCTAACGGGACCAGAAGAGTCGCAAAAAGCCTACAAACAAGTGGCACCGGATTTCTTTGACTTGATTGTGATCGACGAATGTCACCGTGGGAGCGCGGCCGAAGACTCCGCATGGCGTGAAATTCTGGAGTACTTCTCCTCCGCCACGCAAATCGGTTTAACCGCAACCCCCAAAGAAACGGAAGAAGTGTCCAATATCGACTATTTCGGTGAGCCTGTTTACACCTACTCGTTAAAGCAAGGTATCGAAGACGGTTTTCTTGCGCCTTACAAAGTGGTTCGTGTTGACCTGGATATTGATGCCTTAGGATGGCGCCCAACCAAAGGGCAAACAGATAAACACGGGGAAATCATTCAAGACCGCATCTATAACGCAAAAGATTTTGACCGTACTCTGGTCATTGATGAACGCACGCAATTAGTGGCCGAAACCATTACCTCGTATCTCAAGCGCACCGACCCGATGGCAAAGACCATTGTGTTCTGTAATGACATTGACCATGCCGAACGGATGCGCCGTGCTTTGGTCAACCTGAATCCAGAACAGGTTAAGAAAAACGAAAAATACGTGATGAGAATCACCGGAGATGACGAACTCGGTAAAGCTCAGCTAGATAACTTTATTAACCCCAAAAAAGCCTATCCAGTCATTGCGACAACCTCCGAGTTGATGACTACCGGCGTCGATGCTAAAACCTGTAAACTCGTCGTGCTGGATCAATCCATTCAGTCCATGACCAAGTTTAAGCAAATTATTGGACGCGGTACTCGCATTGATGACCGTTTCAACAAACTTTGGTTTACAATCCTCGACTTCAAAAAAGCCACGGAATTGTTCGCTGACGAGCGTTTTGACGGAATTCCTGAGCGAGTCATGGTTACTAAACCCGAAATTATTAATGACCCAGACAACCCAGAGTTCGATGACCAACTCAACCACCCTGAAAACGAGAATGAAAGTGCAGACGGGGTTGAAGAAGCGCAAGGTGATTATGCAACTGGCAGCGAGCACGAAGATGAATGGACACAAACGGGTGAAGATACCGGTGGTGAGAAGGAACCTTTTGTCAAATATTACGTTTCTGGCGTGACCGTCAAGAAATTAGCCGAGCGCGTTCAGTATTATGATGCTGATGGTAAATTGGTGACCGAGTCCTTTAAAGACTACACCAAGAAAACCATACAAAAAGAGTTCGCCTCGATGGATGAGTTTGTTAAAAAGTGGCAAGCATCAGAACGTAAGCAAGCAATCATTGAAGAACTAGAAGCCAACGGTGTTATCTGGCAGGCACTGGAACAGGATATTAGTCGTGATATGGATCCATTCGACTTAATCTGCCACGTTGCTTTCGACCAACCTCCTCTGACTCGAAAAGAGCGCGCGGAAAACGTCAAAAAGCGTAACTACTTCACCAAGTATTCTGAGGCGGCTCAACAGGTACTTAATGCCTTGTTGGATAAATACGCAGACCAAGGTGTAACGGAAATCGAATCCATTCAAGTGCTTAAAGTCACGCCATTTGATCAAATGGGGCAACCCAAAGAGATTGTTAAAAACGCCTTTGGTTCAAAGCAAGCCTATGAACAGGCAATTAGTGAATTAGAAGCCCTACTCTACGCCCCAGAACAATCGGCTTAATCTGACAACAATAAGAATAAAAATACATAAAGGTAACCATGTCTATATCCACAGTTATTAAATCGATTCAAGATATTATGCGTAAAGATGCAGGTGTTGATGGTGATGCACAGCGCCTAGGTCAACTTTCTTGGATGTTATTCCTCAAAATCTTCGATGCACAAGAAGAAGAGTTGGAGTTCGAACAAGACAATTATAAAACACCGATTCCTGAGAAATACCTTTGGCGTAACTGGGCGGCAGATGCCGATGGCCTAACCGGTGATGCTCTTTTAGAGTTTATCAATAGTGACCTATTCCCAACGCTTAAAGAGTTAACGGCACCAATGGATACCAACCCTCGCGGGTTTGTGGTCAAAGAAGCCTTTAGCGATGCCTTCAACTACATGAAAAACGGTACCCTACTGCGCCAGGTTATTAACAAGCTCAACGAGATAGATTTTGGCAATTCACAAGAACGCCACCTGTTTGGTGATATGTATGAGCAAATCCTCAAAGACCTGCAAGCAGCAGGCAATGCCGGCGAGTTTTATACCCCAAGAGCAGTCACGGAATTTATGGTCAATCGCATCAATCCGCAACTCGGCGAAAAGGTATTTGACCCTGCTTGCGGGACGGGCGGATTCTTAGCGTCTTCCGTTGAACACCTCAAAAAACAAATCAAAACCACCGAAGACCAAAAACAACTGCAAGGGCAGATTTGGGGCGTCGAGAAAAAGCAATTACCGCATCTACTGTGTACCACCAATATGTTGCTACACGGTATCGAAGTGCCAGTGCAAATCCGCCACGACAATACCCTAAGCAAACCGCTTTCTAGTTGGGATTCGGATACCGATGTTATTATCACCAATCCACCATTTGGCGGCACAGAAGAAGACGGTATTGAACAAAACTTCCCAGCCGAATTTCGCACTCGTGAAACCGCCGATCTGTTTATGCAGTTGATTGTGGAAACCCTAAAAGACGGTGGTCGTGCGGCGGTAGTGCTGCCTGACGGCACATTGTTTGGTGAGGGCGTGAAAACCAAACTGAAAAAGATGCTAGTGGAAGAATGCAATCTGCACACCATTGTCCGCCTGCCAAATGGTGTGTTTAACCCTTACACGGGCATTAAAACCAATATTCTGTTTTTCACCAAAGGGCAAAAGACCGAAAAGATTTGGTTCTATGAACACCCTTATCCAGAAGGCGTAAAAAACTACTCCAAAACCAAGCCGATGAAGTTTGAGGAGTTCCAAACCGAAATCGACTGGTGGGGCAATGAAGCCGATGGTTTTGCCAGCCGAACTGAAACCGAGCAGGCGTGGTGTGTGTCGATTGATGAAATTATCGAGCGCAACTACAACCTAGACATTAAAAACCCGCACCAAGCCGAAGAAATCGTTCACGACCCAGAAGAATTGCTGGCAACTTATGCAACGCAACAAAATGAGATTCAACAACTGCGTGATCAACTCAAAACCATTCTAGGCAATGCATTGGAAGGTAAAGCGTGATGTCTTTACAAGCGAAAAATTCGAGTGCAGAAAACCTAATTACCCAACATCTTGATACTTGGACACAAGCGATTGAAACCAAATCCACCGCTGGGCGAGGCTCAAGCAATAAGCTGAATTTAGTGGGCATTCAAAAACTGCGAGAGCTGATTTTAGAAATGGCCGTGCGGGGCTTGCTCGTACCGCAAGACCCTAATGATGACCCCGCCAGTGTTTTGCTTGAAAAGATTGCTGCTGAAAAAGTGCAATTGATTAAAGATGGAAAAATCAAAAAAAACAAAGCCCTGCCAGAAATCACAGATGACGAAAAACCATTTGAGCTACCGAATGGATGGGAGTGGGCATCAAATTTAACTATTTTTGAATTGGTAAAAGGAAAAAAGCCCAAACATCTATCAGAAAAAAAAGGAATATACCCTTATTTAGATATTGAAGCTTTAGATAGGGGTAATGTTCTTAGATTTACAGATGATGAATCCGCACCAAAATGCACAACTGATGATTTATTAGTTGTTTGTGATGGTTCTAGAAGTGGCTTAATTTTGGAAGGGCAAAATGGGGTTATTGGATCAACATTAGCAAGAGTCGATACATCTAATAGTTTAAAGCCTTTTATAAAGTTGTTTTTTCAGAACGCATATCAACATCTTAATTCAAATTTAAAAGGTGCTGCTATTCCCCATTTAGATACCAAAGCTCTGAGAAGTGGGTTTATGGCTTTACCTTCTTTGGAAGAGCAAAAACGCATAGTCTCAAAAGTTGATGAATTAATGGCTTTGTGTGATCAATTGGAAAGCCAAACACTGGATTCAATTGCTACCCATCAAACATTGGTGGAAACGCTGTTAGGGAATTTGGTTAATCCAGACAATACCGCCAATTTTGACCAGGCCTGGTCATTAATTGCCCAAAATTTCGATGTGCTCTTCACCACCGAACACAGCATAGACACCCTAAAACAAACCATTCTGCAATTGGCGGTCATGGGCAAACTCGTCCCACAAAACCCAAACGATGAACCTGCCAGCGAACTACTCAAAAAAATCGCCGCCGAAAAAGCCCAACTCATCAAAGACGGCAAAATTAAAAAATCCAAAGCCCTGCCCCCCATCACCGATGCCGAAAAACCCTTCGATTTACCAAATGGTTGGGAGTGGGTAAGGTTGATTGATGTGACTTCAAAAATTACAGATGGTGATCATAAAACTCCAAAGCGTATAGAAATTGGGGAAATGCTTTTATCTGCTAAGAATGTTAGAGATGGTTTCGTTGATTTTGATGATGTTGACCGTATTTCTTCGGTAGATTATAAAAAATCAAGAGAACGTTGCTTGCCTGAGACTGGTGATTTGATGATGGTCTCCGTTGGTGGAACAATTGGCCGCAGCTCTCTTGTGCCTGAACAAAGTAATTTTGCTTTGGTTCGAAGTGTGGCTTTGATTAAGCCTCTAAAATTTAACTCAAACTACCTTAAATACCTTGCTGATTCACCTATGCTTCAGAATCTTATTCATGGCAATAAAAGAGGTGGAGCACAACCTTGCTTGTACCTTTCAGAAATTAGTAAGTTTGTTTTTCCTATTCCACCAAAAGAGGAACAAACCCGCATAGTCGCCAAAGTGAATGAGCTTATGACCCTCTGCGACCAAATCAAAACCCAACTGCAAACCGCGCAAACCACCCAATGCCACCTCGCCCACTCCATTACACAGGAAATTCTTCAATGAATCGATGGTCTGAAGCTTTTGACAGTCACCAGTTTCACACACACTGGCAAGAACTAATCAAAGTTATTGAATCAATCCAATTGGGAGCAGAGACTGACGAAAATATCATCACCGAATTTACTCGTTTAGTGAAATGTCAAAAGCTCATTGACTCTATTCTTAAGGCAATTGATAAAGATACCTTTCACCTTCAAACATTGTCGAATGCCCAAGGGCCGATTCAACAAACACAATCCCATTTAACTAATTTTAGAAATGATCAAAGCAATATAAGTCAAATCCAAACGGCTAATAATCACATTGATCAAGCGCTAAATATTTTCAGACCTTATATGGTTATGCCTAACGCAGTTTCCAAAGGTTTAAAAGAAGTTTCTAAAAGCCAGCAAGACTTATTAGAGCAACTGAAACGGTCATTGTTGGAAACGAGTCATGAGCGTTTAAACGAGCTTAATCGTGTTGTTGGAGAAGCCAATAAAAACCTTAAAGAAGTCGAGTCAGATTCAGAGAAATCTTATTCACTTTATCAACGGTTATTTGGTGAGGATGGCAATTCAGGAATCAGTGCAGATATCGATTCCCTACTGAAGAAAATCCAATCTTTGCTTGCAGACTCGACTCAATCAAATCAATCAATTCAAAAGATTGAACAGCAAATTAACCAGCTGCATAAAAATACCGAAAATTATGAAACAAGTGCCAAACAAAGCACTCAAGAAATCGAGAAATTGTTAGCGGATACGGAAGAAGAACTGAAAGCACTAAAATCTTTCTATGTGAAAGTTTTTGGCACACCTGATGAAGAAGGTGGATTAGCTGGTGGCTTGAAGGCTGAGCTTGAAGAATATAAGCAAGCCTTTAAGAAGTATGAAACCGAACATAAGTCAAAGATTCAAGAGCTAATCAACGAAATTGAAAGCTTACTCCCTGGTGCGGTCAGCGCTGGACTATCCTCAGAATATAAAAAACTAAAGGATGAATGCGAGAAGCCAATATTTTGGTTTACGATGCAGTTTTATGTAGCACTGAGTGTGCTTCTTGCCGCTGGCATAGCCAGCTTTGTATTTTCAGTTCAAAAAGAGAGTATGGTCGAGTCCCTCATATACAATTTATTGCAAGGGTCTCCAATTATATTGCCTGCAATTTGGTTTGCTATTTTTACATCCAGACGCCGAAACGAACTTGAAAGATTACGTCAAGAGTATGCCCACAAGCAAGCAGTGACAAGTTCCTACCAAAGCTTTAAAGAGCAAATTGACCGACTAGGCGAAAATCAACCTGAAATGCTTGGTGCGTTAATGACTACGGCAATAAAAACGATTGGTGAAAACGCATCGAAGGTATTAAGTAACAACTCAAGGGAATCATCACCGATTCACGAAACAGTTAATGCCGTTAGTCAAGGCATTAAAAAAGTCACTCAAAGTCAAATTAACTGACATATTGAATTGATTGTTACCTGAAAGCGCGATGTATTAAAACTGAATACGAATCAGGCTAACCCCGCCCAATCCATAAATATTTTTTATAATCCAGACTATATGTGTAAATTTATTTCAAGTTATGTGTAAACCTACATCAAGGCGTTAACAATGCCCCGGCCTCTTGCAGTTTTACCAAAATGGCCTGTGCCAAAGCCTCATAACCCTGCGCATTGAAATGCACATAATCCGATTTCATCGTCAACCGCCCCATCAGTTCGGGGACAATCTCATCTTCCAGCGGTACGGCATATTCATCGGCCAGCTCCTCATACCAGGGCGCGGCTCGCATCCACACGCCCTTTTCAGGAACGCTGACCAGTAACACGCCAATACCTTCGTCCTGCAAACTGGCGATCATGTTGCCGAGGTTGGCGGCAATGCTTTCCTCGGGCTGCTTTTGGAGCATATCGTTGCCGCCTTCCAGCAGAATCACCAGCTTGGGTTGATGCGCTGCCACCACCTCAGCCAAGCGCTCCAAGCCTTGCGCGGTGGTTTCACCGCTGACGCCGGCATTAATCACTTTACGGCCACTCAAACGCGCCAATACCGCAGGATAGCTCTGCTCCGGCTTGACACCAACGCCCAGTGTCAGACTGTCGCCAAAAGCCACAATGGTGTCTTCGTCCTGCAAAGGCGGCAGTTGCGGTTTGGCACACCCCGCCAGAAAAAACACCCAAATGATAGGCAAAACCAGTTTCAATGCAATTTTCATACCTATCCTAAAGTTTCTTCCTAAGCTGCCGATAAAAAGGGAAACAAAACATACATCTATAAAAACAGAGCCCGGCATATAAATCAAGACAAGGGCCGCACACACTGGGAACCCTCAAGGGAAGACGTAAGGAGGCACAAAGACCTCTCTTTACTCACCATATAAATGGGACTCTACCATGAAAATTCTCGACCAGAATCTGCAGCTTTCCGCGCAATATTATGCGCGCACCGAAAGCGCACAACAGCGTGTTCACGAAAACTATGTAAACGGCCAGCTGCAAAGCCGTGAAACCCAAACGCAATCACATATGGCCGAAACTGCCGGAATGAGCACACTCTCAATTGGCAAACAGCTAGCTCAGAATACACCTGGCAACCACCAATTAGGGCATTTTCGCTCACCAGACAAACAGGAAACGTTTGAAGCTCCGCTGTCAGGACAGCGTCAAACCAGTGTCTTGCCTGCGCAAGCCCAGGGCGTTAAGACGCAAGACGCCTCCGAAGGGAAACCCGCCCTGCCGCCGCATCTGCAACGCATGATTGAAGCGGTGGAAGCCATGATGGAACGCCTCACAGGCAAGCCCTATCATCTTAAAGTCTACGGTTATGACGGCGGCAAAGAGGATACGGCTCACGCTGCTGATGCACCAATATCCCAAGGGCAAGATGCGCTGCAAACCGTGGACGGAATGCCTGTTTTCGGTGAACGTTGGGCGATGATGAGTCACTATTACGAAGAACAACATACCCAATTCAGTGCCCAGGGCAATGTGACCACCGCAAACGGTGAGCAGATCAGCTTTAACCTCAACCTACAGATGAGTCGCAGCTTCTCTGCCCAGTTTATGAGCGAACGTCAGCAGGGCTGGGTCATGAAAGACCCGTTAACCGTCAATTTCGGCGGCACACCGGCTGAACTCACGCTCAACAAATACCAGTTTGATATTGATGCAGACGGTCAGGCAGATCAAATCAGTTTTGTGGCGCCAGGCTCCGGATTTTTGGCATTCGATAAAAACGGCGATGGTCTCATCAACGATGGCAGCGAACTATTCGGCGCACAGAGCGGCGACGGCTTTAGTGAATTAGCCGCTTATGACGATGACGGCAACGGCTGGATCGATGAAAACGACGCCATTTTTTCCAAACTGGAAGTATGGCAGAAGGACGCCAACGGACTGGACAAGCTGCAAGGCTTGCTGGAACTCAATATCGGGGCGATTGCGCTAGCCAATGTGGCCACG
Source organism: Thiomicrorhabdus cannonii (assembly GCF_013391695.1). GTDB lineage: Bacteria > Pseudomonadota > Gammaproteobacteria > Thiomicrospirales > Thiomicrospiraceae > Thiomicrorhabdus > Thiomicrorhabdus cannonii. Next base: position 119,558 of record NZ_JACBGH010000001.1, read on the forward strand.
CCTTTTGACTACAAAGACAGTGACAATGCCATGCAAGGCCAGTTGAAAAACAGCGGCATCTTCCTCTATGAAGACGGTCGAGGCGCCGGCACGATCCAGCAGATTGATTTGGCAGTTTGACGTCAAGGCTTAATAAAAGTAACTGCGAATGGCTCGATGCAACTTTTCAGCGAGCGCCTGACGAGGCAGACTGGCAAATTCAGCGTGCAATGCATCGGCGATGTCGATAAAACGTTCGACTAAATTCGGATCAAAATGCTGCCCTGCCTCCTCGCGAAGAATCTGCAGGGAGGCAGCCACACTGAAAGGTTCCTTATATGGGCGCTTTGAGGTTAAGGCATCAAATACATCCGCAATGGCAAAAATACGCGCATTCAGAGGGATATTCTCTCCTTTGAGCGCATGCGGATAGCCCTTGCCATTATATTTTTCGTGATGGAACTCAACAATATCCTTGGCGCTGTTGAGCCAGGTCGATACCCTGACGATATCGGCCCCCTCTTTCACATGGCTCTGCATCACTGCAAACTCTTCATCGGTCAACTTTCCAGGCTTGAGCAGGATGTTATCGGATATGGCAATCTTGCCGATGTCATGTACAAACGCTCCCTTAATCAGTTCTCTGCAGCGTTCCTTTGAAATCCCCATGCGTTCAGCCAATGCCAAAGCATACAGAGTCACCCTAAAATTATGCTCATCCGTATCCGAATCGCGTTTTGAAATCGCGGAACCGATCAGTTCGAGCATCTCCATATTGCCTTGCAGGATTTCAAGCTTGCGGGTCTGGGTTTCTTTAAAAAGGGACATGACGACAGGATATATGACCGCAGCGGCCACTAAAACCGACAACATCACCGCCAACATCGCTTCAATCAGGTGGCGGTACTGCTGTTTAAGAAATAGTTCGGGATAGGTATAGACCATTTCGACATAACCAAATATTTCCTTTTCTTTTTTCAAAGGCAGGAATATCTGGATATACAGCTTATCGTGGTCATAGAAGGCATTGTAGATATGCTCGTTTTTAGGATTCATATGCACGCGCGCTTCAACGGCGCTTTTGGCCAACGGATCGCTTGAAGTCGCTGCAATGACTTCCTCACCCTCTACATCATAGAGTTCAACAAAGCTGAAATAGCGGGTGACATACTCATTGGCCACCTGTAAAAGCTGCTGTATATCCGTTTCCGTCAGCTGGCTGCCTCTTTCCAACAAACTCAGTTCGGAAGCGTGCGTCACAATCATCTGCTCCGCCAAGACTTGCGCGCTTTCAACCGCATCCTCTTCAAACTGCTCTATACCGTAAAACCAAAGGAATGCCGACGTCAGCATACCGGCAAAAAAGGCCGTCAAACCGATGCGAAAAATCAATTGTTGATGTAATTGACGTGAGGATGCGGAACGGATAAATTTCACAATTAACCCTACTTTGAGTAACAGTTAAACGAAACTTTATAGAATAATCAGACCTACGACAAGGTATTTAATCGGATATGCAGCATACAGCATCTTGAACGTTCTGTATTAGCAAAACATTGGGTTCGACTAGCGCGCTGTCGCCTGAAATAAAAAACCGCCCAAATTAGGCGGTTTTTTAGGTTTCTTCTAAAGTATGGCGCCTTACGCGGCTGCCAGCTTCTGAAAGACGCCCTTGTGCAATAAGTGGTCGACATTCAGAACGATGGCCATCTTGTCACCCACACTGGCCAGGCCCTGGATAAACTCGTCACTGACACGGTCACCGGACCTGAACGACGGTGCAGCCTGTAAACCGTCGAGATCAATGTCTTCCACATCGCTGACGCCGTCTACCACCAAACCGACGGTTTTTTGCAGGTTTTCCTGGGCATCACCACCTTCCATTTTGGTAATAATGACAACGGTGCTGTCATTATAGGTGGCCTGCCCGATATGGAAGCGTTCGCGCAGGTCGACAATCGGCACGATCGTACCGCGAATATTAATGACCCCTTTGACATATTCAGGCGTCTCCGGCAACTGGGTGGTTTTTTCCCAGCCGCGAATTTCCTGAACACGCAAAATGTCGATACAGTAGGTTTCAGCTCCCAACACAAAAGTCAAAAACTGTGCCTGATGCTGCTTGCCTTTTTGATCTTCAACTGCTTTATTCAGCGAGCGATTCTGGGTTGGCGCATCCATCAGAAATCACCCCACTCATCAGAGTCACCCGTATGCTTTGGTGCCGGTTTCACCTCAAACTTGGGGGCTTGCTTAGATTGCGAGTTGAGTTGCGGCTTGGAGTGCGCCAACGCCTGCATCGGCTTTTTAGCGGCCGGAGACGCCAGGCGGCGCGCTGTTCCCATATCGTGTCCTATTTTGAAGAACGCCATATCTCTGCTCAAATTATTCGCCTGCTCACTCATGCTTTCTGCCGCCGCAGTGGTCTCTTCAACCAACGCAGCATTCTGCTGAGTGACCTGATCGATCTGGCTGATCGCCACATGCACCTGAGTCACACCATTGGCCTGTTCTGAAGAGGCACGGGCAATCTGTTCAATCATTACAGTTACCGATTCAATCGATCGATTGATCTCGTTCAACATCTCTCCGGATTGCGAGGCCAATTGCGTGCCTTGACCGATACGCGTCACGCTTTCATCGATCAAAGTCTTAATATCCTTAGCCGCTTCGGCTGACTTTTGCGCCAGAGCACGCACTTCACCGGCCACGACCGCGAAACCGCGACCGTGATCGCCCGCTCTTGCCGCTTCGACCGCAGCGTTCAACGCCAGCAAGTTAGTTTGGAAAGCAATACCGTCAATTAATGTGACGATATCAGCAATCTTATGGCTCGACTCCTGAATGGCATTCATTGCACTGATCGTCTGCTGCATCACTTGGCTGCCTTCATTGGCTTGCGTACGCACGCCTTGCGCCACTTCCGCTGCACGCTGTGAGTTCTCGGTATTTGCCTCAACGGTAGAGTTCATCTCATCCATCGTCGCCGAGGTTTCTTCCAATGCAGCCGCCTGTTCCTGTACACGCTGGCTCAAATCGGACGAGCCACGGGAGACCTCTTCGGCAGCGCTGCTGACAATGCTGGATGCCTCGACCGCCTTGGAAACCACTTCAACCAGTTTTTGGGCTGAGGTATTCACCGCCTGCTTCAAGGTTTCCAAATCACCGCGGTATTGCGCGCTGATGGTGTTGGTCAAATCCCCTTCCGACTGTGCAACCACCACACGGATAATCTCCGCCATCGCGCTGTCCAGATCCTGCATCGAACTGTTGATACGCTGTTTCATCAGATCCAACTGACCACGTGCATTCACCATCACGCGCTCTTGGAAACGACCGTCTTGCATCGCCCCCATGACATTGTTGATATTGGCAATCACTTCGTTGATTGCATGCATCGCTTCAGAAGTGTTAACCAGCATAGTACGGTATTCACCCTGTGCATTGGTATTCACAGTCACGTCAAACTGACCTTCATACAACGACTTCATAACGCTACCCATTTCAGTCATGACATTGGTCACGTTATCGGCACTGATGTTAATGCCTTCTTTAAGCTTGTTCAAATCACCCACATAGTTGTTGGTGATACGTTTTGAGAAATCACCTTGAGCCAAAGCGCCGATAGTTGTGTTGGCATCGCCGATTGCCTGCTGCATGCTCTTCAATAAGCTGTTCAACGCTTCTACCGACAAACCGATTTCATCGCGGTTCAGCACAGTTACCTGTTTGTCAAACTGGCCGGTTTTAACCACCTCCTGCATCGCTTCCTGCATCGCTACCACCGGACGCACCACCACACGCATAATCCACAGGAAGAAACCGACACCGATAATTAAAGAAACAATCAAGATAGCCATGGCAATTTTGATGGCAAAACTACCGGCAGCAGTACCTTCATCCGCAGACTGCTTGCTTAGCTCTTTTTGAAGCTCTACAAGCGCACCCAGTTCATCCCGATAAGTACGGCTGACCTGACGTGTTTCAGGAGAAAGATAGAGATTCAATGCAGCGTCTGTTTGCCCTGAGGTGGCCAATTCAATCATACGCTGCCTCATCACACCTTGCGCCTTACGGGCTTGAATGGTTTTCTCCAAAAGTGCCCGGCCTTGCGCCGACTTGATGCTCTCTTCCAAATACGTATAGGCTTGGTTATTCGCATCACGACGATTGTTAATGCGGCGCATGGCCTCATCACGTTCTTGCTGATCGCGCGCCTGAATCAACTGGCCGACATCGCGCTCTACGGCAACACGACGCTGATCAATCCCTAACAGCGCCACCACTTTCGGTACGCGATCCTCGACGACCAGATTCAATGAACTATTAATGGTATTGATTTGCATTAATGACACCACCCCTAAAATGATGGTCATTACTATCAGGATTGAAAACGCTAACACCAACCTGAGCTTGACTGTCATAGCCTATTCCTCTTTTTAAGATTTAATTCAATGTAAAAACGGTTTATAAATTCTGCTTGATGACGTTTCATCGTCATCAGGAAGGCTGCAACCGCCATGCATCAGCGCCAAAGTGTTTAGATAGACGAAGGCATCTGGCGAATCATCGGCAAGAGCGCGATTCTTAGCAGCTAAGAGAAATTGAGGGCACAACAGGAGGAAGGAGACTTTCAATAAGCCTGCAAGCGAACACGGGCAAACCCCGATAAATGGCTTGATCATCTGGCAACCGGCTGTCTTAAATGTTAATAAACAGTAAGACCCTTGGCTTTCCGTCCTTGCTTCACAACAAGTTTGGCACAACAAATTCGGTGGGAAATATACAAAAACCTTATTGATAGGTCAAGAATTTTTATTACGTTTTATTACAAACCTCTTTTGGAGGTTACGATTTATTGCAATTAACCTTATTTAATCAAGTTGAATTCAAAAGCAGACCGCATTCAGTCCTCTTTACGTCTGCTCCACAGACTTGCAAACAGTGCGCCCGACAGATTGTGCCAAATGCTAAACAGCGCACCGGGCAAAGCACTCGCCGCGGTGTAATACTTAAGCGCCAGTGCAACACTTAACCCGGAGTTCTGCATTCCCACTTCAATTGCCACGGTTCGTGCAATCACCGAGTCGTAGCCCAGTCTTCTGCTCAGCCAGTAACCACTTGCCATGCCGGTCAGATTGTGCAGAATCACCGCCAGCATCACCGTCAACGCCACACTCTGCAGATTGGCCTGATTCAACGCCACCACTATCGCAATAATAAACACAATCGCCCACACCGACACCCACGGAAACAGCCATTCAACGCTGGCTGCACGTGCACCCAAGAAGCGTCTGAGCAACATGCCGACCGTCACCGGCACCAAAATCAATTTGAGCAGACTCACCATCATGTCATGCGCCGGCACCTCCACCCGCTGCCCCAGATATGCCCAAGTCAACAACGGCATGGCCAACACCGCCAGCAAGGTGGAAACCAGTGTCATACTCACCGACAAAGCCAAGTGCCCTTTGGCCAGATAAGTCATCACATTGGAAGCCGTGCCGCCCGCCGTCGCGCCTACCAGCATCATGCCGACGGTCAGTTCGCTCGACAATCCCAAAGCAATGGAGATCAGAAAAGCCGCCAACGGCATGACGCCAAATTGAATCAACACACCGAGCGCCACCACTTTTTTGAGGCGCAAGACCTCCTCAAAATCCTGCAGGCGCAAGCTGAAGCCCATGCCAAGCATCACCACCATCAACAGCGGCATAATCCAGCTTTGATAACCCGCAAACCCCTGCGGCCAGAAGAACGCCAACAGCGCAAAACCCACTGCCAATAACGGAAACAGACGTGTCAACAACACCTTATCTCTCCCAATAAAAAACCCGCATAACGCGGGTTCATTTAAACAACATACTGCGAAAGCAGCGCCGAAAGCAGGCCGATCAGGCCGCCGAAGACCCCGCCCCAAACCACCAGCCAGCCAAGATGTTCTTTGATCATCTGCTGAATCAGCTGTTTGACCAACTCCGGCGTCAACTCGGCCAGACGCGATTCGATAATCGATTCGATTTTATGCTGGATATCCGTCATCACATCCGGACGGTCAATCTCGTTTTGCAGCAACGCAATAAAGCCCTCCTGCTCGGTGATCTCAATCAGCGCACTTTGCAGATTGGTCACAAACGGCTCTTTGAGCGGTTTAAGCGCGTCGGCCCCGCCGAACATACTCAGCATGCCGCCAAACGACGAGTTCATAATGGTCTGCACCAGTTTGTCGTAAGCGGGCGTTAGGTCCACCTTTTCGATCACCGGCGCCAGTTTTAAATGCTGCGAAATGTCGCCCTGCCCGCTGACAAAACGGTCGATATTCGCCTGATTGAAAAACTGTTCCATCATCAAGGTGCGGATGGCGTTCTTGAAATCCTCGAAACGATTCGGGATAACGCCCGAACCATAAAGCCCCGGCACGCGTTCAAACAGCATATGAATCGCCAGGGCGTTGGTCAGCGCGCCCGACAAAGCGAACAGGCCGGTCCAGAACAGCAGATCATTCGCGAGCACCACACCTATAGTTAAAATCAAAGCGGCAAGCAGATTGGTCAACAGACTTTTGGAAATGGTGAGTGTCATTCAGTTCAGTTCCTCACTTAATTAAACACTAAAAACGCTTAACCTTCGGCAATCACAAACGCCACGGCGTGGGTTTTTTCATCACTGACACTGATCTGCCAGCGTTGAATACCGAGCTGTTCGGCTTTGGATTGGGTCGTACCTGACAGCGCAAGATAAGGCTGACCGCTGTCATGATGGCGAATGCTCATATCGCGGAAACAGACCCCCTGGCTGATGCCGGTTCCCAATGCTTTGGAAACCGCTTCTTTGAGCGCCCAGCGTTTCGCCAGAAAGCGTTCCGGGAAACGCTGGTTGGCAAATTTGATTAGTTCCTCATCGGAGAGCAGACGCTGTGCAAAGGCCTCGCCCTGACGCGCATACACTTGCGCGATACGCGCCACATCCACAATGTCAGTACCGATGCCGATAATCATGGCGGAGCTGATTTCAGTCCTGCAAATAGGCTTGCTGGCGCGCTTCGACCATCAGGCGCTTCATCTCGCGCACTGCTTCCGGCAAGCCGGAAAACACCGCCTGCGCGACAATCGCATGACCGATATTCAGCTCTTCAATCACCTTGATGGCGGCGATGGCCTGCACATTGTGATAATGCAAACCGTGCCCGGCATTGACCACCAAGCCCAAACGGTGCGCATATTCCGCCGCATGACGGATGCGTTCCAGCTCCGCCGCCACTGCAGCAGGCTTTTCCAGTTCGGCATAAGTGCCGGTATGCAGTTCGATGACCGGCGCGCCGACTTCCTTGGCCGCTTCAATCTGAGTTTCATCCGGATCGATAAACAGCGACACGCGGCAACCCGCTTCCGCCAGACGGGCGCAAGCTTCGGTTAACCACTCTTTCTGGCCGGCTACATCCAGACCGCCTTCGGTCGTCAACTCTTCGCGTTTTTCCGGCACCAGACAGATGTCTTCCGGCTGCAGCTGGCAGGCGATTTCGATCATCTCTTCGGTCGCCGCCATCTCCAGATTCACCTTAGTCTGGCGCATCGCGCAGATACGCGCCACATCTTCGTCCTGAATGTGACGTCGGTCTTCACGCAGATGCAAGGTGATGCTGTCGGCACCGGCCATTTCCGCATCCAACGCCGCCTTGATCGGGTCGGGATAACGCGTGCCGCGCGCCTGTCTCAAAGTGGCTACATGATCAATATTCAATCCCAGATAAATCGGCGACATGGTTTTCTCCCGAAAAGTGATTTTAGAATCTCAACAGGCCGGGTAAGAAGACCCCTACCCGGCCTGTTGAGTTTTTTTACCGTTGTTAAATCGTCATTTACTCGACTACTTAAAAGTAGCCTACTTAAATAGTTGTCTTGCCAGAATCGGCTTGTTTCCCAAATAAACGCTGAGAATCTGCCGCAACAACACTTTCCACTGCGGCAGACAGGCCTCGCAAAATCGGCGCTCGGCCAGCGCTTGCAAACACGCGCCGCTTATCAAGACTCCGCCCTGCTGCATACCTTCCTGATACGGATAGGCGCCCATTTCCGGATAATAGAGATAGTCCTGCGCGGCTTGCAGCGGCTGATGATGGGCGTCATCAACGCCGTTCAACTCCACCCCCAAGGCCTGCAGCAACGCGCTCTCAAACTGGCGCAACACCCAGGCCTGTTCGCTGCGGTTGTGCGTTTTGAGGAGCGCAAACAGGGCCTGTTCGTAGTCGGCGAACAACTCCTCCACCGCCGCACCGTGATACAGCAGGCGATAGAGCAGCTCGTTCATATAAAGCCCGCAGAAGCTGGCTTCGCCCTCCAGCGGAAAACGCAAAGGTTCCGGTTCAAACAGGCTGAGCGTCACCAGATCGGACGTAGTGTGCGCTTTTTCTTTCCACTGAATCTGCAATTTCTGAAAAGGCTGCAGCACCGCATTTTTTTGCAAGGCGCTGCGCGTTTTGCCTCTGACGCCGCGCACCACCGCATTGATTTTACCGTGCTCGGGTGTCAGCAGCGTCACCAGCAGACTGGTTTCGCGGTAGGCGCGACGGTGCAACACATAAGCAGGCTGGCGAATCTCCACGCCAAACTCCGCTTAGCTGCTGTAATTGTCGTTGTAGCCCAAGCTGGCCAGGGCGCGAATGTCGTCCGACCAGTTCTCTTTGATTTTGACCCACAGCTCCAGATGTACGCGCGCGCCCATCAAGGCCACCAGGTCTTTGCGCGCCTGGGTGCCCATTTTTTTGATCATCTCGCCTTTGTTGCCGATGACGATTTTCTTCTGCCCGGCACGTTCCACCAGAATCAGCGCGTGTACAATCCAACGCCCTTCATCCTGATCCCATTTGAACTCTTCGATTTCCACCGTAGCGCCATAAGGCACCTCTTCACCCAGCGTACGCATGAGTTTTTCGCGAATGATCTCGGCGGCGAGAAAACGGGTGGAACGGTCGGTGATTTCGTCTTCGGGGAAAATCGCCGCCTGTTTGGGAATGTACTTCAACACTTCCGCGACAATCAGATCCAGACCGTTTTTCTTGTAGGCCGATACCGGAATCAGCGTCGTCATCGCAACCTGCTCGCCAACCTGTTGCAGGAACGGCATCAACTCTTCTTTGTTTTTGAACTTGTCGATTTTGTTGACGACCACGACCACCGGCACCTCCACGCCTTTCAGACGGTTGGCGACCGCCTGGTCCTCTTCCGTCCAGCGCCCCGCTTCGACCACAAACAGAATCACGTCCACGTCCTCGAAGGCGCTGCGGGCGGTGCGGTTCATGTAGTCGTTGATGCTTTTCTGTCCGCCCAGATGCATACCCGGGGTATCGACATAGACAATCTGGTAAGACTCGGTGGTATGAATGCCGTGGATGCGGTGACGCGTGGTTTGCGGCTTGTGCGAAGTGATGCTCAACTTCTGCCCCAACAGCTCGTTCATAATGGTCGACTTACCGACATTAGGACGGCCGATGACCGCGGCAAAACCGCATTGAAAATCATGTACTGTGGTGGCTTGATCCATCGTTTAGTTCCTTAATATGGTCGCAGCGGGTGCGGAGAGTATGACGGGTTACAACTCACCCAGGGCTTCGAGCGCGGTTTCCGCCGCTTTCTGCTCGGCCTTGCGCCGGCTCGAAGCGGTGGCCTCAAACTTGGTATTGAGGCGTTCAACATAACAACTCACGGTGAATTCCTGCGCATGAGCCGCGCCGTTGACACTGATAATGCTGTATTCGGGCAGAGGCTCCTGACGCGATTGCAGGTACTCCTGCAGGCGCGTTTTCGGGTCTTTGCCGATATTCTTGGGATCGAGTTCGGCCAACCGTTTGGCATAGAAACGCTCCACCAATGCGCGGCAAGCTTCCAATCCGCCATCTTCGTAAACGGCGGCGATAATCGCCTCGACCGCATCGGCAATTATGGAGTTGCGGCGGAAACCGCCGCTTTTCAGTTCGCCCGGCCCCAATACCAGATAATCGCTTAAATCGTATTCCTTGCCGATCACCGCCAAGGTATCGCCCTTAACGAGATGCGCCCGCACCCGGCTCATGTCGCCTTCCGGCAGTTTGGTAAACTGGTGAAACAAAATATCCGCAATCATGAAGTTGACCAGGCTGTCGCCCAGAAACTCCAAGCGTTCATTGTTTTTAGCGCCGACACTGCGATGTGTCAGCGCGCGTTGCAAAAAGTCCAGATCGTTAAACTCGTAACCGATTTTGTTGGACAACTGCTGCAATTTAGCCTGTCGCTCTACACCCAAGGTTGCATTTGGAGATTTCATATCACTCAATTCCTTTACCGAGGCGATTCAAGTGAATACCGTTATCCCAGTTCATCCAGATACCAAAGGCCTTGCCTTTCAGATTCTTTTCCGGCACAAAGCCCCAGAAACGGCTGTCGTTACTGTGGTCGCGGTTATCACCCATCACAAAGTAATGGCCTGCCGGGACGGTAATTGGCCCCATATCATGGCTGGCTTTATCCAGATCCAATAAAATATCATGCGTTTTACCGCTGGCAAAGGTTTCCGCGACGACTTGCGCGCCGTTCATCACCGCACCGGAGTCATTGCCCAGATATTTGCCTTTCGGCAGCTGCGCAACGGCTTGGCCGTTAATGAACAAAACACGTCCCATATAGGCGATTTCATCACCCGGCAAACCAATAATACGTTTGATGTAATCCACGTCCGGATCGTTAGGATAGCTGAACACCACGACATCACCGCGTTCCGGTTCGCCGACCGGAATCAGTTTGGTCTGCGTGACCGGCAGTTTGATGCCGTAAGAGAATTTGCTCACCGCAATGAAGTCGCCGATCTCCAGCGTCGGATACATCGAACCTGACGGAATGCGGAAAGGTTCAATCACAAAAGAGCGCAGAATCAGCACCACCAAAAAGATCGGAAACAGCGAGCGCGCATATTCGATAATAATCGGCTCGTTTTCAGTGGTAATGGCTTTTTGACGTTTCGGACGCCATACCACGCGATCGACATACGCGATTACGCCGGTAATGGCGGTGACAATCACCAGTATCAGTTCAAAGCTCATCAGCCCTCTCCTCCTGTGTCCAGAATCGCCAGGAACGCTTCTTGCGGCAATTCGACACTACCGATCGACTTCATGCGCTTCTTACCTTCTTTCTGTTTCTGCAATAGTTTCTTCTTACGCGACACGTCACCGCCGTAACACTTGGCCGTTACGTTTTTGCGCAGGGCCTTGACGTTGGTACGGCCGATGACCTTGGCACCGATGGCCGCCTGAATCGCCACATCAAACATCTGGCGCGGAATGACTTCGCGCAGTTTCTCGATAATAATTTTGCCGCGCTGTACCGCAAAGCTGCGGTGCACAATCACCGCCAAGGCATCCACCGGCTCGCTGTTGATCAGGAAGTCCATACGCACCAGATCATCCGCCTGGAAGCGTTTGAACTCGTAGTCCATCGACGCATAACCGCGGCTGCAAGACTTCAAGCGGTCAAAGAAATCCAATACCACCTCGTTAAGCGGCAGTTCATAGTTGATGGAAACCTGTCCGCCTGAATATTGCATATCTTTCTGGATACCGCGTTTTTCGATACACAGTTTCATCACCGCGCCGACATGCTCCTGCGGCACCAGGATGTTCGCCTGAATAATCGGCTCGCGAATCTCGGCAATCGTGCTGGGATCAGGCAGCTCTGAAGGGTTGTCAATGCGGATCACATCGCCCTTTTTGGTCAATACTTCGTAAACAACCGTTGGCGCTGTGGTGATCAGATCGAGATCGTATTCACGTTCCAGACGCTCCTGGATAATCTCCATGTGCAACATGCCGAGGAAGCCGCAACGGAAACCGAAGCCGAGTGCTTCCGAGGTTTCCGGTTCAAAATGCAGCGCCGCATCGTTCAGGCGCAGTTTGCGCAAGGCTTCACGTAAATCCTCATAATCTTCGGAAGTGACCGGGAACAGACCCGCAAAAACGCGCGGCTGAGCCGGTTTAAAGCCCGCCAACGGTTGAATGGCCGGTGCTGCGGCATCCGCCAGGGTATCCCCTACCGGCGCGCCGTCGATGTCTTTAATGCCGGCGACCACATAACCTACTTCACCGGCTGACAGGAATGACTTGGAGGTACGTTTGGGCGTGAAAATCCCCACATCGTCAACCAGATAGTCTTCCTTGGTCGACATCACGCGCATTTTGGTTTTTTTGCCGATTTTGCCGTCAATCACACGCACCAAGGAAACCACGCCCAGGTAGTTATCAAACCAGGAGTCGATAATCAGGGCTTTCAATGGCGCATTCGGGTCACCTTGCGGCGGCGGAATCTTGGTGACGATATCTTCCAGCGTTTCTTCGATGCCGATGCCTGCCTTGGCACTGGCGCGAACCGCATTTTCGGCTTCAATGCCGATAATCTCTTCCACCTCTTCGATCACACGCTCCGGATCGGCCGCCGGCAGGTCGATCTTGTTGAGCACCACCAGCACTTCCAAACCTTGTTCAATGGCCGTATAACAGTTGGCTACGGTTTGTGCCTCAACCCCTTGCGAGGCATCCACCACCAGCAAAGCGCCTTCACAGGCGGCCAACGAGCGCGACACTTCATAGGAGAAATCCACGTGGCCAGGCGTATCGATAAAGTTCAACTGATAGGTATTGCCGTCTTTGGCCTTGTAATGCAAGGTCACGCTTTGCGCTTTGATGGTGATACCGCGCTCACGTTCGATGTCCATGGAGTCCAACACCTGGGCTTCCATTTCGCGTTCGGTCAAGCCGCCGCAAAGCTGAATAAAGCGGTCAGCAATGGTTGATTTGCCGTGATCGATGTGGGCAATAATGGAAAAGTTTCGGATCAGTTTCAACGCGTCTGACATTTAGGCTCCAACAATAAGATAGCGCCCGTACGGGCGCTCCCTGAGTCTTTTTTAATAAAAATCGCTATAAAAAAAGGGGCTTACAGCCCCTTATTCCCTCAGAGTAAACGCTCATAATAACGCTTCACCCCGAAGTTTCGGTTCAAAATCTAATAGTTGCGTATTTTACGACAATTTATTCGCCGACGCAGCGATAAATCTCACCGTTTTGACGCAACCACGCCTCCGTTCAAACCGCTTATTTTTCCAACACCAACGGCAGGAACAGCGAACGTTTATTGCGTACTACCCGCACCGGCAACGAACGCCCCGGCTGAGCCTCTTTAACAATCTGACGCAAGGCGTCCACACTCTTCACCGGCTGGAAGTCGATGGTGACAATCACATCGCCCGGACGAATACCGGCTGTTTTCGCCGCTCCGTCACGCACCGCCGTCACCTTGACGCCAAACGGCAAATTCAAAGCATCCAGTTCGTCTTTGGTCAGCGCCTCGACGCTCGCGCCCAAGCGGTCGTTTTTAACCTCGCCCATTTGAGCGGAAGCCAGTTGCTCGGCCTTATCCATCTCCGTCAGTTTCACCGTCAAATTCATGCGCTTGCCCTGACGCAGCAACACGACCTTGATCGGCTCATTGATTTTCGCCATACCGACCATTGGCGGCAAATCGGATGATTTCTCCACTTTCTGGCCGTTAAACTCCAGAATAATGTCCCCGGCGCGAATACCCGCGCGCTCCGCCGGCGTATCCGGATAGGTTTGTCCCACCAGCGCACCGGTTGGCGCCTCCAGACCGAATGACTTCGACAAATTGCTGGTCACTTCCTGCACCTGCACCCCCAGGAAACCGCGGGCAACCTTGCCGCTATCCATCAATTGGTTGGCGACATTCATGGCAATATCGATCGGGATCGAGAACGACAAGCCCATCGAACCGCCGCTCTTGCTGTAAATCTGCGAGTTGATACCAACCACTTCACCGGCCAGGTTAAACAGCGGACCACCCGAGTTACCGGGGTTAATGGAAACATCCGTTTGAATAAACGGTACATAACTGTCATCCGGCAAGGCGCGCCCCAGGGCGCTGACGATACCGTGGGTCACCGTATAATCCAATCCGAAAGGTTCGCCGATGGCCAACACCCACTGCCCCACCTTCAAGCCCTTGGAACTGCCTATCTTGGCCGACTGCAAGCCTTTAGCGTCAATTTTAAGCAACGCCACATCGGTGCGCGGATCGGAACCGACCACCTGCGCTTTCCACTCTTTGCGGTCGCTCATGCGCACCACGATATCGTCCGCGCCATCAATCACATGGTTGTTGGTCAGAATGTAACCGTCTTCACTGATAATAAAACCGGAACCCAGCGAATGGACTTCATCTTCCTGCGGCTGTTCCGGCATCGGCTTCATCCCCGGGATGCCGAAGAAATAGCGCAGCAGCTCATCCGGCATACCGGGAACGCCAGGATGACCGGAACGCTGAATTTTCTTGGTGGTGCTGATGTTCACCACCACCGGGCTATTGTCCTCGGCCAATTGGCTGAAATCCGGCAACCCATAAAACTGAGGAGTGGCTGACGACGCGGCCGGAGAAGGGGGATTCACGACATTGTCGGACATGGCATAAGGCGCCTGTGTCATAAATAATGCACCGGTCATCGCCAAAGCAATCAACGAGACTTTTTTCATACAACTCACCCTGCGTTTAATATTCCTAATAAGAAAATGAACAACACCCTTATGCTAACCAAAGACCAACCAGTAAAGTCTTAAAAAATCCTTGAAAGCACGGATTAGCCGACGACTTCGCTGATGTGCGGCAACAACGGGCGATAAAAACGGCGCGTGATCCACCAGCCCAGCAACAGCCCCGCTCCGCCGCCAAATACCGCCGCCCAGTCCAAAAGGGTTTCCGAACCTTCCAATATGGTCGATGCCAGGGCTTTTAAAGTAACTGCCCCAATAAAAAGGCCAATCAAGGGCAGTCCGTACGCCATAAAGGCGTGCCTGACCACAATCGATTCGTCCAGCGTCAAAACCACCTTATCCCCTACTTTGGCATTGAGCTGATTGATGACGGTCAGCGGCGCGTTCGATGTTGAAGAAAACAGTTTGGAAAGCGCACCGGTACCGCAACCTGATGCCGACTGACAGCCGCCACAGGCGCTTTGACGAGCATATTCCACCCGCGCATAATCGCCTTCCACGGCAACCACCACGCCTTGCGTTCTCAAAAGATTTTGTTCCATATTCGCTTCAGCCCCTGCGCTAGTTCGTATAAAAACTTCGTATCAATCGTGCGATTCTCTATAATAAGCGCTAGTTTAATGCTTCCCGCCTGACTTGTCTGCCAAGAACATCCCCCGGTTCCGCAACAAGCGTTTGCTCAACACCGATTCAACCCCCAATATTCAAAGGAAACTGAGTGGTTAACTCGAAAAGTTTGAAAACAGAGATTTTGGTGATCGGCAGTGGTATTGCCGGGCTGTCCATCGCACTGAAACTGGCCGCCAAACACAAGGTGATTGTATTGGCCAAATCTTCCCTCTCAGAAGGCAGCACCAACTATGCGCAAGGCGGCATCGCCGCGGTACTCGACCCGTTCGACAGCATCGAATCACATATTGTGGATACCGAGGAAGCAGGCGCCGGGCTATGCGATCCTGCCGCGGTTGAGCTGGTGGCCAAACACGCCGCGCACTCCATCCGTGAACTGATTGAACTGGGTGTACCTTTCAGCCGGTGCGAAGGCAACGAATGCACCTACCCTTTTCATCTGACGCAGGAAGGCGGACACAGCCACCGCCGTGTCATCCATGCCGCCGACCACACCGGACACTCTGTCTTGGAAACCTTGATTCAGGCCGTGTACAGCCATCCGAATATCACCCTGCTGCCCGATCACATTTCCATTGACCTGATTCTCAACAAAGCACATAAGCGTTGCATTGGCGCCTATGTGCTGAATAAACGCGAAAATACCGTTTACGACATCTGGGCGGACTTCACGGTGCTGGCCACCGGCGGCGCCAGCAAAGCCTATCTGTACACCAGCAATCCGGACACTTCGACCGGTGACGGCATTGCCATGGCGTGGCGCGCCGGCTGTTCGGTCGCCAATCTGGAGTTCAACCAGTTCCACCCGACCTGCCTTTATCATCCGCAGGACCGCTCGTTTTTGATCAGCGAAGCGGTGCGCGGCGAAGGCGGCATCTTGCGCCTGCCTGACGGCACCGCGTTTATGGAACAGTATGACAGCCGTAAAGACCTGGCGCCACGCGATATCGTCGCACGCGCCATCGACCACGAAATGAAAAAGCATGGACTCGATTGCGTCTATCTGGATATTACCCACAAATCACGGGAGTTTATCCAAAACCACTTCCCCACCATTTTTGAACGTTGTTTAAACGACGGTATCGATATCAGTGAGGAACAGATTCCGGTGGTTCCGGCGGCACATTACACCTGCGGCGGCGTTGTCACCAATCTGTCCGGTGAAACCGACCTGGCCGGACTCTATGCCATTGGTGAAACCGCCTACACCGGCCTGCATGGCGCCAACCGCCTGGCCAGCAATTCATTGGTAGAAGGGCTGGTGTTTGCCGAAACCGCGCGCCAAAGCATCGAAAAGGCTTATGAACAGCCGCTAAATAACGACGAAGCCCCCCGCCCCTGGGACAGCAGCCTGGTGACCGATCCTGCAGAAAAGATTCTGGTTTCCCATGACTGGGACGAACTCAGACGCGTGATGTGGGACTATGTCGGTATCGTACGCACCAACGACCGCCTGAAGCGTGCCAGACAGCGTATTCGCAATCTGCAAAAAGAGATTAATGAATACTACTGCGAACATACCGTGCACAGCGACTTTCTGGAACTGCGCAATCTGGCGCTGGTGGCGGAGCTGATGGTCAAAAGCGCGCAAACCCGCAAGGAAAGTCGCGGCCTGCACTACAATCTGGACTACCCCGGCCTGCGCAAAAAAGCCAAGCCGACCATCCTAAAACCCAAACCTGCTAAAAAAACCAAACATAAAAGCTGAATCCGGCAGCTAAATCCCGGGCATAAAAAACGCACCGAAAGGTGCGTTTTTTATGGATTCAACAGGCCAGGTCTCAGCCGTTACCCACCGGCATATCTTGAGGCGTCGTCACCTGCTCGATCAACCCTTCCGAAGTCAGCTTATCGAGATCGATCAAAATCACCATCTTGCCTTTGGGCTTGCTGACTTCGGCGTTTGTTTGACTCGACTGCGTCTGAATGGGCGCCAGCGTCGTCAATCCCAGAATAAACTGGTTATCGATCGTGGTACCCACATCCGGTGCAGGTTGCAGGCCATTCATATCAAACTGCTGCACATCTGAAACGGCATCCACAACCAGACCGACAACGCGTTCGCCCTGAGAGGTAAAAACATGCACCACAATCACCACCGTGGTCGCATCATAGCTCACGGCAAGCTTGAACTTCTCGCGCAGATCAAGAATCGGCACGACATTGCCGCGCAAATCCACCACCCCTTTTACAAATTTGGGTACATTCGGCAGCGGCGTAGGTTCTTCCCACCCTCTGATCTCCTGCACTCGCCGAATTTCAACAGCAAACTCTTCCTTGCCCAAACGGAAGGTCAAAAAATCTTTTTTTAATTCAGACACACCCTGTCTCCAATCTGTATGCGACGCAAAACGCTTTATTAATTTTTTCAATAATAACCGCAATAGTAATGGCTGGTTGGCTAAAATTCAAATCCAATTCCCCGCTGCGCACTTTGCACCAATAAACTGGGCAGAAACGTGCTGCAAACAGCTCGCAAACACACAAGCCATTTTGCGATTTTGGCGGACACAGAGTATCATTTGAGCACATTTTGCAAAAAGGACTTTTTATGAGTTTTGTGGAACACACCTCCAACCCTGCTTGGAAAGATTTTTTACTGCAATTGGGCGCACAATTTGATGCGGCAGGTAAAATTTCCACTTTCGGACAGCCGGAAATCGAACGTTTTCTGATCAAGCACGGCCCGGTCGTCACCAGCCTTTGCCATCAGGCGCTTCTCAAGGTTAGCGGCAACGATGCCTTTACATTTCTGCAAGGCCAATTAAGCAACGATCTTGGCGACGTCACCGACAACCAAGCACAGTACAGCGCCTATTGCGATCCGCAAGGTCAGGTTCTGGCGACTTTTCTGGTTTTCAAATTCCGTGGCGATTTCTACCTGAGCTTCGACGGCTCGCTTAAAGAAAGCATTCAAAAACGCCTGAAAATGTTTGTACTGCGTTCGGCGGTGCAAATCGAAGATGTCAGCCATGATTTCATTCATATCGGCTTTGCCGGCGAGTTTGCCGATTTGGACGTTCAACGCCGCCTAAGCACCAAAATCAAAGAGATTTACGCATGCGGACCGGCTCAAGCCGAAGAACTACAGGACAGTTTTATCGTCAAAGTCCCCGGCCCTTACCACCGTTATGAGATTTTCGGCCCCGCCGAACAGATGCAATATGCCTGGACGCGTCTGCGCGAAAACAGCGACTTGACCAACAGCTATGATTGGGACCTGCTCAACATTGCCGCCGGTATTGCCGAAATCGAGCACGCCACCAGCGGCAAAATCGTGGCGCAATTTTTGAACCTCGATAAAATCGGGGCGATTAACTTCAAAAAAGGCTGCTTCCCCGGGCAGGAAATCATTGCACGCATCCACTACCGCGGCAAAGTGACCAAACGCTTGCTGCGCCTGCATCTGGATAGTGTCGAAGCCTTAACCGCCGGCGACACCCTGACGCTGGCGGATGACAGCGGCAAAAACCACAACCTCGACATCATCAAGGCGCGTCCGGACATTTTCAAGGGCACGCTTTGCCTAGCCGTAGGCACGTTAAAATCGCTGGAAAACGCCGAAGGACAGCTAAAACTCGCCAACGGCGCTGCGGCCATCATTGAACCGCTGCCTTATTCGATTCTGGATGACGAATAACCCGGCCTGTTGAGTTTTTTCGGCGACTGCTTCGCCGAAATTCTCGGCCTCAATTCGTCAAGCACAGATAGCAAAAAGCCCCGAATTCGGGGCTTTTTGTTTATTTGGCATTAACGTCGAATCAGGTCGCCGGACGCATATGCGGGAACAAAAGAACATCGCGGATAGACGCCGAATCGGTGAACAGCATCACCAGACGGTCGATACCGATACCTTCGCCCGCTGTCGGCGGCATACCATGTTCCAACGCGGTGATGTAATCTTCGTCGTAATGCATCGCCTCATCGTCACCGGCCTCTTTGGCGGCAACCTGCGCACGGAAACGCTCGGCCTGATCTTCGGCGTCGTTCAACTCGTTAAAACCGTTGGCCAACTCGCGCCCGCCGATAAACAGCTCGAAACGGTCGGTGATAAACGGATCCTGATCGTTACGGCGTGCCAATGGCGACACTTCGGCCGGATATTCGATAATGAAAGTCGGATCCATCAGGCGGTGTTCAACGGTTTCTTCAAAGATTTCCGTCAACACTTTGCCCAAACCGCTCGCCTCATCCACCTTGATGTGCAGCTTGCGCGCCACGTCACGCGCCGACTGCAAATCTTCGAGCTGTTCGCGCGTAATATCCGCATTGTATTGCAGAATCGCATCCTTCATGCTCAAGCGCGCAAACGGTTTGCCGAAATCGAACGTCTGTCCCTGATAAGGCACCTGGGTTGAGCCGACGGTCATCATCGCCAGTTCTTTCAGCAACTCTTCGGTGTAATCCATCAACTCATGATAGTCGGTGTAGGCCGCATAGAATTCCACCATGGTGAATTCAGGGTTGTGGCGGGTTGAAAGCCCTTCGTTACGGAACGAACGGTTGATTTCAAACACGCGTTCAAAACCGCCCACCACCAAGCGCTTCAGATAAAGCTCCGGCGCAATACGCAAGAACAACGGCATATCCAGCGCGTTGTGGTGCGTCGAGAATGGCTTGGCCGAGGCGCCGCCCGGGATGACGTGCATCATTGGCGTTTCCACTTCCATAAAGCCTTTGTGGCTGAGGAAATTGCGCACGTGCTGCACAATCTTGGAACGCAACAGAAAGGTCTTGCGGCTCTCTTCGTTGACGATCAGGTCGATGTAACGCTGACGGTACTTGACCTCCTGATCCTGCAAACCGTGGAACTTGTCCGGCAGAGGACGGATCGACTTGGTAATCAACTCGATATGTTCAACATGGACCGACAACTCACCGGTATTGGTTTTGAACAACCAGCCCTCGGCGCCGACGATATCGCCCAAATCCCACTTCTTGAACTGCTCGTTGTAGAAACCTTCCGGCAACTCGTCACGTGTCACATACACCTGAATGCGGCCTTCATGGTCCTGCAGCGTGGCAAAACTGGCTTTACCCATAATGCGACGCAACATCATACGGCCGGCCACCTTGACGCGCACCGGTTCCATGTTCTCCATCTCTTCCTTGCTCAACTCGTTATAGCTGGCATGCAGCGCGGCCGAGCTGTCGGTGCGGCGGAACGTATTCGGGTAAGAATGCCCTATCTCGCGCAATGCCGTCAATTTGGCGCGGCGTTCGGCGATGATTTTGTTCTCATCCACTTCAGGTTGGGTATTTTGAGTTTCTGACATTCGATCACTCTCTTCGCATTGGTTTAACCGGGCACTTAAAAAACTCAACAGGCCGGGTTAAGGATTCAAAACTAAAAATAAATAATGGTTACAGCCCGGATTTCAAACTGGCGACAATAAACTGATCCAGTTCGCCGTCCAATACCGCACCGGTATTGCCGGTTTCAACCCCGGTACGCAAATCTTTGATGCGCCCCGAATCGAGCACGTAGGAACGGATCTGGCTTCCCCAGCCGATATCCGATTTGGAGTCCTCCAGCGCCTGTTTCTCGGCATTGCGGCTCATCATCTCCAGCTCATACAGCTTGGCACGCAGCTGCTTCATCGCTTCGGCCTTGTTCTGATGCTGGGAGCGTCCGTTCTGACACTGCACCACGGTATTGGTGGGCAGATGGGTAATACGCACCGCCGATTCGGTACGGTTAACGTGCTGACCGCCCGCACCGCTGGCGCGGTACACATCGATACGCAAATCCGCCGGATTGATATCGATTTCAAAGCTGTCGTCAATTTCCGGAGAGATAAACACCGACGAAAACGAGGTATGACGGCGGTTGCCCGAATCAAACGGCGACTTGCGCACCAGACGGTGCACGCCGGTTTCGGTGCGCAACCAGCCGAAGGCGTGATCGCCCTTGACGTGAATGGTGGCGCTCTTAATCCCGGCGACATCGCCGTCCGTCACTTCCATCAGTTCGGCATCAAAACCGTGCGCATCCGCCCAGCGCAGATACATGCGCAGCAGCATACTCGCCCAATCCTGCGCTTCGGTGCCGCCGGAACCCGACTGGATTTCCACATAACAGTTATTGGCGTCCATCTCGCCCGAGAACATGCGCTGGAACTCGAGTTTTTCAAGCTTTTCGCCCAAACCGTCGAGTTCGCCTTTGATTTCCTCGACCAACTCGGCGTCGTTTTCCATCTCCGCCAATTCGACCAACTCGTTGCAGGAACTCAAGCCCTCTTCCAACTCGTCAATCGTCGCCACAATGTTCTCAAGCGCCACTTTCTCTTTGCCGAGCGCCTGCGCATTTTCGGGATTATTCCAAATCCCCGGATCTTCCAACTCGCGCAAAACCTCGACTAATCTTTCCGACTTGGTCTCATAGTCAAAGATACCCCCTAAGCGACGTGGTGCGCTCTTGGTAGTCCTGCATACGACTGTAAATCGGGTTTAATTCCATCTACTTAGCCCTTCTTTTACACGGGTAAAAAATAAACGGGAATAATAACAGGATTTGCAATTTTTTGCTGACGATTGTATTGACGAAATGCACGCTTTTACTCAAGCATTCCAACAATCGGTCGATACCTTACACATACTAAGGGAAACTGCAGGACAAAACGGCGTTGGGCACGGACCATCCGTCTTTAAAAAAACCATACTTTCAGCGCTTGTCCTCACCATCATCATTAATTATTTACGCCATATAGCAATAAGGCGTAAGATGATGAAAAAGAACATAAATCTCTCTACCGATTTAAAAAGAGGACAACTCCATGGCTATCGAGTCCATTCAAAATACAGCGATCAACGCCTACCGCAAAGAACGCGGCCTGGCGCCGGAGCACGCCAATCCGGAAAACAGCGGCAAACGCGTGCATGGTCAGCCTGATCTACCCGAACAGGCCAGCGAAAAAGCCCATACTGTTCACGAAGCACGCACCACGTTGCGCCAGGAGCAACAGGCCAATCTCGTGCAACACCTTTTCGGCAACCCCGAAACAGCAAGCAGCAACGCCCTGAAAATCACCTTTCAAGAGGCGATTGACAAATTAAACGAGATCCTCAGCGCGGAACTCGGAAAAAGCGACATGCCGCCGATCAGCGAGGAAGCCCTGCAAGCACAGGGCGGCATGGATTTCTGGTCTCCGGAAAACACCGCAAAACGCATTGTTGACGGCAGCACCGCGATGCTGGCCGCCTTCCAGAAAGCCAACCCCAATCTGCAAGGTGAAGCATTGATCACCCGCTTTCTGGATGTCATCGGCAACGGGATTTCGCAAGGTTTCGACTCCGCCAAGGGCATTCTGGACGACATGAAAGTACTGGAAGGCGACATCGCCACCAATATCGATAAAACCTACGAACTGGTTCAAAAAGGATTAGAGGAATTCAAAGCCAACTTCCTGGGTACAGCGACGACTGAAGAAGTGGCCAAGCTAACAACCGACAACCTTGTCGAAGCCGCCACCAATACTACTGAAAAACCGGTTTAAAGAACCTGCACCGGCCATAAAAAAAGGGGCTATCAAAGCCCCTTATTTATACCAACCTGAAAATTGAGTTATTCAATCTCTTCCAGACGCACTTTGGTCAAGCCAGACTCATTCGCATAGTTGGTGATTTCTGCAGTAGACGTCACACCCATCTTGGTCATCAGGTTTTCGCGGTGCTTGGAAACCGTGCGGTCACTGATATCCAGAATCTCCGCGATCTCTTTGGTTTTGTAACCTTCCGCCACCAGTTTAACCACCTGCTTCTCACGCACCGACAATTTTTTGTTGGCCGTCATCTTGTCGGTTTCCGCATCCAGAATCGGCTGGATTTCGGAGTGAATAAAGGTTTCCCCCTCTACCACCTTGCGCACGCCGGCAATCAACTCTTTCTGCGATACCGACTTCATGGCAATACCATTGACTCCCAACTCCAACACTTCCATCCACACGCTGGGGGTTTCCGCCGCAGTCAGCACGATAATCTTAGTATCGGCATAACGCTTCTTGATATGCGAAATCGCGTTCAAACCGCTCAACTTCGGCATAGACAGGTCCAACAGCACCACCATCGGCGTTTTGGTACGCACCAGCTCCAAACACTCCAACCCGTCTTCGGCTTCGCCAACGACAGCGAAGTCTTCTTCAGATTGCAGAATGGATTTGAATCCGGCTCTTACCAAGCTATGGTCTTCGGCCAATAAAATCGTAATCTTCTTAGTCATGAAATCCTAACCTCTTGAAATAGAAAGACTTCCTGTCATTCATATTGTAAATTTCAATTATCTTTTGCGCTATTATGACTAAAAACCTGATGATTCTCAAGGTGTTTAACCGCAGATTGCAATGCATCCACATGCGCTTGAATACCCGCCTCTCGCACCTGCTCATCCGGCTCGCCTTGGGTTATTTGCTCGACCTCCCGCAACAGCGCGACCCAGACCTGCAACTGAAACACCATGCAATTGCCTTTCATATAGTGCGCCAGGGCCTTGATCTCATGCCATTGCTGCGCTTTCAGCGCCTGTTCCAACTGCACCAGATTCTGTTTAAACTCCTCTACAAAAGGCGAAAACAGATTCTGAAAATGCGCCGGAATATGCTGCAAATCTTCCACCAGCCTCCCGGCCTGTTCAGTTTTTTGGTCGGCATCGTCCTGCTCATCGACGAGCAAAGGCAAAACAACCTCATCCTGATTATCTGCCTTATCCTGCACGGCAACGGCACAACCTTGGGCAGAATCCAACAACTCCAACACCTGCTCCTTGCTGATGGGCTTGACCAGCCAGCGCGAAAACCCGAGTGATGCCAATGTCTTGCCTTGGGGAATTAACTCTTCGCCGCCGCCGGCGGTCACGGCAAAAACCGCTTTCAGCTGCGCCGCCGCTCCGTGGTGATCAAGCGTCTGAATCAACTCCATCACCTTGAAACCGTCCATAATGGGCATCTGAATATCCAGAAATACATATTCAAACTGATGCTGTTGAAACATATTCCAGGCCTCTTGTCCGTCATGCGCCTCATGCACGTCACACCCCAGCTCCCTCAAATAACCGCTCAATACCATCCGGTTGATTTTGGAGTCATCCACCACTAAAACCTTGGCATGCCGATAGTGCAATGTGTCGGTTTCAACGGCATGTGTCGTAACCGATTCGATCTTGCCGTGACCATTTTCTTCCGCCGCCGGCAACCGCAGCGAGAAACTGAACGTCGTCCCCACCCCAACCGTTGAGGTCACGGCGATCTCCCCGCCCATCAGATCGATAAGATGCTTGACCACCGACAACCCCAGCCCGGAGCCCATGGTGCGGGTAGCCCCTTCGGTTTTAAACTGCGTAAACGGATCAAATATCTGCTTCAGCTTATCCTCTTCGATCCCTTCGCCCGAGTCGGTCACCACAAAAGAGAAGTTGTCCTGTTCCAGCTGACGCACCTCTACCGACACGCCTCCCATCGGCGTGAACTTAATGCCGTTGACAATCAAGTTAATCAATATCTGCGAGAGCCTGACGCTGTCGCCAAACACCCAATCCTGCTCACCGCGATAGACCAATGAAACAAACACCCCCTTGTCGGTGGCAATCGATTTGGTCAGCTGTTTGACATAGTCAAATGTCTGCTTGAGCGAGAAGCGCCGTGGGTGCAGGGTGACGGATTCATATTCGGTTTGCGAATAGGTCAAAATATCGTTCACCAAAAAAATCATCTGCTCGGCGGTCAGATTAATGACCTTTAAGCGTTCCAGCAAATAGACGTCGTTAGCGTACAGGCTTTTCAACTGCCCGACCATGCTGTTAATCCCCAATAGCGGCGAACGCAGCTCATGACTCAACAACGCCAAAAAGCGGGACTGCTTGCAGTACGACTCCTGAATGATGCGGTTCTGCTCCTCCAGCAGTGCCTGCCGCTCATACAACTGGGTCAATGACAAGCGTCCTTGCGCATCGACAATCTCTCTTTCCAACTGCACCATCTCGGTGACATCGACACATTCCGCAAACACCACGCCCTGACCGTCCTGCTCAAAGAACTTCAACCGATGCTGAAAGGAGAGTTTTCCCTGATTCGTATCATAGGCGCAGACAAAACGTATATCCTTCAACGGATTTTCAATGATCTCCCGTACCTTCAAATGCAACAACGGGGTTTCCCCATTGCCGGTCAAATCGCCCAGACGGCTTAACGCCCGGTCGAAAAGCGACTGCAGCGCCGCTGAAGACTGCAAAATCATCTCAGGCTTTTCAGATGCGCAGCTCCACCAAAGCGTTTCAGCCATGACCCATTGTTCAAAAACTTGTTTTTCCATTACACCAATCCGGCCTTGAAACATTCCAATCGTTTTGTTCACATCATAGCGCAAACCACTTCAACAAAAGATGCTTATACATCCAAAACGAACGGTTTAACCCCATAAACGGCATTTTTGCGATTAAGTCGCCACAATGGCACCACAATCGACTAAAATGACTGTTTTTAAAGCCAACCCTTTACAAAACCATTGTCATCATGTCAGACGTCCAATACCGAATCGAAAAAGACAGCATGGGAACGCTGCAAGTTCCTAAAGACGCACTCTACGGCGCCCAAACCCAAAGAGCGATCAACAACTTTCCTATCAGCGGCACCCCCATGCCGAGCAACTTCATCAAGGCGCTGTGCTACGTGAAGTTCGCCTGCTCGGACAGCAACCGTGAACTGGGATTGATGAGCGAAGAAAAAGCCCACGCCATCCAAACCGCGGCCGATGTCATTATCAAAGGCCAGTATCTGGATCAATTCCCGATCGATGTCTTCCAGACCGGCTCCGGCACCAGCACCAATATGAATGCCAATGAAGTCATTGCAACCCTCGCCAAAAACCTGACCGGCGTCGAGGTTCACCCTAACGATGACGTCAATATGAGCCAAAGCTCCAATGACGTAATTCCGACCGCGATTCACGTGGCGGCGGCCATTGCATTGGAAGAGGAGCTGTTGCCGGCCTTGCGTCATCTGGCAGAAACCATCGAAGACAAAGAAAAGGAAGTGGCCGACGTCGTTAAAACCGGACGCACCCACCTGATGGATGCCACACCGGTCAAGATGAGTCAGGAATTATCAGGCTGGCGCGCGCAAATCACCGACAATATCGCCCGTCTGCAAGACACGCAAAAGCGTTTGCACAAAATCCCGCAAGGCGGCACCGCTGTGGGTACGGGCATTAACGCCGAACCCGAATTCGGGCGTTTGGTGGCCGCCAACCTGTCGACCATCACCGCCATTCCGTTTGAGCAGATGGAAAACCTCTATGTCGGCCTGAGCAGCCAGGACACCGCGGTGGAGCTGAGCGGTCAGTTGAATGTTTTGGCGACCAGCCTGATGAAAATCGCCAACGACCTGCGCTGGATGAACTCCGGCCCATTGGCGGGTCTCGGCGAGATCCAACTGCCCGCCCTGCAACCCGGCAGCTCGATTATGCCCGGCAAAGTCAACCCGGTCATTCCCGAGGCTGTGTGCATGGTCGCCGCGCAGATCATGGGCAATCACACCGCCATTACGGTTGGCGGGCAGTCCGGCAACTTCCAGTTGAACGTGGCCTTGCCGATGATTGTCTTCAACCTGTTGCAGAGCATCCATATCGCCGCCACGGCGGTCACGCAACTGGCCGACATGGCCATTAAAGGCTTTACGGTCAATACCGCCAACCTGCAAAAAGCGCTGGACGTCAACCCGATTCTGGTGACCGCACTGAACACGGTGGTGGGTTATGAAAAAGGCGCGGCTATCGCCAAGGAAGCCTACCGTAGCGGACGCCCGGTGCTGGAAGTGGCTCTGGAAATGACCGAGCTGGATGAAGCCACCCTGAAAAAATATCTGAACCCAGCGTTGTTAACCCAGGGCGGCAACCCTACCGTTTAACGATTTTTGACTATTTTTACACGCAAAAGAAGGAGCCTGACATGGCAGTAATCAACTTAACGGCGGCAGAATTTGAAAAAACCATCACCGATAATGAAATCGTCATTTTCGACTTCTGGGCGGAATGGTGCGGACCTTGCAAACAATTCGGTCCGGTTTTCGAAGCCGTTTCCGACAAATACCCTGAAATCGTCTTCGCCAAGGTCAATGTCGAAGAAGAGCAGGAGTTAGCTGGCATGTTCCAGGTGCGTTCGATTCCTACCCTGGTGTTTATGCGTGAAAAAATCGTGGTATTCTCCAACCCGGGTGCGATTCCAGGCAATGCGCTGGAAGAAGGCATCAAACAATTGCTGGCGCTGGATATGGAAAAAGTCCATCAGGATCTGGCAGAAGCACAGCAGCAATAAACACGCGGTTTTTTGCTTTTTAAACCTCAACAGGCCGGGTAGGTTCGCTTACCCGGCCTGTTGAGTTTTTGAATTCAGGTTTTCGCACAGTTTGCGCGATAACCGCTATACATACAGTTCGATCGGCGGCTCCTGCGACAGGCGCCTCACCAAATCCGCCAAGGTCACAATCCCCACCAACTGCTCCTGCTGATCCATAATCGGCAAAGCGCCGATATGGTACTCCGTCAGCGCCATCGCGATCTGGCGGATTTCGGTATCCAGCGTCGCCGTCACCACCTGCGACTGCATAATCTCCGCCACCCGCAGATTCTCGGCAATTTCGGCCACGCCACCGGATTGCACAATAATCTTTTTGAGCACATCCGACTTGGAGCAAATTCCCAGCAAACGTCCTTCCACCACCACTGGAAGATAGTGCACCTGATGTTTCTGCAGCGTCGCCCACGCCTCGTCCAACAGCGCATCCGGCTCGACGGTATGCACAGGTGACGACATGATTTCCGCCACTTTGACTGCGACATGGCGCTCCCGCTGCCCCTTCTGGGTTTGGCGGTAATGCTTTAATGCCTGGCCGGCCTGAAAACGCGGATTGGAATGATCGGGTTCCATGTTCATGTCTTCCAATCCGCTTTTAGGCGTTTCCTGCACGCGGGTAGCCGGGTCCACCTTCAAAACCGGCAGATTATGCGCAGCACCAATAAAACTCTGCCCTTCCGGGCTATAGACCACAAACATAACACGCCCTCCTTTCTTGGTTTATCGACCAAAGAACGGAAAAAATAAGTCATCCCATCCATCTTGCCGGCCGTGGATTTTCGCTAACGCCCTTATCCGTTCAGCCCCACACACCCAATACAATAAAAGATAATACCCCCGACGGCGGCAACAAACTGTATTTATTCATTTCCTCTGGTTAAAATAAGCGCCTGCCGTTAAGGGACAACGGCCACTAGCCATGCTGAATGGGAGTCACCTTGCAAGATCAACTCAAACGCTTTCAACAGCGCGTACACAATCAACTGGCCGCATTGTTAACCTTCGAAAACCACCCTCACGTGCCGCAACGACTCATCGATGCGATGCGCTACGCCACCCTCAACAGCGGCAAGCGTTTGCGCCCGGCGTTGATTTACGCCGTAGCCGAAGCGCTGAATATTCCGTTAACCCAAGTAGATAAAGCCGCCTGCGCGATTGAGTTGATTCACAGTTATTCTTTGGTGCATGACGACCTGCCGGCCATGGACGATGACGATTTGCGCCGCGGCCAGCCAACTTGCCACATCCAGTACGACGAGGCGACTGCCATTCTGGTGGGCGACGCCCAACAGACACTGGCTTTCTCGATTTTAAGTGAAGACGCTGCGCTGTCTGCCGACGTCCGACTGGAAATGATTCGTATCCTGAGCCGCACGGCAGGCATCAACGGCATGATTGGCGGGCAGATGCTCGACATCGCCTCTGAAGGCCAAAACATCGAACTGGCCCTGCTCGAACAGCTACACAATATGAAAACCGGCGCCTTGATTCAGGCCGCATTGCTCATGGGCGCCGCCGCCAGTCCGCTCTATGCCGAAATCAAAGCGCCGCTCGCCGAACTGGGTAAAACCATCGGTCTAGCCTTTCAAGTACAGGACGACATTCTCGACATTGAAGGCGATACAGACACCCTCGGCAAACCGCAAGGCAGCGATCTGGCAGCCGACAAATCGACCTATCCTAAACTGCTCGGTCTGGATGGCGCCAAACGCTACCGCAACGAGCTGATCGAACAGGCGCAACAGCAATATCGGCAACTGCCTTTTGCCAGTCCGTTTCTGGCGCAACTGATCGATTACATCGGACAGCGCAACCATTAAACCTTAGGCGTCGCTTAAGAAGCCAAAAATAGTTGGCTTTCAAAAGGTTGGCCGCGGGTTATGCTTTTCATGCGGGCGGCTTTTCGCTATAATTCTGCTTCTTTTCCCTTTTGTGTAGTTTTTAGGTTATGGCACAGACATTTGTTTTAAAAACGCTTTTAGATTTCGCTTCCGCACATAGCTTGCGCAGCTATCCGGGTGATTGTGCCAAACTCCACGGCCACAACTGGAAAATCGAGGTGCAGGTCATGGGCACGCAACTCAACGAAATCGGCATGGTCATCGATTTCAAAGAGATTAAACGCCATGCCAAAGAGGTGGTTAAAGAGCTGGATCACACCTTCCTGAACGACCACCCCTACTTCCACGAAACCAACCCGACAGCGGAAAACATCGCGGTATACCTCTACCGTGCGATTGCAGCACGCATCACCTCGCCCGAGGTCAAAATGCACAGCATCACCGTCTGGGAAAACGACCGCAACTGCGTGACTTATTCGGAAAACTGATCCCCGCGATCGCCCAGGCGCCAGACATTACCGACCAGACATTACCGATTTATGGCGCCTTAAAAAACTTTAAGCCACAAAGCCCTGCCGTTTGCCACCCGGCCTGTTAAAATCGCCTGCAACCTTTTCTATCCTATCAGCAGGTGATTCATGGAAGCCATCAGTCAAAGCCAACTTATCCTCTTCAGCGCCCTGATCGGTTTGATCGTCGGCAGCTTCATCTCCATGTTGAGCTGGCGCTTGCCGCGCATTATGCTGTTGGATGAAACGGAACAGTTCAAAAGCATCAGCCTGGGCGGTTCCAAATGCCCCAACTGCGACGCCCGCCTGCCGTGGTATCGCCTGATTCCATTGTTCAGCTGGCTGTGGAGCAAGGGGCGTTGCCATCACTGCCACACCCCGATTTCGGCGCGTTACCCGCTGATTGAACTGTCCACCGCCCTCGGCACGGTCGCGTGCATGTGGCTGTATGGCGCCACACCGCTCGGCTTTGCTGCGCTGCTGTTTACCTGGATACTCATCACCATCTGCGTCATCGACATCGAACACCAGCTGATACTCGACAACCTCAGCCTGCCATTGATGTGGCTGGGGCTGCTCTTCAACACCCAACACCTCTTCACCACGCCGGTGGACGCCATTTGGGGCGCCGCTATCGGTTATATGCTGCTATGGATTCTATTCCATTCTTTTAAATGGCTTACCGGCAAGGAAGGCATGGGCTATGGCGATTTCAAGCTGCTGGCGGCACTCGGCGCCTGGTTTGGGGTCATGGCGATTCCGCAGATTATCCTGATCGCCTCTGTGGCAAGCCTGGTGATCGGCCTGGGCGGCGTGGCACTCAAATTGCGCAGCTACCATTCGCCACTCGCCTTCGGCCCTTTTCTCGCCATTGGCGGCTGGGTCACGCTGATTGCCGGCACCGGATGGCTGTAAACGGCAAACTCCGAAAATAAAAAAGCCGCTGGTCGGTTAAACAAGCGGCTTTCTCAAAAGCATTACAAATAGACTGATTGACCCGATTACGATCCCAGTTTCGCCTCGGTCTCTTCGCAGACCTGCACCATTTTCAAATGGTTGGACTTGGCAAAATTCAATACATACTGAAACATAATCGGGTTTTTCACTTCCAGCTCAGTATCGATAATCAGACACTTCTCACCTTCATACAGCTCAGGATGCAGCAAATCGGAGAACACCAAACGGTGCGAATCGCCGTAACTCGCGCCCATAGAAGCGATACGATCAATCCAATCACTGGGTCTGAACTTGCGGCCGTCCTCGGTATAGCCTTGAATGATATATTTGCACTGCACGTTATTTTGCCTGAATCTTGTGTTGAATCTATTTATATAAGCGACTGTTAAATTCTTGGGCACTAAGTTTAGCACAAAAAAAAACTATCGCCATCCTTATCCATGCCCTATACACGGCTTTTTGAGTGATTTTTATTAAACGATTCGATAGCTTTTTTCTAATCCCCGCAAAACTCAACAGGCCGGGTCTGCCCGATTCCACTTCAAGGCTTTTAAAAAACCTAAAATCCTAAAGCAATTCAAGCGATAACATGGCATAATACCGCGTTCTTATAAGCTTGAAGCGCTATGACTGCTTTGAGCAAAATCACTTTTTTATGGCCCGCGACCGTCGCGCCGTTTTAACACGAAACTGTATTTTAGGGTTGAGTATGACGCAGTATCAAACCGATGACCTACGTATCAAAAACATTACCGAAGTGCGCCCGCCATGCGAACTGCATGACCAATTTCCGATTACGGAAACCGCTGCCAAAACGGTTTATGATACGCGTCAGCAAATTCACAACATTCTGTCAGGCCGCGACGACCGCCTGCTGGTGATTATCGGCCCCTGCTCCATCCACGACCCGCAAGCAGCGCGTGAATACGCCCAGAAACTCAAAGAGCAAATTGCCAAGCATCAGGACGACCTGTTGATCGTCATGCGCGTTTACTTTGAAAAACCGCGCACCACGGTCGGCTGGAAAGGCCTGATCAACGATCCGGGACTGGATGAATCCTTCCAGATCAACCGCGGTTTGGAATTGGCGCGCTCTTTGTTGCTGGACATCAACGACATGGCCGTGCCGGCCGCCACCGAGTTTTTGGATTTGATTTCACCACAATACATCGCCGATCTGATCGCATGGGGCGCTATCGGCGCACGTACCACCGAAAGCCAGGGGCACCGCGAACTGGCTTCCGGCCTGTCCTGTCCGGTGGGGTTCAAAAACAGCACCGACGGCAGCTTCCAGATTGCCGTGGACGCGATCCGTGCCGCCAACAATCCGCACATCTTCATGTCGCTGACCAAAGCCGGTCACTCGGCCATTTTTGAAACCAACGGTAATCCGGACTGCCACGTGATTCTGCGCGGCGGCAACAAAGGCCCCAATTACGACGAAGAACACGTCAAAGAAGCGGTTTCGCTACTGCAGCAAGCCGGCGTTCAGGACAAGCTGATGGTCGACTGCAGCCATGCCAACAGCCAAAAACAGCATGAGCGCCAGCTGGTGGTCGCCGAATCCATCGCCGAACAGCTTTCCAAAGGCTCCTATCACTTGATGGGCGCGATGATTGAAAGCCATATCCTCGGCGGCCGCCAGGATGTCAAACCAGGTCAGTCACTCACCTACGGTCAGAGCATCACCGATGCGTGTATCGGCTGGGAAGACAGCGAAAAGATTCTGGATATTCTGGCGCAAGGCGTGCAAAACCGTCGCCAGGCCACGGCAAAATAAGCCGGTTAACAAAAACCTAATGAAAAGCCCCGAGTTCGGGGCTTTTTTGTCACTGCACAAGACCGGCTGATTTCAAAAATGCTGGTAACCGTTGGCCTGGCAATACTGCTCGCCCAGCACCTCAAGATGACTCATCTGTTTGCCACCCTGCTCTTGCGGCTGATCCCAAAAAGCGATGCCCGCTGACGCAGTGATTCTGCCGATACGATACAGCTTATCCGGAAACTGCATTTTCAATTCGGCGTAGGCCGCCTCGCTCATGGTCAAACAGAGCTGGTAATCGTCGCCCGCAGCCAACGGCAAATGCCAGCTGGTCTGCTGCGCAAACCACGCCTGCATCGCCGCCGACAACGGCAGTTCCGACAGATACAGTTCCACCCCTAAAATATCCTGCGAGCCCGCCGCCTGCAAACGCGCCTGCGAACACTCCACAATATGGCCGAGGTCGGCCAGCAGGCCGTCGGAAATATCAATACCGGCATGCGCCTTGCCGCACAAGGCTCTCCCCAAAGCAAGCTGCGGCACGGGACGATGCAAAGCCTGCAAAGCCGACTGCCACTGACCGGGCGTCAACCCGGTCTGTTCAGTTTCGTTGAGCTGATGCAGCGCGTGTTTCAACCCCAGACCTGCATCTCCCAGACAACCGGAAACGCAGATCACATCGCCCGGCTTCGCACCGCTGCGCAGCAACGCCTTGCCCTGTTCAACCCAGCCATGCGCTGTCACGGTAATCGTCAAAGGCCCTTTGGTGGTGTCGCCGCCAATCAACGGAATCGCGTATTCGCGACTGATTGCCTGCAAGCCCTGCGCAAAGGCTTCAAGCCAGGCGGCATCATTGTGCGGCAGCGTCAGTGCCAACGAAAAAAATCCGGGTTTGGCGGCCATGGCCGCCAAATCACTCAAGTTCACCGCGAGCGCTTTCCAGGCGATATCATAGGGTTTGGCATCCACCGGAAAATGCACGCCGCTAACCAAGGTATCGGTGACCACCACCAACTGATGCCCGGCCGGAACAGACAAAACCGCACCATCGTCACCGATGCCGATATCACCCGACTGCACACCGGCACTCAACGGCTTGAAATACCGGTCAATTAATCTGAACTCTTCCGCCATCCTTGCTTCCCTTAAAAACCAAAAAAGCCTCGCAAGTCACCCTGCGGGGCTTTTTATGAATGCTCGACACACCTTGAAAATTAAGACGGCGCGCCGACTTCCAATGAACGAATTTTCTGCGCCACCTTATCCAGAATGCCGTTGATGTATTTATGGCTGTCTTCGGCACCGAAACGTTTCGCCAGCTCAACGCACTCGTTGATAATAACTTTATACGGAATCTCCGGTTTGGCCTGCAACTCGTACACGCCCATGCGCATAATCGCTTTTTCCACCGGGTCGATCATCGCCACCGAACGGTCCAGCATGGCGCCGTAGATTTCATCCAACGCGACCGCCTGTTGCGCCACCTGTGTCAACAACTCGTTAAACAGCGGCACATCCGCATCAATCAAAAAACCGTCCTGACTGAACTGGCGGCTGATGATCATCGGCTCATCGGCATTCAGCTGCCACTGGTACAGTGCCTGCAATGCCGCACGACGCGCCATGGTGCGCGATGAGACTTTTTTTTCAGTTTCCGGAATCTCTTCGCCCTGACCCGGATGAATGTTATCACTTGGTTTCATGCGCGACTTCTTAAATTTGCTTGAGAACGTTAACCATCTCGATGGCTGCCAGAGTGCATTCCACTCCTTTGTTGCCCGCCTTGGTACCGGCACGCTCAATCGCCTGTTCGATGCTATCGACCGTCAACACACCGAATGAGACCGGAATACCGCTGTTCAACTGCACTTGACCCAAACCTTTGACACATTCGCCGGCTACGTAATCGAAATGCGGCGTGCCGCCGCGGATGACCGCACCCAACGCCACAATCGCATCATACTTGCCGGATTGCGCCATTTTTTGCACCGCCAACGGAATCTCAAACGCACCTGGAACCAAAACCTGATCGATATTGGCCGCATCGCCACCGTGACGCACGATCGTATCGACCGCACCTTCCACCAAATGATCGACGATAAAGCTGTTAAAACGCCCCACTACCAAGCCGATTTTCATATCTGCGGCGGTCAAGTTTCCAACGAT
Organism: Thiomicrorhabdus cannonii; assembly: GCF_013391695.1. GTDB lineage: Bacteria > Pseudomonadota > Gammaproteobacteria > Thiomicrospirales > Thiomicrospiraceae > Thiomicrorhabdus > Thiomicrorhabdus cannonii. The sequence continues at coordinate 154,329 of NZ_JACBGH010000001.1, forward strand.
TGTGTTCATATTGCTAGTCTCATCTGTGAGGCCGAAGACTGACCCGGCCTGTTCAAAATAGGTTTAAAAAAGTAATCCGCGTATTTTGCCATAAAACCCCTCTACACGGGATACTTTTATGGCCTTTGCAGACCATGCTCAGTGCGGCGGATCACTCTTTTTTCGGCAGGAACTCGCTGATTTCCAGGCCGAATCCGCTCAACGCGTTCATACGCCACGGCGAACCGATGACCTTGATCTTCTTGATCTGCAAATCGGCGATGATCTGCGCGCCCAAACCGTAGGTTTTAGGGTCATCTTCCACCAGACGTTCGGGCGACTTGATGCCCATATCCTTCATCTGGAACTGCTGAATCTTATCCAGCAACTCGGCGGCATCCTCATGCTTGCGCAACACCACAATCGCACCGCTGCCTTCTTCCGCCACCTGCTGCATCGCTTTTTGCAACGACCAGCCGCACTCGCTGCGCTTGGAGCCGAAGGCGTCACACAGGGTATCGAGCATATGCACACGCACCGCGGTCGGCTCTTCAGGATCGATCTTGCCGTATACCAAGGCAAAGTGCGCTTTGTGCTCGACAATGTCCTGATAACCGATCAGGCGGAAATCGCCGTACTCGGTCGGCAGTTTGCATTCGGAAACACGTTCAATGGTCTGCTCGTGTTTCAGGCGGTATTGAATCAGGTCGGCAATCGTACCGATTTTAAGATTATGCTCTTTGGCATAGGCTTCCAGGTCGTCGCGGCGCGCCATGGAACCGTCTTCGTTCATGATTTCAACAATCACCGAGGCCGGTTCAAAGCCTGCCAAACGCGCCAGATCACAGCCCGCTTCGGTGTGACCGGCACGCGTCAGCACGCCGCCCGGTTGCGCCATCAACGGGAAGATATGCCCGGGTGTCACAATATCCTGCGGACCGGCCCCTTCAGCCACGGCGGTGCGCACGGTCACGGCGCGGTCGGCGGCGGAAATGCCGGTGGTGACGCCTTTGGCGGCTTCAATCGATACGGTGAAGTTGGTGCCGTGCGGATCGGTGTTGTCGCGCACCATCAACGGCAAATGCAACTGATTGCAACGTTCGCGCGTCATCGTCAAGCAGATCAAGCCGCGGCCGTAACGCGCCATAAAATTGATGTCCTGCGGCGTGACGGTTTGTGCCGGCACCAACAGGTCGCCTTCGTTCTCGCGGTCCTCGTCGTCCATGAGGATGACCATTTTGCCCAGCTTGTAATCTTCAATCAGCTCTTCGATGGTGTTTAGTTGCATGCTGTATTTATCCGTTTCCGTTGCTTAGTTCTGCTATTTAAAAACTATGATTTAAAAACTGTTATTTAAAACCATGTTCGGCCAAAAACTCCGGCGTGATTTTGGAAGTCTGTTCCGCCTGCGGCGCCGACAGCATACGTTCCAGGTAACGTGCCAGCAAGTCCACTTCCAGATTGAGCTTGCTGCCTTCCTTGAAATGCTTGATGGTCGTTTCCTGCAAGGTATGCGGCACGATGTTCACGCCGAACACGCAGCCGTTGACCTCGTTCACCGTCAGACTCACGCCGTTAATGCAAATAGAGCCTTTGGCGGCAATGTATTTGCACAGGCCGATGGGCGCTTCGATTTCGTAACGCCAGGAACGCGCATCCTGACGAATGCTTTTAACCGTGCCCACGCCGTCCACATGACCGCTGACCAGATGCCCGCCGAGACGATCCTGCAAACGCAGCGCCTTTTCCAGATTCAGCGGCGTACCCACCTGCCAGTCGCCGGCCGTGGTGACACTCAAGGTTTCGCCGGACACATCCGCCACATAAAAATCGCTACCGAACTCAATCGCCGTTAAACAGATACCGTTGGCGGCGATACTGTCGCCGATGGCCACATCCGTCATATCGAGCTTACCGGTATGAATCGTGACGCGCCAGTCACCCTGACGCGGTTCGATCTTCTGCACAGCGCCTTCGGCCTGAATAATTCCTGTAAACATGGCTTCCCTTTTAAATCGGTTAAATATCGCTGCTCCACTACCCGGCCTGTTGAGTTTTTTCGGCCGTATTTTGCAGCTTTCTACTGAAGGTTTCTTAAGCCTTTTTAGGCTTTAAAATCAGGCGAACATCTTCGCCAAACGGCGTCACCGACTCAATCTGCAGCTGAATTTTGTCGTTCATGCTGTCCACACCCGGCAACACAAACATCGGTTTGGCCATGTTGCCCATCAGCACCGGCGCGATAAAACAGTGCAACTCATCCACAAAGCCCGACTGCATAAACGCGCCGGCAACAATCGCGCCGGACTCCACCAAGACTTCGCGTACCTGCTCTTCCTGCCCCAGATAATGCAGCACCGCTTCGATATCCAAACGGTCTTCATCCGCCGCCACCGCCACCAGCTCGATGCCCTGCGCCATCATGGTCTCAGCCAAGGCCGCATTGCGCTCCACGGTTTCCTTGGAGGTCATCACAATCGTTCTGCCCGGCAAGCCGAGCATCTTGGCATCCAAAGGCAGACTCAAATGCGGATCCAGCACCACGCGAATCGGTTGTGCCGACACTTCGTCCAGCTGCAGCTCCGCCAGCACGTCGGCCGGCAGACGGACATTCAACCCCGGGTTATCCGCCAGCACCGTGCCGATACCGGTAACAATCGCGCCGCTCATGGCACGCATCCGGTGAACCTCCAAACGCGCCGCTTCACCGGTAATCCACTGGCTTTCACCATTGGCCATGGCGGTACGTCCGTCCAGACTGCTGGCCATTTTCACTCTGACGTAAGGTCGCTTCTGTTCCATCATCTTAATAAATCCCGGGTTCAAGGCTCGCGCCTCATTTTCAAACAGCCCGACCGCCACGTCAATGCCGGCTTGCTGCAATCGTTCAATTCCCTGGCCGGCCACCAGCGGATTGGGGTCCTCCATGGCCACCACCACACGCGTTACCTGCGCTTCAACCAGGCCGTCCGCACACGGCGGCGTGCGGCCGTGATGCGAACAGGGTTCCAAGGTCACATAGGCCGTCGCGCCCTGTGCCTGGCTGCCGGCTTCCGCCAGCGCCACGCGCTCGGCATGCGGCATGCCCGCCTTGTGATGCCAACCCTGGCCAACGATCTGGCCGTCTTTGACCAGCACGCACCCCACCGCCGGATTGGGTTTGGTGGAATAGCGCCCGTTTTGCGCGAGCTGCAGCGCCAGCTGCATATAGTGCTCGTCTGCGGCAGAAAAATGACCTATTTGCATCGCAACTCCCTGCTGACAAGCGGCTCAATGCTCTGATTCAAGCGCTCTCGATTCATTCTTGGCTTCGCCCTTACTATCGGTTTTGGCGGTCGTCGCCTGCACCAGTTTCTCGACCTCCTCGCGGAACGCGTTAACGTCCTGGAACGAACGATAAACCGACGCAAAACGCACATAGGCCACCTGATCCAGTTCGCGCAAGGCATCCATCAGCCATTCGCCCAGTTGCGACGACGGAATTTCACGCACCCCTTCGGACATCAGGCGTTTGATGATCTGCGTAATGACCTGCTCAATCGCCTCGCTCTTGACCGGGCGCTTTTCCAGCGCCTTGATCAAACCGCGGCGAATTTTGTCTTCGTCAAAGCGCTCGCGATTGCCGTCGCTTTTGACGACGCGCGGTAGCGACAGCTCGGCCGTTTCATAGGTGGTAAAACGTTCGCCGCATTGCAGGCATTCACGGCGGCGACGCACCTGCGCGCCTTCATTGGCCAGACGGGAATCGACGACTTTTGTTTCGGGTGCATTACAAAACGGACAATGCATAAACCTTGCACTCCAATATTAACGGCATTCAACACGTGTTATCTTAAGGGATAAACGGACGGATAAAAACAGAAAAGACCAAACCGTAAATACTAAAAAACCACCGCCTGGTGGTTTTTTAGCCGTGGCGTTAACGCCCCAATACGCGCTTTGCAAACGCGCTTGCAAAACTTATTTGTAAACCGGCTTGGCCGCACACAGCGCAGAAACCTTCTCGCGCACTTGCGCAATTACCGCTTCATCCCAGCTTTCGTTAGCCTGGTCGCACGCGTCAATGACGTCACACATCCAGCTCGCCAGGTTGATACAGTCTTCCTCGTTAAAACCGCGGGTTGTCGCGGCAGGCGTACCGACACGGATACCGGACGTGACGAATGGCGACATCGGATCGTTCGGTACCGAGTTTTTGTTGATGGTGATGTGCGCGGCATCCAATGCGGCGTCGACCAACTTACCGGTTAGACCTTTTTTGATCAGGCTCACCAGGAACAGGTGGTTTTCAGTACCGCCGGAAACCACGTCACAGCCGCGTTCCATAAACACCTTGGCCATCGCCTTGGCGTTCTTGACAACGTTTTCGCAGTAAGTTTTCCACTCTGGCTCCAAACACTCTTTGAACGCCACCGCTTTTGCCGCCATGACGTGAACCAAAGGACCACCCTGACCGCCCGGGAAGATTGCCGAGTTCAATTTCTTTTCCAAATCCGGATTAGACTTGGCCAAAATCAGACCACCGCGAGGACCACGCAATGTCTTGTGCGTTGTAGTGGTCACAACATGCGCGTGCGGAACCGGGTTAGGATACAAACCACCCGCCACCAGACCGGCTACGTGCGCCATATCCACAAACAGGTAAGCGCCAACAGAGTCGGCGATTTCGCGGAATTTAGCCCAGTCGATCACCTGAGAATAAGCAGAGAAACCGGCGATGATCATCTTTGGCTTGTGCTCGTTGGCCAATGCCTGCACTTCGTCGTAGTTGATTTTGCCCGTCACCGGATCAATACCGTACTGCACCGCATGGTAGATTTTACCTGAGAAGCTCACTGAAGAACCGTGCGTCAAGTGACCGCCGTGCGCCAGACTCATCCCCAAAACGGTATCGCCCGGTTGCAACAGCGCCATATAGACCGCCGCGTTAGCCTGAGAACCAGAGTGCGGCTGAACGTTAGCGTAATCGGCACCAAACAACTCTTTGGCGCGGTCAATTGCAGCCTGTTCAACGATGTCCGCAAATTCACAACCACCGTAATAACGCTTGCCTGGATAGCCTTCCGCATATTTGTTGGTGAAGCATGAACCTTGTGCTTCCATTACGCGAGGGCTAGTGTAGTTTTCTGAAGCGATCAACTCGATATGCGACTCCTGGCGCTTCTCTTCGTTTTTAATCGCATTGGCAATCAGATCATCATAACCGGCAATAGTCATAGATTTTGTGAACATGACAAGGATTCTCCGTCTCAAGTTTTAAGATTTTCAAAGTATGGGATTTTACAGTTTTTCAAAACAAATAACCACGATAATGAGGATATTTGCAATTCTTGTTTGCGAATTGGGTCGTTCCACTTTATAAACGCGCGTTTTTTCGGTAAAGTTGCTTAACTTTTTATTAACGTTTTTATTCACGTTTAATTGCGCTGAAATCAAGCGGTTTTAGCCCGTTCACAACAGGAAATACAAGTCACTATGGCACAATTTGTCTATACCATGAACCGCGTCGGTAAAGTGGTTCCGCCTAACCGTCACATTCTTAAAGACATCTCCCTCTCTTTCTTCCCGGGCGCCAAAATCGGCGTATTAGGTCTTAACGGCTCAGGTAAATCCACCCTGTTGAAAATCATGGCCGGCATCGACACCGATATCATCGGTGAAGCGCGTCCACAACCGGGCATTAAAATCGGTTACCTACCGCAAGAGCCGCAACTGGATGAAACCAAAGATGTACGCGGCAATATCGAAGAAGCCGTGGCCGACGTCAAACAAGCTTTGGCGGATTTGGATGCCGTGTATGCCGCCTATGCCGAACCCGACGCCGACTTTGACGCGCTGGCGAAAAAACAGGGCGAAATCGAAGATTTGATTCAGGCCAAAGACGGCCACAATCTCGACCGCAATCTGGACATCGCCGCCGACGCTCTTCGCCTGCCGCCTTGGGATGCCGACGTCTCCAAACTGTCGGGCGGTGAACGCCGCCGTGTCGCTTTGTGTAAACTGTTGCTGGAAAAACCGGACATGCTGCTGCTGGACGAACCGACCAACCACTTGGACGCCGAATCGATCGCCTGGCTGGAACGTTTCCTGTGCGACTTCCCGGGTACCGTTGTGGCGATCACCCACGACCGTTACTTCCTCGACAACGCCGCCGAATGGATTCTGGAGCTGGACCGTGGCGAAGGCATCCCTTACCAGGGCAACTACTCTTCTTGGCTGGAACAGAAAGAGAAGCGTCTGGAACAGGAAGCCAAAACCGAAGCCGCCCGCATCAAGACCATGAAGAGCGAGTTGGAATGGGTACGCGCCAATCCGAAAGGCCGTCACGCCAAATCCAAAGCCCGCTTGGCCCGTTTTGACGAGTTGAGCAGCGTGGAGCACCAGAAGCGTAACGAAACCAACGAAATCTACATTCCGGTCGCGGAACGTCTGGGTGAGAAAGTCATCGAAGTCAACCACATCACCAAAGGTTTCGGCGACCGCCTGTTGATCGACGACTTGAATTTCCGCCTGCCGCAAGGTGGCATTGTCGGGATTATCGGTGCCAACGGCGCCGGTAAATCGACCCTGTTCCGCATGCTGACCGGCCAGGAAAAACCCGACACCGGCTCTATCGAATTCGGTGAAACAGTGCAACTTTCCTACGTGGATCAGAGCCGTGATGCATTGAATGACAACAATACCGTCTGGCAGGAAATTTCCGGCGGCGACGATATCTTTATGGTCGGCAATATGGAGTTCAACTCCCGCGCCTACTGCAGCCGCTTCAATTTCCGCGGCGGCGATCAGCAGAAGAAAATCGGCCAGCTTTCGGGCGGCGAGCGCAACCGCGTCCACCTAGCCAAAACCCTGCGCAGCGGCGGCAACGTATTGCTGCTCGACGAACCGACCAACGACTTGGACGTGGAAACCCTGCGTGCTTTGGAAGAGGCGCTGCTGGAATTTGCCGGCTGTGCCGTGGTCATCTCGCACGACCGCTGGTTCCTGGACCGTATCGCCACACACATCCTGGCGTTTGAAGGCGATTCGCACGTGGAATGGTTTGAGGGTAACTTCTCCGACTACGAGGCCGACCTGAAACGCCGTAAAGGCGCCGATGCCGCGCAACCGCACCGCATCAAGTACAAGCCGATCAGTAAAAACTAATCTCAACGAAAGGACGCCGGCATGAATCAAGAAAACCTCAACTCGCATCTGATTGCCATTGCCAACGCCATGCCCGACCCGATTTTTATTATGGGTCAGGATGGCACTTATCTGGATATTGTCGGCGGCCAGGAGCGCACGCTCTATGCCGACGGCAGCAGCCTGATCGGCAAGACCTACCGCGACGTTCTGCCTGAAAAGATGGCCGAACGCTTCCTCAAGGTCGTGCAAAAAGCCATCCAAACCGGGCATTTGCAGGAGATCGAGTACCAGCTGGCCAACAGCGACGTCAACGGCGTGTCCGAAGGCCCGCAGGGCGGCCAGTGGTATGAGGCGCGGGTTTATCCGATTGATTCCGATGCCTACGGCCAGCCGGCGGTCATCTGGCTGGCGATCAATATCACCAGCCGCAAACACATGGAAGAACAGATCGAACACCTCTCTTCCACCGACCCGCTGACCAATCTCTACAACCGCGATTTCTTCCTCGGCATTGTCGATGAAGAGCTCAATAAAGCCAAACTCAACAAACAGGCGTTGTCGATGATCAAGATCGATCTGGACTGCTTTAAGCGCATTACCGACGGCTACGGCCACGAGATGGGCGACAAGGCGATTCTGACGGCGGCTCATGCCATTAAGAACGTGGTCAAGGAGCTAGGTTATGTGGGACGTTTAAGTTGCGACCAGTTTATGGTGGTGCTACCGCAAGTTAAAGCCGTGGATGCCTTCCGTATCGCAAAACTGGCGCAGGAAACCATCTCTTCGCAGAACATCAAACTCGAAGAAGGCGTGGTGACCTGCCTGACGAGTAAAGCGGGCGTGACCGAACTGCGTCAGCCGGATGAAGACAGTCAGGTGCTTTTCAAACGCGTCAATGAGGCGATTCAATCGCTGACCAAGTCGCGTGAAATCACCAAAATTCAATAAACGCAAACAACCAACCGCACACAACCAAGGAGTGGTTATGAAAAACTTGTTTAAACGTTTTACCCAGGGTTTGGTATTGGCCGTCGCTTTTTTAGGTTTAAATACCCAAGCTGCCGATGACGGTGCCAAGGTGGTTTACCACGTGGATTTTCAAGACACCACACGTTACTCCGCCACTCTGACCTCCATCAACAACATTCTTAACTTCTATGAAACGGAATTGATGGAACCGGAGGTGCATCTGGTGTTTGTAGGTTACGGCTTGCGCTTTACTACCGACGACAATCTGGACAACACCCCTTACAAAGCGGATGAAGAGCTGCTGAAGCGTCGTGAAGAACTCAAAGGCCGCCTGAATGCGCTGATGACGGTACGCGGTGTGAAAGTGCATCTGTGCGACAAGACGCGTGACGAAGTCGGTCTGCCACGTGACAAGGTCTACAAAGGGATCGATTTTGCTCCCTCCGGCGTTGCCAAGATCGCCATGCTGCAAAGCCAGGGCTATGCTTACCTGAAAATCCAATAATAAGACTTCCCAAAAATTCGTCCAACAAAACTGAACAGGCCGGGTAGAAATCTCTTCTACCCGGCCTGTTCAGTTTTTACATTCCAATTTATTTCGATTAGAGTAAATACACTTCGTATATTTTTAAATAACGGTTAAAAAATGCTCGTACATATCGAAAAAGCGATTATTTCCGACATTCCATCTCTTACATCGCTACTCTTTCAACTATTCTCAAAAGAAGCAGAGTTCACGCCTGATATAACAGCACAGGAACAAAGTCTCCGCATGATCATCAACAACCCTCAATCCGGGGTAATCCTGACTGCGAAGCACAACGGTCAAACGATTGGAATGGTCAACTTACTCTTCACGGTTTCTACCGCTTTGGGCGGGAAGGTGATTTTGCTTGAGGATATGATTATTTCAGAGCAATACCGGTCTCAAGGCATTGGGTCGAAACTATTGGCTGAAGCCATTGCATTCGCAAATAGGGAAGGATTTAAAAGAATAACACTGTTAACGGACTTAACCAATGAAATTGGACAGCAGTTCTATAGCTCGCATGGATTTACCAAATCAACAATGGTTCCCATGCGCTTATTATTAGGGTAATTCCGACAACATTATTCATCCCCCAATAAACAAAAAAACCCGGCGCAGATAAATCTGGGCCGGGTTCTTTGTATCAAGCTTAGCTAGAAAATTAAGCCAATTTACCTGGGTAGTTTTCGATACCTGGGTTGTCCTTAACACCTTTAAGAACTGGGTGGTTAACTTTCTTCAGCTTCATGTCACCTTTGTGACGACGTAGGTAGTCAGCAGCAACGTCCCACATCAAGCGGCCAGAACCCACTGACTCAACCTGCGCCCAACCGGCAACAGTGTAAGTTTTGTTAGCTTCAAGCGGAGTGCCGTCGTCCAAACGCATGTCAGTAATACGCTTACCGAATTCTGCATTTGGCTCACAAGTGTAGTCCATACCACCTAGACGCACCATGTCACCACCTGATTGCAGGTATGGGTCTTTTTGGAACAGGTTCTCACAGATACCTTCCAGGATATCTTTCATCTGCGCACCGGTCACAGTTGACTTGTAAGTCTCACCGTAAGTCATAGACGTTTCGTCCATGACGCGTTCCATCGTGATGGTTTCGCCTGCCAATACAGACGTACCCCAACGCACACCTGCAGACATTGCGATTTGCGCATCGTGCTCTTCACGCAGCGAGTTTACGATAATCTGGTCCCATGTACCCATGAAGTTACCGCGACGATACAGCGTATCTTCAGCAACTGCCAACTCTTCGCTCAGGATTTCGCCGTAAGTTTTGCCTAGGCGCTCTTTGCTGTGGTAGTAGTCTGGGTTACGTGATTCGATGATGTCGGTGTCATACTTCTTCGCCCACAGGTGGTCGATGAAAGTAGTCACTTCTTTGTCTGCATCCAGAATGTTAGAGAATACAGGCAACAGTTTGTAGTCAACGCCTTTCAACTTACCGTTAACGATGTCCAGGTCCATACAGCCCACGAACTTACCGTTAGAACCGGCGTTGGTTACGTGACATACACCGCCTTCTGGTGTCTTAACTGGGATAGTCTTAGGAATACCGTCGTGCGTGTGACCGCCGAAGATCGCATCGATACCAGAAACGCGAGAAGCCATCTTGATATCTACGTCCATACCGTTGTGAGAGATCATCACGATGGCCGCTGGTTTTTCTTTTTCGCGGATCGCTTCAACCAACTCTTGCAATGCGTCTTCACGCAGACCGAATGACCAGTCTGGGAAGTTTGATTGTGGGTTAGCGTTAGCTGTACGTGGGAACGCCTGACCAACCACAGCGATACGCTCGCCGTTTACGATTTTGATGGTGTAAGGTTTGAATGCACGCGCTTCGTCTTCGCTGTACAAACCAGTACCGTTGTGACGTTCTACCATTTCACGGTATGCGTCGCCGAACAAAGAGTCTTCTTTGATACGGATGTTTTGAGCCAGGAATTCACCCTTGAAGTTGTTCAGGTTACGCAACACTTCTTCTTCAGTGTAGGTAAATTCCCAGTGACCGGTCATGATGTCTACGCCCAACAGGTTAGACGCTTCAACCATGTCACCACCGCGTGTCCACAACGCAGTACCTGAACCGTGCCACAAGTCACCACCGTCCATAGTCAAGGTGTTTTCACGGCCGCCCGCTTGTTCACGCAGCTTGTCCAGCAACGTTTTAACGTGCGCGAAACCACCTACTTTACCGTAAGTTTCAGAAGCTTCCTGGAAGTTGATGTAAGTGAAAGCGTGCGCCAGAGGCGTACCTTCTTGAACACCGATCTCTTTCAACAGTTTTGTCCCTACAACGTGTGGCAGCTTGCCGAAAGCAGGACCAGTGCCCAAGTTTACGTTTGGTTCACGGAAATAGATCGGCTTTAATTGCGCGTGTGTATCTGTAATGTGCAGAAGACGAACCTTGCCTTTCATTGGCTGGTTGTAGATTTCTGCAGATGCTTTAGCAGCCGCTGCCTTGTCTGCACCACCTGACATGGCGCTCGCTGTACCTGGTAACATCCCTGCGGCCGCAGCCATAGACATTACGTGTAAAAATTCACGACGATTTAAAGACATTCGGTCTCTCTCCGTTTTAGTTTTAAGATGCGTAGCCCGCCAAACTCAACAGGCCACCTTTAAAAAAGTCCAACAAATTTACTGGCCCGGGTGAGCAAAGTCAAATAAACGAAAGTTATTTGACTATAAGGTTTCTGGTATAAGAACTTTTGCTAACCCTATTAATTTAGCGCTTAGCCTACCCACTTACGCGCGTTGCGGAACAGACGCATCCAAGGCGCATCCTCCATCCAGTCATCTGGATGCCATGAGTTCTGCACGGTACGGAAAACACGCTCCGGGTGCGGCATCATAATGGTGACGCGACCGTCCGGCGTGGTCAGTCCGGTCATGCCGTTGGCCGTGCCGTTCGGGTTGAACGGATAGGTTTCAGTCGGATTACCCTGGGCATCGACATAACGCACGCCAACCAATCCGTCCACTTGCGCGGCGTTACCGGCACCGAAATCCATGCGCCCTTCACCGTGCGCCACCGCCACCGGAATACGCGAACCTTCCATGCCTTTCAGCAAAATAGAAGGCGATTCTTGAATTTCGACCAAAGAGAAGCGTGCTTCAAATTGCTCTGAGGTGTTGCGCACAAACGCCGGCCAGTTTTCCGCACCCGGAATAATCTCTTTGAGGTTGGAAAGCATCTGGCAGCCGTTACACACACCCAACGTAAAGGTGTCTTCACGCTTAAAGAAACCTTCAAACGTGGAACGCGCCGTTTCATTAAACAGAATCGAGTTCGCCCAACCGCGACCTGCGCCCAGCACGTCACCGTAAGAGAAGCCGCCGCAAGCGACCAGACCGCGGAAGTCGTCAAACTTGACTGCACCGGACAGCACATCCGACATATGCACGTCAATCGCGTCAAACCCGGCTTTAGTGAAGGCCGCCGCCATTTCCTGCTGGCCGTTTACGCCTTGCTCACGCAAAATCGCCACCTTGGGACGCGACTTGCCGGCAAACTCGGCGGTGATGTCCTCATTAATATCAAAGGTCAATTTCACTGACAATTCGGTATTGGCATCATTGTCGATCGCATCGAACGCCTGCTTGGCGCAATCGGCATTGTCACGCAGCGCTTGCATACGGTAAGAGGTTTCTGACCACCACTTCTGCAACGTTTTACGCGGTTTGCTCAGTACCGCCTTACCATGTGCATTGATAACAATCTGATCATCCTGCACAGGCGAACCGATCCAGTGCGTCATTGCACCCAAACCGTGGGCGGCAAGAATATCGGCAACACGTGCCTTATCAGCAGACTTAACCTGCACAACCACACCCAACTCTTCGGCACACAACGCCGCAACCGGCTCATTACCCAATGCAGACACATCCACATTCAAACCGCAGTGGCCGGCAAAGGCCATCTCTGCCAGCGTCACCAGCAAACCGCCGTCGGCGCGGTCGTGATATGCCACCATCAAGTCTTCGGCCAACATGGCTTGCGTGGCGTTGAACAGATTAATCAGGTCATCCGCTGAATCCAGATCGGCAGCAATGTCGCCAATTTGGTTATAAACCTGTGCCAAACAACTCGCACCGATGCGGTTTTGGCCGCGACCCAAATCAATCACCAATAATTCCGTGTCACCCAGATCGGTACGCAACTGCGGTGTGACGGTTTTGCGCACATCTTCAACCGGCGCAAAGGCGGTGATGTTCAACGAAACCGGTGAAATCACCGCTTTGTCCTGATCGCCGTCTTTCCAGACGGTTTTCATCGACATGGAGTCTTTACCAACCGGCACGGCGATACCCAATGCAGGACACAATTCCAACCCGACGGTTTCAACGGCGTCATACAAAGCGGAATCCTCGCCCGGATGCCCGGCCGCGGCCATCCAGTTGGCGGACAATTTAATGTCGCTCATTTTGGCGATTTTAGTACAGGCGATATTGGTAATCGCTTCGGCAATCGCCAAACGCGCCGAAGCCTTCGGGTTAATCAGCGCGACTGGTGGGCGCTCGCCCGAGGCCATCGCTTCACCCGTATAAACAGTGTAATCAGAACAGGTAATACCCGCGTTGGCCACCGGCACCTGCCAAGGTCCGACCATTTGGTCACGCGTCACCATACCGGTGATGGTACGGTCACCGATAGTAATCAAGAAAGACTTGTCGGCGATCGTCGGCAACTTCAACAGACGCTCAGTCGCCTCTTCCAAGTCAATCACCGCCGTTTCAAAACCGGGCTGAGGAATCAGGCGCGATTCGACCTTGCGATGCATCTTAGGCGGCTTGCCCAACAAGACATTCAACGGCATATCCACCGGATTGTTGTCAAACACCGTATCGTTCACGACCAATTGCTGTTCGGCTGTCGCCTCACCCACCACCGCGTAAATGCAGCGTTCACGTTTACAGATTTCGATAAACTGATCGATCTTGTCCGGATAGACCGCGATAACATAGCGTTCTTGCGATTCATTACTCCAGATTTCCATCGGCGACATGCCCGGTTCGTCATTCGGCACTTTGCGCAAATCGATACGCCCGCCTTTACCGGCATCGTTTACCAACTCAGGGAAGGCGTTGGAAATACCGCCTGCGCCCACGTCATGAATCGACGCGATTGGCGTGTCTTTTCCTAAATAAGTACAACGGTCAATTACCTCTTGTGCACGACGCTCCATCTCCGGGTTTTCACGCTGCACTGATGCAAAATCCAATGCCTCGGAACCGGAACCGCTATCCACCGAAGACGCCGCACCGCCACCCAGGCCGATCAACATCGCCGGGCCACCCAGAATAACCAGCTTGGCACCGACCGGAATATCGCCTTTTTTGATATGCATATCACGGATATTACCCAAACCGCCGGCCAACATAATCGGCTTGTGATAACCGCGCATCTCTTCACCGTTGTGCGTCATCAGCGGATTTTCATAGGTACGGAAATAGCCGTTAATGGCCGGACGCCCGAACTCGTTGTTGAAGCCGGCCGCACCCAGCGGCCCTTCGATCATAATCTCAAAAGGCGTGACAATACGCCCGGGCTTGCCGTATTCACGCTCCCAAGGCTGTTTGAAACCCGGAATATTCAGGTTAGATACCGTAAAACCAGTCAGGCCGGCTTTAGGCTTGGAACCACGGCCGGTCGCGCCTTCGTCACGGATTTCACCGCCTGAACCGGTTGCCGCACCCGGCCAAGGAGAGATGGCCGTCGGGTGGTTATGGGTTTCCACCTTGATTTGGAAATGCACCGGCTCTTCCGAAAACTCGTATTTACGTGTTTCCGGATTCGGGAAGAAGCGCGTCGCTTGTGGCCCTTCCAATACCGCCGCGTTATCACTGTAAGCGGACAGTACGCCAGCCGGACTCTTTTGATAGGTATTACGGATCATACCAAACAATGAATTTGGCTTGTCTTGACCGTCGATAGTCCAATCAGCATTAAAGATTTTATGACGGCAGTGCTCGGAGTTGGCCTGCGCAAACATCATCAGCTCAGCGTCTACCGGGTTACGCTGCAAACCGTTAAAGGCATCCACCAGATAATCGATTTCATCCTCGCTCAACGCCAATCCCATTTGACGGTTGGCTTGAACCAAGGCTTCACGACCGCCGCTCAATACATCCACCGTCGTCATCGGCTTCGGCGTTTGATGCGAGAACAGGTTTTCCAGACCGGCAAAAGAGGTGTGTACCTGCTCCATCATACGGTCATGCAACGCCGCTTGCATTACCTGCATATCGGCTGCTGCAACACCTTTCATAAAGTAAACGATACCGCGCTCAATGCGTTTAACCGCATCAATACCGCAGGTGTGGGTAATATCCGTTGCCTTCGAAGACCATGGAGAAATGGTACCCAAACGCGGCGTGACCACGCAGCTTTGCGCATCCAAGGTCGCATCCAGGTTATCTTGCGTATTGTTCAACAAGGTTTTTAAATGGGCGATATCATTCGCGCTTAACTCACCATTCAATTCGACAAAATAGACATATTGCGAACGAATCGCTTCGATTGACCCCAACGCCTTAAGCTTAGTCAACAACTGATTTAAGCGATAGTGCGAATGCGCCGGTTTACCCCAAATAATCTGCATAGAACTGTCCTTCAAAAAACAAAAACCCCCGAATCTCGAGGGCAAAAAACTAAAATCGGTTACTGACCCAATAAACCTAAACGCTTGAACAAGTATTTGCGTTTCTCTTCATTAAGCGGCACATCGTCTTCCAGCGCCTTGGCCGTCAAATAGGTTTTGGCTGCATCTTTCTCATCCGCTTCCAGCTGCAATACCACCACTTTCGGCAACTGCACCTTGTCGGCATCATCTTTCCAGAAGGCCAGCTTGCCCAAGAACGAATCGTCTTTGCGCGCTTCGTCCGGCACTTTCACCATTAACTGACGCTTGACCTTGTCTGACTCATCCACCTGCCAATCGGCACGATAGATCATGGCTTGCAAATAACTCCAGCTCTGGTCCATATTGGCGTGCAATACCAGCCCGGCCAACTCCTGCTGTCCGTTGAACTCCTCGGTCATCTTGCCGGTCACTTTCAACTGCGCCAACGCCACATCCGACGTGGAGCCGAAGAAAATCATCGCCTGGTACAGGGCTTCGGCTTCAAACAGAGGGTTATATGGCTTGATACGCCACTGTTCTTCTCCTCCGACACCAAGATTGCTATCCGGTGAGAACAGCATATGGTGATGGAAATAGACGCGCGTTTTATGGCTATTCATGTCGGTTTCAATGCGTGCCACCAAACGGTCATAAACACCGTCGGCGATTTCAGGACGCCAGCTATTGAGCAGCTTGGTCAGGAAGCCGACATCATCCAGCGGCACCAATGTCGTACGTTTGGTGAACTTGGATTTGATAATACCGATATCCTTGCGCTCTTCCTCCACTTCCATTCCCAGCGTATTCAGGAAGCGCTTGATGCTCTGCCACACATGCTCGCTATTAACCGTATCCACTTCCAGCCAACGCTCGGACAGATTGGACTGGATAGCCACACCATCCGCTTTATAGGTAGGAATGTAATCGTTCTGCTTAACCTGAGCTTGCGACTGCTGGAACACAATCTCCATCTGCTCCTGTTTTTTGGAAGGATGGAACAGGTTAGGCGGCATTTCGAGGTTACGCGCCAACTCTTTGTTGTTTTCGCGATAATTCGGCTCATCCGAACCTAACAGATTGGAAACGGTAGAACAACCGCTTAAGCCCGTCATAGAACCGGCCAGTGAAACAGTCAGAACGATTGGTAGCAACTTTGTGGTTGATTTCATGCGTGCGGTATGTCTCTTGATTTGACGAAATTAAAGAATGCCGGCTTGCTGCATCGCAGCACGGACAACCGGTTGGGCGTTTGCAGACAGCGGCGTGAGCGGCAGGCGAATGGCGTGACCGATCAACCCCATTTCCGCCAGGGCCCATTTGACCGGAATCGGATTGGATTCAACAAACAGATCGCGATGCAGCGCCGCCAAAGGGGCATCCAGGCGGCGTGCGGTTTCCGCATCACCGGCCAAGGCAGCTTTATAAATTTCATGACACGCCTTAGGCGCCACATTGGCGGTGACCGAAATGCCGCCGTGTCCGCCGGCCAGAATGAAATCGACCGCAGAGGCATCATCGCCGGTATACAGATCAAAATCCTCGCTGACACCGGCCTTGATTTTGGCGATGCGAGAAATATCCCCGGTCGCTTCCTTGATGCCGACAATGTTCTTGATTTTGGAAAGACGGATGACCGTTTCGGGCAACATGTCGCAGGCGGTGCGACCGGGAACATTGTAGAGAATCTGAGGGATATCGACCGCTTCAGCCACCTTTTTGTGATGGAGATAGAGACCTTCCTGAGTCGGCTTATTGTAGTAAGGCGTGACCAGCAAGCAGGCATCTGCACCGGCATCCTTGGCGCACTGCGTCAACTGAATGGCTTCGCTGGTTGAGTTAGCGCCCGTACCGGCAATCACCGGAATACGCTTATTGACCTTGTCGACAACGAACTTGACCACCGCGCAGTGTTCTTCCATATCCAGCGTCGCAGATTCGCCTGTTGTACCTACCGCAACAATGGCATCCGTACCCGCTTCAATATGAAATTCCACCAATTTTTCTAGCGATGCAAAATCAACCGATTCATCATCTAACATAGGTGTGACCAAAGCCACCATACTGCCTCTAAACACGGCGAAATACTCCAATAGATTAGCGCTAACTCAAAAAAGAGTAATCTTACCCTTTCCCCCTCAACTCTTCAACTTAAATTAACCCCCGGATTCAGGCGCCCCAAGGCAATTTTTAGGCACTGAAATAATTCGCTTTTTTAAAGGTTGAATCACTCTTTAAAACTCGGCATACTGGACTCAAATCAACGTTAAAGGAAAAGCTTATGAGCCTTGCCATAGGTGAAAAAATCCCCGATTTCTCGCTTCCCGCCACCTCCAATCGCACCATCAGCCAAGCCGATTTTCGCAATCGCTACACGGTTCTGTATTTCTACCCCAAAGACAGCACCCCGGGATGTACGTCAGAAGGCCTCGACTTTACCGCGCTGCACAATGCATTTGCACAACTAAATTGTCAGATATTCGGTGTCTCTCTGGATTCGATGCAACGCCACGAAAACTTCAAAAGCAAACAGGCGTTTGCATTTGACCTGATTTCCGACACCGATGCCGTGCTGTGCAAACTGTTCGGCACATACCAGCTCAAGAAAAACTTCGGCAAAGAGTACATGGGCATCGTGCGCAGCACCTTTTTAATCAATCCGCAAGGCGAACTGGCCGCGCAATGGCGCCAGGTCAAAGTCAAAGGGCATGCGCAGGAGGTACTGGAGAAACTTAAAACACTTTCCCGCTAGTCCGCACACCCGCTAACCCGGCCTGTTGAGAATTTTTAGCGTCAGAATTCACGCAAAACCTAACGATGCTCTTACGATTACAAGGAAGCCTTCCATGACAAACGAAAGCCGTAAATTGTTCATCCTCGACACCAACGTACTCATGCATGACCCCATGGCGCTGTTCAATTTTGAAGAGCACGACATCTTCATCTCCATGACCGTATTGGAAGAGCTGGACACCGCCAAGAAAGGGATTTCCGAGGTTTCCCGCAACGTGCGCGAAACCAACCGTTTGATCGACCAGATTATCAGCGACGCCTCTTTCGAAGAGATCAAACAGGGCCTGCCGCTAGAGCGCATTCATCCGGGCAACGGCAAGGAACGTTTGCATCTTGGCAAACTGTTTTTTGAAACCGAGCCGCTACTGGCCAAGCTCCCCATCTCCCTGCCAAGCCATAAAGCCGACAACCACATCCTGCAGACCGGCCTGGCTCTGAAGGAACGCTTTCCGAAGCGCAACGTGACGTTGGTCACCAAAGACATCAATATGCGCATCAAATCCTCGGCCGTAGGCCTGCATTCCGAGGATTACTTCAACGACCGCGTGCTTGAAGATGTCGACCTGCTTTATACCGGCTGGGAAAAACTGCCCGAACACTTCTTCGAAGAACACGGCAAGGAGATGAAATCATGGCAGGACGGCAGCCGCACCTTCTATGAACTGAACGTTGGCAAGGACTGCACCTGGCACGCCAATCAATGCCTGGTCAGCGAAAACGAGGCCGGTTTCAACGCGATTGTGCGCTCCGTTGCCAACGGCAAAGCCACGCTCGAATACATGCAGGATTATGGCCGCGGCTCCCACGGCGTCTGGGGCATCCAGGCGCGCAACCCCGAACAGAACATGGCGCTCAATTTCCTGATGGATCCGGAGATCGACTTCGTTTCACTGCTCGGGATTGCCGGTACCGGTAAAACCCTGCTGGCACTGGCTGCGGCGCTGGAACAGACGTTGGACATGAACATCTACAACGAGATCATTATGACCCGCGCCACCATCCCGATCGGCGAGGACATCGGCTTCCTGCCCGGTACCGAGGAAGAGAAAATGACCCCCTGGATGGGCGCCTTGATGGACAACCTTGAAGTGCTCACCTCTGCCGAAGGCAGCGCCACCAACTGGGAGAAGGAAAGCACGCAACAGCTGATCAGCAAACGCATCAAGATTAAATCGATGAACTTTATGCGCGGTCGCACCTTTCAGAATAAATTCATTATCCTCGACGAGGCGCAGAACCTGACCTCCAAACAGATGAAGACCCTGATTACCCGTGCGGGCAACGGCACCAAAATCGTCTGTATCGGCAATATCGGGCAGATCGACTCCCCCTATCTTTCGGAAACCACCAGCGGTTTGACCTATGTGGTCGACCGTTTCAAAAACTGGCCGCATAGCGCGCACATTACCCTGCAACAAGGCGAACGTTCGCGACTCGCCCTGTACGCCTCTGACAACCTGTAACAGCGCATCGCCAAAAAGCAAAAAGGCCGCAATGCGGCCTTTTTCTATAGCTATTTAAGTATCAGCTTGAGCCTTGTGGCCTCAACCGCTATTACTTAACACGATCCTTCATCACTTCTGCCGGCAGGGTAAAGCCCTGCTCCAACGCCTTGTCACGGCAGTAGTTGATCGCGAAATCCAACAACTCACCCACTGCACGATGGCGGAACTTATGCTTCTGACGTACATGCGAGAACGGACGTACAATCGGCGGATCCAACGGGATCGCTTTCAAGGTATTCAAACGCAGCTCTTTTGACAGCGTGGTGCGCGACACAATCGCCAGACCCACACCCGACTCCACCGCCATTTTGATAGCCTCAGGGCTGCCCAGCTCCATCACCACATTCAGGTCGCTGTAGCTCAACCCTTGCTCGCGGATGTAGTTGTCGATAACCGAACGCGAACCGGAGCCCTCTTCACGCGAAATGTAAGGGTACTTGCGAATCTCTTCAATAGAAACCCGGTCGCGTTTGGCCAGAGGATGATCCAACGGGCAAATCAACTGCATCTCATCCAGACGGCAGACGTCGACTTCCAGGTTTTTATTGTGAACCGGCGCTTCCACCAGGCCCAAATCGATCATATTGTTCTCGACCATCGAAACAATCGCATCGGTATTGCCGACCTGCAGGCGGATATTCACATCCTCAAACTGCTTTTTGAATGCGCCCAGCAGGCTCGGCAGCATATATTCGGCAATCGTGGTACTCGCACCGATCACCAAACTGCCGGTCACCTCACCGGTCAACTCGCGCACTTCACTGTTCATCTTCTCGTAATGCTCGAGAATCTGGTCGGCATAGTCATAAACCACTTTACCGGCCTCGGTCAGCGTGATCTTGTTGTGGGTACGATCAAACAGACGCGTATTGAAAAAATCTTCCAGCTGCTTTACCTGAAACGTCACGGCCGGCTGCGTCATATGCAGTGTTTCAGCCGCTTTGGTAAAACTCATGACTTTGGCAACGGTATGGAATACCTGAAGACGTCTATCTGCCATCCGAAATTTCCTTTATGGTCGATAAAATATTTTAAAGCTTTCAGAATATAGGCCTTTTATAGGCCAATGTCAAACATATTAATGGCCGCATAAAGCGGCCGCCAACCGGCTTTCAAGGCGACTGCATCCATCCCAGTTCAGCCAACCTGAAATAACCACTTGTTTTAATTGGTTTTGGTCTTTTCCAACTGGTTTTTCAGTTCGCGGATTTCGCTGGTCATATGTTTAACGATCTTCTCAACATGCTCTTGATTTTCAAGCGTTTGCTTTTCCAAACGCTCCTCCATCAAACGCACATAATTCAAAATCTCGCGCTCCTGCTGGCGCTGGCCGCTGCCAATCAAAAACGCGGCGATATTCGCGGTCACCAACGAAAACAGCACAACCCCGAACAAAATCAGAAATGCGCCAAACAGACGGCCGTTTTCGGTGGCCGGCACCACATCGCCGTATCCCACCGTCGTCACCGTCACAATCGCATACCAGATACCATCCGAAAAGGTGCGGTCTTCCAGATAGGCAAAGGCACCGCCGGCCCCCACTATCAGAAAGGCGGCGCCGACCAGTATCTGCCCGAAACGGTGCCGTTTAAGAACTGCTTCGGCATCGCGATAAAAGTGCGCAAAGAAACGCAAAAACATCAACAGTCTGAGCGAACGGACAATCGCGATCCACTCGCTGCTCCACTCGATCACCGGGCAGGCAAACAGCACAATCAACACATTCAGCCAGTTTTCGAGCAGATAACGCTTGCGGTCGCTCACGTTATAGAGATTGACCCCCAACTCGGCTGCAAAAACCACCCAGACGACAACCGACACCCAATAGGTATCGAGTGAAGAACCGGAGTAAAACAGCAACAGCTGCACAAAAACCGCAAAAACCGCCAGCAGTACCAACACTTCAAGCTGCGCGCCGATGCGCTTGGCTTTGGCATTCTCACGATAACTGACGCCGCTGATGCCGAGTAAAACCTTATAATCCATAATCTCTCACCACCGTTTGAAACTATAAACCGCCTAGTCTTCCACTGACCGTTTAGCCAAGAGCGGCAAAGCGTCACGCCCGTTCAAGGCCTGCGACATCAACCAGTTTTTGATGGGGGCAAGGCGATTGGCCAACGGCAGGAATCCGCGTCTAAAGACGGTTTTCAGCGACGCATCCTGTTTGAACAACCAGTCAAAACCTTCCATTGAACGCTGCACAACCGCATTGTCGCCACGCCGCCATCTCTCGTAGCGGCGCAATACCGAAAGCCGGCCGATCGGCTTGCCTTGCTGCCGCGCATCAACCAGCACATCAATCAAGGCAGCCACATCCAGCAACCCCAGATTCACCCCTTGTCCGGCCTGCGGATGAATGGTATGCGCGGCATCGCCGACCAATGCCAAACCAGACTTGACGTAATGCTCGGCATGGCGTCTCACCAACGGGAATGCGGCACGCTCGGCCACCTCAATCACGCGTCCCAGCTTCCAATCCGACGCCTCACCCAGCTCGCGGGCAAAGGCTTCGTCCGATAGCGACAGCGCCCACTGCATCTTCTCCAACGGCAAATACCAGGCAATGGAGCTGATATTGTCATTCATCGCCAGATAGGCAAAAGGCCCCTCCTTGCGATAACGCTGCCAACAGGTATCTTGGTGCGGCAGTTCGGTCTTGACGCAGCCCACCACCGCACACTGCTCATAATCGTGCGTGTCCAGGCCGATCGACGCCAATTGTCTGACCTGCGAATGGGCTCCGTCAGCGCCGACAATGAGACGCGCTTGAATCGTTCCAATATCTTCCAGCACCAACCCGGCCTGTTCAGTTTCCAAAGCCAAATTTTTAAGCTTGGCGCCGAACAACACCCTGACCTTGGAACAGGTTGCCAGCTGCTCCCACAAAGCCGCCTGAATAATTTCGTTTTCTACCGTGTAGCCTAAATTAGGTTCGTCCATCTCTTGCGCCGAAAAATGGACTTCGCCGGCCGTGACTTCATCCCAGACGTGCATGGCAACAAATGGATGGTAACGTCTTGCGGTGATGCCTTGCCACGCCCCCAGATTGCGCAAAATATTTTCCGAAGCACGCGTCAGCGCGCTGACGCGGGTTTGATAGGGCGAATCGGGCCGCCACTCCACTTGCGGCGCCTGCTGCTCCAGCAACAGCACCTCAAAACCTTGCTTGCCGAGACCCAAAGCCAGGGCCGCACCAACCATGCCGCCACCGACCACGACCACATCCCAAAGTGTATCCTGCGGATTTTGTACCGTGCGAAAAGCTGTTTGTAGTGTCATCGCGGCACTCCTCTCGACGCTCCGCCCTCCGATCCGCCCATCGCAAATCGGGCAAAACGTTTTTTGAGACCCGGCATCGCCTGCAAGGCCATGAGCCCGATTCCACGCAAATGCCCAACTAGCGGCGAATGATGCTGAAACACCTGAATCAAACTGTCTGTCAATCCCATCACTTTCTCATGATCTTCGGCACGCGCGCTGGCGTAAGTTTGCAAATAATTGATCTCACCCGGATCCTGACCGGCATTCAAGCCTTGCAAAAACTCGCCAATATCGCGAATCCCCAGATTCAAGCCCTGCGCCGCCACCGGATGCTGGGTGTGCGAGGCGTTCCCCATCAACAGCGCGCGCGCCTGCGTCATCTGCGGCACATAGGTCTCTTTAAGCGGATAGGCCACGCGCGGGCTCACCTCGCAAAAACCGCCGAGACGCTCCCCCATTTTGGAGGCAAACAAAGCCATAAAGGCGGCATCATCCAGCGCCATCACGCTATCCAACTGTTCTTCAGGACAGACCAGCACCGCTTTGTGGGCGTGACCCTGCATCGGCAACAGCGCCACCGGACCTTCCCCGGTAAAACGTTCAAACGACCAGCCTTGCGGGTGTTCGCGCGTGGTAATCTGCGCAATCACACCGTAAGCGTGATAGGACTTCTGCTGTATCTCCAGCCCCAACACTTTTCTGACCAGCGATTCGGTGCCATCGGCGCCGACAATCAATTTGCTCAGCACCGTCAGCTCATGCTCGGCTGCTTGCAGCTTGGCAACCACCTGCCGGTCGTCCTGTGAAAAGTCCACCAAACGCGCCGGACATAGCAGTTTGATCTTGTCCAATCCCTGCACCGCCTGCCACAGCACCTTGCCGAGGTCGCTCGACTGCACACTGTAACCCAACGCCGGCACCCCGACCTCGTCGGCATGCAACAAGGTGATCCCCAAATAACCTTTTTGCGACACATGCACATGCTCAATCGGCGTTACAAAAGCACGCAAGGCCTCCCAGACACCCAGGCTTTCCAATATCTTTCGGGAGCCATAGGAAAGTGCCAACACCCGTCCGTCGAAGGAGTTCCGGGCCTGCTCCGGAGCGTCTGCCAAGGGCACTGGCTCGGCCATGACGACCTCAAAGCCTTTTTGCGCCAACCCCAGTGCCAGCATCAAGCCAACCGGACCGCCGCCGGCAATAAATACGTCTGTTTGCAAGGCGTCGTTTTGCATGCTTCACCACTCTGAATTAACTGTCGGTTTTTTGGAGATAAACATTATTTTCCTGCATCCAGGTTTCGATCTCTTTGACGCTGCGCGGCAAGCCCTGCGTCAGCACTTCATGCCCGCTTTGCGTCACCAGGACATCGTCTTCAATACGGATGCCGATGCCCCACCACTGCGGATCGACATCTTCGGCTTCGGCCGGAATGTACAGTCCGGGTTCAATCGTCACCACCATGCCTGGCTGCAACTCTCGCCATTCACCCTTGATTTTATACTGACCGACATCATGCACATCCATACCGAGCCAGTGGCCGGTGCCGTGCATAAAAAAGCGTTTGTAGGCTTGCGACTTGATGAGCTGCGCCGGCTTGCCCTGCAAAATGCCGAGTTTGATCAAGCCGCGCGTCAGAATATCCGCCACCTTTTCATGCAGCCGATCGTAAGGCACGCCGGGCGCGACCATCGCCACCGCCGCCTGCTGTGCTTTCAATACCAGGGTATAAAGCTGCAGCTGCGCCTCGCTGAAACGCCCGCCCACAGGAAAGGTATTGGTAATATCCCCGGCATAACCTCTGAACTCGGCGCCGGCATCCACCAACAGCAACTGATGCTGCCCCATCAAGTCGCTGTTTTCGGTATAGTGCAAAATGCAGGCGTTATCGCCGCTGGCAACAATCGAATTAAACGCCACCTTCTGCGCTCCGTGGCGCATGAATTCGGCTTCCAACTCCGCCTGCACCTGATACTCGTAACGCCCGTCAGCCGCATGCCGCATCGCCGCCAGATGCCCCTGCACGGAAATTCGCGCCGCCTCACGCATCAATGCAATCTCTCGGGGCGACTTGAACAGACGCATTTCATGGATGACCTCATCCAGATCACACAACTTGGTAGGCGCAGCCACGCCTTTTCTCACCTGCGCCTTGAGGTTGGTTAACCATTCGGCCACCGGCTCCATCCAGGTTTGCATCTGCGCGAAACTGAAATAGAGGCTATCGATATTCTGCAGGTACTCGCCGACCGCTTCCTGCATCTCGTCAATCGCATAGGCCGCATCCACCTTCAAAATAGGCGATGCCATCTCCACCCCCAAACGGCGCCCTTGCCAGGTTTCCTGCTCGGCATCACGCGGCCGCAAAAACAGCACGCTTTCCGCCGTCTCTTTTTTAACCAAAAGCAACACACAGTCGGGTTCGCCGAAACCGGTCAGGTATTGAAAATCGCTGTCGGCCCGGAACGGGAACTCGACATCGCGATTGCGAATCTGTTCATGGCCGGAAGCCACCAAAACGGCACTGTTTTGCGGCAACTGCTCAAACAACCGCTTGCGGTGCTCGAGCGCCATCTCAATCAGGTAATCGGCTTTGTGGATTTCATGAGGTGTGTCATAAACAAGCGGGGTATTTGCAGGCATGGTAAGGCTCAAATCAATCTCGTCCAGGAAGGATTTCAGTATTAATGAATGGTGTCAGAAAACTCGTTGTCATCCGCCATAATCGGTGCCGACTGTGTCGGATTCAACTCTTCGTTGAGTGTCAAGATACCAATGCGCACGAATTCGATCAATTGCATCAGATCATCCTCGTCGGCATCGCCCAGCTCTTTGGCTTCGGCCAGACCGTCAATATCAATGCGCGCAATATCGCCGAAATCGGCCAGCAATTCGCGCACATCGGCCGGAATCTGTTGCTCCGCTTCCTGCAGACGGCCAATCAACCCCAAACCGTACAACACGCCTTCACATAACTGACCGAGCATCATCGCACGTTCCACCAGGTCGGACTCGTCATCCGGCAAACACAGCTCCAACTCAAAACCGGAACCGTTCAAGCCCTTGTCGGTGGTCAGATAAAGCTCGTGCAACGCCACCAAAAACGACTCTTTGACCGACTTCACCTGCGCCTCTTCCAACAGCTTGCGAATCCATACGCTCTCCTCGATGTCGTTGTCACCGCAAATCAAGCCGATCAGCATCCCCTGAATAAACGCCGGCGACTCCAACTCCGGGTAAGGTTTGAGTGCCGTCTGTAACTGTTCAAAATCCATCTTCGATATTCTCTTGTTAATCCGAAACGATTGATGAATAATACCATACTTACAGGTGCAAATACCCAGCGCATCATCGCAAAAGCGTCACTCGCGACACTTTGCCGGATGCACTGCCGGACTTCACTGCACCCGTTCTTTCTCAGCCGACCAGGAGTTTTACAGTGTTGACCCTCACCCTGATGAACCATACCTTTGAAATTCCATGCGACCCGCATGAGAAAGACCGTCTGATCGAAGCCGCCACCCTCATTGAAGACCGTTTGGAACAGGTACCGACACTCAAGGGCGAAAGCAAAGTGCTGATGGTTGCCCTGAACCTGGCCTACGAATACCTGCTGATGAAAGACGAAACCGTACAGTACACCCTGCAGCTTGAAGAACAGATCGACGAGACGATCGCACAGCTGGCCGGGGAAAAACAGGTCTCTTGACGCTCTCTCTTGACCCACTCTCTTGAGTGCTTCTGACCTCGCAAGCCAAGCACTTGCCGGGCATCAATCCGACTGATTGACAACCATTAAAATAAATCATCAATTAAGCATTAATTCCCCTTCTGGCGGGCTTGGGCTGAGTGCTATAATACGCTCACGGCACGAAGTTGCTGGGCTTAAACCCCGTTCCGATAATTACAACCTTGGGGCCAGAAACTTAGCGTGGTGAGCATCTCGTTAGCTTTGCTAACCCGAGAAGCCTAAACGCTTTGCGGAGGCTGCCACCTGAACCTTACGGTTCAGGGATTTTAGCCTGGTGATTTCGTGTCCACCCAATTACCCTCCTATGCTTATGACTGATTTTCAATCCAGCGGCGATCTACGTAAACAGCTCCGCCAAGCCCGAAAAGCGCTCACTGCGCAACAACAGACCCAGCACGCCGCCCAGGCCTGCCAACATCTGCTGGCCGAACTGCCGCAACTGCTACCCAGCACCCCCACCGCATCCAGCCCTCCCATTAAAGTTTCTGTTTTTCTCAGTCAGGATGGCGAACTCGGCACCGAACCGCTCATTAAAGCCTTATGGCAACAGCCGCAACTGGAGCTCTATCTGCCCGCATTGGAAACCCTGCCCGACTGGCACATGGGATTTTCCCGTTACACACCCGCTACGCCGATGAAGCGTAATCCATTGGCGTTCAACATTCCCGAGCCGGATTGTGCGCTTCAAGAACATCTTAGCGGTGAACAGATGGATATTGTAATTATGCCGCTGGTGGGATTCGACAAACAGGGCAATCGCATGGGCATGGGCGGCGGTTATTACGACCGCACCTTTGCGTTCAAACTCAAGCACCCCGATGCACGTCCGCTGCTGATCGGCTGGGCACACAGCTGCCAGCAAGTCGAGCAGCTCGAAAACCAGCCGTGGGACGTGCCTTTGGATGCGATTGTCAGCGAAAAAGGCCTGCTAAACTTCCGCCAAGCGCCAAGCGCCTGATTCTCAAATTTCCCCAAAAACGCGATCCAAAAAAACAAACAGGCCGGGTAGAGTGCTCTACCCGGCCTGTTGAGATTTCTGAAAGCGTGATTTTCTACAATCCCGCAACGACCTGCTCGGATAATGGAATGCGCAATTTGCGGCCCACATAGAGCTGGTTGGCATTTTGGATACGGTTGAGTTTTTTCAACGTCTGTGTCGAGATATTGTAGTTGCTGGCGATCTCCGACAGCGTATCTCCCGGCTGCACCTTATACTGCACAAAAAGGGTTTCGCCCCAACGCGGTTTCTGGCCGTTGGCCTCAACAAACTGGCGCAAACCGCGCGCGATCGAACCGGCCATTTTGGTCTGGAAAGCGCTGTCCACCAATTTACGGGCTTCATGCGGGTTGGAGATAAACGCGGTTTCGATCAGCAACGACGGCATATCGATCGACTTCAACACCGCAAACTCCGCCGCCTGCACTTCATGCTTGTGCATTTTCACCGATTTGGACATCTCTTTAATGACATCGGCCGCCAGTTTGCGACTCGCGCGGATATTGGCCTCGCGCGACAGATCGCTCAAGGCAAACGCCACATCGTTATCGCGGCCCTGCAGGGAGATATCCTGCAAAGAGGCGTTCTCGCTTTTTGCCAACAGGCGCGCCATGACACTACTCGCGCCGCCTTTCGACAGAACATACACCGAACCGCCGCGCGCCGATTTATCATGGAACGAATCCGCATGGATCGAGATAAAAATATCGGCATTGTTCTGTTTGGCGATTTTGACGCGCTCATGCAACGGAATAAACACATCACGGTCGCGCGTCAGCACCGCGCGCATGCCGGGCTGCTGGTCGATCAAACGTTTCAGCTCACGCGCCATCTGCAGAGTCACGTTTTTTTCATAGACACGATGCGCGCCGACGGCACCGACATCCTTGCCGCCATGTCCGGCATCAATCGCCACCACGACCTGATGGTCATCCACCAGCACCGCGCTGTCCTGATCCAACAGCGACTGGGTTGCCAGATTCTGCTTGATCTCATCGGCAATCGTCGAAGAGGCCGGTTTTTTAGCGTCTGCCAGGTCAACCAGCGGCGTAGTTTTGGAAGTTGCCGCCACTAAAGTCGCCTGCGGATGGCGAACCTTTTCCGTTCTCGGCGCTTTGTTCGGCGTTTTGTTGGTGCTGGCCTGCTCAACCCCTTGCAGCTGCGTCAAATCGACCACCAAACGTTCCGCACCTTTGCTGTTTTTTCCTAGCGTGAAGAAGTTGTAGTCGTAATTTTTATGCAGATCGAGCACCACCGACAGTTTTTCGGCGGTTTCGCTGACGCGCAGACGATACAGGCGCGAGTCCTTGAAATACTGGTTTTTGAAATTCAGGCCGTTATCGGTTTTATAGAAATCCACCACCACGCGCGACGGGTTATTGAGTTTGTAGACTTTGAAGTCGTGATTCTGCTTGATGTCAAACACCACGCGGGTTTTATCGGTTTTCTGGCCTACGCGAATGTCCGCGAGCTGCGCGCCGGCATAAACCATAGACGCATAGGATAACAACAGTGCTGCCAATACAGAGGCCCAGATTTTTTTGGTAAAACTGAGTGATTTCATCGTCCTATCTCTCAAGCTGATTTCTATTACCAAACCCTATAACAAACAGCGTGCCAACTTGATCGTCAGAAAACCGTCACTCCCCTGCAAACGCCGCCAAAACGCGGTTTCCGAGCGGACTGAAGGCCTCGACTTCTGCTTGCCGACCACTGTTGAGATGGCTTAAACGAACCTCTATGTCCGCTGCGGGTAACACCCCCTGCGCCTTCTGCGGCCACTCCACCAGCGCCACATACGCATTAGACAGCACATCCCTTATGGCTAGATACTCTAACTCCTCAGGATCGCAAAGTCTATACAAATCAAGATGATGTATCGCAAATTTATAAAAATTATAGGTTTCCATCAGCGTATAGGTGGGGCTTTTGACTTTTTCGCCGGGCAAAAAGTGCTGGATAAAGGCGCGCGAGAAGAACGATTTTCCGGCCCCCAGATCGCCTTTGAGATAGAGCATCAGGCCGGTTTCATAGGCTTGGCTGGCGTTACAGGCGTCTGCCAGACGCTCCGCAAACGCCCGGCTCGCGGCTTCGTCCGCCAAAAAAAGTATCTGTTTGTCGGTTTTTCTCTTAGAATCTGTCATCGTATTATCCAACGCTTTTTAGCGCTCCAAACGCCAAACCAAAATACACCATGTCACCAGCCGATCACCAGCAACTTGCACAGCACATCAAACAATGGGGAAAAGCACTCGGCTTTGCCGACGTGGGCATTACCCATGCCGATCTGTCGGCCTTCGAGGCCGGTTATTTTAACTGGCTGGGAGAGAACTTTCACGGCGAAATGGCCTATATGGCGGCCCACGGCACCAAGCGCACCCGGCCTGCCGAGTTGGTGCCCGGCACCGTGAGCCTGATCAGCGTGCGCCTGAATTACCTCGACCTTGACGCCGCCAATCCGCTGACACAGCTGCACCAGGCGGATAAAGCCTACATCTCGCGCTACGCGCTGGGCAAGGACTATCACAAACTGATGCGCAAACGCCTGCAAGCGCTCGCCGAAAAAATTCAAACGCTTGTTCCCGATTTCAGCTACCGCGCCTTTTGCGACAGCGCGCCGGTATTGGAACGCCCGATTGCCCAACAGGCCGGTTTGGGCTTTACCGGCAAAAACAGTTTGATTATCCATCCCCGCGCCGGCTCGTGGTTTTTTCTGGGCGAACTCTACACCAACCTCGCGCTGCCGGCCGACGCGCCGTTTGAAAAACAGGGTTGCGGCCCTTGCCGGGCATGCATTGTAGAGTGCCCGACCGGCGCGATTGTCGGCAATGGCGTGGTCGATGCGCGTAAATGCATCTCTTATCTGACCATCGAATACAAAGGCGCCATTCCGCCTGAACTGCGCCCTCAAATGGGCAACCGCATCTACGGCTGCGACGACTGCCAGTTGGTCTGCCCGTGGAATAAATTCACGCATGCCACCCAAGAAAACGCCTTCACGCCGAAGCACGATCTGGATCGGGCTGATCTGCTGACTCTCTGGCAATGGAATGAAACCGATTTTATGAAGCGCCTGGAAGGCTCGCCGATCCGGCGCATCGGTTTTGCCCAGTGGAAACGCAACCTGGCCGTGGCGTTGGGCAATATGCGTGGCGACAACGCCAAATTGCAAGCCGCCATCGAGGCATTAGAAAAAGAAACGGGGCAGATTTCACCCCTCGTCGATGAACATATCGACTGGGCTATTTCTCAACTTAGGGAACGCCTAAAGACGGACGCGTTGCAAACGCCTGAAAACCCGCTCGAAAAACTCAACAGGCCGGGTATGAGCGACACAAAACCGTTTTACGCCAAGCGCTACTATCTGCCCAAACCATCCGATGCTTAGAGCACATCAAACACCGAGCCCTGCGTCGGCGTAAACAGCTTGGCATACAGGCGCGAAGCGTAGGTATTGGTCATACCGGCGATATAGTCGCAAATCACCCGCTGCTGTGCCTGCTCGCTTTCCGCCTGCGCATATTTGGCGTAGGTGCTGCGCGGCAGCAAGGTGGTGGGGTTGGCGCGCAGCGACTTGAACAGGTCGAGCACAATCAACTGGCCTTTGTATTCCATCTGCTTGACTTCGGGAATGGTGATGACGTTCTTGAACACGAAGCGCTTCAATAATTCGAGCACGGCGCTCTCGCCTTCGGCCAGTTTGGCCTGATAGCGCAACAGCGGATGTTCAAACAGCGGGTTCTGATCGATATAGATGCTCTCCACCATCAGGCCGACCATCTTGCTGATGGCGTGTTTGCGGGCGCGTGACGACGGACTGAAAAGGCGCGCCGTCATCTCCTCCCCCCACAAGTGATATTGTTTGAAAACCGGGTCTTCCATGACTTCGGCCTGCCACAGATCGCGCGACACCATTTTCATCGCGACCGCGTCCTCCAAATCGTGAATACCGTAGGCGATGTCGTCGGCCAGTTCCATAATGGTGGTATCCAGCGCCTTGTAGCGCGTACGGTTATGGCAGGCGCCCTCGCACATCGTCAGCTCGGTGAAATGGTTGCGATCCGACTCGCAGAACGGACTCAGCACCCAGTCGAATATCGCCTTCTCTTCGCTGTAGAGACTTTTCGGCGGATTCCAGCGGTGCATCTGCAAGGTTCTGAAATCGGTGACTTCCGGCTCCAACAATTGCGATTGATAGTCGGCATTATGGGCGATCACCTCATTGTAAAGCGCCGGATATTTCATGACCCCCAAGGTGGTGCGGCACGACAGATCCAAACCGTTTTCCGGCGTGTATTCGCCCAATCTGGCCAGAATGCGCAATGTCTGGGCATTGCCTTCAAAACCGCCGAAGTGGCGCATCATATAGTTCAGCGCCACTTCACCGCCATGCCCGTAGGGCGGATGCCCCAAATCGTGTGCCAGACAGATCGCCTCAATCAGATACATCGACGGCAGCCACGGCAGATAATCGGCCTCCTTACCCCCTTCGGTGCCCACCGTAATGAGTTGCTCAACCAGACCGGAACCGATCTGCGCCACTTCCATCGAGTGCGTCAAACGGGTGCGGTAGAAGTCCGATTCGCTCAGACCGAAAATCTGGGTTTTCGCCTGCAGGCGTCTAAAAGAGGCGGAATGGATGACCCGCGCCCGGTCGCGCTGATAAACAATGCGCGCCTGGCGCGATTCCTGCCCCTGCAAAAACTCACTGTAACGCTGTGTCCACGATTGTTCCGGGCTCGACACCATGATCTCTCCATCCATGCGGTTTTGTTGGCTACCATCATACGCAAAGCGCCGGTTGATGCAAGCCAAGGCAGCAAAAGCCCGCGATTATGGCCTGCACCAACAATTAAAATTTGCGCTTTATGGGGTGAGTTTGTATAAATGACCTAAAACGATACAAAAAGTATTGTCATTACGGAGGTGATACCCATGAAATTGTCCTATGCGTTGTTAACGTTTATTGCATCATCCATCTTGCTATCCGGTTGTGAAAACCAAGAGCTGAAAAAGTGCATCGACCAACAAAGTTACCTGTGGAACAGCAGTTCCAAAGACCCTAATGCCAATAAAGCCTATTGGGCTGCCGTAGAGCGTTGTAAAGCAAAATACGACTGATTCCCCCAAGTCTGGTTGAAAACACTGTTTAAAATCTCAACAGGCCGGTTCCCTAAAGCCCAAAGATTCCGCATACCGTGATTAAACTCAAACGCACCATCTCCCTCCCGCAAATGGTCTTATACGGCCTGGGCACCACCATCGGCGCCGGCATTTATGCGCTGGTGGGCGAAGTCGCCGCCCGTTCCGGCTATATGGCTCCTTTGGCCTTTTTTGCTGCGGCACTCTTGGCCGCCACCACGGCGCTTTCGTTTGCCGAACTCTGCGGGCGCTTTCCCAAAGCGGCCGGCGCGGCACTCTATGTCAAACAGGGTTTCAATTCCGACCAACTCTCGCGCCTGATTGGCCTGCTCGTGGCTCTGGCCGGACTGGTTTCCGCCTCGGCGCTGATCAACGCCTTTTCGGGCTATCTTGCGCAACTGGTTCATCTGCCCGGCAATTTCACGCTGATCGCTGTTGTATTGGTCATTATCACGATCGCCATCTGGGGCATTGCCGAATCGGTTTACATAGCCGGCCTGTTCACTTTGATCGAGGTCGGCGGACTGGTGTGGATAGTTCTCGTCGCTTCGCCCAATCTGGCGCACCTGCCGGAAATGGCGCCGTTGTTTATCCCCGATTTTTCGCTGCATAGCGCTTTTTTAATCTACAGCGGTGTGCTGCTGGCCTTCTTTGCATTTATCGGTTTTGAAGACATGGTGGATGTGGCCGAAGAGGTCAAACACGTGCGCCGCACTTTGCCCTTGGCGATTATTCTGACGTTGCTGATTACCGCCGCGCTCTACTTCAGCATTATGCTCCTGGCGCTGCTGACCGTTCCGCTTAGTGAACTGGCCGCCAGCAGCGCCCCGCTGGCCTTAATCTATGAAAAACAGACCGGCCAGCCGGCCACCGCCATCAGCATTATCGGTATGCTCGCCATCATTAACGGCGCCCTTATCCAGGTGATTATGGGGTCACGCGTGCTTTACGGACTCAGCAGCCGCAGCCTGCTACCGCTGTTTTTCAGCCATGTCAACGCCAAAACCCAAACCCCCGTTAATGCCACCCTCGCTGCCGGCGCATTGGTGATGGTGCTGGCGGTCAGCGGCGACCTGTCCACCCTAGCGCAAACCACCTCCCTGCTGATGTTGGTTGTGTTCTCCCTGGTCAACCTCTCGTTATGGCGCATCAAAAAACATCAGCCGGTGCCCTACGGCAATCTTTCAATCCCGCGCTGGATTCCCTTGATCGGTTTTTTGGTCAGCGCCGGCTTGGTGTTTTACGAATTATTGAATGCCTTGCAGGGCTATTTATGAACACCTCCTCCCCTTCAGCCATAACCGCCTCGCATGCGTGGGGCATCTGGACATGGGCGCTCTGTTTTAGCGGCGTGACCCTCTGGTCGGTTATTGATCCCAAGGATTATCTGACGTGGTTTCTGGAATCCTTTCCGGCATTGATCGCCGCCGTGATAATAATCCTGACCTATAAACGCTTCCCCCTGACGCCGTTGAGTTACCAGTTGATTCTGCTGCACAGCTGCATCTTACTGGTCGGGGCGCACTATACCTACGCCGAGGTGCCACTGTTTACCGAGCTGCAACACTGGCTCGGCACGGCACGCAACGACTACGACAAGGTCGGCCATTTCGCCCAGGGGTTTATTCCGGCGCTGATCGCCAGAGAGATCCTGCTACGTCTGGAGGTATTCAATCAGCGCAGCTGGTTGAATTTCTTTATTGTCTGTTTTGTGCTGGCCGTCAGCGCCAGCTATGAACTGTTGGAATGGTGGACGGCACTGCTCTCCGAAGAGGCGGCGGAGGCGTTCCTGGGCACGCAAGGCTACGAATGGGATACCCAGTCCGACATGGCCTGGGCACTGTTTGGCGCGATTATCGGATTACTCAGCATGAGCCGGCTGCAAAACAAACAACTGGCGCGTCTCTCAGCAAACCTAAAAGCGCGCTAGAAAATGCAATGCGGTTTTCAGCCAGCCGCAATTATGCTTAAATGTTTACTATTCGTCCCATCAGCCCGCCAAACCGGCAGGCCTGGGTGCAGCAAATTCATCTCATCAGCGGGAGGAGACTCAAAATGGGTGCGGTCAAAAAAATTGCCTTGGGTGTCGGCGGAATTGTCGGTTTGGGTGTGATTGGTGCAGGCATTTTTCTGGCCACCATCGACCCTAATGACTACCGCGACGAAATCACACAGGTTGTTAACCAGCAGACAGGTCGTGAGTTGCAAATCGGCGAAATGAAGCTGTCGCTCTTCCCGCACCTTGGTTTGAGCCTGCAAAATGCCCAGCTGAGCAATGCCAAAGGCTTCGACCAGACGCCGTTTGTGGCCGTCAAGGAGGTCAGTGTCGGCGTGGCGATTCTCCCGCTGCTGCAAAAACAACTGCAGGTGGACGCCCTGACGCTCTACGGTCTCAAACTGCATCTGCAACGCAATGCCGAAGGTGTCACCAACTGGGATGATCTGGTCAAGCCATCCGCAGAAGAACACCATGAAGACCGCCATAAAGAGGCTGCCGATGAAAAAGGCAATCCTCTGGCCAAACTGGCCGCGCTAAACATCGGCGGTCTGGACATTCAGGACAGCGAAATCGTCTGGCAGGATGATCAGGCGCAACAGCGCGTGCAGCTTTCCCCGTTCACCCTGACCTCCGGCGCCGTTACGCTGAACGAGTTTTTTGATTTGGATCTGTCGATGCAGACAGAAGTCAGCCAGCCAGAGCTTAAAGTCCATACACAACTGCACGCCCAGATCAAACTGCAAAGCGACGGCCTGATAACGGTACGCGATCTGAAACAGACCAACCGCTTGAACAGCGGCTCGCTGCCTTTTGAACAGGTGACGACCGATCTGGCGGCCAACGAACTGACCTTCGGCTTAGAAAACCAGCAACTCTCGCTTCCTGCGGTTAAATTGCATTACGATTTCAAGGGGGCGAAAGACTTTGCCCTGAGCCAGTCGCAGGGCGAACTCAGCTTAAACGGCGTTGGCTTTGATCTGCAATCGCAACAACTCAAATCCGGCCCTATTCAACTGAAAGCCGAAGCTAAAGGCAGCCAGCTGCCTAACGGCGAAGCCAAACTGACTCTGAGCGCCCAGCCGGCACTCGACCTGAAGGCGCAAACCGCCTCGCTCAAGGATTTGCAGCTTGAAACGCTCAACACCCGTCTCAATGCGGACGTGAAAGTAACCGAATTGAAAGACGGCGCCAAAATCAACGCCAGCGCCGAACTGCTGCCGACCGATTTGCGCGCCCTGCTGAAACAGTTGGGGCTACAGATCGAAGCGGTTGACAAGATGTCCGACGCCAAAGCACTCACCGCCTTCGGCGCGCAAGTCAACGCAAGTTACGACACCACTAGACAGGCTATGAACGCCAGCAAAATCCACGTCAAACTGGACGACAGCACCTTGTCAGGCAATGCATCGCTTGCCGGTTTCGACCGTCCCAATATCGCTTTCAACCTGAATCTGGACAAAATCAACCTCAACCGCTACCTGCCGCCTAAACCCGCCAAACCGCAAGAAACCAAGGAAACGGCACCAGCGCCAGAAGATATTGAGATTCCTTTGCCCAAGGAGTTGCTGCGCAAACTGACGGTTAACGGCACCGTCACGGCCGGCAACGTTCAGTTCGACAAACTCAATCCGCAAAACATTGTCGCCACCCTCAAAGGCAAGAACGGCGTGTATGACCTAAATCCGTTGAAAATGAACATTTTCAACAGCACCCTGTCGGCTAGCGCCAAACTGGATGTCAGCGGCCAAGAGGCTAAATATGCCTTCAAAACCGACGCTCAAAACGTACCGGTTGGCGATGTCCTGCTGGCCTTTACCGACGATGACCGCATCAGCGGATTGGGCACCGTCAAGGCCGACCTGACTACCGCCGGCGAACGCCTCTCCCAAATGAAGCAGCACCTTAACGGCACGGCCGCGGTTAACCTTAAAAACGGCGCGGTGAAAGGCTTCAACCTGGCACAATCGATTCGCCAGGCCAAGGCGAAAATCGCCGGTGAGAAAGCGGCCGGTTCGACGGAAGAGCTCAAAACCGACTTTAGCGAGCTGATTGCCGAAGTGGCCATCGCCAACGGTGTCGTCGATACCAAAAAACTCTCCGCGCAAGCCCCTTTTATGCGCATCAGCGGCAGCGGCAAGGTTGATCTGGTCAAAGAAAGCCTGGACTATCTGGTCAAAACCAAAATCGTGGCCAGCGACAAAGGCCAGGGCGGCGAAGAGTTGCAGGAACTCAATGGACTGACCATTCCGGTCAAACTCAAAGGCGCCTGGACCTCACCCGATGTGGGTCTTGACCTAGGTTCGATTCTGGAGCAGAAAGCCAAGCAGGAAGTGGAACAGAAAATCGAAGAGAAAAAAGAAGAGGTCAAAAAGCAGTTTGAAGATCAACTCAAACAGAACCTCTTTAAAGGATTGAAATTCTAAATGACTTCACAACCTCGCTGCGATTACCGTGTGGCGCTGATTACCGGCGCCTCCTCCGGAATCGGCAAGGCAACCGCCAGCGTATTGTCTCAGGCGGGTTATGCCCTGATCCTGTTGGCGCGGCGCGAGAACCTATTGCAAGCCTTGCAGTCTGAATTGGCAACACCTTGCCATATCATCGCCTGTGACATCAATGATCATGCGGCGCTGAAAACACACTTGGAGGCGCTACCGGAGGCTTTCCGACCGGTAGAGGTGCTCATCAACAACGCCGGCTTGGCGTTGGGCCTCAACCCGGCGCATGAAACCGACTGGCAGGACTGGCAAACCATGATTCAAACCAATTGCCTCTCTTTGGCGTATTTAACCCGCCAAATCCTACCGGGCATGGTGGAGAACAACCGTGGCCATATTATCAATATCGGCTCGATTGCCGGCACCTATCACTACAGAGGCGCCAATGTCTACGGCGCCACCAAGGCCTTTGTGGAGCAGTTTTCGATCAACCTGCGCAGCGATCTGCTGGGAACGGCCGTGCGGGTCACCAATTTGGAACCCGGCCTGTTGAATCAGAGCGAGTTTTCGCTGGTGCGCTTTAAAGGTGATGCCAGCCGTGCCGAGCAGGTTTACGAAGGCGTAAACCCTCTCAAGGCGGAAGATGTGGCCGAAGCGATCCGCTGGATACTCCAGCAGCCCGCACACGTCAATATCAACCGCCTGGAAATGATGCCGGTTCAGCAGGCGCCTGGCGGGCCAATTACCCATCGGAACGTTGTTTAACTTAACTGTCACCAAAATCTAAAACGCATGTAATAACATAGTGTGATTGCTTCAACGGATAATCAAACCTTGCTATTTTGATCATGCGGGCTCTTTTAACGCAAAAAAATTGTGGTAAAGTGAACTCCTTACACTTGTTAGTCTGAACCAATATGCCAAACCAGCCTTGCAGAAACATCATGACTCTATACAAAACCTTTCTGGCGCTGTTGGTTGCCGTGATTTTAAGCGGCTGCAGCAACAAAGAATCCGACCGTCTGGAGATCATGACCAATTCCTGGATCGGTTTTTCCCCGCTGTTTTATGCCAAGGAACAGGGTTGGCTCGAACCGTTAAACATCAAACTCTCCAACGTCGTCTCTCTGGGTGAAAACATCCACATCTACCAAAACGCCCAGAAGCACGCTTTTACCGGCACACAGCACGAATTTTATCAAGTCAGCAAAATGCAGCCCGATCTGGTGCCGGTGATTATGTTCGACCGCTCCAACGGCGGCGATATGGTCATGAGCAATGTCACGCTGGAGGCTTTGCAGGCCATGCAGTCGCCCATTGATGTCTACCTGGAACTCGACACCGTCAATAAAGTCGTGTTTGAGGATTTCATCAAACAAAACGCGCTGGAAGACAAACGGTTCAATTACCGCAACAAAGACCAGGTGAAAATCGTCACCACCATCAAAAACCAGACGTTTTCCGAGCCGACGGTTATCGTGACCTACATTCCGTATAACTTCGAACTGCAACAACGCGGCTTCAACACCCTGGCGTCAACCGAAGACAACCTCAACCTCCTGGTAGTGGATGCGCTCTACACCCCCAAAAGCGTGCTGCTGAAACATCGCGAGCAGTTCGTGGGGCTGAAACAGGCGATTTCCAGAGCGCTGGAAGCGCTCAGAACCGATCCGCGCAGCTATTACAACACCGTTAAACCCTATCTTGAAAATGGCTCATTCGAAGATTTTCAGAGCAGTCTGCACGATATCGAGTGGCTTGACAACGAACTTGCACCGCCATTAATCGAGCGCCTGAATCGCGCACAATTTCCTATCAGAGACCTGCTGTAAATGTTCGGTATCCAACATTTTCTACTTTCCATCATCCTGATTATTGTCACCGTTTTCTACAGCGTTTTCTTCTACTACTTTTTGGAAGATCAGCAACGCAAAACCGACCTGATTCTGGAAAACATCCGCCATGATCTGTCGGAAAGCGCCTATGTGATCTCCACAGAAACCCACAATCTCGAATCGATCAAAGGTTTCACCTCTTTTTTGAATCGCAAAGTAGCCAACAATCCGCTGATCGACTCGATGGCGGTGGCCTACGGCAATCAAATCCTGGTGACCACCGATCCTCACATCCTCGCGCCGCCGCCACGTCAGCTGACGGTGTCCAGATTCGACAAAATCAGTGCTGCACAACTCATTCAGCAGCAGATCTTTGAAGCCCCGATTCGCTTCTATATTCAAGACGAGCCGCATGAATTGTCGCTCTTTATCTACCCCGACCAGGACTACCTGATTAACTATTTCTCGCAGCATCAGATCGATTTTATTGTGCTGTTCGGACTGATTCCGCTGGTACTCTTTGCGCTGTTCTGGCTGGCATTGCGTCAGTTCCTGACCAATCCGCTCGAAAAACTGCGCCAGTACGCCTACTATCAGTCAGAAATCCCCTCCCAATGCAAAATCCGCGAGTTGGAATATGTACGCGCCTCCATGGTGCAAACCTTTGATCGCCTGGAGCAGGAACGCGACGAGCTTTATCGCCTGGCGCGCACCGACGAATTGAGCGGGCTAGCCAACCGCAATCAGCTCAATGAACGCTTGAGCTGGCTGATTGCCGAAGCCGCCCGCAACAACAGCGAATTTGCACTGCTGTTTATGGATCTGGACGACTTTAAAAAGGTCAATGACTCTCTGGGCCATGAAATCGGCGACAAACTGCTGCAGAGCGTGGCCGGGCTGATTCAGGATGTTCTGCGTAAATACGACATCATCGCCCGTGTCGGCGGCGATGAGTTCGTGATTGTCTTGAGTCATTACAAAAACAATCTGGAACTGACCCATATCATCGAACGTGTCCTCGCCCGCATCAAGGAAGTCCACCTGGTGGATATCCATCCGGTTAAGGTCGCCGCGAGCATCGGCGTGGCCTTTTACCCCAAAGACGGCAACAATATCGTCAACCTGCTCAAAAATGCCGATATTGCCATGTACGAGGCGAAAAACTCCGGCAAAAACCAGTTTAAATTCTTTACCGAAGAGCTGCACCGTCAGGTTCTGGCGGAAATCGAACTGGAACACGATATCCGCGAAGCACTCGATCACGAACAGTTTGAGCTCTATTACCAGCCCAAGATCTCCATTCATGATTTCAAGGTCATCGGAGCGGAGGCGCTGATACGCTGGAACCATCCGACAAAAGGCTTTATTCCGCCAGATCAATTTATCCCCGCGGCAGAACGCAACGGTATGATTGTCGAACTCGGTTGGTGGATTCTCAGGCAGGCGATTTGGCAGCAAATGCAATGGAAACAACAAGGCATAATCGATATTCCGGTGTCCGTTAACCTGTCTGCGGTGCAGTTTCTCGACAACCATTTCGACGAAAACTTCAAGGATCTGATTCATACCCCCGGGTTTGAGGCGAGCAAACTCGACGTGGAAATCACCGAGTCGGTGTTTATCGAACGCTCCCATAACAATTTGAACTCCTTATTCCGTATCTCCAAACTCGGCGCAACCATCTCACTGGACGATTTCGGTACCGGCTACTCCTCGCTTGCCTACCTGAAAAGCTTTCCGCTCAACACCCTCAAAATCGACAAATCATTTATGGACGACTATGCCTCGGAAACCGGTGCCGCGTTTATCGAAACCATCGTTAAAATCGCGCAAACCCTCAAACTCCATGTGGTGGCCGAAGGGGTGGAAACCCACGAACAGTTGGAATACCTGAAACGCATCGGTTGCGACAGCTATCAGGGCTACTACTGTTCCGCGCCTTTACCGGTTGGGAGGTTTGAAAACTTCATCCGCGAACATATCGCCGCAAAATTCTGTGACTGAATATCGCTGCGGGCACTTAAACGGCCACCATAATTGGCACACGATTGGCGCCGCCCGTGTGCTAAAATACCGCCAACTTTTTTCCTGTTGCTTTGAAGGTATTACAGCGTAATGAAAACATCCAACCTTTTGCTCTCCACTACCCGTGAAACCCCTTCCGACGCGGTGGTTATCAGTCATCAGCTGATGATTCGTGCCGGCATTATCCGTCCGCTGGCGGGCGGCCTTTACAACTGGCTGCCGCTGGGCGTGCGCGTGCTGCGCAAAGTGGAGGGGATTATCCGCCAGGAGATGGATCGCGCCGGCGCGCAAGAGGTGTTGATGCCGGTGGTGCAGCCGCTGGAACTGTGGGATGAATCCGGCCGTGCCGAAGACTACGGTCCGGAACTGTTGCGCTTTAAAGACCGCCACGATCGCGATTTTGTGCTGGGACCGACGCATGAAGAGATCATTACCGATCTGGTGCGCCGCGAAATCCGCAGTTACAAGCAACTGCCGGCTAATTTCTACCAGATCCAAACCAAATTCCGCGACGAAATCCGCCCGCGTTTCGGGGTGATGCGTTCACGTGAATTCATTATGAAAGACGCCTACTCTTTCCATATGGATCAGGACAGCCTGCAAGCCACCTACGATACTATGTACGATACCTACAACCGCATTTTCAGCCGCTTGGGTCTGAATTTCCGCGCGGTGCAGGCCGATACCGGCTCCATCGGCGGTGAAGGTTCGCACGAATTCCACGTACTGGCCGATTCCGGTGAAGACGATATCGCCTTCTCGACCGAGTCGGATTACGCCGCCAACGTCGAACTGGCCAAAGCGGTCGCACCGCGCGGCGAACGTGCCGCACCGACGGCTGAATTGACCAAAGTGGCCACACCGGGCAAGCACAGCATTGAAGAAGTTTGCGACTTCCTGCAGTTGAAGAAAAAAGTCGTGGCCAAAACGCTGTTGGTCAAAGGCGCGACCGATGCCCATCCTGTGGTGGCTTTGGTGTTGCGTGGCGATCACGAACTCAACGAAATCAAAGCACAAAAACTGGAACTGGTCGCCGATCCGTTGGAAATGGCAAGCGACGAGGCCATTTTCGCTGCGGCAGGCTGCAACGCCGGCTCCATCGGCCCTGTCGGCTTGAACATTCCGGTGATTGTTGACCGTACCGCGGCCTTGATGAGCGATTTTGTCTGCGGTGCCAACGAAGACGGTTACCACTTTACCGGCGCCAACTGGGAGCGTGATGCCAAAATCACCCTGGTGGCCGACATCCGTAATGTCGTCAAGGGTGATCCAAGCCCGGACGGCAAAGGCAAACTGGAAATCCGCCGCGGTATCGAAGTCGGCCATATCTTCCAACTGGGCAACAAATATTCGGCGGCACTCAATGCCAACGTGCAAAACGAAAGCAGCCGCGCGCAGATCCTGAAAATGGGCTGCTACGGTATCGGTGTGACCCGTGTGGTCGCCGCCGCCATCGAACAGAACTACGACGACAAAGGCATTATCTGGCCGGAATCGATCGCCCCATTCCAGGTGTGCATTGTGCCGATGCAGATGCACAAGTCGCCGCGCGTGGCCGAAGTGGCGGAACAACTTTATGCCGAACTGCAAGCCAAAGGCGTGGAGGTGCTGTTTGACGACCGTGCGGAACGCCCCGGCGTGATGTTCTCCGATATGGATTTGATTGGTATCCCGCACCGCATCGTGATTGGCGAGCGCGGGCTGGACAACGGCATGCTGGAATACAAACACCGCCGCGACGACGCGTCACAGGATGTCGCGCAAGAAGGGTTTATCGACTTCCTGATGGCGAAGCTAAACGCCTAAAACGCGACTACCGCGTGGCAATAAAAAGCGGCTGTAAATTCACTTTACGGCCGCTTTTTTATTTTAGGCACACTCAGGCAGACCCGGCCTGTTGAGTTTTTTTAACGCCTGTTAAACCTGTTTTCTCACACTGATCCATAATAGGGCCGCGACAAGCCACATCAAGCCTTGCGCCCACGCCATCCATTGCAGGTTGGCATGCACCAGCGGTACGACCAATGCCGCCACCAATCCCGCCGTTCCCATCTGAAACAGACTCTGCACCGACGAGGCCAGACCACGCCGGCTTGGCAGACAATCCAGCGCCACAATGCTCAACCCGGGATTCGCCAGCGCATAGCCCACCGCATAAAGCACAATCGGCCCCACCACCCAGAGCGCTTCCGGCTGCCACCCGGCCTGTTCAAACGCAATATTGGACACCACTGCAAACAAGCCCACTAACAAAGCGCCGTTTATCACCGCCTCCATACTGAAACGATTGGCCAAGCGGTGTGAAAAGAACGAACCCAGCAGGATCCCCGACACGACGGGCACAAAGAAGACCCAGAAGTCCTGCTCCTGAAGGTGCAAGTGGTCAAAAATCAGACTGGTCGAGCCGGCCACGTACACAAAAAAACCGCCGACCAACAACCCTTGCGCCATCACCAGACGCAAAAACTGCGGGTGCCGGGCACTTTGCCAATAAGCCTTGGCAATCGCTCCCGGATGAATCGACTGCACATGCTCCGTTGCCTGGGTTTCACCGACGTGACGCCACATCATCCACCCTATCACAATCGCATAAGCACCCAAAAAATAGAAAATCGAGCGCCAGCCGCTGTGCACTTCCAGCCAGCCACCGATAATCGGCGCGATGGCCGGTGCCGCGGTAAACAGCATCATCACCAAGGCCATCGCCTTTTGCGCCTCCTGTTTGGGAAACACATCGCGCACCATCGCCCGGCTGGCCACCACACTGCCGGCCGCCATAACCCCTTGCAGCAGTCGCCCCCAGAAAAGCTGGTCGTAACTTTCCGCCAAGGCGCACAGCAGACTGGCCAAAAAATACCCCAGCAAGCTCCACAGAATAATGCGGCGGCGCCCCCACTTGTCGGCCATCGGCCCCCAAAAGAGCGTAGCCAATGCAAACGCCCCCAAATAAACCGCCAGTGTTTGGGTGAGCAGTTCACGTGAAGCCATCAGCTCGCGCTCAATCGCCGGAAATGATGGCAAATAGGTATCGATGCTGAAAGGCGCCAGCATGCTGATAAACGCCACAACC
This sequence comes from Thiomicrorhabdus cannonii, assembly GCF_013391695.1. Taxonomy (GTDB): domain Bacteria; phylum Pseudomonadota; class Gammaproteobacteria; order Thiomicrospirales; family Thiomicrospiraceae; genus Thiomicrorhabdus; species Thiomicrorhabdus cannonii. The sequence goes on from NZ_JACBGH010000001.1 coordinate 198,389, forward strand.
AAAATCAACAGGCCGGGTCGCAATGGGGAAGGGTTTGAAAATGTCACCGAGCGTCTCAAACAGATACATGGAGAGCTGTGCACGAGATAGATACACGATTAAAAAGGGCCAAAATCCGTCTGATTTTTGTTGAAAACTTGCTAATAGCTAGCTATTAGCTGCGTTTTCCGCCGCAATCAGCCAAATTTTGCTTCATTTTTTCTTCGCGCCCTACTCGTGCAAAGCTCTCAAATGGAAAAAACGTGCGCGGTTATCTCCGCCGAATGGCGATGGATTTAGTATAAACTAGATGTTGCTTTGTCTGGCGTCATTTCCCCTACCGCAACCGTGCAAGGAGGCAACACGTGATCATAGGCGTGCCCAAAGAGATCAAAAACAACGAATTCCGCGTCGGTCTGATCCCCTCCAGTGTCCGCGAACTGGTCGCGCACGGCCATCGCGTCTTGGTCGAAACCCAAGCCGCGGCCGGCATCGGCCTTGACGACACCGATTATCAGCAGGCCGGTGCGACGTTGGTTGACTCCGCCGCAGAGATTTTTGCCCGCGCCGAACTGATCGTTAAAGTGAAAGAACCGCAACCCCATGAAATCGCCCTGTTGCGCCCCAACCAAGTGCTGTTCACCTACCTGCATCTGGCGGCCGATCCGCAGCAGACACAAGCGTTGCTTGACAGCCAGGCCATCTGCATCGCCTACGAAACCGTTGAAGACCCGCATGGACGCCTCCCCCTGCTTGCCCCCATGTCGGAAGTGGCCGGCAAACTCGCCGTGCAGGCCGGCGCACATTTTCTGCAAAAATCGCAAGGCGGCCGCGGCATTCTGCTGGGTGGGGCCGCGGGGGTAGCCTCCGGCAAGGTGGTCATTATCGGAGCGGGCACCGTCGGCCGCCACGCCGCACTGATGGCGGTCGGCCTGCAGGCGGATACCGTGGTGCTCGACACCAATCTGAATGCCTTGCACGCCTTGGAAGCGCAGTTCGGCAATCGCCTACAAACCCTTTATTCCAACCGCGACAATCTCGAACAGCAACTGCTGCAGGCCGATTTGGTCATTGGCGCGGCGCTGATTCCCGGCGCCAGCGCGCCTAAACTAATTACCGCAGAACACATCCGCCACATGAAAACAGGGGCAGTGATTGTCGATGTGGCCATCGATCAGGGCGGCTGCGCCGAAACCTCGCGCCCGACCAGTCATGCCGAACCCACCTATACCGTTGATGGGGTGATCCATTACTGTGTGAGCAATATGCCCGGGGCCGTGCCGCATACGTCGGCTTATGCCCTAAACCACGCCACCCTGCCTTACATCCTGGCCCTGGCCGACAAGGGTTATCAGAAAGCCCTGCTGGAGGATCCGCATTTCAGAAAAGGCCTGAATGTCTGCTGCGGTCAACTCACCCATCCCGGCGTAGCCCAGAGCCTTGGGTTGGATTCTATCAATCCAGAAATAGTGCTCGCATAACACCTATGAAATGGCTTAAAAACCTGCTGACGCGTTATGCCCTCAAGCACCACCCTTTAAACCATACGCAGTGGCAGAGATTAATGACCGGCTCGCCGCTGTTTAGCGACTTGAGTGCGGTCGAGAAAGCGCATCTGCGCGAACTCACCATCCTGTTTTTAGAGCGCAAACATTTTAGCGGCGCTTTGGGGTTGCCAATAGACGACACGATCAGAACCACCATTGCAGCCCAAGCCTGTCTGTTGTTGATTAACCTGAATTTCGACTATTTTGATGACTGGTCGGACGTGGTGGTTTACCCCAGCACTTTCAAGGTCAAACGCCACCACGCCGACAAGCTGGGGATTGTTTCCGCCGAAGAACAGACTCTCGGGGGCGAAGCCTGGCTCAAAGGCCCGGTGATCATCGCCTGGGACAGTGCGGTAGCAGACATGCAGACGCCGCGTTTCGGACACAACGTTGTCATCCACGAATTCGCGCATAAACTTGATATGCTCAACGGCAAAGCCAACGGCATGCCCCCTTTGCATGCCGATATGCCGCGCCAGGAATGGACACAAGCCTTAAGTAACGCCTTTGAGACCTTGCAACGCCAAGTGAGCCGCGGCCACCGTACGGCAATCGATGCTTATGCGGCGACCTCGCCGGCCGAGTTTTTTGCGGTGTGCAGCGAACTGTTTTTCAGCGCCCCGCAAACACTGCACCGCGCCTTTCCCGAGGTCTACGCACAACTTGCCCTGTTTTATCGTCAGGACACGCTAAAACGCCACCCTTCTATTCGTCGACCAGATAATCCATCAGAATAATATAGAGTTTTTCCAGCACCTTGATGTTTTCCAGCGTCCGTTCATGGTCGCAATCAGGATGCTCCAGTGCATCGCGGTTCAATTGCCACAGACGTTTGCAGGTATGGATGGTCACGCGCAACTCATAAGGACTGGGATTGCCGGCTTCGGCCCAATCGGCCGGCATCATATCCTCTTCAGCCGCGACAAATTGGCAGAGATTGCCCTGCTTGGCAACAGGATATAGCACCTGACGCCCCGTAGGACGAACAGATGAGGAGGAAGGAGGAATCGGTTTTAAACTCAAAACAGTCGCCATAGTACGCTCCTATTGGCTGTGCAATACGCATGTTAAAGACCTTACCTCGCCCCCAGTATATAACCTAGTAAACAACTAGGAAATAGATATTTTTAATCACGCCATAATCTGATCGCCTTTCTTCTCGGAACGGGAATCGCCACTGCCTCCTTAAAACGTTATAATGCCCGCAACGAAACGCGGGAGGGGATTATGGCTATTCAATGGTATCCGGGACACATGCATAAGGCACAGAAAGAGGTGCGCGAAATCTTCAATCAGGTGGATGTGTTCATCGAGGTGCTCGACGCCCGTATCCCTTTCAGCAGCGAAAACCCGCTGATTGCGCAAATCCGCCAGGACAAGCCGACCATCAAAATCCTCAACAAAACCGATCTAGCCGATCCGGCGAGAACCCAAGCCTGGCAGGCCTTTCTTGAGCAGGAAAAAAGCGTCAAGACCCTGGCCTTCAACGCCCAGCAACAAGACAAACGCGAACAGATCATCAGCCTGATCAAAAAAATGGCGGCCGACAAAGCCGATACCGTCAAAACCATCCACGCGTTGATTATCGGCATCCCCAATGTGGGCAAATCCACGCTCATCAACAATATCACCGGCCGCACCATTGCCAAAACCGGCAACGAACCGGCCGTGACCAAAAACCAGCAGCGCATCAAGCTCGAAGAGAACATCACCCTGATCGACACCCCGGGCATGCTCTGGCCGAATATCGAAAACGAGCACAGCGGCTATCGCTTGGCGATTACCGGCGGCATCAAGGAAACCGCCTTTGAATTGCCGGACATCGCCTCCTATGCGGCGGAATTCATGCTGGCACACTACCCCGAAAACCTCAAACAGCGTTACGGCTTGGAGGAGTTGCCGGTCAGCGACATCGAACTGCTGGAAGTCATCGGCCGCAAACGCGGCTGTCTGCGCGCCGGCGGACGGGTCGACATCGACAAGGTTTCGCGCCTGTTTGTTATGGAGTACCGCGACAACCTGTTCGGCCCGGTCACCCTGGAAACGCCGGAGATGATGCTCGAGGAACTCAAACAGGTAGAAGTGCTCCGTCTGCAAAAAGAAGAGAAGAAAAAGGCCCGCGAAGCCGACAAAGCGGCCAGAAAAGCGCGCCGCAAGCGCAATAGCTAGGTTTCGCCAAAAAGCCCAAACGCGTTTTAAAAAACTCAACAGGCCGGGTATCCAGCGCATTTGAGATAAATCAAATTTAGTGACGTAATCCGGCCCTTTTCACAGTTTTGCCATAATCCTCGCGAATTGGGCGTGCTAAGATGACTGCAAAATCTCACGGGAGTTCAGTCATGCCCTCACACCCTTCTCCTGCCTCCTCTGCAGCTTCTTCTGCCAGTTTGGACCAGGCCTTTAAAACCCAGATTCTCACCGATTCGCCCACGCGTTCACGCCGCGGCTGGATATGGCCGCTGGTGTTACTGCTGATCGTATCGGCTGCGGGCATCGCCTGGTGGTTCTCCCAAAAACAGAGCAGCGGCAACTACCAGTACATTACCGAACCTGCCGATATTGCCGACCTCACCATCAAGGTCACCGCCACCGGCACCTTGCAACCGCTCGACCAGATCGACATCAGCTCGGAAACCTCCGGCACCGTCAAAGCGGTTATGGTGGAAGAAAACGATCACGTCAAACAGGGTCAGGTTCTGCTCAAACTCGACACCACTACATTGGAAGCGCAGGTCCGGCAAACACAGGCCAATATCCAAGTCACCCAGGCGCAAATCCGCCAGGCCGAAATCGCTACTGAAGAAGCGCTGGCAACCTATCGCCGCAAACAAACGTTACAACCGCAAAACTTCATTTCCGCCGAGGAACTCAACGCCGCCAAAGCGGCTTATGAAAAGGCGCAGGCCAACCTGCAATCGGCCCGAGCCCAACTGTTGCAGGTGCAGGCCACCCTCGCCCTGCATCAGGATCAACTCCGCAAAGCCACCATCATATCGCCATTTGACGGAGTGGTTCTGTCACGCCAGATCGACCCCGGGCAAACCGTCGCCGCCTCCCTGCAAGCACCGGTTTTGTTCACTCTGGCGCGCGACCTGACCCAAATGGAACTGTTACTGGATATCGACGAAGCCGACATCAGCAGCGTCAAGACCGGCCAAAAGGCGGCCTTTTCGGTAGACGCTTACGGCGATCTTCATTTTCCCGCTGTCATCACCAAAGTGCATCTGGCACCGCAAACAGTCGACGGGGTCGTCACCTATCAGGCCCGCCTTAAAGTCGACAATCCGGACGGCAAACTGCTGCCCGGCATGACCTCTACCGCCGACGTCATCGTTGCCCAGATTCCGCAAACGTTGCTGGTCCCCAACAGTGCCCTGCGCTTTGAACCTCCGGCCACTCAGGACAGCAGCAGCCGCAGTCTGGTGAGTCAGTTATTGCCACGCCGCCCGCCGGAAGCGAAGAAAAACAATAAATCGGCCAACGGCAGCCAGCGGGTTTGGGTACTGCAAAACGGCCAGCCTGTCGCCATACCAGTCAAAACCGGCGTCAGTGACGGCCTGCGCACCCAAATCCTCTCCGGCCTCGAGGCGGGGCAAAACGTGATTGTCGATACCTTGCAGGGTAATCAACCATGAGTCAGCCGCTACTGGCATTGCAAGAGGTATGCAAGGTCTACGGCCAGGGCGCCGCGCAGACCCCGGTGCTGAACCACATCGACCTGCAGATTGCCCAAGGCGAATTTGTCGCGATCATGGGCCACTCCGGCTCCGGAAAATCGACCACGCTGAACATTCTCGGCTGCCTGGATACGCCGACTTCCGGCACCTACCTGTTTGACGGCATGCATGTCGAACAGATGAGCACCCAGCAGCGCGCACTGCTGCGGCGTTTTTACATCGGCTTTGTATTTCAGGGCTTCAATCTGCTCAATCGCACCTCCGCCCTTGAAAACGTCGAGTTGCCGCTGATTTATCGGGGATTGTCGCGTGAGCAGCGTCAGCAACTCGCCATGGACGCCTTAAAGGCTGTCGGATTGGAGGATTACGCCCATCACACGCCCGGCGAACTCTCCGGCGGACAGCAGCAGCGTGTTGCCATTGCCCGCGCCATTGTGACACAGCCCAAGGTACTCATGGCAGACGAACCCACCGGTAACCTGGATACACAGCGTTCCCACGAAATCATGCAGATTCTGCAAAGCCTCAACCAGGAACAAGGCATCACCATCGTGATGGTCACCCATGAAGAGGAGATGGCTGCCTATGCGCATCGGCGCATTCTTTTCAAAGACGGGCAAATTGAATCGCCCGAGCTCCCGCCGGAGGCCGTATGATCTGGAATGCGTTTGTCCTGGCCTTGCGCGAAATACGCCGCAATCTGATGCGCTCTTTTCTCACCGTGCTGGGCATCGTCATCGGGGTTGCCTCGGTGATTACCATGGTCACCCTTGGCAGCGGTGCGACCGCCCAGGTCACACAGGATGTCGCCAGCCTTGGCTCCAACCTGATCAACGTCAGCCCCGGGCAGCGCATGGGCATGGGGGTTCGTACCAACGCCCCCTCTTTTAAACGCAGCGATGTGCTTGCGCTGAAGAACGAACTGCGCGGGGTCAAAGCCGCCGCACCCGTATCGCGTTCGGCCATTACCGCCAATTTCGGCAACGCTCACTGGTCCACCAGCCTCAGCGGCACGACCGCCGATTATTTTGAAGTGAGAGAGTGGCGCACGCAACAGGGCCGCCTCTTCACCGAAGCCGAAGAACGCGCCGGACGCGCGCTCTGTGTCATCGGCGAAACGGTGCGCGAACAGCTCTTCGGCAAAGAGAGCCCCATCGGCAACCAAATCCGTTTCCACAAAATGGCCTGTACTGTCATCGGCCTGCTGCAATCCAAAGGCCAGAGCAGCTTCGGTTCCGATCAGGACGACATCATCCTGATGCCGCTAAAAACCTTTCAACGCCGCATCAGCGGCGACCAGGACATCAATCTTATTCAGGTGGCGATTCTGCAAGGATTGGACACCAGCGAATATAAGCGCAAAATCGTCAAGCTGATGCGCGATCGCCGCCATCTGAGCGATAACGAAGACAACGACTTCTCGGTGATGGACATGAAAGAGATTGCCAATATGCTCAGCAATATCACCAAAGTCCTCACCATGCTGCTCGGTGCAGTAGCCGCCGTCAGCCTGCTGGTTGGCGGCATCGGCATTATGAATATCATGCTGGTCTCGGTGACGGAACGCACCCGGGAAATCGGCATCCGCTTGGCGATTGGCGCATTGGAAAAAGAGGTGCTGACGCAGTTTCTGGTGGAATCGGTGGTTCTTTCGACCTTTGGCGGCATTTTCGGCATTCTGCTGGCCTTTGTCGCCTCGTCGATTCTGGCCATGCTGATGTCGGTGCCATTGGTCTTCAATATCTGGGTCATCATCGCCGCCTTCCTGTTTTCGGCTTTCATCGGTGTATTGTTCGGTTACTTCCCGGCACGCAAAGCCGCGCGTCTTGATCCTATAGTCGCCTTGCGACATGAATAAAGGCGATTCGCCCAATCGCCCTTAATCAACATAGTGAGTGTTGCTGAAGGGCATCCGTAAATATTGATTCTAATTAATAAAACCATCAAAACCCTTCCGAACTGGCGCACGCCAATTGACAAGCAATCAGGGCAACTCTACGCTTTAGCCATATCAATCTGCGAATTTAACCTTGCGGCTGCCGCACCTTAGCCACAAGAAAGGTCATCACCATGAAACTGCCTATCCCCGATCGCACCGCTGCCGGCCAAGCCCTCGCCAAAGCGCTGCAAAAATACCAGCACCAGGACGATGTCATCGTATTGGCGCTACCGCGCGGCGGCGTACCGGTTGCCTATGAAATCGCCATGGCGTTAAACGCCCCCTTGGATTTGATGCTGGTCAGAAAACTCGGGGCACCGCACTACCCTGAGTTGGCAATGGGCGCGATTGCCAGCGGCGGCATCCGCGTACTAAATCAACAAGTGCTTGCGGGCTACGCTATCCGCGAAGATGATATTGCCGTAGTAGAGGCCAAAGAACGTGAAGAACTGCTGCGCCGTGAAAAGACGTATCGCGGCGACCGCCCTCTTCCCAATCTGAAAGATCAAACCGTTATTCTGGTTGACGATGGTCTGGCAACAGGCTCCACCATGCTGGCGGCGATGAAGGCGGTACAACAGCAACACCCTAAAGCAGTTGTGGTGGCCGTCCCCGTCGCTCCGCCGGAAACCGTTTATCGACTGCAGCAAATGGCCGACGAGGTGATATGTCCAATCCAGCCGGACGATTTCTATGCAATCGGACAATGGTACGCGGACTTTTCACAAGTCAGCGATGCCGAAGTTATCGCTCAACTGAATCAGGCTTGGCAATCATGATCTACCACCCCAGTTTTCAGCCTCCGCTGCCGCAAGATGTCCTTATCCAGGCAGGCGATGTCGTACTGGAAGGGATTCTAAGCGTACCGCAATCCGCCAAAGGTATTGTGGTCTTCGTGCATGGTAGCGGCAGTAGCCGCTTCAGCCCACGCAACCACTATGTCGCCAAGATTTTAAACCAGGCCGGGTTGGGCACTCTTCTGTTCGATCTGTTAACGCCGCGTGAAAGCCAAATTGACGAGATTACCCGCGAGCTCCGCTTTGACATTCCGTTATTAAGCCGCCGCACCATCGCCACGATCGATTGGCTGAATGAACACACCACCCTCAGCAAACTCTCTATCGGCTTATTTGGCGCCAGCACCGGAGCGGCAGCGGCACTCAATGCGGCGCAGGCACGCCCTAACGAAGTGGAATGTGTGGTTTCCAGAGGGGGACGCCCCGATTTGGCGGCGGACGCTTTGCCGGAAATACTGACGCCCACGCTGCTGATTGTGGGCGGCTATGATAGTGAAGTCATGGAATTGAATCGTTGGGCACAGCAGCACATGACACAGGCGAACTGTGAGTTGCAAAGCATCCACGGAGCAACCCACCTGTTTGAAGAACCCGGCACTCTCGAAGCCGCGGCAGAGGCGGCCAAGAACTGGTTTTTACACTATTTGAGTTAATCTCGGCATGAGCGCTTATTGATAGGCTTTCGCAAAGCCGCTTATTAACAAAAAGGGAACAGAAAGGGATCAGTCTTCCTTCAGATACTTTTCGGCAATGCGCAAAGCCTCGTCAGGTGCCAACCCCTGATGCATAAAATCGTAGGCGATTTGCTGCTGCTCACTTAAGAAACGGCGTTCAAAGTCGGCAACCATGGTTTTCCAGGCCTGCTTGTCACGTGGCTGTTCGGGGGTGTGGGCTAACAACTTCGCGAGCATTCCCAGGGCCACCGTGGTCTGCATCATTTCCTGGTAACCATCGGCAAAGGCTTCAAATAAACGCTGCAATTCATGATGCAGCGCCTGACCCTGCAGACTATGCAAGGCATGGCGCATTTCATCCAGCAACTGCTCTCCGGACTCGCGCCCCGACTGCATTTGCGACACCGCCAGATTCAAGGCCATACTGGCCTCTTGATAATCCCCCTGATCGGTGGATAGAGGCGAACCGTCTTCGACGAAGTTGAATTCATTGATCTGGCTATCGCGCATCGAAATCAATGCACTCTGCGCATCCGACATCACAATGCGATGGTGCGCAAGCAACTGCGAACTGGTCACCTGAGCGATATGGCAGCCGCATAGATAACGCCCCTCCTGCGCCCGCTGATGCACCACCTCGACCCCTTCCAAACAATAGACTTCATCGTTTTTCAGGTTTTTGACGCGCAAACTCAAAAGCTGTTCAGGAAAGAACAAATCCGGCTCTTTGACCCAAAAACTCAACCCGGTTAGATTGACGTCATGGCCTTCAAAGGGGTCAGAAAAGCCAGAATCCTCGTAATCCGTTACCAGAAACTCACGCGAAAAACGCGAAGATTGTCGCTGTTCCAAATCGAGTTGAATCACGCACCAGACTCCCGTCGTTACACTTTAGACTTGAATCCCAACGCGAGACATTCAGACTCCGGCAACCAGCCCAAACAGCTTCTGACCTTGAGCGACTGATAGTTGCGCACGATCGGCATAATGGTCAACACACCCCAAAGAATCTGATACCAGTGCCAACCAATCGCAGACGGCTGTGCGGCCCACCAGAGATTATTGACGCCAAAATGTTTGGTTTTAAACAACAGGTGCAAAGCCAAACGCCAGTATTTCAAACCATAACGAATGCGTGTAGATAACATGAATTCTCTCTTTTAACCAAACAATAATCTAACAAGAATTATTCGGGCTGCAAGGCAATCAAAGGATTGTTTTCTTCAAACACCGTGCTGCCCTGCGGGGCATGAATTTTAACCACCTTGGCGGCAAACGGTGCGGTAATTCTAAAATATTTGCCCTTAGCCTGAGCCATTTTCAATTCGGCCTTGGCCTTATCCAGAGAGGCTTTGGCAACATCATGCTGCAACTGTGCCGCATCGAGGGTGCGTTTAGCGGTTACGGTTCTGTCAAACAAGTCCAAGGCCTGTTCCAACTCGACTTTGGCGTCGCCGAATTGCGCGTTGCGCATCGCAACTTCGGCGCGCAGCGACTCCAGACGCGCCTGATAGGCCTGCTGATCAATCTCCAACAGCACAGTACCGCTTTTAACCTCTTGCCCTTCGGTGACATAAACCTTGGTCACCTGCCCACTGACCAGCGCGCCGATGGTCACCTCCTGCGCCATTGCAGCGGTCATTGGCAGAAATAGCGCCGCAAAAGCCCAAAGGCGCCCAGTTTTTAACGGGTTGTGTCCATATTCAGTTGTTTTTAACATCTCTGTTTCTCGCATTAAATCCATTAGGAACCATCAGACGGGGTTATGGGGTAGGCTCATCCTGCCGAGCCTTACCGCCCGCCATTTCGGAAGAGCTTTCAAAAAGGGGTTTGCCCGTCAAACTATCCAAACTGGCCCACAACAAGGCCTGTTTAAACTGCCAGGCCACCTGGTTGTAATTAGCCTCCGACAAACGCACCATCGCGTCACCCAAATCGGTTTTACTCTCGTTCTCATAAAGCGCGCGGCTGTAATCCAGGTACAGATCCGCGTAATCGCCGAATATCTTGTTTTGTTTCTGCTCGGCTTCCAGGAGTTTTAACTGAAAGTAAATATCCGCCACCTTATCACGCAACTTCTGCTCGTACAGACCGATTTGCGCTGCGACCGCCTGCTCGTCGGCCTTGGCTTCATTGACTTTGGCGTCACGCAAACCGCTGTCGTAGAGCGGCATATTCAATGTCAGACCGATATTCCAGTTGCCTTCACGCTTCTCCGGATAGCTCGACAGCTGCCCGGCCCACCCCTCCAGCGCGATATCCGGCATGGCCGACGCCTGTTGGCTTTGCACCTTCAACTGCGCTGCTTCCAGGCGCTTTTTGAGGGCATTCAATTGCGGATTTTCCTGCAAAACGTTTTGCTGCAACTTTTCCAGTGTCGTCTCGTTCAGCTGGCGTTGCGCGAAATTCTTCAACGCCGGAAAACTCAACTCATCCGGTCTTGCATCCGGCAGTCCCATCAAATTCGCCAGCGCCAGACGCGTTTGCAGCTGCTGATATTCGGAGCGGCTGCGTTTCACCAGAATCTGCTGGTATTCATTTTCGAGCTTCAAGTAATCGACATCGGAGAGGCGCTTCAGCTCCAGTTCGTCCTTGGCCTTATCCAAACCGACATACGCCACCGCCATAGCTTCGTTGTCGATACGGTACTGGAAGTCCGCCAGCAACACATTGAAAAACCCCTGCATCAACTGCAACTTGAGCTGATTTTCAGTGTTTTCAGACAATAAAGTTTGGGCCTCTTCATGGCGTTGCAGCGCTTCGACCTGCGAGCGGTTGCGGTCAAAATCATACAACGACTGCTTGGCATGTAAAGCCGCCATGTGGAACTCTTCGGTCTCCTCGGCATAATCGCGCCACGCCAATCTGCCCAGCAAATCGAGCTGCAAGCCGTCTTGCGCCTGCTGCGCGCCCAACTGCGCCTGGATTTTGGCCAAATTCGCCTGCTCTGTGGCCAATAGGGGGTGAGCATGCATCGGCGCGGACATCACGTCCTGCAGGGTCAGGGGATTGGGCAGCGTATAGGGCAAAGGCGCCTGCTGCTGCGCTTGCGCCAGCGGCAGTCCGCAACACAACGCCGTGGCCAGAACGATCTTTCTCAGCGCTGAAAATTCCGCCCGCACAGGTTTAGTATGAGATAAAAACAAGGGCACAATCACCTCACTTCTGCTGGCGTTTGTATTTGGTAAACGGCATAGTCTTATAGGCGCCGTCGATCACATATTGGGCCAATAATTTGAACTCTTCCTTGGTGCGCGTAGGGCCGGTATACTTCAACAGCGGATTGCCTTTCAAATCGAAGATCATCATGACCGGCGTGGCGCGCACGCGGTATTTCTTTTCGGACATCTGCTGTGCGGTCGAGACTGTACCGTCGAAATCGGTCACCTCGTTACTGCCTTCGATATCCACTTCAAAATTCAAGAAATGCTCCTTGAACAAAGCAATCACATCCGGCTCGGTCATGATGGTCGTTTCCATACGACGGCAAAACGGGCATTCGTCCATCTGAAAAAACATAAATACGCCCTGTTTGCCCGCCTCCCTGGCCGCCTCCAGCTCTTCGCGGTAATTGCCGAACGATTCGTCAAAAAAACCACCCTGTGCCCAGCTCGCCTGGCTCAAACCGCTCAACACGGCAAACATCGTACCTAAAATCCACTTTTTCATCGGACCATCCTTTCCTCAAAGATTGTTTACTACGGCAGTCAAGCGCTATTTCTTCATTTCGGCAAAACGCTGCATGAACTCTTCCAGCATTTTCTGATCGACCATTCCCGTCCGCGCCGCCACAACGGTGCCGTCGGGAGCCACCATGTACGTGGTCGGCAACCCTTGCAACGGCCCCAACGGCGAGGTACGGCCGTCCACTTTCTGTTTGAAGCGCACCACCGGATAGCTGATCATCTGCGATTCGGCAAAGGCCTTGACCTTTTCGGGATCGGTGTCCTCATAGTTCACACCGATGACGATGGCATCCTTGTCTTTGTGCGCTTCGTGAAACAACACCAGGTCCGGAATCTCCACCAGACAAGGCGGACACCAGGTAGCCCACAAATTCAATACCACCCATTTGCCCTGATAATCCGAAAGCAAGGAGGTCTTGCCGTCCAAATCCACCAGTTCGATCGGTTTGCTGGGCGGCTCCGCCTGAGCCGGTAAAGACAAGCCCAGACCTAACGCAACGGCAAATGTGTAAAATGTGCGACGCATGGTCGCCGACAGTGTAGCAGAAGAAAAAAGCATACTTTCCCTATATCTTGTTATTTTTACTTATTATTGATTAAAATTTCAATACATCCGAAAACGTTTCAAAAAAAGTGAACAGGCCGGGTAGCGACCATACCACAGAAGCCTTACACGTGCCCCAAGACCTTTTTAACAAACGGCAAGGTCAAACGGCGCTTTTCAACCAGGGAAGCCTGATCCAGCATTTTCAGCACCGCCAGCAACTCCTGCAAATCATTGGAAAACTGTTTAATCAAATAGTTACCCACCTCTTGCGACAGTTCAATCCCCAAGCGTTTGGCATGACGCTGCAGCGCCATAATGACCTCTTCCTTCTCATTCAAAGAGCTCAGCTTAATCGGCAGTACCGTCATTAACGCCTTGGTCAGCTCCGGCGTCGTCAGCGCCCACTGCACTACCGACTGCTCGCCCGCCAAAATAACGTTATGTCCTTGCACGCTCGATTTCGTCAGAAGGTTGGCCAGCGCCACCTCCCATTTGGCATTACCGACAATGCGCTCCATGTCGTCCAAACAGACCAAAGGCGTCTGTTCCAGCCCAACCAGTACGTCCGGAATCAACGGCAAGCCCTCGTCGCGCATCGGCAAATAGACACTCGCCTGCCCCTTTTCGGTGACGTAACGGCATGCCGCCTGCAGCAGATGGGTTTTGCCCACACCGCTGTCACCATACAGATAAAACGCATTCCCCGCGGGATGCTTCAGCGCCGATTGAAGCGCATTTAACGCCACAGCCAACGACTCCTGCTCGGTCACGAAAGTTTCAAAACAGGCATCATCACGCAAACCAATTTTAAGCGGCATCTGCACAAACATCACAGCCCCTCCCGCGTATTGGCTTCATACTCTTTCGACAGATCGATCAACTGCGTGGCAGGACGCTCCATCAATCCCGGCAATAGCACTTCGATCCGTGCGGTCAGCGCACTTTGCGACTGCAGCTTGGCACCTTCAATCCCCATACAGACATTCAGCAGATCCTGATAGCGCCCCTGATACACCACCTCAAATTCCGCGCGACCGCCTTGCAACGCCACCAGCGTCGCCTGATGAACCGCCGGGCGCTGTGACTGCAAGTAACGTTCAATCTCCATCAACTGTTCGGCACTGCTCAAGCGGTTGATGCCGATTACAGCCGCCCCCAAAACGGAGGCGCTCTGGCGATAGCTCTCGGAATAAAACGCCATCAGCCGGTCGAACAAGGCCGCGGTTAACGCCAAGCCGTTTGGCCCATTGGTGGATGCCGACAAAACACTCTGCCCGGACTGATCATACAAACGCCATAACAAGGCATTTTCGCCCCGCAGCGACTTCTCCAAGCGGAAGCTCAGCAAATATTGACTGCCGCTTTGCTTCAGTAACGCCTGAATCTGCTCGGGCGCAACGCTATCGGCCAACGGATAAACCCAGGAACTTTCCTTAACCGGCAACGCCAAAGGCAAGGCCAGCAGCTTTGGATAGGGGCGGAACTCGATATCAGGACGGTAACCCAACGCCTCCGGCGTCAGCTTCAAGATCCCGCCCTCCTGCAAGAACGAGCCCATCACCAACGTCTTGGGACGCTCCTTCTGCGGCCAGACAATAATGTTTTTTCCCTGAAAGGCTTTCAGCAAGCGTTGACGGTCAAACTCCAAGCGCAGATTCTGCCCGACCGTCACCCCTTCCTCCTTGCGCGGTTCAAACGCATAGCGCGTTAGCCAGGATTTGGCGTCGCGAATAAATTCGCGCCCTTCCTCACTTTGCAACAGCGACGCGTCTCCGGTCAGACGCAACAGCAAATCGCGCATACCCTGCAGAATCTTTTGGTTCAAATCGGGCGTTTTCACGACCTGACCGGATGCATCGACCTCCGGATCAAACCCTTCCACCAGGGTAAAAAGGGCCTGTTCATCCAGTGGGGCGGCGGAATTCACGACGTTTGACAACGCCCCCTGCTCGGCATGAGCCGTCACGCAAAGCGTCAAACCCACCCCCAAGACAAACTGTCGCATGCAACTGTGTGTAATTTGAATAAAACTTCTCATATCCGGCTCTAAAATTTTCGTTACAATATCATAATATTTTTTTGTCGTCCGGGGCGGGAGTTTTCACCCTATCCCTCAGACGCGCCTAGACGCGGACGAACCTAGAAGCCCGGATGGCAAAACCCCGTTTACACCTGACTTTTAAAAAATTGGAAATCAGAAACACTATGACTTCAAACAACGTATCCATCAGTTACAAAGACGCCGGCGTCGACATCGACGCCGGCAACGCTCTTGTCGAAGCGATCAAACCGATCGCCAAAGCCACTTCGCGCCCTGAAGTATGCGCCTCTCTGGGCGGTTTTGGAGCCTTGTTTGAATTGCCGATCAACAAATACAAAAACCCGATTCTGGTTTCCGGCACCGACGGCGTCGGCACCAAACTGCGTCTGGCGATTGACAGCGGCAAGCACGACCAAGTCGGTATCGACCTGGTTGCCATGTGTGTCAACGACCTGATCGTCCAGGGCGCAGAGCCGCTGTTCTTCCTGGATTACTACGCGACCGGCCAGTTGGATGTGGCGGTGGCAACCGATGTGGTCAAAGGCATCGGCGAAGGCTGCCTGCAATCCGGCTGCGCGCTGATCGGCGGCGAAACCGCTGAAATGCCCGGCATGTATCCTAAAGGCGATTATGACCTAGCCGGTTTCTGCGTCGGTATCGTCGAAAAAGCCGATTTGATCGACGGTTCTAAAGTCAAGGCCGGCGACGTCATGCTCGGCCTGTCATCAAGCGGTCCGCACTCCAACGGTTATTCTTTGATCCGCAAGATCATCGAGGTGTCCGGCGTTGACCTGCAAAAAGACATCAACGGCCAGCCGCTGATCGATGCGTTGATGGCGCCTACCCGCATCTACGTCAAGCCGATTCTGGAACTGATGAAGTCGGTTGAAATTCATGCGCTTTCGCATATTACCGGTGGCGGCCTGTTGGAAAACCTGCCACGCGTGATGCCGGAAAACACCATGGCTAAAATCAACACCAACAGCTGGAAGCGCCCTGCGGTGTTCGACTGGCTGCAGGAAGCAGGCAATGTCGCCTACGAAGAGATGCACCGCACCTTCAACTGCGGTATCGGCATGGTGCTGGTGGTTGACCAGAAAGACCAGCAGAAAGCGATTGACCTGTTGACTCAGGCAGGCGAAACCGTATCGGTTATCGGCCAGATCGAAGCGTCTGAACAGAGCACGCCAAGCGTATCGCTGTTTAAAGGTTAATCGAAAACTTGCGTTCATCTGAAACCGGTGATGTTTTCATTGAGAACATCGCCGGTTTGTTTTTGTAAAGCATAGACTCACATACCGTTTTAACAGGTTTTGATATGCAACACCCTTTGAAAATCGCCGTGCTGATTTCCGGTAACGGCTCCAATCTTCAAGCCATTATCGACTACCAGCAACAGCACCCTGACGTTTACCAAATCGGCCTCGTTATCTCCAATAAAGCCGATGCCTTCGGATTGCAACGCGCCGAAAAAGCCGGTATTCCGACGTGCGTCATCAACCATAAAGACTACCCCGACCGCGTCAGCTTCGACCGGGCAATGCAGCGCGAAATCGACGCGCAAGAGGTGCAACTGGTGGTGCTCGCCGGTTTTATGCGCATTCTCAGCGCCGAGTTCACCACACATTATCTGGGACGCATGCTCAATATCCACCCGTCCCTGCTTCCCAAATATCCGGGATTGAACACCCATCAGCAGGCGATCGACAACGGCGATGCCGAACATGGCTTGAGTGTGCATTTCGTGACCGCCGAACTTGACGGCGGCCCCTTGATTTTGCAGTCGCGCGTCAGCCTGTTACCGGACGACGATGCCGTCAGCCTGCAGCACAAAGTCCATCAACAGGAACATCAGGCTTACCCGTTGGTGGTGCGCTGGTTCGCAGAAGGCAGATTGCAACTTAAAAACGGACAGGCCTGGTTTAACGGCCAGCCTTTGGCCGAACCGATTCAGCTTGAAGAGTTTTCTGGCGAACTCTAAAACGATATAGGAATCACGATAATGACAGCTTCCACGATGCGCATCATAAACCGACTTCTGCAGCCGCTCACACGGCAGCGCACGGCATTATCCACAACCCTATCGTTCGGCCTGCTGCTTTCCGTGGCCAGCTTCACCACCCAGGCTGCCGCCCGCAACCTGCCGGAATTCAACGCAATGTTTGCGGTGCACGCCTTCAATATCAAACTCGGCACATCCGAACAGCAGCTGAGCTGCGAAAACAGCGACTGCACGCTGGTCGCCACGGCCAAACCGAGCGGTTTCGCGAGCCTGTTTGTCAAAGAATACACCGAAGAACGCGTTGCTTTGCAGCAGCATAACGAGAGCCTTGCCTGGCAGAGCTACCAGAAAATTATCCACCGCAAAGACGGCAACGACAAAACCGTCACCTTTGAACTCAGCGACGGCCAGCCGAGCGAAGTGCTTTATCCCGAAAAACAGCGTCGCTGGCCCCTGCAAGGCAAACTCTACGACATGGCTTCGATTGCCTACGCGTTGCAGTTTGCCCGTCTTAACAACCAGCCATTGAGCGATTTTTACCTGCAGGACACGCACGGCCAGGAAGCCATCACCTTGACGCCAATGCCTGACCTCAAGGAAGTGGCACTGGCCGACTTTGAAACCAGCTACCCGGCCGAGGCTTACGGCTTTGCCACCAGCAAAGCCAAGGTAAAAGTCTGGCTATTGCCGGAATACAGCTTCTTTCCCGCCAAGATTGAGGTTTATAATACCGAAGCTGACAAAACCATTATTTTAGTACTAGAAGAACTGCCCGAACTGTTATGAAACTAAGCGACCGCGATATTATTCAACACCTTAAGGTCGGCAAAATCGCCATCGACCCTCAGCCCAGCCCTGAAAAGATCAAGGGAATCAGCGTCGATTTGCGTCTCGACAACCGTTTCCGCGTCTTCAACGACCACACCGCCCCCTATATCGACTTAAGCGGGCCGCGCGCCGAAGTACAGCGCATTATGGATACGGTGATGGGGGATGAAATCATTATCGGCGAAGGCGAGGCGTTTTTCCTGCACCCCGGAGAATTGGCGCTGGCCGCAACGTTCGAGTCGGTCACTATTCCCGACGACCTGGTCGGCTGGCTCGACGGCCGTTCCAGCCTGGCGCGCCTCGGTCTGATGGTGCACGTCACCGCGCACCGCATCGACCCGGGCTGGCACGGTCAGATCGTGCTAGAGATTTTCAACAGCGGCAAACTGCCGCTGGCATTGCGCCCGGGTATGGATATTTGCGCCATCAATTTCGAGACCCTGTCGAGTGCATCGGCCAAACCGTACAACAAGCGTTCCGATGCCAAATACCGCGATCAAAAAGGGCCGACGGCGAGCCGCATCAACCAAGATCAAAAAGATGACAAACAGCTGGATTTATTAGCCGACTAACTCAGATAGCGACTGCACCACTTACTCATTAATAGAAACATTAAGATGAGTTTGGTGACACGCTTCACTTTTACAGGAAGCCCGACATTGAAAACGCCCTTTAAAGCCTGTATGCCAGCGCTTGCTGCCGTTGTGATCAGCATTGCACCACTCTCGGCCTTAGCTGTCGACACCACCGATTTCAGCAAGCCGCAAATGAAAGAGTGGGCCATCGAATTCAACCAGATGCAGGAATGCCTGACACAAATCGACGAAATGGCCGTACTTCAATATGACGAAACCCTCAATCGTCTGCAAAACCAACTCGGTGCTCTGTGTCAGGCCGGCAAAACCGATGAAGCGCACAACGCCGTCCTGGCCTTCCAACACACGGTTGAAGCCTCAGGCGTTTTTCAACAGATCCAGAGCTGCGGGACAAAACTGCGCGAACACGGTTTTATGCCGCCGTTACCGCAAGTGACCACCGACAAGACTGCAGCAGCAGGTCCGCAAGTCTGCCATCAATTCGTGCGTTAAAATCCGCCGTTAAAAACTCAACAGGCCGGGTAGAAATCATTTCCTACCCGGCCTGTTGAGTTTTTCAAACGCGTTTTTTGGCTTTTAGAGTTTTATTCCGTAGGGCGCAAAAACAGCTGATAACCCGCATTTTCCTGTTCGTTCACATAGGGATAACCGAGATTCTGCAGATAATGCTCAAAACCGGCGCTCTGCTCCGGCGGCACCTGCACGCCCACCAGCACGCGGCCATAAGCCGCACCGTGGTTACGGTAGTGGAACAGACTGATATTCCACTCTTCGCTCATCTGCGTTAAGAACTGCAACAACGCCCCCGGTCTTTCCGGAAACTCGAAACGGTACAACAGTTCGTTTTGAATGCCTTGCGCGTGACCGCCGACCATATAACGCAAATGCAGCTTGGCCATTTCGTTGTCGGACATATCCTGCGCTTCGTATCCGGCCTGTTTCAAGCTTTGCAGAATGCCTTGACGTTCGGCGCGCCCGCCCTCGGTACGCACCCCCACAAACACCACCGCCTTTTGCGCATCGGCATAACGGTAGTTGAATTCGGTAATCGCACGGCGGCCGCCCAGCAGCTCGCAAAACTGTTTGAAACTGCCCGGCTCTTCCTTGATGGTCACCGCAAAAATCGCTTCGCGCTTCTCGCCCAATTCGGTGCGCTCGGAGATATGGCGCAAACGGTCAAAATTCATATTGGCGCCGCTGACAATCGCCGCCATCTCCAGACCGGCCACGCTGTACTGTTCCACAAACTTCTTCATGCCGGCCAGAGCCACCGCGCCCGCCGGCTCGGCAATGGCACGCGTATCTTCAAAAATATCCTTGATGGCGGCACAGATTTCGTCGGTATCGACGGTAATCATCTCATCGACACAGCGTTGTGCAATACGAAACGGAATTTCGCCAACCTGCGCCACCGCGACACCATCGGCAAAAATCCCCACCTGATCCAGCACCACGCGCTCGCCGGCTTCCAGCGCACGCGTCATACAGGCCGCATCTTCCGGCTCCACACCAATTACGCGGGTTTTAGGCGACACCTGCTTGATCACCGAGGCGATACCGGAAATCAAGCCGCCGCCGCCCACCGCCACAAAAATCACGTCAAACGGTTTGCTGTGCTGACGCAGCATCTCCAACGCAATCGTGCCCTGTCCGGCAATCACATCCACATCGTCGTAGGGGTGAATAAAGGTCAGGCGCTGCTGTTCCGCCAGTTGCTTGGCAAAACGCGACGCCTCGTCATAGGTATCGCCATGCAACTCGACATGACCGCCCAGATTCTTGACCGCATTGACCTTGATGGGTGGGGTGGTACGCGGCATCACAATCGTCGCCTTAATGCCCATTTTGCTGGCCGAAAGCGCCACGCCCTGCGCATGGTTGCCCGCCGAGGCCGCAATCACGCCGTCGGCTTTCTGCTCTTCCGTCAGATGCACCATGCGGTTGTAAGCACCGCGCAGTTTAAACGAGAATACCGGCTGCAAATCCTCGCGCTTTAACCACACTTTGTTCTGCAACCGTTTTGACAACAAAGGCGCCACCTCCAAAGGCGTTTCATCGGCGATGTCGTAAACCGGCACAGTCAGCACGCGGCGCAATATCTCTTCTGGCATTCCACTTCCCTTTCAATGCGGATCACTTAAATTGGCGCTCATTATATCACTCCTGACCTTAAGGAGGCTGCCGATGTCCGTTGCAGAAAAATCTGGGACTTTCATCACAAAACTTATTCGGGCGCATGGCATCAAGACTTTCTCAATTATTCAGGCAGGATTGCGCAACACTCTTCGCCAACCCTTAAAACTCTCTCCAATCTGGCCATGCTTAAAAGTGCATAGAATACGCGCACTCCTGTATTAACCAAATAAAAACATTAAAGGATCCAACATGTTCCAGCGCAATAAATTGGCACTCGCCATTCTCACCACCCTTGCCTGCCCCTCGGCCGTTTACGCCACCGAAATCGCCCCAGTAGAGGTCGTGGAAAACAAGGAAGTCAATGTAGAAACCCAAAACGCTGAAACCCTGACGCAAACCGGCAACACCGAAACAGGGCAGATTTTGCGCCAGTTTAACGGTGTGGATGCGTCGCGCATGGGCGGGCATGGCTTGGATGTCAACATTCGCGGTCAGCAAAACACCCAAATCAACGTCGTTCTGGACGGTGCCGAAATCGCCGGCGGCTGTCCTAACCGCATGGATCCGCCAACCTCCTATGCAGAAATCGGCAGCTACGACAGCGTCACCGTGGTCAAAGGCATGCAATCGGTGCAATACGGCGCCGGCGGCACTGGCGGCAGCATGATTTTTGAACGCCATGCCCCGGTGTTTGAAGACGGCAAAAACATTCAAGGCGAAATCAGCGCGGCCACCAGCAGCAACGGCATCAACCACGATGTGAATGCCAAAGTCGCGGCCGGCAGCGACAAGCTTTATGTTGTGTTGCAGGGCGCCAAAAAATCGGCCGACAGCTATAAAGACGGCAACGGTGATACAGTCAATTCCAGCTACGAAACCCAACAAGGCCATATTGACGTTGGTTTCCGCGCGAATGAAAACAATGAATTTAAATTCTCCTACGAGAAAAGCCGCACCGAAGATGCGCTGTATCAAGGCTCGAGCATGGATGCTCCGCTGTCAGAGGGCGAGATCAAACGCTTGAGCTATAAAGGTAAAAACCTCGCCAAAAACCTGCAGGGCCTGGAAGTTGAAGTGTATCAATCGACGGTTGATCATGTGATGAATAATTTTGAACTTCGCACCCCTACGGGAACAAAAATGGAAACGGTGTCCGATACCGAAACCACAGGCGGAAAAATCAAACTAACCAGCCAATTTGGCCATACGCAGTTGGACTATGGTGTTATTTTGCAAAGCGAAGTTAAAAACGCCGTTCTGTCTAACATTACGATGGGAACGGACATGTTTGCAATGTGGCCTGATGTATTGACCACGCAAAACAGTGTTTTTGCAGAAAGCACATCCCTGTTCAAAGATAACCAAAAAGTGATTTTAGGATTGCGTTACGACCAAGTGACCGCTGAAGTTCGTGATGCCAACGGTGTCAGCTCACCAGCTAATTCACCGTCTAACCTCTATACCACCAACTATCCAGATTATTCAGACGACACCAAAATTGAAGAAGGCAACTGGAATGCGTTGGCCCGCTATGAAAAAGCCTACAGCAATGGTATGAATAGCTTTATCGGAATCAGTCGCTCAACTCGAACTGCAGATGCCACCGAGCGTTTTATGGCGAAATCGAATTGGATTGGCAATCCAAATCTAACCCCTGAAAAACATACTCAAGCTGATTTAGGACTAGGGCAAACCACTCAGAAAATGAATTGGAACCTTTCTGCTTTCTATGATTCAGCGGAAGATTACATTACAGCTTACAAACAATCGGGAAAAACCTTATACAAAAACATTGATGCAGTTATTTACGGCTGGGAGCTGGAAACAGCAGCCAAACTAAGCAATCAATTCAAAGTCGGCTTAAATGCAAGTTGTACGCGCGGTTTCAATACTACCGATAACGCCGACTTGATGGGTATAAACCCGCTTACAGGTAAAATCTTCGCTGAATATGCCACTCACAACTTAACGGCTGGTGCACGTGTTAACATGGCCAGCGAGCAAAAAGCAGTGGATGATGCCTATGATGAACTGGAAACACCGGCATGGAGCACTGTTGACCTATATGCCGGCTACCATGTCAACAAAACGTTTACACTATCAGCCGGTGTCGACAACTTGTTTGATCAAGCTTACTATACGGCCCTGAATCGCACCGATACATTATCAGGTAATCTCTATAAAGTTTATGAACCAGGCCGCAATGTCTGGGCTAAAGTTTCTGCCAAATTCTAAGTTGGGCAAATGCTTTAGCTAATACGCAGCCGTCCAAGCGCATTTCGCTTAGGACGGCTTTTGAGTTTAAGCAAGGAGAACTCCATGCAAACAAAAAACCTGTTTACGATCATCATATTAGGAATCATCATCGGGTTGGGCTCTTTCTTTATCCCCAACCTTTTCCAGCCACAGGCACAAACCGGCGCCAAACTTGTTTCCGACGCGCATCCGCAAGGCGGTGATTTCACCTTGACCGCCGTGGATGGCAAGCATAGTTTGAGTGACTACAAGGGCAAGCTGGTGCTGATCTATTTCGGCTACACCTTCTGCCCCGACATCTGTCCCACCAATCTGGGCAATCTGTCGGTCGCCTATCGCAAATTAACGCCCGAAGAGAAGCAAAACCTGCAAATACTATTCGTGTCGGTCGACCCGGAACGCGATACCCCGCAACGCCTGCAGCAGTATGCCAACTACTTTGAATCCAACATTGTCGGCCTGACCGGCGAGCCGCAAACCCTTGCCGAAATCGCCCAACGCTACGGCGTGGTTTACGCCAAAGTGAATGACCCGAAAAACGGCACCAATTACGCGGTAGACCATTCCGCCTTCACCTATGTAGTCGACCAGCAAGGCCGATTGAAGGAACAGCTGCCGCATGCCACCCAACCGGATCAGTTCATTCACACCATTCGACGCTACTTATCGGCAACCGCCGTATCCGAATAACGCGAAGAACCCTATTGAATTTATTACTTAAAACCCCTAAATTGTGAACCACAAAAAACTCAACAGGCCGGGTTAGGCCAAAAGGAAACCCTATGAACTACAAACGCAAACTCCTGGCTGTGACCTTTTCTGCTTTGACGGCTTTCGCCAGCGCCAATACCTGGGCAAGCCAGGCGGACGATTTGCAAGTGAACAATCCCTATGCACGTGAAGTGCCTCCGGGAGCCCCTGCCAGTGCCAGCTTTATGGAATTGAACAACCCGACTGACCACGACATCACCCTTACCGGCGCACAATCGGCAGCCGCTGACATTGTCGAGCTGCATACCCATACCAACGACAATGGCGTCATGCGCATGCGCCAAATCCCACAAATCGTGGTACCCGCACATGGCCAAGCTACACTGCAGCCAGGCGGCCTGCACATTATGCTGATCGAACCGCAGGAAACCCTTTCTGCCGGCCAAACTATCGAAGTGCAACTGCAATTCTCCGACGGTAGTCACAAAACCGTTTCCATGCCGGTTAAATCCCTAACCGGCATGGGCATGCAAATGCAGCATGGACATATGCACTAAGGCCAGTTTAGTTATTCCGATCAATGCCATTGAAATAATAAATTGGATTTTTAAAACGGTTAGCAGGTAGACTATGCAGCCGTTTTAACCTGAAAACATAACAAAAATAGGTAGATAGATGAAATTCACAACGCCAAAAACCGCTGCAACTCTTTTGCTTTCAGCGCTTTTTTCAGCCTCAGCTTGGGCTGATGACGCAAATAACAATATCAGCCAAATGAAAAACATTGATCTTTGTGTCAACTATTCCACTCTGGAATCAGAAGCCGACAAAAAAGCCTATTTTGACGAACTCAACAAACGCGGCCAATTAAGCTATAAAGATCTAGAACGCCTAGAGAAACGCGAAGTAGGTACCAGCTCGACCATTTGCGGCATGTATATGGCGCTGGGCAAACCTCTGGCAGAGCAGTCTCGCCAAATTCGCCCTATGACATTCAAAGCCGTACACGTTTATCCTGACATGTATTACGTGTCGCAGTCCGGCATGATCGTCGATGTTTTAGAGCGCAAAGAAGGCGTTATGCCTCCTTCTTTATCGGTGGACACACCCAAAGTTCAGCCCTCCCCGATGCATGAACACAATATGATCAAACCGGCACAATAAGTCCGTTTCCTACAACCTCCCCACATTGGGGTGAGGTCGTATTTTCGAGCCTCTCACTCTTTTTTAAAAGCTATACAACACGTTGCTAATTGATTAAAATGTGCGGTTAAATAGCGTATAGCTGCTAATACAGAACAAAATAAAAAAATCAGGAAAAGAGATAATCATGACGCAAGATGAACTAAAACAAAAAGTGGCTCAAGCCGCTATCGAATACGTGGTTCCAGACACCATTATCGGTGTGGGTACAGGCTCTACTGCCAACTTCTTCATCGACGAATTGGCCAAAATCAAAGGCTCGATTAAAGGCGCCGTTGCCAGCTCGGAAGCGACCGCACAGCGTCTGAAAGGGCATGGCATTCCTGTTTTCGATCTGAACTCAGTAGACGAAATGTCTGTTTATATTGACGGCGCGGACGAAGCCGATCCTGCTCTGCATTTAGTTAAAGGCGGCGGCGGCGCGCTGACACGTGAAAAAATCGTACTGGCTGTGGCTAAAAAATTCGTCTGTATCGCCGACGAAAGCAAAAAAGTCGCGGTGCTTGGCAAATTCCCGCTACCGATCGAAGTCATTCCGATGGCGCGTAGCTATGTTGCGCGTGAAGTCGTCAAACGCTTCGGCGGCGAGCCGGTATTGCGTGACGGTTTCACCACCGACAATGGCAATGTGATTCTGGACGTTCATGGTCTGCAAATCACGGATCCGGTGGCTATGGAAAATGAACTGAACAGCATCGTGGGCGTCGTTACCAACGGTTTGTTTGCGGCGCGCAAAGCCGATGTGTTCCTGTGTGGCACACCTAACGGTGTAGAAACCATTACTGCGTAAGAGAGTTTGTCGCACTCTACAGGCCAAACTCCATCACAAAACGGGTCCATTGCTCCGCAATGCCGGCCCGTTTTTTATTTCTATTTCATACTGGCTGTGTAGCCGCATTAAAACGAAGGGTATCCGCCATGCAAAATCTTGGCAGTAAACTTTTTGGTCTTTTAGTCGTAGGCTTGCTGGCCTCCCTGCTCTATTTCACGGTATTTTCAGACGGTCTCGGCAAAGCACCGAAAGTCAATGTAAAGACCGCTCAAGGGCAACTTGATCTCAGCCTTCCTAGAAAACCGGTACTGGTAAACTTTTGGGCCACTTCCTGTCCGGGCTGCATTGCCGAAATGCCGCACCTGGCGGAGATGAAGCGCGAACTCGGCGACCGCTTCGAGCTCGTGGCTGTTGCCATGCAATACGACCCAGCGTCGCAAGTGCAGAAGTTTATCGAGAGCAATCCCTACCCATTCACATTCGTGATGGATACGGACGGTAAAATCGCCCAGGCTTTCGGCGATGTACTGCTCACCCCCACCAGCTTTTTGATCGCCCCCAATGGCAATATTGTTTACCGTCAGATCGGTGAAGTGCAGTTTGATCTGGTCAAAGAACGCATCAAACAGATGAGCCCGCAACTTTAATCGTGACTTAACCGAAATCACCAAGGAATCCCCATGAGTAAATCACACGATCTTTTTCAGGCCGCGCAAAAACACATTCCCGGCGGCGTTAACTCTCCCGTTCGCGCTTTTAAAGGCGTAGGCGGCGACCCAGTCTTCTTCAAAGCCGCCAAAGGCGCCTATCTGGTCGATGAAGACGACAAGAGCTATATCGACTATGTCGCCTCCTGGGGTCCGGCGATTCTCGGCCATGCCCATCCGTTGGTGATCAAAGCTGTTCAGGAAAAAGCCGAAAGCGGCCTGTCATTCGGGGCCCCGACCAAAATCGAAACGACTATGGCCGATCTGGTCTGTGAACTGATCCCGTCGATGGACATGGTACGTATGGTTAGCTCGGGTACCGAGGCGACCATGACTGCGATTCGTCTAGCGCGCGGCTACACAGGACGCGACAAGATTGTCAAATTCGAAGGCTGCTACCACGGCCACTCAGACTCCTTGCTGGTCAAAGCCGGATCCGGCGCACTGACGCTGGGCGTACCTTCTTCACCGGGTGTACCGGCGGCACTGGCCGAAGAAACCCTGACATTGACGCACAATGATGCTGACGAAGTGCGCAAGGTGTTTGCCGAAATCGGTGACAAAATCGCCTGTATCATCGTCGAGCCGGTGGCCGGCAATATGAACTGCATTCCGCCGGAACCGGGCTTTTTGGAAACCCTGCGCGAAGTGTGCGACCAATACGGCAGCGTGTTGATTTTTGACGAAGTCATGTGCGGTTTCCGTGTCGGCCTGCAAGGCGCGCAAGGCCGCTACGGCATCACGCCCGATCTGACCACCTTCGGTAAAATCATCGGCGGCGGCATGCCGGTCGGCGCGTTTGGCGGCAAGCGCGAAATCATGCAGCACATCGCGCCACTGGGCCCGGTCTACCAGGCGGGCACGCTGTCGGGCAATCCGGTCGCCATGGCGGCGGGCTTGAAGACATTGGAATTGATCAGCGAACCGGGCTTCTTTGAGGAACTGGAAGCCAAAACCACCCGCTTGGTGCAGGGTCTGCAAGCCGTCGCTGACGAATTCAAGATTCCGTTCACCACCAATCAGGTGGGCGCCATGTTCGGTTATTTCTTCAACGAAGAGAAGAACATCAGCCGCTATGCCCAGGTTGCCAAAGGCAATATGGAGCGTTTCCGCGCTTTCTATCACGGCATGCTGGACGAAGGCGTCTATTTGGCTCCTTCCGCCTTTGAAGCGGGCTTTGTTTCCGCGGCACATACCGAAGCGGATATTGACGCCACGATCGACGCCGCGCGTCGCGTCATGGCCAAACTGTAACAAACGATTGCGGCAAAAGCCGGTAGTCGTAAACACAAAAGGCGCTTACAATAGCGCCTTTTTTATTGCTATCGATTTTTATCCTATGCAACATACGCCGGAACACGCCGTTAGACTGTTTAACACGCTTTTTGTACCCACTTACAACACCGAGTTGGTCTGTTGTGAGTCCGAACCCATTTATCGCCCTGCCGATGCCGAACACCCGCATCATCGCATTGTTTTCGCCCACGGTTTCTTTGCCAGTGCCTTGCATGAAATCGCGCATTGGTGTGTGGCGGGCAAGGAGCGCCGTTTGCTGGAAGATTTTGGCTACTGGTACGAACCGGACGGCAGAAGTGCCGAAAGACAGGCGGAATTTGAAAAAGTCGAAGTCAAGCCGCAGGCATTGGAATGGATTTTTTCACAGTCGGCGGATTTTCAATTCCATTTCAGCGCAGATAATTTAAGCGGCGGGGTCGGCGCATCGGATGGTTTTAAACAAGCCGTGTTTGAACAGGTACAAGATTATCTGCAACTGGGGCTGCCGGAGCGTGCCAGAATGTGGTCGGATGCCTTAATCAATCACTACCGTCCCGGCCGCCCGTTGCAGGCCGCAGAATTTTCACTTGAGAAGGTTTTTTAAAACCGGCCTATTTGCGGCGCGGCGGTTTGAGCATCCACACAATCCACGCCACCACCAGCAATAAAATACCCAGCTCCAGCAACGCCCACATAATTAATCCCGCAAGGCAGCAAGCAATTTCTGGTGAATGCCGCCAAACCCGCCGTTGCTCATCACCACCACCGTATCGCCGGGCTGCAACGCCTCGGTCAATTGCGCCAACAGCGCCTCGTAACTGTCCGCCACACTCACCGGCGCTTTGAAGGCATCCAATGGCAGCTGCCAGTTCCAAGCCGGGTCGATAAAGGCGAATACCGCATCGGCTTGGTCAAACGCCGCCGGCAAGGTCTTGGCATGCACGCCCATGCGCATGGTATTGGAACGCGGCTCGAAAACCGCGACCAAACGTCCGCTTGGAGACTCATCACTACCCGGCCTGTTGAATTTTTGCAGGCGGTTTTTGACGCCTTGCAACGTAGTGGCAATGGCCGTCGGATGATGGGCAAAATCATCATAAATCGCAATGCCTTTGGCTTCACCCACCAACGTCATGCGGCGGCGAATGCCTTTGAAATACGATAACGCCTCCACTGCAATCCGCGCCGGTACGCCGCAATGCACGGCCGCAGCCACCGCGCTCAAGCCGTTGCGCACATTGTGCAGACCGTTCAGCGGCCATTTGACGCGCCCCATGCAACTGCCCTGAAAACGCACTTCAAATTCCGAACCATCGGGCTCATACAGATGGTAGCTCCACTGCGCGCTACTGCCCTGCTTCTCGACCGGCGTCCAGCAGCCTTTGGCAATCACCTCATCCAAATTCGGCTCGTCGTTCGGCATTACAATCAAGCCGTTGCCGGGTACGGTGCGCACCAGATGATGGAACTGCTTCTGGATGTCTTTGACGGAATCGAAAATATCGGCATGATCAAACTCCAGATTATTCAACACGCAGGTGCGCGGATGGTAATGCACGAACTTGGAACGCTTGTCGAAAAAAGCGGTGTCATATTCGTCAGCCTCCACCACAAAAAACGGTGCTTCCCCCAAACGGGCCGACACGCCGAAGTTTTCGGGCACGCCGCCAATCAGAAAGCCCGGTTGCAAACCGGCGTGCTCCAAAATCCACGCCACCATCGACGCGGTGGAGGTTTTGCCGTGGGTGCCGGCCACGGCGATCACCCAACGGTCTTTCAGAATATGTTCCGCCAGCCACTGCGGGCCCGACGTGTAAAACTGCTGGGCGTTCAAGGTCGCCTCCACCGCTTTGTGGCCGCGGCTTAAGGCGTTGCCGATCACCACGGCGTCCGGCCCGCTTTGCAAAAAACGCACATCCTGGTCATCGCCCACGGCAATGCCGGCCTGTTCAAGCTGGGTGCTCATCGGCGGATAAATCGCTTTGTCCGAGCCGCTGACCTCATGCCCCATCGCCTTGGCAAGCTGCGCGATGCCGCCCATAAAGGTGCCGGCAATGCCCAAAATATGAATTTGTTGCTTTTTCACATCCCTTCCTTCTCGTTTACTCGTCGGCACGCTTGCGCTGGCTGCCGCTTGCTTTTACACTTGCGCTATGAAAAAAATCAGCTCTCATTTCGACTACACCAACTATCTCGACATTCGCACCGCTGAGGCGCTGAACGCCTATGCCGAGCGTCTTCTGCAAAACGGCGAGGTGCAGTGGATCGCCATCGACACCGAATTCGTGCGCACCGACACTTACTTCGCGGAACTCAGCCTGGTGCAGATTCAGGACTGTCTTGGCCAAGTCGCCATTATCGACCCGCTGCCCATTCAGGCTGCCGACCCCGAAAACGGTTTGCAGGGCTTGGTGAACATTCTGATTGAACCGCGTCTTACCAAGGTGTTTCACTCAGCCCGTCAGGATTTGGAAGTATTGTATCAACTTGCACAGCAGATGCCCGTGTCAATTTTTGATACGCAACTGGCCGCCGTTTTCTTCAAACATGGCGACATTGCCGGCTTTGCCCGCGTGGTCGAAGCGGAACTGGGCTGCAAGTTGTCGAAGGACCAGACGCGCACCAACTGGCACGCTCGCCCTTTGAGCGAACAGCAGATTCAATACGCGATTGACGATGTGCGTTATCTGGCACCGCTTTATGAGAAATTCAAATCACACCTCACGCCGGCGCAACTGAAAGCGATTGAAGAGGATTGCGCCGCCCTGCTGGATGAAAGCCTCTATCAACCCAACCCAAGCCGCGCCGGCGAAAAAATCAAAGGCGTGCGCGGCTTCAAACCCAAGCAGCTGGCCATAGTCCATGCTTTGGCGGAGTGGCGCGAACATTACGCGATTGAACACAATCAACCCAAGAAATGGGTCATCAGCGACGAGGTGATCACCGCCATCGCACAACGTCCGCCGAAAACCGTCGAGGCGCTCTACAAAGTGCCGCAGATCAAAGCGTCATCGGTCAAGGAGTTCGGCGAGCAGTGGATTGCGTGCATCGACATCGTATTCGCCGCCGACCCGGCCAGCTGGCCGCAACACGAACCCAAACCGCCGGCAGCCGATGCGCAGGAAGAGGTCTTGATCAGCTTCTGCATGGCTTTATGCCATCAAATTGCGCTGGATTACCGCCTCAATCCGCATAATCTCGTGAATAAAGCCGAACTGCTGGCGCTGATTCGCGGCATGGAAAGCGTGGATTTGAACGGCTGGCGCGGCTTGTTACTACTCGAACCGCTGCAGCAGCTGCTACGTGGTCAGGCCGCACTCTCCATTGCCGACAACCGCCTTGCCGTGCAGCTGTCATAAAACCTTCCTTTAATTAACTTATAATTGCCCTATCAGTATTTCAGGTGTAAACCATGACAACCCAGCAAAACGAGCCATCCAACGTCCTTTATGCGCAGGCCGGCGGTCCCAGCGCCGTGCTCAACGCCAGCGCCGCTGCGGTGATTGAAACCTGTCGCCAATATCCGCAGCGTTTTGGACGGATTTTTGCCGCCATCAACGGCATCAAAGGCGTGTTGGAGGAACAACTGGTCGATACCGCTACACTCGGCACAGACGACTTGGAACGCCTTAAAAACCATCCCGGCGCGGCGTTTGAAGCCTGCCGCTTCGACCTTGACCCGATTGAATACAACCCCGCCCAATATGAACGTGTTCTGGCGGTGTTCAAAACCTATCAAATCGGCTACTTCTTCTACAATGGCGGCAACGGCTCCATGGTCACCGCGCAGAAGGTGGCCGATTACTGTTCGGCACACGGCCACAAGGTCACCTGCATCGGCATCCCCAAAACCATCGACAACGATTTGGCTCTGTCGCATTGCAGCCCCGGCTTCGGCAGCGCCGCGAAGTATCTGGCGGCCAGCCTGCTGGAGGCAACGCTGGACTTGTATTCCATGCACAACACCTCCACGCGTTTTTTTGCGCTGGAGGCCATGGGGCGCAATGCCGGCTGGCTGGCGATGGCAGGCGGCCTGATCAAACAACAGATTCCCGACGTACCGCTGATTATTCTGCCGGCGGAACGTCGCTTTGATCGCGCCGCATTTCTACAGAAAGTGGCCGGCTTCTTTAAAACCCACGGTTACTGTAGCTGTATCGTGTCCGAAGGGTTGGTGGATATCAACGGCGACTATATCTCCATCGAAAGCGTCGAACATACCCATCTGAAAGACTACACCCAACTCGGCGGCGTGGCGCACACCATCGCCAAAATCGTCGCCAACGAGTTTGGCTGCAAAACGCACAGTGCCGTGCCGGATTATCTGCAACGTGCCGCCAGCCACTGGGTTTCACAGACCGATTGGGAATTGGCATACGGTGCGGGCGTGGCTGCGGTGGACGCGGCTCTGGAGGGCAAACACGGCGTGTTGCCGGTCGTCGAAATGACGGCCAACGAACCGTTTGCATGGCGATTCAAGACGGTGGATCTCTTTGCCGTGGCCGACTTGGAATACCGTGTCGAAGACCGTTTTATCAGCGAAGACGGCATGGATATTACCCAAGCCGGATTGGATTACTTGCAGCCGTTGATTCAAGGCGAGCGGCCATTACTTTACCGCGATGGCCTGCCGGATTTGCGAATTATGACCTTCCAAACCATCGAACGGCAATTACCGCTCTATCAGGCGGTTAAATAATCAACGGAGTACTGGGCATGTGGCGTTACCTAAAACTCAAAATGCACCAGATCGGCCGTCAAACCCGCCAGTCGGTGTTTCTGAACAAATATTTCCCTCGCTTCAAGGATAGGGTTTACTGGGCGGGAGACCGCACCTCATTTGCACGCGCCGGTTTTATCGGGTCGGTGTGCATGATGCTGCCAGTGCCTTTTCAGATGGTGCTGGGTTCGGTTTTCGCCTATTACCTGCGCGCCAATATTCCGCTCGCCACCGCGCTGGCGTGGATTACCAATCCGCTCACCATGTGGCCGATCTGGTACGGCGGCTATAAATTCGGCACTTGGATTCTAGGCACGCCCGATCTTTACGATATGAGTTCTGCCATCCCCATCGGCTCGGAGCAGTGGTTTAACGAAGTCTTTCCGCATATCTGGCAGGCGCTCTATTTCGGCAACCTGCTGCTCGGCGTGATTATCGGCACCACGCTCTATCTGAGCATCCAGCATTTTCATCTGATTCGTTTTGTTCGCAGCCTGTTTAAAAGTAAACAGGCCGGGTAAAGTGGCTCGATAGAAAACCGCAAACATGCAGTTTTCACACCTTATCCACAGCTTGTTCCACAACCAGTCCGAGTGCCATAAAATCCGGCAAGCGTTGCCTGGGAATGGCGGCGGCAAACGCCGGCAACCCCAGTTGCCGCAAATACACCAGACGGTGCCTGCCCTGCAGGATCCGCAGATGACCCATATCCGAAAACGCGGCCTCAAAACAGACGGCAGGAATTTCGCTAGTCAATTGATGTTGCCCCACCCAACGCGCTATTTTGACGCGATGAGATTCGATTTCCGCCTCATAGGCCGCATCATCCTCACAGCAGGAGGTTGGAAAATCAGCCAGATCATCCGGCACATAATTACAAGGTTCCTGCCGCCAATAAGCCTCCCATTTCAGCATATCGACAAGACAGTGCTGATAATCTATCCCCGGCAGGCCGTCACGGCTTTCAACAAAATCAACCGCAAGCGCTTGATCGGCACCTAGCGCCACAAAACCCCATAAGGCCCCGTCATCCTGTTGTGTCTTTACCCATCGCATCATGACAAAAATCGCAGATATAAAAAAACCCGCAATCAATTTCTCGATTGCGGGTTCTAAGAATAATGGCGGTGGACTAGGGATTCGAACCCCAGGTAGGCTATAAACCTACAACGGTTTTCAAGACCGCCGCCTTCAACCACTCAGCCAGTCCACCTTTGTTTGATGTGGCGTATTATAGAGGGTCAGCCTAATTTTGCAAGCATCCCGACGGGATTTTTTGCGATATTTTTGAAAATTTTCTTTCAGCCTCTAAAATCAACAATAAACCCGTGAGCCAACCCATTCGAGCAGGAACATCACCGCCATGAAAACCCGATCCGACCTGTCGCAACGCTGTTATGCGCTTTTAAAAAACATTCCGGCCGGCAAGGTCACCACCTACAAGCTGCTGGCCGAGGCGCTCGATACCCAAGCGTATCGGGCGATTGGTCAGATTCTTTCCAAGAATCCGGATTTAGTGACAGTGCCCTGCCACCGTGTCGTTAAAAGCGATGGTGAAGTCGGCGGTTATGCATCGGGAACAGCCGCCAAAATCGCACTGCTGCAACAAGAAGGGATAGAAGTTGTCGACGGACACATCCACAACCTCAGTGCAGTGCTGTATGTATTCAATGAATAGCCATCAAAAAACTAAAAACCCGGCCTGCTGAATTTTCAACAGGCCGGGTTCACCAAGTTTTAAGCGATTGACTGAAGTCGATTTACAGGACTTCTGTGCCACCCAGATACGGTCTTAAAGCAACCGGAACGGTGATGGTGCCATCGCTATTCTGGTAGTTTTCCAATACGGCAACCAGGGTACGGCCTACCGCCAAACCGGAACCGTTCAGGGTATGCACCAGCTGCGGCTTATCCTGCCCCGCACGGTAACGCGCCATCAGGCGACGCGCCTGAAAGTCTTCGAAGTTGGAGCACGACGAAATCTCGCGGTAAGCCTGCTGACCCGGCAGCCAAACTTCCAAATCGTAGGTTTTGGCGGACGAAAAGCCGATATCGCCGGAACACAACGACATCACACGGTAAGGCAGTTCCAACTTCTGCAATACCTTCTCCGCCTGCTGCGTCAACTCCTCCAGCAATTCATAGGACTTTTCAGGATGGGCAATCAACACCATCTCGACTTTCTCGAACTGATGCTGACGGATCAAGCCTTTGGTATCACGCCCGTAAGACCCTGCTTCGGAACGGAAACATGGCGTATGCCCTGCCAAACGGATCGGCAGCTGCGATTCGTCAATGATTTCATCGCGGAACAGGTTGGTGATCGGCACTTCGGCCGTCGGAATCAGATACATGTCGCGGTCGTTGGTGTCGTGCTCTTCATGTTTACCCAGCTTGTACAAATCCTGCTCAAACTTCGGCAGCTGGCCCGTGCCGCGCAAACTGTGCTGGTTGACCAGATAAGGCACATAAACCTCTTCATAACCGCTTTCCGCGTGGGTATCCAGCATAAATTGAATCAACGCGCGCTGCAGTTTGGCCATTGCCCCTTTCAACACCGAGAAGCGCGACGAGGCGATTTTGACCGCCGCATCGTTGTCGTACCAACCGCGTGCTTCCATCAGGTCGACATGGTCTTTGACCTCAAAATCGAACTGGCGTGGCGTGCCCCACTTGCGCACTTCGACATTATCCTCTTCATCCTTGCCCACCGGGGTTGACGCATGCGGCAAGTTCGGAATGCCGGCATACAGCTCTTCCAATGTGGCTTGAACTTCATCAGACGCTTGTTTGGCGGCTTCCAGTTGCGCGCCCAAATCCTCTACCGCGGCCAGTAACGGGGCGATATCCTGCCCTTGTGCTTTGGCCTTGCCGATCTCTTTGGAGCGGCTATTGCGCTCGGCCTGCAAATCCTGGGTTTTAGTCTGCAGGTCTTTGCGCTGCGCCTCCAGGGCTTCGATACGCGCCACATCCAATGCAAACCCGCGGGTTTGCAATCTTTGCGCAACGGTTTGCAATTCGGTTCTCAATAGCTTTGCGTCTAACATGCTGATTCTCTAAATTAATAAAATTCGAAAACGGTTGAAAAATTGCGGATTATTCTAACATCAAAAAGCAACGAGGATTCACAGGCTTTACAGCACCCACTGCCGTGCGGCGATAAAGCCCAACCACACCGCCAACAAACAGGCGACAAAGCTCACCGCCATATTAAGCACCGCTTTGGAAAGCTCACCCACCTGCAAATACTGCAAGGTCTCGAACGAAAAGGTCGAAAAAGTGGTAAAGGCGCCCAAAAAGCCCACCATAAAAAAGGCACGCCACTCGTTGGAGGCGCCCAACTTATCCACCAACAACACCGCCAGGAAGCCCATTAAAAACGAACCGAGCACATTGACCGACAGCGTTCCCCAGGCAAAATCACGTCCCAACCACTGGTAGACCTGGTGCGACATGGCAAAGCGCGACACGGCTCCCAGAGCGCCGCCTGCGGCAATCGCTGTCCAACCCAGTCCTGTCATACCCAACATGGCTTCCCCTTCTCACTCAAACGCTTAATGTTCGTCCCGACGCTTAAAAATGGCATGGGCATTCAATTCACGCAAATGCGCCAACTTGGCGGCAATTTTGATTTCCAGACCGCGCTCCACCGGCTGATAGTAATCGCGCTCCGCCATCTCTTCCGGAAAATAACACTCGCCTGCCGCAAAGGCTTCCGGTTCGTCATGCGCATAACGATAACCCTTGCCGTAATCCAACTCCGCCATCAATTTAGTCGGGGCATTACGCAAATGCAACGGCACTTCATAAGAACCGTGCTCTTTAACATCTTTCAAAACCGCTTTATACGCCATATAAGCCGCGTTGGACTTGGGCGCCACCGCCAGGTAGGTCGCGGCATGCGCCAATGCCAAGTCCCCTTCCGGCGAACCCAAACGCTCATACGCCTCGGCGGCGTTCACCGCCAACTGCAACGCCTTGGGGTCGGCATTGCCGATCTCTTCGCTGGCCATGCGGATCAGACGGCGAGCCAGATAACGCGGATCGACTCCGCCGTCCAGCATCCGCACCAACCAATAGAGCGCCGCATTCGGATCGGACCCACGCACCGATTTATGCAATGCCGAAATCTGATCGTAAAAGGCTTCACCCCCCTTGTCAAAGCGGCGCACACCGCCTTGCACCACTTCGCGGCAATGGTCGGCCGATAAACTCAACAGGCCGGGTTGCCCCTCCACCGCTTCGGCAAAATCCGCCGCTTGCTCCAGCAGGTTCAGCAAGCGCCGGGCATCGCCGTCCGCCGCCTGAATCAACAGCTCTCTGGCCTTGTCCTCAATCTGCAACGTCTGACCGTCCGCCTGCTGCAAATCGGCCGACAACAAGGCCACACCGCGCACCAGAATCTCCGCCAGCTCGTCCTCGTCCAAGGAGCGCAATACATACACG
The DNA here is from genome assembly GCF_013391695.1 of Thiomicrorhabdus cannonii. Taxonomy (GTDB): domain Bacteria; phylum Pseudomonadota; class Gammaproteobacteria; order Thiomicrospirales; family Thiomicrospiraceae; genus Thiomicrorhabdus; species Thiomicrorhabdus cannonii. The sequence goes on from NZ_JACBGH010000001.1 coordinate 234,931, forward strand.
CGCGCACGTGACAGCAAGGCATTGTTCAATTCAAACGATGGGTTTTCGGTGGTCGCGCCAATAAAAATAAAGGTGCCGTCTTCCACAAACGGCAAAAAGGCGTCCTGCTGCGCCTTATTAAAACGGTGTACCTCATCCACAAACAATAGGGTTCCCTGTTTGAACTGCTCGCGGTGCAAACGTGCCTGTTCCACCGCGGCGCGCACCTCTTTAACGCCGTCCAGCACCGCGGAAAGACTAATAAACTGCAGATCGGACTGTTTGGCAATCAAGAGCGCCAAGGTCGTTTTACCGGTACCCGGCGGCCCCCAGAACACCATGGAGTGCAGCTTGCCGCTGGCAAACATGCGCGACAACGCACGGTTGGCACCAAGCAGATGCGACTGCCCCACATACTCGTCCAAACGGGTCGGGCGCAAACGGTCGGACAAAGGCTGGTAAAGACTCATCGGCTTGGCTCAATCAGCTTAAGGCTGCGCATAACCCGGCTGGCCGAGCAAGTCGTAACCGGCCGGCGCGCGGTACACAAAGGTTTGCGCCGGCAGCGTTTGATTCATGGCGATCTGACTAAAGCGCACCTTGGTGATATTGTCCGGCCCTTGATACATCCACACTTCCTGCATCTGTCCGTCCTTCAAGCCGATTTCGATGCTCTGGAAATAGGTCGCCTCTTTGGGTTTGAGGTTAAACCACTCCATATTATTGCGGTTTCCGGCAGGGATAATCGTAAAACGGCTCTCGATCGGCTCGTCATACAGCAACCAGCTCAACGGAATTTCCGCCTTGATGTCGTTGATCGGGCGCACACTGACCTGCTCCAAATCATCGTCCTGCACCCACAGATTGATGCCGTCCACCACAATCTTCTGCGGCTGCGGCTTGCGGTACTGCCACACCAGCTTACCCGGACGCTGCAACTCAAAATGGCCAAACGACTCGTTCAGTTGAAACTTCTCCTCATCCGGCTGAATCTGCCGGAAATCGGCGCTGAAGGTTTTCAACTGGTTGACATAATCCTGCAACGGATTGGCAAAAACCAGCCCGGAAAAACTCAACAGGCCGGCTAGCAACCATCCTTTGAATGAAAACTTCATCACAAATAAAACCCTCTTAATCCTGATTTTTAGGTGCCAAGACTTCACGGTTACCGTTGGCCTGCATCGGCGACACCACCCCTGCCGACTCCATCGCCTCGACAATCCGTGCCGCGCGGTTGTAACCGATTTTAAAACGGCGCTGAATCAGCGATACCGACACGCGGCGGCCGTGAATCACAAACGCCACCGCTTCGTCATAAAGCGCGTCCTGCTCGGCATCGTCAAAGCCTTCATCGCCACCGCCATCGCTACTATGGCCTTGGGTAATGACCTCCAGATATTGCGGCTCGCCCTGCGACTTAATGAATTCGGCAACGCGATGCACCTCTTCGTCGGTCATAAAGGCGCCATGCACCCGCTTGGGCGAACCGGAACCCGGCGGCATAAAGAGCATATCGCCCATGCCCAGCAACTGCTCGGCCCCACCCTGGTCGAGAATGGTGCGCGAGTCGATTTTGGTATTCACCATAAAGGAGATACGCGTCGGGATATTGGCTTTGATCAGGCCGGTAATCACGTTGACCGACGGACGTTGCGTCGCCAGAATCAGGTGAATCCCGGCGGCACGCGCTTTCTGAGCGATACGCGCAATCAGCTGCTCCACCTCTTTACCCACCACCATAATCATGTCGGCAAACTCGTCCACCACCACAACAATATACGGCAGCGGCGTCAAGGTCGGCGGCGCCTCGCCGAGCTCATGGCCGAAATTGGCGACCTGCTGATAGAGCGGATCAATCATCGGCTGGCCTTTGTCGATGGCTGCCTGCACCTTCTCGTTAAAGCCGGCGATATTGCGCACCCCGACCTTGGCCATGAGCTGATAACGGCGATCCATCTCAAACACACACCAGCGCAGCGCATTGGCGGCATCGCTCATGTCGGTGACCACCGGCGTCAGCAGATGCGGAATGCCCTCGTAAATGGAGAGTTCCAGCATTTTCGGGTCGACCATAATCAACCGCACCTGATCCGGACGGCTCTTGTAAAGCAGGCTCAAAATCATGCTGTTAACGCCGACCGATTTACCCGCACCTGTCGTTCCCGCCACCAGCAGGTGCGGCATTTTGGCGATGTCGGCCACCACCGGTTTGCCGGCAATGTCCTTGCCAAGCGCCACGGTCAGCGGCGACACCGAACGCTGGAATTCGTCCGAGGAGAGCACCTCACGGAAACTCACCAGCTCACGCTGCTCGTTCGGAATCTCGATCCCCACAAACGCTTTGCCGGGAATCACGTCCACCACACGCACCGACTTGACCGACAAGACGCGCGCCAAATCCTTGGCCAAATTGTTGATCTGACTGACCTTGACACCGGGCGCCGGCAGGATTTCAAAGCGCGTGACCACCGGACCGGGTTGCACCGATTCGACTTTCACCGTCACGCCGAACTCCAGTAGGCGCTGTTCCAACAACGACGAAAGCGCCGTGAGGTCTTCGGCCGAGAAGCCCTCTTCGTATTCCGGCGGCGGATTCAGCAGCTCCAGGCCCGGCAGATCGCCCGACTGCACCACCGGCATGGCGCTGGACGGTTTTTGGCGGGTGCCGACTTTGACATGCGACAAAGGCGCAGGCGAAGACTCGGCTGCCACCGCGCCTGGCAGAGTGTCGTCATCCAAGGAGGGTTCATCCTGCTCCCACGGCAAGTCGGCCAGATCGTCGTCATTGATGCGGTGCTCCGGCTCCTTAAGCGCACCCTGCGCCGTTGGTGCGGCTGGCGCCGCTTTGGCGTTATCCGATTTTTTAAACACATCCAGCACCTTGGCGAGAGCCGGCCTGTTGACTTTTTCAGCGGGTTTTTCTGCGGTATTTTCTAAATTTGCGGCAACACTGGTCTGGATGCGCGGCTGAATCACCACCCGGCCTGCTGAGTTTTCTGTGACCGTTTTTGGGCTCAAGTTTGGGCTTACGTTGGGTCTCAAGGCGCGCTGTTTAAGCGTGGCAAAACGCTCCGATTCCAACACCTTATCCTGGAATTGCGCCGACACATACTCGCCCGCCTGCCATGCCAGCCGACCGGTGACCTCGATAATGGTGAGCCAGGAGTAGCTGGTAAACAGACTAAAGGCGATGGCAAACAGCACCAGCAACGTCAAGGTCGCCCCCAAGAGATCCACACCTTCCACCAACCAGTTGCTGAATTCATACCCCCACACGCCACCGGCCGAATACGGCAGTTCAATCATGCCGCCCTGCGGCTGCATATACAGATTGGCGAGTCCCGCCCCGGCGGAAATCAGCAACAACAAACCGAACAGACTCAGGCCAAAGCGCACATAATCCAGATCGCTGCCGGAACGGACTTTCAGCGTGACCCAAGCGGCCATCAGGATACCGAACGGAATCAGAAACCCGAAAATACCGAACACATAGAGGATGATGGACGCCAGCCACGCCCCGGTTTTGCCACCGTAGTTTTTAAGTTCATGCACGCTGCCGGCGGTATCGAATCCCGGATCATTCGGGTTGTAGCTGAACAGCACAATAAACAGAAAGAACGCCAACCCGATACAGCTCAGCACCAGCGCATCCTTGAGCACCCAGTTAAAGCGCCCTTTTGTCTGTGAAGCGGCGGAGGGTCCGGCGGATGAGGTGGTGGCATCGGATGTTTTAACGGGCTTAAAGGTCATTGAGCGAATCGATTCTCTATAGCAGACTTGGTGGTAATTGGATAATAAGTTAGATAATAAGTAGGTTTAACAATGAAAATGGCCGCAAAAGGCTAGTTTATCCAGTAAAAGCTGTTAGAATTTTAGCACAGTGCGAAAGTGAATAACTTATAAGATTACAACGCGGTTTTACAACATTGCGGTAGACAAAACGGCGTTTTAAAACAACAAAAAAGGACACGTCATGGCAACAAGACATTGCAAACTCCTTATCCTCGGTTCGGGTCCGGCTGGTTATACGGCCGCGGTCTACGCAGCCCGCGCCAATTTGGAACCGGTGATGATTACCGGCATGCAGCAGGGTGGACAGCTGACCACCACTACCGAAGTGGACAACTGGCCCGGCGACCCTGAAGGCCTAACCGGCCCGGATCTGATGGTGCGCATGCAAAAACATGCCGAGCGTTTTGGCACCGAAATCATTTTCGACCATATCCATACCGCCGAATTGACTTCAAAGCCGTTTAAACTCATCGGCGATGCCGGCGAATACACCTGTGATGCATTGATTATCGCCACCGGTGCGTCCGCCAAATACCTTGGCCTGCCTTCCGAAGAAGCCTTTAAAGGCAAGGGCGTTTCCGCCTGTGCCACCTGCGACGGTTTCTTCTACCGCAATCAGAAGGTTGCCGTCATCGGCGGCGGCAATACCGCTGTTGAAGAGGCGCTTTATCTTTCCAACATTGCCGCCGAAGTGACCATTATCCACCGTCGCGACAAGTTCAGTTCCGAGAAGATTCTGGCCAAGCACCTGCACGACAAGGCGGAAAACGGCAATATCAACATCGAATTCAACAGCGTGCTGGACGAAGTGTTGGGCGACAAAATGGGCGTGACCGGCGTGCGTATTAAAAATGCACAAAGCGGCGAAACCAAGGAAATCGATGTGGCCGGTGTGTTCATCGCCATCGGTCATACCCCGAACACCGCCATTTTTGAAGGTCAGCTGGAGATGATCAACGGCTACCTCAAAGTGCAAAGCGGTCTGAACGGCAATGCCACCCAAACCTCCATTCCAGGCATTTTCGCTGCGGGGGATGTGATGGATCAGCAATACAAGCAAGCCATCACCTCCGCTGGTGCGGGCTGTATGGCGGCGCTGGATGCAGAAAAATATCTGGACAACCTGTAATCGGGTTAACCAAGATTGAAACCACCGTCATGCGGTGGTTTTTTTTACCCTGAAATTACCTGGCCGATACCCGGCCTGTTGACTTTAAACAAGGATGAAAGAATGAAAAAAGCGTTATGGCTTGCTCTGGGAATGAGCGCAACGTCACTGGCCTATGCGGCTGAACCCGCCCTGCAAACCACCGAGCAAAAAGCCAGTTACACCTTGGGCGTGGATTTGGCCAAAAACATGCAACAGCAAGGCCTGCAAATCGATATCAAGGCCTTGACACTGGGTATGCAGGACGCTTTCAATCAAAAGCCTTTGCGCTTGACACCAGAAGAGATGCAAACAGCCGTCAATGAAGTGAAAAAAGCGATGATGCAAAAGCAGATTGAAGCCCATAAACAGCAGGCAGAAGCCAATACCAAAGCCGGTGCGGCTTTCCTGGCGGAAAACAAAACCAAACCCGGCGTTAAAACCACCGCCAGCGGCCTGCAGTATAAAGTGATTACCGCAGGTAAAGGTCCCTCTCCGACTGAAAACGACAAGATCGTCGCCAACTATCAGGGAGCCTTGCTGAACGGCGAGGTGTTTGACAGTTCCTTCGAACGCGGTTCACCGATTGAGTTTCAGATGGGCAACGTGATCAAAGGCTGGCAGGAGGCGCTTAAGCTGATGAACGCCGGCGCAAAATGGGAGGTCTATATTCCTGCTGAACTGGCTTATGGCGAGAAAGGCGCCGGCAACCGCATCGGCCCGAACGAAACGCTGGTCTTCACCATTGAACTGATTTCATTCGCTAAAGCGGAATAATCTTTCCCTGTTATCAGGACAAAAAAAACCCGGTTACATTGAACCGGGTTTAAATGAAGTTGCTCTTCAAGAGGAGTGTTGGTTAAACAACGAGTTCATAGTAATGCGATTTACTTAACACATCAACATTTTCTTATATTAATTATCCCTGTTTAATTTTGCGCATGAATAAATGCATCTAATGGTCATTAGCAACCCCTGATATAAAGCCACTTTAACACATTTAATAAAACAAACTTATAAGGCAATATCCGCCAGCGCATAAACTTCGTAAGCCGGAGTTTCATAAGGATGCGCTTTGAGTAACGCGCTAACTGCGGCGGCAATCAATGCATCTTCGCAGACCATTTCCACCTTGTACTCCTCCACCCGCTCGACTTCGTTTTGCGAACCGATAAAAGGCCGACTGCCCTCCAATGGCCGGAACTGTCCTGTGCCCAACGCCTCCCAGCTGCAGCAGTCATACTGCCCGATCCTACCGGCCCCCGCCGCAAACACCGCTTGTTTGACTGTTTCGAGATGTGACGTCGGCACAAAAAAACAAAGTTTATACATGGTTATTCCCTTAAATTCGCTACTGATTTAACGTTGTATGTACCTTAGCCCTTACGGCTCGCGTTTAAATTCAATACAATACCGCTGGCTTGTTTTATTTATTCAGGAACGATCGACATGACACCACTTTTAATCACCTATGCCATTATCCTCGGACTCGGCATCGCCTCCATGCTGACCCATATTCATTATTTCGCCAATATCGCGGGTTTTATCGGCGCCATTGGCTTGATGTTTGTTTTCTTTAAGGATCGGCCCGACGAGGAGACGGCAAGAGACAAGCAACTGCGCCGTTACTGGTACATTGTATGCGCTACCGGCATTTTCTTCAGCCTGCTTTTCGGCAGCTTATGGAACGACAAAATGGGCGGCATGATGCCTTCCTGAATAAGAGCGATGAATGGCGGGCGACCATTCATTCGATGAGAAAGAAACCGCTTTGCCACAGCCTGTGGCTCTTCATAAGAAATAATGGCTTCGTCGAAGAAGCCATTTAGAGATCATTGTCAGCGATCATCTGTCCGGGATCTTCAAATGACCCCGTTTATCTTTTAAAGAGTAACCACATTTTATGATTGATTTATTGAACCACAGAGTACACGAAGAGCACGAAGACTTTGAGCGTTAATCAGTTGTTGGTGTTATTTTTGTGTTTTAAAGCCGTTTTAAAAACATTTAAAATCAACAAGATGAGTTTTAATAAGGCATATCAACTACTTAAGAAAACTTCGTACTCTTCGCGTTCTTCGTGGTTTTAATCATCATCAACTTATCAATCACAAAATATGGATACCCCTTTTAAACAGTGTGTTATCCATCACCATGCGGTAACGGCCCCTAGAAAAGATCAACATCACCCTCATCCATACTATCGGCCTGAACGCGGCGCATACGGTTGCTTTCCATATACTCCCGCTGCTGCTGGATAACCAGTTTCAATTGGTCGATACGCTCCTGATGCTCACTTTCGTTACTCACAGGCAATACGGCGCTCTCTTCGAGAAATTTGCTGACCTTGCCGGAAAAATCCTCCAAATGCATCAAGTGATGGATTACCTGATCAACCAACTGACGCACGATATCCTCAAACTGCAGTGAACGCATGGCATTGGACACATTGACCTCAATCTCGGAAATAATGCCGGAAACATCACCCAACTTATCGGAGATACCAGAATTCATTTCCTCCAGACCATTGATCATGCCATTCACTTTGGACTGCGACGAAACCGCATGTTCCATGTCCTTGGTGGCGGTTTCACTGACAATATGTCTGACCTGATCGACCGTACCGCGGGCCTTTTCCGCCTGCTTGCGAATCTGTTCGTTAAGCTGGTTCGAGTTCAGCGACAGTTTACGTACTTCGTCGGCGACCACCGCAAACCCTCGACCCGCTTCACCGGCACGCGCTGCTTCAATGGCGGCGTTCAACGCCAACAGGTTGGTCTGGTCGGCAATGCCTTTAACGTCTTCCAACAGGGTAAAAATAGCCTCGATCTGCCCGACCATGTCGTCGATTTTATTGACCGTTTGGGTACTACGCTGACTGGCATTCATCAATAAATCGATCAAGTATTGCAAAATCGCCTTAATATCGGCCGAGAAACGCTGCACACTCATCTGTTCGGAAGAACCATCGCCTCCCAAGTTATCCAGAAGCGATAACACCATTTTGTACTCGGCCTGCGTCTGCTCATGCAACCCTGCAAAACTGTCGTTCAAGGTATCAATCGCTTCGGCAATCAATTCCTTAACCTGCGCCAACTCCTCGTTAATCACATCAATTTCACGCTTGATGACGCCTTCGTAATCGCTGACAACCGCTTGCAATGACTCATCGACAACAGCGATGGAAACCACGGTTCCCGCCGCCGGCTTGGCTGACGGCTGTTCCTTCTCTAGCGGAGCTGCCGCTGCAGATCCGGCAAGATTTGCCACCATAAATGTCCACAGCAATGACACGACGAAAACGCCGATCGGTGCCGCAAACGGCACATCAAATAAACTCAACGCTATCACCAGCACCGTGATAAGCCATGCCGTCCAATAAGACTTGAGGATTTGAAGCATGTTGATTTCCTTCACTATAAATCTTTAAGACACTTGTGATGAATGACATCCGTTATGAACGCCATCCCGTTATCAGCATCGTGAAATGCCGAGTTAAACCGGCACTGAATAGAAAAGCATGGAATGTGCCAGTACATAAAAACAGCACATCCATACTCAAAGAATCGCGGCTGCGCTATCTGGCGGCCAGCTCAAGAATTTTTGCAGCCACCGCCTCCAAAGGCAGGATGCTATCGGCGGCCCCAAGCTTGACTGCTTCACCCGGCATCCCCCAAACCACACTGGTCTTTTCGTCTTGTGCAATGGTCGGCGCCTTTACAGATTGCAGCTCTTTAAGCCCTTGCGCACCATCATTCCCCATACCGGTCAACAACACGCCGATCGCATTGGGGCCGACATTCTGCACCACCGAACGGAACATCACATCTACCGACGGTTTGTGGCGATTGACCGGCGGGCCGTCATGCAGGCGGCAAATATAACGCGCGCCATCACGCTCCACCAAAAGATGTTTATCCCCCGGCGCGATATAAACGTGCCCCGGTAGAATCTGCTGGCCGTCCTCCGCCTCGGTCACAGACATTTCAGACACCGAGTCCATACGCTTTGCAAAAGGCAGACTAAAGGCTGCAGGAATATGCTGTGTAATCACTATGCCAGGGGTGGATGCCGGCAGTCTCATCAAAACTTCCTTAATCGCTTCCGTTCCACCGGTTGAAGCGCCCAGCGCAATAATCTTGTCCGAGGTTCTAAAATGACGGCTGTTGAAACCGCGTTTTTCGAGGATGGCGTCTGCCGTGTACTTCTCCGAAATGTTTAACGCCGCAGGCACAGGCTTCAATACCACCTGCTTGCGATCGGCGTTAGCCGTATAACGGGCGTACTGACGCTCCAGCATGGTACGCGTCACACGCGATGCCGCTTTCACCTTGCCGCAAATTTCATGAGTGTAGTCCTCGAACGTGTTCACCAAATCGATCTTGGGCTTGGTCACAAAATCGACCGCGCCCAGATCCAGTGCCTCAAAGGTCACGTCCGCCCCTTTTTCCGTCAGGGTTGACACCATCACCACCGGCAACGGATGCAATCGCATCAAATTTTTAAGGAAGGTCACGCCATCCATGCGCGGCATCTCCACATCCAAGGTCAGGACATCCGGATGCAACTCCTTGATTTTTTCACGTGCCATATACGGGTCAGAAGCGGTTCCGACCACCTCGATCATAGGATCAGAAGAGAGCATCTCCTGTAGCATTTTTCTGACCAGTGCAGAATCATCCACAATAAGCACTTTAATTTTCGTCATATTATTCAATCCCCAAAAGCGTCGCCGCCCTAGTGAAGTTTCCGGTAAATGGTCTGACCGATCAGTTCAAACCGGTCACACACTTTGTATAAAGATTCTGAATGTCCAATGAAAAGGTGGCCATGAGAAGGTAACAGATTCGCATAGCGATCAAACAACTTGGCCTGGGTCGGCTTGTCGAAATAAATCACCACGTTACGGCAAAAAATCACATCAACCTGCTCACGTAAAGGCCACTCATTCATCAGGTTGATCTGCCCGAAATCGATGATCGACTGCAGCTCCGGCTTGACCTTGGCAAACCCGCTCTGCGCCCCACCGCCTTTCAGAAACCAGCGCTTCTTACGCTCTTCACTCACGCCTTTCAGGCGCTCCAACGGGTAAATGCCGGTTCGCGCGGTATCCACCACATTGGTATCCAAATCGGTGGCAATCACCTTGGCATCCCAGCCCGCCGGAACCGTTTCTTTCAACGTAATGGCGATTGAATAAGGCTCCTCCCCGGTTGAGCAGCCTGCAGACCAGATGCGGATCTTTTTACTCGACTGATTCGCGCTAAGCAGCATCGGAATCACCTGATTGGCAAGATAATCAAAATGGTGATTTTCCCGAAAGAAAAAGGTCAGGTTTGTGGTGATTGCATTAATCAGGTTGACAAACTCGGCCTCCCCCTGCTCTTCGACATAATTTAAATAAGCCTTAAAGGTATTGAGCCCCAAAATACGAATGCGTTTAGACAACCGGTTGTAGACAAGGTTCTTTTTCGATTCGTTCAAATCGATCCCGGCAAACTCATAAACCATCTTCTTGATTCTGGCAAAATCATCAGAAGTAAATTCAAATTCTCTATCACTCATGATTTATAGTAACCTTAATGGGATTAAACGGATGGAGCCACAGAGGCTCGACTCTATTTTGTCACGCTATTTTGTCTTTACGTTCGTCTTCGTCTTGTTACGCCGACGGCCTATTTTAATTTATTCATGCAAACGTAAAATAAAATTTTTGCCCGATGATTACCATTCCTAACACTGCTAGCGGCAACACCCTTAGCCTGAACACCAGCTCTCCGCTGCTTTCGGGCCTTAAGGCTGGGCAATTGGTAACCATCAACGTGACACAAATCCAAGGCAGTCAAGCCGTCATCACCCTGGGTAACCAGACGCTGACCGCCGATTTAAAAGGACCACAGTTAAAACCCGGGCCTCTGGAAGTCGAAGTCAAGCAAACCCACCCGTCGTTAGTTTTAACCGTTCCCCCAAAAGCCCCCCAGAATCTCCAGAGTGAAGTCTTAAATTCTCAACAGGCCGCCCTGCAAAACCAGTACAAACAACTGCTGGCCAATCAGCAACCCATCACTCAGGTGTTGCAGCAGCTGCAAAACGCCCCGAACCTTTCTCAGAACATACAGACCGTCATTGGCCAACTGCTGGAACAACTCCTAAAACCGGGCGCCAACCTCAACGGCCAGCGCCTTAAGGAGGCGCTCAGCAACAGCGGATTGCTACTTGAAAACAAACTGCTCAAAGCCGACTCGGGCAACCTTGCCAACGACACCAAGGCTCAATTACTCCGGCTGCAACAGCTCATCAAGCAGGAACCGCCGGCTTCCCCCAACGCCAGCCTATTGGCACACCTCGGTAAAGCCCTTGCAGAAGGCATCAATAAAATCACATTGCAGCAACTGCAATCATTTGAACACCCCGAATTAGTTAATCTTGAACTGCCCTTTCAGCAACAGGGCGAAATAAAACCGATACAAGTGGGCATCTACCAAAAGCGCTATCCGCAACAAACGCTCTGGGAGATACTTGTGGAGCTGGAAATCAACCAATCCGACAGCCTTTTTAAACTCACCCTGAACGAATCGAAAGAGACGCTGTATTGTTCAATTTGGTGCGAAACCAGCTCGCTCGAAGCTGCCATACAGACCAAACTGCCGATACTGATCGAGCAGCTGCAAACACTCGGTCTGCACGTTCCCCCGCCACAGATCCTGCCGCAAAAGCCCAAACAATCGGATTTCGCAACCCGCGTCGCCTTAATCGATATCAAAGTTTAACTTCGGTGCAATATTTGCTTGCTACCCTACCCGGCAGGCCTGAACACCGCCTCGTGAATAAACAAAACCTTAGCGTCCAGCCTGGTTTTTACAGTAAAATAAGCCATCCCGGACTAGACGTTTTTAGTTGAATAAGGTACTTTACCCCTAATTGTTTTAATCCAAATAGAGTAACTCAGTATGGACACCAATCTGAATGCAGTTCAAGAGCAAATCGGCCAGAAAAAAGGCCACGACGATCAGGTTCTTAGCTTTATTCTTGGTAGAGAGGAGTATGGGGTGGATATCCTGACGGTTCAGGAAATCAAAGGATGGGAAAAAACCACCGCCATCCCGAATACCCCCGGCTATGTCATGGGCGTGATCAACCTGCGTGGCGCCGTTGTTCCCATTATCGATTTACGCGTTCGTTTTGGCTTAGAAAACATCACCTATAACGAATCGACGGTCGTGATTATTCTTCGCGCCGAAGACGTTTCGGGCTCCCAAAAAATCATCGGGCTGGTGGTCGACGGGGTTTCCGACGTATACACCCTCAACAAATCAGAGATTCAATCCTCGCCGGACATGCAAGGCACCATCCATACCGATTACGTAAACGGATTGGCCACGGTCGGGGAAAAGATGATCGTGGTATTGAATGTCAACCAACTGATCAATGAGGGAATCCTGGCGCGCATCAGAAAAAGCCTGAATCGCGAATAATGCTTATTGTTGAGCAAACCAAATTTAAGTAAAGTTACGTTTTAATTTTTAGAGTGTGAGAGAAAAACAATGTCAAAAATCCTAGCCGTAGACGATTCAAAATCAATGCGCCAGATGGTCAGCATGTCGCTGAAGTCAGCCGGGCACGATGTGACAGAGGCAGAGGATGGTGTGATGGCTTTGGATTTGGCAAAGCAGAATCAATTCGACCTGATTGTCACCGATATCAACATGCCGAACATGAATGGCATCGAGCTCATCACGGCATTACGCGCCCTGCCGAACTATAAGTTCACCCCCATCCTGTGTCTGACCACCGAATCTTCCGGTGACATGAAGACCAAAGGCAAAGAAGCGGGCGCAACTGGCTGGATCGTAAAACCTTTCAGCCCTGAAAAACTGCTTTCCGTTATCGGCCGCGTGCTTTAATTGATTCCATCAAACAGCCGCATCCAAGGGGATCCATTCCCGCGCGGCTGTGTTCATGCAGACCAACCATCCTTATAAATCCTTATAAAGGGACATTCCATGGCTGATATCATTACCCTTCCGGAAACACTGACCATTCACACCATCGGGCAAACCTTTTCTGAACTGCAAGAGCGTTTTGAGAGCGCTGGCGACGCCATCCTAATTGACGGCACCAGTGTCGAAACGCTGGATACTAGCGGCTTGCAGGCCCTTATTGTCCTCATCAACGCGGCACAGGAAAATGACAAACAGGTCAGCTGGCAACAGACGAACGAGCTGATCGCCTCTTCTGCCAAAAAACTGGGATTAAACGACGCCTTGTTGCTGGCATAAAAATTCTCAACAGGCCGGGTACAAGCCGCATCTGAGGAGTTCAACGTGAGCGATCAGAAAAAAAAGGCATCGACTCTGGCGGATAAAATAGCGGTTTCACTCCAGTATGATGGTGAAAAAGCCCCTATCGTCACCGCTAAAGGCAGCGGTCACATCGCCGAGCAGATCATCGAATTGGCTCGCGAGCATCAGATTCCGATTCAGCAGGATCCGGAACTGGTTTCATTATTGAGCCAGGTAGAACTCAATCAGGAAATTCCGCAAGTTTTGTATGAAGCCGTGGCTCAGGTGCTTGTGTTTGCCTATCAGCTCGGCGAAAAATCGCCGCCGCAAGCCAAACAAACACCTCCGCCATCAAGCTAGCTTCATCATCATGTTGTCCACATCGATCAGAATAATCACGTTGTTCTGATAATGCGCAATGCCTTGAATGTAGCGGGATGCATTTTCCTTAGTAGAGGATAAGGCTTCAAAACGGCTTTCGGGGATGTCGCGCACTTCCATCACAAAGTCCACCATCATCCCAACCGTCTGCTCCTCTTCAAGCTCGACAATGATAATACGCGACAGATCCGTAACCGGTTTTCTAGGCATGCCGTAAACCGTACGGGTATCAACCACCGTCACAATCACGCCGCGCACGTTGATAACCCCCAGCACATGCGACGGCGTACCCGCTACTTGGCGGATTTTGCCGACCCGCAGGACTTCACGAATTTTCTTCACGTAAATGCCGTAAATCTCGTCCTCCAGTGTGAACAGCACACAACGTGCGCTCGGACCTGCATAGGCACCATCATCATCAAGCCCTGCATCTACCGCCTGAAACGATGAAAGCTTTTGTCTTGCATCTAAATTCATAAAGAACTCCCTCAATTACTGAAAGCGGTGGATAACACCCGGTAAATCCAAAATCAAGGCAATACTGCCATTCCCCGTAATGGTTGCGCCCGCATAGCCGGCGACTTTTTTGAGCATCATACCCAACGGTTTAATGACAACCTCTTCCTGACCGTTAACCTGCTCCACCACCAAACCGGCACGCTGGTTACCGATGGTCACAATCACGACCTTATCGCCTGCATAATCGTCTTTCACCTTCTCCGGCGCCAACCACTCCGTCAGAAAATACAGCGGAATACTCTTCTCGCGCAATCTCACCATCATTTGACCGTCGATTTTGTTGGTTTTGCCGGTTTCATAATCAAAAATCTCCTGCACACTGGTCAACGGAATAGCGTAGTTGTCCTCTCCGAAGGAAACCATCAGGGTTGGTAAAATCGCCAAGGTTAAAGGCACGCGAATACTCATGCGCGTTCCTTCGCCCAAAACGGAGTGAATGTCAATGCTGCCGTTCAGCTTGGTAATCATGCTTTTGACGACATCCATTCCCACACCGCGTCCGGAAATATCGCTAATCTGTTCCGCGGTCGAAAAACCGGCAGACATAATCAATTCAAATGCCGCCTTGTCGTCCAACTGGTTGGCCGTCATTTCGTCCAGCATGCCTTTTTCAACCGCTTTGCGACGCAAAACATCCGGGTCCATGCCTTTGCCGTCATCGGTGATGGACAGCAGAATATGGTCCCCTTCCTGCTCGGCAGCCAAAATGACTGTACCTTTTTTAGGCTTACCGGCCTTAATGCGATCTGCCGGCATTTCAATGCCGTGATCCACCGAATTACGCACCAGGTGGACCAACGGATCCGCCAGAGCCTCGACCAGGTTTTTATCCAGGTCGGTCTCCTCGCCACGCAATTCAAGTTCGATTTCCTTGCCCAGTTTGCGGGCCAAATCGCGAACAACGCGCGGGAACCGGCCGAACACTTTTTTAACCGGCTGCATACGCGTTTTCATGACCGACGTCTGTAGATCAGTGGTGACATGATCCAAATTGGCCACCGCATTGGAGAGCTCTTCGCCGCTTGCCTGGGTGGTGCGCAAGGTTAGCAAGCGATTGCGTACCAGCACCAGCTCACCCACCAGGTTCATGATCTCATCCAAACGTTTGGTATCGACCCGCACGGTCGATTCCGTCGTACCTGGCTTGGCCGGAGCTTTGCTGGCACCGCTAGAAACGGGTTCATCGTCATCACTGGCAACTTGCGCTCTGGCGACGGCAGGTTTTGCCACTGGCTTCATCACTGGGATTTCCTCTTCAGGCTCAGTCATGGCTGACATTTCCAGCAAATCCCGCTGATTCAGCAAAGCATCGAATTCATCATCGGTAATTTCGCCATCCGGATCCATTCCTTCCGGAAGCTGTAAACTCGGCGTTTGCGCGACTCCGCCAACATGCAAGGTATCCAGAGAATCACGTTGATTCAGCAAGGCTTCGAATTCATCATCGGTAATTTCACCATCCGGATCCAGCCCTTCGGGTAGCTGTAGCGCTTTTTCTGCCTGAGAGACTGCAACGCCTGCTCCACCCTCTAACTGATCACGCTGATTGAGCAAGGCTTCAAACTCATCGTCGGTCATATCGCCATCCGGATCGACATCGGCCGGCAAGGATAATTTAGGCTGAGAAGCCCCCTCTTCAGCGACCGGCGCGGCTAACTGCCCTTTCGTTAAGGCGTCCAACTCTTTTAACAACGTCGGGTTATTTTCGGGCAGTTCTCTATGCCCCTCATTGAGCAGATTGATTGAATCGGAAATGACATCGAAAGCACGCAAAATCACATCTGCCGCGACCGCATCATATTCCACGTCGCCATTGCGTATCTTGTCAAACACGTTTTCAGCACGGTGACATACTTCGATCAGCGGCGTAATGCCTAAAAATCCCGCGCCGCCTTTAATCGTATGAAACCCGCGGAATACGGCATTAAGCAGGTCCCGATCGCTTGGAGATTGCTCCAGATCGACCAACTGCTCATTCAGCTGATCGACCAGTTCCGTGGCCTCTACCAAAAAGTCCTGTAAAATATCCTCATCCACAATCAGTACCTCTTCTCGCTATCGCGTTGCACATTCACTTTTGGAATGCCTTCCAAATTCAGTGCAAATCTATTAGCAATCAATGTGCCATACCCTCTTATCTGCATAGCCTTAAAGCCGCTTAAATCCCTAGATCACTCAATAAATCATCAATATCCTCTTGAGAATCCAAGGCACCCTGTTTCGAGTCGCGGGTAACATTCGGCCCCATCCCTTTGCTCTCCTGAGCCTTCTGCTCCTCTTCGGAATAGCGGCGCTCCGGAATCTTTTCAAAATCGTGCTTGGAACGTTCAATCAAGTTTTTCAGACTCTCTTCAAGCGCCGTCACAATAAGAATCACACGGTTTAATACCTGACCGGTCAAATCCTGAAAGGACTGCGCCAACATAATGTTCGTCAGCTCACTATTCATTTGCTGTTTTAACTGCTTGGCAGCCTCCAGACTTACATCATCTGCCAGCGTCAACTCCTCCAATAATTCAGAAAGATTTTCGGCCGCCTGCAATGTCTTACCGCTCGCCGCCTGCGTTTCATGAATCACATACTGCAAACGTTCAGCAATATCCGGCAAATCATGCTTCGCATGCAGCAGGATCGGCGCATCCACCTCAAGATCGTCTAAAGTTTCGTGCAAATTCTTGGTTAACGCTTCCAACTGTTGATAAATCTGCGTTTCACGGATACGGGTCAATTCATCCAACAAATCCGCCACACGTCCTTGATCTTCCTGCTCGACGGCATCCAATAAGGTTAATACGATTTGCTTATCAATTTGCTTCATGCTTCTTTTCCTCTGGCCATAAAAAAACCCCAGGCTATAAACGCAGTTACAGCTTTGGGGTTTCTATTATCATCGTAATCTACAATAAATATTAAGATTGCGCTTTTTGTCTTTCCGCAACACGCTCGAATATTTTCTGGATTTTTTCATTCAGTGTGGCGGCCGTAAAAGGCTTCACAATATATCCGTCCACCCCGGCCTGCGCAGCTTCGAGGATCTGGCTGCGCTTGGCTTCGGCGGTGATTAGCAAAAAGGGCGTGTCTTTTAATTTTTCATCGGCACGGACATGGCGCAAAAGATCAATACCTGTCATTTGCGGCATATTCCAGTCACTCACGATAAAATCGTATTTACCGGTTTTGACCATTGGCCAAGCCGTCGCACCGTCATCAGCCTCATCAAACTTGCTAAAACCGAGTTCTTTTAATAGGTTTTTTACAATACGACGCATGGTTGAAAAGTCATCCACGACCAAAATATTAATATCTCTATTGATTTGCATCTCGTTTCCTTAACCGTCAACTTTTCACATTTTTAAAAATCTAATAAATTCTACATCCAATCCGCCAAACGCGAACGCAGGCGCTTGATCGCCTGACTATGGATCTGACTGACTCTCGACTCACTCACATCGAGCACTTCGCCAATCTCTTTGAGGTTTAATTCTTCATCATAATAGAGTGCCATGACCAGCTTCTCTTTTTCCGGCAACGCCATAATCTCCCGGGCCAACGCCTCTTGGAAACCATTTTCCGCCAACTCGGCAAAAGGCGTCATCAGCGAACCGACCATGCGCTCCTCTGCCAGCTCCTCATGGTCCGGTTCATCAATGGACAACAGCTGCGCACTATTGGTATCTTGCAAAATCGCGTGGTATTCCATCACTGAAATACCCATCTCCATAGCAATTTCGTCATCCTTGGCCTCTCGACCATTGCGCGCTTCAACCCGGCTGATAGCCTCGCTCACCTCACGGGATTTGCGGTGCACCGAACGGGGCGTCCAATCCCCTTTGCGAATCTCGTCGAGCATGGCTCCACGGATGCGAATCCCGGCATAGGTCTCAAAGCTCGCCCCCTGATCCGGACTGAACTTCTGCATGGCTTCAATCAAGCCAATAATGCCTGACTGAATCAAATCTTCGACAAACACACTGTCCGGCAAGCGCCCTTTCAGGTGATAAGCAATACGCTTCACCAGTGGCAGATATTGCTCCAAATCCATCTCAACACGCTGCACAGCCTGTTTTTGAATGGAAGTATAAGCGTTTGCTCCAGTCATGCAACCTTCCTAGTGACCTGATTGAAAAAGACTTTCCACAAAAAATTGCAGGTACCCCGTCGCCCCTCGCGGCACAGGCCATGAATCAATCGCGTAAGCCATCTCCTTAAACGACTTGGCTGCGGCGCTGTTTGGGTAACTGATCGTCACCGGCACCTGTTTCTGCACAGCTTCACGCAGATCATTATCATAAGGCACGCTCCCCAGATAATCCAAGGTTACGTCCAAAAATTGTTCGCTGACACGTGCCAATTTCTCAAATAATTGCCGTCCATGCTGCGCGGAACGACTCATATTCGCCAATAGTCTGAAACGCGACACCTGATAATCCCGGCTCAATACCTTGATCAATGCATAGGCATCCGTAATGGAGGCAGGTTCGTCCGTCACCACCACCACGACTTCCTGCGCCGCACGGCAGAAACTCACCACACTGTCGGCAATACCGGCGGCCGTATCGATAATCAAAACGTCCAACTCGCCGTTGAGCTCGGAAAACGCATTAATAATGCCGGCGTTCTCCATGGCTGTGAGCTGCGCCATGCGTCGGATTCCAGAAGCGGCAGGAATAATCTTCAAACCGGCAGGCCCTTCAACAATGACTTCCTTCAGCGTTTTTTCACCATCCAACACATGCGCCAGGTTATAGCGAGTTTGCAGACCCAGCATAATATCGACATTGGCCAAGCCCATATCCGCATCCATCAGCAACACACGATTGCCCAATTTGCTCAGCGAAATACCGAGGTTGACCGATACATTCGTTTTACCCACCCCGCCTTTGCCACTGGCCACGGCAATCACACGAACCGGCTTGCCTGACGGCTTAGGCGTTTGCACTTGATTGGATTGCATTGCTCGCAAGCCTGCTGCCTGATCATTGAGCATCAGATATCTCCTTTCCCATCCCCATACGGAGCGCACTCTCTTCATAATCTGCGGACGCATTTTGCTGTCCTAACACCATTGCCCGGTCAATCAATTCACTCACCTTAACAGGCATTAAATCCTCTGGTACACGCTGTCCATCGGACATATAAACCAGCGGTAACTGTTCTTCAATCAATACCGTCAAAATATTGCCAAGCTGTAAGGCCTCATCCACCTTGGTCAGAATACACCCCTGCAATCCCACCTGGCTGAATGACTTGATGATATCCTGCATCACCTTCAGCTGTGTCGCGGCGGAAATAACCAAGTAATTACGGACACTGCTGACCCCTTGCTGCGTGGTGGTCAGCTGCTGTGATAATTGCAAATCACGCTGGCTCATGCCGGCCGTATCAATCAAAATCAGCTTCTTATTCGTTAACGACGCCAACAGCGCATACAACTCACCCTGGGAGTTAACGACATGCACCGGCACGCCCAGCAAATCGGCAAATGTCTTGAGCTGTGCCTGGGCGCCAATTTTATAACAGTCAGTTGTAATCAGAGCCAACTGACTCGCGCTGTTGCGCATCACAAAGCGACTGGCGATTTTAGCAATGGTGGTCGTTTTGCCGACCCCAGTTGGTCCAACCAAAGCCACAATGCCGCCACGTTCGAGAAAATCGCGCTCTTCTGAAGGAATCTGGCGCTCGATTGAACGTAAAATTTCTGACCAGGCCAGGTCTGATCGGGTATCCACCTTTTCAACCAGCTTCTGACTTAAGCCCCAGCCTATCCCCAGACGCATCAGCCGCTTAATCAGCGACACCTTGTGAGGGTCGGCCTGCTCGCTCTGCCCCCAAGCCAACCCCGACAGCTGATTTTCCAGCAATGCACGCATGGCTTTGAGCTCTTGCGCCATATGACTTATCTCGGGCGCACTGTCGAGCTTGCTCTCTTGGCGGCCATACAGCGGGGTTTCAGGAGAAACAAAACTACTACCGGCCTGTTGAGTTTGTTTTTGCTGCTGATAAGCTTGCGCTTCAGGATCAGAAGCGGCCACAATTTCGACGCCCTCGTCCGTGGTGCGGCTCGATAGAATGACCGCATCATCACCATGCGCCTCTCTCACCAATAACATGGCTTGACGCATCGTCGGAGCAAAGTAGCGTTTTATTTTCAACCTAGCCTCCCTGTCCTACATTGGCCACCACACTAATCTGTCGATTTTCTGGCACCTCTGAATACGCCAGGATATGCAATCCCGGCAAGCTATATCTAAACAGACGCGCCAACTGCGCACGTATCTGCGGCGCTACCAACAAAACAGCAGACTGGCCGCTCATTTCTAACTTTTGGGACTCTTGTTTTAAGGTATTGTGCAATCTTTCAGCCAGTCCCGGCTCAATCGCCAATTGCCCTTCGGGAGCCCCTTGCGTTGCCTGCAGCAATAACTGTTCCAATCCAGGCTCTATCGTAATCACTTTCAGTTCACCTTCCGCCCCGGCGATGTCTTGCACGATGGATCTCCCCAAAGCCGCACGGACAAATTGCGTCAACTCGTTGGCATTTTGGGTCTGTGTTGCCCGATTGGTCAACGCCTCCAAAATAGTGCGCATATCGCGGATTGAAACCTTCTCCAACAAAAGGTTCTGCAGCACTTTCACAACCGTTGCCAAAGAGAGTTTTTCGGGCACCAGCTCATTCACCAGCTTAGGCGATGTCTGCTTGAGTTTATCCAACAGCAGCTGCGTTTCATCGTGCCCCAGCAACTCGTAGGCGTAATCCTGGATAATCTGACTGATATGCGTCGCCACCACCGTACTCGCATCCACCACGGTGTAGCCTAATGCCTGGGCCTGGTCACGGTCCTTGACATCAATCCACACGGCCTCCAGACCAAATGTCGGGTCTTTGGTGGCAATACCAGGCACTTCGCCGAATACCTGTCCGGGATTGATCGCCAGTTCCTTATCCGGATAAACCTCTCCCTGCCCGGTATTAACGCCCATGAGCATAATTCTATATTGGTTTGGTTTTAAGTCCAAATTGTCACGGATATGCACGGGCGGCACCAAAAAACCCAACTCCTGAGAAACCTTACGGCGCACGCCCTTTATGCGATCCAACAACTGGCCATTTTGCGACTGATCAACCATAGGGATCAGTCGATAGCCCACCTCAAGCCCCAAAATATCCAAAGCCTGTACATCATCCCAGCTCAATTCCGCCGGTTTGGCTTCAGGAATTTCCTGCGCCTGTTGATCCACCATTTGTGGCTGTTGCACCTGTTGCTTGCGATGAATCAGATAAGCCCCGGCGCCGGCCACGCTGGCGAAAGAGAGAAAGGCCACATTAGGCATTCCCGGAATCAGACCGAGCACACCGACAATACCTGCGGTCATGCCTAACGAACGGGGAGTGGCGAACATCTGCGCCTGCAACTGCTCGCCCATATCCTTTTGATCACCGGAAACACGGGTTACGATAATCGCCGTAGCGGTAGACAGCAGCAAAGCGGGAATCTGGGCAACCAAACCATCCCCGAGCGTTAAAATCGTATAGACTTCGGCCGCCTCCGCCATACCCAGGCCATGCTGCCCCATACCTATCGCAAACCCGCCAATCAGGTTGATAAACAGAATGATGATGCCGGCAACCGCATCGCCGCGCACAAACTTGCTGGCACCGTCCATGGAACCGTAAAAGTCCGCTTCAGAGGCGATTTCACGACGTCGTTCCTGCGCCTGCTCCTGGGTAATAAGTCCGGCATTCAAATCCGCATCAATCGCCATCTGCTTGCCCGGCATGGAGTCCAGTGTAAAACGCGCGCTGACTTCGGCCACGCGCCCCGCGCCTTTGGTGATAACGACAAAGTTGATAACCACCAGAATCGCAAATACCACCAGGCCGACTGCATAGTTGCCGCCAATAACGAATTCACCGAATGCCTCAATCACATGACCGGCGGAAGCGCCGCCTTGATGGCCTTCTAGCAGAATAACGCGGGTGGAAGCAATATTGAGCGCCAGACGGAAAAGTGTGGTCAGCAGGATAATGGTCGGGAAAATGGCAAAATCCAATGGGCGCTTGGCATAGATGGTGACCATCAATACCACCAGGGACAACGCAATATTGAAGGTAAAAAACACATCCAACAGCATAGGCGGCAGTGGAATGGTCACCATCCCCAAAAGCGCGAGCACCGCAATCGGAACACCTAATCCACGGGAGAAATTCTGTCTAAAACTCGCCAGAAGCTGTTGAAAATTCATACAGTAAAATCAATCCAAAAGGGCAAACCTATTGCGTTTTCATGGTTTCAGGAATAGGCAAGTCATTAAACTCGGTGGTTGCAACCTTAGCCCCTGCTTTAAGCTGAAACACATATGCCAAAATCGCCGCCACTGCTTTAAAAAGATCATAAGGAATGGGACGATCCACTTCGGCATTATAGTACAAAGCACGTGCCAAGGGTGGGGCTTCTACAATAGGGATATTATGCTCCCGGGCAATGGTTCTGATCTGTGATGCCATAAAATCGACACCCATTGCCACGACCAACGGTTCCCCCATGCTATCAGGATCATATTTAAGCGCAACCGCGAAATGCGTCGGGTTGGTGACAATCACATCTGCCTCAGGCACCTTTTGCATCATACGATTACGGGCCATCTCACGTTGCAACTGGCGAATTCGTCCTTTGACTTCCGGATTACCCTCTTGTTGCTTGTACTCCTCTTTGACTTCCTGTTTGGTCATTTTCAATTGGCGATTGTGATCCCATAATTGAAAAGGCACATCAATGGCCGCCACGATGATTAACGAGAGACTCACAAAAATAAAGGCCTGGACAATCAGAGTACCTGCATGGGATAACGCCTGATGCAACGGCTCGTTCGCAAGCCCCAGCACCTCAGCGAATACCATATATAGAAAAAACGTGGCGATACTCATGACCAGGCTGAACTTGGCCAGCGCTTTAAACAACTCCAGCAACGCCTTGGCTGAAAACATGCGCTTAATGCCCGATATGGGGTTTAGTTTGCTAAATTTGGGGGCGAGCGCCTGAGTACTAAACGCCCAGCCTCCAAGAAGCATCGGGGAGATAATGGCGATGAATGCCATCAGCAACATAAACGGCAGGATCATTAGAATCGAGGCAATCAACATCGCCTGGATCAGATCCCACATTTTAAGCAGGTCAAAGGCGTGATCCCGATCAAAGCTCAATCCCTTAACGGTAATTTGAGCTATATCCGTCAACATGACACTTCCATAAACCAGTAGAAAAACCGCTGCAGAGAGCGTCATCAACAAACTGGTGAGCTCGCGAGAACGCGGAATCTGGCCTTTTTCCCGGGCCTCCCTGAGTTTTTTCTCGGAGGGTTCTTCCGACTTCTCTGTACCGTCTTCGTTCTCAGCCATTCCAGTCACCCATTTTGCAGACGCAAACTCGTGATTAAATCGACCGCTCTACTGATAAGTTCCTGAAGATGCGGCAATATTAGCGGCGTCATCAATGAGAGCATAACCAGCCCTGCCAGCAGGGTTACCGGGAAACCAACCGCAAAAATATTCAATGCCGGCGCCGCACGCGTCACCACGCCGAAAGATACGTTAATCAATAACAACGCGGTGACGGCCGGCAAGGAAATCAACACACCCGCCGAAAAAATATAGCTACCAAACTCGACCAGCAGACGCAAACTTTCCAGATTTAAAAAATGCGTACCGACAGGCAGATATTCAAAGCTGTCCACAACCACTTGAATCACCAATAAATGCCCGTTCATCGCCAAAAACAACAACGAAGCAATAATGGTGAAATATTGTGAAACGACCGGCGAGTTGACGCCAGTCGCGGGATCGACCATTTGCGCAAAGGCCAAACCCATTCCGGTGGCAACCATGTAGCCGGCCATCGTAAAAGCCTCGAAAACAATCAGAAAGACCGTACCCATCACCAAACCAATCAAAATCTGTTGAAGCAGAAAAAGCACTCCCTGCCAGGTAAAGGGATCAACAGGCGGCGGCAAAGACAAATTGGGGGCCACGATTAAGGTAATGAAGAATGTCAGAATAATGCGTGTTTGCGGAGTCACGGAAGAGGCGCCAAAAAGCGGTAAAATCGACAGCATAGCCCCGATTCTGACAAAGGGCCAAAAATACAAGCCTATCAACTGGAGTAGTTCGTTATAACTAAATGCCATCTCTTAGCCAATCAGGGCCGGAATGTTCTCAAATAGCTCCCGGGTAAATGAGACCAGGGTTGTCAACATCCAGGGACCAAACACAACCAAGGCCACTCCGACAATCGCCAACTTGGGAATAAAGCTCAGGGTCATCTCGTTAATCTGCGTAGCCGCTTGAAACATCCCCACCAATAAACCGATAATCAGGGCAGGAATCAGCAAAGGAGCCGCCAGCATCATGGTAATTTCTAACATACGCTGCCCGAGAGTTAACACAAAATCCTGCTGCATCAGACACCTCCCGGAACTACAAAACTATTAGCCAAAGTGCCCACAACCAGGACCCAGCCATCAATTAATACAAAGAGCATGATTTTGAATGGCAGCGAAATAATCATCGGCGAAAGCATCATCATCCCCATCGACATCAGTAGGCTGGCAATGACCAGATCGATGATCAAAAAAGGGATAAAAATCATAAATCCAATTTGAAAAGCCGTCTTCAATTCACTTGTCATAAACGCCGGAATGAGCACCTTGAAGGGTATGGATTGCGGGTCATCCAATGTCACTCCGGCCATCTCCGCAAACACCTCCAGATCGTCTTCACGCGTCTGCTGCAACATAAACTGATACATCGGCTTCGAACCGATCTCAACCGCTTCTTTGAATTGGATCTGCTCATCCAGATAAGGCGAAACCGCCGTTTCATAAACCTTATCCAATACGGGGGACATGATAAAAAGCGTCAAAAACATCGCCAAGGCGATCAACACCCTGTTTGACGGGGTTTGCATCGTTCCCAGCGCCTGGCGTAAAAGCGCAAGCACCACGATAATACGCAAGAATGAGGTCATCGCAATCAGCGCCGCCGGCAACAGGGTGAGCCCCGTCATCAACAGCAGAATCTGCATGGTTAAGGTATAGTCCTGGTTACCCGCCGCATCGGTTTCCACCGTAAAAGCGGGCACCCCCGGCATACTCCAGCCTACAACAGGGAAGCCTATCCAAAACAAAAAAACGCAATACTTAAGGATTTTCAGTAACGACATGTTCGCTTTTCGGTGAAGGGTTATTGTTAGTTTGGGACTTTCTTTGCAACAAAGCCTCCTGAAGCCTTTCCGAAAAAACCCCTCTAACCGGCTCTGTGACCACAACAGGCTCTTTCAATTCGTGCAAAGTGGAAATTTTGCTGCTGGTGACCCCCACCAATATTTGTTCGGAGCCGACCTGCAGCAGCAAGATGCGTTCTCGCTGTCCAACAGACAACGCACCCAATACCTTAAGATTGCCATCCGCCACGCCGGGGAAGCGCCCGTAACGTCGCAATATCCAGGCAGAGATAAAGATAATTAACAATACCAAAATCAAAGAAAGCATAATCTGCACAAAGTAATCGCTCGGCTGCGACAAACTAGCACCGATTTTATTCACTTCCACCTTGGATTCTTCGGCCCAAACCCATAAAGGTTGAAAGGCCGCCAGAAAGACAAAAAGAGGTTTTAAAAAACCTCTTTTGCCGTTCAAGAATGCCTTTTTACACTTCAGCGTCATCATTACTTCAACTTTTTAATACGATCCTGCGGACTGATGACATCGGTCAATCGCACACCAAACTTGTCGTTGATCACCACAACCTCGCCGTGTGCGATCAATGTGCCATTCACCAGCAAGTCTAGCGGTTCACCCGCCAAGCGATCCATCTCAATAACAGAACCCTGAGTATAAGACAATAGATTGCGAATAGATACTTTCGTGCGGCCGATTTCCAACTGCAATGTCACAGGAATGTCCAACAGGACATCAAGATCCACTTTTTCACCACCGCTACCACGGCTCTCGGAAAGAGCGTCCAACGAAGATTTCGTCGCGGCGGCTTCCGCCTCCGCCTGTTCGTTCAAGGCCGCTCCCCATGGATCATCTTCGGCAGCAGCTTCGGCCTGTTCTGCCAGAGCATCACCCCATGCACTCAAATCATCTTGATCACTCATCATACCACTCCTTGACATTCTCAACCCTGCGTTCTTGATAGGCAGGGTGATGCAAAATACTCTCTATTTTAATCGCTTTCTTATTATGGCTTTCACCCAATTTGCCTCGCAAAATAGAAATACCTTCAGCCTTGACCGTTATCTGTTTTGGCATTTCAATCGGGATAATGTCGCCCTTCTCCATCTTCATCAAGTCGCTGATATGCATCTGCAACTCCAACAGGTTGGCACTCAATGCGATTTCGACATTCTTCGCTTCTTCCTTAAGTGTGCGCGACCAGCGATTGTCGCTTTCACCCTGTAGGTTTTGCATGCCCTCTTCAAGTTTGTCGCGAATCGGCTCCAGCATGGCATAGGGCATCACAATGTCGACACGCCCTTCAACGCCTTCAAAGCGAACGTTGATGGGGCTGACCACGATCATATCCGTCGGATCGACAATCCCCGCAAATTTGGGATTCATCTCCGAATGCATATATTCCACTTCAATATCCATAACCGGGCCCCACGCCTTGCGAAGGTTTTCGGCGGAGATATCTAAAATGCTGCGTACCATACTCATCTCAACCGGCGTGTATTCCCGCCCCTCGATTTTAAAAGGCAACAGGCCGGTACCCCCAAAATAGATATCCACCGCCGTGAAAATCAGCTTGGAATCCAGAGTGAACAACGACACCCCGTTGAGAGGATTAATACGGTAAATATTGAGACTGGTCGGCACAAACAGGTTGCGCAGATAATCGATCATCTTGATGATCTTGACCTCGCCGGGAGTGACTTCGACACTGGCCATAATCATTTCATTGAAATGGCGCTGAAAACCGCGGGCAAAACGCTCGTTGATGATATCCAAGGCAGGCAAACGACCACGAACAATGCGTTCCTGATTGGTAAAGTCATAGACTTTCGCTGACGTGGTTCCTGCCGAATCGTCACCTTCGGTTTCAATGTCCCCGCCGCCTACACCGCGAAGGAGCGCATCGACTTCATCCTGACTTAGAATATCATCCATCTAATCGGCCCTATAAGGTTTATTGCATGACAAATCGCGTCATGTAGACATCTTCCAGCAGATCTGGATAGATATTATGCTTTTCCAGAATCTTTTTAGCGGTCGCTAAAATTTCTTCGCGCAACTTATCCGGACCGTCCGGCGTGTTCAGAGCGTTGAAATGCTGGTTTCGCAGCAAACGCTGAATATCATTCTTCAGAATCGGACGCAAATGCTCCATTTCTCCGGCATCACCCACCAGTTGCGGATAGTAAGACATGAACTTCAAATCTACCGCCAAGAATTTGGCCTGCCCGTCACCGTTGAAATTCACCACAAATTTATCCATTGTAAAGTACAGCGGAGGCGAGCCTGGCGCTGGAGCGTCAAACTGCTTGAACTTGGGTGAATAGGTTTTGGCATGCGAGTTCTGATCACCTTCCGCATCCGCTCCGTGCGCATCATCCTGGCCACTGCCATGCTCTGCCGAGGCATGCATTTCCGTGCTGGTTGAAGCATCGCCCTCATCCTTGTGTCCGGCATTTAACAACATAAACACCAGTACGCCGATGCCCACCATCATCAAAATCATAATCACCAGCAGGATGATAATAATTCCCTTACCACCGCCGCTTTTTTCTTTTTCTTGTACCTCTTCCGCCATCTCAACTATCCTTTTATGAGTATTCGTTAAAACCGTCCGCTATCGCGCATGTGGATTTGCCAGCTGTTCATTCAAGTCTTCCAATTTCGGAGCTTCACTCAGGCTTTTCAGACGACTCTCGGCATCCTTCGACAACACGATAATACTAATGCGTCTATTGCGTGGATTATACGGATTTTCCTGATCAAATGGCACTGTATCGGAGAGCCCGACAACCTGCGCAATATGATTGGGCGCAACACCGCCTTGCACCAATAAACGCCTTGCCGCGTTGGCCCGATCGGCGGAGAGTTCCCAGTTGGTGTACTCGGAATTATCATGATAGCCCGATGAATCAGTATGCCCGGCTATGCTGATTTTATGGTCTGTATTTGCCAATACGGAGCCCACTTCCCTCAACAGTTTAGCCGCATAATCTTTCGGTAAATCCACCCCGGAAGTGAACATCGGACGCTTGCGGTCATCCAATATCTGTACCTGCAAACCATTCGGAGTGATATCGATTTTCAACTGCTCTTTAAGTTGCTGAAGCGTCGGGTTTTGATCCACCTTATTTTCCAAAGCGAGCTTCATGGCCTCCATTTGCGCTTTTTCTTCAGCCTTACCCGAACCGTCTTCATTCCCCTCTTTACCTTTAGGTGCGTCCTGAAACCCGCCCATATCGATCATCGAATCGGACGGAGAGGCGGAGGATTCCGACTCGATTAACTGCATCGGCGTCGCATCAATTACCGTCGGATCACGAAAATACTCCGCAATCGCCTTCATCTCCTCATCGTTGACACCGCCCAACACCCAAAGCATCAAGAAAAACGCCATCGCCGCCGTCATAAAATCGGCAAACGCGATTTTCCATGCCCCGCCGTGCGCTGCATGCGGGCACTTGTTAATGCGTTTGATAATTATGGACTGTTCATCACTCATGACGGTTCTCTATGAATAACTCGGTTATTTTTGCGTCTGCAAAAATTCATCAAACTCTTTAAAACTCGGACGAATCTGGCCGGGAATCGCTTTACGGCCGAACTCCACCGCCACCTGCGGCGCATAACCGTTCAAATTCGCCATAAGACAGGTCTTGATGACTGAATAAAACGCACTTCCGGCATTGGCCCGGTTAGCCAGATCCGAAGAAATCGGCGCGACCACACCATAAGCCACCAAAATACCCAAAAACGTTCCGACCAATGCCACCGACATGTGGTGGGCGATCTCCATCGGACCGGCATCCAGATAGGTCATGGTGATAACAATCCCCAAAACCGCCGCAACGATACCGAACGCGGGCAGACCTTCCGCGACCTTTCCCACCGCCTCCGAGGGCATCAACGCTTCGTGGTGATGAATATCCAGCTCCAGAATCATCAGGTCTTCCAACTGATAGGGGTTGGACGCACCACTGATCATCAGACGCAGGTAATCACAGATAAAGTCCACCGCATGATGGTCATGCGCCACCAGCGGCGCACTGTTGAACAGTTCGCTCGAATGAGGGTCTTCCACATCCGCTTCAATCGACATCAGCCCCTCGCGGCGTGCTTTGTTGAACAGACGAAACATCAGCCCCAGCAATTCCATGTGCAATTCTTTGGTATAGGGTGACGGTTTCGCGAGGCCCAGGCCACCAGCAAAACCGGCTTTGATTACCCAACCGGGATTGGCAATAATGTAAGCCCCCAAAGCGCCACCACAGATGATGACCACTTCAAGCGGCTGAATCAGAATGCCAAAACTACCGTGCGGCAGATACCCGGCGAGCAGAGTACCAAATACGACTACCGTACCAATGATTGCTTTCATTTTTAAGCTACCTTTTTATTATTATCCTGCAATCGGAACGTCCATTACGATTTAATCAGCGAGGCCAACGTTTCCTGCGCGCTCTTAAGCTGGGTCAAATTACCGGCGATTTGGCTCAAGGCCTCATTCACACGTGTCGCCTGCATTTGCGTGGCTTCAACACGCTCCTGACCATGCTCCATTACCTGAACCGCATTGCGGGCACGCTGTTGCAACTCTTCAATGATCTTTTGAATTTCGGTGGTGGCCTGTTGGGTTTTACCGGCCAGAATTCGCACCTCGTCGGCAACCACGGCAAAACCGCGCCCATGCTCACCGGCACGTGCCGCCTCGATCGCCGCGTTCAAGGCCAACAGATTGGTTTGTTCGGCAATATCACGAATCAGTACCAGGACCGTACCGATATTACTGCTGTCCTCTTCCAGTTTCTTGATCACACCCGAGGCATGCGTGACTTCATCCGTCAAACCACCCACTTCGGCAATAACCTTTTCAACCGATTGCATACCCACTTTTGAGTCCGCATTCAAGAGCCCGACGACGGAAGCCAACTTATCCGACGTACTGGTTAGCTCCTCATGATCGACACTGCTTGACGCCTGGATTTGCGCGGGCATCGCTGCCTGCTGCGCATAGCACGCAGACAAGGTTTCATTCAGTTCTTCAACTTGATTTTCCAAATTGGCAATGCGCTCCTGTGCACTCTCTTTTGCGGCATTCGCCTCAACAATCTGCGTTTGCGCCTGCACCAAAACCTGATTCAAACTTTTCAGCAGTTTCGGATTGGTATTTTTGGATTGCAAACGGCCGTGAATATCGCCGGAATCCAGCATCGCCTGCAGATCCTCCAATAACTCGGACTGTTCGCAGATAGCCGACTTATTGCACCACACCAGATAAATCAAAGAGGCAACGATAACCGCCGTAACCACCACCGCGATGGCGACGAAACCCGACACCGGGATATCAGACGAAGCGGCCATTGCAGACGCTGGCATAAACAGCACAGAACCTAAAAACATATGCAAAAACTTCATTTTCTGCTCCTAAGCATAATAATCGACAAGATTGTCGGTTGCATAGACAGTCGTGCTATGCGTTTCACTCAAATCCATTTCATCCTGCAAAGGGTTGGCAAGCCCGCTTGCAGCCGTTCCTCTTCCTTGCTGTTCCTGCTGCTGGGCAAATTCACGCTGATCCTGATTCACATTCACCGAACCCAGATCAATGCCTGCCTGCTCCATCAACTCTCTCAGACGCGGCATGGCGGTTTCCATCGCTTCACGGGTAACGCCATGCTGTGCGGTCATCACCACATGCACCTGCTGATCTTTATCCAAATGCAGCTTGATCTGCACCGGTCCCAGCTTTTCAGGATTTAGCGTAATCTGTGCCTGCTGAACCTGATTGTTCGACATATAGACGACACGTTGTCCCAAGGCTTGCCCCCATCGAGGATGGGCAACCGGCAAGCCGATGGACTGCAAGCCTTGCGGCAACTGCCCTCGACGCTCCGTCGGCGCGGTCAGCAACGACTCCTCAGATGCTTTTTGAGCATCGACTTGAATCTGCTGATTCACTTCCGTTTTCTGCGCCTGCTGCAGATTCAGGCTGTTTTGCTGGCGGCTGACCTGCACTTCCTGGGCAGCCGCTTGCGCCATTTGCATAAACTGCTGCTGCGCTGCCTGCCCCTGACTCTGCTGCCCGGACTGCTGCTGACCGCTCGCCGTCTGACCTTGTGCACTGCTTTCCTGTGTCGCGCCCATACGAGGTGTTGTATGCGCCGCTTGCGGCGTTTCAACCTGACGCGCCTGCATCCCCTCGGACTTGGTTACAACCGCCCCGGGCTTCTGCACAAACTCGGCTCCTTGCTGCTCTGCAAGTGCAGCATCCGCCTCTTTTCCATTTGCTGGGGTTTGTAACTCAACAGGAGCGGCAGCCGTTTTTTGCTTTTCCGCAACTGAGGATGGTTCCCCACCGGCCTGCACCCCATGAGCCACCATGACCGATTTTTGCGAAGCGTCATCGTGCATTGCCAAATCAACATCGCCACCATTCAAACTGTTGGCAACTGCCGAAGGCTTGTTATCCTTATCGGTAAACTGCTCGTCTGTAACCAGCTCGTCTGCAACCTGCTCACTTCCGCGACTATCGGATTTGGCCGCTGCGGAAACATTAATCTGTTTTTTTTCAAAAACATCGGATTCTAACAAATCCGCGGGTTTCATTCCATTGGCATCCTCTTCTCCAACATCAGAGAGTTTGTCGGCAAGCATTGCAGCGGAGTTTGGTGCGTCGCTATATCCCGAATCCGACCAAGATGCTTTGCCATTGAATGCGGCTTTAGCGATTGAAGTGTTTGTTTCAATATCAATATCACGATCACCCCGTGTTTTCACCGTGCTTTCAGGCAAATCAGCAACCTGCTCAACGGAAACCTGCTCAACGGAAACCTGCTCAACGGAAACTTCCGTTGGCGACGAAGTGATCAAATTTATCGCTGAAGACGACTCCAACGAACCTTTTGACGCACTCCCGGCAACAGGTTCCATGTTACCTGTTGCTTTCGACCACCATCCGGATTCGGCACGACTCTGCGTAACGGCTTGTTCTGGCAGACCTTGTGCAAAGCCTGCCGGCACAACAGGCATTTGGTGTTCGCCTTTAGGCTGAGATTGCGGCAAATCCAATAACGGCGCCGGCGCTATCGTAGCGATGCTTTCATCTGCCAAGCCATCATCAAGCAGCGGCACCTGCGCGCCCAACGCGCTAAAAACAGACGTCGTCGGCAGCTCGCCAGCATCGGCCACATTCATATCCGCGGCAGGCAAAGCAAATGGCAAAACGCCCTCCGGAACGGCAGAGGCGGTTTGTTGCAGCCGATTATTGACCAATAACGGCGAAACCTCCGGCTTCTCCTCCAACTTTAACAGCGAGGCAAAGATTCCCGGAAAGACGCCCTGCTTGGGCAAAGATTGCCGCTCACCGCCCGGCAAAACGGCTTGTGTAGCGACGACTCCAGGGGTTTGTACGGGAGAAAAAAGTTGTTCTAACATCACACTGCCCCCTTAGGCATTATTCTGTACCCAGGTTTTAGCAAGGAGCGTGCCGCAATGCGACTTTTAATAGAAAGCAAAAAATTTTAAGTTACTTGCGACTCTGTTGCAGGGCCGAAAGTTCGTCGAGAAAACGTTGTTCGCGTTTATCCAACCCGGCCTGTTCAGTTTGTTTGAATTTGTCGTGAAGTTTTTGCAGCGCCTTGAGTCGGGTGCGCTTTTCCAACCAAACCTGTCTGGCGTGTTCAACCACATCCGCTAGTCTGCCGGTTTTTTCGGATTCGACCTGAATGGCCTGATGCAGTTTCGCCACAAAGGCCTGCGTGGAAAGCATCTGAATCGGCTGTAAAATACGCCCTTGCCCCACGGTGGATTGGCCGTACTCCTCCACATAGGACTTCAACTGCTCTAATTGCGCCAAATGCTGCTGATATTGCTGCTGTACGGCTGCCAAGGTTTTGACAGCTTTGTCCTCCTCGATTTCAGCCAGCTCCACCAGTGTCTGAATTTTTTGACTGCGCGATTTCAAAGCCCACCCCACCCGACCATGTCACTTAACTCAACGTCTGCTGCATGGCCTGCACACTTTGCTGAAGGGTAAAGGCCTGGTCCATCGGCTGCGCTAGAAAGCTGTTCAATGCGGGATATTTGGCAATAGCCGCATCAATTTGCGGGTCGGCACCTCGACGGTAAGCCCCCACATTGATCAAATCCTGATTCTGCTGGTAGGTCGAGTAGAGCTGTTTGAAGCGTCTTGCCTGATTAAGCTGTTCCTTGCCGACAATCTCCACCATCACACGGCTCACCGACGATTCGATATCAATCGCCGGATAACGCCCGGAATCGGCAATATCGCGCGACAGCACAATATGCCCGTCAAGCACCCCGCGCGCCGAATCCACCACGGGATCGGCCTGATCATCACCCTCCGCCAACACGGTGTAAATGGCGGTAATCGAACCCGACCCGGCCTGTCCATTTCCTGCACGTTCGACCAGTTGCGGCAATTTGGAGAAAACCGACGGCGGATACCCTTTGCTGGCCGGTGGCTCACCCACCGCCAAGGCAATTTCTCGCTGCGCCTGCGCAAAACGCGTCAGTGAATCCATCAACAGCAGTACATTCATGCCCAGATCGCGGAAATATTCCGCAATCGCGGTGGCCATCATCGCACCGTGCAAACGCATCAACGGCGGATCATCGGCCGGCGTCGCCACCACCACGGAACGGCGCAAACCTTCTTCCCCCAGGTTGTTACGCACAAAATCATTCACTTCACGGCCGCGCTCGCCGATCAAGCCGACGACCACGATATCGGCATTGGTAAAACGCGTCATCATGCCCAGCAAAACACTCTTACCCACCCCGGTGCCGGCCATCAAGCCAACACGCTGCCCGCGCCCCAGCGTTAAAAGTCCGTTGATCGCCTTGACGCCAACATCCAGCGGTTCGGCAATCGGCGCACGGCTTAAGGGATTGAGGCGTCTGCCGGAGAGCAACACTTCATCCTCGATTTCAATCGGCCCCTTGCCATCCAGCGGCTTGCCCGATCCATCGACAATCCGCCCCAGCATGGCTCTGCCCACCCCGACTTTAACGCCGCCGGGAACCGGCACCACCTTGGCATTGGGCGCCAACCCCTGAGTATCGCCAATCGGCATTAAAAACAGACGGTCATCGTGAAAACCGACCACTTCCGCCTCAATCGGCGTGCCTTGGGTAGAGATAATCTGGCAGCGTGAGCCGATGGGGGCATGGGTGCCCACTACCTCCAGCGTCATGCCCACCATTCTGACAAGACGGCCGGCAACCACCACCGCCGGCGGCAGCTGAATCTGCTCGGAAAGTTGCGCGATTTTTTGCGCAAGCGATTGGTTGAGGCGTTGAGAAAAGTCCATAGGCGATGCTTATTATTCAAAAAAGACCATAGGTTACAGCCTGTACGAAAAACGAGTCCGTTGGGGACTAAGGACTATTCGTCGGCGTCAGCGCTAGAAGATTGTTCCGCCAACGCTTGCGCTTGAAGTTTGACGGACATGGTTTCGAAACGATTTTTCCAGTTATGCTCGACCGTGGAAAAACCTTGTTTGACGCGACAACTGCCCAAAGCCACATCATGATCGCCCATTACCCGCCAGTTTTTGGAAAACTCCGGCTGATGCGATTCGATTAACAGCAAATCCTGAGGGTTGAGAACAATCTCGATGGGGCTCAAGTCGTCCTGCAGCACTTTAACCGCATCCTGAACGATTTTTAGAATCCAGTCACTATTCTGCTGCAGCTCCTGCTCAATCACCTCTTCGGCAATCTGCAGCGTCAATTTCACCAGGTTTTCGAACACCTTGGCTTCCAGCCGCTCATAAGGTGTACTAAAGGATTTCAGAATGGTCTGCAAACGTTCAATTTCAGGCAGCAAGGCCTCTTTCGCCTCGACCAACGCGATTTCCTTGCCCTCCTGCTCCCCGAGCGCCTTGCCCTCGGCATAGCCGGCATCAAAGCCGGCACGCTTGGCCTCTTCAAACGCCTCTTTTTTCAGCAGTTCGGTCTGGCGCGTGATTTCGGGTTGCATCTGCTCTTTGATTTTGGCGTAAACCTGCGCCTCAACCGCTTTGTCTTGCTGCTTGTCCTCATCCGCCAGATTGCTCAGCTTCCAGGTGCGAATAGTCGGTTGTTCGAGGTCTTTGGCCTGAATCAACGTGGCGACCTCCGGTGCCTCCTCAGACCCGGCCTGCTGAGATTCCGGACGATAGTTTTTTTCAACAAACGAGGATGCGTCGCCCACCTACACAAACTCCTCGCCGCCGCCAGGCATCATAATCTTGTCTTCGTCGGCTAGGCGGCGCACCGTCTGCACAATGGTACGCTGCGCCTCTTCGACTGCGCTGAGTTTGACCGGACCGCCGGACTCCAGATCGTCACGCATAATATCCGCCTGACGCTTGGAAACGTTGGCAAGGAATTTCTCTTTGAGCTTGTTGTCGGCACCTTTAAGCGCCAGCACCAACACTTCGTTGGGCACTTCGGCCACGATCGATTGAATGCCGCGGTCATCAATGCCTTCGATATCGTCGAATACAAACATCTTGTCTTGAATCGCCTTACTGACGTCCTCATGCTCAACCGCGATATCATCCAGAATACGCGAATCGA
Organism: Thiomicrorhabdus cannonii; assembly: GCF_013391695.1. Taxonomy (GTDB): domain Bacteria; phylum Pseudomonadota; class Gammaproteobacteria; order Thiomicrospirales; family Thiomicrospiraceae; genus Thiomicrorhabdus; species Thiomicrorhabdus cannonii. Next base: position 270,847 of record NZ_JACBGH010000001.1, read on the forward strand.
TGCCGCTGCCAACCAGGTTAAGGATTTCGGCCGCACGTTTCTCACCGCCGATGGTCGCCAATTTGCCGCCCTCGCCGTCGCTGGAGGCGTTTTCGAGCACATCATTCAAGTCAAACAGCGCACGCGGCTGAATGGTTGTCAGCGTGGCGATACGATAGATGACCTCGGCCTGGAAGCGCTCGGGAATTCCGCGCAAGACCTCCGCGGCCTGGTCCGGTTCAAAATACGACAGCACAATCGCCACCACCTGCGGGTGTTCATTGCGCAACATATTGGAAATGGTCGAGGGGTGCATCCATTTGAGGGCTTCCAAGCCTTTGACCTGATCGCCAAGCAGCGCCGCATCCATCAGATGACCGCCACCGCCGCCGAGGGCATCCGCCATAAGGGTCTGTGCATATTCGTTCGGATCGACGCCCAGCGCGTTTTCCCCCACGTCTTCCAGAAAGCTCAGCATCACATTATGAATATCGCGACGCGTCACATTTTCGACCGACGTCATGGCCGAACCGATTTGTTGCACTTCGCGCGGATTGAGATGCTTGAGAACTTTGGCGGCGTTGTCCTTACCCAGGGCAAGCAGGAAAATCGCCGCGCTGTCCAAGCCGCTCAGTTCGCGCACTTCTTCAATGGCTGAATTCGGCATTATTTCCCTCCCGACATCCATTGTTTAATGATATGCGCCGCCATTTTCGGATCGGCCGCCACCATGGTACGGACGCGCTCAATCAGCTCATGCTCGTCCGCAGATTCCGCCTCGGATTGCGCCGCGGTATTCTCGACCTCCTGATTCATCTGCTCAAGGGCCTTAGCGATCTGATCGACATTTTCGAGCTTCTCTTCTTCCTCAGGCACTTCCTCAGGATAGAAAAGCACGCTCTCCTCTTTCTTCGAGAGATCCTTGAGCATCGGTCGGATAACACCGAAAATAATCAGCAATACCGCCAATCCGGCCAATAGCTGTTTAACCAGATCCCAGAACCAGTTCTCCTGCCAGATCGGCGTGACTTCCACCGCTTCCGGCGGCGCCACCACAAACGAGGCATTCACCACCGTCAAGGTATCACCGCGCGTTTCATCCAAACCGACGGTGTCACTCACCAGACGGCGGTAGCGCAACAACTCTTCTTCGGTCAACGGGGTTCTGACCACATTCTGCTGGTCATCAAACGCGGTTTTGTCATCCAAGACCACCGCCACAGACAGGCGATGAATGGTACCGACCGAATTCTTGATATGACTGACGGTGCGATCCAATTCATAGTTCTTAGTGGACTTTTCCGTGGAGTTGCGCAGATTGGGATCGTTTTCGGCCTTGTAACCCTCTTCCGGAGCAAGACCAGCGCGCGGTGGCTGATTGGTCAAGGCGCCGGGAATGCCGGTTGGACCTTGATTACGGTTGATTTCGCGGATTTCCTGTTCGGAACGAATCGCCTCAGGATCGGGTTCGTAATTTTCGCGCGTCTGCTCCTGCTGGGTGAAGTCCAGCTCCGCGGTGACTTGCGCGCGCACCTTATTCTCTCCGCCCACAATCGGTGCAAGCAGCTTGATAATGCGACCCGACAGAGTCTCTTCGACCATGCGCGTGTAATCCAACTGCTTGATGCTCATGTTCAAAGTGCCGCTGGAGTGCGCATCGCCCGTCAGCAGATTCCCGTTCTGATCCACCACCGTCACATCTTTAACATCCATGTTCGGGATGCTGGATGCGACCAGGTAGACAATGGAACTCACCTGCTCTTCATTCATGGTGCGCCCGGGATGAAGTCTGACGACCACCGAGGCGGAAGGCTTTTGCTGCTTACGCACGAATACGGAACGCTTCGGCAGCCCGAGCATGACACGCGCCGACTTGACGGCATTGATCGATTCGATTGATTTAGCCAGCTCACCTTCCAGCGCGCGGTGATATTGAGTGGTCTCTTTGAATTGGGAAATGCCGAAGCCCTGTTCGGCATCCAAAAGCTGATAGCCGGTTGCCGCCTGCTTGGGGAAGCCCGCAGCCGCCAGCTTCAAGCGCAAGGCGTACACCTGATCGGATGGCACCAGAATACCGCCACTGGCCTGGTCGATTTTATATTCGACTTTTTCCTGATCGAGCGTTTGCACCACCTCATTGACATCTTTGGGATCGAGACTGCCGAACAAGAGGGTATAGGAAGTGTTTTGCGACCAGAGAAGAATCCCCACCACCAGTGCGACGGTGGCGGCAATGGCAATGACCAGACTCACTTGCTTGGCAACCGACAACGCCATCAAATTATTGAGCAACGTTGAGCCAAAGCCGCTTGGCGGAGCCGGGTTCAAGTTGGGGTCAAATGAGGCTTGAGGTTCGGCCATGAATTATCTTCTTTAAGAATGGGGTCCCGGTTGAGAGCATGCTTAGATAGGCATGTTCATAATGTCTTTATAGGCTTCGGTGAGTTTGTTTCTGACTTGCGTCATGGCTTGGAAAGATAAGCTGGCCTTTTGCGCCTGCAACATGACCTCGGACAGTTCGACGTCCAGATCGCCACGCTCAAAAGCCTCTTTCATTTGCGTTGACTTGTGCTGTTCGGCATTGACCGCATTGACGGAATTGGCCAGCAATTCGGCAAAATTGTCCGCCTTTGCCGCTCCGCTCTGTTCAGCCGCATCAATAGGCTCATTAGGCTTGGACGCCGCCTGGGCAGCCAAAGAACGCATTTGCAACATCAAACTTTGGGTATCAATCGTGCTCATCCGAACAGAAACTCCAACACTTTCAAGCCGTATTAAACGAAATGATCGATTTTAAACGTTAAAACAGAATCTCCACCGCTTCGGCGGAAACACCAACCATTATAGTATCAAGCCTCTTTACGAAAGAGGTTTTTTGAAAATTAAGCAATTCAGATGCCAATGCCTCGAAGCCCTTTCAAGATATTGCAGCCATCGCCTAAATTATTATCGATATCAGCCGATAATACCATGTCAGCCGTGCAATACGGCTAAACGGCATTACGGAATATCCACACCCTGCTCTTTGAGCCTGGCCAGTTTATAGCGCAGGGTTCGCGGGCTGATATTCAAAATTTCAGCCGTTTTCTGACGGTGCCCGTTATATTGACGCAAGGTATCCAAAATCAACGTCACTTCACGCGCCTTGAGATCCATAGGCAGCTCATCCGATGCCCCGTCAAAAACATGACTCTCCTGGAACGTCTCTTCAGGCTTGCCTTCCGACATGGCATAAGCCTTCTCCATCACTGCCGTATCCATATCCAGCAGAATGTCTTCCTTGTGGATCGTATCACCCGACATCATCACCAGCGCACGCTGAATCACATTATCCAACTCGCGAATATTACCCGGCCAGCCATATTCCAGCAACCGCTTCATCGCCGGCGCCGAAATCATCGGTTCGATGCGATTGCGACCGCAGTGGCGCTGCAACAGTTTTTCGGCAATTGCCGCAATATCCTTGGGACGCTCGCGCAAAGGCGGCAAACGCATCGGAAACACATTCAAACGGTAGAAAAGATCCTCTCTAAAGGTCCCTTTCTCTATGGCCCGCTTCATATCCACATTAGAGGCGCTGAGGACACGGACATCCAAATGAATCACCTTGTGACTGCCGATGCGCTCCACCTCCCTCTCCTGCAGCACACGCAGTAACTTGGCCTGCAGATCCGGCTTCATCTCACCGATTTCGTCCAAGAACAGGGTGCCGTGCTGCGCCTGTTCAAACTTGCCGGGCATGGATTTCATAGCGCCGGTAAAAGCCCCTTTCTCGTAACCGAACAACATCGCTTCGAGCATATTCTCAGGAATAGCGGCGCAGTTGATCGCCACGAACGGCTGCTTGGCACGTGATGACTGATGGTGAATAAAGCGCGCCAAGACCTCTTTGCCGGTACCGCTTTCGCCACTGATAAAGACACTGGCATCACTCTCGGCGACCCTTTTGGCCATGGTTTTCAACTGCTGCGTGACGGGATCGGCCACCACAAAATCATCTTCGCTGGAGGCATCGCGATTAAAATAAGCCTTAGCCTTTTCAACCAGCACATTCGCTTCAAACGGCTTGACAATATAATCTACCGCACCCGATTTCATCGAATCCACCGCCTGCTCGATCGTGCCGTACGCGGTCATCAGCACAATCGGCAAATACGGTTTGATGGCGCGGATACGCTTCATCAACGTATAACCGTCCATGCCATCCATGCGGATATCACTGAAAACCATGCCGATATCATCATCCAGAGCCACCAAGGCATCCTCGGCATTACTGACGCTCATCACCTCAAAACCATTGAGGGTCAGCGTATCCACCAGAGCCTCCTGCAGCTCCTGATCGTCTTCTACTATCAGGATTTTGGCGATATTCATTCCATCCCCTTAACTTTGCACCAATGGCAAACGAATGCCGAATTTTGAACCGTAACCCGGTATCGATTTGACCCACACATGCCCATTATGCGCCTCGGCAATCGCTCTGACCACCGCCAGGCCCAGGCCCGTTCCTTTGGCGCGGCTGGTGTAAAAAGGCTCAAACACTTTTTCAAGACGCTCCGGCTCTATGCCCGGGCCGCGGTCGCTGACGACGATATCAATTTTATCGTCGGCGATTTTATGCACACTCACCTGCACACTGGCCTGCTTACCTACCACATCCATGGCATTCACAATCAGATTCTGCAGCGCCGTAACCAGACCGTCCAAATCACCGTTAATCGTCAAACCGGGCAAGACGGACTCAAACACCACCTCACTTTGCGTCATTTTAGCCTGAGTTTCAACCGACTGTTCCGTCAGCGCCAACAACTCCCGCAATTCAATGCGCTTCTCACTGCCTTTTCCGCCCTTGGCGTATTGCAGCATATCCTTCACCAACCCCTCCAAATGCCGCAGGCTGTGAAGCGCCTTGTCGACGAATTTGGTACGTTTGGCCTCATCCAACTGATCGGAATTCATCTGGGAAACATACAGCAAGGCGGATGATAAAGGGGTGCGAATCTGATGCGCCAAGGAGGCCGCCATCTCACCCATCGAACTCAGACGCTGATGGCGATTGATATGCTCTTGCAAATGTCTCGCCGAGGTGACATCCTGAATCAGCAAAATACGCCCCAAGGCTTCATCGAGCGGCGTTTCGGAAAGCTGGAAAATCCGCTCATCATGCGTGGTTAACTCACCGGCATCCGTCGCACTCAGAAATACGTTACGCAATACAATTTCCCAACTGCGATGCAACGCATCGGCCCCCAATATAGCCTCGGCACTGGGATTCATCTCAACAATCTGATCCTGGGCATTGAGGACGATCACCCCCGCGGGCAACAATGTCAGCAGACGGCTTAAACGATCGGCCACCTTACGCTTTTCCTGATCGCTTCTGGCGAGTTGAAGCTGCAGCTCCGCCACCTGATGCTGCAACGCCTCATAGGCATGCGTCAACTGCAAAGACGTTTCATTAAACAGCTCAAATGCCTGTTCCAGCTCCGCTAAACGGCTTTTTTCCACCTCATTTAACACGCTTCTTCTCCGCTTTTTCGCTGTTTTGCAAACTCAACAGGCCGGCTCCCAGAAATCTTTAATTCAACTCAAATCATACTTGCGTATTTTCTCAACCAGCGTCGTACGGTTGGTTTGCAACAATTTGGCCGCCTGCGAGACATTCCCTTCAGTCTGCTCCAATGCCTTCTGAATCAACTGCACTTCCAGTTCCACCAAATACGACTTCAAATCGATGCCTTCGTTCAAGTTCGGCAACTGATTCCAGCCCGAGACATTCAGCGGCGTCATCTGCTGAACACCGCTCGGTTCATCCGATTCCAGCGCATTGTCACCCTGTTCGAAATCGGACGCAACACGCTGCTCCTGAACCTCTAGCGGCGCTTCCACCGCCACCTCGCTCGCTTGAGGTACACCAATCAAGCGGGCATCTTCATCCAGCTCGATTTGATAACGGGCGGGCAAGTCATCGTAATCAACCAGCGACCCCGGATAGAGAATGGACAGGCGTTCCGCCAGGTTGCCGAGCTCGCGCACGTTTCCAGGCCAGTTGTAATGCTGCAAGGCAATCAGGGCACGCTCGCTCAAAGAGGGCACATCGCGACCACTGGCCTGAATATTTTTGAACATGAAATCGAACAGCGCCGGAATATCCTCACGGCGTTCGCGCAAGGCGGGCATTTCAATAGGAAAGACATTTAAGCGGTAAAACAAATCCTCACGGAACTTGCCGTCAGAGATACTCTCTTCGAGATTACGGTGGGTCGCGGCAATCACCCGCACATCGCACTGAAAGCTGGTGTTTCCGCCCACGCGCTCATAAGTACGCTCCTGCAGAATACGCAAGAGCTTAACCTGCATGGGCAGCGGCATATCGCCGATTTCATCTAGGAAGATAGTGCCCTTTTCGGCCATCTCAAAACGGCCTTTACGGGCGGTGATCGCACCGGTAAACGCGCCTTTTTCGTGGCCAAACAATTCGCTTTCAAGCAGTTCCGCAGGAATGGCTCCGCAGTTGATGGGCACAAAGGCTTTACCGGCGCGGGCCGACGCGTTGTGCAAAGACTGCGCCACCACCTCTTTACCGGTTCCGGATTCGCCTAATATCAGCACCGTCGCATCGGTTTTGGCGACTTGAAGAATCAATTTTTTGACTTTTTGCATAGCCGGCCCGTCGCCGACCAAAGAGGATAAGAGTTCTTGAGACATTTCCCGTCATCTATTAATGAACATTAGCTCTTTATATACGGGTTTTTACAGAATGTCAAAAATTTGGCATTGATCTTTATGGGTTTATTTCAAATATTGCTTGATAGCCGCATTAGCCTTGAACTCTTTCTGAAACTGCAATGCTAAGGTGTTTTGAGCCTGCGCCAATAAATCACTGATACGCGTCTGATTTTCAAGCAACTGTGCGCCGATTTCATCAAAACGCCCGGGAAAGTCGCTAAACGCTTCATTAAGGAGTGCACGCCATTGTGAATCCAAACGCTCAAATTGAGACCATTTTCCTGATTCAGCGGCATGCAACATGGCTTGCGAGTGGCTGAGCAACTTCAAACGCATACGCTCAACAGAGATTTCGCTCATGAAGCCACTCCTAAACGTTCAATCTGCGTTCTGTCCATGCGTTTCAGATGTTCCGGCATTTGCTGCCAGGCTTCCAGCAATGTTTTCATGTGCTCGATGAGCTCGTCCAGCACCTCAATATCATTCTTGCTACTGGCTTCAAATAAACGGCGATAAGTATAGTCATACAGTGCATAAAGGTTATTTCCAACCTCGGCACCCTTTTCGAGATTCAATCCGGCACGCAATGAATTAACAATAGCCATTGCTTTGTTGATGTGCTCGGATTTTTTGGCCATGTTTTTTTGCTGAATAAACACTTTTGCCAAACTCATATTCTTGATGGCACCTTCATATAGCATTTCAACCAATTTATGCGGTGTGGCCTCAGAAACTGCCGTTTCCACATAGTTGTTTGCATATGTTTGAATAAATTGTTTTTTCATTGCCATATTCATGTTACTGCCCTTCCCTTGTTATTCGCGTATCTCTCACGTACGTTTTGCTTAATTATTGTTGTTATTTGAGAATGTTGCCGTTAAGAAACTGCGTGTTTGCTCACTACTAGACATTAACGACTGCAAAACCGAAAACTGAAGCTGGTATTTCATCAATAATTTTTCATATCGCGCATCAATCGCTTTGGATTTTTCTTCATAAGAATCCATTTTATCGTTGAGCGTGTTAATACGCTGACCCACCAACCCCGTATCGGCCTCCAAAAGATTATTAATGGAATCTTGCAACTGGCTGGCGAAACCCTGTGAATAAGTAATCGTACCGCGTGCCCCCGTAGCACCGCCCAATATCTCAAACTCCAGCCCCCTCGCTTCTAGCTGTGGCGCAAAATCACTGATTTTGATTTTGCGTCCATCCTGCGCATCGGCATAAACTCCAATGCTAATGTCGCCGGAAGGGGTCGACAAAGTGCCGTCCACACTCTGTCCCTGGTCACTCAGCGTAGCGCCATCCGCAAAACCGGCGCCGGACAACCCGGCAATATTGGTCAGCTCTACCATCGAAAGCCCACCAAAACGGGTCGAGGCAATGGAAATAACACTGCCATCATGCGTAACACTTACAGACGCACCTGCTGTACTGACATCGCTGTTATTGTTGATATTGTTTGCCATGACCTGTGTCAGTTCGTCCAGGGTGTAGCGCCCCTCTGCGATCGAAACGCTGGTTGTATCCGCATCATTAACTTTAACGTTGAAGCCGGCACCAGCACCGATATCCAAAAGCGCCTGGCCTGTGTAATCAGTTTGGGAGAACCCCTGATTGCCCAAGCCTACAATATTGCTCATACTGGCGCTGCCACTGGCAGCCGTGATTTCAAAACGCGACTGCGTACTGTCGTAAGCAATAGTGGCTTCACTTGCCGTAAACTGTGCGCTTATTGCCGCTTGAATCGCCTGGGTTACTGCATTTTTATCGGCATATACACCTGCTGCTCCTGATAGATCAATCGTATGATTTACACCTGCAATATCTAAGTCAAAACTCGCACCCGCCTCAATCGTCAGAACCGCTTGCGCATCGGTAACGCGATCACCTGCAACACGCTCATCAGCAGTCAATCCGGTAACACTACCGGCCGTCACACTGGCGCGCTCTGCCAACTGCGTAATGTTCAATGCATAATTTCCGGTTTGGGTTTTGTCGTTTCCGCCGACAACATTTACCAAAGCGTCGTCACTGCTTCCACTCATGGCAAACAAGCTGGATACGGCCTGCATATTATTAGCCAAGACCGCATCGAGCTTGGTCGTATCAACAGAAAGCTCGCCATTTCGATCAAACGAAACCCCCACGTCAGCAAGCGATTGAAAGCTGCTCGAACCCAAGCCGTCAATCACACCGGTCAGTGATTCGCGCATCTGCGAACGAATCGAACGCAGCAGGCTGTTGCCCGCCAAATCACCGTAGTAGAGATACTCTTCCGACGCCAACTCCTCCTCGGTAAGATCGCTCTTGTCATAACTGCCCAGTTCATCGAGAATGGTGTTCATCTGGTTATACACATCCACAAAACTGGTAATGGTTTCTTTCACCTTGGCGCTGTCCTGGGTGACAGACACCGTTGTCGGCGAAGAAGGTGCCGCCGATTTCAGCTCAAACGCAACCCCTTCGATCACCTGATCAAAGGTGTTGTTGGCACTGGTCACAGTCAGACCGTTCAATACCATCACCGCATCTTGCGCTTCTGCAGTGGTTGTGAAGCCGCTTGTATCGAAATCGGGCAGGCCGGAAATAGCAATCTCTCCTGCCGCACCTGTCTGTTTAGAGGTGAACATCAGCTGATAGCTGCCGCCATTATTGATAATTGCTGCATTCACACCGTAATCGCCGTTATTGATCAGCTTTTGCAGACCTTCAAGGGTGTTGTTGGTACCATCAACCGGGATCACATGGGTTTGACCGCTCACACTAATGGATAAAGTGCCGGCAGACAAGGTATCAGAGGGTGAAGCAAAACCTTTATTGGCCACCAAGGTATGCGCCTGCGCTAGCTGTTTTGAAACGATCTGGTAGGCCCCCAGTGCAGCCTCGTTTTCAGCAGTCACCGTTACGATACCGTCGTTAGTGCTGGCAATGCCTTTCTGACCAAACAAGTCAGGCGACGAAAGGTCGGCAACATAGGTATTAAAAGCTGACAAATTGGTCTGCAGGTATTTAAGAGCATCCAACTCTGTAGTGGTTTTGGTCTGGTTACGCTCCAAAATCGCTTTTGGGCCAGCCACTTCCGCTTCCGCCAATGCCTTTGACATATTGCCGATGTCAAAAGTACTTTTGGTCAAGCTGTTAAGTAGCGTATTGCCGATTTCGTTTGCCATCGCCTGTTCTCCTGGTCGTCTATCTGCAGCATTTTCATGCAAAACTGTTAAGCATGAAAAAGGCCATCAAACTTTTATTCTTCTATTTTATGTATTTGCTATGTGCGTTGTATATTCACATGACTTCTCATTAATTTTATCGGCCATCATTCTATAACTTTAGGGAGCTGCCAAAAACACATGCGTTTGCGCTAATAAAAAAAGCGGCCAAAAGACCGCTAAACACACAAGGGAAACTTAGACTGTCGAATGCGTAATCAAGCCGGTAGGCAGACTGTTGTCATTCGGCCGTTGCTGACGCATTTCTATGAAATCGTTGATGTTCTTAGAAATTTTCAGGAATTCGTCGGATGGAATTTGGCGAATCACTTCACCGGTATCGCCATTTTTGATGAAGATTACCATCCGCTGCGTATCTTCATCACGCTCAAACCTCAAGAAGGTTTTTAAGCGTTCAAGCTGGATATTAATATTTTCAAGCGTTGTATCCATGTCTGCGTTCGATTTCATGGATTCGGAGAGAGCAACCTCTCCATTATGAACCGACTGGGTAGCGTTTGTCTCATCCGACTTCTGGGTTAATGCACCTGTATCAGAACCGCCCTTAGGCAGCACAGACTCATTTTCCCTCTCAGACGAGACGCCCGCAACTGGCGTGGCATTTTTTAGATAAGCCCCAACGGTATTTGGCTGTATTGTTTGGACATCCATCATACACCCTCCCCAAACAAGAAATCATCTATATGATTTCATTGAATAAGGTACCTGTCAAACCTTCTTTTGATGCCACCATTCCAGAGTGTTTAACCGAATTCAGATAATCTTGAATATTTTGCATAATTTTCAAGGAACCTTCCGTCGGAAACTGTCTTATCACTTGTTCGGTGGTTTTATCAATAACTTTGACAACTGATGAGTTCGTCGTCTCGTCTACAGTGAAAACCAACCCTTGCCCAAACTTATCCAACAATCCATTAAGTTGCTGAGCCTGTTCTGCAATGGTCTTCGCTGACTCGAGTACATTTTCAGTATTCAAGGCAGCGACCGAACGTTCTGACTGTTGTAAAGGTGTTCGGCCAATCTGTTCCGCCACTTGCGGATCAGAACCGGCCTTAGTGACCGTTACAGCAGGTGATGAAATGTGTGATATCTCCATACCTGCCTCCTTTCTCATTACTCAGCTAGCTAGCTTATCTCAATAAAGACAACACATTCTGCGAGTTCTGGTTGGCTTGGCTCAACATGCTCATACCGGCCTGTTGAAGTACTTGTGTACGTGCCAAGTTGGCCGATTCACGCGCAAAGTCCGCATCCTGAATACGTGAACGCGAAGCATTGATGTTCTCGTTGACGTTGCTCAGGTTGCTGATCGTGCTTTCCAGACGGTTTTGCAAGGCACCCCATTTGGCGCGCTGGGTATTGATATCACTCAGCTTGGCGTCCAAAACCGAAATCGCGGCGGAAGCGTTGGTCACGGTTGTAAGATCTCTGGCATCCAAAGAACCGCCTAATTTACTGACATCAAATGTAGATACATTGATTTTGTTATTGGCGCCTTTTTCCCAACCAACGTGCAGACTGACAGTTGTTACAGAACCGTTCATCATTGATACTTCGTTGAACTTAGTGGTTTGACCCACACGCTTGACTTCCGCCGCCAGCTGCTGGAATTCCGCATCCATCTGCGTACGGTTTTCGGCACTGTAAGAACCGTTCAAGGATTGCACCGCAAGCTCACGCATACGTTGCATCATATTGACGACTTCTTCCATCGCCCCGTCCTGCGTCTGAATCAACGAGATACCGTCATTCGCGTTACGAATCGCCTGATCCGTCCCCTTGATCTGCGTGGTCATACCGGTGGTCACCGCCAAGCCTGCCGCATCGTCCGCCGCACGGTTGATACGCAAACCCGAAGTCAGTCGCTCCATCGCAACCGATTGCTCGCGGCTTGTCGCATCCAGAATGCGGTTGGCGTTGATGGCTCCCATATTGGTGTTGATTACCATTGCCATGTCTTTTCTCCTTTTTTAACTTGGCCGCTTTTGTTAAGCGACTTCTTTGCGTTTAAAAACCATCGCTTGGCGATGACTTTTTAACTGCTCTTGGGGATTCAGCCGCCTATTTTATTGCAGCAGCTGCATCACATTCTGTGACATCTGGTTGGCTTGACTTAGCATGCTCATGCCGGCCTGTTGAAGTACTTGTGTACGTGCCAGGTTGGCAGACTCTTTGGCAAAGTCGGCGTCCATGATGCGTGAGCGCGAGGCGCTCATGTTTTCGTTCACGTTGTTGAGGTTGCTGACCGTGCTTTCCAGACGGTTTTGCAAGGCACCCCATTTGGCGCGAATGGTGTTGATATTGGATAGGTCTGCATCAATCGCCGTCAATGCGGCCGATGCACCGGCAACTGTTGAGATGGTGTCGCCTGCCACACTTAACGCCGCTGAGTTGAAGTCAAAGGTGGAGATGGTGATTTTGTTGTTCACTCCCTTTTCCCAACCAGCATGAATCACAACGGAGGCATTGGTGCCGTCCATCAGAGATGTTTCGTTGAATTTGGTGGTGTTGGCGATACGGTCTATCTCGGTGCGCAACTGGGTGAATTCGGCGTGCATCTGCGTGCGGTTTTCGTTGCTGTAGGTGCCGTTAAGCGATTGCACACCAAGCTCGCGCATACGCTGCAACATGGAGACGATTTCTTCACTCGCTCCATCCAGGGTTTGCAGCATGGAGATGCCGTCATTGGCATTACGCATGGCCATATCTGTACCGCGGATCTGGGTGGTCATGCCGGTGGTGACCGCCAGGCCCGCCGCGTCATCTGCGGCTTTGTTGATGCGCAGCCCGGAGGTCAGACGCTCCATAGCCGTTTTTTGTTCGGATGAGGTTTGATCCAAAATACGCACTGCGTTGATGGATCCCATATTTGTGTTGATTACCATTGCCATGATAAGTCTCCTTGTGTCTGTGTATTTTGTCGCTTTGTTATTTTTAACAGTGAGGCGATGTTTCCCGCCTTCAATCTATTTATCGGCCTGCAAAAAATTACTTTAGATTTTTTTCATCAATAAAAAAAAAGCCGTGTCAATCAATTGATTGAACGGCTAAACACACAAGGGAAACGTTTTAATCTAACCTCTACCCGCTCAGGCAAGAAAAGTACAGGTTAGATCCCTGAGAACTCAGTAATACTTAACCGGGTTCTCAGGCAACCAAACGGATTATCTCAACAAAGACAACACATTCTGCGAGTTCTGGTTGGCTTGGCTCAACATGCTCATACCGGCCTGTTGAAGTACTTGTGTACGTGCCAAGTTGGCCGATTCACGCGCAAAGTCCGCATCCTGAATACGTGAACGCGAAGCATTGATGTTCTCGTTGACGTTGCTCAGGTTGCTGATCGTGCTTTCCAGACGGTTCTGCAAGGCACCCCATTTGGCGCGCTGGGTATTGATATTGCTCAGCAAACCATCCACTGAAGTGATCGCCAACGAGGCATTAGCGACTGTGGTAATATCTCTGGCATCCAATGCACTGCCCGTGCCGCGGATGTTGAAAGTAGATACGTTTATCTTGTTATTTGCACCCTTTTCCCAACCCACGTGCAGCGAAACGACTGTGGCGGTACTACCAATCACAACTTCGTTGAATTTGGTGGTCTGCCCTACACGTTTAATTTCCGCCGCCAACTGCTGGAACTCAGAATCCATCTGGGCACGGTTCTCGGCACTGTAAGTTCCGTTCAATGACTGCACGCCCAGCTCACGCATACGCTGCATCATATTGACGACTTCTTCCATCGCCCCGTCCTGCGTCTGAATTAACGAGATACCGTCATTCGCGTTACGAATCGCCTGATCTGTTCCCCTAATCTGCGTGGTCATACCGGTGGTCACCGCCAAGCCTGCCGCATCGTCCGCCGCACGGTTGATACGCAAACCCGAAGTCAGTCGCTCCATCGCAACCGATTGCTCGCGGCTTGTCGCATCCAGAATGCGGTTGGCGTTGATGGCTCCCATATTGGTGTTGATTACCATTGCCATGTCTTTTCTCCTTTTTTAACTTAGCCGCTTTTGTTAAGCGACTTCTTTGCGTTTAAAAACCATCGCACGGCGATGACTTTTTAACTGCTCTTGGGGATTCAGCCGCCTATTTTATTGCAGCAGCTGCATCACATTCTGTGACATCTGGTTGGCTTGACTTAGCATGCTCATGCCGGCCTGTTGAAGTACTTGTGTACGTGCCAGGTTGGCAGACTCTTTGGCAAAGTCGGCGTCCATGATGCGCGAGCGCGCCGCGCTCATGTTTTCGTTCACGTTATTGAGGTTGCTGACCGTGCTTTCCAGACGGTTTTGCAAGGCACCCCATTTGGCTCGAATGGTATTGATGTTGCTCATTTTTTGATCCAACACATTCAAGGTAGCCGAGGCGTGCGATACTTTTGCAAGACCCAATGTACTTGCCACAAGACTTCCGCCCAAATTACTCACGTTAAAGACAGGAATTTGAATTTTGTTATTAGAGCCTTTTTCCCAACCCGCATGAATCTTGATGGAGCCGGCCGTTGAGGCAGAACCGTTCATCAACGGCGTTTCGTTGAATTTGGTGGTCTGGCCAACGCGCTGAATTTCGGCAGCCAACTGATCGTATTCGGCATTCATTTGTGCGCGGTTATCGTCACTATAAGTACCGTTAAGCGATTGCACACCCAGTTCTCGCATACGCTGAAGCATATTGACGACCTCTTCCATGGCACCGTCCATGGTTTGTGTCAGACTGATACCGTCATTGACGTTGCGTATCGCCATATCTGTACCACGAATCTGGGTAGTCATACCGGTGGTGACCGCCAGGCCCGCCGCGTCATCTGCGGCTTTGTTGATGCGCAGTCCGGATGTCAGGCGCTCCATAGCTGTTTTTTGTTCGGATGAAGTTTGATCCAAAATACGCACTGCGTTGATGGATCCCATATTTGTGTTGATTACCATTGCCATGATAAGTCTCCTTGTGTCTGTGTATTTTGTCGCTTTGTTATTGTTAACAGTGAGGCGATGTTTCCCGCCTTCAATCTATGTATCGGCTTGCGCGTCAGAACTTTAAGCTTTTTTTTGAAATAAAAAAAAGCCACCGAATTCACTGCAATCCGGTGGCCTTGTGAATGGCCCAGCTATTGGCGTATCAATACTTAGCGCAATAGAGACAACACATTCTGCGAGTTCTGGTTGGCTTGGCTCAACATGCTCATACCGGCCTGTTGAAGTACTTGTGTACGTGCCAAGTTGGCCGATTCACGCGCAAAGTCCGCATCCTGAATACGTGAACGCGAAGCATTGATGTTCTCGTTAACGTTGCTCAGGTTGCTGATCGTGCTTTCCAGACGGTTCTGCAAGGCACCCCATTTGGCGCGCTGGGTATTGATGTTGGACAGATCCTGATCGATCGCCGCAATAGCCGCAGACGCCTGAGAAACCTTGCCGATACTGACGGTACCTGAGCCTGCATTCAACGCAGCAGCACTGAAATTTTTCATAGAAACCGTGATTCTATTATTAGCGCCTTTTTCCCAGCCAACGTGCAGACTAACTGCAGTGTTACTGCCATTCATAACGGCAACTTCGTTGAACTTAGTGGTTTTGGCGACGCGGTTGATTTCACCTTGTAGCTGTTTAAACTCCGCATTCATCTGGGCACGGTTCTCGGCACTGTAAGTTCCGTTCAATGACTGCACGCCCAGCTCACGCATACGCTGCATCATATTGACGATTTCCTCTGTAGCACCATCTACCGTTTGCAGCAGAGAGATACCGTCATTCGCGTTACGAATCGCCTGATCCGTCCCCTTGATCTGCGTGGTCATACCGGTGGTCACCGCCAAGCCTGCCGCATCGTCCGCTGCACGGTTGATACGCAAACCCGAAGTCAGTCGCTCCATCGCAACCGATTGCTCGCGGCTTGTCGCATCCAGAATGCGGTTGGCGTTGATGGCTCCCATATTGGTGTTGATTACCATTGCCATGTCTTTTCTCCTTTTTTAACTTGGCCGCTTTTGTTAAGCGACTTCTTTGCGTTTAAAAACCATCGCACGGCGATGACTTTTTAACTGCTCTTGGGGATTCAGCCGCCTATTTTATTGCAGCAGCTGCATCACATTCTGTGACATCTGGTTGGCTTGACTTAGCATGCTCATGCCGGCCTGTTGAAGTACTTGTGTACGTGCCAGGTTGGCAGACTCTTTGGCAAAGTCGGCGTCCATGATGCGTGAGCGCGAGGCGCTCATGTTTTCGTTCACGTTGTTGAGGTTGCTGACCGTGCTTTCCAGACGGTTTTGCAAGGCACCCCATTTGGCGCGAATGGTGTTGATATTGGATAGGTCTGCATCAATCGCCGTCAATGCGGCCGATGCACCGGCAACTGTTGAGATGGTGTCGCCTGCCACACTTAACGCCGCTGAGTTGAAGTCAAAGGTGGAGATGGTGATTTTGTTGTTCACTCCCTTTTCCCAACCAGCATGAATCACAACGGAGGCATTGGTGCCGTCCATCAGAGATGTTTCGTTGAATTTGGTGGTGTTGGCGATACGGTCTATCTCGGTGCGCAACTGGGTGAATTCGGCGTGCATCTGCGTGCGGTTTTCGTTGCTGTAGGTGCCGTTAAGCGATTGCACACCAAGCTCGCGCATACGCTGCAACATGGAGACGATTTCTTCACTCGCTCCATCCAGGGTTTGCAGCATGGAGATGCCGTCATTGGCATTACGCATGGCCATATCTGTACCGCGGATCTGGGTGGTCATGCCGGTGGTGACCGCCAGGCCCGCCGCGTCATCTGCGGCTTTGTTGATGCGCAGCCCGGAGGTCAGACGCTCCATGGCCGTTTTTTGTTCGGATGAGGTTTGATCCAAAATACGCACCGCGTTGATGGATCCCATATTTGTGTTGATTACCATTGCCATGATAAGTCTCCTTGTGTGGATAACGGCTTACAGACGGTATAACTCCGCTTCTGTTTAGGTTATCGGCACACCACGAGAATCTTTAGCAAAAACAATCGGACTTTAGAAAGGGCTATAATTTCGACTAGAGGAGGGGTAATGAGGTGCCCATTAATCAGAAATTAACGGGCATGAAGAACTTTAGATGGTTAAATCTGTGCTAACAAATGCCGTGCCGTTTGATGATGCGGCGTCGCTTGCAATACGGCCTGCAATACCACCCTGGCCTGTTCAGTTTCGCCAAGCTCAATCAACTTTTGAGCATAATGAACTTTCACTGACTCGTTTTCAGGATTTTGTTGTAGATAGAGCTTCAAGACCTCTACCGCAAAGGCTTTATGTCCAAGCAACTCCAGTAAGGAGGCATACGGAAGCATATACTCCAACGAATAATGGCACAGCTGCTCCAATAGATTTAACGCTAATTCATCATTGTGAAGTTCGGTCGCGATATTAAGTGCTCGCTTAAGCGCCTGGTGGCGGATGGGCGCATAGTGGACACTTAAATAGGCTTGCAACGCCGTTTCTTGTGCACCCTGCAGATCATTTTTCAGTGCCAGCACAAACTCGTTCAGATCCGTCGCTCCCTCCTGCTCATCCAGAGACTTGAGATGATCGATGGTATGCTCGATTTCAACCAGATCTTTGTTCTCATAGGCTTCAAGCGCGCGATTGAAAAGACCGGGAAGATCGCGGCTTTTTTGTTGTAAATTGGCCAGCTGAGTAGTCTGGGAAGTATTAACCAACTCGTCAAACAAAGCAGTTTGGGCTTCCAGAAGCGAATTTTGCGCTTCAGAAACAGGCGAGTGCCAGGCCTTCCAAAGATAGGCACGACCGGGCTGCTCCATGCGCTGCCATTGTTCGATGCACGCCGCCAGGTTCTCGCCCTTAAGCTCATTGATGCGCAGCTCGACCATCGACTGGGTGGTCATCAGCTCTTTATGAAACAGTTCGGCCGCCTGCATCACCGCGTTGAAAAAACCGTTCAACTGCTCTTGTATTTCATTTTGTTGCATGGCCTGTTCATCCACCAGGCTCTTGAAGTTGGTACTAAAATGCTTATGCTCATAATGAAACAGCATATCCCCATCTTCATCAATCGCTTTGGTGATACGCTTTTTGAGTTTGAGGAACTTCTGCACTACCCTGGCCTGTTCATTCCCCTGAGGGTCAAACATGTTACCCACCAGCGCAACCGCCTCCTTGGCATCACGCGCAATTTCATGAAAGCGCTTCGACTGTTTTTTCAACTCCGCCAACACCGTTTTGACTTTTTTGAGGCGCTGAACTGGCGATAAGCGCAACGCATCGATCATAGCGCCAATTTCAAACTGAATTGAACGTCCTTCCAGCGTTAAATCGGCCGGTGCGACATATTCCACTCCCTCGATTTTAGCGGAATACAGACCCAGGGTTAAAAACTGCAATCCCGGCTTTGCCTGCCGATAACGCGCCACCTGTGCTTCCAGCATCTCCCGCCCCAACGCATACATAGGCTGTGTCTGCGCCATTTCGCCGGCATTGTTTTCAACTTTCTGAATCTCATTGAAAACGAATTTACCGCCCGATTTAGCCTCATCCGATCCGGATTCAAATGCCTGCGTTCCTACAAAACACATATCCACACCGCTGAGAATAAAGGTGGAACACCCCAGTTCAAACGCCAGGTGCATAGCCGTATTGATAACGTTCGGCCCCGGAGAAGCAAAGTTTTCGGCCTCGTCATTATGCCATGGGGTTCTCTCGCCCAAATAAGCACTCACCCCAGGCCACTGGCCAAGAATTTTGGGATTGATGTGGTGACTGTGAGCCAGTAAGGCCGTATCGCTGAAATTAAAAATCCCCTTGGAGTTATCAAAACTCACATCATGAGGATCCACGGAAACAAAAATATCCGGACGAATCCCCTCTTTAACCAGACGGCGTGCAATGCGCGCCGCCGAAAAAATAAGAACACGCTGCTGATTGGCTTTAATCCACTCAATGGCACCATCCAATGTCGGGCCGCCGCCCAAAATTAGCGCCGTGGCACCTTCAAGACGGTTGCGCATGGTCACCATCGGCATGAGATTGTCAGCCAGATTATGCAATTGCGCATCAATGAATGGTTTGGCATTCAGCGAAATCAGCTCTTGCTTAATCAAGCGCGAATAAAGTGCTTCAACGTGCCTCCAAAGCGTATCGTAAGCAGTGCCATTCTTGGCTTCTTGTACGGCAAACGAGCGCATCAGGTGAATATTGCGGCGCACCAGATAAGGCATATACTCCACAGCAATCTGATTCAGATCAAACGTATCACTCACCACCACAATCTGCGATTCATCGTTCTGTGCAAGCTGGGTAAGCTTGTCTTGGATCGGTTCCAATGCCGCCGGATAATCAATCAACAGATAACGACTGTGCAACGGCAACTGAGGTTGTGCGAGCAGATATTCCAAAAACAGCCCAGAATCCGTGCCAACCACAATAAACAGGTGATCTTCTTCGCTCAGCAATTCCGGAAAAAACTGCCGATAAAGCACTTCAGACGAATGCCTGGCAAACGAGGTAGGCGTTATTTGAGGATAATAAACCTCTCCAAACTGATTGCGTTGCAACTCGCCAAATTGATTTTCCATGAGTATCCCTGTGTATTTTTTCATTTCTCCTTGAGCAGTTTGTGCAGCACTGCGGTACAAGGAGTACGTCTTTTATATTCTGCTTTTAAGATTTAGCCGCCATTTTCAAATAGGCTTCAACCTGAAAAATATCCGTCAAATCATCAACATCCACCCCGGCCACCGAGGTCATTTCAAACAAGTGTGTCTTACCCTCCACCACAAAATTGCCCTGCTGGCGCAACCAAGCGGGGGTCACAATATATAAAGCCCCGTTGATGGCAAAATAGTTGTTGCGGTAATCCTGGCGGCGGGACACATATTTCTCCGGCTTGGCCAGGAACTGCCAACTGCCGTCTGCGTCGACCTGCATACATTTAAACGGATGCTCAATCATCGGATGCACCCCCACCAATGATTCGCATCCCTCGCGCAGAAAAACCCCCACCGCCTGATCGATATCGTGCTCGGTACGCAACGGCGACGTGGGCTGCAGCAACACCAGCACATCCGGCAACTCGCCGCGCTCCTCCAGCCAATCAAGCGCATGCAACACCACATCAATAGTGGTGGCCTCGTCAGTGGCGAGTTCATGCGGACGCAGGTAACGCGTATCCACACCGTAACGCTCCGCAAATGCACGGATTTCGACATCTTCGGTGGACATCATCACCTGATTGATAAACCGGCTCTTCTGTGCCGCATCAAAGGTATATTGCAGCAACGGCTTGCCCATAATCGGATAAAGATTCTTCTTGGGTATGCCCTTGGAACCGCCCCTGGCCGGAATCAACCCCAGAACACGCCTCGCATTTGCTTCACTCATGCGCCCGCCCCCAATTTGGTGAAATGGACATCATAATCCACCTGAGCCTGCTCAAAATCCGGCATCTGGCCGATGTCCATCCAGTATTCCGTCAGCGGAAAACCGCCGACACCGCGCTGTTCCGCAAGCAAGTCTTCCATCAACGTCGGCATATCGTAAAACGCCTGCTGCGGCACCTTATCCAACGCACTGGGTGACAACGCATAAATGCCGGCATTGACAAAATAACGGTACACCGGTTTTTCCACAATCTGGGAAACCTTGGCACCATCCAGTTCAATCACGCCATACGGCACCTGCTGCGAATACTCGCGCACGCAGGCCGTCGCCTCGTTGCCATGTTCGGCATGAAAATCCAGCAAAGCACGCAAATCAATCTTAGTCAGCAGATCGCCATTCATCACAATGAAAGGTTCACGGAGCTCTTCGCGCATCAGACTCAATGCACCCGCTGTGCCCAGGCGTTCATTCTCCTCGACATAGTTGATCTGAATACCCCAGCGCTCGCCATTGCCGAAATAGGCTCGAATCTGCTCGCCCAGATAGTTGATGCAGAAATAAAATTCGGTAAACCCCTGCTCGGCGATGTGACTGACAATCGTATCCAGAATCGGACGGTTCCCGACTTTGAGCATCGGCTTGGGCACGGTTTCCGTCAATGGTCGCAAGCGCGTTCCCAATCCGCCGAGCATCAGCACCACCGCATTGCGGCACTTCTTTAACGCCTGCTTGCCGTAATACAGACCCACCATTTTTCCGGACGCATCCAGAATGGGCAGATGGCGCAGCGCTTTTTCCAGCAGAATCTTGCGCCAGGCGGTTTCGCTGTCACGTTTATGGCCAATCACCGGCGTGCGGTTCATGGCCAGCGCCACCGCACTATCCAAGGTTTCGCCGCGCAACAGGGCGCGGCGCACGTCACCGTCTGTCAGAGTGCCAAGCAAGGTGGCATCTTCCGCCACCACCAGCACAATCTGCAAGGAAGCCCGATCCAGTACCCCCAAGGCGGTACGGATATCATCATTCTGGTTTACGGCGACATCCCGCCAATCAAATAGCTGCATGCAAGTCTTCCACTAAAGTGTCTATGATTTTCTGTACGGCCAAACTCGGGTCAGGAAGATGTACTTTGGCCTGACGCCATAACACCTGCTGTATTTCGGGCTTAAGGCCCGCCTCGAATACCGGCAATATCTCTTCTTCTTTATCGACCGACAGCAACAAACCTTCACTCAACAAAGGCATTTGTGTCAGACCGCTGTAATCCTGCCACCAGGCGATCATATCGGCATCGAACCACAAATAGACGCTACTGTTAAACGGCTGCTCGGCCATCTCATTCAAATAGAGATTATCAAATCCGCAGGTGGAGAACACACTCACCACCAGATCCGCCACGCACAGACTCTGCACGATATCTGTTGCACTATCCCACTGCAGGCGGTCGCCGACGGCCTGCTCAAACAACTGCCAGGTCTTCGTACGCAGCTCTTCCGATTCTTTGGGATGCGGGCGGTAGATCAGTTTGAACTCCCGCCGCCATTCACGCAATTGGCGTGCCAACGCCTCCAAAGTGGCAAAATAGCCCTGCACCTCCAGAATCGGCTGGCCGTAAAATCCAACAATCACCGTCTCCCCAGAACTCAACAGGCCGGGGCGGTGCAATGCCCGCAAAGCCCCTGCATCATAGGCTTTGAAGTCGGCATGCTTGATCGAACCGATCGGCACCGAACGGATTTGCGGATAACGCTGTTCGGTAATGCGCACCGCCTCGTCATCCAATACAAACGCATGTTTAGGCACGACCCCTGACAATTGATTGACATCTCCCCAGAAACTCTGCAACGCATAGCTTTCGATGCCCAGCTGCTGTGCCACCGCCAAGGTCGCCTCATCCACCCCCAAATCCGGGCCGGAAATACCGCACAACACGGCATCGGCATCAAAAACCTCTAAAAACGTCCGTACTTTCGACTGTTTGTCGGCAAATGTCGCCTCTGGCAGAAATTCATGCAAATCGGGAAAAACGCCTCTCAGAATCTCACAGGCAGGCGCCTGGGCGAGTACGGCTATATCGAAACGGGGATGGGATTGCAGCTGGGGAATCAGGATTTGGAATGAGAGCGCGGTGGCGGGATCGCGGGCGGTAATGAGGAGTTTAATGCGCTTTCGGCAGCCTGACATAAGATACTTTGTAATAATGGACGCTGTTGGTCAGCTAGCTTATACAAAAACACAAACTTTTTCCACTCTGCAGATAAGGGTTTATGCGCAACTTGCGCCGCTTCGATCAATAGCAGCAGCGCGCGCACCGCCAAAGCCTGCAACAGTTCGGTCAGATGCTCGGGGTGATTGAAACGGCGGTGATGCGCCTCATAATAGGCCTGCAAAAAAGCCAACCCCAAGTCCAGATGCGCATCCTGCTCCAAATCGTGTGTGAACACAAAACGCTCCAAAACAAATGCCAGATCCTTCATCGGGTTAAACCAGGCGCTGAGGCTATCCTCCCAATCAAGGAAAACGCACTGTATCCTGTCACCCTCTGCGGCCATCCAGACATTGCCCAGATTCAGGTCGCCATGCACCATCTGCGCCTCCTCCACCAATACCTGCAAGGCGTCGGCCGGGTAAGTACGCAACACCGCCATAACCTCGTCGGGCAGTTCTATTGCCAAACCGCCTTTCTGCCACGCCAGCAACCGCGCCTGCAGATGCGCAAAACGCGCCATGCCTCTGGCTTTCACATCGCCGGCCTGCGGAAACGCCTGCAGCGCCAGATGCAGCCGCCCCAACGACCGGCCAAGACACTGCATCTCCTGACGATTTTGAGCACAAAACCGCCCCGGCAGATAATCCTGCACCAGCAGCGTTGCCGTGTCATCCAGCACAATCGATTCCTGCACAGGGCTGGTGGCGATACCGTGAACGTTGAGCCACTGCGCCACCTTGTCGGCGGCGAGGTGGCGCTCGGCCTGTGCCGGCGTGACCACCTTGAGAAACAGTTCGCCTTCGGCTTGCTTTAGGCGATAGTAACCAAACGGTAAAGGATGGGAGGTACGCAAGCGTGCCAGTCCGGCATAAGCGCCGAATCGGCGAGAAAGCGTCTTTAAAAAAACTGAACAGGCCGGGTCCTTGGCAAACGATTCTTCCACCGGCTGCCATAGCAAATCGGGCGGATGAACCCCCTCAAACGCTGGGGAACCGGGCAGCCAAAGCGCACTCATCGTCGTTTCGCCTACTCGTTGAACTGCACATAGGCCCAGTGAATGACCTCGCCGGCCTTGAGCGGACGGTTCAGACGGTGCCCCACCACCTCCGACCAGTATTCGGTTTTAATGCCTTTGGCCGGAAACGCAAAACTGACCGTATCGGTAGATAACACCTCGCCCGCCTGCAAATCGCGGCCGGCAATCAACCCCATGCGCGACACATACTTCTCGCGCCGGCGCGGCAGATGACGCAGGCCATCACCCAACGCATCGGCAATCATATGAATTTGGCGCAACACTGCACCCACCTGCGAAATCGGCATGGCATGGCCGCCGTCCTGCTCGTTGCCCATCGTATCCGGACAAACCCCTTTTTCCAGCACGCTCGCCCCCAATGCCGTCGCGGCCAACAACATCTCGTTACCGCCGTGATGGTCCGACAAACCGTAGGCCACTCCCAGGCTCTGCCCGAGCGTCTGCATAAACCGCAAATTCTGCTGATCCACCGGATTCGGCGGCCCTTTGGGGCTGTGCTCCACCAGAATCTCCCACGCACCCTGATCCTGCGCCCAATTGACAGCGCGCGCCGCTTCTTCCAGTGTGCTGTGGCCGGTATCGAAAATCATCGGCAAGCCGAGCGTGGCCACATGCTCAATCAACGGTTGATGGGTGATATTGGAGGAGGCAATCTTGATCGCCTTGCAGCCGATCTCCCTGGCGAAATCCGCCCCCTCAAAATCATAGACGGAAACAATCACATCCATGCCCTTGCGCTGCGCGTAACGGAACAGGGTTTCATAGGACGACAGCGGCACCACCTTGCGCTCAATCAGAGCACGGTAATTTTCCGCCACCACCTGCCCGTCGCGATGCCCCCAATATCGCTCTTCGCCGGAATGCTCGGCAGGCAGGCAGATGTCGGCGGTTTGCAGAATCTCGCCCTTGATGGTGGTGACCCCCGCCTCGGCCAACGCATCCACCAGCCTTTCCGCCTGCGCCATATCCTGGTTGAAATAAGTACCGATATCAGGCAAAAACAGCGGGCGTCCGGAAGCCTGAATCGATTGCCAATAGCCAAGTTGTTCACGCATTATCCACGCCCCCGGCCACCCGGCCTGTTGAGTTTTATTGAAGTTTAAATCTGCAAAAATGCTTCGATCAAGCGTAGACCGCCCGCACCCGATTTTTCCGGGTGAAACTGGCAGCCCACCAGATTATCGCGCTGCACCGCGGCAGTAATGGCATGGCCGCCAAAATCAAACACCGCCAGTTGATCCTGCGGTTCCGTCGTCTCGGCATAATAGGAATGCACGAAATAAAAGGCGTTTTCCTCTGCCACACCGGCCAGCAGCGTGTTTTGCCACGACACGCCCTGCGGGCGGATTTTAGCCCAGCCCATATGCGGTATCGTCATCTCCTCGCCGGTCATTGAAAAGTGCGGCAAAGGTTTAACCTGACCGGGTAGCAGCCCGAGTCCGGGCGTGAGCACAAACTCCTCACTCTGCTCAAACATCATCTGCATGCCCAGGCAAATCCCCATAAACGGCTTTTGCGGTGCGGCCTCCCGAATCGCTTCAACCAGATTTCTGGCCTGCAACTCCGCCATCGCTTGCGGAAACGCACCGACCCCCGGAAACACCAGACGATCGGCCGCCAGCACCTGCTCCGGCGTGGTGGCGATTTCAACCTGTGCGCCGAGATGCTCGAAAGCACGCTGCACATTCAGCAGGTTGCCGGCACCGTAATCAATCAGCGTGACCTTGCTCATGCAATCGCCTCCTGTGAGCGTACCGCCAGACCGCTCTGCCGGCAAACCTCTCGAATGCCCGCTACCGTATCGCGGCCGTAATGCAGAATATCGGCCATGGCGATGGCATCTGCACCGGCCTCAACCGCCTCGACGCCATGCAGCGCCTCGCCCATGCCGCCGGAAGCGATCACCGGTACATTCACCACGTCACTGACTGCTCGGATCAGCTCCAGATCGTAGCCTTTGCGACCGCCTTCGCGATCCACCGAGGTCAGCAGGATTTCACCCGCTCCCAAGGCCACGGCCTCTGCAACCCATTCGACCACATCGCGGCCGGTATGTTCGCGGCCGTTGTCGGTAAAGGCCAGCCATCTGCCGTCGGCCTGCTTGATCGCCTCGACCGACAGCACCACGCATTGCGAGCCGAAGGTATTGGCCATTTCGGTAATCAGCTGCGGGCGCGCCACCGCCGCCGTATTGATGGCCACCTTGTCGGCACCGGAACGCAGAATCTCGCGCGCATCCGCCACCGAGCGGATACCGCCGCCGACGGTGATCGGAATAAAAACCGACTTGACCGTTTCCTTGACGATCTCGGTCAAACTGTTGCGTCCGTAAAGCGAGGCCACCGCATCCATATACAACAACTCATCGGCGCCCTGCTCGTAATACTTGCGGGCATATTCGTTGGGATTGCCGATCTTGCGCAAGCCTTCCAGCTTGACGCCTTTAATCAGATTGGGGCCTTTAATATCAAGACGGGGAATGAGTCGAATCATCAATGCCCGTCCTGCCAAACCGTATGGCGCTGCACCCAGATGCCGTTCTCTTTTTTCCACAGGTGCGGCGAGCGGAAGGTATCGGTCAACGTATCGAAGTATTCACGGTCCATAATCGGCTGTTCGAACATTTTCGAGGCGATCGGGAACTCTTTCTCTGGGATGCTCAGGTATTGGAAAATCTCATCGGCAAAGCGTTCCGGAAACTCCATATCAAAACGTTTGACCAGCGCCACGCCCTCTTCGCGTTCGATATCGCCGGAACGGATTTCCTGCGCCGCATCGTAGGTGGCGCGGCCGATGCCGAACTTCACACCGGTGGTGTAGTAGTGGAAATCGTCGATTTTATCGTCAATCGAATTGTATTTGCTGTACGTGCCCGGGGTGCGTTCCGGCGAGGCTTCAAACCCGCCGTGTTCGTGCGCGTAGTAGTAGCAGCTCTGCGGATGCCATTTGAGGTAGTAGCCCAGATAATGCACTTCCACACCGGTGTCTTTCAATTTTTCCGGATCAGCCGGCATATAAGGATCCAAATCGGCTTTGGTCAGGCCGAAATCCTCTTTCAACGATTTGATGGAAACACCGCCGATATTGATCTCCGCCTCGTCGGTCATGGTGAAATACTGCCAGTCGCGCTGCGCCTTGTCAGTATCGCTTTTGGGGTTGCCGTATTCGGCTTCGTTCTCACCAAAGAACACCAGCGGAATATTCATCATGGCCGCCATTTTCGGCGCCAGCGCTTTCTGGCCGATCATAAACGCCTGGAACGGATGGAACAGTTTTTCCACCGACAGACGCGTCAGCAGACGGTGCACACGGCCATTCGGTGTCATCAACTGGTTGTCGAAACCGGCATGAATCCAGCGCTGGAAATTGCGCCAACCCCATTCGGTATAGATATGCGGCGCCCAGGTAACAGTAAACGGGTGCATGCCGTATTTCTCTTTGAGGATATGCGACGCATAGAAACTGTCCTTGCCGCCGGAACCCGGCAGCAGACAGTCGTAGGAGCCGTCTTTGGAGCGGTGTTTGTCGCACAACGCCTGCAACTCTTCCTCGCGCATGCCCCAGTCGATGGTGTGTTCTTTCTCTTCGGCGACACGGCAGGCGTCGCACACCCCCTCTTCATCAAAATGGATGGTGGCTTTTTTGGAGTCCTTGGTGTGCTTGTACTCCACCGCCGAGTTGGGGCGCTGATTGGAGATGGTGCATTTTTTGCAGAACTTGACCTCACGCGGCAGCCCGTATTTCACGTCCAGCTGATCTTCGGGCAATTCAAACAGACTTAAATCGACAGGTTTCGGCTTGGGAATTAGAAAGCTCATGGGTATCCTTTGTGTTCCAAATGGGGTGTTTATTGTTATTTTTTAATGTCCATGCGGTTTGCCGTTCATTCCATACTGAACAGGCCGGGTCTTTTGTTATAACGGCGGACAAACTTAATTCTTAAGACCCGCCGCAGCCTGAATTCACAGGCCAATCGTAAAACGGTTTATTGTGCAGCGCGGCAAAGTCGGTTTGCGCCAGAATCCGCACAATCGCCTGGGCGGTATCCCCCTGGCCGTAAACACTCGGTCGTGTCCGGCAAAGGGCGCGGTGTTTGGCACTCAACGCGGTTTCAAGTGCTTTGGAAATCGAATCAACGTCTTCTGCGCAATCGATAATCGAGGGCGCGCGCAAGCGCCCCTGCTGGCGCGGCCCGATATTGACCGTAGCCACGCCGAGCGCCGGCGCTTCGATAATGCCGCTGGAGGAATTGCCCACCACCGCGTCGCACACCGCCATCAAGCTCAGATAACGCAACGAGCCGAGAGAGGTAACAAATTTTACCTTGAGCGGCGTTCGCGCTGTCCACTCGGCAACCGCGGCGTTAATCCGCCCGCCCTCGGCATCGGCATTGGCACCGGTCCAGATGACTGTCGCCTCTTTAACCCCTTCCAAAGCCGCAAAAAGTGCTTCGACAGATTCCTTGCCTGAAGCATCTCCCCAAGTGACAGGATGATAGGTCACCAGAAACAGAGGTGAAGTCAACGCTATTTGGAGATCACGTTGTAATGCACCCAGGTCCAGTAAATCCAGTCGCTTAATCACATCCAACCCCGGCGCGCCGACCGTAAAAACGCGCTCCGGCAACTCCCCCATGTGAATCAAGCGCTGACGGTAAGGTTCTGCGGCGGCAAAATGCAACGCCGCCATTTTGGAAATCGCGTGGCGGATCGCCTCGTCCATCGCCCCTTCGGTGACCTCGCCGCCGTGGATGTGCGCCAGCGGAATATGCAACAGCAAGGCCGCCTGCGCGGCGGCCAGAATCTCGTAACGGTCGCCCAACACCAGCACCACATCGGGTTTTAAATCTGCGTAGGCCTCGGCAAATCCGGCCACACCGCGACTCACGGCGCGCGCCACAGCAAGATCATCGTCGCCATCGTCATTGTCGTCCAACAAGGGCACCTCGGCAGCAATCGCAAAGCCGTCCTGTTTAATCTGATGGATGGTCATGCCATGCTTGGCAGACAGATGCGCCGCACTGACGATCAGCTGCAGCCGCAAATCGGGATGCGCGTCAATCTCCTGCAACACGCCCCACAAGAGGCCGTATTCGGCACGCGTGCCGGTGACCACCGCAATCTTCTTAGGCATTCCCATCAATGCCCTCACCCATCGCATAATCGCGGCCTGCCGTTTGACCGAGCACGCTGTCCCACTGCTCGGCAAAACGCCCGCGGTCGCTGCGCTTCAATGTCAGATTATCTTCCGAAAAGCGCTCTCCGGCCGCAATGGCTCGTTTGGCGACGATGCGTTTGCGCGCCACCGTTTTATTCTGCACTTCCGAACTGGATGCAACTTTCTCACCACTGCCAAGCGCCAGTTCGATATGACGGATCGCCGTCACCATCGCCTTCAGCTCGGGTGGTTCCAAACTCGCCTTGTGGTCGGGACCGGGCAGGGTTTTGTCGAGCGTGAAATGCTTTTCGATCACGCTCGCCCCCAATGCCACGGCGGCAACCGGCACTTCAATGCCAAGAGAATGGTCCGACAGACCGACTGCGACTTCAAACGTTTGCGCCAGCGTCTGCATGGCGCGCAGATTAACATCTTCATAAGGGGTCGGATAAGCCGTATTGGCATGCAAAACCGTCAGATGACTTTTCGACAGACCGGCTTGCAACAGCGTTTTAATGGCCAGTTCCACCTCGTGCAGATTGCCCATGCCGGTGGAGAGAATCGTCGGCTGGTTGAAAGCGGCGATTTTGCGCAGGTACGGAATCGACAACAGTTCGCCGGAAGGGATTTTCCAACGCTGCATACCGAGTTGATGCAAGAGTTCAATACTGTCGTCGTCAAACGGCGTGGACATGAATTCGATATTGTTTTGACGGCAATAGGCAAAAAGCGCCTGATGATCGGCTTCGCTCAACTCCAAACGCTTGAGCATGGCAAACTGGCTCTCTTTAATGCCGGTGTTTTCGGTCTGGTAAGCCGCCTGCTCGGCGCTTTCGGTAACCAGGTTCTCGGTTTTGAAGGTCTGGAATTTGACCGCATCCGCGCCCGCTTCGACGGCAGCATCCACCAGCCGTTTGGCGCTATCCAGCGAACCGTTATGATTCACCCCCGCTTCGGCAATAATAAACACACTCACTTGACCACTCCCGTGTAGACCCCGGCCTGCTGAATATTTTTTAAGACCGTTGCATTCGCGCCCACAACAACCCTGTCTGCCAGGCTGATGGTCTGCTTCAAGACGGCGCCGCTGCCGATAAAACAGCCCTCGCCAATCTCCACCCCGCCGTTGACTCTGGCGCCGGTGGAAATATGACAGTGATTAGCAATCACCGCATCATGTTCAATCAATGCCTGAGAATTGACAATGCCGTTGTCACCGATCTGCGCATAGGCATTGACCAGCGCCTGATGCATCACAATCGTGCCTTCACCGAGTTTTGCGCTCGGCGATACATAGGCCAGCGGCGAAACAATCACAGGCAAACTGGCACCCAAGCGTTTCAATTCGGTGAACAGACGCTGCCGTACCGCGGCGCTCTTGAGCTGACCGACGGTAATCAAACAGTGCGGCGTGTCGGCCAGAAGTTTCGGCAAATCCTTGTCGTAACCGATGACCGGATAAGCGGAAAACGGCTCGATTTGCGCACCTTCCGCCTCGACAATACCGACAATCTCATACTCGCCCGTCATCTCGATCACGTCGATGCAGGCGCGGCAGTGACCGCCGCCGCCAATCAGCAATAATGGGGTTTTGCCCGCTTCAGCCATGACACACCACCCCGCTGGGTAGATTGACGACACGGTCCGCCAACCACTCGGTATGGGGCATCTCGGTGCGCAGACAGTCTGCATAAATCGGTAAGCGGTGCAGCGGCGTCCACAAGGGGCGGGTCTGGATACCGGCGTCGTTGCTCTGCTGCAAAAAGGCGTCGCGTGCTGGCAAATCGGGCAGAATCGCGCCATTCAACCAATAATTCGCCTGGCTGTTTTTGGGCTCCCGCAAACTCAACAGGCCGGGTATGGTTTCAATCCACCCTCGATACTTTTCGGCCAAAGCGCGCTTCTCACGCAAAAAATCGGGAAGCTGCTGCATCTGCGCCACCCCCAAGGCCGCATTCAAATTAGGCATACGCAGGTTAAAGGCGATTTCATCATGCTCAAACAGCCAGGCATGCGAAATTTTGGCGGTGGTACTCAAATGCTTGGCGTGCGCCGCCAGCGCATCGTCGTTGGTCACCAACATCCCGCCGCCGCCGGTGGTGACGATTTTATTGCCGTTAAAACTGAACACGCCGCTCTGTCCGAAGGTACCGCTGTGCCGGCCTTGCAACGTGCTGCCGAGACTTTCGGCGGCATCTTCAATCACAGGAATGGAGAAGGCGCTGCAGACGTCAATCAGACGGTCGATTTCTGCACAGAAACCGAGCGTATGCATGGGCACGCAGGCACTGATGCGCCGGCCGCTGGCTCTATGCATACAGACACCATCCTTAAGGGTGGCCTGTTCATTTAAAAAAGCCTGCAAAACATCGGCAGACAAACCGTAAGTATCGGCATCCACATCGATAAAGACCGGTTCCGCACCGAGCATCTTGATCGCATTGGCGGTCGCCACAAAGGTCAGGGATTGGGTCAGCACCAGATCGCCCGCCCGCACCCCGGCCACCTTCAGCGCCAGATACAACCCCATGGTACCGTTGACTACCGCAACGGCATGCTTGGCGCCGGTAAACGCCGCAACCTCCTCTTCAAGGCGGGTTACATACTGCCCGACCGAGGAGACAAACGTGGTATCGATACAGTCATTCACCAACGCTTTGGCCTGTTCGTTAAAACAGGGCGCGTGCAAAGGTATGAAATCAGCATTGCGATAATGGCCGCGAATGGCGTCTATTAAACTGGCAAACGCGGGATTAGACATTATAGATATCCGCTTTATAACGCTTCAGATTGTCGCTCTGGGTAAACCACTCGATGGTTTTGGACAGGCCGGCACGGATGTCATATTGCGGCTCAAAACCCGTCATTTCGCGGATTTGGGTGTTGTCGCACCACAGGCGAAACACTTCCGAATCTTTGGGACGCAGACGCTGCGAATCGGTAATGAACTCCACATCGCTGCCCATAATCTCCTTAATCAGCTCCAAGGTATCCTGCACCGAAATCTCATAGTTGGAACCGATATTCACGGTCTGGCCAATCGTGTTGTCCGACGCGGCGATCGCCATCATGCCGGCACAGGTATCGGCCACGTAATTGAAATCGCGCGTAGGCGACGTATCTCCCAGTTTAATCTCTTTGGCGCCCTGCGCAATCTGCGTGATGATGGTCGGAATCACCGCCCGCGCGGACTGACGCGGGCCATAGGTGTTGAACGGACGGGCAATACATACCGGCATTTCAAAGGCGTTGTAATACGACATCGCCATCGCATCCGCGCCGATCTTGCTGGCGCTGTAAGGCGATTGCGGCTGCAGCGGGTGTTTTTCGTCAATCGGCACATATTGCGCCGTGCCGTACACTTCGGAGGTCGAGGTATGCATAAAACGCTGTACGCCGTTTTCCAGACAGGCTTGCGCCATATTCAAGGTGCCGTTCACATTGGTTTCCACATAGGAGTTAGGCGCAACATAAGAATAGGGAATCGCAATCAGGGCTGCCAAGTGAAACACGGTGTGGCAATTCTGGGTGATTTTCTTGCAGAGGAACGGATCGCGGACATCGCCGCTGACGATTTCGATCTCGGACAACACCGGACTTTGCTCCAGCCACCCCCAGTCGTTAAAGGAGTTGTACAGGCACAACGCCCGTACCTTGGCGCCTTGCGCCACCAGTACCTCCGCCAGATGCGAACCGATAAACCCATCAGCTCCGGTTACTAAAACCTGCTTTCCTTGCCAGTCATTCATGTTGTCAATCCGTGTGTTGTAGCCGTTTTTCGTTCAGGCCGACAAAAGATGTTGATAACGGCTTTTAGCCTTCAGCACCTTGTCCAGGTAATCGCGCGTTTCCCTGGATGCGTGCTCAAACCGTAACTTACGATAAACCTGCTTGGGGTGCAACTGGTTGATGCGTTTTATCGCCGCTTCGGGCGAATCGCCAAACAGTTTCAGCACGGTTGACAAGCCGCCATTATAAGAAGCGATCGACAGCATCTCTTTGTTCTGAAGATTATGCACCTCGGCAAGATACTCATGCTTGAGCAACCCCAGATAGGCGGTTCCCATTCGGATATTATTGCGTTCATCGAACAGTTCTGCAGCGTTCGGCATACCCGGTTTCTGGTCAATACGCTGGTAGATATCGCGCCCTGCGGCATCGGCCTTAAGCTGCATCAACCCCAAGGCGTTAGAACGGCTGACCGCATCGGGTTTAAAGCGGCTCTCGGTTTCCATCACCGCAAACACCAGTGCGGGTTCCACTTTGAAATCCCGGGCATACTGCGCCACCCAATCCTTGTATTTTTGCACCGGTTTCGGATAGTCGGCCTTCACCAACGGAATGGAAACAACCGTAAACGCGCCTTCTTCATCGACTATTTTTTCCATCTGCTTAGAGGAAAACAGATAATCGGCATAATCAAATGCGTTGGCGGGATAACGAATCGGCTGACGGTGCTGATCCAACACCTGACGGTAAAAGTAAGGCGTTTTTTGATAATCGAGACTCTTGCGGCTTAACAAATCATCGTTGAAAGGCTGGGCACTGAGCAACACCCTGGCGATAACCCGCTTCATCAACATCGCATCCGCGATTTCGGCCGGGAACTCAATTATCAGTTCATTTTCAAGCACAACCAACGAAGGTTTGGCATAAACCTCACTGAATTCGGTCGGCGCGGGTGCTGGGGAAAACGCGACCTTTCGGCCTTCTGTTGAGACTTCTGCTTCCTGAGCCCCATCCATGGGCTGCACCACCGTTTCAGGCGCCGGATTATTGACACTGCCAGGCTCGGCTCCCAAACGCTGCTTTGCAGGTTCGCCTTTATTAAAGCCAAACTCTCCGCTGGAGCTGATCAACCGAATACCGGAGGGTTCAAACACCTGTGATACCGGGGCCTTAGCGGCAACAGCTCCCTGCAAGCGCACCCAGTTCTGGAAACTAGAAAAAGCCTCGCCCGCCACGAGAACCAGCAGCCCTGACGCAACCAAAATTGAAACCAACGACGGATGTATTTTCACAAAAAAGCCTCCATATAGGAGGCTTTTAGCAAAACAAAGGCCAAAATGCGTTGGCGCAACTATCGCAGGTAATTAAACAGACTCATGCCCTGCACTTTGGTAAAGACCTGCTGTGCCATTTGCAGCGCATTCTGGCTTTTGGTCAGTTCAGTGACCCCCGCAACCAGATCCATGTCTTCCAGTGTCATGCGGCGCTCTTCCAATGCAACTTTGAAACTCTCACCTGCCTCGTACTGAGACTGGATACGGTTCTGACGACCGCCGATCTCGGCTCGAATCTGCGACAGATTGGTCAGCGCACTGTCCATATCGCCGATCACTTCATCGGAGGGCGTATTGCCCGCCAATAAGGTATTTTTGAATTCCACCAGCACATTCAACACATTCGCTTCCGGTGTGCCGCCGCCCGTGTTGTTGGTATAGGGCAAGGTGGCGCCGGGAATGCTGAATACGCGGTTGCCATTATCGGTAATACGCACACGGCTAGGATCCCCGGCATCATCCGGCGCCAGCAGATTATCGTCATCAAATCCAATCTGCACAAAACGCGAACCGTAATTCGCCAACGGATCCTGAGGCGTGGTCTCAGCACCCGAAGCATCGGAATTCACCCCGCCAATGTAGGCGTAGTATCCCGGATTGTTGACATCCTCAACAAATGCCTGCGTGGCATTGACGCTACTACCGGCAAAAATCAATTCTCCTTCGGAATTGCGATAGTTCATCATGCTTTTTACTTGCTGGATAATCTGATCCACTTCCGCCGCAGTCGCTTCGCGATCTGCCGCCGTATAGGTGCCGTTGCTCATCTGAATCGCCAACTCGCGCGCGCGCTGCAATGACCCGATGGTATCTGCAATCGCGGTTTCTTCCAGTACCAGCTGTGACTTGGCGTATTCGCCGTTTTTGGCGTACTGTTCAATCGTGTTCATGGTGCGGTTAAGCGCATGAATCTGACTGGTCGCGACCGGATCGTCACCCGGCGCGTTGACGCGCTTGCCGGTACTCAACTGTAGCTGGGTATCCATCACGCTCTTTTGGTGATTTTGGATAGAACTAATACCCTGACTGTGGAACATATTCGTCGAGATTCTCATGCGCTTATCCTCTTATTACGCCGATCAGCGTCTGAAAAATGCTTTGCGAGGTGGCAATGATTTGCGCCGCCGCTTCGTATGCCTGCTGGAATTTCATTAAATTGGCCGCTTCTTCGTCGAGACTGACCCCCGAGAGCGACTCACGCTGCGTCATAATCTGATTGTGTACATTCTGCTGCGCAGTCAGCTGAATTTCCGTACCGCGCACATACATCCCCACATTGGTGGCCATTTTGGAATAACCGCCCAGCAAGGTTTCGGTGCCGCTACCGGTGCCATCGGCATACATCAGATTACGCGACTGCAAACTGGCCATATTCGCCATATTGACGTTATCGCCGTATGCTGCGGCAGCCGGCGCTGTCACGCTCGGATCAGGCGACTGACCGCGAGCCGCGATTTTATCGGTATCGCTCAATTCCGCCGAAAACTGCTTGAGAATTTCCTGATGCGGTTTGACCAAAAAGGCATCGCGGTCCCCCGGCACGGTGGTCACGTTGCTAAAATCGAAATTCAATCCTTCAACCTGTGCGGAGGCCCCGCGTGCCACACTGATGGGCGTACCGCCGGCATCACTCAAGCGCTGACCGGTACTGTAGTCATAAAAGTCGAACGCATCCGCCGAAGCGTTGTAACGAATCTCGTACTCACGCGGCTGCATCAGGCCGATCTGTTTGAAAGCCTCCTGCAGGTAACTCTCTTTGTCGGAATACAGCGCCGGCTGTGCCTGTGTGCCGGTTGGCGCATAAGGCGGTTCGGACACCCCGGCATTAGGATTGAAGCTCACAAGAATATTGCTGCCGTCTTCGGTGCCGCTGTTTTTAACGCTGTGGCTGGCCGTCATATTCAAAGGTGCAAACAGATCGCCGCCCGGCTCGCCGTTTAAATCATACCCTTGGTAGTGCTGCCAGTTCATGGATGCCACCAGACTGTTCAACGTCACGCCCAGGTCATTCTGCGCCTGATCCAGCATATTCTGTCTGAAATCCAGCACACCGCCCAACTGGCCACCGCTGATCTCTTCACTGACAATCCGTTTGCTGCCGCCGGTCGTCATATAGACCTCGATCCGGTTCTCGTCCTTGTAGGGCCCCAACTCGGCGGTAAGGTTGGCTTTATAGTTATCGGCCAACAGCGGCATATTGCCGCCAGAGGTAAAAATATCCAACCGCCCATCTGGCTGCTCAAAGGTCTTGATATCGATATAACCACTGAGTTCCAAAACCGCCTGATTGCGCTGATCCAATAGATCGTTTGGCGGCTGGGTACCGACCGACATGGCACGCTCCACTTCCTGGTTCAGTCTTTGCACGATAGACAAACGGTCATTGATTTCGGTCACCAGACCTTTAATCTGGGTATTGACTTGCGTTTGGGTTTCGTCCAGCACCGTGGACAGGTTGCTGATATGGCTTTCAAGATTGCCGGCTTCGTCCAGCACCATCTGACGATTCGTACTCGAGGTCGGGTTGTCCGCCAGATTCTGCAAACTGTCAAAGAAACGCTGCATAAACTGCTGGATACCTTCATCGTTACTGGCCACGATCCCTTCCAATTGTTTGGAGAGCTGCAGCTGCTGATCGTAACGCTCTACCGATGCATTGCTGTTATTGAGTTGTGACTGGATATAATCGGCCTGAATACGCAAAACGGAATCGACACGCGAACCGCCACCCAAGAAGACACCGCCTACCGATGCGGGCGTATTATTCCCGATTTCGGCACGCTGGCGCGAATAGCCTTCGGTCCCCACATTGGCGACGTTGTGACTGGTGACATCCAGTGCCGTTTTGTAGGTATTGGCCGCATTGGTGCCAATAATCAACATATTCGCCATAATTCAGTTTCCTTTTCCGGTCAAACTCAACAGGCCGGGTATCCTCGGCACTATCGTTCAAAAAGCGTTTTTTGCTATTTTTTTATTCTACTACTTTGAGACCTTTGCACGAGTGGGGCGCGAAAGAAAAATGAGGAAAAATTTGCTTGATTGAGGCGAAAAACGAAGTGAATAGCGAGCTATTCGCAAGTTTTTCAACAAAAATCAGGTGATTTTTAACCATTTTTATTCGTGCATTCACTCATGCAAAGGTCCCTTTAGGTTACGCAAAGCCAAAGCGTGCTCGGTTGTGGCATTTTTTTGCTTTAACGCATTCAGCGCCTGCACCTCTTTTGGATCACGCGGAGCGAGTTGTTCTACGATGTTATCGGCAAATCCGAGCGTACCTTTAGAAGATAAATCCTGCGCCAACTGTTTGTCATACCAGTCTTTATAGAAATCTCCGCCCTCACCGTCGAGCCAGCCCTCGTCAAAATTGACTTTGCGGGCCTCTTTCAGAATCTGCTCCACAAACAGCGCTTCAAACTGTTCCGCGACGGGCTTAAGCGCCGCTTTCTGATCCTGACGCGCTTCGCGCTTCAAATCATTCAAGGCGCCCACATCCGCATAATTGTTGTAGTTCTTGGGGGCATTGCTTTGATGCGCCGCCAATCCCATTGCATTATTCACCGCCATGCTACTCTCCCTGCCCAGCGATTAGATAATCATCAGCTCGGCTTTTAGCGAACCGGCCTGTTTCAGGGCTTCCAGAATCGCCACCAGATCGCCCGGTGCCGCGCCCACCTTGTTGACCGCCTGCACGATATCATTCAACGAAGTGCCGTTTGGAAACTCAAACATACGACCGTCACCTGATTGCTGAACATCCACACTGCTTTGTGCCGTGGCGGCGGTCTGACCGCCCGAAAACGGATTGGGCTGAGAAATCCCGGTGTTTTCACCGATTTTCACCGTCAAACCACCGTGCGTGACCGCTGCCGGGCTGACACGGACATGCTGCCCGATCACCACGGTGCCGGTTCTTGAATTCACAATCACCTTGGCCGCTTCCTGGCCCGGAATCACCTCGATATTCTCCAGCACCGACAAAAACGCCACACGCTGATTCGGCAAACGCGGCGCCATGACATCGATCGACTCGGCATCACGCGCGCTGGCGGTTCCCTCGCCCAACTGCGCGTTGATTGAATTCACCATATTGGTAGCCGTGGTAAAGTCGGCATCCTTGAGGTTCAAGGTGATCGTATTCCCCAAATCGAAACCGGTATTCACCGTGCGCTCGACCGTCGCCCCGTCCGGAATGCGACCTACGCTTGGAATATTGATGGTAATACGCGAACCGTCGCCGCCACTGGCGTCCAAACCGCCCACAACCAGGTTGCCTTGCGCCAGCGCGTAGACATTACCATCCACCCCTTTTAACGGCGTCAGCAACAGGGAGCCGCCGCGCAAACTTTTGGCATTGCCCAAAGACGACACCGTAATGTCAATCTTCTGACCCTGCTTGGCAAACGCCGGCAGATCGGCATGCACCGCAACCGCCGCAATGTTTTTGGAGTTGGTTTTAACCCCGGCTGGAACATGGATACCGAACTTATTGAGCATGCTCAACAGGCTCTGCTCCGCAAACGGCGTTTTATCGCCGCTGCCGTTCAAACCCACCACCAAGCCGTAACCCACCAACTGGTTGGTTCTCACCCCGCCGACATTCGCCAAATCCTTAATCCGTTCGGCATAGGCCTCAGCCTGCCAAAAAAGACAAAGTGTCAAAATCACGGCTATTTTTCTGGTCAACATTTTTATTCTCCTAAGATTTTGAATTCGTTTATGTTTTAAACAAGAAAACACAACGATTCATCCTGGTATTCATTCTTGCCTAGACAGGATTTAGCAGAGGTTATGCCAAAGATTACAAAAACTAAAAAAAAGATTAAAGAAAGCGGCTTTTAGGCCGTTAAAATCAGGTTTGAAAAAACGATCGGAAAACTCAACAGGCCGGGTAGAAGCCATAAGTGAAAAAGAAAAAACCGGCCTGCAAAAAGGAGATTTAGAAAAACAGGCCGGTATAAACAGGTCACCGGCTTACATACGTCATGCAAGCCTGGTTAAGGTGGAGCTACGTCACCCTAATAAAATGAATAAAGAGCAATAAGGTGTAATTATACGCATAATTAAAGGGTTATGCGAGCCCCGCTGAAATCCAGATTAAATCGGCCAGTATTTGTTCATCCACTGCGTCAACGCACCTGGACGGTTAGTGTCACCCGAGTAGCCGACATCTTTGTAAACCAGACGTACATCCGCCACCTTGGTCGAATCGATAGTGTTATCCGGGCGGATATCCTGCGGACGGATAATACCGGCAAATTGAATCAACTCGTCCCCTTCATGGATTGCCAGGCGCTTCTCGCCGCGAACCACCAGATTACCGTTGGGAATCACCTCCACCACCGTCACCGCAATGGAACCCGACAAGCTGGAATTCTGCTTCACGTCACTCTTACCGGCAAACGCACCTTTAGAGCCGTAGCCCAACGACAAATTCCCCAGGCGCGAACCGATTTCACCAATCACCCCCGGCCCGGTCATGGTCAAAGGAGTCGTGACGCCGTAATCCTGCGAATTGGATTTGTCGTATTTCGCCTCGTCTTTTTTCTTGGCATCAAACTTCTCGGTCAACGAGATGGTAATGATGTCGCCCACACGGTGAGCGCGCGAATCGTCAAACAGGGTCATGGCGCCGGACTGATATAAAGAACCGTTATTAGGCTGCACCTGCTGCGGAATGTTCACCGGATAATTGGGCTCGAAACTCATCTCCTGCACGCGCTCCGGCGTTGAACTACAGCCGGTTAGCAACGCAACGCCCAAGACCACCAGGCCTGTTGAAATTTTGACAGGTAATTTAACCAATTTCATCTCTCTATCCTCTTACGCTATTACGTTCTTAGGTTACTGCAACCGCTTAGGTATTGTTATTCAAATACTGCATCATGCCGTCTGCGGCTGAGATGGCTTTCGAGTTCATTTCATAGGTGCGCTGCGCTTCGATCATGCCGATCAGCTCTTCTACCGTATTGACGTTAGAGGCTTCCAACGCGCCCTGCAAAACACTGCCGGCTTCGGCCGTTTGCGGATTATTGATATTCGGCGTGCCGCTGGCGGTGGTTTCCTTGTAGAAGTTCGAGCCAATCGACTCCAAACCGGCCGGATTGATAAATGTGGCCAGTTCAATCTGCCCCACCTGGTTCTGCTGCACGTTGCCCGGCTGCTTCACAAAAACCGCACCGTCCTGGGTAATCGAGATTTCCGTGGCATCCTGCGGAATATTGATATTAGGCTCCAGCAGATAGCCCGAAGAGGTCACCACATCGCCGTTCTGGTTCACCTGAAACGAACCGTCTCGGGTATACATGAGTTCACCATTGGCATCCAGCACCTGAAAGAAACCCTTGCCTTCAATGGCGATATCCAGCTGGTTATCGGTAACCATCACGTTGCCCTGGGTGTGAATCTTCTGAACCCCCACCGCTTTGACCCCTGTACCCAACTGCAAGCCGGACGGCAACGTATTGGACTCGTCCTGCGTGGCCTGGGCACCCGGCTGGCGCACGTTTTGATACATCAGATCATGGAACTCTGCACGACCGCTTTTGAAACCATAGGTATTCGCGTTGGCCAGGTTATTGGAGATGGCGGCCAGACGGAACTGCTGGGCTTCCAAACCGGTTTTAGCAACATATAATGCTCTGTTCATCATCGACTCCTAAATTTATCTCAATGACAGCAATTGGTCGGACTTCTGTGCATGCGTTTTTGCAGTCGACATCATCTTCACCTGCATCTCATACTTACGCGACAGTTCAATCATATTCACCAACGCTTCGGCGGTATTGACGTTACTCGATTCCAACGCACCGCTGACCACCTTCACGTTCGCCTGCTGCGGCGGCGCTTCCCCCTGAGGCAGACGGATAAAACCATCCAACCCCTTTTGCAACTGTTTGATATCCGGTTCCACCAAACGCAACTGGTCCAACACCACCAACTGATTGCTCGGCGAACCTTCCGGCACAATCGAAATCGTACCGTCGTCACCGATGGTGATATTGCGTGAAGGCGGAATATTGATCGGCGCACCGCCCACATTCAGAATCGGATGACCATTCACATCCACCAGATCGCCGTCAGCCGTCAGCTGCATACTTGCGGTACGCGTGAAAGCTTCATCGCCCTCCGGTGTCTGGATCGCCAAAAATCCGTTTGGCTGCACCATCACATCCAATTCACGCCCTGTCACTTTCACCGCGCCGGGGGTAAAGTCGGTTGCCGGACGTTCGTCCAAGGCATAGGTGCGTGTATGCCAACCCGGACCTTGCATATGCTGGGCGCGAAATTCATTGAAATCCTGCTTAAATCCATCCGTTGTCGCGTTTGCCAGATTATTGGCGTTATTGGCCTGCGCCAACATCACCTCTTTGGCACCGCTCATTGATATATAGAGCATACGATCCATTTTCGACTCTCCCAGCTTGGCGGGTTAACAAAAAAACT
Source organism: Thiomicrorhabdus cannonii (assembly GCF_013391695.1). Taxonomy (GTDB): domain Bacteria; phylum Pseudomonadota; class Gammaproteobacteria; order Thiomicrospirales; family Thiomicrospiraceae; genus Thiomicrorhabdus; species Thiomicrorhabdus cannonii. Next base: position 312,059 of record NZ_JACBGH010000001.1, read on the forward strand.
AAAAATGGGTTAAGGCTTTTTGCCTGGTTTATATGCAAGCGACACTTAACCCGTGATTTGAAACCTGCTTATCTCGCAGTGCTGTTTCATTTCCCTTGTGTGTTTAGCGTGTTACTTTTTTGACACGTTTTTATTTTCGAAAAGTATTTAGCATTTGGCGTGCCAACTTTTTCAAAACAAAACATTAAAGAATTCAGAAAATGGCCGATATAACCATAAGGAGAGGTTTGCCGGGCGGCAAAAAAGCCGGCAATAAATGCCGGCAAGACCAGAAAAAAGTTTATTTTACAAAGTGTTATTACAGGTTCAGGATGGTTTGCGTCAAGGTTTGAGACGTTGAAATCACCTGCGCAGAAGCCTGGTAGGTACGTTGCGTCTGAATCATGTTCACCAGCTCCGCCGCCACATCCACGTTGGAATACTCCAAAGAACCGGCATTGATTGAACCCATACCGTTACTTTGTGGTCTGCCCAACTGAACCGGACCAGAACTGAAAGACTCCGCATACGTCTGACCACCCAGCTTCTCCATCGCATTCTTATCGGAGAAGTTGGCAATCGCCAATTGCGCAACCGGCACTGAACGGCCGTTTGAATAACGTGCTTCAATAACCCCGTCCAAACCGGTGGTCAAGCCAACCAAATCACCGATGGCATAACCGTTCTGCGTGGTACCGCGCTGGTTATAAGAACCGGCAAACTGGGTCATGCTAGTCAAATCCAAATCGATCTGGAACTGAGCCGGGGTTGTTCCGGGAACCGCGCCGCCCAGCGGATCGGTCGCACCCGTCATCGGATTATCCACGATAAAGTTCAATGTTGGGTTACCCGAAACCCGCGTCCAGCCAGTTTCACTCGGTGCGGTGACAACCGTTCCCGTCAGCGGATCAACATAGGAGTCAGGCGTTCCCGCTACCGCGGCCAAATCCCCGCCACCGGCCTGATAATCCACCGGCTGGTAGGCCCCGAGATAATTACCGTTGGTGTCAAAACGGATTTCATAAAGCTGTCCGGCCGCTTTGTTACCGCCACCGTCCAGCAATGCTCCTCCGGTTGTCGGGTCAGCCACATGGCCGGTATAGACGGTATTGCCCTGTGCATCGGCACCGGTAATATTGTACTGAACCAACCATGACGTATATTTAACCGCCGGATTGCCCGAAGTCGCGACCGGCACCCCGTCGGAGTCGATGCTAGAAGCCGTATCCGGTACGACATCACGCTTGAAGAAGTTGACGTTCAGCGTGTGCTCACCGCCCAAACTGTCATGAATCGTCATCGGATAGAAATAATCGTTGGAGCCTTGATACTCGCCATTTGATTCAGGGGCGATCAAACTCTGCAGATTGAGGGTTGAGCCCACGGAATCGTCGTCGGCGGCCAAACCGGTATTCGTACCGGCCGGATCGACATTATGCGTCTCTTCACCATCCAGATTGATGTCATAAACCATTTCCGAGGTAGCCTTGGGCTGTTTGTTTAATTCATCCAGATCGATTGAGCTCAAACCGGTACTGAATACCGGGTTGGTATCGGTAGACTGGTTTTGATCCAGCAAATAACCTTGTACGCGGTTACCTTCCTGCGTGGTCAGATAACCTTCTTTATCCAGCTTGAACGAACCGTTGCGGGTATAAACATTGTCATATTTACCGGTACGGTCTTCCAACACAAAGAACCCTTCGCCGTCGATCGCCATATCCAGTTCACGCCCGGTGCCGTTAATGGTTCCCTGACTGAAATCCTGCGTAATCGCGGCAACACGCGCACCGTTACCGGCAGAGTTCTGCGCGCCGGAAAACATATCGGCAAACTCGGCACGCGAGCCTTTAAAGCCGACTGACTGCGCGTTGGCCAGGTTATTGGAAATAACGCCCAAGCCGGTCGAGGCTGCGTTAATACCACTCAAAGCGTTTAAGTCAAATGATGCACCCATGATATTTCTCCTTATCTGATTCTCAATCAGAAACTGTCATGTGATTAAAACTAATTCGGTTGTTTTTAATACGTTACTGTTAATAAATTCTGTTCATAAATCGTTTAGCCGCTGATCTCTCTGACCGCGCTCATCGCCACCCTTTCTCCGGTGGCCAAGGTCAGGGTGATGGAGCCGTCGGTATTCACGCCGATGGTATTCACACGCGATCCCACCACGGTGTCAATCGATTGCAGCTCGCCGTTCTCGTCGGTGCCGTAAGCGGTCAGGTTATAAAGACCATTCGGCTTTTCAAGACCGAACTTGTCTAACCCGTCCCAATCGATCGTTTTGTCACCCTTCTGTAAAGTGCCTACATCGATCTCCTTAACCACTCCACTGGCATCCGACACGACAACCGTCACGTCAGTCAGCGGCTGCTCGGTGCTCAAACGGAACTGTGACGCCACGCCCTGGTTGTGCGAAAACTGCTCGCCCTCTACCTGCACGTTTTTCCCGATCAATGAGGCGCCCTGCAACGTCTGCATGTTCTGAAAGCCCAACGTCATCGCCGCCACCGACTCGGTCATGCGTGTGGTCGCTTCCAACTGGCTCATCTGCGTCAAATCGGAGACAAAGCTGGTTGGATCCATCGGTTTGGTCGGGTCTTGGTTTTGCATCTGCGTGGTCAACAGCATCAAAAACTCCGCCTGCCCCATGGCTTTGTTCGGCGCGAACGCCGAGGCATTACCGCCCTGTTGCATTGCTTCCATATAGCTGTTATTGCCACTGGTAACGCTTAGACTATCTGCCATGATTCACCTCCTATTTGCCCAGCTGAATCGTGCGTAACAAAAGTTGTTTGGAGGTGTTCATCACCTCGATATTGGTTTCGTAAGAGCGCGAAGCAGACAGCATGTTTGCCATCTCCTCCACCGGATTCACGTTCGGTCTGAAAATATAGCCTTCCGCATTCGCCATCGGATGGTTCGGGTTGTATTCCATCTTGGCCGGCGCTTCGCTTTCAACAATCTCTTTAATGCGCACCCCGCCCTTTGGCTCCATGGTGGTCTGATCCAGAATCGTCTGGAAAACCGGCTGCTTGGAACGGTAGGTCTCATCCTTGTTGGAACTGACGCTGTCGGCGTTAGCCAAGTTGGATGCAACCGTATTCAGGCGCACGGTTTGCGCATGCATTGCAGACGCGGAAATATCTAAAATATTAAACATCGACATAGCTCTTTCCCTCCGACATCACGCCTTATTCACCGCGCAAGGCGCCGCGAATCCCGCTGATTTTGCTATCAATAAACTCCAGGGTGGCCTGGTGCTGCATGGCGTTTTCCATAAACTTGGCCTTCTCAACATGCGCTTCCACCGTGTTGCCGTCCAAGGAAGGCTGGGTCGGCATGCGGTATTTCAGAAAACTCTCGGTGGTCGCCTCGGCGAAACCGCTGATATGACGCGCATTGGTCGTGACCATATCCGGTTTGCGGGTGGACAACTCCTCTTGCGCATTCGTCATGGCCGCTCTGAAATCGATATCACGCGCTTTGAAATTAGGCGTGTCTGCATTCGCCAAATTATTGGCCAGGACTTCACCACGCTGGGTGCGAATCTGTAAGGCTCTTTCATGTATACCGAAAATAGATTCCATTATTTCTCTCCCGCCTTCATCGTCTTGATCTTATTGATCGTCAATGAACCGCCGTTTTAGTTGGAAACTATTTAGCAACGCCAATGCCAAGTTTTAACTTTTTTGAATTTTTTTAATAAAAATAGCTAAAGTTTTACGAAAACGGCCGATGGACCCGGCCTGTTGAGAAAAATGGGAGGCGAAATCAACAAGACAAAAGGCAAAAACGGCCTTTTTAAAAGTGAACAGGCCGGGTAATCATGCTTGAAGGTAAATTTTTTGACAGACTGGAAGCGCTGCCAGAGATAAAAAAACCGGCGGAATTTGCCGGTTTTCTTTTAAAAACATAATATTGCAAAAATCACCAGGTTTTGACAATGTCACCAACCTGGATTGTCGATTTTTTGGCAACCGCCTCTGCAACCGCAAAACGCGGCAATATCCGTTTGATCTTAATGAAAGCCCCCGGGGTTTCGTCCATGCCCAAATTCATCCCCTGAAACTGAACAGGCCGGCCCTGCAAACTGTAGACGGCAAGCTGATCCCCCACTTTGGCACCCGAGTCCGCATTCAAATAAATCACATACTCATCATTGCGTACATCAATGATTTGCGTCTGCAGAGGTTCGCACTGCAATCCCGAAGCCACATCTTTTACCTGCTGATTCAACAAGGACACAAACCCCTTGCCGGTATCCGTGGCAAAAAAGGCATTGCTGCCAAAAGGGCGGTCCCGACCGACGCGCACATCCCCATACACCTCCACCTCGCCGCGCTGTTGCGCAAACAGGGTGTGATTCATTAAATCCACCAGATACCAATCGGCCTGCAAGTAACGGGTATCAGGCTTCACCTCCAGATTATAGAAACGCTTGACCGGATTCAGAATAGGATGGTTTTCGGCATGAGACGACAGCGAACGCAACACCGTCAACAACGCAAACTGCGCGCCGGTTTGGTCGCGGACAGGATCGAGCACTTGCGGCGAAAGGTTCGGCGCAATCACGCCGTTCTCATCAACCGTCATCACCGCATCCAATTGCGTTAGATTGCGATAGCCGCTTTCCGTTAAACGACGCTTCAGCTCGGTTTGAAACCCCGGCAGCAAATTGGCAATATCACGCGCCTCATAGCTCTTGGCCACCACAACGGGCGCCACCGCCAAACGCGGTTGATAACGGTTACCCGAAAAGTTCTCGCACACCGAAGGATTTTCGGTCAGACAGACCTTCAAGGTCACCTGATAATGCAGCGGGCGTTTTTTCTCTTCACCATATTGGTCAAAAGACTCCTCATAGCCCTCTTCGACCACCTGGTATCCCTGCACCTTGCTATGCGAAGTGAAACGGGTCGCATCCCGCGTTAATTGATAGGCTTCCAGAGTCTGCTCGGTATCGATGCTGACGTTACTGTTGAGACTGGCAAACGTCAATGCATTACGAATCGCCATCTGACGGGCAAACGCCTCATCGACACCCTCCGTCGAAGCACTGCCCGTCACCGTGACGCAATGCGGCATCGCCTCGTCGGCGGCCTCCTGCTGGACCGGGGCCGCAACGGATGCCCCCAACCAGAAAAGCAACCCCAAACCTAACAACCAACGACAACGCATCGCCTACTCCCCGCCATTCGAATGTTGTCGTTTGAACTCGTCCACCCTGTTGACAATAATGCGCCCCAGCTCTTCGCCGTGCCACTTCGATAGAAATACGTTGGCCCCCACCTTTTCCGTCAAGGTTTCATTGAAACCGCCGCTTAAGGAAGAGTTCAGCACCACAAACAGATCCTTGAGGCGCTCATCTTTACGAATGCTGGTGGTCAAGGTATAACCATCCATCTCCGGCATTTCAATATCGGAAATAACCATCAAAACACGATCGCCGACCGGTTCGGAAATACCGGTTTCGGCATCATCCGCCCATTTTTTCAGCAGATCCAACGCAAGACGGCCGTTATTCACAATCTTATTGCGAATCCCCAATTTATCGAGCATACCCTTCAACTGCGCTCTGGCAACGGCGGAGTCATCCGCCCCCAATACAAAGAAGTCGTGCCCGCCGGTTTCAAACTTATGGCTCGCCACAAACTCATCGGACATGCCCTCAGGGACCCCCGACACCTCTGCCAGCACCTTCTCCACATCCACAATTTCCACAATCTGATCGCGCGCCCGGGTGATGCCGGTTAGATAATTGACGCTTTGCAGGCTGTCCGGAGGCGGCAGAATATCTTCCCAGCGCAAATGCACAATGCGGTCAACATTCTGTACCAAAAAGCCCTGCACGGAACTATTAAACTCCGTCACAATGGTCAAGGTTTCCGAATACTTATCAGAGGGGACCGGCTCCAAGTCCAGGGCTTTGGCCAAATCAATCATCGGCATGGTCAAGCCGCGAATATCCGACACCCCCACCACCCGTCTGTCGGCCTTGGGAACCGGCGAAATTGCAGGCGTACGGATTACCTCGCGTACCTTGAACACATTGATGCCAAAAAGCTGTTCCCCTTTAATGGTAAACAGCAACAACTCCATGCGGTTCATCCCGGCCAATGAAGTTCTCTGATCAACCCCTTTAAGAAAGCTAGACATTGTTACGCCACCTTATCGATCAAATTTACTATTTCAGCTCGCTACTATATCGCAAGCTGATCTTAAAAGTCTTTTAAACACATGTTAGACTGCACGTATGATAAAAACATACTTTAACATTTTCATGTTAGCGGGCTGCTTAACCTGCCCAAAATGGGGCTTGGCGGACGACTCCAGCAGCCAATATGCTTCATTGGAAGCCATCTACGAACAAGCCGCCGTTTTCCTTAAGCAAAAAGTTGACCAAAAATTACAAGACCCTGTCATAGACATTAAAACTTTCACGACACCACTCAAACTGCCGGCCTGCGAAAACCCCGTAGAAATACAGGATCGCAACCCCACCAAATACGCGGGCAGAATGACGTTAGGTATAAAATGTTCGCAGCCGGCCTGGCAATTTTTTCTAAGCGCCACCGTCGATGGCAAATTACCGGCGGTTATTGCCACTCAAGGAATCTTAAAAGAAGCCGTTATAAGAAGTGACGATGTGCAACGGGTATACCTTCCTTATAAAAAGGTGCCGACCGATAGCCTGATCAACGTTGAAAACGTCATCGGCATGCGGGCAAAGAAGGCGATTGCCCCGAATGACATTATCATTATTCGCGATTTGCAACCGCCTTACTGGGTATTAAAAAAGCAGGCGGTCACCCTGATCAGCAAAATCGGGCACATTGAAGTCAAAACCAAAGGAATGGCGCTGGAGGATGGTGTTGAAAATCAACAGGTTGAAGTTGAAAACAATAACAGCAAAAAGAAATTAAAAGGCATAGTTATTGCTCCGAACACCGTATTGATTCCTTGAGTTTGTCATCCATGCAAAAAAATTCATAAAAATGATTAAAGCTTTGTGGGTTTTGCCGATAACCTTGTTAGAAGAATTAAAATATTACTGGTAGAATAGTACCAGCTTAGATGTGAGGCTAAGAAAATGGACATTAAAAACCTAAACCTGAACGTACCGTCCGGACGCACCGAAGCGCCCAAAGCGCAGGACAAAAGCGGCACGCCAAATAACGGCTCGACTGTCACCAACAGCCCGGCTGACGACAAAGTAACCTTGACCGGCATACTAGGGCAGGTACGCGAACTCGAACAGAAAGCGGAAAAGGTCAATGTGGACAACGGTGACCGTATCGCAGCGCTAAAAGCATCCATTCAGGATGGCAGCTACCGTATTAATGCCGAACGCATCGCCGAGAAACTGATTCAGTCTGAAGTTCTGTTTTCTAACGTTTAATCCTACTTTCTACGAAAACTGAATGAAACTTCTACCAGCTGACTTTGACGCCACCTCATTCGCCTCACAGCTTGAAGCGTTGGGTCAGTTGTTACAAAAATTTCTACAACTGCTTGAATCGGAAGCGGAACAACTCAAGCATGGCAATGCCGAATCACTGATAGACGTGATCGAGCCCAAAGCAAAACTGGGCGAACAAATCCAATCCTGCTTCGAAAAAATCAGCTCTTTTTTTGCCGATAGCACGCCAGACAATGCAAACGCCCAATTTTTCGCACTGGCGAAGCAACAGGCTTTTTCCGCTGTATCGACAGAACTGCAAGATAAAGTGAACAAAGTCATTCAGTTGACCGAACGTTGCCACGACCAGAATATCGCCAATGGCATGTCGATCCGCATCCTCAGCAACATCAACAAAACCTCTTTGCAAATCCTGAGCGGTCAATCCGCCGAAAGCGTCAATCTGTATAGCGCATCGGGCGACCGGACATCCAATAAACCGCACTCCACCACCCTCGGCAAAGCGTAGTCTCCTCAATATCCGTTGTTTGAAGCACTAAATCATTTGTGGCTTTAAATTACTTTTTAAGTTGGCTCATTTTCTGCTAACCTTTCGTTATCTAAAAACCGATGCAGAAACCGATCTGCAAAATCATATTGGTGGACATCCGGCCCGCCCAGCTAAGACGAGAAAGTGAGTTGCAATGAAAAACGATCAACGTTCATTTTTTAGAATCGATGTAATGCTGCCCTGCAGCTATCGAATAGTACCTCAGGATGCCGTTGAACAAACCCCGCTTCCCGGCAGCCCCGATTCTAAATATATTGAAGAATACTTCATGCAGAACTTGGCGGACCTGGACACGCAGATCAACGAGGTGATTGCCCAGATCAATGTCAAAAGCTCCTTGCTTGCGGCTGCCTTGACCGCGATGAACAGCAAAATCAACTTCATGATGCAGACCATCGATGCCAATCAGCTATCGCGTGCGATTCCGCAAAGGCTGGTGAATTTAAGCGGCGGCGGCATCTCCTTCACCATCAATGAAACGATTAATCCAACCGATAAAGTAGACCTGCTGTTCAAACCGCTGGAAGACGAATCACCAGTGCTGGTGCGTTGCGACCTCGTCAATATCACGCCGATTGTCGACGAAGAAAACACCTATAGAGTCTCACTCAGCTATACCAATCTTTCGGAAGAAGACCGCCGCAAGGTTCTGTTCTTTATTCAATCGAAAGAGATCGAATATGCCCAGATTGAACGCAAAAAAAGTCAGGATATCGACTAGATATTCGTGAGGATGCGGTGAAGCTGTTTTAAATCGACGCCTTTAAGCATCCCCCTTCTCCCTCTCCCATAAACAATAAAAAACCCCGCAATTGCGGGGTTAATTTTGAGTCTAATGCATTTTGTTATTGCACCAACCAATCGGAGACATTGGTTTGCTTCAACCGCAGGAAGACTTAAGGAAAACTGTAACGGTTATCCTGCTTGCCACCCTGTTTCTTGTCGTTCATTTCTTTAACGATGCTTTCAACTTGTTTTTGCAAGCTGTCCACCTCTTCGAGTTTTTTATCGACCTTGTTTTCATAGGCTTTGCGTGCCGCAGATTCCGCTTGAATCTGCTTATCGTATTTGCCAACCTTATTTTCCAAGATCCTTACCCGCGTACTGATACTGGCCGCCTGGGCGACTTCCACCCAAGCAAACAACACCACCATTACACCAAGCATCACCATTTTTGGTTTAGCCATGTTAATACTCCACTGCCACTCGCTTGCAGACGTTATTTATAGGTTTAATACGAGCTTACTTCAAGGCAGGTACCGCAGCTTTCCGAAGGCTCTTTGGCTACAACGGTATCGCCACTGTACACAAATGTCTGGTCGAAGAAGTTCTTATCCACATACACTTCCAAAACCGTTTCATAGTTATTATCCGCCATCGGTGTCACACTGACGACACGCGCACCACGCACCACGGCATTGACGCGCGCTCTGAAGCTGTCGTTCTTGGCCGTTAGCGTAGAAATAGCCGTGTTACTGTCAATTTTGATACCGTACAGCTGCTCTGCCAAAGCGCGATAGGCATCCAATTTTGAAGCACGGATCGCCATCAGACGACGCTGTCCCGGCGTATAGGCCGAGAACGTACTCTCCGCACCGTAGCCAATGGCCGAAATCTTCACTCTTTCAACCGGCTTTTTGACCACCGGAGCAGGAACTGGTGCTGCGGGTGCCGCAACCGGTGCAACCGGCATCACCGCCTGCAGAGGAATCATCGGCACTACAGGCGATTCGTTCTTCACTTCAGGGCTGTTTGAACAACCGCCCAGTACAGAGGTCGCGACCAATCCCGCGATCAATACGTTTACTTTTTTCATCTTTATCTCCATTATTCATAGACTCAAAATGGTTTTAATCAATGTTCAACATTTAGACTTTTTCGATATGCCAACCCAGCTTGCGGTTAGGGATAACTATCCGGATTGGCTTGGTCATACATCATCGGATCAGGGGCCGAGTACTGGTAAGACGGCTGTTTTGACTCCGGCTTTTCCTTGTCAGCCTCTTTTTTAGCCTGAGCCTGCACCTGCTGACCTACCAGCTGTTTTTCCACGGTTTTAACACCGTGCAATAACTTGCCGTATTGTTCTTGCAACTGTTTAACGCGTTTATTGACCTCATCGATACGCTTCTGCGCTTTGACCATGCCCATCTGCACGCTGTTGAGCTTATCCATCATAGCGGCATCAACTACCACTGCTGGGGCCATTGTCTGCGCAGCGGGCACAAGTACCGCTTGGGTTACCGGCGCAGCTTGATGGGTAGCGGCAGCATGCGCATCATGCGGTGCCACCGCATGCCCATTATTCACCGCCGGCGGCACAATAGGCTGGGCAACAGACTGCACAGGGCTTGAAGGAGCCTGCTGCGCCAGCGCGGTGATGTCGGCCGTCATCTGCTCCAGCTGATAACTTAACGCATCAATCTTTTTCTCAACAGCGTTCATGCCCTGAGCATTTTTTGACAACGCCACCGTGTTACTTTCAGTACCCAACTTGATCTCTTCGATTTTCGTTTGAGTCTCTTCATCCAAACCGGCTGATCCGGCCAGAGCCGCCCAAATACCGATCCCGATACCAATCAGCATCAACACCACAAGCGTTGAGCCAAAAATGACAATAAGCTTTTTAATTGAATCCATTTCTGCCGCCGATATTTCTTTAGATTGGTTTTGCGTTTTTCCCCTGCGCGGAATGTATTCTTCCTCTTGCGGGGGGGGAGCCACAGGCGCTTCCTCAGGCTTGGACTTGGCCTCAGGTTTTGGGTCAGCCGCTTCCTTTACCTGTGCAGCCGGTGGCGGGACATTGTCTGCCAACTCGGCAGCCGGCGCCGCCTGCTCTATATCCAGCAAATCGCTCAATTCATCATCGATCATGGACGTTTCCGCAGGCAACTCCTGGACAGCGGTTGCAGGCGCAACATCCTCTACCGTGTCCACGTCCTTGCCGGCCACAACATCCTGCTCCGCCTCATCCAAAAGCGCATCAATGCTGTCCAGATCATTAGGATCGAAAGTTTCGTCCGTTGAAGCCACAAACTTTTCCTTTAATCACAAAATCGTTTAAGCATCCAATTCGCTGCCAAGTGCTTATCTTATTCGAACTGGAAACGATACCCCGTTATCGGTTGAACGCTTTTGTCGTCCAACCAATACACCTTTGGCAAAAGCGCTAATTGTCCATCTGCCGTGGTAATCAAGTCGCCGATGGGGGATTCACCCAACCATTGAGCAGGCTTTAATGCTTCGGGCTGATTGACGAGCTTTGCCGCCAACTCACCTAAAGCATAAAGCAGGCCAGTTTTGTCATCTTGATTATGATCCGCTGGTGCAGACGGGGTGTTGTGAACGGAATTAGGCGGGAGAAAGGCATAGGTCTGCTGCCAGAACGGCAAAGACGCGAGGAGGTCCGAAGCGCTAGGAAAGCCGGGCGGATACCATAGATTCAACGCTTCGTTAAGGTGATAAAAAGCCAGCATGGGCTGAACCTGCATGGCCGCTTCCAGAGGCAGAAAACTGATGACGGCGTCAATATCCTGACGCGCACGCGGTTCAAATTCCAGTTCGGTTTGCAGTGTCGCTTGCAGCCAGTTTTTACGCCCTTCTGAAGAACGGACATTCAAGACACGGCGCACACTCTGATCCAACGACTGCTCCACCACTTCTGTTTCCAGCCAAACATCTGCACCAGAACCGAGGCTAGACCCGGCCTGTTGAATTTTTTGTTGCAGATTTTTGGCCGCCTGTGAATTCTCACTCAACAGCAAAATATGCTGCAACGCATAACTGTTCACAAAGCTGTGCAACTGGCGCAGACCGTCGCTTTTACTTGGCGACAATGCTTTTTCATACGCTTCATAAACATCCAACTGATTCAGGTAGAGCGTTGGAATGCCCGTTTTCAGCGCCTGCCAAGCCTGCGCCTGATCACGTGTCAGGGGCCCGATAATGAAATCCGGAGCGTACAGTTTGACCAGTTCCCACAGCTCGAATAGATTGTCGTAGAGCGCGCTGTCCAGCACCTCAAAAGGCTTGCTGAACGGCCATTGCGCCCTCAATCCTGCAAGCACGCGCTCACCGGCCACGGCAAAATCGCCGCTTAACGGCAACAGCACCACAACGGTACTGCTGGTATCAGGCAGTTTAAACACCGTTTCCGCGTTACTTGGCTGCAGTTCGATGCGCTCGGATTGCGCCAGAAAACGCTCGAGCCGCTGAACCCGTTCAGTGAACGCCGCAGGTAACGTCATGGCGCGCAACTGCCGAAGATAACGCTCTACCTCGGCACGCTCACCGTTCCCCTCTGCCAGTTCGGCGCGCAGCAAAACGATTTCCTGATCAATCTGCTCGATCTGCTCTTGCAAAGCCGATGGCGGCAACGGGACGGTATCGGCAAGGCTTGCCGCTGGCACATATAGAGCGATGACATTCAACGCCACACCAAAGCAGCGTTTCAGTGCCTGTTGTCTTAGCCTTTGCCGCATAACTCCTTCGTGTACCTCTCAAGCCAGTTTATGATTTCAACGACTTCGAGACGATCTCAAAGACATCCTTGGACAGCCCTTTGACCGCCATGATCTTTTGCAAGGCCTGCTGCATATACTGCTGACGCGCCGCATCGTAACGCTTCCAGTGGGTAAAGGGCGCGACCATACGCGCGGCGACCTGCGGATTGAGCTTATCCAGCTTGATCACCTGCTCGGCCAGGAAAGCGTAACCCGCGCCGTCGGCACGATGAAAGCCCAGCAGATTGAGGCGTCCGAAGACACCAAGCACACTTCGTACCCTGTTGGGGTTTTCGTAGTGGAAATCCGCATGCTCAACCAGCGCCTTGACATGCTCCAGCGCATGCAGATGATGCGAACCGGCCTGGATGGCAAACCACTTATCCAGCACCAATGGATCATATCGCCACTGCATATAGAACCGCTCCAGACAACGCAATCTGGCTTCATGCCCGGTATGGCTTAAACTTTCCAGCGCCGCCAATACATCGGTCATATTCTGTGCGGCGTTAAACTGCGCTTCCGCCAGCGCCGCATGCTGCTCCAGCAACAGCAAATAACCCAAGGCCACATTTTTCAATTTACGCGTGGCAATCGCCGTTTTTTCATAGCGGTAGTCACCGGCGCTCTCCGCCCTTAACTGCTCATAAAGCGCCAATAACGGCTCTTCAAAACGTTGCGCCAACTCGCGTTTCAGCCAACGCTGCACGGCATACACGGCCTCCACATTGATTTGTCTGTACTGCTCGCCGATATAGGTCAGATCGGGCATCGGCAAGGTCAATGCCACCAATCCCCGGTCTGCCTGCCGATCCAGCAAAACACCGGCAAAAGCGTTGATCATCGCCGCCGACAGCTCCAATGGCTGCTGCGCTTCAAAACGCGAAATATTGCCTTTAATCTCGTTCATCGCCAGCGTCTGAAACGCTTCCCAACGCGCAAACGCATCATCGTCGGCCCGGCTCAGCAAACTAAGCTGCGCGTCGCTGTAAGCAAACTGCAGATTGACCGGCGCACTGAAGCCGCGCAAAAAGGAAGGTGTCGGTTCCTCGGCAATCCCTTCAAACACAAAGGTCTGCTCGGCCTCGCGCATCACCAGCAGGACTTCCTGCGATGCCTCGCCAGCCCCGGCCTGTTGAGTTTTCGGCGACAGGGTTTGCGCGGCGGCATTTTGCACCTTCAATGGCATGGCTTTGCCATTTGCTGCCAGCAAGGCAGTCTTAATCGGCAATAACAACGGCTTGAAGGGTTCTTCCTGTGCCGGCAAATTCTGCCTGCAATGCAGACGATACGTCTGGTTGGCGGCGTCGTATTCCGCTGCAATTTGAAGTGTCGGCGTACCTGACTGCACATACCAGTTGTGCATTTGCGTTAGATCAATGCCGTTGGCATCGGCCATGGCATTGCGGAAGTCCTCGACCGTCACGGCATCGCCGTCATGACGCTCAAAATAGAGTTTCATGCCCTGCTGGAAACCGGCTTCGCCCAGCAATGTATGGTAAAGACGCACCACCTCGGCACCTTTCTCATACACGGTCATCGTGTAAAAGTTGTTCATCTCGATATACGACTGCGGCTGGATCGGATGCGCCATCGGGCCGGCATCTTCCGGAAACTGATGGTTGCGCAGACGCTTGACGTCTTCGATGCGTTTGACTGCGGGCGACAGCATGTCGGCGGTGAACTCCTGATCACGGAATACCGTCAAGCCCTCTTTCAAGGTCAGTTGGAACCAGTCGCGACAGGTGACGCGGTTGCCGGTCCAGTTATGGAAGTATTCGTGTGCAATCACCGCCTCGATGCCCTCGTAATCGACATCGGTCGCCGTTTCCGGTTTGGCCAGCACAAACTTGGAGTTGAACACGTTCAACCCTTTGTTTTCCATCGCTCCCATATTGAAATCGTCGACCGCTACGATCATGTAGATATCCAGATCGTAGACCAGCCCGAAACGCTGTTCGTCCCACTGCATCGACTTTTTCAACGAACTCATGGCGTGTTCGCATTTGTCGATATTGCGCGGCTCCACATAGATGCGCAAAGTCACATCACGCCCGTCGGCCGTGCGATATTGATCTTCAATGCACTCCAGATTGCCGGCCACCAAGGCAAACAGATAACAGGGTTTTCTGAACGGGTCTTCCCACACGGCATAATGACGCCCGGCATCCAGCTCGCCGCTTTCAATCAAGTTACCGTTGGAGAGCAATACCTTGCAATCCGCTTTCGGGGCAATGATTTTGGTGGTATACAGCGTCATCACATCGGGGCGGTCCAGGAAATAGGTGATTTTTCTGAATCCCTCGGCCTCGCACTGCGTGCAATAATTGCCGCTGCTGCGGTAAAGCCCTTCCAGTGACGTATTGCTTTCCGGCGCAATTTCGGTATCGATACTGAGCTCAAACTCGCTTAAATCCGTTTTAACCGTCAAATGTTCATCCGTCACATCGCACTGCGCAAGCACCGACTCACCATTTACGCGCACATCCAAAAGTTGCAACTTTTCACCGTTAAGTACCAATGGCTCACCGGGAGACAAGGCGCGGATCTGCATGGTATTGGTGACTCGCGTGGCTTGCGGCTGCAAATCAAACTCCAGATAGACCTTATCCAACTCAAACAATGGGGCTTGATAATCACGCAGGTAATGAACTTTTACAGTATCAGACATTCAAAGACTCTCACAAAAAAACGATAACCACGGGACAAAATGCTTTCCCTGAAACACAAAAGCCTTCCGGGCAGTTGCTCGGAAGGCTTTATGCAAAACGGATCTTATAGGCGATCAGTAAGAAAATTCTGCACGGCGGTTTTGCGACCAGGCAGACTCATTATGGGCTTCAGCCACCGGATTGTCTTCACCGAAACTGATGACTGTAATGCGGTCGGCAGCAATTCCCTCGGCCATCAACGCCGTTTTGACGGAGTTGGCACGACGCTCGCCCAACGCCAGGTTGTACTCGCGCGTACCGCGCTCGTCGCAGTGACCGCTCACCGTCACCTTGGCCGCTGCATTGGCTTGCATGTATTCGGCATGCGCTTTAATCACATCAAAAAATTCTGACTTGATTTCAGAACGGTCAAAATCAAAACGCACTACCATTCCCGCCAGTTTGGCCTGCATTTGATCCAAATTGGTCGCGGCTGCCGCACCCTGATCAACTACAGCGGTTTCCACAACCGTCTTGTCCATGACTTCCGCATTGGCCTGCGCATCGGTTTCCGCCGTTGGCGTAGCGCTACAACCCACCAAAGAAGCCGCCATAAAAGCGGCTGCAAACAAAGCTTTCAAATTCTGCAACTTCATTATGTCCATCCATTAAATTAATTTAAAAAAAACGCAACTAAAGTATAAAAAAGTGTCATTTATGACACGCGCATCACTGACCCGCAAATTTGGGCTAACTATACCACTTTTGCGCAGGAACTAGAATCACATTCCGTACAGCCGGCCAAGGTTCTTAGTGCCATTTCATCGTGAATCTGCACTTCCTTTTTCTTCCAGGTAACAACATTGTCCTGATGGAGTTTTGCCAGAATGCGCGAAACCGTTTCAGGGGTCAATCCGAGATAGATCGCCACGTCACGGTGCAGGATGCTTAGTCTAAATTCCAGATAGTGATAACCGCGATTCTTGAAGCGCTCGGCCATACCCCACAAGAACTGGGCAATACGCTGATCTGCATTTTTTTTCATCAGTAATTCTGAGTGCAGACGTCCATCCACGACCTCTTTACTCAGAATGTTAAACACCTGGTGACTCAAGTGCGGTATTTTTTGCGACAGGTCGCTCAACTCTTTGAAAGGCAAGGTACAGACACTGGTGACATCCAACGCCATGGCATTGAAGAGATGGATTTTGGATGCCAGCGCATCCACACCGACCACATCGCCCGGCAGATAGAAACCGTGCACAACCTCTTCACCGCCATCAGAGAAAGAATAGACCTTGATTACGCCCGCCCGCACCGCGTAAAGCGACGTGAACTTGTCGCCGCTGGAAAACAGCATCTGCCCCTTTTGCAAAGGCGCCTTGCGCTGCACTATGTGATCCAGGCTATCCATCTCCTGCTTAGACAGCCCCGTCGGAAAACAGATTTTCTGTAATCCACAGTTTAAACAACTGGCATTAAATGCTGTCTTTACATGCGCCATAATCGATCACTTTTCTTCCAACGTCGTCAATAACATTTGATTTTATAGCTTTTATTTTTTTTTGCACCCCTGTACGCAAAAAAAACAGGTCAGCTTTTTTTATCGTTGTATAAAAACAACAAATCCTACGTAAATTTAGGACTGTATAAAAATTAGGCAATTTAATATTTATCGGCTAATTTAAAGCACTTAAGTCTCTTTTATTAAGATTACTCACAAAGTTATCCACAGCTTTTGTGGATAATACACATTGCCATTAAAAGGTTTTAACAAACCACAAACGATGACTTATATCCATTATTAATCAATAACTTACAATAATTAATTAAATCATCTTGAACGAATAAATCCATAAATAAAAAAGCCCCTTGTCAAGTTTTTTAATTTTTTTATTCACTTTTATTCACTTGACAAGGCAAAACCTGTCGAATAAGTAAAGCTATGCTAAAATGCCCGCACTTTAATCCTAACCATTTCTAATGCACCAGAAGGTAAACCATGGCTAAAATTTTGGGTATCGGCAATGCCGTACTGGATATTGTTCTTAAAGTCCCGCATGCCGTTCATGATGATGAAGAAATCCGCGCCTCACATCGCCACACACAAATCGGCGGCAATGTCAGCAACTCCCTGTACGTCTTGGCGCAACTGGGCCACCAAACCGCCATCTGCACCACCACCGGCGGTGACAGCGAAGCCAAGCAACTGATCAACGGCCTGAAAGAGCGCCAGATTGACGTCGAGCACATCCAACGTTTTATCAAAGGGCGCACCCCGACCTCTTATGTCACACTCAATGCCAGCAACGGCCACCGTGCAATCGTGCACTACCGCGATTTACCGGAACTGAGTTTCGAGCATTTCGCCAAAATCGAAATCGAAGAGTACGACTGGCTGCATTTCGAGGGTCGCAATATCGACAACCTCAAGGGCATGCTCAATATCGCCAAGACCTTTTTGACGCACCAGCCGATCTCGTTGGAAGTGGAAAAACCGCGTGACGGCATAGAAACTCTGTTGCCGCAGGCCAATCTGATTTTCTTTTCGCACCACTATGCCAAAGCAAAAGGCCATGACAGCGCCGAAAGCCTCTTGAAAGCCATGCAACCCCAGCTGCCCAACAGTCATCTAATCTGCACCTGGGGCGACCAGGGCGCCTGGTTCTGCACTGCTGGCCATGCGGGCATTCAGCACCAACCGGCAAAAAGCGTGTCGCCCGTGGTGGACACCTTGGGCGCCGGTGACACCTTCAATGCGGCGGTCATCCATCATCTGCTCGCCGGCGACACGCTCGATAAGGCAGTCAAAGAGGCGACCGAATTGGCGGCATTAAAGTGCCAGCAACACGGTCTGGACAAACTGCTCGAAGCCAAGCAGACACGCAAACCGATCGCTCACCTCAATAAAGTGACCAATGCCAAAACGCTGGTGGTCGAGGCGCCCAGCATCGGCAAGTCGGTGGTATTGATCAAATATGAAGATCAGGTCAAAGCCTACATCAACAACTGTCCGCATCAGGACGTACCGTTGAACGAGGCGTATAAGATCGATGTCAATCCATTCGAGAAGACCATGAAGTGTTCGGTACACGACGCCTTCTTTCGCATCGAGGATGGCGTCTGTGTCGAAGGCCCGTGCTGGGATGAAGCGCTGGAAGCGGTCGACATCCAAATCAATGAGCAAGGCGAGATTTTCATTGTTTGACGCTTTTTGAAAACTCAACAGGCCGGGTATGGTTGAGTTTTTGAACCTTAAAAAGCAAAAAGCCCTGCACTGCAGGGCTTTTTGCTTTGATTAATAAAACGTTTCAATCAGCTTTGACGCTGGCGGAAAGCCTCGTAGAGCGCCACGCCGGTGGCAACCGACACATTCAGACTCTCCACCGTACCCACCATCGGAATTGCTGCCAGATGGTCGCACGCCTCACGCGTCAGACGACGCAGGCCCGAGCCTTCGGCGCCCATCACCAGCCCGACCGAACCGTTAAAATTCTGGGTGTAAATCGTCTGGTCGGTTTCCCCCGCCAGACCGATCATCCACATACCGGCCTGCTGCAACTCCTTCATGGTACGCACCAGATTGGAAACGACAATCAGATTGACGGATTCGGCCGCGCCACAAGCCACTTTACGCACCGTGGCGTTAATGCCGACCGAGTTATGCTTGGGAATAATCACCGCATCCACGCCTACCGCATCGGCGGTACGCAGAATCGCGCCGAGGTTGTGCGGGTCCTGCACTTCGTCCAAAAACAGAAACAGCGGTTTGTCGAGGCGCTGCATTAGCGCCTCAAGGTCTTTTTCGTTCATTTCCGGACGCGCCGCCACCAAGGCCATTACGCCTTGATGATTACCATCCACGCTTTTGAATGCCGATTTAGCGACCAGCTGCGGTGACAGCCCTAAAGACTTGGCCTGATCGAACAACGCCTGCTGGCGTTTATTGAAAGGCCCTTTTTCAAACGAAAGCTGATACACCAAATGCGGCGATTGCTTAATAAACTTCTCAACCGCATGCAGCCCGAAAATAACTTCCTGTTTCACACTCACACCTTATAGGTCAACAAAACGGGTCAAAAGCGCTGATCGGAATCAGCGCAGCTTAGGCTTTAGTGCCTTTGCCGCCGCGCTTTTTCTTACGGTAGTAACGTTTTTTACCGCGTTTTTTAGGCTGCTGATCGTCACCCTCGTCCTGCCCTTCTTCCTCAGAAGAAGGCAACTCTTCCGCACCAGCGGCCGCGGCAAAATCACCGATAAAGCGCAAATCGACCTTGCGCTCATCCAGATTGACCTGCGCCACCTGCACACGAATGCGATCACCCAGACGGTACACCTTGCCGGTGCGCTCGCCTTTCAGGCAGTGACGCGCGTTATCGTAGTGGAAATAGTCATCGCCCAGCTCGGTGATATGCACCAAACCTTCCACATACAACGAATCCAACTCCACAAACAGACCGAAGTTGGTGGCCGCAGTAATGACCGCCTCGTACTCCTCGCCCAAACGGTGCGACAGGAATTCACACTTCAGGAAGGTCACCGCATCGCGGGTCGCCTCGTCAGCGCGGCGCTCGGTATCAGAGCAGTGCGCACCAAACTCCGCCATCTTGGCATCGTCGTAATAGAACTCGGCCGGCCCCTGCTTGGTCCACACGTGGCAGATCGCACGGTGAATCA
This sequence comes from Thiomicrorhabdus cannonii, assembly GCF_013391695.1. Classification (GTDB taxonomy): domain Bacteria; phylum Pseudomonadota; class Gammaproteobacteria; order Thiomicrospirales; family Thiomicrospiraceae; genus Thiomicrorhabdus; species Thiomicrorhabdus cannonii. Next base: position 331,844 of record NZ_JACBGH010000001.1, read on the forward strand.
ACAAATCCGGATAACGGCGGATAGGCGACGTGAAATGCGTGTAATGCTCGTAGTTCAGGCCAAAGTGACCTTTGTTTTCCGGCTGATAAACCGCCTGATTCATGCTGCGCAACAACACCGTCTGCACCAGATGCTCGTAAGGCTTGCCTTTGACCTGCGCGGCCACGGCGGCATAATCATGCGCCGTCGGCTCATCGCCGCCGCCCAACTGCAGACTGAAATCGGCCAGGAAAGTGCGCAGATTTTTCAAACGCTCTTCCAGCGGCGATTCATGCACACGATACACCATCGGCATCTTATGCCACTTGAGATAACGCGCCGTGGCCACGTTGGCCATCAACATACACTCTTCGATCAGCTTATGCGCATCGTTGCGCACCACCGGCACAATCGATTCGATCTTGCGCGACTCATCGAAAATAATGCGGGTTTCGACCGTATCGAACTCCAAAGCGCCGCGCTCTTCACGCGCCTTCAACAGCACTTCGTACAGACCGTTCAACTCTTCCAGATGTGGCACCAGCTCGGCATAGGTTTCGCGATGCGGGCTTTGCGGATTGGTCAGAATGTCGTTAACCTGGTTGTAGGTCAGACGCGCTTTGGAGTTCATGACCGCCTGATAGAACTGACTGCGCTCCAGAGAACCGTCGTCGTTGATGGACATGTCCGCCACCATACACAAACGATCAACCTGCGGGTTCAATGAACAGATGCCGTTGGAAAGCTTCTCGGGCAGCATCGGAATCACGCGCTGCGGGAAATAAACCGAGTTGCCGCGTTTGTAGGCTTCCTTATCCAGTTCGCTGCCCGGCTTGACGTAGTGCGACACATCCGCAATCGCCACCACCAAGCGCCAGCCGTTTTTGCGACGCTTGGCAAATACCGCATCGTCGAAGTCTTTGGAGTCTTCGCCGTCGATGGTCACCAACTGCAACGCACGCAAATCTTTACGTCCTTCAAAATCGGCTTCGGTCACCTCATCCGGAATATATTCCACTTCGGCCAAGAGCGCATCCGACCAGGTATTCGGAATATTGAAGTCATGAATAGCAGAATCGATCTCCATACCCGGCGCCATATAGTCGCCCAGCACTTCGATGATTTTACCGATCGGACCGGAACGCATCGATGGCTGGTGAATGACCTCGACCAGCACAATCTGCTCTTCCTTGGCATCCATCAAACCGTCTTGCGGCACGAAGACATCCTGCGTAATGCGTGTATTGTTAGGACGCACCCACGCCAAACCGTCTTCAAAATTCAGACGCCCCAGAATCGTTTGATTGGCGCGTTCGCTGACTTCAACAATCATCCCCTCACGGCGGCCGCGGCGATCTTCACCGGCAATCGAGGCGATGACGATATCGCCGTGCAGCACCTTGTGCATCTCTTTGTCGGAAATAAACAGGTCTTTGCTGCCGTCCTCCGGCACCACAAAACCGAAACCGTCCGGATGCCCCAGAACGCGGCCTTTGATCAGATCCATCTTCGTCAAAGGACCGAAAGCGCCGCGGCGGTTGCGCATCAGCTGGCCGTCACGCACCATCGCCTTCAAGCGACGTGACAGAGCCTCAAAACGCTCTTCATCATTTTCGTCGACATCGACCAGACGGGCAATTTCAAAAAGACGCAGAGGATTGGACTCTTTTTCGAGCGCCTCGATAATGAACTCGCGGCTAGGGATAGGATTTTCGTATTTTTCGGCTTCGCGGTCTGCGAAGGGGTCGCGCTGGTCTGCAGCACTGTCTGTGTGTTGATTAGTCACTCGATACCATCTAAGTTAAAGCCCCGTCAAACGGGCCGTGAAACAACTTCCACTCACGGCGCCAACGGGGCTATGGTTAATAAAACTGCCGGCATTATACCAAAAAACAGTTTGATTTTATTGCATTACTGTTAATTCTGTTATTGCAATACGGTTAATTCCGGCGCACGCGGACGTTCTTCGACCGCATAGAGCTGTTTGTACAACTCCGTGATGGCCGACTGAATCGCCTCTTCGAGCACCGGATGGTAGAACGGCATGCGCATCAAATCGGCCACAGTGAGGCGCTGCTCCACCGCCCAGGCCAGCAGATGAACAAAATGCTCGGCATGCGGCATCACCATTTCCCCCCCCAGCAGACGCTTGCTGGATTTATCCGCAAACAGGCAGATCATGCCGTGATCCTGATGCATCACAATCGCCCGGCCGTTATTGCGCTCCAAATCAAATTGCGCCACTGCCGTCTGCGTTAAGTCCAAGTGGCGATAGGATTCGCCAAACACGCCGATATCCGGCTCGCTAAATGCAATTGCCAGCGACGTTTTGCGCGCATAGGCCTTCACCTCGGGATAATCCAGCGCATTCAGCGCCGCCATTTTGCCCTCAAAACCGGCTTCATGCAAAATCGGCCGGAAACCATTCACATCGCCGGCAATAAAAAGAGGCTTATCGCCGATTTGCAAAGTATGCAAGTCAAAATCCGGCAGGCCGGCTTCATTCAGCGCCACCCCCGCCTTCTGCAAGTCCAGCCCGTCCAGATTGGCACGCCGCCCGAGCGCCGCCAACACCACATCGACTTCCACATCGGTTTTTGAGGTATAGACACGCACGCCTTGCGCCGTCTCTTCCAATTGCGCGGCCTCACCCAAATACAGCGGAAAATCCTGCGAAATCAGCTCCACCGCCTTGGCACTGACTTCCGGCACCGCCAGACCGCCAATGTGATGGGCCATCTCAAAACCGTGCACTTCCACCCCCAAGCGCGCCAGCGCCTGCCCCAACTCCAATCCGATCACGCCCAGACCGATCACAGCGATGCGCTTGGGCAGGGTGGCCTGTTCAAAAATCTCGTCACTGGTCCACAACTTATTGCCAAGGGCTTTCCAGGGAGCCGGCACAATCGGGGTTGAACCGGTGGCGATAATAATGCGCTCGGCCTCGATTTCTTCGCCATCTACCTGCAAACGGTTCGGGCCGATAAAGCGTGCATAACCGCGCATCAATTGCGACTCCGGCAACTTGTCGGTGGTTGCCGCCCGCACCCCGCCGCTAAAACGGTCACGCAAACGGCGCACACGCTCCATCACTTTGGCGGAATCCACATCCACGTCACCCTGCAACCCAAACTCGGCAAAATCCTCGCGCCGCGCATAAACATTCGCCGACTGAATCAGCGCCTTGGAAGGCATACAGCCGACGCACGCGCAGGTCGTCCCCAAAGGCCCGCCATCAATCAACACAAAATCATCACTGTGTTTGCGAATCAAACTGGACGCCGTCAATCCCGCGCTCCCCGCACCCAAAATGGCATATTTCACCTTGCGCATCACGTTACTCCTCTGGTTTGCCTGCCATTATCACCGCCCCATTGTAACCCTGTAAACCACAGTTTCAAGCGCGGTCACAACGCAAAAACCCCTGCTCACAACTACGAATTCGTTTGGACAACGCCAAAGAGTTGACTAGAATAAAAAACTTCAACGACAACATGAGCGCAGCAACTTGTTAAAACATCACTTCAATCGAAGTTGGCAAGTCTGGATTTTTAGCTTACTGATCACCAGCCCGCTTTCGCTCGCCCAGCCGACCCTGCAAGCCACCCCCGGCAGTACCGGCAGCACCAATTTTACCAGCGACAGCCAGTCGATAATGGCGCGCATCAACCAACCGTTTATCGGCGACCTCGACCAGATCCGCGAGCGCCGCATTCTGCGGGTACTGGTCAGCCATAACCGCACCAATTTCTTTGAAACCAAACGCGGCAAGCGCGGCCTGGAATACGACCTGCTGCACGCCTACGAAAACTACCTGAACCGCGGACCGCGCAAAGAACGTTATAAAACCCATATCGTCTTTCTGATCCGCCCATTCAACAAGCTGTTTCCGGAACTACAGGCCGGCAAAGGCGACATGATCGCCTCCGGCCTGACCATCACCCCCGAACGGCGGGCGCGCTTTGATTTCACCGACCCCTATATCAGCAACATCCAGGAAATCCTCATTGCCAACAAAGACGCCGATCCGGTCACCCGTCTGGAGGATCTGGCCGGCAAACAGGTGCTGGTTGTCGCCAACAGCAGCTATATCATCCACTTGCAGATGTTCAACCAGTTTCTGGGGCTCAACGGATTGCAGCCGATTGAAATCCTCACCGCCGACCCGATTCTGGAGGCCGAAGACATCCTCGAAATGGTCAACGCCGGCCTCTACCCTTATACGGTGACCGACAGCCATATCGCCAAAATATACAGCCAGATCCTGCCAGACCTGAAAGTCTACGACGATATCATTTTCCATCACGGCGGTCGCATCGCCTGGGCCATCAACTACAACCTGCCCGAGCTCAAGGCGTCGCTCAACGACTTCATCCGGCACTTTGCCAAACAGGGCAACTTTCTGGGCAACAGCGTCTTCAAGAAATATTTTGAAAACACCTACTGGATCAAACAACCCCGCCAGCTTTCCGAACTCAACAAGATCGACTGCCTGACCTATTTCCTGCAGCTTTACGCGACTTTCTACGACTTTGACTGGTACCTGATCGCCGCCCTCGCTTATCAGGAGTCCAAATTCAACCAGGCCTTGACCAGCCCGGCCGGCGCTTACGGCATTATGCAGATCAAGCCGCAAACCGCCGAATCAAAAAATGTCGACATTACCGACATCCATAATCTGGAAGACAACATCCACGCCGGCGTCAAGTACCTCGCCTTTCTGCGCGACACCTATTTTTCAGGGGAGGAATATAGCCTGGAAGACCGCATCAACTTCGCCTTGGCGGCCTACAACGCCGGTCCCGGCAGAGTGCGTAAAATGCAGCGCCTCGCCGAGGCGCAAGGGCTGGACCCCTACAAATGGTTTTACAATGTGGAAGTGATTGCACGCAACACCATCGGCCATGAAACCGTGGATTACGTGACCAAGATTCAAAAGACCAAACTGGCGTTGCAAAGCTACAAGAATCTCTCGGACCGCAAAAACCTGCTTAAAGCGCAACATTTTGAAGAGTGGGAAAACACCACCGAGAACAGAGCCGCACCCGACAAGCTAGAAAGTGGCGGTGAAAAAACCGCCGAAAAAACTCAACAGGCCGGGTCTAGCCATTAAGCCTGCGGGCGATATACGCGCACATTTTCAAACCCTTTATCGCGCAGATACTGGGCGTGCAACTGACTCATCACCCCTTTTTCGCAATACAGCAAATACTGTTTGCTCTGGTCGAGTTTGGGGAACTGTTGATTCAATTCATGGAAAGGAATCGCCAGCGATTCAACCCCCGTCAGCGGCTTGGCGCGCTGCTCGGAAGAGGCACGGATATCAATCACTTGCTCGTCGTCACCCACCGCATGCACAATCTCCACCGCAGCCGCCTGATTGACATCCTCGACAATCTTATCGACCGGCAGCATAGTCGCCTGCGCCACGGCATTATCGAGCACACTGAAATCAAACTTGGCGGCTTCTCTGTGCATCCGCTCAAACGAGGCGTTAATGGTCGGGTTCTTAGAAATCACACCGCAGTATTCCGGCATATTTTCGGCAAAATGACGCGTACCGATGGCTTCCGCCATCGCCATAATATCCGGCTTATTCATGGTCGCCAGCGGACGCAGCACCAGCTTGCGTGTCGCCTCGTCAATCACCGCCAAATTGCGCAATGTCTGGCTGCTTACCTGCGCCACACTTTCGCCGGTCACCAGCGCATCGATGCCCATCTGGTCGGCGACCCTTTCCGCCGCCATCAGCATCAGACGCTTCAGAGTCACGCCCATATAACTCTCATGGGTGGAGCGAAAAATTTCCGCCACTACCGCGTCAAACTGCACGCTGACAAACTGCACGCGATGCGATGCGCCGAAGCGGCTCCACAAATACAGCGCCACCTGCTTTACGCCGATCTCATGCGCCGCGCCGCCCAGATTGAAGAAAATAAAATGGGTTTTGATACCGCGTTTCATCGTCAGATAACTGGCAATCGTCGAATCGAAACCGCCGGACATCAACGACAGCAACTCACCCTGCGAACCCATCGGAAAACCACCCAGACCGGGACGGCGCGCGGTGACGATATTAACCTCATCATTATGGATTTCGATTTCGATCTTGACCTCGGCGTGATCCAGGTCCACACGCAACGGTTTGCCGTGCGTACAAATCTCCCCGCCGATAAAACGCTCCGCTTCAAACGAGTTGAACGCATGCTGGCCGCTGCGGCGCGCGCGTACCACAAAGGTTTTGCCCTCGACCCACGGCAGCACCACCTCGACCACCTGATCGGCGATCGCCTGCAATTCCCTGCCCACGCTAAACTGCATGACCTCCAGCACCTGCTCGATCCCCGGCGTTTGCGTCAGCACGCGGCGCACCGCATCCGCCAAGGCATCCTCGCACTGCACCTCGATCTTGTCCCAAAAGCGCTTCTGTTGAATCTCCGGACTGATGCGCTGCAACAAGGTGCGCAGATTGTCGTTCAACTGGCTCACCATCTTCTTCTTGACGGTATCCCCCTTGATCATGATTTCCGGAAACAACTTCACAATAAACTTCATAACAACTCACTATGAGACAAGACCTTCTGGGCCTTCAACGTAAAAATTTTGCGGCCTATTTTAACAAGGCCGGCCGGGAGTTTTTGATGAAGTTGTACCTTTTTGGCCCGGCGTGGTAGAATTGGCGCAATTTTGTTTTCGTTAAATATCCACTTTAAAACACTTTAAGAAGAGAGCCTCTCGATGAAAAGACTAGACCAAGTATTGGCGGCAGACGGCATTCCAGCGGAACTGGAGCTGGTAATCGACCACATCATGATCGCGTGTAAAGATATCGCTTACAAATTGGGCCAAGGTGAACTAGCCGGTATTTTGGGCGCCACCGAAGACCAGAATGTTCAAGGTGAAACACAGAAGAAATTGGACGTTATCTCTAACGACCTGCTGAAAGACATTCTGGTTTCTAACCCTTACGTTCGCGGTATCGCTTCTGAAGAAGAAGATTACACGGTAGCCGGTAACGCTAACGGCAAATACCTGGTGACTTTCGACCCGCTGGACGGTTCTTCTAACATCGACGTTAACCTGTCTGTCGGTACCATCTTCTCTGTATTGGAAGCTAAAGACAACCGCCCTGGCGACGACCAGGAAGTGTTCCTGCAAAACGGCCGCAACCAGGTTGCAGCGGGTTACGTACTGTACGGCCCATCCGTAATTCTGGTCATGACAACCGGTAAAGGCGTTAACTTCTTTACGCTTGACACCAACATCGGTGAGTTCGTATTGACCAAGTCAAACGTACAAATCCCGGCCGACACGGCTGAGTTCGCAATCAACATGTCTAACCAGCGTTTCTGGGAACCAGAAATGAAACAGTACATCGACGACTGCTTGAAAGGTGAAGAAGGTCCATTGGCCAAGCGTTACAACATGCGCTGGGTAGCGTCAATGGTTGCCGAAGTTCACCGTATTCTGGTACGTGGCGGTATCTTCATGTACCCATACGACACGCGCGAGCCTTCAAAAGCCGGTAAATTGCGTCTGATGTACGAAGGTAACCCAATGTCTATGTTGGTTGAACAAGCCGGTGGTGCTTCTTCTACTGGCCGTATGGACATCATGGATGTTGCCCCTAAAGGCATCCACGACCGCGTACCGGTTGTACTGGGTTCTAAAAACGAAGTTGCAAAAGTCGTCGCTTACCACACTAAATAAGCTAAAGACCTTGCGCTTTCAAACACCCGCCTCATTGCGGGTGTTTTGCTTTAAACCGAATTCATTTGCGATTTGAAAACTCAGCAGGCCGGGTAGTTAAAACGCCTGCTCAACAGCATAAGGAAAACACTATGGGTTACGCAGCAGTTCCTGCCGGAAAAGACCTTCCAAACGACATCAACGTCATTATCGAAATCCCGGCATTCGCCTCTCCAATCAAATACGAAGTCGACAAAGACACCGACTTGGTTTGGGTTGACCGCATTCAGGGCGCGACCATGCAATATCCAGCCAACTACGGTTACATCAACCACACCCTGGCGAATGACGGCGATCCGGTTGACGTACTGGTTGTCACCCCTCATCCATTGATGATCGGTTCCGTTATCCGCTGCCGCCCGATCGGCATCCTGAAAATGACCGACGACGGCGGTGAAGACGCGAAAGTGGTTGCCGTTCCTGTCGACAAACTGACGCCAATCTACAAAAACATCAACGCTGTGGAAGACATCCCGCTGTTGAAAGAACAGATCGAACACTTCTTCAGCCACTACAAAGCACTTGAGCCAGGCAAATGGGTCAAGATCGACGGCTGGGGAGATGTTGAAGTCGCTCGCGCCGAAATTATGGCTGGTGCTAAACAGTATCAGGAAAAAGCGTAATTTTTCACGCGACCCTGACACCCAAAAGCCCCCGCAGCGGGGCTTTTTTATTGCCTGCACAGCCCCACTCTCCTAAAGACTTTCTTAACGAAACCCAATAATTCTGCTATAATCCAGATAATTTTGTTTATGGAAACCGAGAGTTAAACAATGGCTGCAGAAAAGCGAGATAAGCAACTTAGAGCACGCGTCAAATTACTGGGAAGTCTTCTAGGTGAAATCATTGAAACCCAGGTTGGCAAACCGGTTTTGGATGCCGTTGAAAAGCTGCGCACGGGTTATATTCAGCTTCATGAAAAAGAAGATCCCGCCTTGCGTGCCGAATTGACGGAATTTATCGCACAACAGACACCGGAAGATTTGATTCTCATTATCCGCGCTTTCAACATCTACTTCAGCCTGGTCAACCTCGCGGAAGAAGAGCACCAGTATTTCGAGCGCCAAAGCCAGTTGAAGTCCGACGGCCCATTGTGGGAAGGCTCTGTCTTAAAAACGGTTGAAGGCTTCAAAGAGCAAGGCTTCTCGGCTGACCAGGTTCAGTTGCTATTGAACAACCTGAACTATATTCCGGTTTTCACTGCCCACCCCACCGAATCGAAGCGCCGTGCCGTTATGGAAAACCTGCGTAAGATTTTCCTGACCTTCGGTGAATTGAACGAAGCCGAGGCCTACAACAATCCGTATGCGCAGGAAGAAGTCATCAAGAAGCTGCAGTACCAGATTCAGGTATTGTGGAAAACCGATGAAGTACGCCGTCAGAAGCCAACCGTCGAGGACGAAATCCGTAACGGTATCTACTACTTCCGTCAATCGCTTTTTACAGCCGTACCTCAGGTTTACCGTTATATGGAACGTGCTCTGGCGCGTTACTACCCTGAAGACAATATCCAGACACCAAACTTCCTGACCTTCGGCTCCTGGATCGGCGGCGACCGTGACGGCAACCCATTTGTCACGCATGATACGACCGTTCAGGCCCTGCTGCTGCAAACGCGTTCCGTGCTGTATGAATACCAGAACCGTGTGTTCGATTTGAGCCATAAATTGACGCATTCCAAATACATTACGCCTATCAATCAGGAAATCTTGAACAAAGCGACCATTGTTGACTCCGCTTTGTTGGAAAGCGTTTTCAAAAAACGCCCGGAGCGTTTCAAGGATGAGCCTTACCGCCGCTTCCTGTATCTGATTCGCGGACGCCTGCAGCACAACCTCAACTATGTGGAAGCGAAACTCAACGATACGCCGATCCCAAAGAGTCCGTTTGCCTATAATTCGGAAAACGAACTGCTGGCCGATCTGCAACTGATCCATCAATCCCTGTGCGAACACGGTGACGAAAACATCGCCAATGCCGATTTGCAGGATTTGATCCGCCTGGTACAGACCTTCGGTTTCTACCTGATGCGCCTCGACATCCGCCAGGAATCGACCGTGCACACCGATGCGGTGGCCGATTTGCTGTCTCACCTCAACATCGACTACAAGTCGCTGTCGGAAGCCGAAAAACTGGAACTGCTGGCAACCCATATCGGTTCTGCCACCATCATCGACACCCAGCACATCAAGCTCGAAAAGATGACCAAAGAAGTGCTGGACGTTTTCCATGTCATCCGCAAGATGCGCCGCGAAATCAGCCCGAAAGCCTTCAATAACTACGTTATTTCGATGACGCATGAAGCCAGCCACGTGATGGAAGTCATGTTCCTGGCGCACCAGGCCGGCTTGGCGGGATACAACGCAGGCAAACCGTACTGCAATATTCAGATCAGCCCGCTGTTCGAAACCATCGAAGACCTTAAACACATCGTTCCGGTCACCACGGCGCTGTTTGAAAACGAAACCTATCGCACCATGCTGCACGCCTCCGGCAACCAGCAAGAGATCATGCTGGGTTACTCCGACTCGGCTAAAGACGGCGGTAACCTGGCTTCTGCCTGGAACCTCTATCAGGCACAACAGTCGATTATGGCCTTGGCGGACAGCTACAGCATTCACTGCCGTCTGTTCCACGGCCGTGGGGGCACGGTCGGACGTGGAGGCGGACCGACTCACCACGCGATTCTGTCGCAACCGACCGGCACGGTGCGCGGTGCGATCAAGTTCACCGAACAGGGTGAAGTGCTCTCGTATAAATACAGCAATGCCGAAACGGCCATGTATGAACTCTCATTGGGCGTAACCGGCCTGATGAAAGCCAGCACCTGCCTGATCAAACCGGTGAAACAGGATAATCCGCATCATCTGGAAATCATGCAGAAGCTGGCGGAACAGGGTGAGCAGTGTTTCCGTGAACTGACCGACCACACCCCCGGTTTCTTCGAGTTCTTCTACGAAGCCACCCCGGTAACAGAGATCGGTCTGTTGAACATCGGGTCGCGTCCGTCGCACCGCAAAAAAGGCAATCTGTCGAAGTCGTCAATCCGCGCCATTCCATGGATTTTCGGCTGGGCACAGGCCCGCTTAACCTTCCCTGCCTGGCAGGGCACCGGTTTTGCGCTGGATAACTGGATCCAGGAACATGGCGATAATGACCTGAAAGACATGTACCAGCAATGGCCGTTCTTCAAAGGTCTGTTGAGCAATATCCAGATGGCGCTGTTCAAAACCGATCTGAAAATCGGCGGCGAATACAGCAAACTGGCGCAAGACCAGCAGATTGCGCAGAAGATTTACAGCATGATTGCGGACGAACACACGCGTGCCGTCAGCCGCATCCTGGAAATCAGCGGCAACGAATATTTGATGGCGGAAACCCCAGGTCTGGCGCTGTCGCTCAGCCGTCGTACGCCTTATTTGGAGCCATTGAACAATATTCAGGTCGTCGTCTTGAAACGTTATAAAAACGCGCAAAGCGAAGAAGATAAATCGGTTTGGCTACCGCCGTTGCTCAACAGCATCAATGCGATTGCAGCGGGTATGCGCAATACGGGTTAATCGCCTAACCACTTGTCAGTATTGCTGATTACGCAGTCACTGCCTTTGAACCCTGTCATCAGACGGGGTTTTTTGTTGGGTGTTTTTTTGATAAAAATGGGTATAATAATGCGCTAATTTAAGGTTAGCCTAATGTCGATGTTGAGTTCGATATTGGACTTAACTGTTAAACAGCGCAATCCGATTGCCTCGAATCCTATGAGAGCCGTATGCAAGTAACACTTTTAAAATGTAAATTACACCGCGTTACCGCGACTCACGTCGAACTGGACTATGAAGGTTCGTGCGCGATCGACGGCCACCTGATGGAAGTCGCCGGGATCCGCGAATACGAGCAAATCCAGATTTACAACATCAATAACGGTGAACGTTTCACCACCTATGCGATTCGTGCGGAAGATCACAGCGGCATCATTTCAGTCAACGGGGCGGCCGCCCATAAAGCCAATCCGAATGACCTGCTGATTATTGCCACCTACGCCACCATGAGCGAGGCGGAGGCTGACCAATTCAAACCCAAACTGGTTTATGTGGACAGAGAGAACAATATCACGCACACGCGCAATACCATTCCGGTACAGATGAAGAAAGCGGTTTAAGACCAGATTTCCCCATCCGCGTCAAAAGCCCATGTAACCAGTAGGTTCATGGGCTTTTTTATTATTGCGCCGAAAAGATCAACACATCCACCCGGCGGTTCTTGGCGTAGTCGGCTGGTGTGTCGCCATTTGCCAGCGGCTGGTTGTCCGCCATGCCGACAATTTCAGCCTGTTCGGGACGGATAATCCCCCGCTCGATCAAACTCGACACCACACTGGCTGCACGCGCGCTCGACAACTCCCAGTTGGACTTGAAACGCCCGCCCAACACCGGCGTCTTGTCGGTGTGACCGACCACTTTGACGGTCATATTCTCTTTTTGAAACCCCTTGAAGCGCGCCAGCATTTCGACGAAATCGGGCTTTAAATCGGCGCTGCCGGGCGCAAAGGCAATCTGCTCGGGAAAGGTCAATTTAATGCCGTTTTTCTTGGGATCAAAATCCATCTTCACATCCGCATCCTGCAGCTCCTTGGCAAAGGTCTGCAGCAAACTTTCATACAACGGATAGAGTTCCACCTGGCTTTTAGGCGTGTCGCCGGAGCTGTCCTGTTGAGTTTTTAACGAGTTGAAATAGGCTTCCTGCTGCGGACTGAGCGTAGACGAGTGGCTTAACGCCTCCCTCAGCGATTCGACCGTGGCGCGATATTTGGGAACCTCGAGTGTGGACATCGCAAACAACAGCACAAAGACCGCCATCAACAGCGACATCAGATCGGCAAAGGTCACCAGCCAGGAGGAGCCGCCGCCCTTCTTACTCGCCATCAAGCTCGACCTTCTGCTTTTTGCCGGACAGATACGGCTTAAGCAAATCGCGCATGACCGCCGGGTTAATGCCCTGCGAAACACAGGAAACCGCCTCGATAATCATCTGCTGGCGATAGGATTCCTCCTGCGCCCAGGATTCGATCTTATCGGCAATCGGCAATGCAAACAGATGCGCTATCATGGCGCCGTACAGCGTCGTCAGCATCGCCACCGCCATAGCAGGCCCAATGCTGTTGGGATCGCTCAAATTGGAGAGCATCTGAATCAAACCGACCAGCGTGCCCATCATGCCGAACGCCGGCGCCGCCTCACCAATCGCACGGAATACGCCGGCGCTGGTTTCGGCACGCTCAATCAGCACCCGGTTCTTTTCGCGCAGGGTCTGCTTGACCAACTCCGCATCATAACCGTCCACCAACATGCGTACTCCGTCGCGGAAGAAGTCATGATTGATCTCATAATTCTCCATGGCCAACACCCCTTTTTGACGGTTGAGGCGCAGCAGGTCCTCGGTAATCGCAATAAAGGTTGGCAGATCCCTGATTTGCTTATCCGACTTGAGCACACTAAACGACATGCCAATGGCAAAGAGGTTTTCTTTCATGGAAAAGCGGATCATAGTCGCGGCGATGGTACCGCCAAAAACAATCAACACCGAAGGCACATTGACAAACAGCGCCAGAGACGACCCCATGGCCATCGCCACCAAGACAATCGTAATGCCGGAAAAGAAACCTATAAGGGTCGAAAAGCTCATCTTATGTCCAGAGTGGATGACGCGGATTAAGCGGCAGTGATCAGAATATTGTCTAATAAACGCGTGGAACCCAAACGGGCCACGGCTAAAATGGCGAACTCGCGCTGATCAACGCTTGCGGGAGCCAGGGTTTGCGGATCAACCACACGGATATAATCGACCTGATTAAAACCTTCTCGCAACAACTGTTCAGTTGCCGCCTTTTCCAGGTCGCTAAAATTACGATTACCGGAAGACAAGGCTTGAGCGATATCATGCAAGGCCACATACAATTTCGGAGCAATCTGGCGTTGCTTTGCATCAAGGTACTGATTGCGCGAACTCAATGCCAGGCCATCCACATCACGCGCAATCGGCGCGCGGATCAGCGTAATCGGCATGGCCAAATCCTCCACCATGCGCTCAATCACGGCAAACTGCTGAAAATCTTTTTGACCGAAAATCGCGATATCCGGCTGCACGATATTAAACAACTTGCTCACTACTGTCGCCACACCGTCAAAATGCCCAGGACGGGTCGCCCCCTCAAATACAACGGTGATGTCATCGGCCACTACCACACGGGTCTGGGTTTGCGGGTGCGGATACATTTCCGCCACGGTCGGATAAAACAGCGCATCGGTGCTGGCCAACTGCAGTTTAAGGCAGTCGTCTTCAAAGGTGCGCGGATAGCGTTCAAAATCTTCATTGGGGCCAAACTGCAACGGATTCACAAAAATACTGGCAACGACCTTATCACAGCGTTCGCGCGCCATCTTCACCAGACTCAAATGGCCGTCATGCAGGTTCCCCATGGTCGGCACAAAACCGATACTCAAGCCCTGCGCTTTCCAGTCGCCGATCTGTGTTCTTAAGGCCGCAATCTGTTCAAAAATCTGCATCTCTCATACCCACTCAAAATCGTTATCAGGCCATTTCATGCAGGGCTTGCGGAAAATGCCCCTGCTTGACTGCCGCCACATAATCGGCCAAGGCCTGCTGAATCGAACCGCCTTCCTGCAAAAAATTCTGCGCAAATTTGGGCGTCTTGCCGACGGTCAATCCCAACATGTCGTGCAACACCAACACCTGCCCGCTCGTTTCTTTGCCGGAACCGATGCCGATGACCGGTATGCTTAAATTCGCCGTTATTTCCGCCGCCAGGGCGCTCGGCACACATTCCAGCACCAGCATCTCGGCACCGGCTGTTTGTAACGCCGCCGCCTCTTCCAACAATCTTTCCGCAGACGTCTGGTCCTTGCCCTGCACCTGATAACCGTATTTCTCGACCGATTGCGGCAATAGCCCTAAATGCCCGCAGACCGGCACGCCCATCGCCGAAAGTGTTTCGACCATCGGCAATACACGTTGCCCGCCCTCCAGCTTAACCATATTGGCGCCGCCCTCTTTCATCAGCCTGCCGGCCGCATGCAATGCGGAGTCCAGAGTCGCATCGGCCATAAAAGGCAGATCGGCGATACACCACGCTTTGTGGTTGCCGCGCTGCACCATCTGCGTATGATAGACCATCTCATCCAAACTCACCGGCAAGGTCGTCGCATGCCCCTGCACCACCATGCCGAGCGAGTCGCCCACCAAAATGACATCCACACCGGCTTCGGCAATCCAATGCGCAAAGCTCGCATCATAGGCGGTCAAACAAACCAGCTTCTCGTCCAGCTGCACCATTTTTTTAAGTTGAGAGAGTGTTTTACGCATCGGTAGTGACTTCTTGTATACGATTGGCAGCGTAGGATTACGCCGTGTGATTGGAATTTGAAGCAACCCAAGGCACCACAAAGGTCTGCTCGAGTTGGGCAATTAACGTCTCAACGCGCCCCATTCCCGGTATAACCCGGCCTGGTGAGATTTCCGCGAGCGGCAACAACACAAAATCCCGTGTCGCCATCTCCTTGTGCGGCACCGTCAGTTCCGGCGTTTGAATAGATTGGTCGCCATACAGCAGGATATCCAGATCGATGCAGCGTTCGCCCCAATGGCGCTTTTTGACACGCCCCTGCGACTGCTCTATCTGCTGCAAGGCCTGCAGCAAGGCGTGCGCAGACAGATCGGTTTCGAGCAGACAGACTGCATTCATAAAATCCGGCTGATCCTGGGGGCCTTGTGGTTTGGAGGCGTAAAAATGCGACTGCTGCAGCAAGCGCGTAGCCGGCAAAGCCGCCAGGGCCTGCAGCGCTTCGCTTAACTGCCGCTCCGGGTGATCGAGATTACTTCCCAGGCCGATATAAACGCGCTCAGACACCGCAGCTTCCTTACTCGTCCGCCTGACCTTGCTGGCTGCGCTTGCGCAGGAAATTACGGTTGCCGGGCTTTCTGCGGCGTTTGGCCGGCTTGCGCTCCACCGCATTGGCAAAGGCGACCTGCTCCACCGGGTCTTTTTCCTGATACTCTGTCCACCAGTCAAACAGCTCGGCAAACTGCGACTCGCCCGCCGCCACACGCACCCCTAAAAAGTCGTAAGCCGCTCGGAAACGCGGATGTTCCGTCAACTTTTGCGCACGCGCGCCCTGACGCTTCGGCAAACGGTATTGCAAATTCCAGATGTCACGCATCTGCGCGCTGAAACGTTTGGGAATGGCGGTGGCGCGTACCTGCTGTTCGAGCACGTCATTGGCTGCCGCGTACAAAGCGTCCTGATGAGTCATGCCGCTGTCCAGATGCGCCTCCTTGCGCACCTGCATCGGCTCCCAAAGCATGGCGGAAAACAGGAAGGCCGGATTGACCGACTTGCCTTCCTGAAGGCGTGCATCGGTGCTTTTGAGGGCTTCAACCACCAACATGCGCGGAAAACCTTCCGACTCCTGCTCCAGGGTTTTTTCCGTCAACGGGAAGAGATATTGAAACAGATCATAGTGGCGCAGCTTTTCAAACACTTCCACACCGACGCCGCTATGGAAGAGTTTTAACACCTCTTCAAACAGACGGGCATTGGAAACGTCTTTCAACTGCTGACCCAGCGACACAATCGGCGCTTCAGTCGCCGCTTCGATTTTGAAACCGAGCTTGGCGGCAAAACGGATGGCGCGGATAATACGCACCGGGTCTTCGCGGTAACGGGTTTCCGGATCACCGATTAGACGCAGCTGACCGGCTTTGATATCGGCCATACCGCCGACATAGTCGATGACGCTGAAATCGTGGATGTTGTAGTAAAGCGCATTGACGGTGAAATCACGACGCCAGACATCCTCATCGATGCTGCCATAAACATTGTCACGCAACAGGCGACCGGTATCGTCCACCTCGCGCGCCAGCCCGCTGGCTTTGCCGTTGCGGCCAAAGAAATCGCGACGCTGCTCACCTTCGCCGTGGCCGCGGAAGGTGGCGACCTCAATAACGGTGCGTCCGTAACGCACATGCGCCAAACGGAAACGTCGGCCAATCAACTGACAACGGCGTTTAAACACCTCGCGAACCTCTTCGGGCTCGGCATTGGTGACCACGTCGAAATCCTTGGGTTCCAGCCCCAGCAGCAGGTCGCGCACGCAACCGCCAACCAGGTAGGCCTCATAACCGGCGCGCTTTAAGCTGTACAGTACATCCAGCGCCGCTTTGTCGATTTGACTGCGCGAAATGCCGTGTTCCTTGCGTGAAAAAACCACTGGCTGACCAGGTGAGGCGGCCGAGGCCGTTTGAAGAGGATTTTTGGGGCTTGTAAAAAAAGAGGTGATTTTACGAATAATGCGTTGCATAGAGTGCCAAAAATGAGGGTCAGAAAATAAGCCCCCATTTTAGCGGCTTTTTGTCGTAGTTCAAAGCCTTACCTTGGGTTAGCGACTTTCAGACGTGATATTGATAAGATTCAGATGCGCTTAAGCAGGAATACACCCTTGCACAAGAGCGGATGACCCGGCCTGTTCAGATTATTTTTTCATAAATTTGCGGCTCGCCAACCAGCTCTTTTTCTTTTTCGACACACAATGCCAAGAGTTCTTCCAGAAACGAACCGAAGAAAGGGCATGAAAGTTCCTGTTTTGAAATCGCCTTTTGAATATCCAGATACGAACCGGTGAGCGAAAGCGATTCCACCCCGTATTGGCGCAACTTGCGCAGATTCATGTTGAGGTAGCGGTCGAGCTTCTGGGCGCAACGGGTATTTTCCACCCGCTGCAGAATACGGCCGATCACGTCCTGCGTTAAGGCTCTGAAGCGCATCTCGTTGGCGATCTCAAATACCTCGTGATGACAATTGGTCAAGCGGTAGTGGGCGCAATGGTCGCTGAAAAACTTCACCGCAATGGTGTATTCCGACGGAATGCCGTGGGAGTTATTGGGTGAATACCAGTTTACCTCGCCCTTCACCACCGTTCTGACCACGAGTTTATCGCCCAGGCTCTGCATGGTTTTGAGCGCCATCAATTTGGAGAGGCGCGTTTCCTCGCTCATGGCTTGCTTTATGCCAACCGTTCCCCAGTTATACTGCTGCGGATTTTTTTGCTGATTATAGGCCGCAATCAAATCCTCGCGACTGACAAACTCCAGATAGTCACCGCTGTCATCCTCGAAAACACGAAACAGATAAATCACTGAATTTATTCCTTTATTGGTCACGCTGCCATGCATTTTTTAATGCATTGTAAGGGGCGATTCGGCAATAAGGAAATCATCTCTAATAATGCCGCGATTACCTATTTTTATCCATCACCACCGGATTAATCCGCATTTTGATTGCAACGTACTTTGGCCTGTTTTACAGGTATACTTAAACGCAGGACTTCTTATAAACCTCTTACAAAGAAAGGAATACGGCATGACTCCGATCAAACATCCCTTTGCTTCGTTTTCACTGGTCGGCCTGCAATTCGGCTTAATTGCCGCCCTCTTACTGTTACTGCCGCTCAGCCTTCATCCGCTGGTGTTGGGCGCGCAGGCCGTTGCCGTTCTCATCGGCTTATGGGCGGTGCAGGCCATGCATCTGGGGCACTTCAACATCATTCCCGATCCGCAACCCGAAATAGAACTGGTTACCCACGGCCCCTACCGCTTTATTCGCCACCCCATGTATTTCTCGATTGTGCTGTTTTTCCTGCCTTTGATTATTGCCAATCCGAACGTTTGGGCTCTCGGTTTGTATGCGGGTTTATGGGTGATACTGTTGATCAAACTCAGCTACGAAGAACATCTGCTACTGGAACTGTTGCCCGAATATGACGACTACCGCCAGCGCAGCAAAAGAATTATCCCTTTCATTTTCTAGTCGATAGCTTGTTCCGCGGCGCTTGTGGCTAGTCAGCGCCGCCGGAAAATGCGAAAATAGTCGCCATTTATTTTCAAGCGAAGCAATAAGAACATCATGAGTAGCAGCAAACCCACGCTTTTCAGCGGCATTCAACCTTCAGGCGATCTGATGATCGGCAACTATATCGGCTCCATCAAAAATTGGGTCAAGATGCAGGATGATTACAACTGCCTGTTTTCGCTGGTCAATATGCACGCCATTACCGTTGAACAGGACCCCAAGGACCTCTACAAACGCAGTCTGGATTTCGTGGCGCTCTATCTGGCTTCCGGCATCGATCCGGACAAAAGCACCGTGTTTATCCAATCACAGGTACCGGAACATGCCGAACTGGCCTGGATTCTGAATTGTTCCACCTATATGGGCGAGTTGAGCCGCATGACGCAGTTCAAGGACAAGTCGCAAAAACATGCCCAGAACATCAATGTCGGCCTGTTTGATTATCCGGTTCTGATGGCGGCGGACATTCTGCTGTACCAGACGGAGATGGTACCGGTGGGCGCCGACCAGAAACAGCATCTGGAACTGACGCGCGATCTGGCGGTACGCTACAACAACCGTTTCGAACAGGAAGTTTTCAAAGTGCCTGAGCCGTTCATCCCGCCGGCCACCTCGGGCGGGCGCATTATGAGTCTGCAGGACCCACTGTCCAAGATGTCAAAATCGGACGAGAACAAAGACAATTTCATCGCCCTGTTGGACGATCCGAAGACCATTATCAAGAAATTCAAAAAGGCCGTGACGGATTCCGGCGCGGAAATCCATTACGATGTGGAAAACAAACCGGGCGTCTCCAACCTGCTGACAATCTACTCCGTCATCAGCGGCCAGTCGATCGACGAGGTGGTCAAACACTTTGAAGGCAAAATGTACGGCCACCTCAAAGTGGAACTGGGAGAACTGGTTGTGGAATATCTGCGCCCGATTCAGGAGCGTTTTCACCAGATTCGCGACGACGAAACCGAACTGCGCGCCATTCTGAAAAAAGGCGCCGAAAACGCCCGTGAGCAGGCGCAGAGCACGCTTAAAAAAGTCCACGAAACCATCGGTTTTGTGTTGCCGTAAAGACGGCTGTCAACTCACTCTTCGCGCGCGCCGGATGACCTCAAAAACAAACCGGCCGCGTTTTCATACGCCAACTTTCTGGCAACCGGTTCCGGCAGCTGCGCCAGCCAGGCACGGATATCCTTCACCACGCTATCAAACGTCTGCCAGCGGTTCACACTGAACGTATCCACCGCCACCATAAAACGATCCTGATAATCGATCAACAACTGCCGCCATTCCGGTGTCAGCCCGCGATGCTCGGAAAAACCATCCGTACCCAGCAACAAAGTATCCCGCACCGAGGTATCGATATAGAGGTGCTGCGGATGGCGCTGCAATATCTCCCGCAAAAACGCCGGCTCCGGGCGCGTTCCCATGTGCGCCCACAGCACGGTCACATTCGGGGCGATCGCAAAAATCTCATCGATAATCCCGGCATCGCCATGCGCCTGCAACATCAAACCGTGTTGCGCGGCCAACTCCACAATGCCTTTGAAAACAGGGCTTTTCCGATCCTGAGAGAAGATATGAAACTCGCCTATCCCGCGATAGATGCCCTTTTTCAAAGCCGCCTCTACCTTGGGCAAAACAGTTTCATCATGCATCCAGTCGCGTTTGTCTTTCAGCGTTTCATAAACTCCCAGAAAGGGAATAATGCGTTCGGGTGCATAGCGGTACAACGCCTCGGTGCCGTCATTCGGCGTGCTGGAAATCAATGCATGGGTCACCCGATTGCGATCAAAAATCGCCATAATTTGCGCCGGCGTAAACACTTGCGCATCCTCGCCGCCATAATGCAAGTGGCTGTCGAAAATCGGCAGACTATCACGCGCCTCAACCGGCATATTCAACAGCAGCCACACACAACCTGTCATTACCACCCGCAATCCGCTAAACATCATCGCTTTCCTCAAGGTTACGCAATAAGGCAACAAAACGCTCGCCGGCGGTCTGAATGGTTGAACTGTTATCAATTTGATATCCGTTGGCCATATCCAAGCGTTCAAACGCCTTGGCCCGGGCAATGCGCTCTTCAATCTCCAGAGCACTCTCCCGACCGCGCTTTTTCAAACGCTCCCGCAAAATTGCCTCGCTGGCGGTAATCACCACCGGCACCAATGGTGGATGCAATAACCTGGCCTGTTCAAAATAGCCGCGCGAACCGTTCATCACCACATTCAAGCCCATTTGCAGCCAGCTATCGACCTCAATGCCGAGCCCATAATCCCAACCATGACTATGCCAATGAAATTTAAAGCAACCGCGCTGCAAACGGTTGATAAACTCGGCTTCAGAAAGATGAATATGATTCTCACCGGCAATCTCAACAGGCCGGGTAATATAACGGTGCGCGAATACCACCGGCGCCTGCGTTAAGCGCTCCCGCGCATAGCCCAGCAAAGTGTCCTTTCCCGCGCCGGAAGGCCCCATCACATAAAACAAGCGACCCGGCTTTAACGCAGGTAAAACGCCACATTCCGTCCCTGGATTATTCACATCCCGCCCCACATGACTTTTTGTTAACACGCCTCATCGCCTACACCCCACGGCCATTTAGCGTCTAAAAAAGAAAGCAATAAAGATAACGACAACACCACCGATTACCAGATAAAAAAAGTTATCCCCCATCCACCATGTCGGTTCCTGATAAAGCATCTCGGTCGCATCATTCAAATAAGGGGATTCTGGCTGAAGCAAGACAATGGTTTTTTGCTCAATACTTTCAACCACCGGCCGTATCACCAACCAAATCGACAAGGCGGCTCCATTTAGCAATACAGGCGCTGAAACCTTCAACAGCCACCCCACCAAACCGGCACCCAACAGAATAATCGACGAATGCAGCAGTGACGTCATCATGGCAGTTTCATCTGCCCCTGAACGCCAAGAACCCAAAAACACCAACGCACTGACCAGCAGCACCAAACCCGCCAACATATAAAGCGCCATTTCTTTGATATTCACATTCCCACCTCTTCCGGTCGATCGATTTACAATGAAACCGCTTTTCAATCCTAAAAGAATACGGGAGATTTTGAAAATCTTTTTTTCCCAAGAAAGTGTCGAGAAAATACCAAAAAGAGTTTAAACAAGAGAAGGAAATAAAAAAGGCCCGTAACATTAACTGTTACGAGCCTTTAGAATAATGGCGCGCCCGAAGAAATTCAAACACAAATCCACACAAGCACAAATACTACATATATTCAATAAGTTAACGTAAATCAAAGTCCATACAAATCCAAAAAATGCATTGCTATACCGTAAAATTTACGGTATTTTTTACGGTATCAAATCCATAAGGGAATATGCATGAAACGGAATCTTACGGACATCGCTGTCAAAAAACTAAAGCCACTGGACAAGGCCTACAAAACGACTGATGGCGGAGGGCTCTATATTCTGACCACCCCTACAGGCACTAAAACTTGGCGCTATGACTGTTCAATTAATGGAAAAAGAGCCACGCTGACCTTTGGCGAATACCCAACATTAAGCCTTGCAGATGCAAGAAAACAACATGAAGAAACCAAGGCACAAATTAAAAGTGGAATAGATCCTCGCAAGGCAGAGCAAGTTGATGAGCACTTAAGCCTCCCTTTTTCCCACTACGCCCTTGAAATGATGAAAACCCAAGAGCTACGCGACAGCACTTACGCAAAAAAGCTCAATCGCATGAAAAAGCACCTCTTTCCAGTGCTCGATAAAATGCCTGTTACGAAAATCACCAGTATTGATTTGCTTAACTTAATAAAACCGATTGCTGTACACGGAAAAAGAGAAACAGCCCAACTGCTAGCAACATACTGCAGACAAACATTCGATACGTTAATGTCTCTACAACTTATTCAGATAAACCCTGCTGAAAGCATCTCAAGACTAATTCCAAAGCCCAAACAATCACAAAATTTTGCCCACATTACGTCACCTCAGGAATTCGCAAGCCTGTTAATCGGTATAGATAACTATCATGGAGACTTTGCCGTCAAAAAGGCCTTACAGTTAGCACCTCTGGTCATACTCAGACCGCATAACATTCGTTTTTTAAAGTGGAGATACGTAAACTTTAGGGACAAGCTTATTACCATCCCAGCTTATGAGATGAAAATGAACCGTGACCACAAAATTCCATTATCGAGGCAGGCGCTAGCAATTTTAGAGGAAATGCATCAAGCCACCTCTGACAAGGAATTGGTATTTATCTCATCACGAAGCAAAAACGATAAAGAAATGAGCGAAAACACGCTTAACCAAGCTGTGATTAGAATCAAAGACCCAATCACCGGCGAACCATTAGGCAGAGGAACCATGACTTCTCATGGCTTTCGACATACCGCCTCCACCCTTCTAAACGAACTTAAATTCTCAGCCGACGCAATTGAGTTGCAATTAGCCCATGTTAACAAAGACCGCATAAGAGCCACTTACAACAAGGCCGAACTCATGGAAGAACGCACCGAAATGATGCAAAAATGGGCTGATTACCTAGATAGTTTGAAGAAAATTCAAAATATTTAAAAGTACGTTGAATTACCTAGCATCAGCCTTTCTCAATGTGAGCGGCAATCTAAAATTAATGAGGCTTCTACATACATTTCAAACAGGATTAGGAAGGATTTGGACTAGATAGAATCAGTATCAAGCATAGTAAAATAGATTTTAATATCGGTTAAACATCACCCTAGCATTTATGATGGCTACAAGGTTGTGCAACACGATAACGATGACACTAAGAGTCCAAATTGGCCGAGTAAAACATGTAATCCTAGCGGAGGGGGAAGAGATAAAACCTGTCAAGACGTTAACATTACAATCACCCTAATCAATCAAAAACAGAACTTAAAATGCAGAAGAAAGTATTGATTACGCTCGCTCTATTGGCTTTTAGTGCAAGCGTTATAGCCGGGATTTCTGGAAGCTTTGAACAAGCCAAAGCGAATATGTATAAAGGTGTCTATCAGAATGTCGGCACAACATTTTATACAGGCTGTGACTGGTCTAAAAAGAAAGTGGATTTAGCTAGCTGCGGGCTACAAAATTCGTTTCCAAAAGGACAGTTAAAGCGTGCTTCGAGAACAGAAGCAGAACACGTAATACCCGCCAGCTGGTTTTATAAAAAGAACGGAAAGTGGCGTGCTTGTTACAGCCAGGCAAAAGCGATTAAAGAGAACCCCAGGGAGTATTGCCAAGCTCACGATGATGAGTACCGCAATGCGCATAATGACCTAGTTAACCTTCGACCCGCCGTCGGCCAGATTAATGCAGACCGCTCGAATAAACCATTTTCAGATAGCGTTTCCGGGGATGGAGTTGAGACCTTTCGAGGAAAGGGATTGACTATAAAAATTACCAGCCGCGTTGCAATCCCTGATGTAAAAATCCGAGGCGACATAGCCAGAATCGGCTTTTATATGGCAGAAAAGTACGGTGTTACGTATTCAAAACGGCAGTTGGAGCTGTTCCAGGAATGGGATAAATCGGACCCAGTTGATGATGCAGAACGTGAATTGAATAACCGGATTATGAAGGTTCAGGGACTTGGGAATGCATTGGTAAAATAAACTGTAGTGCTAAAGTGAAATTGGCCACCTAAATGGAGATGCTAAAATGCATCCAATCAAAAAGGTGAGTCAAAATGACAAAGACAAGAAGAACATTTTCAGCTGAATTCAGGCTTGAATCTGCACAGTTGGTTGTTGACCAGGGTTATCCACTACACCAGTGTTAAATATCGCCAATCGCTGTGGCGATACAAGATAAAACAGAGCTTGAGTCGCAGGGGGAATTGTTAGGATAACAGCCCGATGGAACGCTTCTTCAGAAGCCTAAAGACTGAATGGATTCCAACAGCGGGTTATCGAAATCTGGTGGAGGCCAAAAACCACATCGGAATTACATCCTGGGGTATTACTCACAGGTGCGGCCACATCAATTTAACGGCGGTAAAACGCCAAATAAAGCGGAGCAGATTTACTGGTTAAATTGCTCTAAAGACGTGGCCAAATTTACTTGACCACTACACCCGCCTTAAACCCCGTATCAATCCAAATTTGGTTTCCACAATATGTATGTGCACCATTTCCCAACATGTTTTTCTTATACAATTTTTTTCATAAAAATTGGTCAAATAAAGGCATTTTTCCTATCAATTTCAAGGCCTCTCCCCCTGTTACTCTTGCAATCCTTCTTGATTAAAAAATCTATCAAAATACAGCTCAGAAACGGCTAATATTGTTGCAAATAAAGGCCTCTTTATACCTTTAAAAGTGCAAAATGGAGTGCGGCCACTAGAAAAAACGGCTCAATCAAACAAAATACGCGCAAAAAACAATCGCTATATGTGTTTGATTTTTTTAAATAAAATTCAATATGAGGTACATTTTTTGATTCATTTTGCACATCATTTTATCGCGCATTTTGATAGCCAAAATAGATGAGTTCATGCAAATAATTAGTGAAGAAAAGATTTATTCTTTTTGGGGAGGTGCTTGACCTATCTTTACTGTCACTCTCAGCAGTCTAGCCCAATTAATAGCTTGGCCTTTGTCACAATGACAGCTATGCAACGCGACAAGAATTCGACCCGAAAGCAAAAACCATAAGCTCTTTAAAATGAGCAAAAATGTACTCAGCCAACTGGGAATTCTTTCATAGTCTAAACATGCATACCCAAACGACTTACTGGAACATTTGTCAAAAAAGATAAGCTCATCAACCATCCAAGACAAAACCCTATGGATTTTTTCCTGGTCAAGAGGCTGTCGAAGTCCATTTGCAGTTGTTACGTGTACGCTGTTCACTTTGCTATCGCTATTAATTCTAAATTTACCGTTTTAAACAACCCTCAATACTGCTTTATTGAGAAGCTATCTGGTCATGAGAAATGATTGTTCCTCATGAATTTCAAGTGTTTTAAATGCCTTTAAAAAAACTGTAGTAAAACATTTAAATCCCTCATTTCATGAAATTAAGCATCTGGTTTTATTTAATCGTCCTCATTGCGGCCCCCTATCAAATTTGAGTGGATTGAATCTCTTTTTTAATTCAAAAACCAAGGTAACTTCTCAAACAATCTCCTTTAAGCAGTAAGACAAAAAATACCCAGCAAAACTTATTCGAGCTAATGCTCAGTAGTACCAACAGAACTAAGTCGTGTATGAACTTAAATTCGTTCGGTAGCTGTTGATGGATTCTTTTTCTATCTCTATTTTTCAGTAAAGTATGTTTTTTGTTCTTCCTATTCAAAAGTGAATCCCACAATATTGAAGAGGAACAAACCAAAAACACTTGAATGCCACAAACGGTAATGGCGAATCTGAATTGAATGGTCTGCTAAAACTGAGTAGCCCTAGCAGACATAACTACATTTGATTAACCGTTGGTTGTTTTAGGGTCATTGCCGTAGCTGTGTTTTGCACGGATTTTCCCTGTATCCCCTCGATGAATTGAAACCTCGGAACCAGAGTTTTTTGCAAACTCACGCGTAGCTTCAAAAACATCTTTTTGGGTGCTTCCAACAACACTTGCTCTTGTGGCGTCTTGACGTTTCCCACGCCATTGGCCATCAGAACCTTGATATACGTTGTAATCTTTATCAGACATCTGATTTTCTCCAAATAAACTAAAAATGATAGTGCCCCTCCTGCGCAAAGCAGGAAAGGCATAGAGCTAAATCATCGCGGTAAACGACGACAATGCTGTCTTACGTGCTCCGTTCGCCCATGGCGACGACGAGTGTAAGCTGACACTAAAACAACTTTGCTTTGAGTGCATTGCATACTTAGCCCTCCTTTTATCTCTGGAGGCTTAATCGACAAACTGATATGAATTCTGTAGAATCGTCAATGCTACTTTTCGATTTTGTCTATCAGAATCGGTATCAGAGACGGGTGTGCCTCTAGTTGCACCTGTCTTTTTCCTAAAAGACCATTTCTAAACTCCTGAAACACAATATAGTGTATTCATAACAAAAATAAAACACTATAAAATGAGCATATAGAGCGATATTTTCGGGATATTTTCTGTGGATAAGTGCCTAAACCACTTACAAAAACGCGCTTAAAGCCCTGTGGATAAGACTGTGAAAATTTAAATATTTTTTCTTTTTTATTTCAAATGCTTAGAAAAAACTAGACTGCATAATACATTGAGAGCTTTCGATTCTGAAGAAATACTCGTGGAGTATAGAGATAGGCTAATGTGTGATTGATGAGGCTAGAAGCCCCCCCTGCAAATCGGTTGCAATTAAATGTGATTCAATGCAACCCTTCTTTTGAGGTTTTGAATTGAGTATCAACGAAGTTTAACGACTCATCCAAATACCATTTATAGACTTGTTCAAAGAGGGCCTTTCCTTCGGAAGCGGTAGTTTTCGACGATTCAAAGAACTTCAAGTCGTTATTTTCATCTTCAATAGCCGACTCAGTAAATCCATGAATAGCCTTATTCCTGGCTAAGCGCCAATCATCAAGACTATTCAGCAACTCTACGACTTCACCTTGTTTGCCAATGCACTCTTTAGATGTTTGGATGAGCTTGGCAAAATTAAGATTTCTGGCATCAATTTTTTTGGCTTTTAAATAGTTAAACAGACAATGACTGATTAAACTTTCCTGAAGAGAAATGGCCTCCAAGAAGAAACCAGCAGCCATAGCCTGTTCAATTTTATGGGCACCACGCTTATATGCTAACGCTTTCGTCTCCAGTTCAGCCTTAGCCTTGTCGAACCCCTTACCTTCCCGAGTCGACTTGTGCAAAACCTCAAAATGACTATACCCATACTCTTCTGCCATTTTTCTATCCGCGGCCTTTATGAACGTCCAGAACTTGTCATGAAAAGTTTGGATAAAAGCTTTAACAAGAACCCATTCAGGTTTCACCCATGCGTAGTACATGCCTCCGTTTATTGGCTTGGGAATTTTTAATATCGTATGTCCAATACCAGACACCCAGGATTCCATCACCTTGACTAGACCTGCCACATGAATAAATGTTCGGGAACCTTCGGGATAAATATGAGCCATATTGGGCGTCCAATCAATTAACGTCTGATGCCGTATCCACAGATTCAACTCTTCTTCATCAGAAGAAGAGTTTTTCAAAAGCTTTATCAAAAGACCATGAATTTTCTCTGGAGGTATCTTTGCCTGTTTAACATCATCGTAAATAAAGCAGGTACTCAACATTACACAAAAATACTCCAAGTCCAATCGTCCTTGAGAATTTATAAATTCATAGTGCTTTATATTCTCAAGAAGCAGCGTCTGGTCTCTGTAAAACTCACTACCTTGCTTAATCATCTAGTCTCACTCCGGCGCCCCATCAATAAACGTCTTGATGTAATCCAGCACTTTGTCTAAAACCCGCTGCGAAACTGTCTTCCGTTTCAAGATGGTAGGTTTGGTGTTCATGGTTTCCACCACATCATCACGGTATGGCAGTTTTTCTGTGAAGAGGTAACTTGAGATGAGTTTTTTGACCTTGTCTGAATCCAAGTCTTCTTCCGAACAGAGTCGTTCGATTTCAGCTTTGTCCTGCTCTTTCCAAAATTCTTTGAAGCGTTCTTCGACATCCGAGCCGCTTTGAAGCAGTGGCATGTTTTCTTGGATGAACTTCTCAATCAATTCTTTCTTGGAGCGCATCTGTACGTCCCCGGAAAGCATATCCAAGATGTTCTTCTTGCGCGTTTCCTGTTCCGGTTCTGGGGCATCCTTCATCTGACCCAATAGTTTCAGGATGTAGGTGACATTGATTTCATCTCGGTGGATGAGTTCAAGCTCAAAATCCACATCATTCAGAATCGAGACTTTTTCTGTCTGGCGGTTGCTCTTTACTTTGTCGTAAAGGTCGAGGTATTTGCTGCCATAATCTGCATATTCCTGCTCGTCCATGGCCACATCATTGAAATCGAAATTTGTGAAGGTGACCAACACGTTATAGATGCGCATCAGGTCACGATAGGCTTTGATAAAGAGGAACTCGTCTTCTTCCGTTTGCAGTTGATTAACGCTATCGACATCAGGAGCAATGGCTTTTAGGTTTGCCAAAGCCTCGTTGAACTGCTTCACATAGCTCTCATACGGCTCCATTATGATGGTGTCTTTGGCGTTCTTGTCCGAGAACAATCCAATCGCATCATCAGTGGCTTGCTTGAGGTTACGGAAGCAGACGATATTACCTTGGGACTTCTTGTCGCCCATAATGCGGTTGGTGCGCGAGAAGGCTTGAATCAATCCGTGATATTTGAGGTTTTTGTCCACGTATAACGTGTTCAACGGTGGCGAATCAAAACCAGTAAGGAACATATTCACCACCAGCAGAATATCGACCTGCTTTTCTCGAACACGTTTAGCCAATTCGTTGTAGTAGTTGTAGAACGATTGGCTGTCCTTTGTAGTGTACTTAGTGCCGAACATCGCATTGTAATCGCCAATGTAGGATTCCAATTTATCGCGGCTGTGCAAGTTAATCTGTTTTCCACTCACATCGGTGGTTTCTTCTGCAATACCGTCGTCAGCATCTTTATCGTTCTCATTGGCGGCATAACTGAAAATAGTACCGATTCTGAGATTGTGCTCCCCTGCTTCTTTCTTGCGTTGGAAAATATCATAGTAAGCCGTCAGCATTTCTACCGAACTGACACAGAACATACCTGTAAATTCTTTGGCATGGGTTTTACGGTCATGGTTGGCAATAATGTAATCGACCACCGCTTCCAAACGCTCCGGCGCTTCCATCA
This sequence comes from Thiomicrorhabdus cannonii, assembly GCF_013391695.1. Taxonomy (GTDB): domain Bacteria; phylum Pseudomonadota; class Gammaproteobacteria; order Thiomicrospirales; family Thiomicrospiraceae; genus Thiomicrorhabdus; species Thiomicrorhabdus cannonii. The sequence goes on from NZ_JACBGH010000001.1 coordinate 361,276, forward strand.
CCTCTTTTGTGTCGATGGCCTGAACTTCTATATCCTGAATGACATTATGCTGTTTGAAGGTACTGATGTACTCCACCGAGAATTTAAGGACGTTCTCATCACGAATCGCATCGGTAATCACGTATTTGTGCAGACACTCGCCGAATAGGTCTTTAGTGGTACGTTTACCAAACAGGTTTCCGGTGACGTTCTCGGCAAAGATAGGTGTGCCGGTAAACCCAAACATCTGATAGTGGTTGAAGTATTCAGTGATGCGTTTATGGGTTTCCCCAAATTGGCTGCGGTGACATTCATCAAAAATAAAGATGATGTGTTTGTCCTTGAGCGGTTCCATGGCTGACTTATAACGGTCTTTCATAATCGCCGTGTTCAGCTTTTGGATGGTGGTCACAATCAGCTTGGTATCGGTGTCACCGAACTGTTTCACCAGTTTATGGGTGTTGTCGGTACTATCGACACTGCCTTCACTGAATGAGTTGAACTCTTTGGCGGTTTGATAGTCGAGGTCTTTGCGGTCAACGCAGAACACAACCTTATCGACATTAGGCAAATTGGTCAGAATCTGACTGGCTTTGAAGGAAGTAAGCGTTTTACCCGAACCGGTGGTGTGCCAAATATAACCGTTGTGAACCGAGTTCTTCACCTTGTCGATAATCGCTTCTACCGCATAGTATTGATATGGGCGCAACACCATGAGAATTTTATAGGTCTGATTCAGAACGATATACTTGGTAATCATTTTGGAGAGATGGCACTTCTCCAAAAACACCCGCGAGAACTGTTCAAGCGGCGTAATCAGGTTATTATCTTTGTCTGACCAAAAGAAAGTCTGTTTAAAAGACTGTTTGCGGTTGTTGGCGTAGTATTTGGTGTTAACGCCATTACTAATGACGAACAACTGAATGTATTGGAACAGCCCTACTCCCGAACCGTAGGAATGGCGCTGATAACGATTGGTTTGGTTGAAGGCTTCTTTTAATTCCAGGCCACGTCGCTTCAGCTCCACCTGCACCAATGGCAAACCATTAATCAGAATGGTCACATCATAACGGTTTTGATACTCGCCCTCTATGGTCACTTGATTAGTGACTTGGTACTGGTTCTGACACCACTCGACCTGGTCGATGAAATTGATATAGAGCGTTGAACCATCATCACGAGCAAGGTTGTATTTGTCGCGCAGGATTTGGGCACGTTCGTACACATTCCCTTTGTTTAGATGATTTAGAATCTTGGCAAACTCGCCCTCAGAAAATTTCGTTTTATTGTGCTTCTCCAACTGACGCTTGAGATTGGCCAACAGGTCAGATTCGTTTTCGATGATGACCCGTTCATAGCCTTGGCCTGCGAGCTGAGTGACAAGGTTGTTTTCGAGGGTTTGTTCAGATTGAGTACTCATGCTAAACCATTAAAACTCAATGCTCGGCGTTTGGTATTTTTCTAAAATTTTGGGATGAGATTGACATAAAGGAAACAAAAACTTTGTTATAGCACTTTGTATGACGCTGATTAGCTGTTGGATTTCCAGTAATTCTTCTTCGGAAAGATAAAGCCATTCAATATGCTGTATATGAGGTATTTTTATACTGGAAGAATCGCCAGGTTTGGTGAGCTCTGTATCGATTATATCAACCCTAAAGTGCATAGCTTCCTCATCGGTATGGGCAATAATTTTATCGCGCAATTTAATAACCTTGTCCATTAATACCTGCTGCTTTTCATCGAGCCTTAAGCCAATTAATTTTAAACCTAGTGTACTCGCTCTTCTTGCCTTAACAAAAGGCCTTGCAAAAGAAACTATGGCTTGAGATTCAAAACATCTAAATCTTCTAAGCTCTACCTTGCTATACTTTTTATCAAAATCGATGTCCTCCAACAAAAAAGTTAATGCTGATTGTGCTTGCTGCAAATCCCAGGAAGAAGCAATAACTCTGTTCAATTGAGTTTCCGTTGGAAGTTGAGAAGTATTTTCTGTCATCCTGTGAACCTAAGTTAATTTTCTACTAGAGTTAGATTAATAATGATTACTCTTTAGGCTTGGCCATATAGGAGAACTTATCACTAAATAAAGTCATCTCATGGTCTTGTGGCATTTCAGGATAGTTCAACGATGGAACCCCGTGCAAATCAACCAAGGCATGAACTTCACTATCAATCCCAATACTTTTATTTTGCAAAAGACTGCGAAATCCTATCTTGAAATCTTCTGGCTTATCCCACACTAACCAAAATCCAAGGGGAAGAAACTTTATGACGTGCCCAAAAATAGATTTGCCTGTCCCCAAAATCCCTTTTGCTACATTTTTCATAACGACCTGATTGTTTGAAGGATACAACCAATAGTAAATTTCTAATGAATCTGGCAACGGCAAAGTTTCATCTAGGAAATATTCTCTCATAGCAGATGACATAGGTGCGTCTACCAACCCAGATTGAGCTTCATCAACTGCAATGGCGGCCAAGACATGCCCAACCACAGACCTCGCTACCCTTTGGGGTTTGATATCTACACCAGTTACTCGTGGCAACACAACCAAATCACGACTTTTCCCTAAAGCTAATCCGGTTATCGCATTAGAAAATTCAACTAATGAAGGGTCATACTCCGTCCCGAGTAAGTGACTATTACAGTTGGTACATATCGTCTGAAAGTGAGTCCCTCCTTGGGACGTAGATTTTTCACTGCTATGCTGTAAAAGAGTTTTCAGCTCAACACTTTTCAGGTTATTACATTTTTTGGGAGGTACGTGGTCTCTAGTTAATTTGCCATAATCGCCACAGATAACACAGTAACCTTCTTTAGGCCCTCGTGTGGATATTCTTCGTCGTAATCTATCAGAATAATTGCCCATACCACATGCCTACACAAACATCTTCTGTAACAAGCCTTTTTTAAAGGTTTTGGTTTGTTCAAGTTCTACCCCAACCTGGTAGATTTTTTGGTCTAGGGCGGTTAGAAAGTCAGCGATTTTTTGCTGCTCACTAATAGAAGGAACTGGTAGTTCAAGCTCTTTGATAATCTGAGCAGACAAGTTCCCTTGACCACCTTGTAAATATGTAGATAAAATTCTTTGCTTACTAAATCTTAGCCAACTAAAAATGTAACTCTTAACTTGGTCAGTTCGAATACATAAAACAGCCTGGTTTATGGCTCCTTTGAGCTTTGATATAGCAACCTCACCACTTGTTGCACCGTATAGTGCATACAAGATATCACCGACATCAATCATCTTTGCTGATGATTCTTTTAAGGCTTTTTCTGTAATATATTGTTCTGTTCGTTCTGAAGCAATTTCTCCAGATTTAACAAAAGGGATATTTCCTAAATATAGCTTTTTATTCGTACTTGAAGGAGTACCACCAGAGAAAAATGAGGCTATTTTTTTCAGTTTGACTGTCTTCCACTCAGGATAATCATTCCCTTCATCATCTTTAAAGCGGATTTGTTGGGTGAAGATTTGTTGCATGACGCCTTTTTTGTATTCGGTGAGCAGGCGGTGTTTTTCGGTGAGTTGTTCGATTTTTTTATCGACCGAACTTAAAAAATCAGCGATTTTTTGTTGTTCTTGCTCACTGCAAAAATTAGCTTTAACCCTCTCTATTACATCAACGGAAAGTCCCGGTTGTGCTTGCCCCGTAGCAAACCTATTAAGATGCAATCTATCCAATTGATAGTAAAGATAAAGTGGAGTGTGGCCTTTTTTGGGAGTTACCGTGACTGCGTGTTCAGTCGCATGAAATTTCCCATGAGCTAATTGAATATTTCCGCAAAGTGCGCCTTGCCGTCCAATTAAAGGAAACAGACCTTCATGAGTAAAGGATTTGGTGTAGCCACGTAAGCCATTGCCACCATAACAAGGAAAGGTTTCATCAGATGCCTCATCGAAAATATTTTTTGCAGCGACAAACTTTCCAGCTTTTAATTTACAAACCTCAAATAAGGGCTTCTTAACCCAATCATCTTGAAACTCAGAAAACCTTAACTCAGGGACACTTCTCTTTACTGCATTCATTAAAATGGCGCCTCAATACCCAGTTGTTTGCAATAGTCAGCAATCACCGCATCGGTTTGCTTCATGTCTTTATCGATGGTTTTGATTTGTGCGGTGACGGCAGCAAGGTCAATCGGCTCTTCTTCCTCAAAGGTATCAACATACCTTGGAATATTGAGGTTGTAGTCGTTCTCTTTGATTTCACTTAATGGTGCGACGTAGCTGTATTTCTCAATCGTTTGACGGTTGTGGTAAGTCTGAACAATCTTTTCAATGTGCTCAGGTTTTAGGACGTTCTGGTTTTTGTTTTTCTCAAAGTCATTGGAGGCATCAATAAACAGAATGTCATCGGGATTGGTGCGGCACTTTTTGAACACCAAAATACAGGTTGGAATTGAGGTGCCGTAGAAGATATTGGCAGGTAAACCAATGACGGCATCCAGATAGTTGCGGTCTTCAATCAGATATTGGCGAATATGCCCTTCTGCCGCACCACGGAACAAAACGCCATGCGGAAGTACGACTGCCATAGTGCCGTTATCCGCCAGGTGATGAATCATGTGCTGTACAAAAGCAAAGTCGGCTTTGGTTTGTGGAGCGAGTTTGCCGTATTGCGAAAAACGGTCATCACTTAGAAACAGTTGATTGGCTGACCAATGCGCAGAGAATGGCGGATTGGCAACAATCGCTTCAAACTGCATGCCCAAATGCTGGGGATGTTCTAGGGTGTCGTCCTGTTTGATGTCGAACTGTTTGTAGTTCACATCATGCAGAATCATATTCATGCGTGCCAAGTTATAGGTGGTACGATTAAGTTCCTGACCATAGAAATGACCGACTTCGTTGACCTCTTTGGCCACGCGCAGTAACAGCGAGCCAGAACCGCAAGTTGGGTCATAAACGGATTTGAGATAACTCTTATCGTCGGTGACGATTTTAGCCAAGATGGTAGAGACAGTTTGCGGAGTGTAGAACTCCCCTGCTTTCTTACCTGCACCGGAGGCAAATTGGGCAATCAGGTATTCGTAGGAATCACCCAACACATCGGCATTGGCGTTTTCCAATTCGAAATCGACCTTATCCAAGTGTGATAGGATTTTAGCGACTAGCTCGTTCTTCTGTTTTTCAGTCTTGCCGAGCTTGGTGGAGTTGAGGTCCAGGTCTTCGAAGAGCTTGTTGAAGTCATCCTCGGACTCAGTACCCATGGTGGACTGTTCAATATTGTTCAGGATATTTTGCAGGTCAGCCAGGATGAAATTATCGGATGCCTCGCCTTCTTTGGACGCGCCCTTTTTGGCAATGGCTGAAAAGAGTTCAGAAGGCTTTAGGCTATAGCCAAGTTTCTCAATCGCTTCTTCAGAAACAGCGGTGACAATCTCTTTGCCATCGGCACTGTTTTCATCAATATCAGCGTAGCTTAGTCCATCTTCGGCCAACAGACTGTCGGCATACAAGCAAAGCTTTTCAGAAAGATATTTGTAAAAGATGAAACCAAGAATGTAATCACGGAATTCATCCGCATCCATCTTGCCGCGCAAGGCGTTGGCAATATTCCAAAGTTGTTGTTCGAGGAGTTTCTTTTCTTCTTCTGACATAGTTCTCTAGCTTGATTAACTTGTTCTGACGGGGATAATTATTTTTAATGAAGATGAATTATAAGTAACTTGACGAATTCATAAAAAGTTTTTTGAGATTCTTTGAATGCCTCCCCCTCCTAGGTACATCATTTTTAGATATGAGAGTTAGCAATCTGACCTGACAAGATATTCGTCGGCTAGTAGTTTAATTAGTTTATTTGTTTAAATTCCAAGATGAAGGTACCGTACAAACACCCCGCATTTTTCTTGGAATTTTTCTGAAAAACCTACCTAATGTCAGAATTAAACCAATTAAACTACCTAAAACAAAAAGGGGCCATACAGCCCCTAGATATCCAAATATCAACAACCCAGACTAACTTGTCACCATCTTTTCAACACGCCAAAGCATCTTGTTACCCTCCTTCGTTACAGAACGCAACACTAAATCCTTAACCTGCCTATCCTTTCGATATGTTAGCAATCGTCCAATTGAGCGTGAATTGAGCTTATTATTTGTCCAATCTACTAAAATATCATGTAAATCTGTGCAACTTTCAGAACCGCCCGAAGAATTCACAGAATCAACAAGCTGACGAGAGGAAAATACATTACCGTTATAAATCGCATCCACTGCCACCAACAATTCATACAATGCTTCTTGCTCAGGGTCACTCTTCTGAGCTCTATCAAATGCATCCATTGGGTCATGCTTCAGCCATGTCCAGTTATGTTTTGCCAGCCACGCCACGGGCTGTCTCACAAGACTATCCCACTCTTCAAATGATGCAAGACTTCCGATAGAGTAAACACCATTTTTATAATCCGAACTAGTTAACCACGCTTTTACAATCGTTAGTCCAGCCGCAACCAATTTGATACGATTAGTTTTGACGTACTGAACAGGGTCAAAATCAAAGCGTCTTTTATATGGTTCCGGAGTCTTGGGGTCAATTCGGATAATTGGAATACGTCTTGGCATGTCACCAGCCAGCACAACATTATTTCCGGTCATTAGAAACAGTAAATTTACTGGCAGTGTTTTTGTCTGACTTTCACCCAAAACCCTATCAGTTAAAGATGAAGATGTCATCGCAGCTGCAAGCGCGGGACTATCGAACTGACCAACTACATTGTCCAAAATAATTGTTTTAACTCCTCTTAACAACTCTGCGAATAGGCGTTTGCGATTCTCGTCATCGCTTTTAGAGGCAATATACGGTAAGACGCTTGGACTCTCGGTTTCTGGATACATTAATGAAGCAATCGCCGTAGCCAGAAGGGTTTTACCGGAAGCTTGGTAAGGAGCATCAATTGCAAAGCCCGGACTAGTCGCTAAAACGGGTCGCATAATCGCGCTTAACAGTGCCGTCAAAAGTAATTCTTTGTCTAAATCATTAGCAAATGTGAAGTCTTTAAAAGGAAACATGACCTCTTTAAGAGCACAACTAATCTCTTTTTGCGTTAGAACATCGGGGACATTAAAGTCTTTAACACAATACTCTGTTAAGAAAAGACCCGTCTTTGAATCGTAACCAGGATTGCGCAAAAGAGAACCATCTTTTCGCAGAACTGGAGCAGAGATAACACCTCTCAATTTCTTGAGGCCTCTTTGACTTCCAAGACTCAGTAGTTGCTTAACCAACTTTACGGGTGGATCTATATATTCTTTAACTGTCTCTTTTTTTACCCTTTTTTCGATGACAAATTGAATATTCTCACCCAACCAGTATGCAAGTAAATTTTCATTTTGCGGTTGCACCGATAAGTCTTTAATCACAACCAGCTGTTCGCCTAAATCAAATACATTTTGATGGTCTTTTAAAATTTCAATAGTTGCGTTGACAGCCTGACTCATTTTTCCATCAGCAACAGTGATAAATGGCTTAGATTTTGCCTGAAGCTTTGAATCATTAGACGCTAAAATGTCTTGTCTATTCAGTTCAGCATCCGCTAACAATGCCTGTCGAATTGGCAATACCGTGGCATAAATCGATTCAACTTCATTATCCAAAAAATTATGCATACACAACCTCCTCACTGACTTTCAAATTCAACCTGTTAAAGTCATTCCAATCAGTACCTTTTTCTCCATGCTTAAAATAAGGGATAAAGAGTTTGCCTTTGACTGCAGCTGCCGCATCCATCGCGGCTTTCAAGCCTGGATTAGCCGGATTTTGATGGTCGTTATCACCAGCAATCACTAACAGAGCATCTGGAAATGTCTTGCGTAAAAACTTACTGACTGATTTAAGATTGTTCGATGTAAAACAACACACAACAGTACAGCCCTGAGCTTGATGCTCTGCCAAACTGGCGCTCGTTGCATACCCCTCGCAAATAAAAATCACTTCTGAACCTACCCATTGAGTGACAAAAAAACCACCGCCGATTTTGCTGCCTTTGAAGAAGGACTTCTGGCCATCAGGTGAAATCATCTGCACGCTTTGCAAGTCTGCTTCAAAAGGAGCAACCGTTCCGTAAATCGGGATTATCAACTGATTCTTGCGACCGGCGAAGTCACCTACAAAAATCTCACCTTTACATTGCACCTGTTTGCTCAACAAATAAGGATGCTCATCCGTGGCGGGGTTGAAACAGCTTAGAATTTTAAAAAGCCGTCCAGCGACTTCGACGTATTGCGCTTCCTTGCCCCCTTCATCGACAGTCGCCTCGTCTCGTTTTTTAAGATTTGACATCTGTCTTTGAAAGGTCGCGTCTCTGGCAAAAACCTGATACCCATTCTCTTTTGCCATGTAGTACAGCGTTCCGATTGAGATTTGGCCATCTGAACGGATGCTTTTCCACGTCGATTCAAAATCCTTGGCAATATAGCTATCTGAACCCGCAGACCAATTCCGAGTAACCTCTTTGGCGGCATCGCCAAACTCACTTTTGATGGCCATCATTACCTTGACCCAATCCGCTCTAGGCATGCCTGGGTCTAAGCAATTCAACATGTCATCTGCCTGCTCTAAAGAAAAACCTGGCATCTTTTGATTTTGAATGTTAATATTTTTTTGCACTTTGAAAGAACTTTGCTTGCCGGCATCCACTTCTGTTAAAGTGCAAATCTCTTTTTCTAGTATGTTTGTACTCATACACTGTTCCCTCTTGCTATTCTGATTTTGCTATCAATCCACTCATTCACTTCAGAAAAAATCCAGAACGAACTACTTCCCAGTTTAATTGGCGCTGGAAATTCAGACGTCTTCGCTAGAGCGTAAATCTGAGATTTACTCATGCTTGTAATTTGAACAACATCACGAATTCTTATTAATTTTTTAATCATCTTTAAAATCTCCTTAACAAACACAGAATTAATAGACGAGTACCAGTTAGATAATCGCTTAATTCATAAGTTAGAGATTTAGAATTAAAAAAACGAGCGTTTTTTTAAAATTGTGTGCATTTGAAGAAAAAAATTAAAAATTTAATCAAACCTGCATCAAATGAGTGGAAATAGAAGAAAAGAACAAAATTGATTGCGTAAAAAAGAGAGACGAGAAAATTTACGGTATCTTTTACGGTATATGAATGCCGTAAAAACAAAAAAGGCCAAGTAATTCAATTACTTGGCCTTTGAATATGGCGCGCCCGAAGGGAGTCGAACCCCTAACCGCTCGGTTCGTAGCCGAGTACTCTATCCAATTGAGCTACGGGCGCGTTGTTTGATGTGGCGTATTATAGAGCTTTTTAATTAGCTGTCAACTCTATTTTTACCGTTTTATTTCAACTTTATGCAACTTGAAATAAATGGCGGAGACGGAGGGATTCGAACCCTCGATAGAGCTACAAACCCTATGCACCCTTAGCAGGGGTGTGCCTTCAGCCAACTCGGCCACGTCTCCGTTCAGGCGCGTATAATACAGTCTTAGGCGGGCGTTGTAAACCAAAAAGACGATTTTATGGGGATTTTTTTGTAGTGACTAATAAAGCCTTAAAAGCCATTATCACCGCCGGACATAATGGACTTCACAACAATAAAGCGTTCAAGCAATTTAAAACGCCGAAAGCATCACCTTCCAACAATCGAAAATTCGACCAACTCATTTTTAACCGTTTCCGTCTGAGGCTTCAGCAACAGCTCTTCACGATGAATCGGCACCTCTTGCGGCGCTTCGATGCCAACACGAACCTGCCCGCCTTTCACGGCCAGAATGGTTAACTTGACGTTGTCACCAATTAATAAGGATTCGCCTTCCCTGCGAGTAAGCACAAGCATTGTCTATTCCTGCTATCATTTAGAATGAGTGACAATCAGTGTATGCTTATTTTTATGCCTATATAATTCAGTTTTTTTATTTTACCCGATAAGTAAGCCTAACACTCGAAACCTCTTATCAGGCATAAAAAAACCCGCCGGAGCGGGTTTTCATGAAACCAACAAGAATATCACTTGTCCAGTTCAAAAGCGTCGTGCAAAGACTGTACCGCCAACTCCAAATACCGCTCTTCAATCACCACTGAAATCTTGATTTCAGTCGTGCCGATCATCTGGATATTGATATTGTTGTCCGCCAAGGTCTTGAACATACGGCTGGCGATGCCCGCGTGCGACTTCATGCCCACACCGACCATCGAAATCTTAACGATTGAATCGTCAGACAACACTTCGCGTGCGCCCAGTTTATTGGCTGTGCTTTGCAGCAGTTCCAAAGCCGGTGCCAAGTCGCCGCGCGCTACGGTAAAGGTAAAGTCTGTAGTACCGTCAACACCTTGGTTCTGGATAATCATATCGATATCGATATTCGCATCCGAAATCGGCCCTAAAATCTGATAAGCCACGCCCGGCTTGTCAGGCACACCCAAAATCATCAACTTTGCTTCATCGCGGCTAAACGCAATACCGGAGATCAGAGGTTTTTCCATCTCGTTGTCCTTAAAATTCTCTTCTGAAGTAATGAGGGTACCGCCACCGTCTTGCATCGAAGACAGTACACGCAACGGCACATTGTATTTGCTGGCAAACTCTACCGAACGGATTTGCAATACTTTGGCGCCTAAACTGGCCATTTCCAACATTTCGTCGAACGTAATGCGATCCAGTCGTTTCGCTTTGGGCACCACACGAGGATCGGTGGTGTAAACGCCGTCCACATCCGTGTAAATCTGGCACTCGTCGGCATTCAAGGCCGCAGCCAGAGCCACCGCAGTCGTGTCCGAACCACCACGCCCTAACGTCGTAATATCCCCTTCCGGCGTCACGCCCTGGAAACCGGCAACCACTACCACTTTACCGGCATTCAGCTGATCGAAAATCTTCTGCGAATCAATCGCTTCGATACGCGCTTTGGTATGTGCCTCATCGGTTTTGATCGGCACCTGCCAACCGGTATAAGAAACGGCCGGATAACCTTTCTCCTGCAACGCCATGCTCAGAAGGGCGATCGTGACCTGCTCACCCGTCGTCAACAGCACATCCATTTCACGTTTTGAAGGGCGCTTTTGCACCTCATTCGCTAAAGCAACCAAACGGTTGGTTTCACCGCTCATTGCTGAAACAGCGACCACCACCTGGTGTCCTTCATCGACAAATTTGGCGACTTTATTCGCCACATTTTGGATACGCTCAATATTGCCTACCGAGGTACCGCCGTATTTTTGAACAATCAATGCCATGATTTTTTTATGTCTTCTTCGTTATCGCTATACAACTTACTTGGATGAAACCCAAGCTTCCACCGAAGCCAACGCCTCATCCAGTTTACTTGGATCTTTACCGCCGGCCATCGCCATATCCGGACGCCCGCCGCCTTTACCGCCAACCTGCAGGGCAACATGATTGACCAGCTCGCCGGCTTTGAAACGATCGGTCACCGACTTGCTGACGCCGGCCGCCAAACTGACCTTATCGCCTTCTACCGCCGCCAGAATAATGACGGCTGGTTCCAACTTGTCTTTCAGCTTGTCCAGCGTTTCGCGCAGGGTATTGCTATCCGCGCCTTCCATCTTCGCCGCCAGCATCTTCACGCCGTTCACTTCCTTGGCACTGCCGGCCAAATCCGCGCCTTGCGATGCCGCCATCTTGGCTTGCAACTGTTTCAGCTCTTTTTCCAGCGTGCGGTAATCGGCCATGACCTGATTCACTTTGTCGGCGACCAGGTTTTTATCGGATTTAACGGTTTGCGCGATCTGCTCCAGACGCGCTTCGTCTTCGTAGATCATCGCCCAGGCTTTTTCGCCGGTGGCCGCTTCGATACGACGCACCCCGGACGCGATACCGCTTTCCGAAACAATACGGAAAGGCCCGATTTCGCCGACCGATTTAACGTGCGTTCCGCCGCACAGCTCGACCGAGAAATCCCCCATATCGACCACGCGGACGATATCGCCGTACTTCTCACCGAACAACGCCATCGCACCCATCGCCTTAGCCGATTCGATATCCATCTCGTTAGTGCCAACCGGATTGTTCAGCATGATGTTTTCATTGACCATCTGCTCGATCTTGCGCAAATCCGCCGCACTGATCGGCTCAAAATGCGAGAAGTCGAAACGCAGGCGATCCGGACTTACCAAAGAACCTTTCTGCTGCACGTGCGTGCCTAAGACATTACGCAGTGCGGCGTGCAACAAGTGTGTGGCCGAGTGGTTCTTCTCGCTGGCGCGGCGATCCTGGATATTAATCTTGGCGTGAATGGTTTGACCCACGACAATCGTGCCCGTCGTGGCTTTGCCGTGATGCAGGAAAAGCTTGCCTTGCTTATGCACATCATCCACATGGAAACTGTGCATGCCTTCGGTCAAACTGCCGCTGTCGCCGACCTGACCGCCCGACTCCGCATAGAACGGCGTCTGATCGAGAATGATGATGGCCGCTTCACCCTCAGTGATGCTCTGCACCGATTGCCCGTCCACAAAGATAGCCAAAATCTTCGCATCCGCCTCGTCGTTCATATAACCGATAAACTGGGTTTCACCTTCAAAATCCACACGGCTTTGCGCAGTACCGGCAAAGCTGCTGGCCGAACGCGCACGCTCACGCTGCGCTTCCATCGCTTTTTCAAAACCGGCTTCATCCACGCTCAACCCGCGTTCACGGGCCACATCGGCCGTCAAATCCACCGGGAAACCGTAGGTATCATACAATTTGAACGCCATCTCGCCTTCAATGACCGTTCCCGTCATCCCGGCAATGTACTCTTCCAACAGCTTCATGCCGTTTTCCAGGGTTTCGGCAAAACGTTCTTCTTCCAGCTTCAATACACGCTCTACGTTAGCCTGTTCCGCTTTCAATTCCGGATAGGCCGCCCCCATCTGCTCGACCAGTGTGCCCACCAGTTGATGGAAGAACGGCTGGCTTTGGCCCAATTTGTAGCCGTGGCGAATCGCACGGCGGATAATGCGGCGCAATACATAACCGCGCCCTTCGTTGGACGGCATCACACCGTCGGCGATAATGAACGAACAGGAACGGATATGATCGGAAATCACGCGCAACGAGCTGTTGGTCAGGTCTTTTTCACCGGTCAGTTCGGAGGCTTTTTTCACCAACGCCTGGAACAGATCGATGTCATAGTTGTTATGCACACCCTGCATGACCGCCGCCAGACGCTCCAAGCCCATTCCGGTATCCACCGAAGGTTTTGGCAGCGGCGTCAAAGTGCCGTCGGCCGAACGGTCGAATTGCATGAACACCAGGTTCCAGATTTCGATATAGCGGTCGCCGTCTTCGTCAGGTGACCCTGGAGGCCCGCCGGCGACATCCGCACCGTGGTCATAGAAAATTTCGGTACAAGGACCGCAAGGACCGGTATCCCCCATTGACCAGAAGTTGTCTTTGGCGCCGCAACGCGAGAAACGTTCGGCCGACACACCCACGTCTTTCAACCAGATGTCTTCGGCTTCCTTGTCCTCTTCAAAGACCGTGACCCACAACTTCTCTTCTGGCAGCTTCAGCTCTTTGGTCAGGAATTCCCACGCGAAGGCGATCGCCTCATGCTTGAAATAATCGCCGAAGCTGAAGTTACCCAACATTTCAAAGAACGTATGGTGACGCGCCGTGTAACCGACGTTTTCCAAGTCGTTGTGCTTGCCGCCGGCACGAATACAACGCTGCACGGTGGTCGCACGATTGTAGTCGCGCTTTTCCAATCCCAGGAAGGTATCCTTGAACTGCACCATCCCGGCATTGGTAAACAACAGCGTCGGGTCATTGGCTGGCACTACCGGGCTCGAATGAATCGCGGTATGCTGCTTCTTCACAAAAAAGTCTATAAACGCTTTTCTGATTTCTGCACTGGTCATAGGGTTAAAACCTTAAAAATGTATAAATCAATTCTGAACAATTCTGTTGTCAGCCCGCCCAACGGCAAACTAACGGAACACTTTCCAAATCCACTCGGCCGGAAAACCGCGGCTTTGCAAAAAACGCATACGCTTGGCCTGCTCATTGCGATTGGCGGGCTTATGCACATCGCCGTATTTTTTGATGAGCGCCTCGCGCATCACCTCCAGCCAATCGGCCTGGCCGATATCCAGCCCGGCCTCAATCGCACCGCTATCGCTGCAAGCCTGCTGCAGTTTCTGACCGATTTTCAAAGGCCCCTGGCCTTTGTCCATCATCGATGCCACCGCCTGCTCGATATAACGCTCGTCACTCTGCCAGTTCTGCTCTTTGCAGTACGCCAGCACCTCGTCAACCAGTTCGGCGACCCGGCCTGTTGAGTTTTTTTCGGCGTTTTTTTCAAGTTCGGCAACATCGGCATTCTGTCCAAACCGCACAAACTTCTGCAGCAGTTTTTGCCGCAGTTCCTTGGCGCCGTGCTCGCGTATCGCCAGGAGCGCGACCGCTTTGGCTTCAATCTGCTGCCTTAGCGCTCGCTCCAGCGTTGCCGCTTCCTCGCCATCGTCAAACGGATTGTCGCTAAAATAATCGGTCGCACCTTGCGGTTGCCCGGCATTGTCCGACAGCAAACCACGTTCACGCAGAAAGGCTTCGGCCTCTTTCACTTATCCCTTCCGTATGGACCGGCTTATTCAGCCATGTCCAGGAAATCGCTCTCGGCGTTTTCAACCATTGCACTGGCTTTACCGCCGCGTGCCGGCATCATATTGGTCTTGATCTTCGCCATCAGTTCCTGGGCAACTTCTGGATTGTCGATCAGATATTGACGCGCATTGTCTTTACCTTGACCGATCTTGCTGCCGTTGTAGCTGTACCAGGAACCTGACTTCTCGATCAGTTTCTCCTGCACACCCAAATCAATGATTTCGCCTTCGCGGGAAATACCCTGACCGTAGAGGATGTCGAACTCCACCTGTTTGAACGGAGGCGCCACCTTGTTCTTGACCACTTTCACGCGGGTTTCGTTACCCAGCACCTCTTCGCCTTTTTTGATCGCACCGATACGGCGGATGTCCAGACGAACCGATGCATAGAATTTCAACGCGTTACCGCCGGTGGTGGTTTCCGGGCTGCCGAACATCACGCCGATTTTCATACGGATCTGGTTGATGAAAATCACCAACGTATTGGTGCGTTTGATATTGGCAGTCAACTTACGCAGCGCCTGCGACATCAAACGTGCCTGCAGACCTACGTGGGAATCGCCCATATCGCCTTCAATTTCCGCTTTAGGCGTCAAGGCTGCGACCGAGTCGACCACCACAATATCCACCGCACCGGAACGCACCAGCGCATCGGTGATTTCCAGGGCCTGCTCGCCGGTATCCGGCTGCGACACCAACAGGTTGTCGATATCCACGCCCAGTTTTTCGGCATAGATCGGATCCAGCGCATGTTCGGCATCCACAAACGCCGCGGTACCGCCGGCTTTCTGCGCTTCGGCAATCGCATGCAACGTCAACGTAGTTTTACCGGAAGATTCCGGACCGTAGATTTCAACGATACGGCCGCGCGGCAAACCGCCTATGCCCAACGCCATATCCAAGCCCAAAGAACCGGTTGAAACCGCCTCTATATCACGCGATACGGTGCTGTCGCCCATGCGCATGATCGAACCTTTACCAAACTGTTTCTCAATTTGGCCCAAAGCGGCGGCCAGTGCTTTTTGCTTATTCTCATCCATCTTTCTACGGTCCTTTACCTTGGCTTTTTTAAATTTTTGCCCATTCTTCAGGCTAAAAAAGCGCGGCTTTGACGTCTTTAGCCGCGCTTTTTTATGATTCCGTCAGCAAATAAAAAACCTGACATTTATCAGGTTTTAGAAAACTTTCTCAAGTCGATATCAGGTCTATAATTAAGTCGATTTTGCCCTCGCCTTTTGACGAGACTTAAGCGCCTGAATAACCGCGGGATTATCCCATAATTCGCATTTAAATCCTAGCAGGGCAATAAACAATTTTCAGCGGCGCATCTGCGTCCAAGGCTGACACCCTGCCTAATAAAATGTTTTTCACCCCTGCGTATTCAAAAGCTTCATAATCCCCATCAATGCCGCCTCGGTGGTCTGCTCGCGCACCGCTTGGCGGTCGCCGTCAAACAGAAACGTCTGGCTCTCCACCTTGTCGTGCCCCTGCATCGCCCAGGCGATCCACACCGTGCCCACCGGCTTATCCGGCGATCCGCCGCCCGGCCCGGCAATACCGCTGCACGCCACACTCACCTTGGCGTGCGACTGCTGCAACGCGCCCAGCGCCATCTCCTCCACGCACTCACGGCTCACCGCGCCCTTTTTCTGAATCGTCGCTTCCTTGACGCCCAGCATCTCTTTTTTGGACTCATAACTATAGGTGATGTAAGCGCGATCAAACCAGGCGGTACTGCCGCCGATCGACGTCAACGCCTCGGCGATCATGCCACCGGTGCAGGATTCCGCCGTCACCACCATCGTGCCATGGTCCACCAATGCCTGACCTACTTCTTTCACCAAGGTTTCAAATCCCATCTTTAACGACTCCATCATTGCTATCGACGATAATATGCCCTAGCATACCCGTTTTTAGGGTTTATTCAACCTTATCCAACTTTATCCTTTTGAGTGACCGTTTCCGGAATAACATGAGCAAAACCCCGTCAGCAAACGCCGCCCCAAATATCAAATGATCTGATACAAATGCCCTATTAAAAAGGGAAAAAGTGATTAAAATAAAATTCTGTTATTCGAAAAGAAACGTCTATTTAGAATCTATTATTAAACTCACATTGATTCCGAATAGACGAAGAAGCAAAATGTGAAAATGCTCAATGGCAAGAATATTGCAACCAGGTTCAGGCACATGATTCACTGAATATTTTACCGAGATAGTCTTTACTGATGAGATGCTTGGTTTCAGTAGAAGGGCTAATGCCACACAATAAAATCAGAATAAGTCCTGTGAATTAGACGTGGTACAAACACCCAATTTTAATCAAACGGTAACCACTCAATCAAAGCAAGCCGTTTCTTCAAATTTGCTCTTAATATCAACGATTCTTGGTAATGAACGAACAAAATGAGGCACCAATTCTGGGTCAAAGTGAGAACCTGCATTTTGCTGAATGTAATCTGTAGCCGCTTCAACACTCCACGCTGTTTTATATGGACGCTCGGTCGTCAACGCATCAAATACATCTGCAATCGCAACAACTCTTGCAGAAAGAGGTATTTCTTCACCTTTAATTCCATCTGGATAGCCCTGCCCATCCCAGCGCTCATGATGAGCTAACGCCACCTCATAAGCCATCGCTAACAGCCCGGATTCGTGTTTTCCAATAATCTCGGCACCAAACCTGGGATGTTGCCTCATTAATGCCCACTCATCCTCATCCAGCTTTCCTTTTTTAAGAAGAATCTTGTCTGGAATCCCAATCTTACCAATGTCATGCATTGGCGCTGCTTGGAAAAGCAACTCTGGCCATCCGGACTGTTCATCATCGATAAAAGACTCTGCAATAAACCTTGAATAATATGACATCCTGATGACATGAAGCCCCGTTTCATTGTCTTTAAACTCGGCTGCCCTACCTAGTCGCTGAATAATTTCCAGGCGAGTATCGTGTAATTCTTTGGTACGCAATGCGACCTTTTTTTCTAACTCCCGACTCTGATGAGCCAAGGCCAGATGCGTCTTTACCCTAGCTTTGGCAATGGAAGGTTTTACCGGCTTGGTAATGTAATCCACAGCCCCTAGCGCAAGTCCCTTCTCCTCATGCACTTCCTCAACCATAGCCGTTACAAAAACAACAGGAATGGACCGCGTTGCAGGATTGCTCTTCAAGCGTTCACAAACTTCATAACCGTCCATTTCCGGCATCATGATGTCTAAAAGAATTAAATCTGGTCGTGGAACTTTGTTGGCAATCGCGAGGGCTCTTTCACCATTCAAAGCCACTTTGATCTTATAATCCTGCCCCAGGACTGAAGATAAAATATCAATATTTTCAGGCGTATCATCCACAATTAACAGGGTACTTTTGGTTTTATCCATTACATTCTTCCATTCTGCCCGCAGGACTCGCTAAGACTATAACCGTTTGTTATTACTAATTTTAAATCCATATAAATAGCTGAACGCTTTTTAAGATAACAGCCTACTTTCTATTTTTTCAGCCCAAATCAACGCCTCATCAAACTTATAACTTTTCACTTTGTTATTCAGAGCTTGAAAATCCCCAGCAATTTTTTTTGGCATGGATTTTTTGTTTATTTCGTCCATAAAAGACACCGCATCAAAATCATCCTCTTTCAACAACGCTTTCAATAAAACCAACTGCTCTAAAAAGCTATCCTTATCAAAAGGGGCTGTTGCTTCTATTTGAGATTCAGGTGTCACATCATTCATCAATACTTTTGACAAACCGTTCAACACAACTAACAACGCTTTATTAACATGTTCAAGTTGGGTAACCACCTTTTCTAATTCTCTATTTTCCCCGTCACACATCTTTTCCAGCTGCTTGGCAGCTTCATATATCTTTGACGCGCCAATATTTCCAGAAAGCCCCTTTAAAGTATGGGCTAACAACTGCGCCTGATTCCAATCCCCAACCTTAATGGCTTGCATAAATTCATGTTTAAAACTCTTTTGCGAATCCGCAAATTTTTTTAGCAACTTCAAATAAAGCTGATTATTGTAATTTGTGGTTTCCATCCCCTTTTGAATGTCTATACCCTCGATTTCTTGAGGAAGCTCGACCTTCTCATCTGATGCTTGGGACTGTGAAGTACGGAAAACATTATTTCGATTGCTTGGCGATATCCACTTAGCCATTATTGAAAACAATTCCTCTGGTCTAATCGGCTTAGTGACTAAATCATTCATTCCAGATTCCAACGCTTTTTCTCTATCCTCTTCCAACGCATTGGCTGTAACAGCGATAATTGGCAGACTTGCATACTGCGGCATTGCACGAATTCTACGCGTTGCTTCAAAACCATCCATAACCGGCATCTGGCAATCCATTAAAACGCCATCAAATTCATTTGCCTTTAACAGCTCCAAGGCTTCGACCCCATGATTTGCAATGCTAGCGGAGATATTTTGAGCGTTCATCAACTCAACAATTAACTCTTGGTTGATATTGTTATCTTCAACCAATAACAAATGCGCCCCATGTAGCTGTTTGGCAACATTCTCAATAGATTCATGGTGTAGTTTAAGCTTGTCAAACACCCCTTTGCCATTTTTACCGCCAATCACATCCACAATGGCATCATAAACACTCGAGTATGTTATGGGTTTGCTAATAAAGTGATGGATTTTTATATCATCCGTCACTTCAGCCAATTTCTCGACGCCATGAGCGGTAACCATAATAATCTTGAGTAAATATTCAGCAAAATTATCCTGAATGTATTTGATAGTTTCTATACCATCCATGCCTTGCATGAACCAATCGATCATAATGATATCGAAAGAAATGGCGTCTTCTGAGTCATGAAGAAGCTTTATAGCCTCCTCTCCACTTTCTACCATAGTGACCCTGAATCCAAAGTTCTCCAACATTTTGGTGAGAATGATGCGAGAGGTCACATTGTCTTCAACAACCAGAATATTTAACTCACCCAAGATGGACGACAGTTTTTCTGATTCTTGGTTTTCCATATCCTGTTCAAGCAGTTCTATCGTAAACGTGAACTCACTGCCTTTTCCAACTTCACTGGTTACAGAGATGCTTCCCCCCATCATCTCAACCAATTTATGCGTGATGACTAAACCTAACCCTGTGCCGCCAAACTTTCTAGTGGTTGATGAATCAGCTTGTGAGAAAGGTTGGAAGATTTTCGATAAAACCTCTTCAGACATTCCAATACCCGTATCCTTAACAGAGCCTTTTAGGACACATTTTTTCTGTTTAGTTTTTTTATCGTACTCCTCGTCCTGCAAACTGATCGAGATGACGACCTCTCCATTCGGCTCTGTAAACTTGATGGCATTGCTAGTCAAATTAAGAAGGATCTGGCCGATTCGAAGCGGATCACCTATAAACTCTGTCGGCATCTTAGGGTCCATCGAGTAAATCAACTCGATGTCCTTATTAAGTGCACTCATGCTTACAATATCCACCAAATCTTCCAAAACATCCCACATGGAAAATGAAGTTTGCTCAATGTGCAATTTGGCAGCCTCAATTTTAGAAAAATCGAGAATATCGTTAATAATCCTTAGCAACATTTCAGCTGAGTGGTTGGCCTTATAGATATAACTTTTGGTTTTGTCGGATAACTTATCGTCCATCAAAGCTAAATAAAGCATTCCTAGAATTGCATTCATAGGGGTGCGAATTTCATGACTCATATTGGCCAGAAAATCCGACTTTACACGCGCCATACTTTCGGCGTTTTGTTTAGCGTCTAATAAGGATTGTTCATAGGCTTTATTCGCACTGATGTCCGAGATGATTGCCGTGAAGACACGCTTGTCGTCAAACACAATTTCTCCGACTTTAAGTGAAACTGGTACGGCAACACCATCTTTTCTAATCAGTTCATTCTCGACTAGCTTACCAATCACATTTTTCTGCCCTGTCCGCAAATAATTGCCGATCACTTGTTCATGCCTAATATTGAGTTCCTTGGGCACAAAGATATCGGGTAGTTTCCCTATGACTTCATCTCTTGAATATCCGGTCAAGGTCTCGGCGGCTTTATTGAACGATTTAATTCTGCCTTGCTCATTCACTGTAATGATAGCGTCGACGGTGCTATCGACGATGTTGGCATGAAAAAGTTCTGAATTCTGAACCTCTCTGTAAGACCTTAAAACTTGCCGATAAAGGTAATTAAATGCGATCAGATTGATTAAAATAAACGCGAAAACACTTAGTAACAGATAAGTTGAATTTAACTTTAATTCGTTTTCGACTCTCGTTTCTTCTAGCCTTAATCGATTATGCAGCGAAAAATAGAAATCATCGATTGGCGCAATGACAGCGTGCTTCGCCTCCAAATACTCCCCAGCGTAGAGCAATTCCAAAGCTTGTCGCTGACTAAACTTGGTGTCATGCTGACTTCGCTCAAAAATTTCAAATGCTTTATTTTCAAACTGTGCTAACGCATCAGAATTTTTGTGTGCTAATTGCAACTTTGATTTTTCATAATCGGTAGCAGAAGACTCCATTAACCTTCTTTCAAAGGATCTTTCTAAGCCAGGGGGATGCTTTTCGGTTCTTACCGATTCAGGCAAATTCCAATAGGTGGGTGTCGAGTTTTGCGGGAGAGGCTCTTCTCCGTTTCGCATCCTAACAATATGCGTGAAGTTTTCTCGATATTTCAAATCGCCGGTAAAGACATAAGTTCTGGCAAATCGTGTCAGGTCATCTGATGACTGTCTAAGATAATCCGCTAAATGGTGCAGTTCATCAAACTCTTTATAAAACAGGACAAAGTCAGCTGTAATCTGCTCGTTCCTTTGCTGAACCCATAGCACTAATGCCAAAAGAAAGACCTCAATCAACAGGATAAGCGCAATAACTTTTTTTAGACTAAGCTTTTTCATTGGAATACGGCCTTGGGTATGGAACTATTAACAGTGGATACGAACTAATCAAAAACCTATATGGTCATATTAAATCAATAAAGCAATGAGACACCATATCAGCAACGATATTTTCCGAAACACTCCCCCACAGAAAGGAAAATTAATTAGCCCCCAAAAAATAGGGAGCTCAATTTTCCTGACGATTAGAAGTAAAGGTACTGTCTGATCGGAGTAAGAGCGGTTTTAATGAATGGGATAAAAATCCATGTTACAAACAACAATTTAAATTAAAAAAATCATAGACGCACTGCACAATGCCCATTCTCACTAAACTATCTGCAGCGCGCATTTCACCGATAGGTTTATTTCAATCGCAGGAACAGCATGGGGTTTTATGTTAGTATTGGCGTCCAAGGCGGCACAGCAACGCTTGCAGAAAACCTGAATTCAACAAGCCCTTTAATCTTTACCCCATCAAATCAATGACAAATAACCAGCAACACACCCCAATGATGCATCAATACTTGGCCATCAAGGCCGAGCATCCCAACCATCTGCTGTTCTATCGCATGGGGGATTTTTATGAACTGTTTTACGAAGACGCCCAAAAGGCGGCGCGCCTGCTCGATATCACCCTGACGGCTCGCGGCAAATCCGCCGGCCAGCCGATTCCGATGGCGGGCATTCCGCATCACGCCGCCGACGGTTATCTGGCCAAACTGGTCAAACTCGGCGAATCGGTCGCCATCTGCGAACAGGTCGGCGATCCGGCCACCAGCAAAGGCCCGGTGGAACGCAAGGTGGTGCGCATTATCACACCGGGTACCTTGGTGGAAGAGATCCTGCTGGAAGAGTCGCGCGAAAACCTGCTGGCCGCCATCAACCTGCACAACGGACTGTTCGGCTTGGCGGCGCTGGACGTCGCCGGCGGGCGTTTCGAGGCGACACAACTCGATAACGTCAACCAACTGGCGGCCGAACTGGAACGCCTCAAACCGGCCGAACTGCTGCTGTCCGACGACGATGCGCTCTTGGCCGCGTTGCCGGAAGCCATTCAAAACCGAACAGGCCGGGTCCGCTACCCCGCCTGGCATTTCGAGCCGCAAAGCGCCAAAAAACGCCTGACCGACCATTTCAAAACCCAGGACCTGCTGGCATTCGGCTGCGAAAGCAAACCGGCGGTCATCGCCTCGGCCGGCGGCATTTTGCATTACGCCAAAACCATGCTGCAAAACGGTCTGGAACATGTGCACAGTCTGCACACCTACCAGACCGACGACACCCTGGTGCTCGACGCCATCAGCCGCCGCAATTTGGAAATCGACCTCAATCTCAGCGGCGGCACGCATAACACGCTGGCGGCGATTCTCGACCACACCGCCACCGCCATGGGCAGCCGTCTGCTGAAGCGCTGGTTGAACCAGCCGCTGCGCAATCAGACTGTGCTCAATGCGCGCTTGGATGCCATCGACGACCTGATCCAGCAGCAAAACGACACCTTGCTGCGCCAATCGCTCAAACAGATCGGCGATATGGAGCGTATTCTCAGCCGTGTCGCGCTCTATTCGGCACGCCCGCGCGACCTGTTGCAACTGGGTCGCGCCCTGCAAACCCTGCCCGAATTGCACACGCTTCTGGAAACTCAACAGGCCGGTAAACTCCTGCAGCTTGGCCAACAGATCGGCCGCTATCCCGAATTGGCCGAACTGCTGGATCGTGCCATCTGCGACAATCCGCCGATGCTGATCCGCGACGGCGGCGTGATTGCCGAAGGTTACGATGCCGAACTCGACGAACTGCGCAACCTCAAACACGAAGCCGGCGACTACCTGCTGCAACTCGAACAGCGCGAACGCGAACGCACCGGCATCAGCACGCTCAAGGTCGGTTACAACCGCGTGCACGGTTACTATATCGAAGTCAGCAAACTGCAAAGCGAACAGGTACCGGCCGACTATCAGCGCCGCCAGACGCTGAAAGGTCAGGAACGCTACATCATCCCCGAACTCAAAACCTTTGAAGACAAGGTATTGAGCGCCGGCGAAAAAGCCTTGGCGCGCGAAAAATGGCTCTACCAGCAGTTGTTGGAAACCCTCAACGCATCGCTGAAAGCGTTGCAAACCACCGCGCTGGCGCTGGCGGAACTCGACGTGCTCGTCAATTTGGCCATGCAGGCGCAGGCGTTGAATCTGTGCCGCCCGCAACTCGCCGACGAACCCGGCCTGTTCATTTTAAAAGGCCGTCATTTGACGGTTGAAGCGCTCTCCAAAGAACCTTTTATTCCCAACGACACCGACTTCAATCCGGCACGCCAGCTGCAGATTATCACCGGCCCCAACATGGGCGGTAAATCGACCTATATGCGTCAGACCGCGCTGATTGCGCTGATGGCGTATATCGGCAGCTACGTGCCGGCTGACGAAGCGCGTATCGGCCCGATTGACCGCATCTTCACACGCATCGGCGCCTCCGACGACCTGACCTCGGGGCGTTCGACCTTTATGGTGGAGATGACCGAAACCGCCAATATCCTGCATCATGCCACCGCCGAATCGCTGATACTGATGGACGAGGTCGGCCGCGGCACCTCCACCTTTGACGGCCTGGCGCTGGCTTGGGCGATTGCGGAACATTTGGCCACCCATATCAAGGGTTTCTGTCTGTTCGCCACCCACTATTTTGAACTGACCACACTGGCCGAACAGTTCTCAAATACGGCCAATGTCCATCTGGATGCGATCGAACACGGCGACAAGATTGTCTTTTTGCACCAGTTGCAGGAGGGCCCCGCCTCGCAGAGTTACGGGCTACAAGTTGCGGCGCTGGCGGGTGTACCGCAGGCGGTCATCAAGCGCGCCAAACAGCATCTGACCAGTTTGGAAAACCAGAGCGTGGCGAGCCTGCAACAGCCGCAAAACCGCAGCGTGCCGCAGCAGCAGTTCGAGCTGTTTGCCGAGCCGGCGCCCGATCCGGTCGCCGAAGCCCTGAAAGAGACGGTTGAGAGTCTGAACCCTGACGAGATGACACCTAAAATGGCGCTGGACGCCCTTTACACCCTTAAAGCGCTCTTAAAGCAAAGCTGAAAAATCACATGACAGAACAAACCAAACAAGCCTATATCGTTGATGTCAGTGCCGAAAACCTCGCCGAACTGATCGAGTTTTCCCACAAGATTCCGCTGTGGCTGCAATTCTGGCAACCGCAGAACGAACCGAGCATCGCCGCCGTGCACCATCTTATTGGTCTGGCGCAGCAGCGCGCCGGCGATTTCATTCTCGCCAAAGTGCATATCGGCCAGCAGAGCGAAATCGCGCAACGCCTTGGCGTCACCCAAGCCCCGACCAGCAAACTGATTGTGAAAGGCGAAATCGTCGCGCAAAGCGATGAACTGCTGACTGAACAGCAATACCGCGAACTGCTTGCGCCGCATGTGCCCGCCGAAGCCTCCGACGTGCTGCGCCAGCAGGCACAGATCGCTTTTGCCGAAGGCGACCCCGAGCAGGCACTGCAACTGCTGGCGCAGGCGACTGCGGTTAATCCCAACAATTTTCTGGTGCACCTCGATCTGGTGCAGATGTACCTGCTGCAAGGCCATCTGGACAAGGCGCAGACGCTGTTCGACAAACTGCCGGACGAAGCCAAACAGTCCGCCGACGGCAAACGCACTCTGGGCCTGTTGTTCTTTTCCGGCATTGTCGCCGAAGCCGACGACCTGCCCAGCATACAACAGGCGTTAGGCGAGAATCCGCAAAATCCGGCGGCGCTCTACGCGCTGGCCGGCTATCTGGTGCTGCACAATCAACCCGAACAGGCGATGGAAGCGTTATTTACCCTTTTCAAAACCGATCGTGGCTATAATGAAGGCGCTGCGCAAAAAGCCTTAATCCAACTGTTTGCGATGCTGGCGCCGACCCATCCGCAATGGGTTGCGCAGGCGCGCCGCACCTTGCAAGGTTTACTCTATTAATTTTTCAACCGGGAGAATACAAATGGAATTGAAAAACACCCCTGACAGTTACGGCTTGGTAAGCCGCGCCAACCACTGGCTTTCGGCCTTTCTGGTGATTGCCGCGATTGCCATCGGCATCTATATGGGCGAGCTGCCGAAAGGCGAAGAGAAGTTCGAGCTGGTTAGCCTGCATAAATCGCTGGGCGTGGGGATTCTGATGCTGATGCTGCTGCGCCTGGCCTGGTTGAAACTGAGCCCGAATCCGGAGCAGATTTCCAACAACAAATTCGAACACATCCTTGGTCACAGCGTTAAAGGGCTGCTTTATCTTGCCCTGTTGCTGATGCCGATTTCGGGCTGGATCATGTCGAACGCCGGCGGCCACGAGGTCAGTTTCTTCCAGTTCTTCACCCTGCCTACGCTGGTGGATGAGAACCACGACCTGCATGAAATCGCCGAAGGGTTTCACGCGTTTTTCGGCTGGAGCCTGATTGCCATTATCGCCCTGCATATTGCCGGTGCGCTCAAGCATCATCTGGTTTACAAAGACAATACCCTAAAACGTATGTTGGGTAGAAAGTAAGCCCTCCGACAGCCGGCCGCTCTTGCGGCCGTTTTTCTTTTAACGCCAAACCTTACAACAAACACTATGAAATTCTATCTGCACCACACGCTCTGCCTCGGTATTGCCGGTAACTTTGCCCACCATTTGGAGCAAGCCGGCGAAAACGCCGATTTTGTCAACGTCACCACCGCATGCGAAAACGCCCCCAAAGGGCTTTTTCCCTATTACGTGCCGGGCAGTTCCGGCTTTACCGGCATCTATCCGCTGAGCCACGATACGATCCGTTACCCTGAAGCCATGGAGCACAACGCCCATCTGCAACTTGAGGCGGAAGTCTGCGTGGTATTTGGCGTCACTTATGTCGACCATCGCGTCAGCGACCTCACCCCCAAAGCCTTCGCCGCCTTCAACGACTGCTCAATCCGCAAGGAAGGCGCCAAAAAGATCAGCGAAAAGAAAAACTGGGGCGAAAACAGTAAAGGCGTGTCGGCCGATTTTCTGCCTTTGACGCGTTTCGAGCGCGGCGGCGAAATGGATCCGTTTCATATCGCCTCGTTTGTGGAACGCGACGGCCAACTGCACGCCTACGGCGAAGACAGTCCGGTGCTGACCTACAACTACTTCTACGGCCAGCTGAAAGAGTGGATTATCGACAAGCTCAATCATCAGGCCGATTTCGGTCCGCTGGAAGATTTGGCGGCAATTCTGCGCGAAGCGGAGTATCCTGAACAGATTATGATCAGCCTGGGCGCGACCAGTTATACCGCCTTTGGCGAAAGCGAGTTTCTGCAACCCTGCGACAAGCTCAGCGTCTATGTGTATGACGCCGTCCAGAACACCCTGGAAGCCGTCACCCGCCACGCCAGAGGCGAAAACGTCGCGCTCAAGAACACTTCGCTGTTGCAGCAACTGGTTATTTAAGAGGCCAATTAAGAGGTTTTTACCATGCACAATCTGCCCGAACACGCCCCCATCGTCGAAGACATCCAGCGCTGGCTGGAACAGGTCGTCATCGGCCTCAACCTCTGTCCTTTCGCGGCCAAACCGTTTTTGGACAAACAGGTCAGAATCAGCGTCACTGCCTGCACCGACGTGGACTGCCTGCTGGATGTATTGGAAACCGAACTGGAAATCATGGCGGAACACCGTCCGCAAGAGATCGAAACCACCCTTATAGTGGTACCCAATATGCTCGGCGATTTTTACGACTACAACGACTTTCTCGACCAGGCCGAAGCGCTGCTTGACGAGCAAGGCTGGACAGGGCATTTTCAGCTGGCGAGTTTCCACCCGCACTACCAGTTTGCCGAAACCCGGCCGGAAGACTGCGAGAACCTCACCAACCGCGCCCCCTACCCGGTTTTGCATCTGATCCGCGAGGCGAGTCTGGAAAAAATGCTGGAACACTACCCGCATCCGGAGCAGATACCGGAACGCAATATCGAGCGCGTCTGCAATCTGGATGACGCCCAAAAAGCGGCGCTATTCCCTTATCTGTTTTCAGCCAAAAAACCGCACTGAAAACTCAACAGGCCGGGTATTTCGCAGCGTTTAGATTCGTTCAAACACGCGAAAATCCGCTGTAACGCTCCAAAAAGCGTTGCAACCCGGCCTGTTCAAATGCTTTTTGATTCCAGTTTTCGGCCGACAAAACCCTCGAATATTCGGGCTTAATCACATACAACTGCACCTCAACCTCACCTTGTGGCGTGCTCATCACACAAACATCACGAAAATAATACTCTCCCTCAAACTCATCCAGACGCCGCAAATCCGCCGCATTCACGCCCAGATACACTCTGCCGCTGACCGCCGCATCGGCACCCGCCTGCACCACTCCCGGATAATCCTCACCCAACACGGCAAACCGCCGGTAACCACTGACAATTCCATCCACCGATGCATAACGGCCGGACACAATCTGCGACCATACCGGCGCATACATCAACGAACCATAGGTAAAGACATTCACGCTTTCAGAAAGAGCTTCTTCTCTATTTTCCGGCATCACAGACACTCCCCATAAATCACATACTTGTTTTGCTTCTACCTGTTACAAACGTTACTATCTTACTCAATGCCTATGCAATTGTTGACGCACTTTTATAAGGTCTGCAGATGAATCACACCGACATGACAACACAACCCTGGCATCAGCTGGACCACCATGACGTGCTCACACAACTGGCCAGCAGCGAAAGCGGTTTGTCCTCAACAGAAGCCGAAACGCGGCTGCAAACCTATGGCCCCAACCGCCTGCCAGCCCCGCCTAAACCCAGCCTGTTCAAACGCTTTCTGCTGCAATTCCATAACATCCTGATTTATGTATTGCTAGGCTCTGCCAGCATCACCCTGCTGCTCGGGCATCTGGCGGATACCGCCGTCATCCTCGCGGTGGTGCTCATCAATGCGGTCATCGGCGTGATTCAGGAAGGCAAGGCCGAACAGGCGATGGAGGCGATCCGTGATCTGCTCGCGCCGCAGGCAGCGGTGATTCGCGACGGCAAACGCCTGAGCCTGCCGGGCGAGCAACTCGTGCCCGGCGACATCGTCCTGCTCGAAGCCGGCGACAAAGTACCCGCCGACCTGCGCCTGCTGGCAAGCCACGGCCTGCAGATTCAGGAAGCCATTTTGACCGGCGAATCCGTTGCCGCCGAAAAACAGACGCAAACGGTCAATGCCGACGCCGCGCTGGGCGACCGCACCTGCATGGCGTTCAGCGGCACCACCGTCACCAACGGACAAGGCAAGGGCGTGGTGGTCGCGACCGCGGCGGGCACTGAAATCGGCCGTATCAGCGGCATGCTCTCGGAGGTCAGCACTCTAACCACGCCGCTGATCGAACAGACGGACCACTTCGCCAAATGGCTGACCTGGGTGATTCTCGGCGCGGCGCTCTTCATTTTCGGTTATGGCATTCTGGTCTATCAACAGGATGTCACCGAACTGTTCCTGGCCGTGGTCGGCCTTTCGGTCGCCGCCATTCCCGAAGGCTTGCCGGCGGTGCTCACCATCACCCTCGCCGTCGGCGTCAAAGCCATGGCCAAGCGTCAGGCGATTGTGCGCCGCCTGCCGGCCATCGAAACCATCGGCGCGGTGTCGGTGATCTGCACCGATAAAACCGGCACCCTCACGCGCAATGAAATGAGTGTCGACCACTTTTTGAACACGGACGGCGCTTTTGAGGTGGAAAGCAACGGCTACGCGCCGGTCGGTGCCATCACTCAAAACGGCACCAACACAACTACCACCTCGCAACAGCAGGCGCTGTTAATGGAAGTCGGCAACGCCGTGGTGCTGTGCAATGACGCCGAATTAAGCAACCTCAACGAAACCTGGCAGGTTCACGGCGACCCGATGGAGGGCGCGCTGCTCGCCTTTGCCGAAAAATGCGGCGTCTCCATTCAGGATAGTCGCCACCACTGGTCACGCACCGACCTGATACCGTTTGATGCCGCCCACAAATTCATGGCCACGCTGCATCACGACCACGAAAACCATGCTCTGATTGTCGTTAAGGGCGCGCCCGAAAAAATTCTGCAACTGTGCGAATTCCAACGTCAGTCCGACGGCGGCAGCGCGCCAATCGAACGCGATTTCTGGCATAACAAAGCGGAATGGATGGCGGCGCAAGGTCAGCGCCTGCTGGCGATAGCCGTCAAGACCGTTCCCCCCGAACACACGGTGATGGAACGGGCCGATCTCGATAACGGCCTGGTGATGCTCGGATTGGTCGGCCTGATCGACCCGCCGCGTCCCGAATCGATTGCCGCGGTGGCGGAGTGTCGCCAGGCCGGTATCCGCATCAAAATGATTACCGGCGACCATGCCCTGACCGCCAGCGCCATCGCCAAACAGATCGGTTTGCAGCACCCGCAGGCAATGCTGACCGGTGTCGAAATCGACCAGCTCGACGACGACGCCTTACGTGCCAAAGTGCTGGAAACCGATGTCTTTGCACGCACCAGCCCGGAGCACAAACTGCGGCTGGTCGAGGCCTTGCAGGCACACGGTCTGATCGTGGCGATGACCGGCGACGGCGTCAACGACGCCCCGGCATTGAAACGCGCCGACGCCGGCATCGCCATGGGCAAAAAAGGCAGCGAAGCCGCCAAGGAAGCCTCCGAACTGGTATTGGCCGACGACAACTTCGCTACCATCGCCGCCGCCGTGCGCGAAGGACGCACCGCCTACGCCAATATCAAAAAAGTCATCAGCTGGACGTTGCCGACCAGCACCGGCGAAGCGGCGGTCATTACCCTCGCCATTCTGGTCGGCCTGACGCTGCCGGTCACCGCCATTCAAATCCTCTGGATCAATCTGGTGACCGCCATCACGCTCGGCATCGCGCTGGCCTTTGAACCCACCGACAACCAGACCATGAAACATCCGCCGCGGGCACGCAACCAGCCCTTGCTGGACCGCTCCTTGGTATGGCATATCGTGCTGGTCAGCGGATTGTTTATCGTCGGCGTTTTCGGACTTTACAGCTACGCCATCGCCGAAGGCCGCGCACTTGAGGAGGCACGCACCATCGCCGTCAACACGCTGGTGGTCATGGAAATTTTTCATCTGCTGTTTATCCGCAATATGGACAAACCCAGCCTGACATTACAGGATGTGCGCGGCACGCCCGCGGTATGGACGGCGATTGGACTGGTGCTGAGCGCGCAGCTGCTCATCACCTATTTCCCCGCTATGCAAAGCCTGTTTCAAACCCGCGCGCTGGGTTGGAGCGAGCTCGGCTGGGTGCTCACTAGCGGCATAATGCTGTTTGTACTGCTTGAACTGG
Source organism: Thiomicrorhabdus cannonii (assembly GCF_013391695.1). GTDB lineage: Bacteria > Pseudomonadota > Gammaproteobacteria > Thiomicrospirales > Thiomicrospiraceae > Thiomicrorhabdus > Thiomicrorhabdus cannonii. The sequence goes on from NZ_JACBGH010000001.1 coordinate 392,018, forward strand.
AAAAACGCTTGCGACTGACCTGGTTAGCGCGCCGCACACGTGCTTAACGGCGATCGCCGAGAAAGGGAAACTGCGTGCGGATAGCCTGCACGCGGGCGGGGTCGATTTCGGCGGATTGCCAGCGTTGCGTGGCATCCGCATAGGCCACTGTCTCCCCCCACGGATCGATAAGCATGGAACCGCCCGCATAGCGCAAACCGTTGCCGTCCGTGCCGATGCGGTTGACGCCCACCACATAACACTGGTTTTCAATCGCCCGGGCGCGCAGCAGCGTTTCCCAATGCAGCTGACGGCTTGCCGGCCAGTTGGCAATCACAAAGACCAGTTCGGCATCTGGCACTACCTGACGGAACAGCTCCGGAAAACGCAAGTCATAACAGATAAACACACTACAGCTCACGCCGTCGATCTCGAACAGCACGCTCTGCTGTCCGGCTTCATAGTGCTCGCCCTCACCGGCAACATTGAACGTGCGGTTCTTGCGGTAGGAGGCCAGTTCCCGACCTTTCGAGTCAAACACCAAAGCGCAGTTACTGGCTTTGGGTCCGTTACCTTGTAACGCGACGCCCGCAATCAAGTAAATGCCGTAGCGCTCGCTCCATTGCTGCAAAGCGGCATAGACGGTGCCCTGTCTGGATTGCGCAATGCGCCCGGTCTGCATTGAAAAGCCGCTGGCAAACAGCTCCGGCAACACCACCACCCGCGTCTCCGGATTGGCCAGCATCGCCTGTTGCAGTTCCACTTCCAAACGCTGCAGGCTCGCCTCGCAGTCTTCCCACACCGGCTCGAATTGCATCATCAAAATCTGCATCTTTCACCTCACTTGGCATACTCCACACAGTGTAAAAGAATTCGGCCAAAAAGCCTGCAAAAAACTCAACAGGCCGGGGTGGTTATCTACCACAGAGTCACAGAGACACAGAGCTATGAAGAATTTAGAGTTTAAGCGTAATGACTCAAAAAACTCCGTGCCTCTGTGTCTCTGTGGTTCAAATCGCTTTTGGCTTTTAACCCGGCCTATATATTGCGTTTTTTAAAGTCGATTAAAGTTGCCCGTGGGCGATGAGCGGCAATACGCGGTAACTGATGGTGGCGGTCGGCAATTCGGCTTTCAAGCTCGACAGAATCTGGTTGACCAGCGCCAGATCACACTCGATCTGCACCATCACCTTATGCTGATAACCCGCCACCTGTTCGCGCAGCGTCAGCCTTTCCTGCGGCTGGCCATAGCCCTGCACGTCAATCACCGAGAAGAACAGCGGCGGGTTTTCAGCCAGCAGGCAATCCACCACCTCGTTGACCTGCGCGACCGGCAGAATCAGGTGCAGCACCACCGCCGTGTCCGTGGTGCGCTCCAATGGGTGACTGAAATCGAAAGTCTGCGTTGTCATACGGTTTTACCCTCCTGTTGTGTCAGCCCCAAGGCGCGCGCGCCGAACAGACGGTAGATAATCGGCAGAATCAGCAGTGTCAATAAGGTTGAAGAGATCAGACCGCCAATCACCACGATCGCCAACGGACGCTGGATTTCCGAACCTGGCCCGCTGGCGAACACCAACGGAATCAAACCCAAAGCCGCGATGCTTGCCGTCATCAACACCGGACGCAAGCGGCGCATGGCGCCTTCAATCACCACCTCCTGAATCGCCATGCCCTGCGCCAACAGTTGGTTGAAATAACTCATCATCACCACGCCGTTCAAGACCGCAATCCCCAGCAGCGCAATAAAGCCAACCGAGGCCGGCACCGACAGGTACTCGCCGGTCAACCACAGCGCCACCACTCCGCCGATCAAGGCAAACGGAATATTGGAGAGCACCATCGCCGCCTGTCCGGCCGAGCGGAAGGTGGAGAACAGAATCATAAAAATCAGCACCAGCGCCACCGGCACCACAATGCTCAGGCGTTCGGCGGCGCGCTGCTGGTTCTCGAACTCCCCGCCCCACACAAAGTAGTAACCCGCCGGCGTCGGCAGCTGCGCCGCCTTGGCTTTGGCCTCTTCCACAAAACTCACCAGATCGCGCCCGCTGACATTGGCGACCACCACCGAGAAGCGTTTGCCGAGTTCGCGCTTGACCGCCACCGGCCCGTCCACTTCCTGCACCTCAACAACCTGATTGAGCATCACGCTCTGGCCGTTTTCCAACACAATCGGCTGGTTTAGAAACGCCATTTGCGAGGCACGCTGTGCTGCGTCGGCACGAATCAGCAACGGCACCTGACGGTTACCCTGATAGATAACGCCCAATCGCATGCCTTCCAGATAAGCACGCAGGCGCGCTTCCAACTCGTTCACCGACAAGCCCAAGCGACCGGCTTTGAGCGCATCGACTTTCAACTGCAGATATTTCATGCCGTCGTTCTGCGAGGTGAACACGTCTTCCGCACCGTCGATAGTTTCCACCAGCGCCGCCATTTGCTCGGCCAACGCACTAAGTTCAGCAGCGTCATCACCGAAAATCTTGATGGCCACATCGCCGCGCGCACCGGTCAACATCTCATCGACACGCATCTGAATCGGTTGGGTAAAGGCGTAGTTGATGCCCGGAAACTGGCTTTCCAATACCTGACGAATCTCCTCGATCAACTCGTCTTTCGTCTGCATACGCCAGGTTTCCTTGGGCTTGAGCACCAGAAAGCTGTCGGTATCGTTCAAACTCATCGGGTCCAGACCGATTTCGTCCGACCCCAGACGCGCCACAATGCGCTCCACCTCGGGAACCTGCTGCAACAGCGCCTGCTGAATTTTCATGTCCAGATCACGCGAGGCTTCCAACGACACCGACGGCACTTTCTCGATCTGCACAATCAGGTCGCCCTCGTCCATTTGCGGCATAAAGGTCTTACCCACCTGCGTATAGAGCACGCCGGCCAGCGCCAACGCCGCAACCGCGGCTGCCAACACGATTTTGTCATGTGCCAGCGCCCAGATTAACAACGGACGGTAGCCTTGCGAAACCTTGCGCATCAGCCACGGCAAATCATGCGACGGCTTGCCGAGAATAAACGAGGCAATGACCGGAATAATCGTCAGCGACAGCAGCAAGGCACTGCCCAACGCAAACACGATTGTCAGGGCCACCGGCACAAACAGTTTGCCCTCCAACCCCTGTAACGTCAGCAACGGCAGGAACACGATCATAATAATGCCGATACCCGAAATCACCGGCACCGCCACTTCCTGCAACGCGCGGAAAATAATATGCAGTTTAGGCAAACGGCCATGATGCAGATGCGCCTCCTTGGCCTGATGGGTGACGATGTTTTCGACCACCACCACGGCCGCATCCACCAGCATCCCGATGGCAATCGCCAAACCGCCGAGCGACATCAGGTTGGCCGACAGCCCGAACCAGTTCATGAAAATAAAGGTCATCAACGCCGCCAATGGCAACACCAGCGCCACGGTGACCGCGGCACGCACATTCCCCAAAAACAGCAACAGCAGCAGAATCACCAGCACCACCGCTTCCACCAACGCCTTGGAAACAGTATGGATCGCTTTGTCGATCAGATGGCCGCGATCATAGAAAATATCCACACTGATGCCTTGCGGCAGTGCCGGTTTCAAGGCTTCCAGCTGCGCACGCACCGCTTTGATGACATCGCTGGTATTGGCGCCGCGCAGACCGATGACCAAGCCTTCGACCGCTTCGGCCTTGCCGTTTTGCGTGACCGCGCCGTAACGCGTCAGCGACTCAATGCGTACCTTGGCAAGGTCGCGCACGCGAATCACCTGCTCGCCGCGTGTCGCCACCACGATGGCGCCGATATCCTCCAGCGAATTCAGATTACCGATACTGCGCACCAGCAACGCCTCTTCGCCCTGCGTCAGCCGTCCGGCGCCGTCATTGCGGTTATTGTCGAGTAGCGCCGTTTCCAAAGCGTCAAACGGGATCTGCATCGCCGCCATTTTGAGGCTGTCCGGTACCACGGCAAACACCCGCGCCTCGCCGCCCAGCGCATTCACATCGGCCACGCCGGGCACGGCACGCAACGCCGGACGAATCACCCAATCCAGCAGGTCGCGTTTTTCCATATTGTTGAGGGTGTCGCCTTCAATGGTGAACATGAAAATGTCGCCCAGCGGTGTCGTCATCGGCGCAATCCCGCCGGAGATGCCTTCCGGCAAACTCACCCCCGCCAAACGCTCGGCAATCTGCTGGCGCGCCCAATAGATATCAGTGCCTTCGACAAAATCGATGGTGATATCGGCAATACCGTATTTGCCCATGGAGCGCAGCATCTGCTGATTGGGTACGCCCAACAACTCCATCTCGATCGGCACGATAATGCGCGATTCGACTTCCGACGGCGTCATGCCCGGCGCTTTCATAATGATTTTGACCTGTGTCGGCGACACATCCGGAAAGGCGTCGATCGGCGTTTTCTGAAACGCCATCCAGCCGGCACCAATCAACCCCACCGCCAGCAACAGCGCCATCATGCGCTGTGCGAGGAAAAAACTCATAAAACGTGACAACATGAGACTCACTCTCCCGATTCGGTTTGCGCCGCCATCACCGACAACATCGCCGCGGTGCCAAGCGTCAACACGCTCCAATGGGCAATATCCTCAGGGGCGTCATCCTTAAAACTCACCACGGCGGTTTGCCCGGGCTGCTCCAGTGTCTCTACCGCCAACGGGCTGATCCGGCTGGCATCGCGCGGCGAACGCATAAACAGCGTGTTCTGTCCATCAACCTTGGTGACCGCACTTAACGGCACGGTGAAATGGCGACCTGTGGCCATGTCTTTAACAAAACTCACCTCCACCAGCGCGCCCACCGTCAGCTGCCACTGCGGATTGGGGAACAGGCAATGCACCTCCACCTGTTGCGTCAACGGATCGGCCTGATGGCTGACATAAGCGATCTCGCCGTCGATCCCTTCGTGCAAAAGTTGCGCTTTTTGCCCGACATGCAGTGTTCTGGCGACCTCGATCGGCACGTTGACACCGGCGACCAGCTTATCCAGTTCGGCAAATTTGGCGACCGCTTCACCGGCCTGCAGGCGCGTGCCGGCACTCAGACTTAATTCAAACAGTTCACCGTCAGCCGGCGCACGGATGGCAATGGTGGGCGACTGCAACTGATTACTGCTTTTCAGGCGGTTCACCGCCTCCTCCGCCATCCCCATCAGCAACAAATCCTGGGACTGCTGCTGTGCCTGCTGCTTGAGTCGGGTCACTTGCGACTCGGACGACTGCAGCTGCTTCTGCGACACGCTGCCGGCTTGAATCAGCTTGCGCGCACGGCTGACTTCGGCTTCGGCCACCGCCAGTTCGCTCAAAGTCGCCAGATAGGCTTTCTGCAATTTCAGCAGTTCGGCGCTCTGCAACTCCACAATCGCCTCACCGGCTTTGACCGCACCGTGGACTTTGAGAATACGCGTCACCAGTCCGTCGACCGGTGTGGCCAATAATTGGATGTGCGGTGCCGGCAGCGACAACAGCGCCGGATAACCATAGGAGGTCGCGCTGTCCGCCGGTTTGAGACCGGTAAACGCCATGCCCATCGACAGTTGCTGGGAGGGCGACAGTTGCAGCCCCGGCTGTGCGCTGAGGGCCGCGTGGCTCCACATCAAACCGCCAAGCAGCGGAAGCGCCAGAGCCATCCCCCACAACGGGCGTTGGATACGGTTGGAAATCTGATGGATAAGATGTCGGTTTTGCATAGTTATGTCCTAAGCTGTTTTACAATCGGCCGACTCGGTCACTGCCTTATGCAGCGTGTTTAGCCGGCCTGTTGAATTTTAAATACGTGCTCTCAAGAAGCGCTCACAACCCATTCCAATCCCAGTCCTAATGCCTGGCGCAGACGGGCCTTGGCCTGACCCACGGCAACAACCTGCAGGTCTTCATCCAGCAGGGCCTGCAACATCTGCGACTGCACCTGCAACAGCGTCTGGATAGGGGTTTCTCCAAGGGAATAGGCCTGTTCCGCCATGCTCAAGGCCTCCGCACTCACCTCGCGCTGCTGGCGGGAAACCGTCAGAAGTGCCTGCTCCTGTTGCAACGCCTGTTGCGCCAGCATTACCTCGCTGTGCAGTTGCTGCCGGGTTTTCTGCAGGGCGATTTGCTGCGCGCTGACCGCCTGTTGCTGCTCTTGCTGCGTGGTCTGATAGCTCGCCGATTTGCCGAGCGGCAGACGCATCTGCACAATCAGGCTGGTGCGTGCCGCAGTGGCGTCATCCTCTTCCGATTTGGCGCCGACAAACACATTGGGTTTAGTTTGCGCCTGAACCAAGGTGACCTGCTGTTGAGCCTCGGCCTGCTGCAACTGCTGCTCGGCCCACTGCCATTGCGGATGCTGCGCCAACAACGCATTCAAATCGCCGTTTTGCGCGGGAACGCTCTCTTCGATTTGCAACGGCAGGGAATCGAAACCGCTCCAATACTGATAGGCGGCCAGTCGTTGCTGATAGACGTTATAGGCGGCCAAGGTCTGTTTTTCGGCCGAAAGCCGCTCTTTTTGCACCAGCACCGCATCCATTTTCGGCACCTCGCCGCTGTCGGCCGATGCACTCACTTTGTCGGCCAAAGCCGCAATCAGCCCCTGATTCTGCTGCAAGCGCTGCCATTGCACCTCGGCCCGCTTGAGTTCCCACACCAGCTGGCGCGTCAGTGCCGCCGCCTGCCATTGCAGCAATTTGGCATAACGTTCGCCGTGTTGCTGATAGCTTTCGCCAAGCTGTTGATAAGACTGCCGTTGGTTCAGCGACAGATCAAAATCGACGCCGCTTTCCCAACTCTTAAAGCCGGTATTGTCGGTCAGCGCATCGTTTTCGTGGCGCACCGTCAGATTCACGCCGTTGGCGAACCAGCTGTCGCCTGCCTGGAGGTATCGGCTCGACAAGGCATCGAACTGCGGCAACGCCTGTTTGTCGGGCTGCTTGGCCATCACGGCCTGCCACACACTTTGCAGCGATTCGGGAGACGGTGAACCGGCATGGACGTTGGTTGCCAGCAAGCAACTCAACGCCAGCACCAGTGGACGATTGGTTTGGAACGGAGATTTAAGAAAACCGTGAATGACGGTTTGAAAACACAGCAACGCTGTTGGCATAGCACACTCCATTAAGGGAATTTTGATTCATTCCCGTTTACTCTACAAAAGCAAGCTGAAATGAAGCTGAAATGTGCTTATAAATAAGAAGACGAAACGTTTTAAAGTGGCAGACGCACCGTGACCTGCAGCCCGCTCAGCGCCGCCTCATGCGGCAGCCAGCGTTCGCCGGAACCGTATTTGACTTCGCCGCCGTAGGCTGCCACCACCTGAGCCACAATCGACAATCCCAAACCGTGGCCAGGCTGGGATTCATCGAGACGCGCGCCGCGCTGCTGCATGGCCAGAACATCCGCTGCCGACACGCCGCTGCCGTCGTCTTCAATCTGCATCAACAGGCAGGGCTGCTGGTTAAAAAGCGCCTGTTTGACGACGATGCGGATATGCGTACGGCTCCATTTGGCGGCATTGTCGAGCAGATTGCCGAGCAGCTCGAACATATCTTCGCGGTCAAACGGCGTGGCTTCCTGCAAGGCCACATGGCACTCGAAGCGCAGGGATTTATCGCGATAGAGCGATTGCAGGGTTTGCAGCAGATCATCCAAATCGTCCGGAAAGCGGAAAGCATTCAAAACCATGCCGCTGCCGGCGGTGCGCGCCAGGCCCAATTCGCGCTCAATCAAATCCAGCACGCGTTTTGCCTGCTCTTGCAAACGCTGCTGCAATTCGGGATGCGCCTGCAGGCGCGTATCGTCAAGCAATTGATAGATCAGATTCAGCGGCGACTTTAACGCATGCGCCAGATTGCCGGTGGCCTGGCGTGAACGCGCCAGACGGGCGTGCAACTGCGACAAGGCCTGATTGAGCGTTTCCACCAGCGGCATGATTTCCGCCGGCACCTCGGTATGAATGCTCACCTCTTTGCCTTGCTGCACCTCGCCGAGCGCCGCCCTTACCGGCTGCAACGTATCAAACCCGCGCTGCAGAATCTTGCGCTGACTCCACAACAACAGTATCAATCCCAACAGCGAAAACAGCGCAAAGATGCCGTCAAACCAGCGCAGCGCCTGTCGGATCGGCGTATGGTCCTCGGCCACAAACAAATGACCTTCATAGCCGTGAACGTTAAAGCGGGTATGCAGAACCAGCGCCTCGGTATCGCCGGGCGCGCGGGTTTCATACGAACCGGCTGGTGAATTGATGGGGCTGTAGAGCGGGAAATCCCCCATGGAGGGAGACGACAAGGAGGCGATCAGCGGGTTGTCGGACTTGACCAGATAGTAGTGCCCCGACAGTGGACGCTGGTAAATCACTTCGGCGGCATTTTCGCCCATCTGCCAGCGGCCGTTTTCCAGCGAAAGGTGCTTGATAAGGGTTTCGGCATCATGCTCCAGACGGGTCACAATATAACGCTCGGTCAGCTGGTGAATGGTATAGGTGGTCACCCACCAGAACACCACAAAAATGGCCGCCAAACTCAGCGTCAAGCCGTAAGTCAGTTGTTTTTGCAAGGATTGCATGATCGCCTCACTTTACCGATAGATAGCGGTAGCCCTGGCCGCGCTGGGTCTGGATTCGCTCTTTGCCGATCAATTTGCGCAGGCGGCGGATATACACCTCCAGCACATTGCTGTCGCGGTCATAATGCTGGTCGACGATTTTCGCCATAATCTCCGATTTGGCGTGCAATTTATCCGGCTGGCTCATCAGCAGCCGCAGCAGCCGGAATTCGGTATGGGTTAGATCATGCATCTGCCCATCGGGGGTCTGCAAACGCTGGGTTTGCAGATTCAAACGCAACCCGCCATCCTCAATTTCGTGATTTACGCCCACCTCCCCCTGCGAGCGGCGCAGCAGATTCTGAATGCGCACCAGCAACTCTTCAAAATGGAACGGCTTACCCACATAATCATCCGCGCCGGCCTTGAGCCCTTCCACCCTCTCCTGCCACGCATTACGCGCGGTGAGTATCAGTACCGGCGTGGCATTTTGGGCCTCGCGCAGGTTTTTTAAAATGGACAGGCCGGGTATTTTAGGCAAGCCCAGATCCAGAATCAGCAGATCATAGGGATGCTCCTCCAGCAGATAGGCCGCCTCCTCGCCATCAAGTGCGCAGTCCACCACAAAACCGTGCTGCGTGAGCTGCCGGCTCAAGGTCTCCACCAACAGAGTTTCATCTTCCGCCAATAAAATTTTCATAGTCAACGTCTCTTCAAGACACTCCATCTTAAACGTCCAGCCTGAATTAAAGCTGAAAACCGCCCAAAGCGCAAAAACTTGACCTAATAAAAAAGCCCGCTCCTCGAAGAGGAACGGGCTTGAAACGCTCGGCAACAAGCCTGACTGACTTAGTTGTCTTAGTTGTCGAGTGTCGCCAGATAGGACTCGTAGTCGCCGCGCCAGTCTTCGATGCCCTTCTCGCTCATCACCAACACGCGCGTCGCCAGGGAGGAGACGAATTCACGGTCGTGCGACACGAAAATCACCGTACCGGGATAGTCTTCCAGCGCCTGGTTCAAGGATTCGATCGATTCCATATCCAGGTGGTTGGTGGGTTCGTCCATAATCAGCACGTTGGGTTTCTGCAACATCAATTTGCCGAACAGCATACGCCCCTGCTCGCCCCCGGAGAGCACCTTGACCGATTTGCCGATCTCTTTCTGCGAGAACAACAGGCGGCCCAAGACGGCACGCACCGCCTGCTCGTCGTCGGAGGGCGCTTTCCACTGCGTCATCCAGTCGAGCAGACTTAAATCCTCTTCGAAATCGGCGGCGTGATCCTGCGCGTAATAACCGATTTTGACGTTTTCCGACCACTTGACCACACCGGAGGTCAACTCGGTGTCGCCCACCAGACATTTAAGGAAGGTGGTTTTACCGATACCGTTGCCGCCGATGACCGCCAGCTTCTCTTCCACCTCCAGCATCATGCTGAAGTCTTTGATGACCGGATTGTCGCCGTTGTCGGCATCATGGTAGGTTTTGCTCAGATGCTCTATTTCCAGCGCCAGACGGAACAGTTTTCTCTCCTGTTCAAAACGGATGAACGGGTTCACGCGGCTCGAAGGTTTGACCTCTTCAAGCTGGATCTTGTCGATCAACTTGGCGCGCGAGGTGGCCTGTTTGGCTTTGGAAGCGTTGGCGGAGAAACGGCTCACGAAGGTTTTCAGCTCGTTGATCTGCGCCTGCTTTTTGGCGTTGTCGGCCAACAGACGCTCACGCGCCTGGGTCGCGGCCATCATGTATTCGTCGTAGTTGCCTGGATAGAGGCGCAGCTGACCGTAATCCAGGTCGGCCATGTGGGTACAGACGCTGTTCAAAAAGTGACGGTCGTGGGAGATGATGATCATCGTACTCTTACGCTCGTTAAGCACGTTCTCCAACCAGCGGATGGTGTCGATATCCAGGTTGTTAGTCGGCTCGTCGAGCAACAGAATGTCCGGATCGGCAAACAGCGCCTGCGCCAGCAGCACACGCAGTTTCCAACCGGGGGCGACTTCACTCATCAAGCCGTAATGCTGCTCGACCGGAATCCCCACGCCAATCAAGAGTTCGCCGGCACGCGATTCGGCGGTGTAGCCGTCCATTTCACCGAATTTGACTTCCAGATCGGCGACTTTCATGCCGTCCTCTTCGGACATTTCCGGCAGAGAATAGATGCGGTCACGCTCGCGCTTGACCTCCCACAACTCCGGCTGGCCCATGATCACGGTATCCACGACGGTGTACTGCTCATAGGCAAACTGATCCTGTTTCAGTTTACCCAGACGGTCATTGGGATCGAGCATCACCGTGCCCGAGGTCGGTTCCAGATCGCCGCCCAGAATTTTCATAAAGGTGGATTTGCCGCAGCCGTTGGCGCCGATCAGGCCGTAACGGTTGCCGTCGCCGAACTTGACGGAAATGTCTTCGAAAAGCGGTTTTTCACCAAACTGCATGGTGATATTAGCGGTTGAAATCAATGTCTTACCCTACACTGTTAGCATTTATCCCACTGACTTACCTGTTTGATAAGTCTGGAATTTTACGATTTTAAAATGGGCGCTATTGTGCCACAAAACGCCACTGTTTTCGAGTTAGAACACGACAATGAAGGGACAATAAAAAACCGGCACATAGCGTACACCTTGTGCCGGCTTTCAGTAACAGGTCACAGCAACTTACAGCAGATTCCGCAGGTAACGCCCCATATGCTCCGCCGACAGCGGCGGACTGTACAGATAGCCTTGCAGCTGCTCGCAGTGATTTTCCACCAGAAAGGCGCGCTGCTCGGGCGTTTCCACCCCTTCGGCAATGACGCGCAGGCCGAGATTCTCCGCCATGGCAATAATGGTTTTGGTAATGACTGCATCTTCGTCGTCGTGCGGCAGATCGCGCACAAACGACTGGTCGATTTTAAGCTTGCTGACCGGCAAGCGTTTCAGATAGGCCAGCGACGAGTAACCGGTGCCGAAATCGTCGACGGCCACACGAATCCCCAGATCGCGTATCTGTTGCAGCTTGGCGGTCATCTCGTCGAGATTTTTCATAATGTCGCTTTCGGTGATCTCGAACTCCAGCCAGTGCGGATCGCAGCCGGTGGCTTGCAACAGCGCCTGCAAATGATCGATGAAATCGGTCTGCTGCAACTGCTTGACCGCCAGATTGAGCGACAGGATGCCGTCGAACAAACCCTCGCCGCGCCATTGATACAGCTGACGCATCGCCTGCTGCATGACCAGCCGGTCGAGCTCCACAATCAGGCCGATCTCCTCGGCAATAGGAATGAATTTGGCCGGCGAAACGATGCCCATTTGCGGATGCTGCCAGCGCACCAGAGCCTCCAGTCCCACCAGTTTGTCCTGCTTGGCATCCACCTGCGGCTGGTAGTACACCACAAATTCCTGATGCGATATCGCCAGACGCAGACTGGTCTGCATGGCGATATGTTCAAACGCCATCAGGGTCATGTCGTCGGTGTAGAACTGGAAGTTATTGCGCCCTTCGTCCTTGGCGCGGTACATGGCCGCATCGGCGCATTTGAGCAAGGCTTCGTAGGTGTTGGCGTCTTTGGGATAAAGGCTGATACCGACGCTGCCCGACAGGAAAAACACATGCTCCCCGACCTTGATCGGCTGACGGGTCGCCTCAATAATCTTTTGCGCCAGATCGGTGGCTTCGTGCGGATGCTTTAACGACTCCTGAACAATGGTAAATTCGTCGCCGCCGAGACGGGCCAGCGTATCCCCCTCTGTGGTAATGGCCTTGAGATTGTTGGCCACCTGCTGCAATACCTGATCGCCGACGTCGTGTCCCAGGGAATCATTGATTTTCTTGAACTGGTCCAAATCCACAAAAAACAGCGCAAACTGGGTGTTTTTCAACCTGGCCTGTTCAATCGCGTGTTCGATGCGATCCTGCAGCAGAACGCGGTTGGGCAACTGCGTCAGCGCATCGTGATGCGCCTGATGGTGCAGAATTTCGGCCTGTTCCTTGAGCTTGTGTTCCATCTCGCGAATCGAGGTGATGTCCTCGTAGGAACCCAACATGCCGATGGTATTGCCATCACCGTCTTTCAGCGGCACGCGCGAGGTCAGCCAGACACGCATGTTGCCCTCGTCATCCATGCTGACGTCTTCGTTGTGCAGACGGGTTTCGGCGCTATGCACAATTTTCATATCGCCATAATAGTAGTGATCGCCCTCGGTCTCGCCCCAAGGCATATCGTAGTCGGTTTTGCCGATCAGCTCGGCCCGATCGGTTATGCCGGCGTCCTGCAAAAACAGTTCGTTGGCGCCGAGATAACGCCCCAGATAATCTTTCCAGAAGATACGCACCGGTACGCTGCTCAGGATGTTCTCCAACAACTGGTTCTGATGCAACAACTCGGTTTCGGTACGTTTCAGTTCGGTGATGTCGGTATCGAACAGTACAACGGCATCATGCCCCTGAAAACGGACATGCTGCAAACTGGCTTTAACCGGATAAGTGGAGCCGTCCTTGCGCTGATGCACACTGACATTGCTCACCGTTTGCTGGGTCGACTCCAACGATTTGAGGTGAGTCACGATGTCCGGTGTCAAAAACGGATTGGTATCGTAGACGGTCAGCTGTTTCAGCTCCTCCAGAGAGTACCCGAGGTTGTCGAGCGCGCTCTGGTTGGCGTACAGATAATTGAGCGTGTTGTAATCGAAGATATAGACTTCCTGATGGGATTTTTCCAGCAGGATGGCCAACTCCTCGTTGCGCTGTTTTAACTCCACCAGATGGGTCACATCCATCGAAGAGCCGACCATTTTCACCGGCTGACCGGCGGCATCGTAAATAACATGGCCGCTGACTTCGACAATGGCGGTGCTGCCGTCGGAACGGATATGGGTATGCGTCATGCGCTGCGGTTTGCCGGTGCGGATAGCCTCTTGCAGCTTGGCCTTAATCGCCGGAATCTCGTCGGGTGCGGCATGTGCCAAGAAGTTTTCATAACTTGGGGTGAAGTGCTGGGGGTCTTCGCGGTAAATCTCATACAGCGAGGCCGACCACTCGATCTGCATGGTGCGCAAATCCAACTCCCACGTTCCCACCCTCGCCAAATGCTGGGTGTCGTCCAGACGCTTTTCGCTGAGCGCCAGCTGCGCCTGTGATGCGGCCAGCGCCTCGGTCAACAGCGCTATACTGCGCTGCATTTTCTCCATCGAATCGAGCACGTCAAACGCCAACAGGCGATAGAACCCGCCATCCAGCATGAGCTCCCGGCTGCTCAACAGAAACCAACGCGATTGGCTGTCGCCGCATACCAACTGCAACGGTGTGTTTTGCGGTGCGTTTGTCCACAGGTTCTGCCAAGGATCGGCGTCGGGACACAAGGTCTCGCAACACAGGCCGAACTGCTCGCTAAACGCCTGATTGACGAAATAGACCTGCTCTGCAACCACTGCGTTTTCCAGAGACAACAACATCACGGGAACGGTCTGTGCGTTCAACTCGGCCAAAAATTCCGTAACATCATTAACATCGGTGGGAAGGTGTGAAAGGGTCATCAAAACGGTTCGGTTATTATGAATCGGTATCATGCTGCCACACGGCGGCGGCATCCAATCCCTGCACTGCCACTTACTTGCAGGGAAACCAAAAGATAACAGAAAGCGCCAACGCAATCCATAATTTCAGTGCGGAAATTATCGTATTTCGGTAACAGCATACAAAAAAGCCCCGTCAAACTCAGCAGGCCGGCTGAATTGGACGGGGCTGGATCGCTAAAAGCGCAGCGACAATTAAAGCATTTCGCTCAACAGCGCATTCATGCGTTTGATGAACGCGGCCGGCTCTTCAAGCTGATCGCCCTCGGCCAGTTGCGCCTGCTCCAGCAGGAACAACGACCACTCTTTGAGCTTGGCTTCATCCTCGACGGAATCCAGCTTCTTGACCAGAGCATGCTCCGGATTCAGCTCCAGCACCGGCTTCTGCTTGGGCACGCTCTGCCCCATCTGCTCCATCAGACGCGCCATGTGCGCCGACATATCGCCGGCCGCACTGACGACACACGCCGGGGAGTCGGTCAGACGGTGGGTAATCTTGACGTCCGACACCTGCTCTTCCAGTGCTTTCTTGACCTTCTCGGTCAAGGCTTCACGCGCCTTTTTCTCGTCGTCGGAGAGGGTTTTTTCGGCCTCTTCGTCAAGCTTCAGATCGGCCGAGGTGACCGACTGCAGCGACTTGCCTTCAAACTCAAACAGATGCGATACCAACCACTCGTCGATACGGTCGGAAAGCAACAACACCTCGATGCCTTTCTTGCGGAAAATCTCCAGATGCGGGCTGCCTTTGGCCGCTGCATGGGTATCGGCGACGATATAGTAGATCTTGTCCTGATCGGCCGGCATGCGGTCGATATACTGCTGCAAGGAGATGCGCTGCTCGGCGGCATCATCGTGCGTGCTGGCAAAACGCAACAGGCCGGCAATCTTCTCCTTGTTGGCGTAATCTTCGATCACCCCCTCTTTCATCACCTGGCCGAATTGCTCCCAGAAGGTGTTGTAGGCGCTTTGATCCTCGTCCTTGGCAAGTTTCGCCAGGTGATCCAAGACACGTTTTACCGAAGCGGAGCGAATCTTATCGACGACCTTGTTGCTTTGCAGGATTTCGCGCGACACGTTCAGCGGCAGATCGGCCGAGTCGATCACCCCGCGCACAAAACGCAGATAGGCCGGCATCAGATGTTCGGCGTCATCCATAATGAAAACGCGCTTCACATACAACTTCAAACCGTAACGGCGCTCACGGTCGTAGAGGTCAAACGGCGCTTTTTTAGGGATATACAGCAAAGAGGTGTATTCGAGCGTGCCTTCGACCTTGTTGTGGATGTGCGCCAGCGGCTCGGTAAAGTCATGCGACAACGTCTGGTAGAAGTTGGTGTAATCCTCGTCCGTCAGATCCGACTTGGACTGCGTCCAGATCGCCGTGGCTTTGTTGACCTGCTCCAGTTCATCGGTGGTTTTCTGCTCTTTGGCGTCATTGTCCCACTCGGTTTTGAACATTTTGATCGGGAAATTGATGTGATCCGAATAGGTCGTAATGATGTTTTTGAGACGGTAATTGTCCAGGAACTCGTCCATATCGGCCTTAAGATGCAGCACGATCTCGGTGCCTTTGGTCGGCTTTTCCACGGTTTCCAGCGTGTACTCGCCTTCGCCCTTGGAAACCCAGCGCGTGCCCTCGGCGGTCGGCGTGCCGGCTTTGCGGGTAATCAACTCCACTTCGTCGGCCACAATAAACGACGAATAGAAACCGACCCCGAACTGACCGATCAGGTTGGAGTCTTTGGCCTGATCGCCTGTCAGACTTTCCAGAAACTTCTTGGTGCCGGAGTTGGCGATCGTCCCGATATTGGCGATCACCTCATCGCGCGTCATGCCGATGCCGTTGTCGCGGATGGTGACAGTACGCGCGTTCTTGTCAAACCAGACGCTGATCGCCAGCTCGTCCTCGCCTTCATGCAGGCTGTCGTCCGATACCGCCTGAAAACGCAACTTGTCCAACGCGTCGGAGGCGTTGGAGATCAGCTCGCGCAAAAAGATCTCCTTGTTGGAATACAAGGCGTGAATCATCAATTTTAACAGTTGGTTGACTTCCGTCTGAAACGCATGGGTTTCTACTACACTCATCAATCGTCTCCAATGATGTTACAAATAGTTGGCTTAAAAATTCTCAACAGGCCGGGTATACGGCTTAAAAAGGTCTTATACAACTGGGGATAATACGGCTATTTTTCAAGTGCCCAAAAGCAAAAAAGCGCGGAAAACCGCGCTAAACAGGAGGTGAAATTCACAGCAAGCGTGAATGCAGGCTATTAATAAAGGCCGCTTTCCTTTTCGACCGCCTGGTTTTTGGCGACCGCCTTCAACGCCTTGATAATGTCATCCGGCGCATTGGAGATACTCATAAAACTGCCGTCCCCCATCATCGACAGGCTTGGCCAGTTCAAGGCAATACGGAATTTACCGTTCAAGGCGACAACTTCATCGTCCACCACCAGCAACTCGTAAGGAAAATGCGCGGCGTGGCTTTCGACATTCACATCGATTTTCGACTGGATAAACTGGTCGGCCGCCTCACCGTTCGTCAAGGCAACGCCAAACACGCTCATCTTGGTACCCGGGATATCAATACGGTAAACCTTTTTGGCGCCTGCTTTGCCCGATGCCAGTCCTGCCTCGACCTTTTTGACCGCTTCATCATAAGAACCGTATTCGGCCAATTCGTCCTCATCGTCAAAGTACGGCATCATCATTTTATAGTGATACTCGCGCAACTCATCGGCACTCAAGCCCTTCTCGGCACCAAACTCCTTGGTTGCGCCGAGTGCGGCCTGCATGGCTTTTTGCACCGGCATAATATCGCCTTTCATGCGATAGGCGTTCCACATATACACCGGGTTGGTATAGCTAACCTGCACCTGACCGTTGCGATTGACGATCGAAACACGCTCCATTGCGCCAAACCCGCCCTTTTCGGAGGCCGCCGCCAAGGCTTTCAAGGCATTGTTGGTAACCACCAACACCTGCGTATCCGCGTTGGGCGCATAACTGCCGACCACTTCAAAGCCGTTGTTTTGCAGGGCATTTTGCGTTTTGGCAACGACACTTTGCAGATCAGCAGATTCAACGCTTCCCAAAATAAAAGGCATATGGTTCGATGCCCAAGCCGCTGCCGAGGTACTGCTTAAGATCAGTCCGAAAAGAGCCGAAGCCCAAAGTTTGTGTAGCTGTTTCATGTTGTATCCTTCTTTCTGCGTACTGTTAGCAAAAAATCCTTAGCAAAAGTCGCTCTGATTCATGTCGGCGTTGTGACGCTCTGTTTCTGTCCGGCAACCATTGTCATAAATTTTTTTAAAGTTTGAAAAGCAAATATTTTTATGACCTAATAAACACCCGGTAAGTAATAAACAGTAATCGCTCAGAAAAAAGCTATAAAAAAAACCCCATAAAGGGGTTTTAGTAATCAGGCGTCAACACAGTATTAAAACAGTTCAATCTCGTCGTCTGCCGCTTGCTCTTCCTCATGCATCCTCTCCAGCATGCGCTGACGCATGATGTTAATCGCCTCTTCAGTCGGAATATGCTGATCGAAAATCAGCTCAAACAGCTCTTCCTCTTCACGCATCGTGGTGCCCTTGCGCACGCTTTGCTTGAAAGCCTCCCACTCTTCGCGATTTTTGACGCGCATCTCATGAGAGACGATTTCCGCCAATCCGGACAAACCATGCGAGACATGATTGAGGCGTTGACTCAGCTTGTCATAAAACTGGAAAGCAATGATCGCCTGCTGCATTTTGGCCGCCAATTCGGCGGTATGACTGGTGAGCAATGCATTGTGCTCCTGCACCGCTGCATTATCACCGACCGCTTGCAAAATATTGGCGCTGGAGTTCTGGATTTCCTCTATGTGCTGCGACATAAACGTAAAGGAGTCGATTAAGGTATTAACGGAGTGATCGCCTTCGGTAATCGAAAGATCGATTTGAGCCACCGATAAATTTAAAACCAGAATGGTCTGCTGAACCTCTTCAGCCCCCAAAGCAAATCCTTCCGCAAACTCCGTTGTCATCCAAACTCCTCAATTAATCTATTTTTTTTATACCGTCATGCAGGCCGCAAAGGGCTTTTGTTAAGCCACATTCATTTGTGGATGCACGCCGCCTTTATGGCTGGAAACCGCCTCTTTAACATCCAGAATCAACGACACCGTGCCATCGCCCAGAATGGTTGCACCGGCAATGCCGTCAATTTTCATGAAGTTGCTTTCCAGGCTCTTAATCACCACTTGCTGTTGCCCTAACAGGTCATCCACAAAAATGCCGGCACGCTTGCCGCCGTCTTCAACCACCACCAACAAGCCTTCCGACAAATCTTCACAGGCATCTTTGACGCCCAGTTTCTGATGCAGGCGGATCACCGGAATATAGGTATCACGCAACTTGTAAAGTTCGGCCTGGCCGGCAATGCCTTTGACCAGGGCTTTGTCCACCTGAATAGACTCGATAATCGAAACCAGCGGGAAAACATAGGTTTCGCTGCCGACTTTACACAACTGTCCGTCGAGGATCGCCAGCGTCAATGGCAGGCGAATCGTGAAAACACTTCCCTCACCCTGCTTGGTTTTGACCTCGACCGATCCGCCCAGCCCTTTGATATTACGGCGTACCACGTCCATACCCACGCCACGCCCGGAAATATCACTGACCACATCGGCGGTTGAGAAGCCCGGATGGAAAATCAGATCGATAATCTCCTCACGCGACAAATTGTGATCCGGTTCGATGACGCCTTTTTCAATCGCTTTGGCTTCCACTTTGGCATAGTTGATGCCGGCACCGTCATCGGTAATCTGAATCAGGATATTGCCGCCTTCATGGAAAGCGGCCATTTTCACCGTGCCTTTTTCAGGCTTACCTGCCGCAACACGAACATCAGGATTTTCGATACCATGATCGATCGAGTTGCGCACAATGTGCACCAGCGGATCGGTCAGCTGTTCCAGCATGGTCTTATCCAGTTCGGTGCCCTCACCTTCCATAACCAGCTCGATCTGTTTGCCCAGTTTCTGGCTGACGTCATGCACGATACGCGGCATACGGTTAAAAGCAAAACTCACCGGCAGCATACGGATATTCATGACGCTTTCCTGCAGCTCGCGGGTATGTCTCTCGAGATGCGTCAGCCCCTCCTTGAGTTTGTCGATCCACTCGGAACTGCCGCTTCCCTGTTCCTGCTCAGCCTGCTCGCCGAACTGACTCAACATCGACTGGGTGATGACCAGTTCACCGACCAGGTTCACCATCTGGTCGATCTTGCTCAGATCGACACGGATAGAACCTTCCTGTTTGGGTGCGGCCTTGGCATCGGCCTTAACTTCGGCAGTTTCTTTGGCCGCAGGTGCGGCGGCTTTTCGCGCTTCCGCAATCGGGGTAACCGTAGCAACCTGCGGTGCAGCGACCTTAGGCGCCGCCTCAGGCTGTTCTACAACCTGGACTTCAGGCTGGGATTGCTCGGGGGCCTGGATCGTAATGTCGGCGCCGTCGCCATCAATCCACTCAAATACTTCTTTAATGTCGTCTTCTTTGACATCATCACCGCTAAGTGTCAGCTCCCAGTTGATATAGAGATTTTCCGGTTCAAACGTTTCAATCGCCGGCAGGGCTGACAAATCCGCCTTGGCCGTTAACTCGCCCAAGGTTTCAAGTTCTCTGAAAATGCGCAACGGCTCGTTACCGGTTTGCAGCAACTCCTTTTCAGGAACGATTTTGATCTGCCACGTACCGCCGCCAACCTGGGGAGCGACCTGGGCGGCTGCCTGTGCCGGAGCCTCGGCCTCATCCCCCATCCCCAGAATACGTTCCAACTCACCCTGCACCTGGGCGGCACGCGCTTCATCAATCGGCTGGTGGTTTTGCAGTTTGGTGAGCATATCGCGCAACACGTCAACCGCCGCCAGCATCGCATGGATAGCCGGCTGGGTCACGTCGCGGCGGCCGTCACGCATCTCATCCAACAGGGTTTCCAAAACATGGGTAAAGCCGGCGATTTCAATAAAACCGAAGGTACCACTTCCCCCTTTGATGGAGTGCGCCGCACGGAAAATTTCGTTAATCTTCTCATTGTCAGGCGTGCCGGGCGGCAAATCCAGCAGCCCGCGCTCCATGACATCCAAACCTTCAAAACTCTCTTCCAGATAAGTTTGGCGAAACGTTTCCATCATATCCATAGCAAATAACCTCAGAACAGTTCTACATCACCTTCAACAGGCTTAGATCCAATATTGTTAATATAGCGATTTTCTTGATCAGCCAGCGACTGATTATGCATCGGATTCAGACGACGCACTCTGACTCGACCGGTCAACGGGTAATACAGCACCTTGCGCGGATACACATCGCCAATATCCTGGGAGACGACTTTGAAACCCTCAGTGTATACATAATCAAAAGCGAATCCGATATTGTACCAACCGATGTTGGTCATCGAACTCATAATGCGGCCGCCGCCAAACAGCTTGAACTCCAGACGCTCACGCTTGGCGCCCCTCGATAGAAGCGCGTTGACGAGATTTTCCATTGCATAGTTGCCGTAACGGTTGGCATCCGACAATTCGCCGACACGCGAATTACCTTTGTCCACAGGCAACATAAAGTGATTCATACCGCCGACACCGGCAATAGGATCGCGCACACAGGCGGAAATGCAAGAACCCAGAACCGTTTCAATACGCTCGTTTTCATGGGTGACATAAAACTCACCCGGCAGTATTTTGATCGTCATGATCCCTTCTGCCGGATCGACACTTTTTTGCATAATAAAATCTAAAACTCGTCCAAGCTATTATTATTGTTAGAGGTACGGACTACAATCAATCTATCAGCACGCCTAAGACGGGCCTTGCCTCTTCCAGCGGTTCCGTGGACTATATTCGCATTGTTTACATGGGGTATCAAGATTTAAGAAGATGAATTTTTCTTTAACAACGCCCTTAACCCTTTATTCTGCTCCCTCTTGGCCTTAAAAAAGGCGCTGATCTTTTGGCTGCAGGCGTCTTGCAACACTCCCGCCGTGACCTCAAGGCGATGGTTTAGCAACGGCGAATCCACCAGATTAAACACCGATTGCGCCGCGCCGGTTCGCAAATCCGGCGCGCCGTACACCAGCCGTTTGACCCGCGCATGCACCATGGCACCGGCACACATCGGACAGGGTTCCAACGTCACATATAAAGTGGCCTCCACCAGCCGGTAGTTCTCGACAACTTCACCCGCACGCCGCAGCGCAAGAATTTCGGCGTGCGCGGTCGGATCATGCCGCTGAATCGGCTGGTTCCACCCTTCGGCAATCAGCTCGTTGTGCAGCACCACCACCGCACCGACCGGCACCTCGCCTTCCGCCTCGGAGCGCTCCGCCAAACGATAGGCATGCGCCATCCAGAAGGCATCCTGTTCCGCCTGACTCAGCCCTTCCGGACAACGGATAGGCTCCATATCCTCTGCTTCCACTTTCACTTCCTATCAAACAAAAAAGGCTTTCAATTTGAAAGCCTTTTGCAACTTTAGCAAACTCAACAGGCCGGGTAGAAAACGACTTTACCCGGCCTGTTGAATTTTTTATTCCCACTCGATTGTCGCTGGCGGCTTGCTCGAAATATCGTACACCACACGCGAAACACGCGGAATTTCGTTGATAATGCGGTTGGAGACTTTTTCCAGGAACTCGTATGGCAGATGCGCCCAGCGCGCCGTCATAAAGTCGATGGTTTCGACCGCGCGCAACGCAATCACATAATCGTAACGGCGCGCATCGCCGACCACACCGACCGATTTGACCGGCAAAAACACCGCAAAGGCTTGCGAGGTTTTGTCGTACAGATCCGCCGCACGCAACTCTTCGATGAAGATATGATCCGCCAGACGCAGAATGTCGGCATACTCTTTTTTGACTTCACCCAAGATACGCACGCCCAACCCCGGACCCGGGAACGGATGACGATAAACCATGTCGTAAGGCAAGCCGAGCGCCACACCGAGTTTACGCACTTCATCCTTGAACAGTTCACGCAACGGCTCGATCAACGACATTTCCATATCTTCCGGCAGGCCGCCGACGTTATGGTGCGACTTGATGACCTTGGCTTTACCGGTTTTAGAACCCGCCGATTCGATCACATCCGGATAAATCGTCCCTTGCGCCAACCACTTAACGCCTTTCAGCTTGGCTGATTCTGCATCAAACACCTCGATAAATTCGCGGCCGATGATCTTACGCTTGACTTCCGGATCGGTCGCGCCGGCCAAGGCACCCATGAAACGGGCTTCGGCATCGGCACGGATGACGCGAATCCCCATGTTCTGGGCAAACATCGCCATGACCTGATCGCCTTCCTGATAACGCAACAAACCGTGATCCACAAACACACAGGTCAGCTGATCGCCAATCGCCTTGTGCAGCAGTGCCGCCACCACGGAGGAATCCACGCCGCCGGACAGCCCCAGCATCACCTGATCAGAACCGACCTGTTCGCGAATACGGGCGATACTGTCATCAATGATATTTTGCGTCGTCCACAGCTTTTCACAGCCGCACAACTCCACCACAAAACGCTCGATAATACGTTTGCCCTGTTTGGTATGCGTCACTTCCGGGTGGAACTGAATCGCATAAAAACCTTTATCTTCATTTGCCATGCCGGCAATCGGGCAGCTCGGCGTGCTCGCCATCAGCTTGAAGCCTTCCGGCATCACATCGACGCGGTCGCCGTGCGACATCCACACATCCAACATGCCGTAGCCTTCAGGCGTAACATGGTCTTCGATGTCAATGAACAATTTGGTGTGACCGTGCGCCCGCACCTGAGCGTAACCGTATTCATGCTCGTCGGCGTGAATCACCTTGCCGCCGAGCTGTTCCGCCATGGTCTGCATACCATAACAGATGCCCAGTACCGGCACACCCAGTTCAAATACCACCTCGGGCGCCGCAGGGGCGTTATCACCGATGACCGTTTCCGGACCGCCCGACAGAATAATGCCGCGGGCGCCGAAATCGGTCACGGCTTGCGGATCGATATCCCAAGGTTCCACTTCGCAGTAGACCCCAATTTCACGGATACGACGCGCTATGAGCTGGGTATATTGCGAACCGAAGTCCAAAATGAGAATTCGATGTTCATGGATGTTTGCTTGACTCATAAGGGTTCCAAAAATCAATAGGCGTTAAATACTAGAAATAAGAAAAGGCCTGCTTGGCAGGCCTAAAGATGATTACAAACGGTAGTTAGGGGCTTCTTTAACCATGGTCACGTCGTGAACATGGCTTTCGGCCATACCGGCAGAGGTGACACGTACAAACGAAGGTTTGCTGTTCATCGTCGGGATATCCTTACAGCCGGTGTAACCCATGCTCGAACGCACGCCACCCATTAACTGGTGGATGATCGGCGACAGCGGGCCTTTATACGCCACACGACCCTCAATCCCTTCCGGAACCAACTTGTCTTCGGCATTAGACGCCTGGAAATAACGGTCGCTAGAACCGGTTGGCTGCGCCATTGCGCCCAATGAACCCATACCACGATAGGACTTATAAGCACGCCCTTGATAATATTCGATTTCGCCCGGGGATTCTTCCGTACCGGCAAACATACTACCGATCATGCACGAAGAAGCGCCGGCCACCAATGCCTTGGCGATATCGCCCGAGAAACGCAATCCGCCATCCGCAATCAAAGGCACACCGGTACCCTGCAAAGCTTTGGCGACGTTAGCAATCGCAGAAATCTGCGGCACACCCACACCGGCAACAATACGTGTCGTACAGATAGAACCGGGGCCGATACCCACCTTCACCGCATCGGCACCGGCCTTAACCAAATCCAATGCCGCTTCGGCCGTCGCGATATTACCGCCGATAACATCAATTTGCGGATAATTCTGCTTAACCCAGGCTACACGATCCAATACCCCCTGTGAATGGCCATGCGCAGTATCAACGATGATCACATCCACACCCGCTTCAACCAAGGCCGCAACACGCGATTCGGTCTCTGCACCGGTACCCACGGCGGCACCCACACGCAAACGGCCGTTTTCATCTTTACAGGCATTCGGGTGGTCAGACGACTTCATCATATCGGAAACGGTAATCATCCCCTTCAATTTGAAATCGTCATTGACAACCAAGACACGTTCAATGCGGTGCTTGTGCAACAAATCCAGTACGACCTGACGATCTTCTTTCTCTTTAACCGTGACCAAACGCTCTTTTGGCGTCATGATTTTGGAAACCGGTTGTGTCATATCGGTGACAAAACGGATATCGCGACTGGTGACAATGCCAACCAGATTACTGCCATCCATAACCGGTGCGCTGGAAACACGATTTTTCTTGGTCTTGGCAATCACGTCGGCCACGCTATCGGTTACCTGAACGGTGACCGGATCCAAAATCACACCGTGCTCGTATTTTTTCACTTTGCGAACTACATGCGCCTGCTGCTCAACTGTCATGTTCTTGTGGATAATCCCGATGCCGCCTTCCTGAGCCATCGAAATAGCCAAACGCGCTTCGGTAACAGTATCCATGGCGGCCGAAACAAGCGGAATGTTTAAACTGATATTACGCGTCAATTTGGTTTTCAAAGAGACATCTTTTGGCAGCACCGTCGAATGCGCCGGAACCAGTAGAACATCATCAAAAGTTAAAGCTTCTTGTAAAATTCGCATCTTTTCGCACCTTAATATAAAACTTATAGGCTAATCAGTTATTTTTCTAAACACCCCGGCCAACTCTTAAATAAAACATGAAAACCTTAATTTTCAACACCTTACCAATAAAAAGCCGAATTTATACGTGAAAAATAGCCAATTTTTAATTTATTAGCAGCCATTATAAAGATTGACACGACCGGGGTAAACTGAATAACGTATGCATCTAAACGAAAACAGTAAAAAAACTGTTCGTTATTAGCTTTTATATGACAAAGACTTCACCTAGAATAAGGTGGGCTAAACAGAATAGAGCTCTTTCAACTGGAGGAAAACAATAATGAAGAAATTTTTAATCGGTGCCGCTTTTGTCTATGCTACCGCCAGCCTGACTGGCTGCACAGGCAACGAAACCAAGGCTGAAACTTACGATGCCATCGTAGCGGATGCAACGGCTGCTCATGCAGAAGCCAAGAAAATGAACAACGTCTGGAAGCAGAAAGCAATGAAACTGTCTTACGTTGATCATTACCTGGATTTGGCGGCCAAAGCCAAAGAGAAAGGCGATGAAGCTGGCGCAATCAAACACGCCAAAGCAGCTCAAAAAACAGCCCACGCTGAAGTTGCTCAAATGAACAACAATCAAAACATCAAAGCAGCTTGGGAAAAATAATCCCTCTGTTCAGATGATCAAAAAAACCGGCTTAATGCCGGTTTTTTTATGGCCGTCATTTTTTAATGACTACTTGAAATATTCCCGATCATTAAACGAACTGACCCACTGCGGCTTAAACAGCACCAGCGCCGTCATCAGCATGCCGTTCAAAAATCCCTCCGGAACGACCAACAACGGAATATACGGTATAAAACTCTGCTTCAATACCGACAAACTGTGAATTTCCGCAGCGTACATCACCGTCGCGATCAATCCCAACGACAGCAAACTTCCCACTGCCGCCGATAAAAAACCGTTAAAAAACACAAATACAAAAAAGTTGTGATCCAGAAACCGGTAGGCCCAACGCGCCATCCACCAGGTGATGAAAATCGGCACCGCCCCCATCAGCACGGCATTCATACCGAACGCCAACCATCCCAAATCCTGCTGAAACGTCACCCCAGCCATCGCCAGACTCACAGCCATCAGCGCAAATTGCGGCCCAAACAACAACGTCAAGGTCGTCATCAACAGAAAATGGAAGCCGATACCGTTATCCAGCTGCGCCCCGAACTGCCAGACCAGAAACACGACCAGCGCCGCACCCAGCAATACGTGCTGCGCGCTCCTGTCCCCGTTGACCTTATACCAGGGCGCAGTGCGTAGCGCCCAAATCAGCAACGCTGCCCAAATCAGCAGACTTCCGACCATCCAGGGCAGATTCAAACCCACAGTTGCTAAATTCATATCCATTCCAACCTAAAATTAATTGATGCCCGCCAAGCAACGCATAACCTCGATAAACGTGTACAATAGGTTCACATTATAAAGGACTCTGCTTCAACTGTTAGCCATGAACCGTTTTAAAATCCTGTTTGCCCTCGTTTACGATCTGATTCTACTCCTCGCCGTCTGGTTTTTTGCCGCACTGCCCTATGTGCTTTGGCAAGGAGAGAATTTTCAAAACAGCCCAGTCGCGAGCTTAGGATTCCAGCTTTATCTGTTAGCCATCACCTATTTGTATCTGACCTATTTTTGGACTAACAGCGGTCAAACCCCCGGCCTGCGCACCTGGAAATTGCAGCTGGTGCGCGAAGACGGTTACCTGCTGACGCGCCATAATGCCAACGTGCGCTTTATCTGGGCGGTGCTGTTCTGTCTGATTGGCTGGCTCACCCTTTTTCTCTCTCCCAAACAACAATCTTTGCAGGACATCCTGGCAAAGACTAAAATAGTCCCCATTTCAGATTAAGACTTGAGCCGATCACGGCCCACTACCCACACCAACAGGACAACTATGGCAACCTTAATCATTCACACTAATGTCTTGAACTTTGAACAAAGCAAAACACTGGAACGCAAATTCGGCAAACTGACTGCCGTGCAAAACCACTTCCGCGCCGAAGTCGAAACCGCGCCCACGCATGAAGAGCTTAGCCAGTTGCGTGAAGAGTTGCTGCTGGACATCAACGTCCTGCCGGCCAATTTCGATGCCGATGCGATCAAACTCGTGATCAGCGACATGGATTCCACCCTGATCAGCATCGAGTGTATTGACGAGATTGCCGATTTCATCAATGTCAAACCGCAAGTGGCTGCCATTACCGAAGCCGCGATGCGCGGCGAATTGAATTTTGAACAATCGCTGACACAGCGTGTTTCCCTGCTCAAAGGGCTGGATCAATCCGCCCTGCAGCACGTTTATGACGAACGTCTGACGCTCAACCCCGGCGCGGAAATCTGGATTGACGGCCTCAAAGCCAATGGCATTAAGTTCGCACTGGTTTCCGGCGGCTTCACCTTCTTTACCGAACGCCTGCAAAAGCGTCTTGGAATCGATTTTACCCGTGCCAACACGCTGTCCATCAGCGACGGCAAATTGGACGGCACCGTGGTTGACGGCATTATCGGCGCCAAAGCCAAAGCGGATTTTCTGATTGAACTGTGTGACCAGATGGAAATCCTGATGAGTCAAACCATTGCGGTCGGCGACGGCGCCAATGATTTGATGATGATGCAGGAAGCCGGCTTGAGCGTTGCCTACCACGCCAAACCCAAAGTCCAGGAACAGGCCGACACCGCCCTCAATTATCGCGGGCTGGACGCCATTCTCGACTTTATCGCCTAAACACCCCTACCCGGCCTGTTGAGTTTTTCAAAGGCCCAAAAAGCAAAAAGCCGGAACATGTCCGGCTTTGTCATTTCAGCGATTTACGCTTAGAACATGCTCTTTTCGACTTCCGCAACCGCCACGGCAATAAACTTGCCGACTGTGCCTTCATATCCAGGCCACTGGCTCGCCACATCCTTCATAAAAGGCTCAGCCATAATTTTCGGCTTCATTTCAAAATCCGACAAACCTTCATCGTAGTACTTGGCGGCATTCTCATAAATCACTTCACAGAAGGTCTGCATATCTTCGCAGATAGACACATTGTCGTGCGGACCATGCCCCAGGATATAGTGGTTACAACCCAGTGCTTTAGCCTGCTTCATGGTCTCGATCGTTCCCTTGAAAGAGCCGTCCGCCATATTGGCTACACGGCGCATGGCGGTATCGCCCAGAAACGCAACCTTATCTTCCACCACTTCCACAATCAGATCCGACTCGGTATGCGCACGGCCAAACTGGTGGATCTTCAAGGTAGTATCGCCAAGCTTAACGGTTTCGCCGCCGTTAAACGTTTTGGTTGGCAAGGTCACGACCGTACCGGAAATACCGTTATTGGAGTTGCGCTGCATAAAGCCATACCAGAAATCGCCACCGCCGGATTTAATATTCTGAATGGCCGTTGGGTGGCTATAGATGTCAACATTCGGATAGGCTTCGACAAACGCGTGGTTACCCAGGAAGTGGTCACCGTGATAGTGAGTGTTAATCACCATAATGACCGGCTTGTCGGTAACCTTCTTGATTTGACGCAGCACCATCTCACCAATCTGCACCGAACTGCCGGTATCGACAACCACTACGCCTTTGCTCGTGACAATAAAGCCCGGGTTGTTGAAGAAAGCATGGTTTTCCGGAGATGGCTCGGGATCGGCCGCCAAAATATAGTAACAACGATCCGACACCTTGGTGGCCGGCACATCATACATCGGATCGGCTTTGACCATCAGCTCGTCCGCATACAAAGGCTTAAGCGCAGACACACCAATCAAACCGGCCGTTAAACCAAACGCAGACTTCAATAATTCGCGACGTTTCATCTGGAAACCACTCCTCTATTTCCAATTACAATTTAACGAGCCAATATACCGATACAGACAACAAACCGCAATACGCAATCTCTTCTAGCAACTTAAGGAACCTCTGATTAAATAAGAGCTTCCTTAACACTCTTTAAAGGCTTTAAGGTTGCATTGCCCCGCCGCATTTGGCAGACTAAGCCGATTTAAACAACACAGATCTAGCCACCCGGCCTGTTCACTTCTAAATAATGGCGCTATGGAATTCTTAAAACTCTACCTCGACCCCTTTATTTTCGGGACCCTCGGTCTAATGGGCTTTATTGCCTTATGGATCACCCTTGAAAGAACCTTCTATTACCAGAAACTCAACCTCAACGACTTCAATCAGGGTGAACTCCTGCAAATCGCCATCACCAAAAACCTGACCACCCTCTCCACCATCGGCGCCAATGCGCCTTATGTCGGATTGCTGGGAACGGTGCTTGGCATCCTCATCACCTTTTTCGACCTTGGACAAGAACAAAGCATCGACACCGGCGCGATTATGACCGGTCTGGCACTGGCGCTCAAAGCCACCGCGGCCGGCATCGCCATCGCCATTCCCAGCATCATGAGTTACAACGGCCTGATGCGCCGTGTCGATGTGCTGCAAGCGCAATTCACCGCCCAGCAAGCGCCTAAGCCATGAAACGCTTCGATTCCATCAACGTCATCCCCCTTATCGACGTTATGCTGGTGCTGCTGGCCATCGTCCTGACCACCGCGAGCTTTATCGTCAAAGACAGTCTGAACATCGAACTGCCGGAAACGCAAAGCACCCAGGCCTATAAACCGCCGCAGGAGCAGAAGCCGTTTAAACTCCATATTGACCACAGCAACCAACTGTTTGTAAACGAAACGCCCCGCAACCTGCTCGAACTGGACGGCATTTTCAGCCAACTGGATTCGCAGCAAGCCATTACCCTGGAAGTGGACAAACACGCTAATTTCGGCACTTTCGTTGAACTGGTCGACACCCTTAAACGGCATAAACTACACAACCTGACGATTCTGACCCAAGCCAAAGCGTCATGAAATCCTGCTCCACCAAAGCACTGCTGCTCTCTATCGTCATTTACGGCCTGTTGCTGACCGTGGGGGTTTGGCTGTTTAACCGCCCGATTGAAGAGATCAAACCATTGCAAACCGTGCCGATTAGCTTGGCCATGTTTCAAACACCGAGCGCGGAACCTAAGCCCGAACCTAAGCCCGAACCTAAGCCCGAACCTAAGCCCGAACCTAAGCCCGAACCTAAGCCCGAACCTAAGCCCGAACCTAAACCCGAGCCTAAACCCGAGCCTAAACCCGAGCCTAAACCCGAGCCTAAACCCGAGCCTAAACCCGAGCCTAAACCCGAGCCTAAACCCGAGCCTAAACCCGAGCCTAAACCCGAGCCTAAACCCGAGCCTCAAATCACCGCTACCAAAACAGAGGCGGCCCCCATTGCCCAATTCAGTGCGCAACAGACCGCCAATGACGAGCAGCAATATCTGTCAGAGCTGCGCAATACCATTATGCAACACGCGGCGCACAGCTATCCCCGTCAGGCCAAACGCCGTCACTGGGAGGGGATTGCGACTCTCCAATTCACACTTCTGCCCGACGGCAGAATAACCGGTCTTGCGCTACTCGACTCCTCGGGCAAAAGCCTGCTCGATGAAGCCGCTTTGGACATTATCCGGGAGCGCATGGCCAATCGTTTCCGGCCTTTTCCCGACTCCGTTTCGCGCCGTCAGTGGTCGATTCAAGTTCCCGTAAGCTTCCGTTTGCAATAAAACACTTCCTCAACTCGCAACGCCGACTATTTAGCTCTTAACGCAAAAATGTTAAGATGTGCGCCTTTAATGAATAACCGAGGAATTGAGTGTGGAATTCATCCCACCCAAACAAACTATCGAAGAAGTGCAGGCCGACTTAATCAAGCGCTTTACCCATTTCGCCAACCCGAAAGACCGCTATAAGTACCTGATTGATATGGGCAAACAACTGCAGCAGATGGATAGTGACTTTGCCACCGAAGAAAACCGTATTCACGGCTGTCAGTCACAGGTTTGGATTCATATTGAAGAGCACGACGGGCGTTTGTATATGCAGGCCAAAAGCGATGCCGCCATCGTGTCCGGGCTGATCGCCCTGCTGTTACGTGTTTATAACGGCCGCACACCACAGGAAGTGGCCACGGCGCCATTGGAGTTTCTGGGAAAAATCGGCCTTTTACAGCAACTCAGCCCAAACCGCTCAACCGGTTTATACCACATGATTAAACGCATTCAGGCCGAAGGCCAGAAACGTTTAACTGCCTAACAACTGCGGCACCCTCCCTGTGTGGATGCCGACAACCTTTAGCCGGCCACGGCGACCAACCCTCTTTTTCTTGCCAGAATATCGGCGCGACTGGGCAGCTTCGCCAGACTGTCCGCATCGGCTTTAACGCGCTTGATAACATTGGTTCGATTATCCAACAGCAGCGCTTCGTCTTCATGCTCGACCAACAAGAGAATATGCTCGTTGTGAATCAGATAATGCATGGATTCGGGCGCAATCCCCGCCTTAAGCAGGAAATACTCCTTGAGCATGACAAACTCTTCGCAATCGCCCGCGGCCAATTGCCAGCTCTGCTCCGGCCCGACCCATTTTTCCGACAGGCCGAAAAGCTGCTGGTCTTCCACATAAGTCAGGTGAGCGTTCACCTTAAGATTAATGGCCGACACCTTCAGAAAGAATGGATTCCCCCCTACCACTTTGGCCATTTTGCTGGCCGCTTCATCCAGTGAACCCGCATAGGCCTTGGAAAAAACCGGCAAGGCCACCACCAAAAAAAGGACAATTCCGCGCATCATTCTGCTCTTATCTCATTATTCGTTTAAACAGCACACGGTTAAGCAGGCAGAGTGCCAACCAGGCGTTTTATTCCCTATAAACAAAAAACCCGCGCTTTTGGCGCGGGTTCGATCAACCAATCCCTATTTAAAAGGATTAGGCGACTTTCAATGCATTGCTAGGCGTCGCTTCCAGGCGTGCAATACGGTCTTCCAAATCCGGATGAGACTTGAACAAATCACCGAAAGAAGACTTCTTCGCAGAGATACCGAAGGCGGCCATCTGATCCGGCAATTCGCCCGGGTGCATGGTCTGCAAGCGGCGCAAGGCTGCAATCATGTTCTCTTTACCGGCCAGGTAAGCCCCACCGTTGTCGGCATGGAACTCGCGGTAACGCGAGAAAGCCATCGCCACCATGCTCGCCAGAATACCGAACAGAATCTGCGCCACCAGATCGGTAATAATAAACGCCCAGCTATGGCCTTCTTCTTCATTTTTCAGCACCACGCGGTCAACCACGTAAGCGACGATTTTGGCAAAGAAAATCACAAAGGTGTTCAATACGCCTTGCAACAGTGCCATCGTTACCATGTCACCATTGGCGACGTGCGCCACTTCGTGACCCAATACCGCTTCCACTTCGTTCTGGCGCATAGAGCGCAACAAACCGGTCGATACCGCCACCAGCGAGTTGTTTTTGGTCATACCGGTCGCAAACGCATTCGGTTCCGGCGAATCGTAAATCGCCACTTCCGGTGTCTTGATACCGGCTTTTGCCGCCTGGCGGCTCACCGTTTCCAACAACCACTGTTCGTCCGCGTTACGTGGTTGCTCGATCACCTGCGCACCGGTGGTCATTTTCGCCATCCATTTTGACATCGCCAACGACACGAAAGAGCCGGCAAAACCGAAGATCAACGCAAACATGAACAGATTGCTCAAATTAAGGCTGGTGCCTTCCATGTAATTGCCCACACCCAGAAGGTTCATGGTAATCATCGCCACCGCAATGACCGCAATGTTTGTCAGTAAAAACAGACCAATACGTTTAAACATATTTTTCTCCTTAGAAAAAATCGGTGTCGGCATAACCAGCAATCAGAGAGTTCTGCAGCCTGATTAAGCCCTTAACGCTACTATAAGGATTTTTTATATCCTTTCAAGAAAAGAAAAAATAATTTTTCACAAAACAGCCAAAAAAAAACTGAACAGGCCGGGTAGCCGGTTCAGTTTTCAATTGCCCGTCGGGCGATTCTAAAACCCTCAAAATCAGGCGGTTCAACCGCCCAGCTTGGCTTTCAGAATCTGGTTGACCTGGCCGGGGTTGGCCTGACCGCCGGAGGCTTTCATAATCTGCCCGACAAAGTAACCCAGCATCTTCTCCTGACCGGCCTTGTACGCCTCGACTTGAGCAGGGTTGTTGGCCAACACCTCTTCCACCAGCGCTTCGATCGCGCCGCTATCGGTAATCTGCTTCAAGCCCTTGCTGGCAATGATGTCGTCTGCCGAACCTTCGCCGCTCCACATCGCATCAAACACCTGCTTGGCGAGCTTGCCGGAGATGGTATTGTCCTGGATACGGGCAATCATCCCCGCCAGATGCTGCGCAGAAATCGGCGATTGCGAAATCGACAGGCCGGCTCTGTTCAAGGCCCCGGACAGGTCACTCATAATCCAGTTGGCGCATACCTTGGCGTCCTTGCCGCCGGTGGCCGCCAATACGGCTTCAAAATACTCCGCCAGCTCGCGTGATCCGGTCAGCACACCGGCATCGTAGTCGCTCAAACCAAACTCGGCAACGTAACGCGCCCGTTTTGCGTCCGGCAATTCCGGCATCTGCGCACGCACCGCCTCGATATCCTCATCGGTAATCACCACCGGCAACAGGTCGGGACACGGGAAATAACGGTAGTCGTTGGCCTCTTCCTTAGAGCGCATGGAGCGCGTCACATCATTGTCGGCGTCATACAGGCGGGTTTCCTGCACGATCTTGCCGCCGCTTTCCAGCACTTCAATCTGACGGGCAATTTCAAACTCAATCGCCTTCTCGATAAAACGGAACGAGTTGATATTTTTCAACTCGGTGCGCGTGCCCAGCGGTGCGCCCGGACGGCGTACCGAGACGTTGGAATCGACACGGAAAGAGCCTTCCTGCATATTGCCGTCACAAATCCCCAGGTACTGCACCAACTCATGCATTTTGCGCGCATAGGCCACCGCTTCCTTGGCGGAACGCATATCCGGCTCGGAAACGATTTCCAGCAGCGGCGTGCCGGCACGGTTCAAATCGATGCCACTCATGCCCGGCAGAATACCATGCACCGACTTACCGGCATCTTCCTCCAGGTGAGCGCGTGTCACACCGATGATTTTCTTGACGCCGTCCACCTCGATTTCCAGCGTGCCTTTGCCGACAATCGGATATTGCAGCTGCGAGGTCTGATAGCCCTTCGGCAGATCAGGATAAAAATAATTCTTACGCTCAAAAACAGACTTCTTGCCGATCTCGGCATTCAACGCCAGCGCCAGACGGATCGACTTGCCGATGACCGCCTCGTTCAACACCGGCAGCATGCCCGGCATCCCCAGATCAATCGAACAGGCCTGCGTGTTCGGCTGGGCGCCATACGCAATGGAGGAGCCCGAAAAAATCTTGGTATTGGTCGTCAACTGCGCGTGGATTTCCAATCCGATTACCACTTCCCAACTCATTGTGTTCACTCCTTCCTGTTACTGGTATTGCGCCGGCATCTGTTTATGCCAGTCGGTCGCCTGCTGATATTGATGGGCAATATTCAACAGCTTCGCTTCACTGAAATAAGGACCCACAATATGCAGCCCCACAGGACGGTTGTTCACAAAACCGGCCGGCACGGAAAGCCCCGGCAAACCGGCCAAATTGACGGGAATCGTGTAAAGATCGGCCAGATACATGCTGGTCGGGTCATCGGTTTTTTCACCGATATTGAATGCCGGCGTCGGCGCGACCGGCCCCATAATCACATCGCACTGTTCGAATGCGCGCGTGAAATCATCGCGCACCATGCGGCGCAACTTCTGCGCCTTCAGATAATAGGCGTCATAGAAACCGGCCGACAGCGCATAGGCACCGACCATGATACGGCGCTTGACCTCGGCACCAAAACCTTCGGCACGCGAGCGCGTGTAAAGGTCTTGCAGATCTTTCGGTTTCTCGCAACGATGGCCGAAACGCACCCCGTCAAAACGCGACAGGTTGGATGAGGCTTCCGCCGGTGCAAGAACATAGTAAGAAGGCACGGCCAAATCCTTGTTCGGCAGGCTGACTTCAACGATTTCAGCGCCCTGCTTCTGGATTTCGGCAATCGCGTCTCTGACCACTTTCTCGACCTGTGGATCCAAGCCTTCACCAAAATATTCGGCCGGCACACCCACTTTCAAACCGTTGAGCGGCTGATTCAGCTCGGCGGCATAATCCGCACCATCGCGCTGTAAGCTGGTTGAATCACGCTCGTCAAAGCCGGCCATCGCATTGAGCAACCAGGCCGCCTCTTCCGCGGAACGCGTCATCGGGCCGGCCTGGTCAAAACTGGAGGCATAGGCCACAATACCAAAACGCGACACGGTGCCGTAGGTCGGCTTGATGCCGGTAATACCGCAGAAAGCCGCCGGTTGGCGGATTGACCCGCCCGTATCGGTGCCGGTCGCCATTGGCGCCAGACCGGCTGCAATCACCGCTGCCGCACCGCCCGACGACCCGCCGGGCACGGCCTGATGATCCCACGGGTTTCTGGTCGGACCATAATAACTGCTCTCCGACGACGACCCCATCGCGAACTCGTCCATATTGGTCTTGCCCAAAATCGGCATACCGACCTTCTTCAGCTGCGTCACCACATGGGCGTCATAAGGGGCGATAAAGTTATCCAGCATTTTCGAGCTGCACGAGGTCTTGACGCCGTCGGTACAGAAAATATCCTTGTGCGCCACCGGAATGCCGGTCAATAACTCAGCGGTTCCATTCTGTAGGCGTTCGTCCGCTTGCTTGGCCATCTCCATCGCCAATTCCGGCGTAACCGTCACATACGCGTTCAACTCGCCGTCATATTTAGCAATGCGGTCAAGATAGTGCTGCGTCAATTGCACGCTGGTGATCTCACCGGCGTGGAGCTTTTCGCTCATCTGTTTAATCGTTAAATTATGCATCTTTTCTACTCTTTCCAAATCTCGCGCAACTTACTCAATGACCTGCGGCACCAAATACAACCCTTCCGACGTCGCCGGCGCGACACTTTGCAGCTTTTCATGCTGGTCGGTTTCGCTAATCACGTCGCGGCGCAAGCGCTGCACCTGATCCAAAGGATGCGCCATGGGCTCGACACCCTGCGTATCCGCCGCTTCCATCTGTGCAAACAGATCCAAAATATTCGACAACTTCGCGGCGACCTCGTCCACCTCGCCATCTTGTACCGCAATGGCCGCCAAACGCGAGATATACTCGACTTCGGTTTTTCCTAAAGACACACCTAACTCCTCATGCTTTTGCGTACGTGAATGCACCCGCACGCAACCAGCCCAATTCAGACAAAAAACAATGCCGCGTAACATACCACATTTTGCGGTTACACTAAAGAGCCAAGCCGCCTGCCGGGCGCTTAAATAATGCTCCGCCATATGCGCCGGATTACAGGCAATTCCAGCTTCCTCTTGCTAGAAAAACCCATTAAAAACCCTTGAAAACACCCCTAATATTTTTTATCCGTCAATCCATTTTTTTCTACTTCGATTCAACCAGTTGTTATAGAATAACCGGATTATTTTTGCCTACTCTTCGAGGACAAGACCGCATGTTTCGCAAACTAATGGGACTTTTTTCCAACGACCTTTCCATCGACCTTGGAACCGCCAATACACTGATCTACGTGCGCGGCAAAGGCATGGTACTAAACGAACCTTCCGTCGTTTCTATCCGTAATAACCGCCGCGGCTCGGGCTCCAACAGCCGCTCAATCGTCGCCGTGGGTGAAAATGCCAAACTGATGCTCGGCAAGGAAAACCAGGATATTCAAACCATCCGCCCGCTGAAGGACGGCGTTATCGCCGATTTCGAAGTCACCGAAAAAATGTTGCAGGCCTTTATCCGCAAAGTGCATGAAGCCAAATTCTTCCAGCCAAGCCCACGCGTCCTCATCTGCGTGCCTTGCGGTTCTACGCAGGTGGAGCGTCGTGCGATTCGTGAGTCTGCAGCCGGTGCCGGCGCCCGTGAAGTTTATCTTATCGAAGAACCGATGGCGGCCGCCATTGGTGCCGGCATGCCGGTCAGCGAACCAACCGGTTCCATGGTTGTTGATATCGGCGGCGGCACCACCGAGGTCGCCACACTGTCACTGAACGGCATTGTCTGGTCCGACTCCGTTAAAGTCGGCGGCGACCGTTTCGACGACGCCATTATCAAATACGTACGCCGCAACTACGGCATGGTGATTGGCGAGAGTACCGCAGAAAAGATCAAGAAAACCATCGGTACTGCTTATCACATGGTTGAGCCCGATACGATGGAAGTACACGGCAGCAATATCGCCGAAGCGGTACCGCGCCGCTTTACATTGAACAGCAACGAAGTGTTGGAAGCCCTGCAAGAGCCGCTTTCGGCGATTGTCAGTGCGGTGCGTACCGCATTGGAAAACACCCCGCCTGAACTGGGTGCCGACATTGCCGAGCACGGCATTGTGCTGACCGGCGGTGGCGCATTGCTTCGCAACCTGAATACATTGCTGTCCGAAGAAACCGGCATTCCGGTGATTATTGCCGATGACCCGCTGACCTGCGTGGCTCGCGGAGGCGGACGTGCACTTGAATTGATGGACGAAAAAGGTTTGGACGTTTTCTCGTTTGAATAATTTGTCCTACCCGTCTGGCGGCGCACACCAAACGCCGCCAGGCTTATAATTCAGGAGCAAAACCATCAATCCCAACGTTTCCAGCCCGCAACAAGAGGGGATGCAATTTGTCGTTGCATTTATCTTCGCGATTGCCTTGATGGCGGCCGATCACTACGGCCACCTGCTGGGCAGTGTGCGCAGCGCGCTGCTGACGACACTAAATCCCATCGAACATCTCGCGCAAATACCGTCGCAACTCTACGAAACCGTCACTCAGGACTTCACCTCCATTGACGAACTGCGCCAGGAAAATCAAAAACTCAAAACCGAGTTATTGCTGATCAAAGCCAAAATGCAGCAACACGCCAATATGGAACTCGAAATTGAGCGTTTGCAGGCATTACTGGGCACAACGGGGAAGATACGCAATCAAAATGTGCAGATTGCCACCATCACCTTTTTCAGCAGCAACCCCCTTTCACAATTCCTTTCACTCAACAAAGGCCAGCTCGACAACATCCGGCCGCATCAGGTCGTGATTGATGACCAGGGCATTATGGGACAGATCATCGACACCACACCGACCTCCTCACGGGTGCTGCTGATCAGCGACCCCGATCATCAACTGCCGGTGCGCATCCAGCGTACCGGCCAGCGCGGCATTCTGACAGGCACCGGACACGACCAGCTGACATTGCGCTTTATTCCCAAAAACAGCTCGCTGCAGATCGGGGATATCATCGAAAGCTCAGGCATGGGAGGGATTTTCCCGGAAGGCTATCCTGCCGCCAAAATCACCCAGATCAACGAACTGAAAGAAGAACCTTATCTTGAAGTGCTTGCCGAGCCTATCGCCAAGCTCCGCCAGGCCCACAAAGTGTTAATCCTCTCCAGACAAGAGGTTGCAAATGACTGATCGCTTTATCAATGTCGCATTCCATCAAGCGCGCTGGCTCGTCATTTTCAGCTACTTTGTCGGCATTACGCTGGACACCATGCTGGTATTGAACAGCGCCAACCTGTATCTGCCGCCTTTCACCCTGCTGCTGTTGCTTTACTGGTCAGCGCAATTTCTCAAACAGACACACTTTATCAGTGCCTTTCTACTCGGGTTGCTGCTGGATGCGCTGTACCAAACGACGCTCGGAGCGCACGCCCTGCAATTTATTGTTGTGACCTTCATCATGTTGCGCTATCGCCTGCTTTTCCGCTCGCACTCCGTGTTGCAACAAGCCCTGGTGATTTTCTTCTATCTTTATGCCTACCAGCTTTTGAGCTTTGTCGTTCTGGCGCCGGTGTTGCCAAGCGATGCACAAGTCGCCTACTGGCTCATGCCCTTTTCCTGTCTGCTGATCTGGCCTGTGCTGGCATTAAGCCTGCGCTGGCTGACGCAACGACTCATCAGAGCCTAATCGACGACCATGAGCGAACGTCTCGACTTCAACAGCGATGCAGAAGCCTTTGCGGAAAAAAAGCTGTTCCGTAACCGTTTGCTCTTCGGCTTTATTTTTGTACTGACTTTGTTTGGCGTTTTAATCGGCCGCATGGTTTATCTGCAATGGTTCAACTTCGAACACTACCATTTGCTGGCGGAAGACAACCGCATCTCCATCGAAACGCTGCCCCCGACCCGCGGCAAAATATACGACCGCAACCATGTACTGCTGGCGGATAACCAACCGGTTTTCACCCTCAAGTTTACCCGCGAGAAAATCGACGACCTTGCCCAGACAGAAGCTTTTATCAGTGAACTGTTACCCAATCTGAGCGAAGCGCAACGCCATAAATTTTTTGAAAAGCTGCGCCGTACCGGACGCTCCAGATCGATTCTGCTACCTTATAGCTTGAGCGAAGAAGAGGCCGCGCAGTTCGCCGTACAAAGCTATCAACACCCCGGACTCTCGCTGACAGCCCGACTCAAACGGGTCTACCCGTTCGGGCCGACTGCGGTTCACGCTCTGGGCTATGTGGGGCGGATTAACAGCAAGGAGCTGAGCCAACTCGATGAACGCGATTACCGCGGCACGGAGGTCATCGGCAAACTCGGCATCGAAAAATACTACGAATCCAGACTGCACGGCGAGCCCGGCATCCAGCAGGTTGAAACCAATGCCAAAGGACGCGTGTTACGCAAACTGGAAAACATTCCGGCCATTCCGGGCGACGACATTCAGCTGACACTGGACATCCAACTGCAGCAATATGCCGAATCGCTTTTCAGCGAGCATAAACGCGGCTCCATTATCGCCCTCGACCCTAAAACCGGTGAGGTGCTGGCGTATGTCAGCATGCCGGTATTTGATCCCAATCTGTTTGTGGACGGCATCGACCAGACCACCTACTCGGCGCTGTTGAACAACCCGCACAGACCCATGATTAACCGCGGCATTAACGGACAATACCCTCCCGGCTCAACCATCAAACCTTTTGTCGCGCTGGGCGCGATCGAAAACAACTATATTTCGCCTTTGAAAAAAATATTTGATCCCGGTTATTTCGAATACAAAAACCACCGCTACCGTGACTGGAAACGCACCGGACATGGTCTGGTCGACATGAATGACGCCATTACGCAGTCGTGTGACACCTATTTCTACGAACTCAGCCTGGATATGGGGATCGACGCCATACACGACGCGCTGGCGCCCTTCGGCTTCGGCAATGTCACACAGATTGACATCCCCGGAGAATCCAAAGGGATTCTGCCTTCCCAGGAGTGGAAAAAAACCACCAAAGGCGAACCCTGGTATCGCGGCGAAACCATCATCAGCTCAATCGGCCAGGGTTACAACCTAACCACTCCGGTGCAACTGGCGAAAGCGACGGCCATCCTCGCGAATGGCGGTAAAATCATTCAGCCGCACCTGCTAAAAGATGCCAAACTGCCTGCACCACAGCAAATTGAAATAAAAGACATTCAAAACTGGAACCGCGTGATTGCGGCGATGCACAACGTCATGCACAGCCCAAGAGGCACCGCCCGCAAGCACGGTCAGGGCTTGGGATTTGAGATGGCCGGCAAAACCGGTACCGCCCAGGTTTTCAGTTTGAATGAGGCGGATTACGATGCCGACAGTATCGACAAACGTCTGCACGACCACTCCTTATTTGTTGGTTTCGGCCCGATCGAAAATCCGCAAATTGCCGTGGCCGTGATTGTTGAAAATGGCGGTAGCGGTAGCGGCACGGCAGCGCCCATGGCGGTTGATGTCATCAAAAAATACCTGGAACTCAACACCCCCTAAAAGCAGTCAGTGACACGTTATGAAAATCACCTTGAACCCCTCTCACAACGTCTATCGCCGCAATAAGACGATTTTGCAGATGCTGCATATCGATGGCTGGCTGCTTCTGGGCATTTTATTACTCTTGGCGGCAAGTACACTTTTGGTGTACAGCGCCTCCGGCGGCGAAGTCGAAGTGGTGACACGCCATTTGATGCGTATAGGTTTTGCTTTCGCACTGATGCTGCTCTTTGCGCAGATTCCGCCCAACATCCTCTATGTCTTCACCCCCTGGCTGTTCGGCGCAGGCATTGTGATGCTGATTGGCGTATTGCTGTTCGGAGACATCGGCAAAGGCGCGCAGCGCTGGCTGGAACTGGGGCCTATTCGCTTCCAGCCTTCTGAACTGATGAAACTGGTATTGCCGATGACGGTTGCCTGGCTGTTTGCGCACTCCAATTTCCCACCCAGCTATAAACGCCTCGGCGCCGGTGCCGCTTTGATTGCGCTGACGGCCGGACTCATTGTGGTGCAGCCCGATTTGGGCACCTCCATCCTGATTGCGATGAGCGGTCTTTTTGTACTGTTTTTCGCCGGCCTGCCGTGGAAGATCATCTTCGGATCAATCCTCTCCGTCGTGGCCAGCCTGCCGGTGGTATGGCATCTGA
Organism: Thiomicrorhabdus cannonii; assembly: GCF_013391695.1. Lineage (GTDB taxonomy): Bacteria > Pseudomonadota > Gammaproteobacteria > Thiomicrospirales > Thiomicrospiraceae > Thiomicrorhabdus > Thiomicrorhabdus cannonii. The sequence continues at coordinate 433,209 of NZ_JACBGH010000001.1, forward strand.
TGCACGACTATCAGAAACAGCGCGTACTGACGTTTTTGGACCCCGAATCCGACCCTTTAGGCAGCGGCTACCATATCATCCAGTCCAAAATCGCCATCGGTTCGGGGGGAGTTGAAGGCAAAGGCTTTATGGGCAGCACCCAGGCCCATTTGGAATTTCTACCCGAAAGCACCACCGACTTTATCTTCTCGGTGCTTTCCGAGGAGTTCGGCTTGGTCGGCGTGATACTGTTGCTGGCAATGTATGTGTTTGTCATCGCCCGTGGACTCTATATCGCCTCACAGGCGCAGGACAATTTCACCCGCCTGATCGCCTCGAGCATGATGATGACCCTGTTTGTGTATGCCTTCGTCAATATCGGCATGGTCAGCGGCTTGCTGCCAGTTGTCGGTCTGCCTCTTCCGCTCATCAGTTACGGCGGCAGCGCCCTGGTGACCCTGATGATCAGCTTCGGCATTCTGATGTCAATTCACACCCACAAAAAAATGTTGGCCAAATAACACTGCGCTTATCCGGTTTCTTTATTCGGTTTCTTTATCCGCCGGATAAGAAACCTTCAACAAACCCTTGAGATGGCACCAAACTCCGCTGTTCGGCCGTTCAGATTTGCGGCGAATTATGGTAAATTATCGCTCTTACAGAATTCATTGAATTCAACGCGCTAGAATCCGCTTTTTAACCCCACTGCCCCTAAACAAGGCCCGATGACTATGCAACTATTCAAACTTCCATTCCTGATGCTTCTGCTTGTTCTGACTCCGTTCATGGCGCAGGCAAACCCACAGCCCCTTCCCGAACCTGCCGAGATTCCGCATGTTGTTCCCTCTCCACCGCAAATAGCCGGAACTTCTCACCTGCTGATCGATTTTGACAGCGGCAAAGTACTGGCGGCCAAAGACCCCGATGCGCGCATCGAACCGGCCAGTTTGACCAAGATCATGACAGGTTACGTGGTTATCAACGAGTTGACCAACGGCAACATGAGCCTGGACGAAATGGTCACCATCAGCGAAAAAGCCTGGAAAATGCCCGGCTCGAAAATGTTCATTGAAGTCGGCAAACAGGTATCGGTACGCGATTTGATCAAAGGCATGGTGATCCAATCGGGTAATGACGCCAGTGTCGCTTTGGCCGAATATGTCGCCGGCAGTGAAGGGGTGTTTGCACAGCTCATGAACAAATATGCCAAAGCGCTGGGCATGAACAATACCCACTTTGTAAACGCTACCGGCATGCCTGATCCCGACCATTACACCACCGCGAATGACCTGGCTATCTTGACCAAGGCGCTGATCACCAAATTCCCGGAAGAGTACAAATGGTATTCAGAGAAAAAATTCACCTACAACGGCATCACCCAATACAACCGCAATAAACTGCTGTGGCAAGACCCGACGGTGGACGGTCTGAAAACCGGCCATACCGAAACCGCCGGTTACTGTCTGGTTTCCTCCGCCAAGCGCGACGACATGCGTCTGATCAGTGTGGTACTGGGCACCAACAGCATGGAACAGCGCATCCAGGAAACCCAGAAACTGTTGAACTACGGTTTCCGTTTCTTTGAAACCCATCCGCTCTACAAAGCCAACCAGCGTCTGAATGATGTCAAAGTGTGGGAAGGCAGCAAAGATCTGTTGGGCGTGGGGCTGCAAAACGACCTGTTTGTGACCATTCCGCGCGGCCAATATAAAAACCTGGTGATTGAAAGCACTCTGGAGCCTGAAATCGTCGCGCCGATCACAACCAATCAGCCGCTGGGCACCCTGCATGTGTCGCTGAACGGCCAGACCGTTGCCGATCAGCCGCTGGTGGCGCTTTCGGACGTGGAAGAAGGTTCGTTCTTCAAGAAACTGATCGATCAGATCAAACGCATGTTCAGTTCACTGTTCAGCTTTTTAGATTAATTTTTCGTGTGTTAGGAACCGCATTTATATGAGCCAAAATCTTTCCGTCGTCAGCCAACAGATCGTCTATCTGAACGGCGAATATATTCCCATGTCAGAATCGCAGATCTCCACGCAGGATCGCGGTTTTCTGTTTGGCGACGGTGTTTACGAGGTCATCCCGGTTTATCAGCAAAAACTGTTTGCCTGGGAAGAACATCTGCAACGCCTCAAGAACAGTCTGGCGGCGGTGAGCATTCCCAACCCGCTGACGGATGACGCCTGGCTCGATTTGCTCAACACCCTGATTGCCAAACACCCCTGGCAAGACCAGTTCGTTTACCTGCAAGTGACCCGCGGCATTCAGATGCAGCGTGACCACCTGCCTGCGGACTGTCTGACGCCGACCATCTATGCCTATACCAACCCGTTGAAACCGGTTGATGCCAAAATCCTCACGCAGGGCATTCAGGTGGTCACCCTTGAAGATATCCGCTGGCTGCGTTGCGACATCAAAGCCATCGCCCTGCTGCCGAATGTATTGATGAAACTGGCGGCCAAACACCAAGGGGCCGACGATGCGATTTTGGTGGGCCGCGACGGCACGATTTCCGAAGGCAGCGCCAGCAACGTCGTCATCGTTAAAAACGGCGAACTGCTCACGCCGCCTAACAGCCATAAACTGTTGCCGGGGGTCACGCGCATCGTGATCGAACGCGTTGCCGCCTCGCATCAGCTGTCTTTTGTAGAACGCGAACTGACCCTGCAGGATTTACAAAGCGCCGATGAAATCTGGCTGACCAGCTCCACCAAAGAGGCGTTGCCGGTCACCCTGCTGGACGGAGTGAAAGTCGGTTCCGGTGTTCCCGGCCCGGTGTGGAACAGAATGCGTGACCACTATCAGCAATACAAGGCACAATTTGTCTCTGGGCTTGTATAAACCGCCCCGAGTCACTACTTTACGAATTTAGGCAAATTTTCGCTGATAACAGCAGTAACCGAACAAACGAGCGAGAATCGTATGACAAAAGATTTACATGCCCCGGATACGGAAACGCTACTCGAGTTTCCGTGCGATTATCGTTTAAAAGCGATGGGACACAACACCCAAGAATTTATCGACCTCGTCTTTGAGGTCACCAAACGCTATGCACCGGAAGTCACCCGTGAGCACATTCAAATCAAAGGCTCCTCGGAGAAACGCTTTATTTCCGTCAACATCACTATTTATGCCACCTGCATCGAACAGCTTCACGGCATCTACGGCGATTTGAAGAAACATCCTGAAGTGCTCTTTACGCTGTAATGGCGGGAACTGGCTTGTCCGTTTTAACACCGCAAATCAAATACCTTGGCCTGCAACCCTATGAAGCAACCTGGCAGGCCATGCAAACCTTCACCGACAACCGTCTTGCCGATACGCCCGACGAACTCTGGATTGTGGAGCACCCGCCGGTTTTCACCCAAGGGCTTAACGGCAAAGCCGAACACCTGCTAAAACTCGCCCCCAACATCCCACTGGTGCAGACCGACCGCGGCGGCCAGGTCACCTATCACGGCCCCGGACAACTGGTGCTCTATATCCTGATTGACCTGAAACGCGCCCATCTCGGCGTGCGTGCGTTGGTCACCGCTATGGAGCAGGCGGTCATCGGCCTGCTCGCGGAGTTTGGCATTGCCTCCCTCGCCCGCAGCGACGCCCCCGGCGTGTATGTTGACGGCGCCAAAATCGCCTCGCTCGGCCTTAAAATCCGCAAGCAGAAAAGCTATCACGGTCTGGCGCTGAATGTGAAGATGGATCTCGCCCCATTTCAAATGATCAACCCCTGCGGCCTGCAAGGCATGCGCATGACCCAGCTATCCGACCTGCTCTCTTCTAACGACGCCGCCGACCCGGCCTGTTCAGATTTGCAAAGCCTCGGCCAACGCCTTGCCAATCTGCTGACGAAGCAGATTCACCAAGCGCAAACCACCCGCTAAGCGCTTAAATCAGCAGAGTTTTTGACAATCCTTTATAATACGCGGTTATCGAAACAAAACGGCACCTAACGCCCGATTAAGCCTATGCAAAACGCACCGCAATATCAAGAAATCAAGCTGGACGACATCGGCAACCGCCAGTCGCTGAAAACGCGAAACGACGCCATGCCTAAAGGGGAATACAAAACCAAATCCCTCAAACACCGTCCCGACCCGGAAGCCGAGCGCCTGCAAAAACCGCGCTGGATCAAAGCCAAGCTGCCCAAAGCCAAAGACATCCACCGCGTTGCCGAGCTCAAGGCGATTATGCGCGAAAAAGGCCTGCACTCCGTCTGCGAAGAAGCCTCCTGCCCCAATCTGGGAGAATGCTTCGGCCACGGCACCGCCACCTTTATGATTATGGGCGACATCTGCACGCGCAAATGCCCGTTCTGCGACGTGACTCACGGCCGCCCCAAACCGCTCAATCCCAATGAACCGGCCCATCTGGCCGAAACCGTCGCCGCCATGCGCCTCAAATATGTGGTCATCACCTCGGTGGACCGCGACGACCTGCGCGACGGCGGCGCCCAGCATTTTGTGGAATGCGTCAGCGCCCTGCGCGAACAACTGCCGGAACTCAAAATCGAAACCCTGGTGCCCGACTTCCGTGGCCGTTTGAGCGTCGCGCTGGAAACCTTAAGCGAGTGTGTGCCGGATGTATTGAACCACAATCTGGAAACCATTCCCCGCCTCTATGAAGAAGCCCGTCCAGGAGCGGATTACCAATCCTCACTCGATCTGTTGAAGCGCTTCAAACAGATGAATCCCAACGTCATCACCAAATCGGGTCTGATGGTGGGACTTGGCGAAACGCTCGACGAACTGCTGCAAGTGATGCGCGATTTGCGCGCCCATGATGTCGATATGCTCACCGTCGGCCAGTATCTGCAACCCAGCAAATTCCATCTGGCGGTCAAAAAATACTGGACGCCGGACGAGTTCCAGCAAATTGAACAGGCCGGGTACGACATGGGCTTTAGCAATGTCGCCGCCGGGCCGATGGTGCGTTCTTCGTACCATGCCGATTTGCAGGCGCATGAGCTCGCAAACTCACTGGCAAACTAATTTTTTTATCGTTTTTCACTGGTTAAGGCAAAGAGAACACACCATGTCCAACACCGTTCAACGCTTTTTATTCAAAGAACTCAATATCCGCGGCCAGCACATTCATCTGCAGGAAAGCTGGCAGGCCATGCTCAAAGACCGTCACTACCCGCTCTCCATTATCAAACTGCTGGGCGAACTGACCGCCGTGTCGGTGTTGATGGCCAGCGGCATGAAACACCAAGGCCGCATCACACTGCAGGTTCAGGGCTCCGGCCCGGTCACGCTACTGGTGGTGGAAGTCACGCACGATCTTAAAATCCGCGGCATGGCCAAAACCGACCGTACTATCACCACCGAAAACACACTGGATGAACTCTTGGGCGACGGCCAGATTCTGGTGACGCTGGAAAACATCCAGACCAACCATCACTTTCAGTCTTATGTGCCGCGCCAGGGCAACAGCATCAGCGAAGCCTTTGAAGAGTTCTTGAGCCAGTCGGAACAACTTCCTTCCAAACTTTGGTTGGCGGCCGACGAACAGGCCATTGGCGGCGTCATGATTCAGAAAATGCCCGATACCGACGGTCATGATTCTGACGGCTGGGAGCGTGTCATGCACATCACCACCACGGTTCAGGACCAGGAACTGACGCAACTGCCTACCGAAGAACTGTTGCACCGCCTCTTCCACGAAGAGTTGCTGGAGTTGTTTACCCCGTCCGAGGTGCAGTACGAATGTCCGCAAGACCGCGAGAAGGTCGATAATATGCTGCGCTCGCTGGGCGAAGAAGAGGTCCGCAAACTGCTCGAAGAGCAAGGGGAAATTGTGATTCATAACGAAATCTGCAACTTCCACCTGCGTTATGGGCAAAAAGAGGTGGATAGTCTGTTTCATGGCAAGGCTACCATTCAATAAAACTCCCCTCGCAATCACATCTCAAGCCTGTTTGGCATCTAACAGGCTTGAGATGCATTCCACTACAATCTCTCCAAGTTATTAACTTGACAGGTGCTTATGGCGTAACAGTATAAGATTACATTTTCTTGCAATTAATTATAAAATCGAGCCATTAAATAACTTCAACGTGATCTGCCATAATCGTTCAGGCTTCGCTGAGACAGTCATCATGAATAAAGTCACACAACACAAGATTCCAAATCCGTCTAAACAGCGCGGATTTATCGTACTGATGACAATGATGATGTTAGCAGTCGGCACCGCCATATGGTTTGGAACTTTGGGACAAATTCGTTCCAATACCATGAAAATAGAAAGTGAGGATCGCCAACTCCTGGAATTACAGGCCATTAAGGAACGTATGCTGGCCTATGCGGTGCTCCAACCAGAAATTTTCTCCGATCAGGCGGTCATCCCCGGCGTGGGGTATTTCCCTTGTCCCGATACTAACGGCGATGGTACGGCTGACAGGCCCTGCGGCTATGATTCAGCAACCAACCAACTGTTTGTCATCGGTCGGGTGCCCACACAGGAAACCAGCCATTTCTTCTCATTCATTGATTCTGGCATCGATCCCTCGCTTTACTGGTTTGCCGTCGATGCACGATTGGTTGACCACCATGCCTACTATGCCTATGACAATGCGTTGCGCTTTGCGCCGGTTAGTGTGCAAATGCCGGTTGAGGTGCCGGACCAATCAAACAATGATGTTCCACCGCTAACGGTAGATGGCAAAGACGAAATTGTGATGGCACTTTTTTATGCCGGCCCTGCTTTGAGTAATCAAACACGTCCAAGCAATAGCATCAACGACTACTTGGAACAACCTACTGCAACCCTCGGTTACAGCATAAACTTTCAATCCGTTGGCGCCACGCCGGATGTATTTAATGACTATGTCATTACCATTACCCGCAAGGAGTGGGAAGCGGCCATGTTGGCTAGAGTCAGTCAGGATATTTCGCCCCAGGATGGCGTGCCCGATTTATGTTCACTTGTTGCTGAAAATACTGCCGACTGGTTCAACGCCTGCGCCTATACCCATCCGACAAATCGCCCTGTTTACACCTGTGATGGCACAGCTGTCAACAATCTCGCCGGCCAAGACTGGCGCAGTTTGGTTTGCCCATAAGGAACGCGTAAAATGAAGCCCATGTCATCTTATCGCTCTTGCCATTACCAATCTGGATTTTCACTGCTGGAAATGGCTATCGTAGCCGTCATTCTCAGCATACTCTCAATCCAACTCATCCATTCCAGAACGATCAACGAAGATTATGACCGCCAACGTGAAAACCGCTCACTCACGCTTGAAGCCAAAACCCTTCTGATCAGTTTTGTGCAAACCAACGGTTACCTTCCCTGCCCGGATACCGACAACAATGGCTGGGAAAATCGTACAGGTAATCAATGTACCGCAACAATAGGAAAACTGCCGCACCTGATGTTGGGGGCACCACCGGATGATGCCTGGAATGAGTCTCTCTTCTACCAGGTCAATACGCATGCCAACAGTGCCGACATAGAGGATAGCAACTCAGCAGCCAGCTACTTTTCAGCCTCATCTGCACCCTTATTCACGCTAAACACACCTCCCATAGGGGTCACAGCCGGCGCAGGCACCATGACCGTATGCTCCGAAACCGAAGCCTCTCAGTGCAATGCCTCGACTAATGGTGACGATATTCTGGAAAAAGGTGCCATCGCCGTGATTGTCAGCTTTGGCAAAAACAGTACGCAAACCTGGAATCTGATCGACACCGCGAGTGTGAATGCTCTGTCTGCCGTTGAAAAGGAAAATGCCGATGGCGACGCTTACTTCTGGCAATCTTCCATCAATCAGGCAGACGATGCGTTGGCTTGGCTAAACGGCTATGAAGTGAAATACGCTGTTTTGAAATCCGAGCGCGGTTTAAACTGAGGAACAAATTAATGAACAATCATCCCCGTCGATCGCATCATCAAGGCTTCACCTTACTTGAACTCGCTGTCGTTATTGCCATTGTCTCGGTACTGGGTGCCGGTTCGCTTGCGGTTTACTCGGAATTTCACGACCATGCCAAATGGCAGGAGAGTCAGGCAAAATTACAGGTCATTAAAAAGGCGATTCTCAAATTCACCGAAAAAAATAATTTCGTGCCCTGTCCCGACGCCAACCAAAATGGCTATGAATCCCGAACAAACGCCAGCGGAAGAATTCCGGCCGTTCCGGCAACCCCCGCCATTCCAGCCGTTCCCGGAACAGAAACCAGACCGACTATTCCTGCGATTCCAGCCGTTCCGGCACAGCCTGCCATTCCTAATATTCCGGTTTCTACCTGTAGCGCTCATACCGGCACAGTGCCTTATGAAACGCTGGGATTAAGCCGCGCCTCCGTCGAGGATAGCTGGGGGAATTTAATCGTCTACGCGGTGGATCAAGGCGTGACCGATGCCGATCTGATGCTGGAATGCCCGACAGATACCTCCTGCTTTTTTAACCGCAACCCGATTCCCTCTCTCCCGGCCAACCGGGTTTTTCCGGGCAGTGCACTTCCCGCTTTTAATGACGCCACCTTACCCACCGAAACGCAATTGGGTGCAAACAATTTAAGAATCTGTGCCGATAGTGCCTGTTCAGAAATCGTTGCCAATGGTCAGGTGGTGATTTTGCTTGCCAAAAACCAAAACGGCCAGTTATCAAGCGGATTGGATGCCGACGAAGCTGACAATATAGATCTTGATCGAAACTTTGTGGTGCGCTCCTACTCCAAAAACCCATTCTATGATGACTCTTTGCTGGGAGTCAGCGCCTACGAATTGAAAAAACAAACGGAAACCGAGACTTATGAAACCGTTAATAACATCAACACCAACACCAACGTCACGCTGAAAAGCGGCGAGAACATTTTGGGCGGCGGCGCCGATAAAAGCATCGGCAATATCGGCGACAACAACCCCTATAGTCAGAATGTACAGACAGCGGTAGCCAGCCAGACGATCAGCTTTGGTGCGGAAAACGCCGGTAAAACCGTCATCATGCAGCTCGATACCAAGGCATACGGCACCTGGGATCAACCCAGCAGACGAGATTCGGGGCTTACCAGTGACCAAGCCTTTATTGCCGCCAACGGTGAGATTTTGGAAACGCTGGCTTACGATTCCACCCAAAATGATCACGACGGTTATTACAACTACTACGACCCCGCTCTGGGCGGTGACCCAAACACGCCCAACAGAACGGAAAAGTACTGGGAAGATTCGCATGAAGTCAGCTTTATCCTGGACGGAAACGGCGACGCTAATCTCGAATTTGCCGTGGCGACAACGGGCACGGATGAACAAGTCGACTTTACCAACATTCAGCTGATTCTCTATAGCACACCGCCATTGATGCCCGATTTTCCAAGCGTCCAACCGATTGATGGCATTTCACAGACACAGGGGTTAGAGTGATGCTTAAGAACCCTATGCCAACTCCCGCCACACTGAACAAGATGACTGGCTTCACGCTTGTCGAACTGGCCGTCGTGACGGCCATCTTGGGCATTATTCTGATTGGAGTCTCTTCCAATATCGGTTCAATTCATCATGTGCAAAAACTCCAAGAATCTCAGCACAGCTTAAACAATATTAAGCAAGAACTTCTCAATTTCGGCCGGATTCACAAATACTTACCCTGTCCCGATTCGGACAACGATGGCCATGAAAACCGCATTTCTGTGACGGTTGGAAGCGATACTATCGAAAAATGCACGGCAAACAACGGCACCCTTCCCTATCTTGACCTGGGCCTTCAAAAAGCCGAGGTCTATGATCCTTGGAATAATCCGCTGCGTTATGCGGTGAATACAGATACGACCGATGCAGCCCAGATTTGCGACAAACGCAGTTCAGCCAGTTTTTTCTGCAATCTGGGAGCGAATGCAGTGCCTTGGTTCAGCATGACCAGTACTCCGCCCAATTCTGCCGATCGCGGCAATGGCAACTACTACGTCTGCAATCAAAGCACTAATGCATGCAATGCTGCTACCGTGACCAACCATGCTAATCTTGCTATCCACACTGCCAGCGTGGTCTTAGTGGCTTTTAACCAGGATGGTGAAAACGCATTGAGCAACTGTGCGGGGCAAAATGCCGCATCGCAAGAGAACTGTGACACCGACCTTTATTACCATCAGGCCGCAGCAAGCAACGCGGACAACGCCTTTTTTGACGATACCATCGTGCCTATCAGCGGTTATGAAATCAAAGCTCATGTATTGGCAAAAAACGTTAGCTGGGACAGCTTTACTTCCACCAGCACCTCAACCGGCCTCACTCCTACCTACGAAGACTTTGATATTACCGCCGATGACACCGTGCCGGTTTCAAATGATGCCGACAGCCCGGACGTGATACTGGTCAACCACAATGTCGAAACCGACATCAATCTGGGAGGTGGCGACGACTATCTGGCCATCGGCAACAACCTCACATCCGGCAGCGATATTGATACCGGTTACGCTAACGACCAGCTCTATATCGTCGGCAATGCCCAGGGTGATGTCGATTTAAGCCGCGGTGATGATGAGTTCGTCCTCGGTGGCGATCTCTATGGCGACATGCTCGGAGACCGTGGCGATGACAAGGTGTGGATTCAAGGCAATATCCAATCCGGTTCAGGATTGAATATGGGACGGGACGATGACGTATTGTGGATTGGTACAGCAGGCCAGGACAGCACCGGCCAAATCAACGCCTCCATTAACGGTGGTTTGGGATATGACATCCTAGTTTTGGAAAATACCAGCAAAAGCGAATGGTTGGGCAACAGCACCTTGCGAAGCCGGGTGAGCAACTTTGAACTGGTCATTTTTGAAGCCGATTCATCCGGCAACAGAGAGTATATTGAACTCTGAGCATTGCAAAATAATCTGTTTTAAAAATTGAACAGGCCGGGTAAAGACGTCACTTTACCCGGCCTGTTCAGTTTTTAAACCGCCTTTTTAAGCCTGATTCACTCAGTCCTCAATACGACGGGTAAACACCCAGTCGGTTTCCGAAGAGAGTTCCGGCATAAAGGCGTAGCCTTCGCAATCGAAATACTTGAGCTCCTCGGCATTTTCGATCTGCTGGTCGGCCGCATAACGCGCCATCAGGCCGCGCGCTTTCTTCGCATAGAAGCTGATGATTTTATACTGGCCGTTTTTCCAGTCCTTGAAAATCGGCGTGACAATGCGCGCTTTCAGCAACTTGGGCTTCACCGCCTTGAAGTATTCGTTGGAAGCCAGGTTCACCAAGGTCTGGCTGCCCTGCTCCGCCAACTCCTTATTTAACTGCTCGGTTATCGCATTAGCCCAGAACGCATACAGATCCTTGCCCTTGGCATTGGCAAAGGCCGTACCCATTTCCAGACGGTAAGGCAGCATCTCGTCACAGGGTTTCAGCAGACCATACAGGCCCGACAAAATGCGCAGATGGGTTTGCAGGTAATTCACGCCTTTTTCATCCAATGAATAGGCATCCAATCCCTGATAGACATCGCCTTTAAATAGCCACGCCGCTTGCTTGGCCTGTTCGGCCGGAAACGGCAGCCGCCAGTTCTGAAAACGCTCGTAATTCAACTCCGCCAATTTGTCGCTGATATGCATGAGCTGCCCGATTTCAACCGGACCGACTTTTTGCAATTCATCAATCAGTTCGGCAGCGCGATCCAAAAACACACATTGCGTATGCAGACGGGTTTGTACAGGGGTGTTCTCATCCAGTGACTTAGCCGGAGAAACTAGCATTAACATGACATTTCCTTTTCTGTTTAGTCCAACAGGCGAGGCTATTATACCTAAATTACGCCCTTCATTTTTACGGCAGTGGATGAGCCTATCGGACTTTTTGGGTAAATTAATAATTGACGCAAATAAAACTACTGTTAATATGGTTTTATATGTAATTAGCCGTATTAGAATTCATGCCATTTAGAAGACTATGAAAACACTCAATCATCTCTTTTCCACACAGGCAGAACTGGATGCGTTCCTACACGACGAGATGATCACTGCCTATCAGGGTGACGTGCTGTTACAAGTGTTCAGCAGCACGCGGAATCATGCAACCATTGAATCGATACTCCATGCCGTCATTCGCCAATGCCCTGATATACACATTATCGGTGCCAGCAGCGGCGGCGAAATCATTAACGGACACATAACCCATCAACAGACGGTGCTGAGTTTTACCTTATTTGAAAACACCCGGGTCACCACATTCATCCATCCCGACAAGGTTCCTGCAGAGGCCAATCTACTCGCAAAAGACCACATAAAAGACACGACGCGCTGTGCTATCGTTTTTGCGGAAGCCGGTCATCCCATGGCACAGCAGTTGTTACATGATCTTGCCGCCATTGCGCCGCAGCTGGTGGTTGCCGGCGGCTACGCGGCAGACACCTCCCATTCGGCTCAAACCTATGTGATTCACCAGAACCGCCTGTATCCCCACGGGGTGGTAATCGCTTTTCTGCATGGAGAGCAACTACGTGCGGCCAACGGTTATCTGCTCAACTGGGTCCCGCTTGGGCAGACTTTTGAGGTAACCGCAACCCGCGACAATACGATTATCTCTCTGAATCATAAGCCGGTTAAACAGGTCTATCAGGAGTATCTGGGTAAAAACGTTACCGAAAACCTGCCTGAAAACATCATCCAGTTTCCCATTATCAAAGAAACGGAAAACATTCCGGTTGCGCGCTGCGTCATCAACGCCAATAGTCAGGGAGAGTTCGTCTATGCAGGTGCATTTGAACCCGGCGACAAGGTGCGTTTTAGCACGGTGGATGACTCGACCCTGATTCATGAGGCCTATCAAAAAGCCTGCCATCTAAAATACCAGCTACAGCCGCAAAGTTTGTACGTGTACTCCTGCAGCGCGCGTAAAATGTTTCTTAAAGAGCTTATGCAGGATGAAATTGAGGCCCTGTGTGATGCCCGCGCCTGCAGCGGTTTATTTACCTATGGCGAATTTTTCCACACCGCTAGCCACAACTATATTCTCAATATCACCACCACCTATCTGGCGCTTTCCGAAGCACCGCTAAAACCGGTTTCCATTTCCGAAGCGGAGGTGATGGATTCAATCGGCGAAAACCATCAATCCACCTTGAGATCGTTGATGCATCTCGTCAACAAGACCACACATGATCTGCAAAGCCAACTCAGTCTGAAGCAGCAGTACAAACAGGTACTGGAACAAGCCTCCATAATGGTGGAAACCGATGCAAACGGCGTGATTCTGAGGGTCAACCATGCCTTTGAGAAAGTTACGGGATATTGTGCCCATGAAGTAGTCGGACACACGCACCGCATGATCAGCCACCCGGATACTCAGGACGACGTCTTTGCAGAACTCTGGCAAACCATTACGCAAGGCAATATCTGGCAGGGAGTAATCAAAAACCGCTGCAAAAACGGCAGCAGTTATTATGTGCAAACCGTCGTCGCCCCGATTTATGGAGAAGATGGCGAGCTTTTGCATTATCTGGGAATCAGTAACGACATCACCGAGCAAATCCACATACAGCGTCAAATCGAGGCGGAACGAACCGACAGCCTTACCGGCCTGCCCAGTCGCATGCAACTGATGGAGGACAAGAAACGCCTGAATGCCGACAAACTCGCCCTCATCAACCTCCAGAACTTCAAAGCCTACAATGACTTTTACGGTCTGAAAATAGGCGATAAAATCCTCATGAATTTTGCCTCTTTTCTGGAAGCGCTGGCGGCAACCGAACGCTTAATCCTTTACCGGGTCTACGGCGATCGTTTTGCCCTTTTGCCGCTTGACTCCATGCCTTTGGAAACGTTTATGATAGTGCTGCGCAAAATAATCGGCGCCGTTCACGATCATGAAATCCCCATCGAAAACAGCGTGATCGATTTGGAGATTGAAATTGGCGTAGGCTACGGCAAACAACATCTTCTGCAGCTGGCAGAAACCGCCCTGCAGAGCACCAAACAGAACAACCAGCATACGATTGCGATCGCCAGGGAAGAACCGCAGCGCGATCAAGAGCATTTACATTGGCTCAAACACATCCGCCAAGCGCTGCAAAGCGGACATATTATCAACCTCTATCAGCCGATCTTTAATCCCAAAGATCCGGGCACGCCAAAATACGAAGCCTTGGTGCGTTTAAAGTTACCGAACGGCGAAATCATTCCTCCCAGCCGTTTTCTGGAAATTGCCAAACCCACCCGCCACTACCTGCGCATCACCCAAACGGTCATGCGCAACGCCTTCCAAATGGCCGCTAAAAAAGGCCACAGCGTTTCCATCAACCTCTCTATACAAGACATTGAAAACCCCGGATTGCACGAAGAAGTCCTGCTGCATTTGGCCACACATCAGGGCGGGAAAATCATTTTTGAAATTACCGAAAGCGAATCGATATCCGATTTTGAAATCGTTAAGGAATTCATTGACGATGTGAAACGACACGGTGCTGAAGTGGCCATTGATGACTTTGGCAGCGGCTATTCCAACTTCTCCTATTTAGTCAACCTCAATGCCGACTACATCAAGATCGACGGTTCACTCGTGCAAAAAATCCTCACCGATGACAAAACCGCCATGGTCGTGGAAGGCATCATCCAAATGGGCCGGGGCTTAGGCTTCAAGACGGTTGCCGAATTCGTCAGCGACCAACAGATTGCCGAACGTCTGCTGTTAATGGGAATCGACTTCATGCAGGGTTATTACTATGGTAAACCGCAGTATCTGGAGTAAATTTCTGCTGACAAAACAAGCCTCTATATACCACTAACCGTCAGGCGTATAATAAAACGCAAAAGGTTTCCTGCCTTTACTCAAAGATTGTGCCTAGGAGGTTCCTGATGCAATGGCTTAGACTGATGGCTCTGTTTGTTGCTTTGTGTTGCTTGCATGGTGTCCATGCGGAAGAAGATTCGGCTGTTGTTCTGATCGACAAGGGAGTCCAATCCATCACCCTGCATCTGCAAGGCAAAACCTATGTGATTGAGCGCAACCAGAACCCTGAAAACACCCTGACCGACCTGTACACCAACACCACCGTAGGAACCTTGCAGCCCTTTCACCTCGCGCCCGGCGTCGAAACAATCGGGGAGTTAGAGGTGTTGGATTACCTGCAACGCATGCAAACCGATGCCTCGATTATAGTAGTCGACACCCGCCCCCCCATCTGGTTTGAACGCCTGCGTATTCCGGGTTCGATCAATGTCCCCATGTCCACCTTCAATAACGAACTCGGCGCCATCGAAGCCCTGGAAAAATACTTTAACGTCAAAACCAAAGCCAACGGCGAACTGGATTTCAGCCAAGCCAAAACCATCGTCGCCTACTGCAACGGCCATTACTGCGGACAAACCCCGGCGGCCGTAAAAGCCAACCCTTTTGCACTGCTAAAACTGGGGTATCCGCCGGAAAAAATCAAATATTATCGCGGCGGCATGCAGGCCTGGACCTCGGCGGGGTTGACCGTGATCGGCAAAGAGGCGTTTAACTGAGCCTCTTTGCCATAAAAAACCGTGATAACCTGTTGAAACCCAATAACAAATTCAATTAATAATCAAACTCATTACGGTTAAAATTAAGACATGAACCTTTCAGAAGGGAGGTCATCATGTCCATCTTGACAAGGATTTTAATCCCATTCATCGGCACCAGCCTATTGATCTTTGCGTGTTCTCTGCCCGCTGCCGACACCGGGCCAGTTCAGGGCAGGGTGTTCATTGCGCCTGGCGTACTCGCCATCCCGTTGGAATTGCACGGCGAAAAATGGCTCATTCAACGCAATCAAGACCCAACCCTGACTCTCACGCCGTTGTATACCAATACCACGGTGGGATATCTGCAGCCCATCAAACTCGCTTTCGGAGTCGACACCATCGGCGAGCTTGAACTCTTGGACTATCTGCAGAAAATGCAGCATGACGACTCGATTGCCCTGATCGACACCCGCCCTTTTCAGTCCTATGAACGCCTGCATATTCCGGGTGCGGTCAATATCCCGCTGTTGCTTTTCAAAAACGAATTATCGGCTATTGAAACGCTGGAACGTGAATTCAACGTCACCTCCAACGCGAACGGCGAACTGAACTTCGACAAGGCAAAAACCCTCATTGCCTATTCCAACGGTCACTTCTGCGCCATGACCCCTTATGCCCTCAAAAATGCGCGTTACGCCCTGCTCAAGCTGGGTTATCCGCCGCAAAAGATCAAATACTACCGCGGCGGTATGCAGGACTGGACATCGGTGGGTTTGACCAGCGCCGGACAGGATCACTTTTAAGCTCACATCCCATAAGGCTGAAAGCCCCTATCGCGGAGGCAGTTGCGACTGTACTTCGTGCATTTGCCAGCAGCGCATATTACCTTTTAGCAACATGCGGAATACCAAGATGCTCACGGTGGCCAGGGTCAATCCCACCAGCATCGCTTCCAAGCCCCAAAGGGTATTCCATGTCAGATCGTATTTGGCAAACCAACCCAGTTTTGCAGCCGTCATGGTAAACAATGCGGTCAACACATAAGTAGACACCAGCATACAGATCAAGCCCAATGTAAAGATCAATTTGCGGCTGCGATCAAACAGATGCGCCATAAAACCACTGCGCCAAAACGCCCACAACACCAACAGCAGCAACGGCCAGGTTAAAACCAGTCCCCAGGTCAGACTGTTTTTAAGCGCCAAGTCGAAGTTGCCCATTTGTTCGCTGTAATTAAGATAGTTACGGATAGTGGTAATCTGCCAGACGTTGAAGGTTGTTACCGCCGTAGCCAGATTCATCATGTGCCCCCATTGCCGCACTTGCTCCTGACGCTCCGCCAGCCGCACTTGGCCACCCTTGATGGCCCAAGCCAATGCCTTCAAGCCGGAACCTATGGCAGCACGCTTCTCCCACACCAACGCCACCGACAGCGCAATAAACAGCATGGACGCCAGCATCGACACCGCCGATACCGTCACCTCGGCACTCAAGGCACCCGGACCGGCCAAATTCAACCCCATGAAACCGATGGCAAACGGTACCACCATGGAATAGTGTTCGGGATTATCCGCCTGTTTACGCAACGCCCGGTACCACGCCAACTGAAAAAGCGCCATCAACGCAATCGCCACATCGTAAACCAACCAAAACGGCCACAGAATATCGTCAGCCGCACTATCCAACCCCAGCAGCATAATCACCGCAAAGCCGCTCACATTGCCAAACATCGCCAAACTCAGAGGCATCCCAAACCAACCGGCGGTTTCCATCACATTGCGATCGGACATCTGATGCGCGCCAGCGCGCAAGAACTGCACCGACTTGTAAATGAACCACACCAGCAACAGAGTACCAACCAGATACAGAACCCAAAAGAGTACCGCAGCGCCTGCAATCACAACCGGCATCAGCCCTGCGCCGGCCGCTACCTGCTGCCACACCTGATCCATAGCGGGCAAGAAAGCCCCCTTATGAGGAACAAATACATTCAAAACAAACACCATCATGATACTCATGCCCATCACACCCAAAGGCATGAGCCAGTGTCTGGGATACCATTTTTGCAAATGCAGCTCATTCATAATCATTCCCTTATATAAATTAATGAAATATACTCATAGATATTATTAATCGATAGATATGATAATGATTTCCAATTACAAAGATACGTATTTATCTTAATTCAATACTTTATCAAGCGTTTCTCAATACTTTAAAAACACATCCAAAATCAGAGCTTTATTCTTATATTTCAACATGTTAAACATACACTGTATGACAAAACCCATCCTGCGAACATAAAACGGGACAAACACCACTTGCAGAGAAAATATAAATAAGTAAACTCTTATATAGATTTTGATTATTTATGCATTATTTTTGTTTATTTCAATTTTATGACCACATCCCCAGGAGTCGCCATGAAAACCACTTTGCACGCCTTAGCCTTCGCCGCCGCGAGCGGTGCACTTATGTTCACCTCGCAGGCCCAAGCGGATAGCTGGACGTTTGACGGCAACGAACAAGAAATCAGCGCCCTAGTCAGCCAGGCAGAAAAAGCCCGCGCACAACAAAATTTGTATGTAGAGGTCTACCAAAACCAGATGAACTGCTGGTCGTGGGACGCTTGTGCAGACAAAGCCCGAGTGTACGGCATCGTTCGCGACAGCCACGCATTCAACTGAGACAGGCGCATGGCGCAGGGAGTGTGCTCTCTGCCAAACCGCGCCTCATCAGGTTGTACTCTCCTCCGTTACCTTATTTCGGCTTAGCCTGAAATAAGGTTTTTTTATACGTAACACACAGACTTTCCGTTAAAATCCGCATTCTCTAAGCGACGTCACCCCCTTTCAACGACTTCGCGCGTCACTACTACGGAGCCTGTATGTCCAGCGATATTCTCACCACTCTCATCCTGCCCGCCGCCCTGTTCCTGATCATGTTCGGCATGGGCTTGTCACTCCGTCCCGACGATTTCAAACGGGTCGCACTGGCCCCCAAAGCGGTCGGCATCGGCTTGATCGGGCAGATGCTGCTGTTGCCGCTGGTGGCTTTCGGGATTGCGGTGGCGCTGTCGTTACCCGCCGAAATCGCCGTGGGGCTGATGATTATCGCGCTGGCGCCCGGCGGCGCCACCTCCAATATGTTCACCTACCTGAGCAAAGGCGATGTGTCGCTGTCCATTACCCTCACCGCCGTGGTCAGCCTGATCACCCCTTTTACCATCCCGCTGCTGGCCGCTTGGAGCATGACCTATTTTATGGGCAGCGGCACCGAATTCAGTCTGCCACTGGTGAAAACCATCGTGCAACTGCTGGTGATTACGGTGATTCCGGTGGCGCTCGGCATGTTTGTGCTGTCACGCTGGCCGCAGGTGGCCGCCAAACTCGAAGCCTTTTTCAAATGGTTCTCGGTCGCTTTTCTGCTGCTGGTCATCATCCTGATTGTGCTTAAAAACGCCGCCAACATGGCGAGCTTTTTTGCACAGGCCGGGTTGGCAACGCTGCTGCTCAATGTCAGCGTGCTGATTCTGGGCTATCAGTTGGCCAAACGCGCCCGCCTGTCCCAGCCGCAGGCGGTTTCCGTCGGTTTTGAAGTGGGCATCCAGAACGGCACCTTGGCATTGGTGGTGGCCGGAACCTTGATCGGCAACGCCGCCATGATGATTCCCGCCGTGACTTACTCGTTGTTGATGTTTGCCAGCGGTGCGGCCTTTGCCTGGTGGGTCCAGCGCCGCACAGTCTGACCCCCGGAAAGCAAAAAGGCCTGAAAACCAGGCCTTTTACGCGAAAGAAGCGATAACGCAAATCTCAGTGTGCGTGCGGTTTGACGCCCACGCTTTCCAGAAAATGACGCAACTGGCTGATCTCCGTCTTATCGGAAATTTCATGACCGTGGTGCGGCAGACTCATGACAAACTCTGCGCCGTTCAACACAATCTTGGCACGGTTGGAAGCGGTAATCTCGATTTCCGCACCGTAGTGTTCCAAAGCATGTTGAATTTTCGTCCAATCCAGGTTGGTCGAAATCGGGTGAGCATAAATTTTCTCAATCATCGCTTCGTGTTTGTGACTCATAGCTTTTCCTTTTGGTTTCTTGTTGTTTATTGGGTTTGATTTCATTTTAAAAACAAACCCGCCAACCTGCTCCAAAAGCGTTTTAAAAGTTATTCCAGATTAAGCAGATTATCGTCTTTATCATGACTGATCTAACTTTGAGAGTGCTGCAGACTCTCCTGCAACGTCGCCAACTCCCCATCGCTCAGATGACGCCAAGCCCCAACCGGCAAATCGCCGAGCTGCAGATGCACTATCGCCAACCGCTGCAAACGCATCACCCGGTAACCCAACGCCTTGCACATGCGCCGAATCTGCCGGTTTAGCCCTTGGGTAAGCACCAGTTCAAACACGTTTTCTTCGGTCTTGAAAATCTCGGCAGGCCGGGTCACCGTATTCAAAATCGGCACGCCTTGCGCCATCTGCTGTAGAAATTCCGGCGTGATGGCTTTATCGACCGTCACCCGATAACGCTTGGCATGGCCGTTTTCCACCCGCAAAATGCGGTTGACGATCTCGCCCTGATTGGTCAGCAGCATCAAGCCTTCGGAATCCTTATCCAAACGCCCCACGGCAAACACCCGCTCGGGAAACGCCAGCGCCTCCGCCAGATTGTTTTTCACCGTCACATCATGTGTGCAGACCACGCCCACCGGTTTGTGATAAAGCAGATAGAGCGGTTCAACCGCTGTCCGAATGCGCTGACCGTCCAGCAAAATCGCATCGGACTCGGACACGAGCATGCCCATCTTGGCGGTTTGGCCGTTGACCTGCACCCGACCGGCGGCAATCCAGCGGTCCGCCTGCCGGCGCGAGCAGGCCCCGGCGCGGCTGAAAAACTGGTTGATGCGGATGTTTTTTGGCGTCACATTGACCACGCCAGCGCCAACAAGGTTGCCAGCAATACCGGCGGTGTCAGCAACAGACCGTATGCCATATAACGCTGCCAGCTGATCGCCACCCCTTTTTGCATCAGCACGTGCAACCAAAGCAGGGTCGCCAACGAGCCCCAAGGCGTCATCTTCGGCCCGAGATTGCTGCCGATGACATTGGCATACGCCAACGCCGTCTGCCCGGCCTGCCCGGTTTGCGCAATGGCAATATCCATCAGCATGACCGTCGGCAGATTATTCATCAAGGCGCTCAACACCGCGGAGAGAAACCCGGTGGCGACAATCTGCGCCGTCACGCCCCAAGCCGCAAAATCGCCGACGCTTTCTGCCAGCCAATCGGTCAGGCCGGCGTTTTTCAGCCCCCATACCACCACATATAGCCCGACACTGAACCACACGATCTGCCAAGGTGCGATCTTCAACGTCATCCACACCTTGCAGGTGCCAAAATACTGCCCCATCCACAGCAACACTAGCGCCCCGCCCAAGGCGAACAGACTGATCGGCAAGCCGAACTCGTCGCCCACGCCCATGCCGATAAAAATCAGTGCCAAGACCAACAGACTCCAACGGAACATGGCGGTGTTTTTAATCGCTTTATGCGCCGGTTTAAGCTGGGAAAGGTCGATTCGTTTGGGCAGATCACGATAAAACAGCGTCCACAACAACAGCACACTCACTGCCACGGCCACCAGATTGGGAAGCCACATGACGCTGGCGTACTCCCAAAAACCGATGTCAAAGTAATTGACGGTGACAATATTCGTCAGATTGGAGAATACAAACGGCAGACTCGCCGCATCACTGATAAAACCCGCCGCCAGCGCAAACGCCAGCAAGGCTTTAAGATTAAGCTGCAACAGACGCATTTTGGCCAGAATAATCGGTGTCAGAATCAAGGCCGCGCCGTCATTGGCAAAAAACGCCGCCACCAACGCACCCAACAGCAACGTATAGATAAACATCAGATGGCCGTTGCCGTTTGACCAGTGCGCCATTTTGATCGCCGCCCACTCGAAAAATCCGAGCTCGTCCAGCACCATCGAAATGACGATAATGCCGATAAACGCCAGGGTCGCATCCCACACAATCTGCGTCACCTGCCACACATCGGCCAGGCTCACCAGCCCCAACAGCATCGCCAGGCCCGCCCCCAACACCGCCGAGGTACCGATCTGCAAGCCGCGCGGCTGCCAGATCACCAGCGCCAAGGTCGCCAAAAACACCGCGCCCGGCAACCAAAGCCCACTCATTGTCCGGAAACCTTAGAAAACACCTGCAACACGACCACGCCGCTTATAATCAGTGCAATGCCCAGCAGTGCTGGCCAGTCAAGTTTCTGCGCAAATACCAACCAGCCGATCAGCGTAATCAAGGCAATGCCCGCGCCCGACCAAATCGCATAGGCGACCCCCACCGGAATCTGCTTCAAGGTCAGTGCCAGCAGATAAAACGCCAAGCCGTAACACAGCGCCACGACTAAAACCGGCCAGGGTTTACTGAAACCGTCGCTCAACTTAAGCGCCGTGGTGCCAATCACCTCCACCACTATTGCCAGCCCCAATAAAAACCAGACATTCATCTGCGGCCTCCCGTTAGTCTATGCTTTCGGCACAGAGCTGGGCTTGCATGGTCGTCAACCGCTCCAAGGTACCAATATCCGACCATAGACCTTCATACAGTTGCCCGCTGACTTTTCCGGTCTGCATGGCGTCGCGCAGAATCGGGGCGAGTTTGATAAAACCGGCTTGCATATTTTTGAACAGGCCGGGGTGCAGCACGCTTAAGCCCGCAAAGGTGTATTGACCCTCTGCCAAGACCCGGCCTGTTGAGTTTGTTTGAGCCGGATTTTGCGGTAAATCATGCGCGCCATCTTGCACCAGGCCGAAATCGCCTTTGGCATTGAATTCGGGACTGGGAACGAGTACCAGATGTGCCAAACGCCCATTCTGCAGCGACCCGGCCTGTTGAATCAGTTCGGCAAAATCGAATTCGCAGTAGACATCACCGTTGATTACCAGAAACGGCGCGTCGCCAAGCAGCGGCAAGGCGTTGATAATGCCGCCGGCGGTTTCCAGCCCGCCTGCCGGCTCCGGCGAATAATGGATGGTGATGCCCCAGCGCTCCCCATTGCCAAGCGTCTGCTCGATCTGCTCGCCGAGCCAGGCGTGATTGATAACAATCTCCTGCACCCCAGCCGCCACAAGTTTCTCGATATGATATTCAATCAGCGGTTTGCCGCACAAAGGCACCAGCGGTTTGGGAAGGGAGTCGGTCAACGGGCGCAGACGGTTGCCGCGCCCGGCGGCCAAAATCATAGCCTTGACGGTACGTTTTTGCATCCTCAGCCGACCTTCTTCTGCAAAAGCGGATGCGGCAGCATGGCGCTTTCAATCAGGTTCACCAGCCATTTCATCTCGGGATAAGCGCGACCCACCTCAACGATATACTGCAAGGTCTGCGGAATATCGTTCAGATAGCCGTCCTTGCCGTCGCGGTGATCGAGGCGCGCGAAAATCCCCGCGGCTTTGAGGTGACGCTGAATGCCCATATAGTCCATCGCTTTCAGAAAACCGTTCCATTCGTCCTGACACAGCAGACCGCGGGCACACAGCTGCAAAAAGTAAAAACGCTGCCACTCGCGCACCTGCTCCGCCGGCCAGGCGATATAACAGTCGCGCAGCAAGGAGACCGCGTCATAGGTCAGCGGGCCGTAAACGGCATCCTGAAAATCCAAAATGCCGGGGTTGGCTTTGGCGGTGATCATCAGGTTGCGGCTGTGATAGTCGCGGTGCACATAGGTTTTGGGCTGCGCCAAGGCGGATGCCGCCAACACTTCCTTGACCTTCTGCCAATCGTCCTGCTGCAAAGTGGAAAGCGGCTGCTCCAGATGGGTACCCAGCAACCAGTCACTGAAGAGGTTCATTTCGTTATTCAACAGGGTCGCGTCGTAAGGCGGCAGCTGCTGCGCGGCTTGCTTGCCTTTGGCCTGCAACTGCACCAGTGCATGCAGGGCATCGCGATACAAACGGTCCACTTCACTTTCTTCGGCGGAATTCAGCACCGACAGATAGGTGGTATTGCCCAGATCGGTCAGCAACAGAAAGCCCTTGCTTAAATCCTTGGCCAATACCTTCGGCACATTCAAGCCCATCTCGGCGAGTTGCGCCGACACGGCTATGAACGGCTCGCAGTTTTCGTGCGTAGGCGGCGCGTCCATAATAATAAAGGTCTGGCCGGCGCTAACCTCGGCGTGGCGCTCGGCGTCTTTAATGACCAGCCGGAAGTATCGGCGGAAGCTCGCATCGCTCGAGGCCGGCTGCGGTTCGTCATACAGACTGTCCGCCAGCATCGGCAGTTTTTGCAGCCAGTCCAACATCAGTTGAAATCTTTCATTCATCGTAAAAATACTCGGTTAAAATAGGCAATTCACGAATAATTAATGATTCCACGCTTGATGTCAAACCTCAAACCCGGCTTTTATCGACTTTTTGTGGCGCGCGCGCAAAACCGCGTAAAAACTCAACAGGCCGCCCTTTTTGGGAGTGTCTTTGCGCCGCGCTTAAAATTACCGAAACTGATCGGTGCCCTGGCCTTAGCCTGCTATGGCGTTGCCGCCCAAGCCGATAACTGCCAACCGCAGTGGATCGCCGAGCCGCTCGATGTGCCGGCACTTAAAGGCGACGACCAGGCGACCCATCTGGAAGCCGACGAGCTGACCCAGCCCAACAGCAATGTGCTGCAAATGCGCGGCAATGCGCGCATCGCCCAGCCGGGCACGGTGCTGCTGGCCGACGAGGTGCAGTACCAGAAAGCCGAGCAACAGGCACACGCCTTTGGTCAGGTGCAGTTGCACCGTCCCGATGTGATGATGACCGCGACCGAAGCGCACCTTGACAATCAGGCGCAAACCGCCGAACTGCAGGAAACGCGCTACCAGATCAAGCAGAACCGCGCCCACGGCCAAGCCAAAAGCATTCAACTCGATAAACAAAGCGAAATCGCCGATCTGGACAACGCGACCCTCACTACCTGTCCGCTGGAAAACCTCAAAAACGGCATACAACCGGACGAAAAACGCAAAGTCGGCGAGCATGTTGCCTGGGAGTTGGAGTTCGACGAACTGCAGATCAACAATCACACACGCCGCGTGGTCGGCCACAACACCACGCTGTTTTTCAAAGGCGTGCCGGTGTTCTATACGCCCTACTTCGACTTTCCGCTCGACGACCGCGCCAGCGGCCTGCTGATTCCCGAATTCGGCGGTTACAAAGCCATCACCGAAGATCGCTCAAGCTTCTATGTCAGACTGCCCTACTATTTCAATCTGGCGCCCAACTACGACGATACGTTGAGCGTCCTCTATATGGAAAACCGCGGGCCGATTGTCGAAAACGAATTCCGTTACCTGCTCGATACGCACGGCATCCGCCACAGTGCGGAATTCACCGTGACGCTGCTTAACGACGCCAAAACCGCCGATGAAGGTCTGGCCTATGTCGACAACAGCGGCAATATTTATTACGGCGACAAGATCGAACAGCGCTGGCGCGGCAAACTCTTGGCCAGCCAGCAGTGGAATCCCAACTTGCGCAGCGAAATCGTCTGGCACGAAACCTCCGACGAAAACTTCTTTGCCGACATTCCGGTGGAGAGCGCCTTCAAAAGTGTGACCTCCACGCCACGTTGGGCGCGCATCGACTACAACGACCAGAACTGGCAGGCCTATGCCCAGGTATACAGCTACCTGCGTCTGCGCGATGCGGCCAACAACTACGAGAAACGCCCGGAAGTCGGCCTGCGTTACCGCGAACGTTTCGGCAATCTCAATCTGAACGTCGTCACCGAAGCCACCGAATTCGACATTCCGCTGAGCGACCCGCAAAAACCCGAGGCGCTGCGCACGCGCCTGGCGCCCGAACTCAGCTACAGTCTGCGTCGCCCGTGGGGTCATCTAAAAGCCACCGCCATCGCCAATGGTTTGAACTACGCCATGCACGACAACGGCTATAACACCACCGGCGAAAATCAGATTCAGCACACCGTCATGCAATATGCGCTGCAGGGCGGCCTGGTGTTTGAACGCGACTGGCAGTTCGGCGAGAGCCGCTATGTGCAGACCCTGGAACCGACGCTGCAGTATCTGCATGTGCCCTATGCAAACCAGTCCAAAGCGCCGTTGTTTGACACCACCACCAAGAGTCTGGACTTTTCCAACCTGTTTGCGCTCAACCGCTTTTCCGGTTACGACCGCATCGGCGACACCACGCAGGTTTCTGCGGCGCTGACCAGCAAACTGCTGACCGCCGACGGCGCGCCGTTTCTGGAAGCCGGTATCGGCCAGATTTATTATCTGGCGGACCGCAAAGTGGCGCTCGGCAATGATGTACTCGACACCACGGCCGAATCGGATTACTTTGCCAAACTGGCCATGACCGGCGGCGACCTCGCTTTCAGCTCCACCAGCCAGTTCGACAAAACCGATCTCGCGCTCGTCAACACCAACAGCCGGGTGCACTGGCAGCTGTCGGATAAAAATAAGGTGTTACTCAACTACATCTTAAGCAATAATAACACCGCCAACGAACAGGCCACGCTGGGCCTGGGCGGCACGGTGCGTCTTAACCGCAACTGGGAACTCGGCACCTACTGGAACTACGACTTCACCCATGAGGTGCGTAATGAAGTGCAATACGCCGCACGTTACGACGACTGCTGCTGGGCGGCCGAATTCTCGCTGGAAGAAACACAACTCGAAAATGGGCTGTATAATTACAGCGTCCAGTTTATGATTGAGTTCAAAGGCTTGAGCGCCAGCGGCCGCACCTTTAAAAACTACTTGGACAACAAACTCAACTTTTAATGACTTAAAACAGGCCAACGCATGACAACATCTCTTTCCAAGCGACTTTACACGCTGTTTTTCGCACTGTTTACCGCCCTGCTGGTTTACGCGCCGGCGAGTCAGGCCGACCAGCTGATCGACCGCATTGCCGCGGTGGTTGACCACCAGATCATCCTGCAAAGCGAACTGCAGCAAAAAACCATCGAAGCCGCCCAGGAGTTGCGTGCCAAACAGATTCCCATCAGCAATCCGGCCGAACTGCAAGCCCAGGTGCTTGACAATATGATTATGGAAATCCTGCAAAAACAACGCGCCGCCCAGCTTGGCCTGTCGGTATCGGACGACGAGATCAACCAGCGCCTGCTGGAGATCGCCAACCAGAACAATATGACCCTGCCGCAGCTGCGTGACCGCCTCAACAGCGAAATGAACGACGGCTTTATGAAATTCCGCGCCAAACTGCAAACCCAGCTGCTGATTCAAAAAGTGCGCGAGCAGGAGATCATCAGCCGCACCATGGTCACCGACGATGAGATCAACAACTACCTGCAGCGCAACCGCCTGGACAGCAGCAGCACCGAATACCACCTGCGCCATATTCTGGTCACCCTGCCCGAATCAGCCACGCAGGCCGACCGCGATGCGGCGTTGCAAGAGATCAACGAGATCGCCGCACGCATCCGCAGCGGCGAGGATTTCAGCCAGATGGCGGTGCGTTATTCCAAAGGTAGCCAAGCGCTAAGCGGAGGCGACTTGGGCTGGCTTAAACAGGAGCAGATTCCAACCTTCTTCGACAAGGAACTTAAAAACTTGCAGCCCGGCCAGGTCAGCGAGGTGATTTCCAGTCCGAGCGGCTTCCACCTGATCAAGCTCGAAGAGGTGCGTGATGCGCAGCGTCAGATGATTACCCAATACCATCTGCACCGCTTCCTGATTTTGGACGACTCTGCCCGCCAAAACCGCATTCCGTTGGAAATCCGCCAGTTGTTAGAACAGATTCGCTCACTTGAGGAGTTCAATGCGCTGAAATCCCGCTATGCGGACATTCCGGCCGAGGTGAATGCCAATATGGATCAGGGCTGGAAAGTGGCCGACGAGCTGACACCGGCGCTGCAGCGCGAGTTGAGCCAATTACAGCCCAACCGGATGGCCACCCCGATTGCCACCGAAAAAGGCTGGGTGTTGTATTTCACCGAAGCCGTGCGTCAGGTGGATGCCAACGAGAACAGCGAACGCCAGCAGGCGATTCAAGCCATCCGCATCCGCAAGGCCAACGAAACCTTTGAAATCTGGTTGCGCCGCCTGCGTGACGAAGCCTTTGTGGATATTAGAATTTAACACCATTCAACATTTTCAACAGGCCGGGTTGACCCGGCCTGCTCACTTTTGGAAACCCCATTTTCAGGAAACCGTTTTATGACTCGACGTTTAGTGATTACCTCCGGCGAACCTGCCGGCATCGGCCCCGATCTGGTGATTGCGCTGGCGCAATGCGACTGGCCGGTCGAACTGGTGGTGCTGGCCGACCGCGACGTGATTGCGCAGCGTGCCGCACAGCTGGGCGTGGCAATCGAGCTTGTCGACTACCGTGCCGAGGCCGCCGCCCAACCCAGCCGGGCCGGCAAAATGATCTTGGAACACCTTCCTGTGGCGCAAACCGTTATTCCCGGCAGACTCAATGCCGCCAACGCCGGCTTCGTCATCACCATGCTGAAACGCGCCATTCACGGCTGCCTGAGCGGCGAATTCGCCGCCATGGTCACTGGCCCGGTGCATAAAGGCATTATCAACGAAGCCGGCCTGCCGTTCAGCGGCCACACCGAACTGCTTGCCGAAGAGAGTCGCACCGACCGCGTGGTCATGATGCTCGCCACCCCCGGCCTGCGTGTTGCCTTGGTGACCACGCATCTGCCGCTGGCGGAGGTTCCCAAAGCGATCACCCAGCCGTTGCTGACCGAGATTCTGAGCATCACCCACCGCTCTCTCAAAGAGCAGTTCGGCATCAAGGAACCGCATATTCTGGTGGCCGGACTCAATCCGCACGCCGGCGAAAGCGGTCACATGGGGCGCGAGGAGATCGATGTCATCGAACCCGTGCTGGAACGACTGCGCAGCAGCATGAAACTCTACGGCCCGCTGCCGGCCGACACCCTGTTCACCCCCAAATACCTTGAAAAGGCCGATGCGGTGGTGGCGATGTACCACGACCAGGGCTTGCCGGTGTTGAAACACATGGGCTTCGGCAATGCGGTGAATGTGACCTTGGGATTGCCGTTTGTGCGCACCTCGGTCGATCACGGCACGGCGCTCGATCTGGCGGGCAGTGGCAAAGCCGATACCGGCAGCTTCCGCTACGCGATTGACGTGGCCCTGGAGATGATCGGTGCGGAGGCTGACAATGGCTAAACAAGAGCGCCGTCCATCGCGCAAAAACGGTTCTTCAGGTTCGGCCAGCTCCGGCCACAAACACAAAAAACAGTTCGGCCAGAACTTCCTCAACAACCCGCAGATCATCCGCCAGATTGTCGCCTCCATCCGCCCGCAGGCCGATGACCATCTGGTCGAAATCGGCCCCGGTGAAGCCGCACTGACCGCCCCGCTGCTGGAGGTAGTGCGCAAGATGGACATTATCGAAATCGATAACGACCTGATTGGCCCGCTGACCAAAAAGTTCGGTTCCAACCCGGCCTTCCATCTGCATCACACCGACGCCCTGAGCTTCGACTACGCCACCCTGTTGGGCGAAAATGAAGAGACGCTGCGGGTGGTCGGCAACCTGCCCTATAACATTTCCAGCCCGCTGCTGTTCCATCTGCTGGAGTACGCCGAGCACATCAAAGACATGCACTTCATGCTGCAAAAAGAGGTGGTGGATCGCATCTGCGCCGCCCCCGGCAGCAAGACCTTCGGCCGTCTGAGTGTGATGATGCAGTACGCCTGCGAAACCGAATACCTGTTTACCGTCGGGCCGGAAAATTTCACGCCGCCACCCAAGGTAGATTCCGCCATCGTGCGTCTGCTGCCTTACCGCCAAAAACCGTTTGTGGCGGCCAATGAAACCGATTTTGCCGAGGTGGTCAAGCAGGCCTTCAGCCAGAAACGCAAGACCCTGCGCAATACGCTGAAGGGCTGGCTGGATGGTGAGGCGATTGAAAGCCTGGGGATCGACCCGGGCGATCGCGCCGAAAGTTTGAGCGTGGCGCAGTTTGTGGCCTTAGCGAACTTGTATACACAGAAAAAAGGGCAGTAAGGCAGGCTATGGCAACCTACATTATCGGCGATCTGCAAGGCTGTTATGACGAACTGCAAGCGCTTTTGCAGCAGATCGGCTATGCAGCGGAAACGGATGAGTTATGGTTTGTCGGCGATATTGTCAATCGCGGGCCGAAATCGCTGGAGTGTCTGCGCTTCGTCAAACAGCTCGAAGAGCAGGGGCGCGCCAAGATGGTGTTGGGTAATCACGACTTTCACCTGCTGGCGGCCTATTCCGGTCTGAAACGCTTCCAGTCCAAATCGGACACGCTCGACGACATCTTCGCCGCCCATGACGCGCCTGAACTCATCGACTGGCTGCGACGCCAGCCGCTGATGGTGAGCCATCCGCTGTACGAGGTGGTCATGGTGCATGCCGGCATTCCGCCGCAATGGAGCATTGCACAGGCACAGGCGCTGGCCAAGGAAGTGGAACCGCATCTGCGAGGCGACAACTGGCAGACGTTTGTGACCGAACATCTGTTTGGCGGCGAACCGGATAGCTGGTGCGACTCGCTGCAAGGCTGGGACCGCATCCGCTATATCGTCAACGCCTTTGCACGCATGCGTTACTGCAATGCCCAGGGGCAGCTGGAGTTCAAACTCAAATCGGCGCCGGGCGAACACCCTAGCGGAAATGCAGGCGCTTTCCATCCGTGGTTTGTGCACCCCAACCGTAAAAACAAAACCCATGAGATCTTTTTCGGCCACTGGTCGACACTCGGCGCGATGGACGCCTACGGCATCCACTCCACCGACACCGGCTGCCTGTGGGGCGGCCTGCTGACGGCCTACTGTCTGGAAACCAGACGGCGTCATACCTTACAATGCATACAGAAGTGCCAACCCAAAATCAAAAAGACAGCCAAACAATAAGGCTGCGACCCTATCACTGAGAGGCGGATTGAAGGAAGAATGGAAGCGACCAACCCAAGCGAAAACAACAGCGAAAACCCGATTCCCAGCGCGGAAACCATGCTGGCGCGCCTTGCAGCCGTGGATGTCAGCCAGTTTGATCTGGCGGCCACCGCCAATCAGCTAAAAGGCAACAAGCAGTGGATATCGATTCTGACCATTCCGGTCAGCGCCATTTTGCTGATGATTTTCACCCTGCTCGGCACCTTTCTGTTCGATGCCCCGATCGCCAGTTTTCTGATTTCCGCGGGTGTGATTTATGTGGTGGGACGCATGTTCGACCAGTATGAACAGCAATACCGGCTGCGCGCGCGTCAGCTGGTGATGCGCCGCATTGCCGAAACCGAAGGCGAGTTCGGACTGATTCCGCATTTCAAGCATTTTCTGCCGACCAAATACCGACACCTCTGGCAATCGCTGCGCAAAGGCAATTATCTGTATATTGACCAGTACATTCAGGCGGTTTCCCTGCTACAGAACAAGCTGGAACCGGCCAAATTCACCAAAATCTGGCATTTGCACCATCCCGAAATCGCGCCGCCGGAGGACGAAGAATAAACTCAGCAGGCCGGGTAGCCCGCCGGACATCAGTGACCGCCGCCGCACTTTGGCGAGGCGGGTGCCTGAGCGCCGAGCTGCTGCCACTCTTCGGGCGTATAGGTGTGCAACGCCAGCGCATGGAACTGCGGCATCAGTTCACTCAATGCCTTGTATACCGCTTGCTGGCGTTTGACTTTGGACTGGCCGCTAAAATCGTCGGATACCAGCGTCAGTTTGAAGTGCGATTCGGTCTGCGGGCCGGCGTGCATATGACTTTCGTTCAGCAGCTCGATAAAGCTGATTTGAAAATTTTGGCGAATGGCTTGTTCGATCTGGGGTTGTAGCAACATTTGAAAAGTTCCTGTTTAATCGGGTACGAATCCATAAAGTATAAAACTGTTGTATAGGCCATACAAAACTTTTTATCAATAAAGCCGCATATGATTTATCATGTTCGATACAGAAAATAGTGAGTCAACCATAGGAGTCCAACCATGAGCCGCATGAAATCCCTTCTCACCTTCGCTTTCACCCTTTACCTGGCCGCTTTCGGTTTAACGGCGCACGCTGCGGATCAGGTCGCAAGCGACTTCCGTCTGAAACCGGTGCCGGAATTGCAGGATCCGCCGAGCGGACGTTTTCCCGGTGATCCGGCCGAGCATAAGGCGCTGTATATGTGGAACAGCAATGATGCGTCCTATCAGACCAGTATCCTGAATTCGATTCAGGCGATGATCAAATACTATGGCGACAATGTCGAGATTGCCGTCGTCGCCATCGGCCCGGGCATGCATGCCTTGGCTAAAAAACCGTTACGCGAGGTCGATCCGCTGAACTATGCCCGCGTGGAAAGTTTTGCCAAGGATTACAAAGTGCGCTGGATCGCCTGCGGCAGCACCATGAACACGGTGCATTGGACGCATTCCGACATCCGCCCTTTTGCCGAGTTTGCCGAAGTGGGTGCGGCGGCTCTGATGGAGCTGCAGGAAGAAGGCTTTAAGATGATTGTGTGGTAATCCACCAGCGAATTCCCCACTGCCCATTTTCCTGCTTTTTCTACTTCAACACCGCGCCGGGAAAGCGTTAACAACACTGACCCGGCGAGGCTTTCTCCCTAAACGCTTTTATCCTCGTTGCCCGACAGCAATGTCTGAAACGCTGCGTTTTCGTGCAGTTCGGCAAAGATCGCATCCTCCAGAATCTGCTCGCGATAGCCTTCGGAGCCCTCCAGCGCCCTGCGCAGATACTCCACCGCCTCGACAGGTTTATGCAATAACGCGTGTGCGCCGGCCAGCTGATAAAAGGCGTGGCGGTTCTCCGGTTCAATCGCCAACGCCTGCTGGCACAGATTGATCGCCCATTGCGGTTCGTTCATCTCCAACGCCGTATCGGCCTTGTAGGTCAGCGCCTCGGCATTGTGCGGATCGAGCTTCAGAATCTGGTCATAGATCGCCAGACGGTTGCTCAAAATGGTTTCCTGAGCAGCCTTGAGCCACAGACTGTGGATATCCTGATGCTGCGCCAGATTCTGCTGCGCATGGCGGATGCCCTTGCTTTTGTGATTCAAGTCCTCTTCCAGCTTGGCCAGACGCGCCTCGTAAAGCGCCACCATCTCGTTGACCTTGCTGTCGGCCAGGTGATGCACCCTCTCCTTAATGTCGCGGATCGAGTTCCAGCCGACCAAAAGCAATACCGAACTGATGCCGGCGATCAGATAGAAGAAATAGGTCACCGTGTCGGTGGCATAAGCGACCGCCCGCTGCGTGGCGGCAAGTTCACGGTCCACCACCTCTTTGGTGAGGGTCACGTCAAGCGCGTTCATATCAACCCGCAGCTGGCGTAATTCGTCCATCACATAGCGCTCCACAAAAGGGTTGTAGAGCGGCTCCTGCAGTTCATCGACCTGCTGGGTCTGTTTGTCGTGGTACTGCGCGGCAATGGCGCTTCCAGACACCGACAACAAGCCGAGAATCAATATCAATGCACGCATATCGCCTCACCGTGGTTATGAATCTCGATCAGTTCGCGATGCAGCGCCTTCACGGCGTCCGCATAATCGTCTTCGTTGACCATGAACTGCATCTCCACCTGACGCGGATTCTGATGCACCGCCTCAATATTAATGGCTTGATCCGAAAGCGTCTGCACCGCTTTGGCCAACAGCCCCTTGAGTGCCATATCGCTGCCCATCACCGACACCAGCGCGATTTTGGAGGTGCTCACCTGCGCATTGGGAAACAGCGTTTCGATGCGCGCCGTCAACGCCTTGAGCTTACTGAGATTGGCACGGACATAAAGGGTGATGGTATTGGCGTTAAAATCCTTGGTGACCCATTCACAGCCCTGCAGACTATCGTGCAGACGCCGCTCGTAATCGGCCTGCTGGCCGAGCATCTCCTGATCGAAAATCTCCAACGCCACCAGGCGGGACATGCCGGCGATGATTTCGACCTGCGGCACCTGCGAAACATAGTCGTCGCTGATCAGCGTGCCGTGGTGCTGCGGCTCGAAGGTGTTCTTGATACGCAACGGGATTTGCGCCTGCCGCAACCCTTTGGCGGCGCGCGGATGGATCGCCTCCATCCCCAGATTGGCCAGCTGGTCGGCAATATCGTAATTGGTTTTGCCGATGGGCACGACCTGCGACTCCCCGACAATGCGCGGGTCGGCGCTGCTGAGATGGTACTCCTTGTGAATCACCGCCTCGCCGGCAGCGGTCAGCACCGCAATGCGGCTGAAGGTCATTTCGCTGTAGCCGCGGTCGAAGGTGTGCATGAGGTTCTCGCTGCAATGCGCGTAACCGGTCACAATCGGCAAGGTGGTATTGAGGTCGATAGCGTCGAATGCGTCGGTAATCAAGCTATCAAGCGGTTTGATTGTGTCGTTCTGCCAACCGGTCAGATCGATGAGTTTTGCATTGACCCCTTCGGCACGCAGCAGCTCGGTCAGGTTCCAGGCGCTGTGCGCCTCCCCCAGACTGGCAAGCAGTTCGCGCACGGTCAGCAGATGTGACTCCAGCGAGAAATGGCCGTGCCGGCAAAGGCTTT
Organism: Thiomicrorhabdus cannonii; assembly: GCF_013391695.1. Taxonomy (GTDB): domain Bacteria; phylum Pseudomonadota; class Gammaproteobacteria; order Thiomicrospirales; family Thiomicrospiraceae; genus Thiomicrorhabdus; species Thiomicrorhabdus cannonii. Next base: position 467,151 of record NZ_JACBGH010000001.1, read on the forward strand.
GCAAATGGCTGAGCAGTTCTTCGGTTTGCAGCAGACGCTCGGCAATAAAGGCATTGGCTCTTGCCAGCAGAAGCTCATCGTCAAACAAACCGGCATTGACCGCATGGAAGCGCTGCTGGAGCGCGTTTAGCGCGCTGCGCCAGTCCTGACCGTCGGCAAACAGCGCAAACACCCCGGCCTGTCCGGTTTTTTTATGTTCAAGCAGTGCATCGGTAATGCCGCCATAGGCGGATACGACCAGAATACGTTGGTAAAGTGCTCCCGGATAACGCACGATGTTGTCGCGCACGGCGGCGTAATGGCTCATGGAGGTGCCGCCGATTTTTTCAACTGTTAATGTAGGCATAATCCCTTTGTCTAATCGGTTAGAAGTCAGTGTGCTGATATGACAGCATCAAGATAAAAATCATTCCGGCAACGCATAGGCGCCGTCTTTGTCATGCACCTCCCGGCCGGTGACCGGCGGGTTGAAGACACACACCATGCGCATCGCCACGCCCTTGTTGGCGCGCAGGATATGCTGGTCATGTTCATTCAATGCGTAAACCGTGCCTTCGCGGATCGGGTGAACGCTACCGTCTTTTTTCTCGACGATTTCACCCTCCCCTTCAATGCAGTAAACCGCCTCGAGATGGTGCTTGTACCACAGGTGCAGGTCCTCTCCGGCTTTGATCAGGGTATCGTGCAGCGAAAACCCCATGCCGTCCTTGGCGAGCAACAGGCGGCGGCTGTTCCATTGCGGGGTGTCCACATCGGCGTCGGTGCCGATGACGTCGTCGTAAAGGTTTTTAACAATCATCTGTTCTCCTTAAATATCGATTTACTTGACTTAAGCGGCGCTATGCTGGGCCACAGCCTCGCGCATGGCCTCCTGCAAAATGGCGTAACCTTCCTCGATCAAGGCCTCGCTGATCACCAAAGGGCCGAGAAATTTGACGACCTGCCCGTCGGAACCCGCGGTTTCAATCACCAGCCCTTTGTCAAACGCCAGCGAGCAGACCCGGCTCGCCAACGCCGAATCCTTGAACTCCATCCCCCAGATCATGCCATAACCGCGTACATCGACAATCTGCGTCGGAAACAGCGTTTGCATCCCGTGCATTTTGGCTTCAATCAGCTGCGCCTTCTTTTTCACTTGCTCAGAAAATGAGGCATCCTGCCAGTAATAGCGAATCGCCGCATTGGACGCCACAAACGCCAGATTGTTGCCGCGGAAAGTCCCGGAATGCTCCCCCGGACTCCATTTATCGAGTTCAGGTTTGAGCAAGACCAATGACATCGGATGGCCCGCGCCGATCGACTTGGACAGGGTCACGATATCCGGCACGATACCGGCGCGCTCGAAACTGAAGAAGTCGCCGGAACGGCCATTGCCGGTCTGGATGTCATCGACAATCATCAGAATGTCGAAATCATCGCAGATCTGGCGCAGCTCTCTGAGCCATTCGGCGCCGGCCACATTGATGCCGCCTTCCGCCTGAATGGTTTCCAGCACAATCGCCGCGGGCAGTTCGGTACCGCTGGAGTCGTCCTCCAGAATCTTGCGCAGGTAGGCGATGGTATTGACCTTATCGCCCAGGTAGTTGTGAAACGGCACCTGCGTGGTATAGGCCGGCACGCCGTAGTTCTCGTCGTGGTAATAACGGTTGCCGGTAATGCTCAGGGAGCCCATCGACATGCCGTGAAAGCCATTGGTAAACGACATCACCTGGGTGCGTTTCTTGACCTTGCGGGCGATTTTCAGCGCGGTTTCCACCGCATTGGTGCCAGTTGGCCCCACAAACTGCAGTTTGTAGTCGAGGTTGCGCGGCTTGAGAATGTTGTTCACAAATCCCTCGATAAACTCGCGCTTGGCCACCGTGGCCATGTCGAGTGCGTGGCCGATGCCGTTGGCTTGCAGATAGTCGATGACGGCGTTATTGACCACCGGATTGTTGTGACCGTAGTTAAGCGCGCCGGCGCCGGCAAAAAAGTCGATATAGCGTTTGCCGTCCTCATCCCAGATCTCCGCGCCTTTGGATGTGGCGAAAGTGGTCGGGAAAGAGCGGATATAACCGCGCACCTCGGACTCGTATTGATTAAAAATGGATAAAGGCATAATGATTTCCTCTGAAAGTACGGTAAATAGTTAAAGCGATGCCCGGATGCAGAGTAACCGCACCTTGAGCAATGAACGTTATTTGGAACTACGTAGCAGGCGTCAGGGTGTAGAGAATCTCGGCCTCGTGCCCCTCGCTGCCAAAATCCTCGGCCTGTAAATACGGGCAGGTGGCGATGTCAAAAGCGTGGCGTTTGGCAAACGATTTAAAAAGCGCTTGTGACGCCTGATTCGAGGGGCTGATGGTCGTCAGCAACCGCTTGATTCGACCCGGCGACTGGCGCGCCACAAGGGATTCGAGCAATCTAACGGCGATTCCCTGGCCTTGGGCGTGCGGATGCACCGCGACCTGCCAGATAAACAACGCATCCGCTTGGTTCGGCGGAAAATAAGACGAGACGAAACCGACGACTTTGCCGTCCTGTTCGGCCAGCATGCAGCTTGCCGCAAAATGGTCCGCCAGCAGAAAATAGAGGTAGCGTGAATTCAGATCAAGCGGCGGGCAGGCCTTGACCAGTTCAAAAATGGCCGCCCCATCGGCGGGTGTCGGCTGTCTGAAATAAATCGGGGTTACAGGATGTAAGGGGTGATTCTCCATAAAATAAGTCTGTTTCTATTAAGGGTGAAAAATTCAACCAATCGCAAAAAACGGAAGAAAAGCTGACGGCGGATAACAGATTCGGACATAAGGCTGCCCTCCTCCTGCCGCAATGACAGAGGCATAAAACGATGCCCTACGATTGATTCCTCAGGACGCGTCCATTGGATTAGACTCGGCCCGGAAACCTCCGGACCTAAGGCAGAAAAGCGCCTAAACGCAAATGACAGTGTAGTGACTACAACTGGATAAAAGATAATCTTAACCTTTTGGGTTATGAATTTATGTGCGCTATATTATAACAAAATAATATTTAAAATCAACATGTTATAAATTGCATCCAGCTTACTTCCGGACTTTAAGCCCTGTAACCTCTTGAAAAATGGAGCATTATCCAAACAGACAAAAACACCCAAAAACCTCAGCCGGCCAATAAAACAAGCGGTAAATTTTATGCACCTTAACTGCGAGCCTCACGGCTAAAATTGGTAAAATGCTGGGAGTTTGATTTTAAAAAACATTCAATAGTTGGGAACTAAAACATGACAAAAATTGTGGTAAAAGGACAGGGAGAGTGTGAATTTGACGGTCAGTTTTCAATGCTCGAAGCGCTCGACGAAAACGGTTTTGATATGCCTTACAGCTGCCGTGGCGGAAATTGCGGTGCCTGTGCGGTGCGCCTAATTTCCGGCGAAGTCGAAGAGATTCAGAGTCCGGCTTACGAAGCGCGCAAAGGCGAGATTCTGACCTGCAGCGTGATTCCGTTGACCGATGTGGAAATCGAAATCATCTAAGATTCGATTCACCTCCGTTACCCGGCCTGTTGAGTTTTGAAACGGCCGAAATCCGCAAAACAAAAACCCCGCCAAGGCGGGGTTCGACTGGGAAAAACCGAAACTTTTAGGAGATTATTTCAATTTAGCCAGTTCTTTGGCAGCCACTTTAGCCGGAAGCGCGATATAACCGTCTTTCTCGACCACTTGCTGACCTTCTTTAGACAACACCAGCTTGAAGAACTCGCCGACAACCGGATCAACCGCTTTGTTAGGCGCCTTGTTCACATAAACGTACAACAGACGCGACAACGGGTAAGTGCCGTTCAAGGCGTTTTCAGTGGTAGCGGGAACCATTTCGCCGCCTTCTTTCTTAGACAATGCCAGAGCTTTTACGCCAGCCGTCTTGTAACCGATACCTGAGTAACCGATACCGTTGATAGACGCAGAAACCGACTGAACCACAGACGCAGAACCAGGCTGTTCGTTTACAGAGTTCTTGAAGTCACCTTTACACAGAGCGTGTTTTTTGTAGTAACCGTAAGTACCGGAAACTGAGTTACGGCCGTAAATCTGGATCGTTTTAGAAGCCAGATCACCGCTCGCACCCGCATCACCCCAAGTGGCGATATCCGCTTTGGCTCCGCACTTGCGCGTTGAAGAGAAAATCGCGTCAACTTGTGGGATGCTCAAGCCATTGATTGGGTTGTCTTTGTTGACGTAAACCGCCAAAGCATCGATGGCTACCGCAACAGGCGTTGGCTTATAGCCCCACTTCTGTTCGAATGCGGTTTCTTCTTTGTCCTTCATTTTACGGCTCATAGGACCGACGTTTGAAGTGCCTTCAGTCAACGCCGGTGGAGCAGTAGAAGAACCCGCTGCCTGGATCTGGATATTGACGTTAGGGTAAGCGCGCTTGAACTCTTCCGCCCACAAAGTCATCAGGTTAGCCAACGTATCCGAACCCACCGAGTTCAGGTTGCCCGAAATACCGGACACTTTCTGATAAGAAGGCAGGGCCGCGTCCACAGCGGAATACGCTGTCTGAGAAGCAAAAGCCGTTGCCAGGCCCATTGCTAAAAGAAGTTGACGTTTCATCGTGTGTATTCTCCGAATAAGGAATGAAAAATTAAATCCAACGGAGCAGATTATAGGAAGCCTTAATAACAGTATTTTTAAGGAAATGTGACAAGTGTGTGACACCGAACCCAAAAGCGCCTAAAATAAGCCGGCCTGTTCAGATCAACCAAAAGTTGGCCTGGACAAAGATCGCAAACGGCCCGTTGCAAACAGAGCAAACCGGCTGACGATTGACCCCAAAAGAGATGCAACTATGGAATTTCGTGACCTAAACGACATCGAACACGCCACCCAACGCAGCCGCAAAGAGATGTTCCGCTTTGGAACCGCTTTACTGTTCATCATTATCATCATGCTGTTCACCGCCAACCTGCAAACCGGCACCGGTGTCGTCAGTATCGAACTGGTCATTGCCGCCATGATCGGCGGCTATATGGCGCTGAATATCGGCGCCAACGACGTCGCCAACAACGTCGGTCCGGCCGTCGGCTCCAAAGCGCTGACCCTGACCGGTGCCATCATCATCGCCGCCATCTTTGAATCGGCCGGCGCATTGATTGCCGGCGGCGAAGTTATCAGCACCATCAGCAAAGGCATCATCAACCCCGACAATATCGGTGACAGTGAAACCTTTATCTGGCTGATGATTGCCGCGCTCCTGGCCGGTGCGCTCTGGCTCAACGTGGCCACCGCACTGGGCGCGCCGGTGTCCACCACCCACTCCATTGTGGGCGGGGTTCTGGGTGCGGGCATTGCCGCCGCCGGCTGGGAGATCGCCAACTGGGACAAAATGGGCTCGATTGCGGCCAGCTGGGTCATCTCGCCAGTCATCGGCGGTTTGATTGCGGCGCTGTTCCTGATGTGGATCAAACGCAGCATCACCTACAAAGATGACATGCTCGAAGCCGCCAGAAAGATGCTGCCGGTGCTGATTGCGCTGATGGCCTGGGCCTTCTCGACCTACCTGATTATGAAAGGGCTGAAACATATCTGGAAGGCCTCCTTTATCGAAGCCCTGCTGATCGGCCTGGCATTTGGTGTGGTGATCTACCTGCTTGTCAAACCGTTGATTTCCCGTCAGGCCGCCGGATTGCAAAACGGCAAAGCCGGCGTGAATGCCCTGTTTACCATTCCGTTGATTTTCGCCGCCGCACTCCTGAGCTTTGCGCACGGCGCCAACGACGTCGCCAACGCGGTCGGCCCGCTGGCGGCGATTAACGACGCCATTCACACGCACGGCATTTCCACTAAAGCCGAAATTCCGTTGTGGGTCATGCTGATCGGTGCCGTCGGTATCAGCTTGGGCTTGCTGCTGTTCGGCCCTAAACTGATCCGCACGGTCGGCAGTGAAATCACCGAACTGGATCAGATGCGCGCCTACTCCATCGCCATGGCCGCAGCCATTACGGTGATCGTCGCTTCACAGCTGGGGCTGCCGGTCAGCTCGACCCATATCGCCGTCGGCGGTGTCTTCGGGGTGGGCTTCCTGCGCGAATACCTGAAGCGCAACTATGCCAAAACCCTGCAAGAGATCAAAGACCATCACCACGGCCAGGATCAGGCAGAATTCGAGCGCTTTGTGAAAAAGTTCGAGAAGGCCTCGCTGATCGAAAAGAAAGCCATGCTGGCGCAGCTTAAGGCCAAACAGGCGGAAGTGGAATTGAGCAAGAAAGAACGCAAGACCCTGAACAAGGTTTACCAGAAAGAGCTGGTGAAACGTTCCGCCTTCCTGAAAATCGTGGCGGCCTGGGTCATTACCGTACCGGCCTCCGCACTAATGGCGGCGATCATCTACTTCACCATTCGCGGCATGATGCTGCCCTAAAACGAATACGGGCCAATCATCACCTATAAAAAAAGGGGCTTCATGCCCCTTTTATTTTAGCGGTTAGTCGTCATCATCAGCCGACTCGCTGACCTGCACCCTTTGCAGCGCAAAGTCGCAGCGGAAGGTCGAGCCCTTGCCGATCAGACTGTCGACATGCAATTTGGCGTTATAGCGCTCCAGAATATGTTTGACGATCGCCAATCCCAGCCCGGTGCCGCCGGTGGCGCGCGAGCGCGCGGTGTCCACCCGGTAGAAACGTTCCGTCAAACGCGGGATATGCTCCTTGGCGATGCCGATGCCGGTATCCGTGACCGCAAAATGGGCGCCTTTGGCGTCGTGGTACCAACGCACGCTGATTTTGCCGCCGGCGGGCGTATAACGCACCGCATTGGAGACCAGATTCATGAACACGCTTTTGAGCGGCTCCGCGTGGCCGCGAATCAACAGCGAGTCATCCACCGCAAACTCAAAATCATGCTGCCCTTGGCTGAGCTGTTCGGCTTCGGTATGCAGTTTTTTCAGAATGGTCGGCACATCCACCATGACCTCTTTGGCGGTAATGGTTTCCGACTCCATTTTAGACAGGGTCAGCAAGTCCTCCAGAATGGCCTGCATGCGTTCGGACTGGTTCTCCATATTCTGCAAGGCCGGCAACCACATCTCCTGATGCGGGCCGGGGGTATCGATCATCGCTTCCAGATAGCCCTTCAGCACCGTTAAGGGGGTGCGCAACTCGTGCGACGCATTGGCGATAAAGTCGCGGCGAATCTGCGCCATATTGTAAAGGTCGGTAATATCCCTGACGATCAGCAGCTTATGGTTATCGAAATAGGGAATGATCTTGATGCGGAACGTGCGCTGTACGCCTTGCAACGAATGAATCGTCAAGGATTTCTGATAGGATTGCGCTTTGAGATATTCGATAAACTGCGGCTGGCGGATCAGGCCTTCGATCTTGCGGCCTACGTCCTGGCGGCGCAGTTCGAGGATTTTTTCGGAGGTGGCGTTAAACCATTCGATGTGATTCTGCTGATCCAACGACACGATCGCATCCGGAATCAGCATGGAAGCGGCTTTGAACTGTTCCGACTTGTAGAACTGCAGGTCGGCGTGTTTTTCCAGCGCGCGCTGCTTGCGCGACACCAGATAGGTCAACTCGCTCCATAACCCCGATGCCGGCGGGAATGCGGCCTGGGTGCCGCCCTCCATCCACTTCTCGAACTTGCGCATGCTCCATAACTGGCGCGCAATATAAAAAAGCAGATAGAAAACGAAGCCCTCTATCCACCAATCGGTGACCCAGCAAAAAAACAGCAGCGCCCACAGCGTGGTGACGATCCACGTAAGTTCCCGCTTGATCCCGCTGGAAAACACCTTCAGGCCTCAATCACCGAGAAACGGTAACCGGAACCCCGAATGGTTTGAATATAGTCGGCCACGCCGGCCGGTTCGAGAATCTTGCGCAGACGGCGGATATGCACATCCACAGTGCGCTCTTCCACCACCACATTCTCGCCCCAGACATAGTCCAGCAGCTGCATGCGCGAATAGACGCGGTTGGGATGCGTCATGAAAAAGTGGATCAACTTGAATTCGGTCGGCCCGAGTTTGATCTCTTCGTTATCGACGCTAAAACGGTGGCTGCTCAAATCCAGCGCCATTTTACCGGCCTGCAAGCGCTCTTCGCCGCCCGGCTCCACGTCCTGACGGCGCAATAGCGCTTTGATGCGCGCCACCAGCGCGCGCGGCGAAAACGGCTTGACCACATAATCGTCGGCACCGGCTTCGAAACCCTGCACCTGATCATCCTCTTCGCACTTGGCGGTGAGCATGATGATCGGAATCGCGCGGGTTTTGTCCTGCTGGCGGATGCGCTGCGCCAACGAAACGCCGCTGACGCCCGGCAACATCCAGTCCAATAGAATCAGGTCGGGCATGGCCTCGTTGGTCACCTGCCAGCCTTGCTCCGCATTGGGCGCTTCCAACACGCTAAAATCGGCCGAGCTCAAGGTAAATTTGAGCATATCGCGGATGGCCGCTTCGTCTTCGACAATCAAGATGGTCTGTTTACTCATAAACTCCGGTCGCCTGTGGCTTTGCAATGAACATCCTATTTTAGGTTGTTTAGGAACGCCGTCAACTTCTCCGGGTCGATATTGCGAATATCGCGCCCTTCCACCAGATAAACCACGCTTTCGGCGATATTCGCGGCGTGATCGGTGACACGCTCGCTCGCCTTGAGTGCATAGACCATCTCCAGCAGACATTCCGGATCGATCTGTGCGGCGTGAAAACCGTCCACCACTTTGGCAATCGCCACCTTAAGCAGTCGATCCATGCGTTCCTCTTCGTCCAGAATCTGGATGACTTCGGACAAGTCCAGACGCGCAAACGCATTCAACACCTGCTTCAACATGGCATTGGCGGTATTGGAAATCTCCAGCAGTTCGGCGTAACCCGGCAAATCCGGACAGGCCACCCCTTTGTCGGACAGTTTGACCACCAGTTTGGCGGTTTTGGTGACTTCGTCGCCCATGCGCTCCAAATCCACCGCGATGCGGATCGCCATGATAATCAGGCGCAGATCCGAGGCGGTCGGTTGCTGGCGCGCCAGGACGCTGGCACACAAACGGTCGATCTCGACCTCTTCCTTGTTGATCAGGCGGTCGATCACCAAGACCTCTTTGGCCAGTTCCACGTCTCCATTGGACAGCGCCTTGACGGCATTTTCCAACTGCCGTTCGACCAGACCGCCCATTTCCAGAACCAGATTAAACAGGTCTTCGAGGTTACGGTTAAGCTGTTCTGAAATATGTGTTTTAAATTCCGTTCTTTCCATGACTCACTCCTCTGGCTTAGCCGTAACGTCCGGTAATGTAATCTTCTGTACGCTTCATCTGCGGATTGGTGAAGAGCGTATCGGTGTCGGTGTACTCAATCAGTTCGCCCATATACATAAAGGCGGTGTAATCGGAAACACGCGCCGCCTGCTGCATATTGTGGGTGACGATCAGAATCGTAAATTCCTTTTTCAACTCGAAAATCAGCTCCTCGATCGCCAGCGTGGAGATCGGGTCGAGCGCCGAGGTCGGCTCGTCCAACAACAGCACTTCCGGTTTGATGGCGATGGCGCGCGCAATGCACAGACGCTGCTGCTGCCCGCCCGACATGCCCAGAGCGTTTTCGTTCAGACGGTCCTTGACCTCATCCCACAAGCCCGCACCTTTCAACGCCCACTCCACGGTTTCGTCGAGCGTCGTCTTGTCGTTGATGCCCTGCAGACGCAGACCGTAGGCCACGTTCTCGTAAATCGATTTAGGAAACGGGTTGGGCTTTTGGAACACCATGCCGACGCGACGGCGCAGCGAGGCGACATTCATCTCTTTGGCGTACATATCGTCGCCATGCAAAGTCATGCAGCCTTTGACATTGACGATGTCGATCAGGTCGTTCATGCGGTTGAAACAGCGCAGCAAGGTCGACTTGCCGCATCCTGACGGACCGATAAACGCCGTCACGCGGTTTTCGGGCACGACCATATTGATGCTTTTCAATGCCTGCTTGGAACCGTAGTACAGATTCCAATCCTTGACCTCGATGGCGACCTTCTCATCTGCCAATGACAGCCCTCGAATATCGCGATCCAATGCCACACTGATATTTTGTTCACTCATCTCTCTATTCCTCTCTGACCCGGCCTGTTGAGTTTTTGGCCGGGTTAAAAATTCGATTTTTCTTAGTCGCTAAATCTAATGTTTAATGATCCAGCGACTTATATTTTTCGCGCAGGCGGTTACGAATCGTAATCGCCCCCAGATTCAATCCGAGGATAATCAGCACCAGCAACAGCGAGGTCGCATAGACCAGCGGCTGCGAGGCTTCCACGTTAGGGCTTTGGAAACCGACATCGTAAATATGGAAGCCCAGGTGCATGAACTTGCGGTCCAGATGGACAAACGGCGCCACCATATCCAGCGGCAACTCCGGCGCCAACTTGACCACGCCCACCAGCATCAAGGGAGCCACTTCGCCCGCCGCGCGGGCGATCGCCAGAATCAGACCGGTCATAATCGCCGGCATCGTCATCGGCAGCACAATGCGCATAATGGTTTCCGACTTGGTGGCGCCCAGCGCCAGCCCGCCTTCACGCAGGGCGCGCGGCACACGCGACAAACCTTCCTGGGTGGATACAATCACCACCGGCAGGGTCAGCAGCGCCATCGTCAGCGACGCCCACAGCAGGCCGGGCGTGCCGAACGTCGGGCTTGGCAAGGCATAGCTGTAGAACAGTTCGTCGATCGACGATCCCAGAATATAGACAAAGAAGCCCAGACCGAAGATACCAAAGACAATCGAAGGCACCCCGGCGAGGTTATTGATGGAGATGCGCACCATGCGCAGCAACACACCTTCTTTGGCATACTCGCTCATATAGATCGCGGCGATGACCCCCATCGGCGTCACAAAAATCGCCATCAGCATCACCATCGTCACCGTACCGATAATCGCCGGGAAAACCCCGCCCTCGGTGTTGGCTTCGCGCGGTTCGTCCCACATGAACTTGCCGATGTTGCTAAAGAAGAAACCGATCGACTCCGCCGTCGTCATATTATTAGGCTGCCAGAAGCTGACGATTTTATTCACCGGCACGTTCAAGGTACGCTCACCGGCAATGCGCAGCGTCACCTCACCCGTAGACTCGGCCTGTTGATACAGCACCTGAACGGCTTGATGCAGGGTATCGAACTCCTTTTGCAGTTCGGCACGTTCCGCCGCCAGACGCGCTTCGGCTTTGGCGTCGAAATCGTTGTTGGCGCGCAGGCGTTTCTCCTCCAGACGCAGGCCTTCTATCTTGTAGTTGATCGCACCGATCTCGATTTTTTCCAGATGATGGATCTCGCTGTGTAAAGCGGAGCCCTTTTCAACCTGCTCGGCCAACATCTCCAGTGCCTTATGTGGATTGTATTCGACCTGTCCGTTGAGCTTGACCGACTCGATATGGCCGTAGACGTTGCCGTACTCGTAACGCTCGATGACCACCACATCTTTTTCGAGACGCTCGACACCGCCCACCATGTCCTCACTACTGACCCAGCGGAAATCGATACCGTAGACATCACGGTTGCCGATTTTAAACAGATATTGCGGCACCTCTCGACTACCGTGCGGCGCCGTGTTGTCCTCAACCTGCTTCATTTTGGTGTCGTGCAGCTCACCGACAATCACTTCCTGCTGCCCGCTTTGATGCTGCACCTCAATGTGATACACGGCGTGCGGCCAGAAATGGATCAGGCCCTTCCACGCAATCATGCCCAGTAGACCGAACACCAGCACCACACTGATACTGACGGTTGAAGCGCTGAACCAGATCCAATGTTCGCCTTTTTTAAACCACTCTTTCACAATCAAACTCCTTACCAGCGAACTTATAGCGAACCGTATTTGCGGCGCATGCGTTGACGCACCACTTCGGCCAGGGTGTTGAACACAAAGGTGAAGATAAACAGCACCAGCCCCGACAGGAACAAGACGCGGTAGTGTGAACTGTCCACCGCCGCTTCCGGCATTTCCACCGCGAGGTTGGCCGCCAGCGTGCGCATCCCTTCAAACAGGTTGGCTTCCATCAGCGGCGTGTTACCCGACGCCATCAACACAATCATGGTTTCACCGACACCGCGCCCGAAACCAAGCATAATCGCCGAGAAAATCCCCGGACTGGCCGTCGGCAGCACGACACCCACCAGTGTCTGCCAGCCGCTGGCACCCAGCGCCAAGGAACCGTTGATCAAATAGCTCGGGACGTTATAGATGGCGTCTTCGGTGACCGAGAAGATGGTCGGAATCAGCGCAAAGCCCATCGCAAACCCGATGACCATCGCATTGCGCTGGTCAAAGTCGATGCCGGCACTGTAGGTCAGCCAATGACGCATATCGCCGTCAAAGAAGGTGTTTTCCAGCGGATCGCTCATCTGCAACGCCAACCAGCCCAGAATAATCACCACCGGAATCATCAGGATGGCGCGCTTGCCTACCGGCACCAGCAAACGGATTTTTTCCGGCAGATGCGCCCACATCAGGCCGAAAGCCACAATCCCCAACGGAACCACGATCAGCAACGAAAAGAAGCCGGGCAGATGCGCTTCCATATAAGGCGCCAGCCAAAGCCCCGCCAGAAAACCGAGGATAACCGTCGGTAGCGCTTCAATCAGCTCAACAGACGGCTTAACCCACTGACGTGTTTTCTTGTCCATAAAGAAAGCCGTGAAAATCGCCGCCAACACCGCGATCGGCACCGCAAACAGCATCGAATAGAGCGCCGCCTTCAAGGTACCGAACGTCAGCGGCGTCATCGAGAACTTGGGTTCAAAATCGGAACTGGCCGAAGAGGACTGCCAGACATAATCCGGCTCGCTGTAACCTTCGTACCAGACCTTGCCCCACAGGCTCGACACCGACACATCCGGATGATGGTTCTCGATCTGGTAGTGCACCAGCTCGCCATCGGCCGTTTCCACCAGCGCGCCGTCGCCACGGCTCGCCAAGGTCACAAACACCGCCGGCTGCTGACTCACCTGACTTTCATTCAGGTGGCGCTCCGCGGTGGAGTGAAACAGGTTGAAGGCGCCGGCATCATCGGTTGTTGCAAAGCCTTTACGCCCTTTTTCGATGGCAATCGCACTGATCGGTGACTCGCCGACCTTGAAGCTGCGAATCGACTGCAACGCAAATTCGTTGTGCTGGTTGCGCACCGGGAACCACTGGTACACCACCCCCTTGTCGCTTCCCAGCATCAGCGAGTAATCGCCCAGCAGGAAACGCGCGACCGTCAACTGCTCGCCGGCCGGCAACAGATTCAGATGCTGCACCAAACGCGGATTCTCCAAATCGCTCAGGTCAAAGTAATCCGCCACACCCGACTTGCCGATCAGGTAGAGGTTGCGCATACTGCCGTCCAGCAGCAGCCAGTCGACATTACCATTGGCGTTGACACTGCTTGCATAGCCCTCTTCGAGAATCAAATTATCCGACAGCATCGATTCGATTTTGCCGAACTGCTTGACTTGCAGCTGACTGGAACCGGCCTGTTGATAAACAAACACAATATCCGACTCGTTCTGTTTCACCGCCAGCTTGACGATCTTGCTGTTTGCCAGCGCAATGATGTCCTCGCCAAACGGAAATTCGACCTTAGGCGTGATGGTACGCACATCGTTTGGATAGGAGACGCTGTAACCGTATTTAGCCAATAGCACCCCGCCGCCGCTCAAGCCAAACGCCAGCAGATTGTCCGCTTCGGACACCACCGTAAAAGCGGTGATGCTTTCGCCGTTCAACGGCAGACGCTCGGCCGAAATCTGCTGGCCGTCCGCCACCTTGAAACCCACCATCTCACCACTCTCGGTAAAACGCAGCGCGGTTTCCTGATACTCATCCATACCGTAGTACAGCGTGTGCTGCGCCTTGCTGCCAGGTACAATAAACTCCGATTTCTTATCCACGCTGGCGGGCACAAACAACGGCAATACCACATACAGCAAGAAAAACATGATCAGCAAGACCGCCATAATGACGCCGACACCGCCGATACTGATCCCAAAAGCAGAAGCCGAATCCTTGAGATTGCGTCGTTTCACGCGACGTTCAAACTCCGGCCCTTTCAGCGCTTGCTCGAGCGCCTGCTGTGTTTGACTATTCATAAAATTTAGACCTGTAATAATCGAATGGGGTATGGTTAAAATATCAATTTGGCGCTAATATACTTCGCTAATATGACAAACAGATTGCAATGCATAATCACTCTGTAAAAAAATGCGATTAGGTCAAAATCGGGGCGTGGAACAACGCGCTCCGCGACGAATCGAAAGCCGGTGAAAATGCACCAAAAAAAAACCAGAGCACCATAAAAGATCATGATCCGCCTGTTTTTTCAGCATTAATGTCAACCTCATAATTCCCGTTTATACTTTCAAATCAACCACTTGAAATATAAATAAGAAAAATTGGATTTTTGGCACGGTTCAAGCTAATATCCACAACGTTTATTTAAATAACCCTCCTACAAAGGACACAGCAATATGCCACAAGCGATCTTAGATTTAATCAAAGAAAACGATGTGAAATGGGTTGACCTGCGTTTCACCGACACAATCGGTAAAGAACAGCACGTAACCATTCCTGCGTCAAAAGTTGACGAAGATTTCTTTACTGACGGCCAATCTTTCGACGGTTCTTCAGTCCGCGGCTGGAAAGGTATCCACAACTCTGACATGGTTCTGATGCCACAAACTGACGGCTATGTAATGGATCCTTTCACTAACGACCCTACTCTGATTATCCGTTGTATGATCGTTGAACCTTCCACTATGGAAGCTTACGAAAAAGATCCTCGTGGTATCGCTAAACGCGCTGAAGCTTACCTGAAGTCTACCGGCGTTGCTGACTCTGCCTTCTTCGGTCCAGAACCAGAATTCTTCATCTTCGACGACGTTCGTTGGGGTGCGGACATGACGGGTTGTTTCGTTAAGATCGACTCTAACGAAGCGGCATGGAACTCTGAAAAAGTATTCGAAGGCGGTAACATGGGTCACCGTCCAAAAGTCAAAGGCGGTTACTTCCCGGTTCCTCCTGTTGACCAATTGCACGAAGTGCGCGCTGACATCTGCGCCATGGCTGAAGCAATGGGTCTGAAGCTGGAAGCTCACCACCACGAAGTGGCTAACGGCGGCCAGTGTGAATTGGCAGTTGGCGGTAACACTTTGACTGCGAAGGCGGACGAAGTACAAATCCTGAAGTATGCCGTTCACAACACGTGCCAAGCGTTGGGCAAAACAGCCACGTTCATGGCTAAGCCAATCGTGGGTGACAACGGTTCTGGTATGCACATCAACATGTCGCTGTCCAAAAACGGCAAAAACATTTTCGCCGGTGATGTTTACTCGGGTCTTTCACAAGAAGCGATCTGGTACATCGGTGGTTTGATGAAGCACGCGCGCGCGTTGAACGCTTTCACCAACCCAGGTACTAACTCTTACAAGCGTTTGGTTCCAGGTTTCGAAGCACCAATCCTATTGGCTTACTCTGGTAAAAACCGTTCAGCGTCTATCCGTATCCCATACGCTCCTTCTGAGCGTGCACGTCGTGTAGAGTTGCGCTTCCCTGACCCAACAGCTAACCCATACCTGGCGTTTGCGGCCTCTATGATGGCGGGCCTTGACGGCATCCTGAACAAGATCGATCCAGGCGCGCCTGCTGAAAAAGACTTGTATGACTTGGAGCCGGAAGAAGAAGCAACCTTCAACACCGTGTGTTCTTCTTTGGATCAAGCGTTGGAAGCATTGGATGCAGACCGCGAATTCCTTAAAATGGGCGGCGTGTTCACTGACGAAGTCATCGATGCTTACATCAAGCTGAAGATGGAAGACGTCACTCGTTTCCGTGCCACTACGCACCCAATCGAGTTCGACATGTACTACTCAGCTTAATCAACAAGCTGCCTAGTCAAACAAAAAGCCCGCTTTCGCGGGCTTTTTGCTTTTTAGGCTTTTGAAAACTGAACAGGCCGGGTCAAGTTATAACACCCGGCCTGTTCAGTTTTGTGGCTTGATTTTTAAGCGCCCATCAACTGCTGCCAAATCGCCTTGACCGCTTCGCGCTGCGGCAGATAACAGGTGCTTTCCACCAACGGCTTCTGGTTTTGCAACGCCACACGATGGTATTTGGAGCGGTAGGTTTTATAGGCATCCACCAACTGCGCCACCTGCTCGCCACTCAGCAACCCGGCCTGCTCAATCGCTTCCAACATGCGGATATTGTCGCTATAAACCGCCAATCCAGGATGCTGATGCGCAAACGCCAGCACCAGATACTGCACCATAAACTCGATATCGACGATCCCGCCCACGCCGTGCTTGAGGTCAAACACCTCATCGGTGGATTTATCCAGCGAATCGCGCATTTTCTGACGCATCTCCGCGACCTCAGAACACACCTTGTCGGCATCGCGCGACTGGCACAGGAAACGGCGTCTGAATTCATCAAACGCCGCCCGGCTTTGGCTATCTCCCACCACCGCACGTGCGCGGGTAAACGCCTGATGCTCCCAGTTCCACGCCTTGTTTTCGATATACGCCTTGTAGGCCTCGAAATCGACCACCATCAACCCGGACGCCCCGTTGGGACGCAAACGGGTATCGATCTCATACAAAATGCCGGCCGGCATCAAGGTGGTGATCAACGAAATGACTTTCTGCCCCATGCGCACAAAATAGAGCGAATTTTCCAGTTCACGGCCGCTGTCGCTTTTGGCCAGATCACTCGGACTGACACCTTCGTACAGCATCACCACGTCCAGATCGGAACCGTAACCCAACTCGATGCCGCCGAGTTTGCCGTAACCCAGCACCAGAAACGGATTACGTACCTGCTCGGCGGCCAGACCGCCAGGCAGCCCGGTGCGACGCTGCATAAAACGCCAGGCAAACTCCACCACGCCATTCAAGGTCGCCTCGGCAATCCACGTCAGATAGTCGCTGACCTTCATAATCGGCACGCTGCCGGTCACATCGGCCGCCGCCACCTTAAAGACCTGGGCATGACGCCACTGACGAATCTGCTCCATAAACTGCTCCTCGTCATCACCCACCTCTTGCAGCAGATGGCCGACCTCGCGGTTCAACGCATCCAATTCCAGCGGCGCATAGAGTGAGCGTTCATCCAATAACTGATCCATCAACGCCGGATAACGCGCCAACATATCACTGAGCCACGGACTGACACGGCACAGCTCCACCAGATGTTTCAAAGCGACCGGATTCTCCTTGAGCAGCACCAGATAGACACTGCGTTGCACCACGCTTTCCACCACCTTGAGCACGCGCTGCAAGGTTTCAGGCTCAAACGTTTGTAGCAACAGGCGTTGCAGCAACAGCGGCATAAAGGCGTTCAAACGCTCCACCCCCTCTTTGCTCAAACGCCCGACCGAACGGGACTCTTTAAAATCGCGCATCAGTTTCAAAAACACTTCCGCCTGCTCGATCTCCAGGCCGTGCAAATCCTCTTCCGTCTGCAAATCACTCAACCAGATATTGCTGAAAGGCTGCACCTCCTGTGTCGCCGCCTCCTGCGCAAAGACTGCATTGAATTGCGCCTGCACAAAGTCGCGGTGACGGTTCAGCTCAACCATAAAGGCCGCATAATCCGCAAACCCCATCGATTCGGCCAAAGCCTGCTGCTGTTCAGGCTGCGTCGGCAACGCATGGGTCTGCTGATCCATCCACATCTGCAGCCGGTTTTCCGCACGGCGCAGGAAGATATAAGCGGCGCGCAGCCCGTCATGCGCCTCCTGATCGATATACTCACGCTCCAACAACAACGCCAAGGTCGGCAACAGCGAGCGACCCTGCAAGGCTTTGTCGCGCCCGCCATGCACCAACTGGAACGCCTGCACAATAAATTCCACTTCGCGGATGCCGCCCGGCCCAAGCTTGACGTTTTCCTGCATGCCTTTTTTGGCGACTTCCGCCGCAATCATCTGCTTGAGTTCGCGCAAGGATTCCATTGCGCTGAAATCGACATAACGACGGAACACAAACGGCCGCAAAATACTGAAAAGATATTCGGCTTCACGCTTATCGCCCGCCATCGCCCGCGCCTTGACCAAGGCATAACGCTCCCAGGCGCGGCCGTGCACTTCATAATAATGCTCAATTCCGGCAAAGCTCACCGCCAGCGGCCCAGCATCGCCAAACGGGCGCAAGCGCATATCCACCCGATACACAAAACCGTCTTCGGTCATCTCCACCAGAGACTTGTTGAGCGCCTGCCCCAGGCGGATAAAAAACTGGTCGTTTGACGTGCTACGCGCCGCACCCTGCGTTTCGCCGCCTTCGGGGAAGACAAAGATCAGATCGATGTCCGAGGAGAAATTGAGTTCCTGACCGCCCAATTTGCCCATCCCCAGCACAATCATCTTTTGCGGCTCGCCCGATTCGTTGCCAATCGGCGTGCCGTAGCGCTCGCAATGTCTTTCGTAATGCCAGTCCAAAGCGCTGGCCACCAGCGCATCGGCCAAGTCGGACACCTCGCGGATCGACTCCTCCAGTTCCGCCAACCCTTTCAGATCGCGGATGGCGATACGCGCCATCAGTTTATTGCGCTGCTGGCGCAGATGGCGTTTCAGTTCGTTTTCATCCGCCGAAGCGCGTACCAGCGCGTAAACCTCGCGATATAGCTGCCCCGGTGCATTTTGTGTTTGCCAAAAAGTCTCATCCATGACTTCAGGGTAGCGTCGCGCCATATTCTCCACAAAACGACTCCACGACTGCACCTGTTCAAGACTATAGCCCATTGCCTCTCCTTAACTTAATTGACACCGCACCATGCCTGCGGATAACTGCACTCTATTCGGTTGAATGTAGCATGAAAACGCCCTTGCAGCTGCCTTTAAATGCCGCCGGAAGGCGCTTTCATTCAGAAATTTGATGCAAGACAAACTTGCCTACCCGGCCTGTTGACTTTTTTCGCCCGATTTTCGCCGAAGTTTTTTTGCGGGCACAACACACCATCCTAATCGTCGGCGAAGTCACCAAGCGGAATTACCGGACGCTCGCTTATCTCATACAGATACAGACGCGTCTGGCGGCGATCGCTAAGCTCCCAAACCTGCGACGGCGCAACATCGGGCACGGCAAAACTATTGCTCACAAACACACTCCCCGCGCGCATCTCCGCCTGCACCTTCTGCCACAATTTCGGCATCGGCTCGGGCGACAAAAAGGCGTACACCATGTCAAAGCCGCTCAAATCGACTTTCCATAAATCCTGGGCATGGATCTCACCGCCCCGCCACCAAGCCTGCAGACGCGAGATAAAATAGGGCAAAGGCGCGGTTTCCACCCCCAAAGCCCGTTCGATTTGCGGCAAGCGACTCATAAAGCAGACATTGCCCCCTAAACCGCATCCCAAATCAATAAAGCGCTGCATCCGGCCTTGCTGCGCCGCCCGTTCTTCGGCCAACACCCTCAAGGCCTGCCGCGTTACCGAGTTGGTCAAATACAACGGTACCCGCTCCTTATTGACGTTGGCAAACACCAGCCAGAGCACCACAAAAACCGACAAACTCCACCATGGATCCATTTGGATTATCCAGGCGCCGTACAGCCCGAGCGGCAATAAAAACTGAATCCAGCGCCACCACACCGGCAGGCGCCAACTCAGCAGCGCCGCCAAGCCTCCTTGCATCAACACCAACCCCCAGACGGGATAGGGAGGGGTGAAAACATGGCGCGCCATATAGACACCCACCGCCAAAATAGCTAACGCCACAAACTGCAGCAACAACGCCCGCAACAGCTTACCCACACCGCCCTCAAACAAAATGCACCACCTTAATGCAATAAAGCACCACTTGGTTCCAAAATTGGTTTTTTAATAAAAAATAATGCCAGGAAATACAAACAGAAAATCCACATATATATGATTTTAAATGGTATTTATTAAAACTGGCACATTAAATGTTTTAGGTTAAGCGAAACGCTATATCCATCAAATCAGAGAGGTTAGTATGAAACTGGTTGTTGCAATTATCAAACCTTTTAAACTCGATGATGTCCGGGAAGCTTTGCACGAAGTGGATGTGCACGGCATGACAGTGACGGAGTCGAAAGGTTTTGGCCGTCAAAAAGGCCATACAGAGATCTATCGCGGAGCTGAGTACGCGATTGAGTTTTTACCAAAACTGCGCCTTGAAATCGCGGTTTCAGACGACAAAGTGGAACGCGTGGTTGAAGCCATTGGTGCTGCAGCCCGTACCGGCAAAATCGGGGATGGCAAAATCTTCGTTCTGCCTATCGAACAAGCGGTCCGCATCCGTACAGAAGAAACCGGCGACGTCGCTCTATAAGGTCGCACTAAAAAGAGAAATGTGAGGAAATAATTATGGAACAAATAACGCATCTCAGCTATGCAATGGACACCTTCTACTTCTTGATGTCCGGCGCTCTGGTCATGTGGATGGCAGCAGGTTTTGCCATGTTGGAGGCCGGCCTGGTCCGCGCCAAAAACACCACGGAAATTCTGGCTAAAAACGTCGGCTTGTTTGCCATCGCTTCAATCATGTACATGTTGGTGGGTTACAACATCATGTACGGCGACAGCATTAACAGCTACATCCCGGGCATCAGCTTCCTGCTAGGTGGCGACAATGCCGTGGCAGATGTTCTTGCCAGCAACGGTGAGACTTACTATTCAAGTATGTCTGACTTCTTCTTCCAGGTTGTGTTCGTAGCGACCGCCATGTCGGTGGTATCCGGTGCTGTGGCTGAACGTATGAAGCTGATGTCGTTCTTCGTCTTCGCGATTGTGATGACAGGCTTTATCTATCCGGTTGAAGGCTTCTGGAAATGGGGCGGCGGGTTCCTTGACGAACTGGGCTTCTTGGACTTCGCAGGTTCAGGTATCGTTCACATGACAGGTGCCGCTGCTGCTTTGGCCGGTGTTATGGTACTGGGTGCTCGTAAAGGCAAATACGGTCCTAACGGTGAAGTACGCGCGATTCCGGGTGCCAATATGCCTCTGGCTGCACTGGGTACCTTCATCCTGTGGTTGGGTTGGTTCGGTTTTAACGGTGGTTCTGAGCTTAAAATCTCTAACATCGAAGAAGCCAATGCGGTCGCCATGATCTTCGTGAACACCAACATGGCTGCGGCCGGCGGTGTCATCGGTGCCCTGTTGATCTCTAAAATCCTGTTCGGCAAAGTTGACTTGTCAATGATCCTGAACGGCGCTTTGGCTGGTCTGGTTGCCATCACTGCCGAGCCTTTGACTCCAACACCATTGGCTGCAACGCTGATTGGTCTGGTAGGCGGTATCATCGTAGTGTTTGCCATCCTGGCAATGGATAACAAACTGAAAATCGACGACCCGGTAGGTGCGATCTCTGTTCACGGTATCGTCGGTATCTGGGGTCTGATTGCGGTAACCTTCACCAATGCGGATGCTTCTTTGAGCTCACAGCTAATCGGTACTGCAGTGATCTTCGCTTGGGTATTCATCACTAGCTACATCGTCTGGAGCATTATCAAAGCGGTTATGGGCGTACGTGTTAGCGAAGAAGAAGAGTATGCCGGTGTGGACAAATCAGAATGTGGTATGGAAGCTTACCCAGAGTTCACCAACAAATAATCCTTTCTTAGTCTGAATTACTCCTCGGTAATCAAAGCTTGGCCCCGTTTACGGGGCTTTTTTTATCTACAAAAGCATCACAAATTGCGCATCTTGTACAAAAAGCGCAGCCAGTAATCCTTTAAGGTCAATTTGGGCTCAAGCGGATGCGAAAACACCAACAGCACCGACGTTGTTTGCGGATTGAACAACGGATGCTTGGACCAATCCATCAAATCCTCGTAAGCCACCCCCGAATCCATCGCAATCAACTGCCAAGGAAAATTCCTGCTGTCAGCTATTACGCGCGGCCCGTCAAGGGTAAATTCCAAACGGAGTTTCTCTTCCAAAATGACCGTTTTGGTTTCACCCGACTCCATCCAGATGCGAATCACCTCCCCGGCTTCCAGCAAGGTCCCGTAGGGCAAAAACTGATAATTGGCGTTCAAACTCGTCACCGGATTATCCACCAACGGCGGACCTTCCGGAAACTTAAACTGACAATAACCTCCT
Organism: Thiomicrorhabdus cannonii; assembly: GCF_013391695.1. GTDB lineage: Bacteria > Pseudomonadota > Gammaproteobacteria > Thiomicrospirales > Thiomicrospiraceae > Thiomicrorhabdus > Thiomicrorhabdus cannonii. The sequence goes on from NZ_JACBGH010000001.1 coordinate 489,200, forward strand.
GAACAACAAGACATTTTTAGCTTTCCTCAACACTCAAAAAATCGTAATATATTCAATAACGAATGCATTTTAGAAGCGGAGCAAGATCATGGCAATTCAATCCTACGGCTCTATCACATCCAACAGCTACATTCCCAATGTTACCCCAAGCAGCAGCCTGGCAACGGGAAGCCGCATCAATCAGGCAGCAGACGATCCGGCCGGCTTGGCGGTGACCGCCTCTTTGACGACACAGGTTAACGCGCAGGACATGGCTGTGCAAAATGCCAATAACGGCATCGCCCTCTTGCAAACGGCCGACGGCGGCAGTCAATCGATTACCCAAAGCGTATTGCGCATGAACGAACTGGCGCTGCAAGCGCAGAACGGCACTCTGTCTGACCAGCAACGCTCTATGCTGAATGTCGAGTTTCAGCAGAACCTGGAAAACATTAACAACATTGCCAACAACACCAGTTACAACGGCATCAACTTGCTAAACGCTGATACCTCAAACGTCAATATCGCACTGAATGACAGCAATAACGCGCTGAACCTGCCGAATTTCACAACCGATTCATTGGGACTAAGCGGCTTGGACATCAGCAACTCCGCCAATGCCGCACTGGCACTGCAAGGCCTAAGCACGGCAACGGAACAGCTCAGCAACGGCCGCGCGCAATTCGGCGCCCAGCAAAACGGCCTGATTTCAAGCGTGAACAATTTGAACTCGCAAAACGTCAACACCCTGGCCAGCCGCAGCACCATCAGCGATGCCGACATGGCACGTGTTGCCACTGAACAAACCCGCCAATCGATTTTGAATGAAGCCTCAATGGCGATGCAAGCGCAAGGCAACCAGTCTCGCGCCAGCGTCTTACAACTTCTAGGTAGCTAAGGACGCACAAAACGTCCCCTTTAAATTTGTCTTCCTCCTAGAAGCACCTCATCGGCCACCGACATTTTCTCATGGTGGCCGAATTTTTTCCTTTTTTCTCCCCCTAACACCCACCAAGCCCATGCGCTCTTTGCTATAATTTTGGGCTTATTACATTTAAGAAAACAAAAGACCGATGGAAAAGCATTTCGACCCCAATACAATTGAATCCAAGTGGTACCAACTCTGGGAAAACAAAGGGTATTTCAAACCGCAAAATAACGACGCGGCTCCCTACTCCATTATGATCCCGCCGCCAAACGTCACCGGCAGTCTGCACATGGGCCACGCGTTTCAGGATACGATTATGGACACCCTGATCCGCTACCATCGCATGCAAGGCAACGACACCCTGTGGCAACCGGGTACCGACCATGCCGGGATCGCCACCCAGATGGTCGTCGAAAGACAGCTGGCCGCCAAAGGTTTGAGCCGCCACGATCTGGGACGAGATGCATTTATCGACAAAATCTGGGAATGGAAAGAAGAGTCCGGCGGCACCATCACCAAACAGTTGCGCCGCCTGGGTGCGTCACCTGACTGGTCGCGCGAACGCTTCACTATGGACGATGGTCTGTCGAATGCAGTCAAAGAAGTCTTTGTACGCCTCTATGAGGAAGGCCTGATCTATCGCGGCAAACGCCTGGTGAACTGGGATCCGATCCTGCACACCGCGGTATCCGACCTGGAAGTCATCTCCGAAGAGGAACAGGGCAATCTATGGCACATGCGTTATCCATTGTCCGACGGCTCCGGCCATCTGGTGGTCGCCACCACCCGTCCTGAAACCATGCTCGGCGACCAGGCGGTCGCGGTCAACCCGGAAGACGAACGTTACAAGCACCTGATCGGCAAAACCATCACCCTGCCGTTGGTGGATCGAGAAATCCCGATTATCGCCGACGACTACGTCGATCTGGAGTTCGGAACCGGCTGTGTCAAAATCACCCCGGCGCACGACTTCAACGACTACGAAATGGGCAAACGTCACAATTTGCCGATGCTCAACATCTTCACCATCGATGCCGCCATCAACGACGAAGCGCCGGAAAAATACCGCGGCCTGGACCGTTACGAGGCGCGCAAACAGATCATTGCCGACCTGGAAGCCCTGGGGCTGATGGAAGACATCAAACCGCACACTTTGATGGTACCGCGTGGCGACCGCTCGCATGCCGTCATCGAACCTCTGCTGACCGACCAATGGTATGTTGCGGTGGAATCGCTTGCCAAACCGGCCATCGACGCCGTCAAAAACGGCGACATCGAATTTGTGCCTAAAAATTGGGAAAACACCTATTTTGAATGGATGAACAATATCCAGGACTGGTGTATCTCGCGTCAGATCTGGTGGGGGCATCGCATCCCGGCCTGGTACGACGAAGCCGGCAATGTCTACGTCGGTCGCGATGAAACGGAAGTGCGCGGAAAACACAATCTCGCCGCAGATGTCAGCCTGCGCCAGGATGATGATGTTCTGGACACCTGGTTCAGCTCTGCACTCTGGACCTTCTCAACCCTGGGCTGGCCGGAACAGACTCCGGAACTGGCTAAATTCCACCCGACTTCAGTATTGGTCACCGGTTTCGACATCATCTTCTTCTGGGTTGCACGCATGATTATGATGACCTTGAAGTTTACCGGCCAGGTACCTTTCAAACAGGTCTACGTGCACGGTTTGGTACGTGACGGCGAAGGTCAGAAGATGTCCAAGTCCAAAGGCAACGTGCTCGACCCGATCGACCTGATCGACGGTATCGATTTGGAAAGCCTGGTGCAAAAACGCACTTACGGCATGATGCAACCGGAAAAGGCGGCCAAAATTGAACAGGCCACCCGCAAACAGTTTGCCGACGGCATTCCTGCCTATGGCACGGATGCACTGCGCTTCACTTTTGCGTCGCTCGCCTCGACCGGACGCGATATCCGCTTTGACCTGAACCGCGCCGAAGGTTACCGCAATTTCTGCAACAAGCTGTGGAACGCCACGCGTTACGTGCTGATGAACACCGAAGGTTACGACACCGGTGTGGACGCCTCCCAGCCGGTGGAACTCTCTCTGGCGGACCGCTGGATTGTTTCGCGCCTGCAGCAGATTGAAGAGGAAGTCGCCAAGCATTTTGACAACTACCGCTTTGACCTGGCGTCGAACGCGCTGTACGAGTTCACTTGGAACGAATACTGCGACTGGTATCTGGAGCTTGCCAAACCGATATTGAATAGCGCCGACAGCAGTGACGCCGCCAAACGCGGTACACGTCGCACGCTGGTGCGTGTACTGGAAGCCTTGTTGCGTCTGCTGCATCCGGTCATTCCGTTCATCACAGAGGAAGCCTGGCAGGCGGTAGCGCCTTTGGCCGGGAAAGACGGCGCCACCATTATGTTGCAACCCTATCCGCAAGCGGAAGCCGATAAAATCGACAGCGCCGCCATGGCCGAACTGGAGTGGGTTAAACAGTTCATTATGGGCGTGCGCCGCATTCGTTCCGAAATGGACATCGCACCTAGCAAAGCTCTGCCGGTACTGTTAGCCAGCCTGAATGACACCGATGCAGCCTGGCTGGAAAACAACCGTCTGTTCTTGCAGTCTTTGGCCAAGCTGGACAGCATCACGGTCTTGCAAAACGAAGCCGACGCACCGGAATCCGCCGTGAGCCTGGTCGGCGAAATGAAGGTGCTGATCCCTATGGCCGGTCTGATCGACAAGGACGCCGAACTGGCGCGCCTAGCCAAAGAGATTGGTAAACTGGAAGGCGAAATCAAGCGTTTGTCAGGAAAACTCGGCAATGAGAGTTTTGTGGCCAAGGCCCCTGCAGACGTGGTGGCGAATGAACGTCAGAAACTCAGCGACAATGAAACCGCACTGAATAACTTGAAGGTTCAATATGAAAAAATTCAGCAACTTTAAAACGCTCGCGCCGGCCATCCTCCTTGGTCTGAGCATTCTGAGCCAGCCTGTACAGGCGGTCGAATCCGCGGCAGGCGGCGTGCGCTACATCACCGACTCGTTTGAAGTCCCGATGCGCAGCGGCGCCAGCCACAAGCACCGCATCAAACGCATGGTCAAATCGGGCAGTGAAGTCAAACTGCTGGAGGTCAACGAAGAAGGCTGGGCCAAAGTCAGTTATGCGGGCACAGAAGGCTGGATGCCGGCAATGATGCTCGAAAACCAGCCGATTGCCCGTGACCGTCTGGATGCCCAAATGGCCAAAACCACTGCGGTGGAGGCTAAACTCAACGACTTGAAACAGGAATTGAGCACCCTGCAAATCCGCTATGACGAAACCAGCAACGAACTCAAAACCGTCAAGCAGGAGAAGTTTGAAATCACGCAGGAACTGAACCGCCTGAAAGAGGTTTCCAGCGGTGCGGTTGAACTGGACAAGCAAAACCAGGAGATGAAAGCCCGTCTGTCCCGCCTGGAAGACGACAACGCGATTATGCGCGAACAGATCGACCAGTCTGACGATGCCATCAAACGCCAATGGTTCCTGACAGGCGGCGGCGTGCTCCTGCTGGGTCTATTGCTGGGTCGTTTCTTCAGAGTGCCTAAAAAACGCCAGAAATGGGGTGAACTTTAAAAGCCAACTCTGCTAAAAACGCAAAACGCCCTCTTATGAGGGCGTTTTTGTTGATAACAACCGTGCGCTTAATGCTTTTGCTGCAACATCTGCACCAACTCTTTGGCCGGCACATACCCCGGAATCATGTCGCCGTTCTCAAGAATGATGTTCGGCGTGCCATTCACGCCAAATATCTGTGCCTGTTGCATATGCGCCAGAACCGGATTGTCGCAGCTTTTGGAAGCCACCTGTTCGCCGGCCATCAGCTTGTCCATTGCTTCATTACGATTTTCCGAACACCAGGCTGTTACCCCCTTCTGATAGGCCGGTGATCCGGCGCCGGCACGCGGATAAGACAAGTAACGCACCGTGACCCCCGCTTCGTTCAAAGCCGGAATCTCTTTATGCAACTTATGGCAATACGGGCAGTCGATATCGGTGAATACCGTCACCACATGCTTTGCTTGGCCTTTTGCTGGGTAGGTAATCATGCTATCGGCAGGAATTTTGGCCAATGCGGCTTTGCGGGCGTTGGCCTTGGTGCGTTCCGTCAGGTTTTCACGGGTATGCAGATCGATCAAACTGCCGTTCAAAACGTATTTGGCATCGCCCGTCATGTAAATCACCATCGGCCCCACCGAAACCTCATACAGCCCCGGAAGTACGCTGGGGGTGATGTTTGCGTCAGGCGCATCCGGAATAATGTTTTTCAACTGCTGCTGAATCGCTTGCTTATCACTTGCCATATCGGCATTTACCGCCGAGAAAGGCAGCGCTCCCAAACTCAACGCCAAAACTGTTTTTTTCAAAATATGCATCGTTAAACCATCTGTTGCTTTATAAAGTGCATGGGACTATAGCACAGTTTTAACCCGCTTCCCAATGCTCGAATATGGATAAAATCTGACGATAGACCCCCGCTCATCCGCGCGGATGATGCTGCTGGTGAATGCGGTGCAGTCGCTCTTTGGCAACGTGTGTATAGATTTGTGTGGTGGAGAGATCGCTGTGCCCCAGCAACAGCTGCACGGTTCGCAGATCTGCCCCGTGATTGAGCAGATGCGTGGCAAAGGCATGGCGCAGACCATGCGGAGAGAGCTTGCCGTAAATGCCTGCAGCAAAGGCGAGTTGGTGTACCCTGTGCCATAGAGTCTGGCGCGTCATCGGCCGTCCGATGCGTGACACGAATAGCGTCGGCACCCATTTCTGCCCGACCAGCTGCGGACGGGCATCACGCACGTAGCGTCCTATCCACTCTATGGCCATCTCGCCCATCGGCACAATACGCTCCTTGGAACCCTTGCCCGTCACCTGCACCAGTCCGGCACTTAAATTGACCTGTTCAAACGGCAGCTCCACCACTTCGGACACGCGCAAGCCGGACGCATACATCAACTCTAAAATCGCGCGGTCACGCAACCCCAAAGGCGTCATGACATCAGGGGCATTCAATAGCGCGTCAACCTGCTTTTCACTGATGACCGACGGGATTTCGCGCGGGATTTTGACGGCTTTGAGCAAGGCCGTCGGGTCGGAAGCAATTCGCTCGTTGAGCGCCAACCACTGATAAAAGCGCTTTAAGGTAGAAAGCAAACGTGCATTGCTCTTGGCTTTGCGCCCCTGATCCTGCATGGATAACAGAAAATCTTCGATATGCTGCTTTTCAGCCTGCTGAATTGCCAGCGGCAGGCTTTGCAATTCCCACCAGGCCAGGTAGAGCTGCAGATCTTTGCGGTAGGCCGCGAGAGTATTGGCGCTCAGCCCTTCGACAAAGGCGAGCTGATTGAGAAACTCCTCGCAAATTGCGGGCAACGGAATGGAGAATGGGGCACGCTTCATTAGACAGCTTTAAAGGGATTAACTGAAATCCATTATACGGCAAGCGGCTTAAAATGCCTGAATACAAAAACGCCCCAGATCGAGACCGATCCGGGGCGTTTCATCTGTCTGACAGCCAATCCATTGCTGGATGGATGCATCAAGAAATTATACTTTTTCTTTGATACGTGCTGCTTTACCAGACAAGTCGCGCAGGTAGTACAATTTAGCACGACGTACGTCACCGCGGCGTTTCACTTCAATGCTTTCAACCAGTGGGCTGTAAGTTTGGAATGTACGCTCAACGCCAACACCGTGAGAAATCTTGCGAACGATGAAGTTAGAGTTCAATCCACGGTTTTTCTTAGCGATAACAACACCTTCATAAGCCTGAAGACGTTCGTTTTTACCTTCGATAACCTTAACTTTAACAACAACTGTGTCACCTGGAGCAAATGAAGGAATTTCTTTGTTCATTTGTTCCGCTTCAATACGCTTGATGATATCGCTCATCTTTAAGCACTCCATTTTTTGTTTAAAGCCGCCTTGAATGTATCGGTCTTTAAACGTGAAAACGCACCTTTATGCGGTTGACGTTTTCAACTGCATTCATCCAACATTCGCCGGGCTTGCCGACCAGAGGTTGAACCCTAATTGTCACCTTCACTGACCAGTTTGGTCAGAAGGTCGGGGCGCCGCTGCTGCGTACGCTCCCGTTTTTGCGCCTGTCGCCAGGCTTCAATTTTTGCGTGATTACCTTCAACCAGCACACTCGGCACCGCCATGCCGTCCACCACTTCGGGACGCGTATAGTGCGGACAATCCAGCAGGCCGTCGGAAAACGAGTCCTGCTCGGCCGACTGGTTATGCCCCAAGGCGCCCGGCAGGAGACGAATCATCGCATCCATCAACATCATGGCCGGCAGCTCACCGCCACTGACCACAAAATCGCCGATACTGATTTCCTCGTCCACTTGCGATTGCAGCAAACGCTCATCCACCCCTTCGTAACGGCCGCATAACAGGGTTACGCAATCGTACTGCAACAGGGATTGCACCTTCGCCTGCGTGAGCGGTTCGCCCTGCGGAGAAAGATACACTACGTGCGGCTTGACGGACACTTCGCTGCGAATGGCATCAATAGTATCCTTGAGCGGCTGGTACAGCATCACCATCCCCGGACCGCCGCCATAAGGCCGGTCATCGACCGTCTTATGTCTGTCAGTCGTGAACTGACGCGGATTCCAGGTTTTTAATTCATATAGACCGGTTTGCAGTGCGCGACGGCTCACGCCGGACTCCGTCAATGCGCTGAACATTTCCGGAAACAGGGTGATAATGTCGAACCTCACTGGTCTTCTTCCAAATCCCAGTTAACCACAATCAGTTTGTGTTCGATATCGACGGAGAGAATAAATTGATCCATGACAAATGGAATCAAATCCGGATGTTCGCCTTCAACACGCAGCACGTCATGCGCGCCGGTTTCGACCAACCCGGTGACCTCTCCGAGCAGTACGCCGTCCTGATTTTTGACCTGACAACCGATCAGATCAATCCAGTACATCTCCTCCGCCGGATTTTCCAGCTGAGAGCGGTTGATCGCGATTTCGCATCCCATGTACTCACGGGCGATATCACGATTCTCCACCTCTTCCAGCAAAGCCACCAAGGCTTTTCCGCCTTGTTGTACTTTGCCTTCCAAGAGCGTAACGGCTTGCCATTCACCTTTATGTGAACCGCTTGGGCAGCGCACCCACCAGGGTGAATAGCTGAAAATATTTTCACGCGGGTCGGTATGGGAAAAAATCTTCACCCAGCCTTTTACCCCGAAAACACCGCTAATCTGGCCGACAATGAGTTTTTCTTCAGAAGCTTCCGACATCGTTTGACAGCCCGATTGCGTTATTCAGATTAAGCGTTTTTAAGGATGCTTTTTACGCGATCGCTCATTTGAGCGCCTTGAGCGATCCAGTGATCAACACGCGCCTGATCTACACGGACTTTTTCTTCGTTGCCACGTGCAACCGGGTTAAAGAAACCAACTTGCTCGATGAAACGGCCAGTTGCTTTGTAACGCTGATCAGCTACAACCATTTTGTAGAAAGGACGCTTTTTAGAACCACCACGGGCTAAACGGATAACAACCATTATATTTCTCCAATTAATAAATCAGGCGATGGGAAGGAATCTCCCCAACAAATTCTTCTAACCTTTCCCACTATCCGGGAAAAGCGGAATTATACATAAGAACAACACGCGGTTCAACCGCCTTATTGCGATGATTTATTGAAAGTTTTCAACTTTTTAACGCGACTGCCAACCTAACAAACCGCGCAGAATTCACGCGATTACAAAACAAACAGGCCGGGTATGCATCCACACCCGGCCTGTTCAGTTTTTTTAAACACATTTTTTAAGCGGCGATTAACGCATTCCCGGCGGCAGCCCCATGCCGCCCAATCCAGGCGGCAACTTGCCTGCCAAGCCGCGCATCATATTCTTCATGCCGCCCTTGGAGACTTTCTTCATCATCTTCTGCATCTGCTCAAACTGCTTCAACAGTTTATTGACTTCCTGTACCGACGTTCCCGAACCCTCGGCAATACGGCGTTTACGCGAACCTTTGATCACCGCCGGAAAGGCGCGCTCATGCTTGGTCATGGAATGAATGATCGCCTCAAGACGCTTAAACTCCTTTTCGGCACGCTCGCTGTCCAACTGGCCTTTAAGCTGCCCCATTCCCGGTAGCTTGCCGATCAGCCCGCCGATACCGCCCATGTTCTGAATCTGCTGCAGCTGTTCCAAAAAGTCTTCCAGATCGAACTGCCCGGATTTCTGGATTTTGCTGGCGAACTTCTCGGCTTTCTGACGGTCGATCTTGGATTCCACCTCGTCGATCAGACTGAGCACATCCCCCATGCCGAGGATACGCCCGGCCATACGGTCGGGATGAAAGGTTTCCAGCGCGTCGGTTTTCTCCCCCGCACCAATGAATTTGATCGGTTTGCCGGTGATTTCGCGAATTGAGAGCGCCGCACCGCCGCGGGCGTCACCGTCCGTCTTGGTCAGAATCACCCCGGTCAGCGGCAAGGCATCGTTAAAGGCCTTGGCGGTATTGGCGGCATCCTGACCGGTCATCGCATCGACTACAAACAGGGTTTCGGCCGGCTTGACGTGATCGTGCAGATGCTTGATCTCCTGCATCATCTCATCGTCGATATGCAGGCGGCCGGCGGTATCCAGAATCAATACATCGACAAACTGCTTGCGCGCTTCTTTATGCGCATTGCGGGCGATTTCCACCGGATCCTGATCGGCACTGGACGGGAAGAAACTGACACCGACCTGCCCAGCCAAGGTCTCCAGCTGTTTGATCGCAGCGGGACGATAGACGTCGGCCGACACCACCATGACTTTTTTCTTCTCGCGCTCTTTCAGCCACTTGGCCAGCTTGCCGACCGTGGTGGTCTTACCGGCACCCTGCAGACCCGCCATCATAATGACCGCCGGCGGCTCCACATTGAAATTCAGCGGCACCGCCGCCTGCCCCATCACCTCGGTCAACTCATCGCGGACGATCTTGATGAAGGCCTGCCCCGGATTCAAGCTGGTGGAAACCTCGGTACCGATGGCCCGATCCTGCACCTTGGTGATGAAGGATTTCACCACCGGCAGCGCGACATCGGCCTCCAGCAACGCGCGGCGCACGTCACGCAGCGCATCCTTGATATTGTTCTCTGTTAAACGACCTTGGCCGCGCAAGGTCTTAAAGGTTTTTGTTAAACGTTCCGATAGATTGTCAAACATGACACACTCCTGCAACAACCGCTTTCCCGATACTTGAACTCATCCGCTACTACGCGTTTATCGGCACGGTCTTCTATTCAAACTGTAATTCCGCTATTATAGCGAAAATATCGCTTCAATGGTTGCACATACCAATTAACACACGTCTTCTTGCATCATTGATGCCACCTGCATCGCAGGATACGGTTTATTCAATTAAAATTTTCACAGGGTCTTTCCATGGTTTTAAGCGGCTTCAGCGCCATCATCGCCAGTCTGTTTTATCTGTTCGCCAGCCTGTTTATCTGGAAACAAATTCAAACCCAGCAGACCCTGCGCCATAAAATCCTACTCACCGCGGGCTTGGCCGTTATCCTGCACGCGCTCGCCCTGAGTGCCACGCTGCTCAAAGGGGCGCAAATCGAATTCGGGCTGGGCAACGGACTGTCGCTGATCGCCTGGCTGGCAAGCACCATCCTGCTGTTCACCAACCTCAACAAGCACACCGAAACACTGGGGATTTTTATTTTCCCGCTGGCGGCTTTTTCGACCCTGTTTCCGTTCGGCTTGCAGGACATTCATCCGCTGCCCTATGAGCTGGGCAGTCACGTGCTGATTTCCATCTCCGCCTACAGCATCATGGGACTGGCTACGGCACAGGCGATCCTCTACAGCATTCAGGAGCGCCGCTTCCGCAAAAAACAGCTCGGCATCGTGCTCAAAGCCCTGCCACCACTGCAAACCATGGAAAAAACCCTGATTCAGCTGATTGTCATCGGTTTTATCTTTTTGAGTTTCGCCCTGCTCAGCGGCGCATTTTTTATTGAGAACCTGTTCGCGCAGCACCTGGTGCATAAAACTTTCTTCGCAATCCTCGCCTGGACGGTTTACGCCCTGCTGCTGCTTGGGCACTTCCAGCGTGGCTGGCGCGGCCAAAAGGCCGCCAGATACGCGATCTGGGCCTATATTTTCCTGGTTCTAAGCTATGTCGGTACTGAAATCATTCTTTACCAAATGGGCTAAACCCCAACAACAGAATCAAATAACCATTAAAAAATAACAGGTTACAAAATTAATTCGCTGTTGCAAACGGTGCTTTAAATAGCACCAACCCTTTTTTATAGCTTCATTAACCGTTATAATTCCAGTCCGATTCATTATTTTATCGAACCCCATTGAATACTTTAGACACCCCTATACTGTTTGGCATCCTGGTGCTACTCATTATTTTATCGGCGCTGTTTTCCAGTTCCGAAACCGGCATGATGGCGCTTAACCGCTACCGCCTCAAACACAAAGCCAAGTCCGGCCACAAATCCGCCATCAAGGCGCAGAAGCTCCTTAAATCACCCGACCGTTTACTCGGTGTTATCCTGCTTGGCAACAATTTCGTCAATATCTTCGCCTCCTCGATCGCCACGATCATCGCCTTGCGACTGTTCGGCGAAGGCGGCATTGCCCTGGCAGCCGGCCTGTTGACTTTAGTCATCCTGGTATTCGCCGAAGTGGCTCCGAAGACGCTGGCGGCCATCTATCCGGAACGCATCGCCTATCCGGCGGCTTATCTGCTCGAACCTCTATTGAAACTGCTCTCGCCGATTGTCTGGCTGGTCAATTTTTTCGCCAACGGTTTCCTGCGACTGATGGGCGCCAAACTCAAACAGAATGACGACCAACACTCGCTGAGCCATGAAGAGTTGCAGACCCTGATCGACGAAGCGACCGGACAACTGCCGAAAGAGTATCGCAGCATGCTCACCAGTATTTTGCAGCTGGAAAGCGTCACGGTTGAAGATGTCATGATCCCCAAACAGGAGGTCTATGGCGTCAATATCGACCAACCGCTCGAAGCCATACTCAAAGCCATTCAAAAGTCGCCCTACACCCGCATTCCGCTGTATCGCGGCTCCATCGATGACGATCTGATCGGCATCCTCAATCTGCGCCGCGCCCTGCCGACCTTGATGCGTTCCGACGTCAGCCTCAAAGACATCGTCAAGCTGACCCGGCCTGCTTACTTTGTGCCGGAAACCACTTCGCTTAATATCCAGTTGAACCGTTTCAACAAGAACAAACGCCGTATGGCGTTGATTGTGGATGAATACGGCGATATTCAAGGCTTGCTGACGATGGAAGACCTGCTTGAGGAGATTGTCGGCAAACTGTCCACCGACGCCAAATCCAAACAAGAAGAGCCGACGGTCATGAACGAAGATGGCTCCTGGACATTCGAGGCCGGTGAATTTATCCGCGAACTCAACAAGGAATACAACTTCACCTTGCCGACGGACGGCCCCAAAACGCTGAACGGCCTGATTCAGGAACAACTCGAATCATTACCCACCGTGGGCACTTGCATTCGCGTGGACGACTATATCCTCGAAGTACTGGACACCTCTTCCAATGCGATTGAGCGCGTCAAACTCATCGATTTATCCAAAAATTAAGACCGTGATTTATGAGCATCAACCACCCCTTTGAGAACGAATCGGCCTGGCAGCAACTCAAGCAAGGCATCACAATCCTTGGTCAACAAGAGGTGCTGTCGCGCTTTGAAAAAGTCGGTTATGAAACCAAAGACGACGGCTCTTTGCTGACCGAAGCCGATACGCAGATGCAACTTCACACCGCCGCTTTTTTAGAGCAGCACTGGCCGCAATTCGCTTTCTTGGGGGAAGAATCCAGCACCGAACAACAGCAAGCCGCCATGAACAGCGCAGCCGGTTGCTGGATTCTCGATCCGGTCGACGGCACCAGCAACTTTGCCAGCGGCATCCCGTTTTATGCCGTCTCCCTGGCTCTGATGATTCAGGGAAAACTCGTCGCCGGCCTGGTTTACGACCCGAGCCGCAACGAACTTTTTGCCGCGCGCCTCGGACAGGGCGCTGAATTGAACGACCAACCGTTAAAAGCCCATACAAGCAAAACCCTGCTCAAACAGTGCAGCGGCATTATCGATTTCAAACGCCTTAAAGCCCCGTTGGCCGGCAATTTGGCAACCCACGCCCCTTACTCGTCACAACGCAGCTTCGGCTCGGTGGCGTTGGATTGGTGCTGGATTGCCGCCGGACGCGGACAACTCTACCTGCACGGCGCCCAGAATATCTGGGACTATGCGGCCGGCTGGCTGATTCTGCATGAAGCGGGCGGACAAAGCAGCACGCTTGACGGCGAAATGGTCGTAACCCCGCAAGTCGTCAAACGCTCTGCCGTGGCTGCCACCACGCCGGAACTATTCGCCCAGTGGATTGCACATATTAAAGAAGCGTCAATGTAAGACGCAAACGTCAGGCATAAAAAAACCGAACTTAATGTTCGGTTTTTTTGTTTTTGCGGCATGAAAATAACTTAGTAATTCCACACCAACTGGGCGCTGACAATATCAACATCGGTTTCATATTCGCCAACCAAAGATGTCGGCGCGGTTTTGTTGATCTTGGCCTTGTCCGCAAACAGATGGCTATAACCAAAGTCCATGCTCATTGCTGGTGTAAATTTGTAATTAAACCCAACTGAAACCCAGGTTTTATTACTATCCGGCGTGCGTGGTGAACGGCTTTCCGCATCCGGCACTGGCGTTTCATCATAAGCCAAACCGGTGCGTAACTTCCATTTATCGTTATAGGCGTAAATCACCCCTAGAGAATAACGCATACTGTCTTTAAAGTTTTGATTGGTTTCAGACAAAGTTGCACCCGATGCAGTTTTAATCACTAACTCATCATAGGCTTTCCAGTTCGTCCAGGTCGCATCGGCTAAAAGTGTGAACTTGTCCCCCATCCCCTGCGACAAACTCAAACTCGCTGTGGCAGGCAAGGTTACATCCGAAGTGATTTTTTGCGAAGCCCCTCCACTACTAAAAGTACCTGTGGCGTTTTGCACCACCTCGGAACGATAGGCCAACCCTACCTGCCCATTCGCTGAGAACTTGCTCAAAAAACCGACATTGTAGCCATAGCCCCAACTGTCAGCTTTAATGGTTGCTTCGGCGGTAGGCGAGGTGCCAACGGTCATTTCCAAATCAACCTGCATCGCATTCAAACCAAAACCAAATGCAGTGTTGGAGGTCAGCTGCTTGGCAACATTAGCATTCAGATTAACCGATTTCAAATCGGTTTTCAGCGCGTGATAACGCCCGGTCCAATTATCCGAATACTCCAACTTCTGACCATAAGGCACATTCACTCCAAATCCTAACGCATAATCACCATATTGGCCTTTCCAGTAAATATTGGGAACTAACCCCGTTGTAGAGGGGCTATCGCTATTACCCGTTGCACTATCGGTGTATTTTGTTTTTGGCAAAATCACATGCGCCGCCACAATCCCCTGACTACCTTGTATTTCAGTCAAGCCGGCAGCATTGAACCACATGACGCTGGCATCTTCGGCATTGGCCGCTGCACCGGCATAGGAAAGCCCTTGTCCGCTGGCGCTCTGCTCGATCAATGCAAAGCCGGACGCCTGCGCCACCGTTGCACTCAAACCACACGCCAAGGCCATTGAAAGCGTTAAACATCCTTTCGGATTGAGTTGGAATTGTTTGACTGTCATTGCCACTCCTCTGTCTTCTCTTTTCTTATCGCACAACATGTAAATAAAAATACGTAAACAGGCCAATTGTAGCAAGGCTTAGAGATTAACTCGCATTAAAAATACTACCACGTTGATAAAGCCGCTAAATCGCTCCCACAAAACTCAACAGGCCGGGTCCAGCTCACAGCAAGTCCAACGCCTGCTGCAGGGTTTTTACCCCCGAGATCTGCATGCCGGGAATACCGCCTTTAGGCACATTCGCCAAAGGCACGATGGCGCGTTTAAAGCCATGCTTGGCCGCCTCGATAATCCTTTCCTGCCCGCTCGGAACGGGGCGGATTTCACCGGCCAAACCCACTTCTCCAAAGATAATCAGATCCTGCGGCAAAGGACGATTGCGCATACTCGACAAAATCGCCGATAACAGCGCCAAGTCCGCGCTGGTTTCGCCGACTTTAACGCCGCCCACCACGTTCACATACACATCCTGATCCCCCGCCTGCACGCCGCCATGACGATGCATGACCGCCAGCAACATGGCAATGCGGTTCTGATCCAACCCCACCGTCACGCGTCGGGGAGAGCCGTATGGGGATTCGTCCACCAGTGCCTGAATCTCTACCAGCAAGGGGCGGGAACCCTCCCAGATGACCATCACCACCGAACCGGGCGCCGGCTCGTCACCGCGCGACAGAAAAATCGCCGAGGGGTTTTTAATCTGCTTCATGCCTTTTTCCGTCATGGCAAACACCCCCAATTCATTCACCGCGCCAAATCGGTTTTTAATGGCGCGTAGCGTTCTGAAACGGCTGTCGGACTGACCCTCCAGAAACAGCACCGTATCCACAATATGCTCCAGCACGCGCGGCCCGGCCACATCACCGGATTTGGTGACATGCCCGACCAGAAACACCGCGATATTATGCTGTTTGGCAAAACGCGTCAGAAAAGCCGCGGTTTCGCGCACTTGCGACACGCCACCGGCGGCACTGGCCACCTCCGCCAGCTGCATGGTTTGAATGGAGTCGACCACCATGACTTTGGGCTGTTCCTTAAGCGCTGCGTGAGTAATGGCCTCGACATCGGTTTCGGTCAACAAGCGCAAATGCTCATCCGGCAACTGCATGCGTTTGGCGCGCATCGCCACCTGTTGCAGCGACTCCTCGCCGGTGACATAGAGCACTTGCATGCGCGTACTGAGTTCACACATGACCTGCAACAGAATCGAGGACTTTCCGACCCCCGGGTCACCGCCGACCAACACCACCGATCCGGGCACAATACCGCCACCCAACACCCGATCCAATTCGCTCATCGACGAATCCAGACGCGGCACCTCGGCCAAATCCACCTCATGGATATGCTTGACCTGATTATCGCCCGCACCGGCATACCCGGCCTGTTGAGTTTTGGTTTTGCTCGTTCCGAGCTTGATCTCTTTCAGGGTGTTCCAGGCCTTGCAGGCCATGCACTGACCCTGCCATTGACTGTGCTCGGCACCGCACTCGGTGCAGACATAAGCATTCTTGATTTTGGCCATGCTCCATCCTCATTCTGACAATGGCGTTATTTTATCGCCATAAAAACAAAAAACCCGCTATTTAGCGGGTTTTGAAACAGGAATCTTGCTTAATGTTTAATATCGCGCCAATACTCTTTTTTGAGTACATAGGTCAACAACAGCAACACCAGCAGGAAAGCGATGACTTTCCAGCCCAGATCCATGCGATCCATTTTGGCCGGTTCGCCCACATACTCCAGGAAGTTGGCGATATCACGCGCGGCTTGCGCATAGTCTTCCGAAGATGCGTGGCGCTGAATGCCTTCCAATACGTTTGGCATGGAAGTTCCTTTAAGTACGGTGTTATCCCAGTTGCCGTTCTCATCCTGATGATAGGCGCGCAGGAAAGTATAGATGTAATCCGTGCCTTTCAAGCGTGCCATCAACGACAAGTCCGGCGGCTCGGTTCCCAATACGTCCATCGCCACACCGGGCAACATACGGGTTTGCACTTCATCCACCACCTTATTCAGGCCGTGTGCCATCTGTGAAACTACCTGCTCGTCGCTCCAGCCGATATCCTTGGCGATACGGTTGTAGCGCATGTATTTGGCCGAGTGACACGCCATGCAGTAGTTGGAGAACAACACGGCACCACGCTGCAAGGAATCGGCATGGCGCAGATTGTTGTGTGCCGGTTCCAATTCGATGCCGGGGCCACCTGCCGCCTGGGCGGCAAATGGCAAGGCCAGCAAACTCGCTGAAAAACTCAATATCCAGATGATTTTTTTCATTAGTGAACCCTCTCTGGTACAGGCTTGGTCTGTTCATGCACGGAGGTGAATGGCAGAACCAGGAAGAACGCAAAATACAATACGGTAAAAATCTGCGCCAACTTAGTCAGTTCAGGCGTCGCAGGCTGCGTTCCCAAATAACCCAGTACCACAAAACTCACCACAAACATGGTCAACAGCAATTTAAAGGAGGTACCACGGTAGCGGATCGACTTCACCTTACAACGGTCCAGCCACGGCATGGCAAACAACACCGCAATCGCCGCACCCATCGCCACAACCCCCAGGAACTTGTCCGGCACCGCACGCAGGATGGCATAGTAAGGCGTGAAATACCACACAGGCGCGATATGCTCGGGCGTCTTCAACGGGTTGGCCGGTTCAAAGTTGGGCGGCTCCAGGAAGAATCCGCCGCCTTCCGGCCAGTAGAAGACAATCAACGCAAACGGAATCATAAAGAAGACCGCACCGAACGAATCTTTAACCGAATAGTAAGGATGGAATGGAATACCGTCGATCGGCAGACCCGCTTCATTCTTGTACTTTTTGATTTCTACGCCGTCGGGATTGTTTGAACCGACCTTGTGCAGAGCCACAATGTGCATGAAGACCAGAATAATCAAGACCAGCGGCAAGGCGATAACGTGCAACGCAAAGAAACGGTTCAAGGTCGCATCGGAGATAACGAAATCGCCGCGCACCCACAACGCCAAATCAGGCCCGATCACCGGAATCGCACCGAACAGCGAAATGATAACCTGTGCACCCCAGTAAGACATCTGCCCCCAAGGCAACAGATACCCCATAAAGGCTTCCGCCATCAACACCAGGAACAGGAACATCCCCAGAATCCACACCAGTTCACGCGGCTCCTTGTAAGAACCGTACAGCAGGCCGCGCATCATATGCAGATAGATGACAATAAAGAACGCCGACGCGCCGGTAGAATGCATATAACGGATCAACCAGCCCCACTCGACATCACGCATGATGTATTCGATGGAGTTGAAGGCCTCCGCCGCACTCGGCTTGTAACTCATGGTCAGCCAGATGCCGGTGATAAACTGATTCACCAGTACCAACAAAGCCAAAGAGCCGAAGAAATACCAGAAGTTGAAGTTTTTAGGCGCGTAATACTCGCCGACGTGTTCGTTCCAGGTGCTGACGATCGGATAACGACGATCCAACCAGGACAGTAAAGACGCACGCTTGGTTTGTGGTTGGTCTTGATAAGACATTAAGCCACTCCTTCTTGTTGAGGATCTTCACCGATACGTACTAGGTGATCATTGATAAAACGATGCGGCGGGATTTCCAGATTGGTCGGTGCAGGCACCGATTGGAAAACGCGGCCGGCCAGGTCGAAACGCGAGCCGTGACACGGACAGAAGAAACCGCCTTGCCAATCCGCCCCGACATCCGGCGAACCGATAGCCGGACGATACAAAGGTGCGCACCCCAAATGGGTACAGATTCCGACCACCACCAAATATTCAGGGTTCACGGCACGCGTCGCATTCTGACAATAGCCGGGTTGAATCGATTCCTGAGATGCCGGATCGCGCAACTGGCCATCCAGGGATGCCAGCTTATCCAGCATCTCCGGCGTACGACGCACAACCCATACCGGCTTACCGCGCCATGAAACCGTCAACATCTGGCCAGGTTGTAAAGCCTGCAAATCAATATCGACCGGTGCGCCCGCCGCTTTGGCTTTTTCACTCGGTTGCCAAGAACTGACAAAAGGCACCGCTAAAAAGGTGGCCCCGGCCGCACCCACGACCCCTGTTGCGCCCGTTAGGATTTTCCGGCGTTTCAAATCCACGCCTGTATTCTTATCTGTTGCCGACATAACTGTCTTCCTATTGTTCACAAGCAAATGAACCGTATTCTACCCAACCGACGGGCAAACTTAAATCCCAATCTACTTATACCTGTAAAAATAAATTTTATCTATAAAGGGCCATTTAATTATTTAATTACTGGGTTTTTACACCCCCTATAGACCTTTTGCCAACTCAAACCGGATTGGCAATATCCACAAACTCCACTTCCAAACCGAAAGTATCGGCCAAATGCTCGCCTAAGGCCTTGATTCCTACTCTTTCCGTTGCATGATGTCCTGCCGCCAGATAGTGAATAGCGCCCTCCGCCGCCAAATGCGTCGTCTGCTCCGACACCTCGCCGCTGATATAAACGTCCGCCCCCCAAGCGATGGCCTGGTCGATATAACCCTGCGCGCCGCCGCTGCACCAGGCGATGGTTTGCACCTTTTCAGGCCCGCCCGGCAAATGCAGAGCCGGCCTGTTCAAACTGGCGGAAACCGTCGCCAAAAATGTTTCTATCGGTTGCGCTTCCGGCAATTTTCCCAATCTCAACAGGCCGGGTTGCGGCGTCATATCCTCCAAGCCCCAGAGCTTGCCGAGCATGGCGTTATTGCCCAATTCCGGATGACCGTCCAACGGCAGATGATACGCCAGCAGATTGATATCATGTACCAATAGACTCTTAATGCGCTTCTGTTTGAAGCCGACAATCTCGACCGGCTCGCTTTTCCAGAAATAACCGTGATGCACCATAATCGCATCGGCATTACGCGCCACGGCCGCGTCAATCAATGCCTGGCAGGCCGTCACACCGGTCACGATGCGTTTAATTTCGGCCTTACCCTCAACCTGCAAGCCATTCGGGGCATAATCTTTATAATCACCCACCTGCAAAAAATCATGCAGGTAGGCGATTAAATCCTGTCGCAACATCTCAAATCTCCTTTATTCAAGGCAAAAAAAACCACCAATGACGGTGGTTTTTTAACGTCTTCTCGCTAAGAAACGGACTTAGCTTTTAACACGGTAACGCGCGGAAGCGGCGTGCGCCTGCAAACCTTCGCCATCGGCCAGAATACCAGCCACCTGACCCAGCATATTGGCGCCGTCTTCCGAACACATAATCAAGCTTGAACGCTTCTGGAAGTCGTAAACACCCAGCGGTGAAGAGAAACGCGCGGTACGCGACGTCGGCAATACGTGGTTAGGGCCTGCACAGTAGTCACCCAACGCCTCCGCCGTGTAGCGCCCCATGAAAATCGCACCCGCATGGCGGATTTTAGGCAACAACGCTTTCGGATCATCCACCGACAACTCCAAGTGCTCCGGCGCAATAACATTGATCATCTCAATCGCCTGATCTTCGTTATCCACCACAATAATCGCACCGCGATCGTCCAGCGCCTTACGAATAATCGCCTGACGCGGCATGGTTGGCAACAGACGGTTCATACTCTCATAGACTTTCTCGGCAAAATCAGCATCCTGTGTCACCAAAATCGCCTGAGCATCTTCATCGTGCTCGGCTTGCGAGAACAGGTCCACCGCAATCCAATCCGGATTGGTTTTGCCGTCGCAATACACCAGAATCTCCGATGGGCCGGCAATCATATCGATACCGACCGTGCCGAATACCATACGCTTGGCCGTAGCCACATAAATGTTGCCAGGACCGACAATCTTATCCACCGCCGGCACGGTTTGCGTGCCGTAGGCCAACGCCGCGACTGCTTGCGCACCACCCAATGTGAAGACACGATCGACACCACAGATGGCCGCAGCCGCCAATACCATCTCGTTGACTTCGCCATCCGGAGTTGGCACCACCATAATCAACGTCTTGACACCGGCCACCTTGGCAGGAATCGCATTCATAATCACCGATGAAGGATAAGCGGCTTTTCCGCCTGGCACATACAAACCGACACTATCCAAAGGCGTGACCTGCTGACCCAGCATCGTGCCGTCGGCTTCTGTGTAGCTCCAAGACTCATTAATCTGTTTTTCGTGGTAAGCCTTAACGCGCTCGGCGGACAATTCCAGCGCTTCGCGCTGATCGGCCGGGATATTTTTCAAGGCTTGCTGGATGCGTTCCATTGAAATTTCCAACTCGGCACCGCTGTTCAAGCTCATACGGTCAAAACGTGCCGTGTACTCCAACAGCGCCGCATCACCTTCAGTGCGAACTTTTTCAACCACCTCTTTAACCACATTGTTGACCGATTCATTCGATACGGTTTCCCATGCCAGAAGGGTATCCAACTCTTTTCTAAAGCCTGCTGCGTTAGCAGATAAACGACGAATATTAAGCATTTTGACTCTCTATTACTGTTTGGAACTGTTTCACAATTTCATTAATCTGTTCAAATTTGGTTTTATAGGCGTGCTGATTCACAATCAGACGCGAACTGATATCCGCAATATGCTCCATCGGCACCAATCCATTGGCACGCAGGGTATTTCCGGTATCCACCAAATCCACAATGCGGTCTGCCAGGTCGATCAAAGGGGCGATTTCCATCGAACCGTACAATTTGATCAGGTCGACCTGCTCACCCTTTTGCGCATAATACGCCTGCGCCGACTTCAAATACTTGGTGGCAATACGCAAACGATGACCGTGCGGCTTTTCCACCTCAGGCCCGGCCACCATCAACTTGCATTTGGCGATCTGCAGATCCAGCAACTCATACAAGTTGTGTTCCGGCGCTTCCATCAACACATCCTTGCCGGCCACACCGATGTCCGCCGCGCCGTGCGCCACGTAGGTCGGCGCATCGGTGGCGCGCACAATCAACAAACGCACATGATCATGATTGGTCGGAATAATCAATTTACGGCTTTTGCTAGGATCCTCCAACGGATGAATCCCGGCCGCTTCCAATAAAGGCACGGTATCTTCGTAGATACGCCCCTTGGAGAGCGCAATCGTCAATGGCTGTTTCATAATCTACATCAATAACTTAAAAATTAAAATTCGTAAAAGCGCGTTCCCGCTGTTCAAAAAGACGGCGTCACTCGTTGTTCAAACGATAGATATGCGCACCCAGCTTATGGAACTTTTCTTCGATCAATTCGTAACCACGGTCAATATGGTAAACACGATTCACAACGGTTTCGCCGTCTGCAATCAAACCCGCCAGAATCAGACTCGCCGAGGCACGCAAATCGGTCGCCATGACCTGTGCGCCCTTCAACTGCTTAACACCACGGATAAAAGCGGTATTGCCTTCAACGCGAATGTCGGCCCCCATGCGAATCAACTCGGACACGTGCATGAAACGGTTTTCAAAAATCGTCTCTTTAATGGTCGACTCGCCTTCAGCGACGGCATTCATCACCAAAAACTGCGCCTGCATATCCGTTGGGAACAAAGGATAGGGATCGGTGACGATATTCACCGGCTTCAAGCTGCGGCCACGCATATCCAGTGTAATCGTATCCGGCGTCGTCTCAATCAAGGCACCGGCTTCCACAAACTTGTCCAACACAGCGGTCAAATGCTCCGGATTAGCCTTGGTCACGGTGATTTTGCTCTGCGTCAACGCCGCAGCCGCCAGATAGGTACCGGCCTCAATACGGTCCGGAATCACGGTATAGTTCACGCCTCTAAGCGACTCGACCCCTTCAACGACCATCGTATCGGTACCAATACCGGAAATTTTGGCACCCATGGCATTCAGAAAATGCGCCAAATCCACCACTTCCGGCTCACGTGCCGCATTACGCAAGGTCGTCGTGCCTTGTGCCAGAACAGCCGCCATCAACAGGTTCTCGGTACCCGTCACCGTCACCGGATGCATCGTAATATCCGCACCTTGCAAACGCCCTGCCTTGGCAACGATATAACCGTGCTCAACCACGATATCCGCGCCCATCTGGCGCATACCGTCGATATGGATATTGACCGGACGTGAACCGATGGCACACCCGCCGGGCAAAGACACTTTCGCCTCACCAAAACGCGCCAGCAAAGGACCTAACACCAGAATCGAGGCACGCATGGTTTTCACCAACTCATACTCGGCTTCTTTCAGCGTGACGTTAGAGGCGTCGATCTCAATATTCAAGCGTTCGTCGAACATCACCTGCACGCCCATCGAAGCGAGCAACTGAATCGTCGTCGTCACATCCTTAAGGTGCGGTACATTCGACAAGGTCACCGGCGTTTCTGCCAACAGACACCCCATCAAAATCGGTAAAGCGGCGTTTTTGGAACCGGAAACTTCTACGGTGCCTTCCAGATGCCCGCGACTGTCAATGACTAATTTATCCATACTTCTACTTTAAAACTCAATTCTTTGCGTTGGCGTCAATCGACTTATTCTACTTGGGTCTTGATTGACAAGGCGTGTAGTTCACCGCTCTCAAATTGAGCCTTAAACACATCATTCACCATTCTGTGACGCTGCAGAGGACTTTTGCCTGCAAACGACGGACTCGTCACCACCACGGCGAAATTGCAGTCCGCGCCGCTCATTTCCACGCGGCTGTCGGGAATGGTTACTTGAATCATCTCTTTGATTTTCTCTGGTGACATGGCACTCTTCCAAAAAAATTACTTGCGTATTTTAACGCCTTTATTTAATAAAATCAGATTAATCGCCGAGATTAACGTCAGGAAGAACAAGGTGACCAGTAAACTCAACCCTATTGATACGTCGGATTGCTCAAAAAAGCCGTAACGGAACCCGTCAACCATATAAAAGAACGGATTCAGGTGCGACGCCTGCTGCCAGATTTCTGGCAAGGCATGGATAGAGTAGAATACCCCACTCAAAAAAGTCAGCGGCATAATAATAAAGTTCTGGAATGCGGCCAAGTGATCATATTTATCCGAGAGGATACCAGCCAACATACCCAAGCCCCCCATCATGGCTGCGCTTAACACCGCAAACAGCAGAATCCACGAAGGCGAATTGAAGCTCAGATCAAACCCAAAAATACCAATCAGCAAAATACCAACACCAACCGCCAGGCCGCGCACAACCGACGCCGCAATAAACGCCAGATAAAATTCGAACGGCGAAATCGGACTGAGCAAGGCGAAGGTCAAGTTTCCGTGCATTTTGGATTGGATCAAACTTGAAGAAGTATTGGCAAACGCATTCTGCAAAATCGCCATCATCACCAAGCCGGGAATCAGGAACTGGCTGTATTCCAGGCCGCTGAACACTTCGATCTGGGTATCAATCACCTGTCCAAAAACCAGCAAATAAAGCAGAGTGGAAACCACCGGCGCAAAAATCGTCTGCACCGAAACCGAATAGAAACGCTTAACCTCTTTGACAAACAGCGCCCAACAACCTGCCGCATTAAAATTATTCATGCCTGCGCCGCCCCCGTTAACGCCATAAACACCTCCTCCAGCGTCGCATCCCGCGTGCGCACATCCTTGACGGCAATACCGCTGTGGTGAAGCATCCCCAACATATCACTCATGCTCTGTTCTTTTTCCAGCCTGAACAGATAACCCGCATTATCATCCTCAACCAAACGTTTTTTCAGCTCCATGCTCAAAGGCGTGTTTCGATTTTCCACCGCCACACGCACATAGCGAAAAGGGTGTGTCGCGAGTAGCTGGCTGGTCGTATCCAGCGCCTTGACTTCGCCGCGCTGCATAATCGCCACCTTTTCGCACAACGCCTCGGCCTCTTCCAGATAGTGGGTCGTCAAAATAATCGTATGACCCTTCTGATGCAGCTCCTTGGTAAACTCCCACAGCGTATGGCGCAAATCGACATCCACACCGGCGGTCGGCTCGTCCAATACCAATACGCGGGGCTTGTGCACCAACGCCATGGCAATCAACACCCGGCGCTTCATGCCGCCCGACAACTGGTTGGTAATCGCATTCGCCTTATCCGCCAATGCCAGCCGTTCCAACAATTCATCAATCCACTGCTTTTGCTCTTTGCCCTTAATCCCGAAATAACCGGACTGCAATTCCAGCAATTGGCGAATCGTGAAAAACGGATCGGCAATCAGTTC
Organism: Thiomicrorhabdus cannonii; assembly: GCF_013391695.1. GTDB lineage: Bacteria > Pseudomonadota > Gammaproteobacteria > Thiomicrospirales > Thiomicrospiraceae > Thiomicrorhabdus > Thiomicrorhabdus cannonii. The sequence goes on from NZ_JACBGH010000001.1 coordinate 513,934, forward strand.
CTGCGGCACCAACCCGAGCAAGCGTCGGGTCTGACGGTAATCCTGAATCACATCGTAACCATGCACCTTTATCATGCCGCCAGACGGCACCAACAGGCCCGACATGGCATTAATCAAGGTCGACTTGCCGGCGCCGTTAGGGCCGAGCAGACCAAAAAAAGCGCCCTCTTCAACCTCAAAGGAAATCCCCTTCAAGGCCTCGAACGAACCATACTGTTTGGTAACATGCTGAAACTCAACGGCTAAGGACATTTTAAAAACTCTTCTCGTAAACTACGCGACTGACAACACGCGTTCCAAATCATACAGCGGCAGCAGCGTTTTCAACTGATCGGGCAAAGCCACCACTTGCAATGGTTGTTTAAGCTGTGATTGCCAGCGTAGCAACAATGCCAATGCCACGCTATCCGCCTGCTGCACCCGGCTAAAATCGACGGTTACAGGCACCCTGCCGCTGCTTTCAACCCGCTGTAAAATACCCGGCACGGTGCGCACGGTCACATATTCAGGCAGTAGCAGCATAGTATCGTCGGTCCATGTCACAGCAGACGCTGTCGAGCCCGCTAAGGTTTTCATACGCCGTTAAACTCTTTGTTCTTCTCTTTCATTGAAGAGATCACCGCATCCACACCGATTTTGGCGAATTCCGAATCGTAGGTTTTGCGATAGTTCAGCAACATGCTGATGCCTTCAACCATCACGTCGTAAACCATCCACTTCTTGTGTTTGTCATCCAAATAGGCGCGGTACACCACATTGCTTTTATTGCCGTCAGCCTGCAGCACTTCCGATGAAATGGTGACACGACCAGGTTTCTCTTCCACCATCGGCTGTACCGTTACACTATTGATATTCAGCTTCAACAGACTTTGTGAATAAGAGCGCAACAGGGTTGTGGTGAACTCGTCAATAAACGCTTGCTGCTGAGCTTCCGACGTCATACGCCAATAACGTCCCATGACATAGCGCGCCATCTTTGGGGTATCCACATAAGGCAGTACATACTCGTTGGCAAACGCCTTAATTTTGGCCGGATTGCCCTCCAATTCAGCACGCTGCTCGTTCAAGGCTTTGACCACGGTTTCCGACAACTGCAAAACCATTTTTTCAGGATCGTCTTGCGTGATCTCTGCGGCACACGCACCTGCCGACAAACTCAATAAAAACGCCGCAACCATGCCAAAAAAGACATTCAAGCGGCTCTTTTTGCGTAAAACTAACATGATCCCACCTTCTACTTCTCACTAAACTTCACCAAAAACTGGCCAATCAAGTCTTCCAGCACCAGAGCGGGCTGCGTCAGATCCAACTGATCGCCCTCTTTGAGAAACGTCTCTTCCGATCCCGGCACCAAACCGATATATTGGTCACCCAACAAGCCGGAAGTCAGAATCGAACCGGACGTATCTATCGGCAGATCGCTGAACTCTTTAAACACGCTCATGGTAACCCTGGCCTGGTAGGTTCTTTTATCGACACTGATATCGACTACACGACCAACCACCACGCCGCTGACCTTCACCGGTGCGCGCACTTTCAGCCCACCGATATTACTGAAAAGCCCCGAAATCTGATAACTCGGCTTATCTTTCCAGCTATTGAAATTACTCACCTGAAAAGCAATCACCACCAAGGACACCAGTGTCATCAGCACAAAGGCTCCAACCCAAATCTCCACTTTTAGCTGCCGCTTCATGCCATTTCCTCTTTAACTAAACATCAATGTGGTCAACACAAAATCCAAACCTAACACACCCAAAGACGAATGCACCACCGTGCGGGTAGTCGCATTACTCACGCCTTCAGACGTCGGCATCGCGTCCTCGCCTTGGAACAGCGCAATGACCGCGATCAGGGCGGCAAACGCGATGGATTTGATCACGCCATTCATCACATCTTCCTGCCAATCGACCGAATCCTGCATTTGCGACCAGAACGCCCCTTCGTCAATTCCCAGCCAGCCGACCCCTACCATATAACCGCCCAGAATACCCATAGCGATAAACAGCAGTGACAACATCGGCAAAGCGATAAACGCCGCGACAAAGCGCGGTGCAAAAATAAACTTGCGCGGATCAACCGCCATCATTTCCAGGGCGGAAAGCTGCTCGGTGGAGCGCATCAGACCAATCTCCGCCGTCAGCGCCGAACCGGCTCGCCCGGCAAACAACAATGCCGCCACCACCGGCCCCAACTCACGCAACAACGACAGCGCCGTCATGGTGCCGACCGCCTCTTCCGAGTTGTAATCCACCAGTACATTATACCCTTGCAAACTCAACACCATGCCCACAAACAGACCGGCGGTCAGAATAATCGGCAATGATAATACTGCCGCCACATACAGCTGTTTGACCAGCAGCTCAAAGCGTACAAAGGCATAAGGCAAAGCCGGCAGGAGGCCGGCCACAAAAAAGGCCATGCGCCCCAACCCGGCAAAAAGCGCCAAGGCGCGCGCGCCCAACACCTCTAATTTAGCCATCATCCAATTCATAACCTTACCTCACCCGCACGCATCGCCTGCTCGTAAGTTTCCTCAGTGTAATGGAACGGCACAGGCCCATCCGGCAACCCTTTGATGAACTGCTCCACATAAGCCGACTGACTATTAAGCACCTCATCTTTGGTGCCCTGCGCAATCACGCGCCCCTCGGAAAGCACACACACATAATCGGCAATCGAGAGCACCTCATCCACGTCATGCGATACGACCACACTGGTCAACCCCAAACTGTCATTGAGCTTGCGGATCAGTTCCACCAGTACACCCATGGTAATCGGGTCCTGGCCAACAAACGGCTCGTCATAAAAAATCATTTCCGGATCAAGGGCAATACCGCGCGCCAATGCTACACGCCGCGACATGCCCCCGGAAAGCTCCGACGGCATCAGATAACGCGCGCCCTGCAGCCCTACGGCCTGCAACTTCATCAACACCAGCGGGTAGATAATCGATTCAGGCAAGTCCGTATGCTCGCGCAGTGGAAAGGCCACATTATCAAAGACGTTCAAATCGGTTAACAAGGCGCCGCTTTGAAACAGCATCCCCATTTTCTGACGCAACGCATAAAGCTTGGCGCGCTTGAGGCGATGCACATCCTCGCCCTCAACCAGAATACGGCCCGCATCCGGCTTCAACTGTCCGGCGATCAACTTTAACAGTGTCGTCTTGCCCGTGCCGCTCGGCCCCATGATCGCCGTGACCTTGCCTTTGGGTATCGCCAGATTCAAGCAATCAAAAATCTTGCGCGAACCGCGGGAAAAACTCAAATCCTGTATATCAATCAGTGTCTCGGTTTGCATGCAAACTCCAAACAATACACCCGTAGGCATCAGCCTTGTGAAAAAAAACAGGCCTGAAAACCAGGCCTGTTGAATTCAGATTTATTCAAATGGCGATTTCGCGCCACCTCAGTAGCCGGAAACCTCTCCGACAATCTTCAAGTTTGAAACTTGGGCCATATTAATGGATTCTCCCCCAATAAAAAAGGGGGCGCCAAGCAAGTTCTTCGGCAGGCTCTGCATAAACTCCTTCAACACGGTAGCCTGCAATTTGCCGTCAGCCGGCAACTGCTCAACATAACCGAAAGGGGCGCCCGACAAGACTCTGCCCTCCGTTTCCCACACCCATCCCGCAAGCTGTTGCTTGTTCGAAACCAGACTGACGCGCACGCCTTCCAAGCTTTCATCTGGCAACCAGCTGTCTGAAAAAACCACTACACCGCCCAACAAAACGCCAAAAATCTGTTTAATCATGCGCAGCTGCTGACGTTTCGCTTCATCCCACGTTCCGTCGACCGCCAGATAAAACCAGAAGTCTCCCACCGTATCGGCGTATTCGGCCGCCAAATCCTCGTCCCACGCCAGCCACTGCGCCTCCGGCACCAGAACGACATGCAGGGCATTACTGTAATAATCCAACTGCCACTCTTCAGGCATATCTGCCGGATAAAATGCACCCTGCCAATCCGGATGCAACCAACCCACCGTCCCAATCTGTAAATTATTCAAGATCACCTCACGCACGCAATGCCAATCAAAATCCGGGGCTGCGCCACAGACAAGTTTATCAAGCTATTATCGCTCAAATAGATGACGATTTTAATACACCCGGACCGACTCTTTATGCGCATAAATTTTTTTTATTATTAGAGATCACATTGGTTATAATGCTCGATTGAATTTTTTAATAAAGAGCAGTGACATGACCTTAACTTTACTCCTGCCTTCCATCGCGCTCGTCATCGGTCTGATCATGCTGGCCTGGAGCTCGGATATTTTTATTGACGGCTCTGCCAGCACCGCCAACCATCTTTCCATCTCCCCCCTGATTATCGGGGTTGTCGTCCTCGGCTTTGGTACCTCCATGCCGGAGATATTGGTTTCCACACTCGCCTCGCTGGACAACAGCCCCGGATTGGCCATCGGCAATGCCGTCGGCTCCAACATCGCCAATATCGGCTTGGTTTTGGGGATTACCGCTTTGATCGCACCGATCGCCGTCAAATCCTCTTTGATCCGCCGCGAACTGCCCGTGCTGTTCGCCATCAGCCTTGGGGTTTATCTGTTACTGCTAGACGGCCACCTGGGCCTGATGGATGGCACCATTTTGGCTGCCGGCCTGATTCTAGTCATGTTATGGATGATCAAGGTCAACAAAGAAGCCGACCCAACCGACCCGCTCACAAGCGAAACCTCGCAAGAACTCGCCACCAAAGCCGACTTCACCCTGAAAAAGTCGATTTTTATGGTGATCGGCGGTCTTATCATCCTGATGATCAGCGCCAAAATGATGGTATGGGGAGCGGTTGAAATCGCCCGCTTTCTGGAAATCGACGAAGTGATTATCGGTCTGACGATTGTCGCCATCGGCACCAGCCTGCCTGAGCTGGCCGCCTCGATTGCCGCCGCCCGCAAGAACGAAGCGGATTTGATGATCGGCAACATCGTCGGATCCAACCTGTTCAACATCCTCGCCGTTCTGTCGGTTCCCGCTCTGCTCGCCCCCTCCGTGCTCGAACCGGCTACGCTGTATGAAGACCTGCCGGTAATGCTGGGCTTTACACTGGCCATGCTGCTGTTTGCCTTTTCCCGTAAAGGCGATGCCGTGATTCACACAGGCAAAGGATTGCTGCTCCTGGGGGCCTTCGCAGCCTATCTTGTGCTACTCTACTTCCGCACTCAAGCCTAACAGACCGGAGAGTCACGCATGTTTTCAGAAGAACTCGTAAACCGCGCCAAAAACATCAAATTGCTGCTGTTGGATGTCGACGGGGTATTGACCAACAATTACCTCTACTACAGTGATGACGGTCAGGAACACAAGTCGTTCTACACCCGCGACGGCCACGGCATGGTCATGCTGCAGAAGTCGGGCGTGGATATCGGCATTATCACCGGCAGAAAATCGCAACTGGTCAGCAACCGCATGCGCGATCTCAAGGTCAAACACGTCTACCAAGGTGTTCCCGACAAACTGCCGACCTTTCTGCAGCTTATGGGTGAACTGCAAATCGACTTTTCCGAAGTCGCCTATATCGGCGACGACATTCTCGACCTGCCGATTCTGGCCCGCGTCGGTCTCTCCGCCACGCCGGCCGACGGCGATCCGGAAGTCAAACAGCGCGTCAACCACATCTCCGCCTTCAAAGGCGGCCAGGGCTGCGTGCGCGAAATGTGCGAACTGATTATGAAAGCACAAGGCAGCTGGCAGAAACACATGGATTTTTATTTGCGCGAAAACCTCTGAAATAAACTCAACAGGCCGGGTCTGCCGGCCGTTGCAACGATGTCTCTTTTGCATTCAAAAAATAAGCCCTATAATGGGCTTTTATTTTGACCGGACTTGCACCCTGCCATGCTCAACAGCCGCTTTGTACTATTTGCGCTTCTGCTCGCCGCCCTGGCGCTGTGGTTCAGTTTCGAGCAAACCCGGCAACCCGCCGGCATACAAGACTCCAGCCTCAAAACTAGCGGCTACAGCTGGCAGCTTTTTAACGGCACCACCTGGCAATATGACAAACAGAACGAACATCGCCTGACCATCACCCAATCCAAAAGCGTTTTTTATCAGGACAGCAACAAGCAGGCCGATTTCGACTCCCCCAGGGTGACGGTCATCGAACCGCAACAAACCCTGACCCTGCACAGCGTGAAAGGCCAGAGTTTCGACGACAACCGTTTTGAACTCAACGGACAGGTCGACATCCGCCAGTTCAACCACCCTTTCAATGACATTGAAACAGACCACCCCGATAAAACCCTAAAGAGCGAACACATCGCGTATGATGTCCGCCAACAGCTTTTGTCAAGCGATGAGGACGTAACCATTACACACCAACAGGGCGTGACCAGCGGAACCGGCCTGATGGCCGATTTGAAAACCCGCCACATCCAACTGTTATCCAATGTCCGCGGCGACTATAATCCTACAAACAGCAACATCGGCAAATAAGTAACGAGGCCTTTCATGCTACGCACCCTCTCTTTCACCTGGCTTATGATGAGCTCTCTCCTGGCACTACCCGCTGCAGCCTCTGCCGCCGCGCCGGATGAAGAACAACCTATCCATATCACCGCGGACGCGCTCGACATTCAGGACAATCAAGGCATCAGCGTCTATACGGGCCATGTGGAAGTCACCCAAGGCTCGCTGACCCTGTTTGGCGATAAAATCACCATCCGCCACCCCAAGCGTCAGGTCGAGTCCATCAAAGTCGTCGGCACCCCGGCCAAATTCAAGCGCTTTGATGCCGTCGAGCAGCGCTGGATCAACGGCGAAGCCAAGCAGATCGACTATCAGGCCGGCGCCAAAACCGTTCTACTGACCGGCGACGCCAAGGTGGAACAGCCCGGCAAAAACCTGATTACCGGCCCACAACTGTTCTACGATCTGCAAAACAAAACCCTGCAGGCTCAAAGCACCCCACAGGAAAAGAAACGTATTTCGGTGACTTTGATGCCGGAAAAAGACGCCAAAAAACCGTAACAGGAAACCATCGTGTCCCACTTCTACGCCCGCAACCTTGCTAAAAGCTATAAAAAACGCACCGTGGTCACCTCCGTGGATCTGGACGTCTACGACGGTCAGGTCGTTGGCCTTCTCGGCCCCAACGGCGCCGGTAAAACCACCACCTTCTACATGATGACCGGCCTGATTGAAAACGACGGCGGCCAGATTTATCTGGGCAATGAAGAGATCAGCCAGTTGCCCATCCACGAACGGGCCAAGCGCGGCATCGGCTATCTGCCGCAAGAAGCCTCGGTTTTCCGCAAGCTCACCGTGGCCGAAAACATTCGCGCCATTTTGGAAATGCGCCCCGAACTTTCGGAAGACCAGCGCAACCGCCTGTTCGAACATCTGGTCGATGACCTGCAAATCGGCCATATCCTCGAACAGCCCGGCCAAGCCCTGTCCGGCGGCGAACGCCGCCGTGTCGAAATCGCCCGCGCCCTGGCAATGGAACCCAAATTCATTCTGCTTGACGAACCTTTTGCCGGTGTCGACCCGATTTCAGTCAAAGACATTCAGCACATTATTCTGCACCTCAAGCAAAAAGGCATCGGCGTGCTCATCACCGATCACAACGTACGCGAAACCCTCGGCGTCTGCGATCACGCCTATATTCTCTACTCCGGCACCATCCTCGCCTCCGGCAAACCGGACGAGGTGCTCAACCACCCGGAAGTCAAACGCGTCTACCTCGGCGAGGACTTCATTTAAGCCATCCAGCCCCGGTCGTTCGGCTTTGCGCTTGATGCCGATCAATTGCCTCGACGGTGCGCCAAATTTTGTTGCGGTCGCCCCGAGGGTTGGTGTTATACTGGAGGCGACTTATTGAAATAGCCTTGATCCTAAAATTGCCGAGATAGCGGCATAAAAATGCAACGGAAAAGCTGCACGCAAGGAATAAAAAGCCCCTATTTCAGACCGAATTCTTGATCGCATAACAGAAGAAAAGGAGCGACAAAATGCAAATCAACATCACTGGTCATCACATCGACATCACAGATCCACTGCGTGATTACGTTACTGAAAAAATGAGCAAATTGAAGCGTCATTTTGACCACGTTACCAACGTTCATGTTATTTTGACTGTTGAAAAACAGCTGCAAAAAGCGGAAGCCACTGTTCACGTTTCAGGTGCGGATCTGTTTGCACATCACGAATCTGATGACATGTATGCGTCAATTGACGGCCTGATCGACAAACTGGATCGTCAGATCATCAAGCACAAAGAAAAAATCAACGACCACAAGCAAAAATCCGGTGGCGTAAAAAACATGGCTTAATGGCATAATCATCGCGCCAGCAAGTTACCCAACGCCCGCTTCTGCGGGCGTTTTTATTGGGTAAACTTTCACCCCAAAAAAACACCTAAATATTCCCGCCCGGCAGCGTATTTTCATTTAATCGCCACATTAGCCTGCTACAATAAACAGCGTTTATCACTCTCACCGTACGAAAGGAGGCGCCATGGTTCAAAGCTCAACTGTCATTGACAAAGCCCAGCTCACCGCGCAACTCCTGGCTGCCGTACAAGAACAGAACGAAGCGCAAACCCACGAGCTTTGCGGCCAGCTATTTGCCGAAGATATTGCCGAACTGCTCGAATCCATGCCGCCCAAGGGGCGTCATTTCCTGTGGCAGCAGGTCGATGCGGAAATCCAAGGGGAGATACTGGCGCACACCAACGACGAAGTGCGCTCCAGCCTCTTGGAGCAACTCGCTCCGCACGAAATCACCGAAATCACCGAATACCTCGAAACCGACGATATCGCCGATATTGCCCAATCGTTGGATGAAGAAAACCAGCAAACCCTGCTGGAATCGCTGGATGAAGAGAGCCGTACCGCCGTTGAAATGGCGCTCTCCTACCCCGAAGACACCGCCGGCGGCTTGATGAGTACCGACTTTGTGGCGGTTCGCGCCGATGTCACGCTTGACGTTGTGCTGCGCTATCTGCGCAAACTCGGCGAACTGCCGCGCTCAACCGTGGCACTGTTTGTGCGCGACCGCGAAGAAAACTATGTGGGCACGCTCAAAATCGACGCCCTGTTAACGCATGACCCCGATACCCTGGTTTCCGACCTGGTGAATCACGAAACGCCGACCATTCGCCCGTTCACCCCCAAAAAGGAAGTGGCGCACCTCTTCGAGAAACAGGATTTGATCGCCATCGCCGTGGTCAACGACAGCCATAAGATTCTCGGCCGTATCACCATCGACGACGTCGTCGACATTATCCGTGAAGAAGGCGAACACGCCCAACTCGCCTCGGCCGGTCTGCACGAAGACGAAGATATTTTTGCGCCCGCCACACGCTCGGCCAAACGCCGCACCTTCTGGCTAGGCATCAACCTGCTCACCGCGATTTTCGCCTCTATCGTCATCGGCCTGTTTGACGCCTCCATTGAAAAAGTGGTGGCTCTCGCCGTGCTTATGCCGATTATTGCCAGCATGGGCGGCATTGCCGGCACCCAAACCGCCACTATCGTGATTCGCGCACTGGCCACCGGCAAGCTCGGCAGCCAGAACAGCCGCTCGCTGCTCATCAAGGAAACTACCGTCGGCGCTCTAAACGGCATGATCTGGGCCTTTTTGACCGGTATGGCCGTGCTGCTGTGGTTTCAGGACATGGCGTTAAGCCTGATCTTTGCCACGGCGATGCTGATCAACCTGATTGCGGCGGCCCTGGCCGGCGCCTCCATCCCGCTGGTGCTGCAGCGCATGCGCATTGACCCGGCATTGGCCTCCGGCCTGATGCTGACCACCGTCACCGACTCGCTAGGCTTCTTCGTGTTTTTGGGGCTGGCAACGGTGGTACTGCTTTAACCTCAAACACCTGCAAACATCGGCTACTGAATTCAGATAATAAACCCAACAGGCCGGCTTCCACAGCTCTGCGCACCCCAACGATAAACTATGCAAACAGTGTGAATCCGGCTACGGCGCACTTGCATCTGCGCGACAAAGGCTTATAGTTAAACCTATAACGCAGGCAAACTGCCTCAACGCCAGAACCTCAATATGGAGAGCGCCACATGAATAAGAAACTGATAAACGCCCTTATCGCCACCACCGCGCTGGGCGTACTCGCGGGCTGTAGCAGCACCCCCAAAACCGGCGCGGAACGCGAGCAGGAGAAAAATATCGTGACCGCCGCCGCCGCGATCGGCGGCATACTGGCCGCCAACGCATTGGGCGTTGACAACAATGTCGGCAAAGTCGCCGTCGGCGCCATTACCGGCTTGACCGCGCGCGCCGTCTACGATGAAGTTAACAAGGAAACCGCCAGCGATCCGAATACCACCGTAGAAGCGGTTAATATCGGCGGCCAGGAATACATTCAGGTGAATGTGCAGAACGTTAACTTCCGCTCCGGTTCGGCCGAACTGGATCCTTATGAGCTGTCGCGCCTGCAGCCGGTCATCAACGCCTTGCAGAATCACCCCAACACGGTGGTGCATGTGGAAGGCCATACCGACTCCGACGGTTCCACCGCGTTTAACCAGCAGCTCTCTGAAAACCGCGCCAAAACGGTGGCTTTGCACCTGATGAACAACGGCATCGCCAACTACCGCATTAAAACCTACGGTTACGGTGAAGACCGCCCCATCGCCTCCAACGATACCGCGGAAGGCAAACGCCAGAACCGCCGCGTGACCTTCCTGATTAGCGAAGTGCAATAATCCGCACGCAAATCAGCAAAAATAAACTCAACAGGCCGGGTGTGGCAATCCTACCCGGCCTGTTGAGTTTTTAAAGCGTCAAAAAACAAAAAGCCCGAACATGATGTGTCGGGCTTTTTGCTAAAAGGAAACCGCGCAGGATCAGTGTTCGCGCGTCGCCACAAACTTCAGGTTCGGCCAGCGCTCCTCGGTCAACGACAGATTCACGCGAGTCGGCGCAATATACACCAGCTGGTCGGCGGCATCGTACGCGACGTTTTCATGCACCTTGTTGAGGAACTTGTCGATCTCTGCCGGCTCGCCAATCACCCAGCGTGCCGTGGTGACATTCACCGGCTCGAAAATACAGCTGACGTTGTATTCGTCTTTGAGGCGCTGCGCCACCACTTCGAATTGCAGGATACCGACCGCGCCCAGAATCAGATCATTGTTGTTGATCGGGCGGAACAACTGGGTCGCCCCCTCTTCCGAAAGCTGCGTCAGCCCTTTCTGCAAGGCTTTCATCTTCATCGGGTCTTTCAACTGCGCACGACGGAACAGCTCCGGCGCGAAGTTGGGGATACCGGTGAATTTCAAGTCCTCGCCTTGCGTAAAGGTATCGCCGATTTTGATCGTGCCGTGGTTATGCAGACCGATAATATCGCCGGCAAACGCCTCTTCGGCATGCTCGCGCTTGTTGGCCAAAAACGTGATTGCCTTGGAAATCTTGACCTCTTTGCCGGTACGCACCTGCTTGAGTTTCATGCCCGCTTCATACTTACCGGACACGATGCGCATAAAGGCCACGCGGTCGCGGTGCGCCGGGTCCATATTCGCCTGGATTTTAAACACAAACCCCGTCATCTTGTCTTCATTGGCCTCGACAAAACGGCTTTCGGTTTCGCGGCCGTGCGGCGGCGGCGCATAAAGCGCAAAGCCGTCCAGCAGTTCCTGCAAACCAAAGTTGTTGACCGCCGAGCCGAAAAACACCGGCGTAATCTCGCCTTTCAGGAAAGCGTCCAAGTCAAACTCGTGGCTCGCGCCGCGCACCAACTCGATCTCTTCACGCAGCTCTTCCGCCTGAGCGCCTAACAGCTCGTCCAAACGCGGATTGTCCAGACCGGCAATCAACTCGCCTTCCGACGCACGCTGCCCGTCCGCCTTCTCGAACAGACGCACCGTATCGTTGTAAAGATGGTAAATCCCTTTGAAACGCTTGCCCATGCCGATCGGCCAGGTCATCGGCGCACAGGCGATTTTCAACACGTCTTCAACTTCATCCAGCAAGTCGATCGGCTCCTTGCCTTCGCGGTCGAGTTTGTTGATAAAGGTCAAAATCGGCGTGGTACGCAGACGGCACACTTCCATCAGCTTGATAGTACGCTCCTCGACCCCTTTGGCGACGTCGATGACCATCAACGCCGAATCCACCGCCGTCAATACGCGGTAGGTGTCTTCCGAGAAATCCTCGTGACCCGGCGTATCCAGCAGGTTCATCATCACGTCTTTGTAAGGGAACTGCATCACCGACGAGGCGACCGAGATACCGCGCTCCTGCTCCATCTTCATCCAGTCGGAGGTTGCGCCGCGATCGGTCTTGCGGCTTTTCACCGCGCCGGCCAGCTGAATGGCACCGCCGTACAGCAGCAGTTTTTCGGTGACCGTGGTTTTACCGGCATCCGGGTGCGAAATAATGGCAAAGGTGCGACGCTTGGCCACTTCCAAAAGGTTGACTGAATGAGACATGAAACTTAATCTTCTTGGTAACGTGCGCCACCGCCTAACGGGACTGGCAGACACACTCTATGAACGCGTTTAAAATGGGGGAATATTTTCGCCGAATTTCCCTTTAGAAACAATCAAAAGTCGGATAAATTGTCGGCATCGTCCGCTTATCTGAAAATACCGCAGCGGATTTGACATGAATCAGGCAAAAGTGCGCCGACTCAACGCCGAAATCATGCTATAGTTTAAGCTGCAAACCTGCCATATAAATAGACAGCTATTCGCCGAACAGCCATCGTGCGGATACCACCTGAAATGCTGCAACGGGACTTGTCGAGTTACATGATTTTACGCCGTTTAATCCTTACGTTTTTGCTGCTGGCTCAACTTGCTCCAAGTCAGGCCGAAGACAAAATCCGTTTTGCCCCCTTGCCGATGGAAAGCCTGGAAACCATGACGCGGGAATACCTGCCGTTTATGGACTATCTGGAAAAAGGCATGCAACGTCCTTTTGAAATGGTCTACCACAAATCCTATGAGGCGCTGCTCGAAGGCTTTATGGCAGGCAAAATCGATATCGCTTATCTCGGGCCGCTGCCCTACGTGGCGTTAAAAAGCAAATATGACGCAACCAAGCCCATTGTTGAATTCCTCGACGAAAACGCGCAGACCAGCTATACCTGCGCGCTGGTTAAATTTGCCGGAGACCCGCTCGATTTAAACGCCCCCGCAACCAAAAAGGTTGCCCTCACCCAAGCGCTGTCAACCTGCGGTTACCTGTCGGTGGAAAGCCTGCTGCAGAACCATCATCAATCTTTGGAATCCCCCAGTTTCAGCTACGACTATGTGGACAGTCACGACAAGGTGGCCTTAAAAGTCATTTTGGGAGAGTACCGGATAGGCGGCTTGAAAACCCAAATCGCCAAAAAATACCAGCATCTCGGCCTGCGCATTATAGAAGAGACCGGTCCCATGCCTGGTTTCCTGTTAGTGGGCAACAGTAAAACGCTCGACGAGGCGACACTGCAAAAAATCCGCGACCTGATCCTGCGGATGAATCCGCAATCGAATCCGCAAGCCAAGGAAATCACCAAAAGCTGGGGGCCTAAAATCAAAAACGGGGCCATCCCAGCACAAGACAGCGACTACGACAGCGTAAGAGAAAAATGCCAAGCTACCAAGATAAAGCTCCTGTAAGCCTGTTTAAACGCCGTTTATTCCGTCTAACCCTGCTTGTATTTGTGGTGTTGTCGGGCACGGCCATTTTTGCGGTCAACTTTTTTGTCGGACACGAACTGGAAGAGCAGTTGGAGTCCAAATTGAAGCAGCAGGACGTGGCCTATCACGCCGTCATCAAAGGCCTCTACCAATCCACCGAAACGCTCTTTGAAGAGACCCTCAACAAGCCGGATATTCTTGCGCTGTTTGCCGACGGGCTTTCCTGCTACGGCGAAGAACAGGATATTGCCCGGGGCTTGCTGCTGCGCGCGCTCTATCCCTCTTACGAACGTCTTTCCCAAAAAGGCATCCGCCAGCTGCACTTCCACACCGCCGAAGGAATCAGTTATCTGCGCTTTCACAGCCCGACCAAGTTCGGCGACCCGCTTTTCGAAGCCAGGGACTCTGTTAGGCTTGCCAATACAGAGCATCGTCCCGTCATGGGATTTGAATCGGGCCGCCTGTTTCATGGCTTTCGTTTTGTCTATCCATTATTTCTCAACGAGAAACATCTAGGCAGCGTTGAAACCAGCGTCGGTTTTCACACCATCGAGAAAAACCTCAACGAACTCGTTAAGGAAGAGCACTTTATTTTCGTGCTGCACAAGCAGTCCACTTTCTCAAAACTCTATCCCAGCGAGCGCTCCATCTATAAGGACTTTTCACTCAATAGTGATTTTGTGATTGAAGACGTCGGCGCCAAACTGGGCAACCCCGCACCGGTACCCGAAATTCAGCAAAAACTCGAAAAGGTGCTGCTCTCCCAAAGCGCCCAAATTCGCAGTAAAATGCTGCGAAGCGAAAGCTTTGGCATCAACGACAAAATAGACGGCAAAACCTATTCAGTCCTGTTTTTGCCGGTTGAAAACGTCAGTAAAAAAGTCGAAGCCTACATCATCGCCTACACGGCCGCCCCCGAAGCGGACGCCTTTGAGCTGGTTGGCAATATCATCCAAATCATCCTCGTCGCGCTGATCGGCATTCTGATGCTGGCATTTTATAAAAAGCGCGATAATGAACAGCTCATCTCCGAAGAGCGTCAAAAACTCAAAGCCATCACCCAAACCATGGCGGAAGGGATGTTTGTGCAGGATGCGGACGGTTACATTACCTTTATCAACGCGGCGGCCGAGCAAATGCTGCAGCTAAAACCCGGCGAAGCGCTCGGCAAAATCGCTCACGACCTGATTCATGTGCACTATAGTGCCGACGGCCATGCTGTGACCAAGGAGGAGTGCCCCATCCGCGTACAAACCCAGCAAGGCCGGGTGTACCATAGTGAAAACGAGTTTTTCCGCACCCGCAATGACCAACTGATACCGGTACAGGTCACCAGTGCCGCATTTCAAGTGAACGGCGGCGAACGTGGTTCCGTCACCATTTTCCGCGACATCACCCAGCGCAAAGCGGACGAACAGGAACTCAAACTGGCGGCCAACGTCTTTGAAAACAGTCTCTCCGGGATTGTGATTACCGACATCAATCTGACCATTTTGACCGTCAACCAGGCTTTTACAGCCATTACCGGCTTCGGCAAAGAAGAGGTCATCGGCCAAAATATCCGCGTGTTAAAGTCCGGACAGCATAGCAGAGAGTTCTACAAACAAATGTGGGATGACATCACCCAAAAAGGCCACTGGGAAGGTGAAATCTGGGATCGCCGCAAAAACGGTGAGATCTACCCGCAAATGCAGACCATCAGTGCCGTCTACGACGACCACCACAAAATATCGCACTATGTCGCCACCTTCAGCGACTTTACCGAGCGCAAACGCTACGAAGAAGACCTGCAACTGGCGCGCATCGAAGCACTGGAAAGCGCCCAGGCCAAATCCGAATTCCTGGCCAATATGAGCCATGAAATCCGCACACCGATGAATGGCGTGCTCGGCATGCTCGAACTGGCACTGGAAACCGACCTGACCGAAGAGCAGCGCGAACTGCTGCGCATTGCACATAGTTCGGGGGGAACCCTGCTGGCGCTGCTCAACAGCATTCTCGATCTGGCCAAAATCGAAGCCGGCAAAATCGAGCTGGAAACCCTGGATTTTGCCCCGCGCCAGGTGCTCGAGGATATCGTTAAATTGTTTGCGGCACAGGCACAGAGCAAATCGCTGGAGTTGGCCCTATTAGTGGACGAACACGTCCCTGACTACCTCAACGGCGACCCTACCCGCCTGCGGCAGATTGTATCCAACCTGCTCGGCAACGCCATTAAATTCACCGAAGAGGGTGAAGTCAGCGTCCGCGTTAAAACCCTTTCGCAAGAGGACGGTTGCCTGTTGCAGATTGCCGTCAAAGACAGCGGCATCGGCATTTCCGAAAGTGCGCAGCAACGTATTTTTGAAGCCTTCAGCCAGGCGGACGGCTCCACCACACGCAAATACGGCGGCACGGGACTGGGCCTGACCCTGAGCAAACAGATCGTCGAAACCATGGGCGGCGAAATCGGGGTTGAATCGGTTCCCGGTGAAGGCAGCACTTTCTGGTTCACCATCCGCTTAAGCCCTCCGCAGGAGGTGCATAGCGCATTCAATCACAACCCCGAACTGTCGGGACTGCGAGCCCTGATTGTCGATGACAATGCGACCAACCGCCTCATACTGGAACGTTACTGCGACATGTGGAAAATCTACCATCGCAGTGTCGACAATGGACTGACCGCATTGGAAGAATTGAAGCAAGCCGAACACAAAGGTCGCGCTTACGACCTGTTATTGAGCGATATGATGATGCCGGGCATCGACGGGCTGCAGCTGGCGCGTGAAATCCGCAAAATCCCCGCTTTGGACTCACTCAAAATGGTGCTGTTGACCTCCTATGCCGGCCGCACCTTGCGCGTGGATGCGATGGAAGCGCATTTTGACCTGCTTATCCCCAAACCCATCGGCATGCTGGAACTGCATGACGGTCTGGCACGGATTCTGACGACCTCCAAGCAAATGGTCAAAGCGCCTTCCCAGCAAGCCAAAGAGGCCGACCTGTCGGTTCTGCAAAACAAACGCGTCCTGCTGGCCGAGGACAACGAGGTCAACCGCAAGGTCGCCATTGCCAATCTCACCAAATTAGGGCTCAAGGTAGACTATGCCGAAAACGGCCTGCAGGCGGTTGAGGCCTACGAGAACAGCGATTACGACCTGATCCTGATGGATTGCCAGATGCCGATTATGGACGGTTCCAAAGCCACACGCGAAATTCGTAAATTTGAACAACAAACCCGGCACCGCCGCACCCCGATTATCGCCCTGACCGCGTTTGTGACCCCCAACGAAATCGATCACTGTATGAAGGCCGGCATGGACGGTCATCTGGGCAAACCTTTCACCCGCGATGCCCTGATTAATACACTGATGACCCATATCACACCGCAAACCGCCACAACCGACACCACACAGGCACCCACGGAGGAAGAGATGAACAGCCCTGCAACACTCGATACGACAGTACTAGACGGCCTTAAAGAGTTGCTGGACGGTGACTTAAGTGTCATATTGGAGCCGTTTATGGAGCAGCTGCCGACCATTATGAATGACATTCAAATGGGTCTGCACAAAGCCGATGTGCAACAGGTTTATCGCGCCGCGCATACACTCAAGAGCAGCGCCGCCAATGTCGGCGGGCTACAGGTTTCGGAAATCAGCAAACAGCTTGAGGCGCTGGCCAAACAGAACCAGCTGCCTCAGGTACAGGCGGAACTCGGCAAATTGGAGCACGCCATCAAGAACCTCACGCGCGCCTTAGAGCCTTATCTATGAGTGTTGAGAAAACAAGGACACCTGCATGGTTATGAACCAGCCCAACCTGCCAATGGACACCGATCAACCGACGGCGCATCCCATCAGAATCCTGGTGGTTGACGATGATATGAGCACGCGCCTGACGCTGGTCAAAATCCTGCAAAAATCCGGCTATGCGGTTGAACAGGCAGCCAATGGCGAAGCCGGCTTGGACTGCTTTAAACGCTTTAAGCCCGACCTGGTGCTGCTTGACGTTGTCATGCCGATTATGGACGGCTATGAAACCTGCCAGGCCATTCGCCAACTGCCCGGACAGGCCGCTACCCCGGTTTTGATGCTGACCGGACTGGATGATGTTGAAGCCATCGACAGCGCCTTTGCCGCCGGAGCGACCGACTTTATCACCAAACCGATAAACTGGCCGTTGTTGATCAGACGGGTGCGCTATGCTTTGCGTACCTTTGCAACCGCGCAGGCCCTGAATCGTGCGCAGCTCAGACAGCATCAGGCGCAAGAGATCGCCCGCCTCGGCTTCTGGGAGTGGCAGGTTGATGATGATCGCCTCTACTGGTCCAGCGAACTGCTCAAAATGTTCGGACTCCCGCCCAGCCCGCAGGAGGGGCATCTAAGCAATTACCTGGGGTTTATTCCGCAACACGAACATGCACGCATTACCGCCATCCTCAATGAGGTCTATAGCGGCAAACAAGCGCGGGCCGTTTTCCAGCACCCCTTCATGGTCGGTAAAAACGCCTTTATGTTGCGCGTTATCGCCGAACGCGATGGCAAAGAGACCGTTTTCGGCGTTATTCAGGACATTACCGACGTTTATGAAACCAAACGTAAACTCGAGTTCCAGCACTACCACGACGCGCTCACCAACCTTGCCAACCGCCGCATGTTTACCGAACAGCTGGAAGATGTGCTGGCACGCAACGAAGCCTTTGCGGTCATCTCGCTGGATATCGACCGCTTCAGCCTGATTAACGATACGCTCGGCCACAAGGAGGGCGACAAGCTGTTGCAGATGAGCGCTTCGCGCATCAGCGGCGCGCTTGAGGGGCAAGGTTTGGCGGCGCGCATGGGCACCGACGAATTCAGCATCCTCATCCCGCAACAAAACGACAGCACCCAGATCAGCCAGATCATTACCCAGGTTCAAGCGGCGCTGGCGCAGCCCTTCCGTCTGGGCGACCAGCAGATCCACATTGAAACCAGTGCCGGCATTGCGCTGGCCCCGCAGGACGGTCAAAGCGTAGCCGATCTGCTCAATGCCGCCGTCAAGGCCCGCCTCAACGCCAAAAAAATCGGCGGGATCCGTTTTGTGTTCTTCGATCCCGAACAGCAGCAGGACAACTCGCAGCGCCTCTATCTGGAAAGCGAATTGCGCAAGGCCTTGGGACTCAACCAGTTCCGTCTGTTCTATCAACCGCAGGTCGATGTGCAAAGCAATCGCATCATCGGCGTGGAGGCGCTGATCCGCTGGCTGCACCCGGAAATGGGCATGGTGCCGCCGGACCGCTTCATTCCGATTGTCGAGGAGCTCGAACTGGTACATGAGATCGGCGACTGGATCGCCGAAGAAGCGGTGCGCCAGGCCAAGGAGTGGCATGACAAAGGGCTCAATATCCGCGTCGGCGCGAATCTCTCGGCGCAACAGTTCACCAAAAACAATCTGGCGCAGACCCTGCACAACATCATTCTCAAGCACGAGCTGCCGCCCAGCTGCCTGGATTTGGAAATTACCGAAAGCATCGCCATGCAAAACCCGGAATCGGCATTGAGCACCCTCAACCAGCTCAAGAGCACCGGCGCCTCGCTGGCGATTGACGATTTCGGCACCGGCTACTCCTCGTTGGAATACCTGCAGAAGTTCCCGGTCGATCTCATCAAGATCGACCGCGCTTTCATCAAGAACATCCTTGTCAATCCGTCCGACCAGGCGATCGTGCGCGCCATTCTGGGGATTGCCGAAAGCATGGGCATGCGTGTCATTGCCGAAGGCGTTGAACAGGCCGAGGAGATGGCTTTGTTAAAGGAACTCGGCTGCCACGAAGTGCAAGGCTACTTTGTTTCGCGCCCTCTGGATGCCGAGGCGGCGGAAGCCTTTATTGTCGCCTATAACAACGCCCAATAAAGCCCAATAAGCGAGATACAACAACCAACCGTTCTTCTGCCCATAAAAAAACCGCGTTTGTCTGTAAAAACAAACGCGGTTTTTTGTGCTTTTCAAAACTGAACAGGCCGGGTACATACCCGGCCTGTTCAGTTTGACAAACTCGATCAGTCTGGCGAGTTCTGCGCTTCTTTCTGGGCGTGCTTGCTGGCCTGGGCGCGTTCTCGCGCCTCACGCTTGCTCTCCTGCTCCAGGAAAATCCGCTGCAGTTCCGCCTCTTCGGCTTCGCGATCCGGCCCCTCTTTCGGCGCTTTCATCAAGTCCTCCTTGGAGACGCCCATGTACAGCGCCACCGCACTGGCCACATAGGTAGAAGAGTAAGTCCCCACAACAACCCCCACAATCAAGGCCATCGCAAAACCGTGGATGATCTCCCCGCCGAGGAAGAACAGGGCGATCAACACCAGCAACGTCGTCAGCGAGGTCATAATGGTACGCGCCAGCATATCGTTGACCGCGTCGTTGACCACCTTGACCGGCGTGCCTTCACGCATGATGCGGAAGTTCTCGCGCACGCGGTCGAACACCACGATGGTATCGTTCAGCGAGTAACCGATGACGGCCAGTATCGCCGCCAGTACGGTCAGGTCAAACTGCGTCTGCGTCCAGGCAAACACCCCGATGGTGATCACCACGTCATGGATCAGCGCCACCACCGAACCGACCGCAAAGCGCCATTCAAAGCGCAAAGCCACATAGATCAGAATCCCGATCAAGGCATACACTACCGCCAAAGCGCCGTCCTCGGTCAGCTCGCTGCCCACCTGCGGGCCCACGAACTCGACACGGCGCAGGGTGATGTCACCCGCCGCACCGGCGTGCAAAGCCTCCATCACCTGATTGCTCAACTGCGCGGAGTTCATCCCCTCGCGCGGCGCAATGCGGATCAAGACATCGGTGGCCGAACCGAAGTGCTGCGCCACCGCTTCGTCATAACCGGCGCTCGCCAGCTGGCTACGCACCTCACCCAGATCCACCGCCTGCGGATAGGAGACCTCGATGATCGTCCCGCCGGTAAAGTCGATACCGAAGTTCAACCCTTTGACCCACAGCCCCAGCAGCGAGGCGACAATCATCAGAATCGAAAACGCCACCGCCAGATGGCGTTTACCCATGAAATCAATCTGTTTCGGCATGGCGGCCTGTTCAGTTTGCATTGTCATTTCACTCATTGCGCCATACTCCTAAATAGACAGTTTTTCGACACGCTTGTTGCCGTACATCAGGTTGATGATGGCGCGCGTGCCCAAAATCGCGGTAAACATCGACGTGGCGATACCGATCGACAAGGTGATCGCAAAGCCTTTAATCGCGCCGGTTCCAAAACTGAACAGTACAATCGCCGCCAGCAAGGTCGTGATATTGGCATCGGCAATGGTCACAAACGCCTTTTCATAACCGGCGTAGATGGCGCTTTGCACCGAACTGGTTTTCAGCTCCTCGCGGATACGCTCAAAAATCAGCACGTTGGCATCGACCGCCATCCCCACGGTAAGGACGATACCGGCAATCCCCGGCAACGTCAGTGTGGCCTGCAGCATCGAGAGCACCGCAACAATAATCACCAGGTTCAACGCCAAGGCCAAATTGGCCACCATGCCAAAGGTTTTGTAACGCCAGGCCATCAGCACCAATACCAGCAGGAAGCCGACCACCACCGACATAAAGCCCTGGTCAATATTATCCTGACCGAGACTCGGCCCGACGGTGCGCTCCTCGACAATCTCCATCGGTGCGGCCAAGGCACCGGCACGCAGCAACAGCGCCAAATCCTGCGCTTCCTGCGGCGAATCCAGACCGGTGATCTGGAAGCGGTTGGCAAACTGGCCACGAATCACCGCCGCGTTGATGACATCGCGGGTGGTGATGCGTTTCTTGACCTTCTCGCCGTTGACTTCAACGGTTTCCACGCGGTTCTCGATATAGACCACCGCCATGCGGTTGCCGACATTCTCTTTGGTGGTCGCCAGCATCTTGCGTCCGCCCGCGCCGTCCAGCGTCACGCTCACCATCGACGAGCCCTGCTGCGGGTCGATGCCCGACTGCGCGTTGATGACGTTCTCACCGCTGACAATCACACTGCGCTGCAGCAGAATCGGCGTGCCGTCACGGAAGTGGTACAACTTGGCGCCGTGTGGCGCATAACCGGTTTTCTCGGCCTGCAGCGCATCGCCGCGCTCTTCCACCAAACGGAATTCCAGCGTGGCGGTCGCCCCCAGAATCTCCTTGGCACGGGCCGTATCCTGCACACCCGGCAACTGCACCACAATTCGGCGCTCACCCTGCTGCTGGATCACCGGCTCGGCAACCCCCAGCTCGTTGATACGGTTACGCAAGGTGGTGATGTTCTGCTGCAACGCAAACTTCTTGGTATCGGCAATCGCCTTGGGCGACAACGTCATCGCCAGCATCGGCGCGGCGCTTTCGGTATTGGGGAGAATGTTCAGATCTTCGCCAAAATTTTCGCTGAGAACGCCCTGCGCCTGCTGCATGGATTCAACATCGCGGAATTTAACCAACAGCTCTTCCGACTCGTACTCCACGCCCAGATAACGTACCTTGCTTTCACGCAGACGGCCTTTGATCTCGTCGACATAACGCAGATACGCTTTTTCGACCGCCGCGTCCATATCGACGTCCATCAAAAAGTGCACCCCGCCGCGCAAATCCAGGCCCAGATACATCGGCTGGGCGCCCAGATCACTCAGAAAGGCCGGTGTCGCCGGCGCCAGGTTCAACGCCACCACCGCCGAACGGCCCAGCGCATCCTTCAGCAGCGACTTGGCCTTGAGCTGGTCTTCGGTGTTGTCAAAACGGATGAGGAAACGGCCGTTCTCAAATTCCGTGGATTTAACCGCCAACTGGGCTTCACTGAGGATTTTATTCACCTCCTGCTCGGTCGCCGTATTGAAAGTCACCGACTTGGCCGGCGAAATCTGCACCGCCGGATCATCACCGAACAGATTCGGCGCGGCGTAGATCAGACCAATCACCGTGACCACCACCAACAACAGGTATTTCCAGGCGGGATAACGGTTTGCTATCACTTTTTGTTGTGTTTGAAACATAGTTGCATGTCCATTTCTAGGAAGACCCCGGGAAACCTCTTTTGTAAAAGCCGCAAACACTTTTAGGGTCATTACACAGGGTATTTAAACAACAAAAGGGGCAAAAGCCCCTTTTATTAACGTTTGACGATCATTCGCCTTTTAGCGTGCCTTTTGGCAACAAGCGCGCAATGTTCTGACGCTCGATTTTCACCACGACGTTATCGGCGATTTCCACATCGCAGAAAGTGTCGCTCAAGTCGCGGATTTTTCCGCCCATACCGCCGTAAGTCACGACTTCATCGCCTTTTTTCAAGGCTTCAACCAGGGCTTTGTGTTCTTTGACCTTTTTCTGTTGTGGGCGAATCAACAAGAAGTAGAACACCACAAACAACAGGATCAACGGAATCAATCCTTCCCATCCGCCGCCTTGGGCCGCTGCAGTTCCTTCTGCCATTGCATCGCTGATAAAAAAGCTCATAGTTTTCTCCTAATCGTATAAAACGTGTCTATTAAATCCCGCCTATTGTGGCACAGCTTTTGGCAAAAATCTGCTAAAAATGCCGCAAAAAAATCTCAACAGGCCACCCCTGCCAGGGCTTTAGGCGCCGTCAGCCTTCCAACGCTGGCATGGGCTGACCGATTCCCTCGTAGAATTCGGCCACAAACGCCTCCAGACGGTGCTCGGCAATCGCGTCGCGCAAGCCTTTCATCAGCGTCTGATAATAGTGCAGATTGTGGATCGTATTCAGTCGCGCCCCCTGAATTTCGTGACACTTGTCCAGATGGTGCAGATAGGCGCGCGTATAGTTCTGACAGGTGTAGCAGTCGCATTTGGGATCGAGCGGCAGCAGACTGGTCTTGTGTTTGGCGTTGCGGATTTTAACCACCCCTTCGGAGGTGAACAGAAAACCGTTTCGCGCATTGCGCGTCGGGATCACGCAGTCGAACATATCGATACCGCGACGCACCGCCTCCACAATGTCTTCCGGCTTGCCGACACCCATCAGATAGCGCGGTTTGTCCTTGGGCATATGCGGCTCGGTATAGTCCAGCGTCGCCATCATCTCCTCTTTGGGCTCACCCACCGACAGGCCGCCGATGGCGTAGCCGTCAAAACCGATGGCCTTGAGTTTGTCGATCGATTCGCGACGCAAATCCTCGTACATGCCGCCTTGGACAATGCCAAACAAAGCCGCCGGACTGTCGCCGTGGGCGTCTTTGGAGCGCTTGGCCCAACGCAGCGACAGCTCCATCGACATCTTGGCCACTTCGTGGCTGGCCGGATACGGGGTACACTCGTCAAAAATCATCACGATGTCCGACCCGAGTTTGCGCTGCACCTCCATCGACTCTTCCGGCCCCATGAAGATTTTGGCGCCGTCTACCGGGCTGCTGAAGGTCACGCCCTCTTCCTTGATTTTGCGCATTTTGCCGAGGCTGAACACCTGAAACCCGCCGGAATCCGTCAGGATCGGACCGTCCCAATGGGTAAAGTCGTGCAGGTCACCATGCAATTCGATAATGTCGGTGCCCGGACGCAGCGCCAGATGGAAGGTGTTACCCAAAATAATCTGCGCGCCGGTCGCCTTGATCTCCTCCGGCGTCATCCCTTTGACCGAACCGTAGGTGCCCACCGGCATAAACGCGGGCGTTTCCACATTACCGCGGGCGAATTTCAAGCGGCCGCGGCGCGCACGGCCGTCAGTTGTATCTAATTCAAATTCCATCTGTGTTCCTTAAGGGCGTTTGCAGACCGGCGCTTATGCACCCGGCCTGCTGAGTTTTAATCGGGCTGTTTCGGCAAAATCAACATGGCATCGCCGTAACTGAAAAAACGGTACTCTTGGGCCACGGCGTGGGCATAAGCGTGCATGGTGTGCTCGTAACCCGCCAGCGCGGACACCAGCATAATCAGCGTCGATTCCGGCAGGTGGAAGTTGGTGATCAGCCCGTCCACTTCCTTGAACTGATAGCCCGGCGTGATAAAAATGTCGGTTTCCCCCTGATAGGGTTCAATTTCGCCGGAAGCGCTGAAGCTGGCAGCACTCTCCAGACAGCGCACACTGGTGGTGCCCACGGCAAATACGCGTCCACCTTTGGCACGCGTCTGTCTGATCTGCTCCACCACTTCGGCGCTGACTTCCAGATATTCGGAGTGCATTTTGTGTGCGGCGATATCGTCCACCTGTACCGGCTTGAAGGTGCCGGCGCCGACATGCAAGGTCACAAAACCGAGCGTAACCCCTTTGGCCTTGATCTCGTCCAGCAAGGCTTCATCAAAATGCAGTCCGGCGGTCGGCGCGGCGACCGCACCGGGCTTGGCAGAATAGACCGTCTGGTAGCGTTCCATGTCCTCCGCCTGGTCTTCGGCGCGTTCAATATAAGGCGGCAACGGCATGTGGCCGTATTGCTCGATCAGACTCAAAGCGGGCGTATCGCTTAGCACCTTGAGCACAAACAGCGCGTCTTCCCGTCCGAGCACTTCCACCTCAAAGGCATCCTCGATCCTCAGCACGGCACCCGCCTTGGGCGACTTGCTCGAACGCACATGGCTTAACAGCGTATGTTCGTCGAGCACGCGCTCGATCAGCAGCTCGACCTTGCCGCCGGTCGCCTTCTGCCCGAACAGGCGCGCCGGAATGACCTTGGTATTGTTAAACACCAGCATATCGTTGGGCTGCAGGTAATCCAGCAGATCGGGAAACTGGCGATCGTTGAGGCTTTGAGGGAGAGGCAGGTTCGGATCGAGCACCAGCAAACGGCTGCCGCGTCGCTGAGCGGTGGGCTGCTGGGCAATCAGATGTTCGGGTAGATCAAAGAAAAAGTCTTGTCGTTTCACGCGGAAGCAGCGCCAGGGACTGCAAAACTGCAATCCGAAAGCGTCCATACAATAAAACGCGCTATTTTCGCTTAAAAAGCACTTGCATTCAAGCGCTTAGACAAAGGGAATAAAGAGAGCATCGCGCCGATGAAAACGGCAGCGGCGCTATTGCAGGCAGGCCCCGTTGGGAATACAACTGCCGGCTCCGAGTTTTGACAACGAAATATGTTCCGGCCCAACCGGACGGCTGAAAAGGTAGCCTTGGCCGATATCGCACCCCAAGTCCATCAACAACTGACGCTGCTCTTCGGTTTCGATGCCTTCCGCCACCACCACCAAATCCAGATCGTGCGCCAGGTTGATAATGGATTTGGCAATCGCATACTGACGTGAATCCTCCAGAATATTGACCACAAACGCACGGTCGACCTTGATGGTATCCAGCGGGAACATCGTCAGATAGTGCAACGAGGCAAAGCCCGTGCCGAAATCGTCCAACGCAATCGAAAAACCTTCCGCCTTGAGGAGTTGAATCTTTTCGATACTGCGTTCGATATTGTTCAACAGCACCGTTTCGGTCAGTTCGATCTGCACAGAAGCCGGGTTGACCCCCAAGCGTTTGAACTGGTTGATGGCCTGGTCGCAGAAGTTATCGTCCGCGAACTGGCGCGCCGACACATTGATGGAGTATTTCAGTTCAATCCCTTGGTGCTGCCATTTGGCGATTTGTCGTCCTGCCTGCGAAATCATGGATTCACTCAACATCCAGATCAGCCCGGTTTCTTCGGAAACCGGAATAAACACCGCCGGAGACGGCGCCAATTCGCCATCCGGCGAAATCCAGCGGGCCAATACCTCCAGGCCGATTGTCTGGCCGCTCTTCAAATCCACCAGCGGCTGATAGTGCGGCTGAATCAAACCGTCATGCAAGGCGTGTTTGAGCCTAGTCTGCAACCCGATCATCTGCGAGGCATGATCGGCCATCTCCTGAGAGAAAAATTTGAAATTCAACCCCTGATTTTTCGCCTGAAACATCGCCGCATCGGCGCTCTTGATCAAGGTTTCCGGTTCAAGCCCATCTTGAGGATAAATCGCAACTCCGGCACTGACGCCTACACTCAAATGGTGCCCGCTAACCACAAACGGCTCCTCCAGCAAGCGGTTAAACTGGGACACGCATCCCTGAATGGCTGCGGCTGAAACATCGCCCTTTTTAACAATGACAAACTCATCCCCGCCAAAACGGCTGATAAGGCCCTTGCTACTGTCCAAACAACTTTGCTGAAAACGCAGCGCCACCTGTCTGAGCAACTCATCCCCCATGGTATGGCCGTAGGCATCGTTGACATATTTGAAGCGGTTTAAATCCAAAAACATCACCGCAAACTTCTGCCCCCCTTCAGCGCCGCGATCCTTTTCAATCAGCTCATTCATATAATCGGCGATATAGCGGCGATTCGGCAATTCGGTCAGCGGGTCGTAAAACCCCATTTTTTTCAGTTTGTCCTCGGTCAAATGACGTTCAGTCACATCGATATTGGTGGAGCGCACCCCGATGATCTGCCCTTTTTCATCGTGGATAGGGCCGCATAAATGTTGCAGCCAGCGCACCGACCCCGATTTGGTGACAATGCGAAACTCAATATGCTCCGGATGACCGTTGCCGTTAACGTGGTGCAAATGCCCGTTCCATAACTCACGATCATCCGGATGAATAATACGATCCATAAAATTCGGCTGTGCATAGAACACGTCCGGTTCATAACCGGTCATTTCGAGCACCGCCGGCGAGACATACTCGTACTGCCCGGAAATGCTGCGGATGTAGGTGAACTCCAATGCAAAATCGACCGCCGCCTTGAAAAGCGAACTGTCACGCGCGGCCTTCGCCTTAAGCAGGTTAAGCTTGGTCAATAAAAAAGCCACCAAAAGGGCCGCCAACGCAGGCATGACAAAATACGAAAGCTTCATGTCGGCCTGCACCTGGCTGAACTGGATATAGGCAAATGGCATAATCAACAACAAACCGATGGCCACGGACTTTAAATAGATCAGCCACTTGTCTTTTGGATTAATGGTTTTGAATACGACCACTTATTACCCCTTGCTAGTGTTTCTTATTATCGGTCATAAAATTTTTAGAACTCGCATTATTAACAATTCCTATAAATGCGTCAAAACACTTAATTTTATCTGCACCCTAATTTTGTAAATACCGTGGTTGCGCGCCCAACGCAATAACAGATGACTATTTTGGGATTTTTTTAAATCAAATTGCATAAGCCGCTTGACACTTCCTAAAACCCTCTCTATAATCCGCATCCACAAACAGTGCCAGTGTGGTGAAATTGGTAGACACGACGGATTCAAAATCCGTTGCCCTTAAAAGCGTGGCGGTTCGAGTCCGCCCACTGGTACCATCCTTTAAGCTCCGCTTAATTGACACCCAACCCCTTATATACGACCGTAGCTCAGCTGGTTAGAGCATCACCTTGACATGGTGGGGGTCGGTGGTTCGAGTCCACTCGGTCGTACCAATTTTTACTTCAAAATCAATAAGTTACAAACTTGTTAATTCTCTTGATTCATAGCATACTCGACCTAGGAACCTGTATAAAAATAGGTTAGTAGCTCATATCCTCTTACATACTATCTTCTAAATATTTTTCAAAATCACAAAGCACTGGCTTATTACTCGAAAATTCGTCAGCCTCAGTTGAGACTACAGACCTTTTTGAATTTTTTATTGAGACCTGAAAACATATTCATCAGCGGTGTTGTGGATATTCAAGTCCCTTATCCAAACTTGAGGCAGCTTCAACGGGTTTTGCCCCCTTAAACTCTTTAGACCCCTTTGTAAGAATCCTCTTAATAAGATTTTGGAGGCCAACTCCAATTCCATTCGGTTGCCCCCCACAGAACTTATTCCCAGCGTTACTCCCACGTTTAGCTGTACGTAAGATCATAGGCTACCGCACTTAGGACAACTAGGAGAAATGTTTATAGGCTCTTCTTGCCTTACAACCCTCAGATTCTCGACATATTCTCTAGTCGTCTGCAATGAGCGCTCAAGCTTCCCTGACCCTATCGCCCCTGTGATTCTTCTAATGTCCTATTCAGACAGCACAGGCGTTTTCTTTGATTTGAGATATCTTACATAGCCCATGCCGTAAATCACATTAGGAGGCATATCAGTCACCTATATGCACCTTTCGTTTAATCCGCCATCGCTTGAGAAGTTGAGAGAAGCACTCAGCGATTGAATTGTCATTACAAGTGCTACAACTACTCATACTAACTTCTAGTCCATGATGTTTTAAGCGTTAGTTTTTATATACGTACAACAAACAATTAGATAAGATTGTTGGCCATAAAATCATTGCAGTGAGTGCCCTTGGATAAGGTGCCTTGTATTTTTTATTTTTTATACGGGTTGTGTATGGCGTTATTAAAAACAGCGGTATTTTTAGCATCAAGATTTTCAGAGTTTGAGTCCTTACGGTCAAAGTTGAATTTACTAATAACTAATTACCCCCATTTGCAGATGACTGCGTTAGATTTAAATAATGGAAGTGTTAGCCATCGTCCGCCATTAAAAGAGTGTTTAGGCTATGTGAAACAATCTGAGTTTATGATCTTGCTGATTGGAGACTCTTACGGAACCTTAGCACCAGACTCTAATGAATCATTTACCCATCTTGAATATCTTGAAGCAATTAAGGAAGAAAATAACACGCGTGTATTGGTATTCGGAATCGGGAGTTGCTATTCCGGTAACCGCATGCATTATTCGGATGATCCAAAGTTAGCCGCATGGCAAAGGCAAGTTGAAGAAAATCACACTATTGGCTTTTTTGAGCAAGGTATTTGCGAGAATGAAATCGCAGAAGAAATATTCAGAAAACTATTGGCCGCCATATATGAAAAACATTTTGGAGCACTCAGTTTAGCTGAAACAAGTGGCGAGTTTTCTTCTTTAGATGAGGACTTGGCTGAGTTTGTTTTGGACGATGCCGATATTGAGAAATTGGAAGAACGAAATTTTATAGAACCTCTTCTTGTAGATGATCCAATAGAGTTAAGGGATACTTTATCGGCAATCTCAAATCCTGCTTACGTCACTGCAATTGAGCAGAGAAAAGAGGCAAAAAATGCTATGGATATTGGAGAGTATGCTATAGCCGTTAAACACTTGAAAAAGGCACTAGATGTAAGGCCTTTAGACTTAATTTCTAATTATTGGTTGGCACAGTTATACATTGCTATGGATAAAAAATCTTTGGCAAATGAGTCAATAGACCTATCTCTTCGTGCGGCCAAAATTGCTAATCAAAATAACTTGCCATATAGAGCATCTGCATCATATATGGTTGCAGCTAAGGCAGCCAACTTAGCGGGACGTAACCAAGATGCAATTGAATTTGCTAAATCCGCTGTTGAGGTGGCGCCTAAGTTTTCTAGGGCTTACATAGGTCTAGCGAGGCAATATGTTTTGTCTGGGGCTTTCAATGAGGCCGTAGATAGCATTAAAAAAGCATTTGACATTTACCCCAGAAGCTTATCTGAGGCCAGCGGAGATCCTGTTTTCCAGCTGATTCGACCTCAAATCAAACAAATGGTTGAATCATTAAAAGAAAGACTTGGTTCTGATTTGATTAGTCTAAATCAAGTTGGAAAGCAATTAGCTGGGATTGAAAACTCTAAATGGGCTGAGCAACGTTCTGGTTCCAGCTCATTACCTTCCATTATCCGAGCCTGTAAAAATACAATAAAAGCACAACAGGAAATCGTTAAGAGACTTGCTGTCAAAGCTAATCGAGATCTTGCTGCTGTGGATGAAACGGCACAAGAACTACCTATTGAGCATGAGAAATTTGTCTTCCACAGTGTTAAAGCTGAGGCCTATATTTCAGAATGGTATATTCATGAAGGAGATGTCGTAAGACCAGGAGATAAAATTTGTACCATCTCATTTGTTCGATCCACAAAAAAAATCGATTGGTTCCATCGAGGAAGGGACAGTAGAAGGGTCATTAAATTAGCAGGGAGGGAGGATAAGCTCTCTGTTGCATCTCCAACGATTTATTCATTTGTACCTGCTAAATTACAAATAAAACCATTGTCAGGTGTTTTGAATTTTGAAAAAAAAATACAAGAAATTAATGGAAAGATATCTCAATTGCAGAGAGATAAAGAACAAATTCTTCAGAAAAAAGAAAATATTCCACAGAACATATTCTTGACCCTTCCTCCTTTACTATGGTTTGTGTTGTTAGGCGTAGTTTTGATTATCAGCATGAAATATGGGGTGTTTGGGTCGATTATATTCACCATTCTTATTATTGTTACCCTTATTGGGGTCGGTAAGCACTTAGACGGTAAAAGGGAAGAACGCATTGGGAAACAATTAAGCCCGCTGAATGAAGAAGAACGAATGCTTAGACTCGAAGTAATCGGCTATGAGAACCAGATTGTTGCACTGCATAATCAGGCAGAAATTTCGGCACAAAATGCTCAGAAAGCTTTAAAGATTTTTGAAACTACTTCACTTGCAAAACAATTTAATCTGAGTCCATTCAAAAGCTTGGCTAGTGGAGAGGCAGGGGATGTAATTCGACTGTTCAAAAAAACCTCCCAAAGCTTGAGTGATATTAAACTTCGTGAAGTTATTATTGTAGAGGATTTACCAGCATGGTTACGATACAGAGGATATGAGCAGAGCTTAACACATTTGTACAAAATTGAAAAAGTTGAAGGACGGAAAGTATTTTTATCACCTTTGGCTGTATATATCGATTAATCAGAGGTGAAACTTTAATGGCAATCCCACTACTTGTTGGTGTCGTTGGACATCGAAAGGTTTTGAAGGAATATCAGGGGCCAATCAAACAAGAGATATCAACTCAAATTGATCAATTGGTCGAGTTGGCCTCAAAACAGCATACTGAGGTTTTCATTGTTACTTCTTTAGCTGAGGGTTCTGATCGTTTAGCTGCAGAACTAGCGATAGAAAAAAAATTGAAGCTAGTGGTTCCGCTTCCAAAAGATGAGCACGATTACAAGAGAGATTTTCCATCTTCTGTTGAGGAGTATGAGTTCCTTGCCAGTGCTTCTATAAAAAAGTTTGTGACAGAAGGGAGTGGAGTGAATTCTTATGACAACTCCTCTCGCTGGATAGCAAAGCATTGTCAAATTGTCATTGCTGTTTGGGATGGCTCTTTTGATGATGTTAAACCAGGAGGTACTAGCCATACCGTAGACTTAAGAGTGAGTTTAAATAAACAAGAACATTCTCTTGAAAATATTGCTGGTTATTTGGGGCCTGTACTGCATATTTCATGCCCTAAACAATCAGGTGAAGTTTTGCAAAAAACAGTCTGGATATGGCCTGAAGGCGCATCTAAACTATCTATTTCTGAATATTTGCAACCCGTTTTTTATTTCAATACAGGCGTGTTGAATCTTGATAGTGAGAAGCTAATTACGTCTTTAAATTATTTGTCTGTAGAGAATCATCTTAATTCTATGATTGCAACTACATTCGCTCAAGCCGATGTGTATGCAATGGACTTACAGAAAAAATATATTGTTAATTTGGCATTAACTATTTTGACTGCTTTAAGTGGATATGCAATTCAGCAAACTGTTTCAAATTGGGTTGGTGCATTGTCTTCTTCACTATTAATAACGTTTGCATTAGTAATGATCGTATTTGCAAATAGAAGACGGTATCTGACAACGTATTTGGAATATCGCGGTCTCGCGGAAGTTTTAAGAATTTCTTATTTTTGGAAAGTATCAGGAATTAAGCATGTTCCGACGGATCGATTCTTGAATCATCATTGGGGTCACCTGTCATGGATCAGAAACACAATTAATGCACTTTGGATAGATGATAATATTCGGAATGACATAGAGTTGGCTAAAAAAGACTGGATTGATGATCAGCTGAATTACTATCAAGAACAACAAAGCAAGCTGCAGGAAACTGCAGGAAAGTGGAACACTTTTTCACTTATTATGTTCATAGCAAGTATGTTTTTAGCTTGGTTAAGTTTCCTTATTCCTAATTATTCCGATAGTCTTATTAGCTGGTCTGGAGTGTTTCTTCTTTTGTCGGCAGCAGTGAATCATTACGTACATGTCAGGGCTTTTGAAGCGCACGCTTTAAGATACAAAGCGATAACAACACCATTTCGGTGGGCAAAAGACATGTGGAACTATTCATCTTATCAGGAGAAGCAAAAAATAGTTAACGAACTTGGAAGTGAAGCGGCGGCAGAAATTTCAAACTGGTTAGAAACACACCGGACACGTCCGAATAAGTTACTTCGTTAATTTTTCTCTAATCACTAACGTGGAAATAAAATATCGTAAGTTTTAACTGAAAAAGTCACGACTTAATCTGATACTGCTCTTGGAAAGGAACGCATTCCTCGTTTTGATAATAGGTGTGAATTGAAGTGGTAAACAGCTTCACATCGCATCTAATTCGTCGATGCCGATTTATTAGGAAAAAGATCACGGAACCTCAGCATCCCGTCATTGCAAAAGACTTTGCCTCTCCCTGTATTAAGGCGCTAAAATGAAAAAATTGACGCGGGTGTACTTTATTCTTTTTTTTGTAAAAGCACCGGATAATAAATTGCGCGATTTATTGAGGAGATTGGGCAATGAGATTTTACATCGATCAATTTGGCAAGCCGTATATCCTGCAAGACAATCAATCCCACCTTGCCCTTCCCCACTGGGAGGAAATCACCTATGAAAGATGGGAGTTGGTTTATAAAAAAGGCAAGCCCAATAATTCCACAGCGTCCAAAACGGCAGAAGCCATAATAGATCGACTCAATCAGATCGATCACGAATCCATTCGGCCATTACGCGCTGTGGTTCTTAATCGAGCATCAGAAGAGGATTATCAAAAACTTGAGGCGCTTGATAATGAACGGACAAACCTAGTTGAAGAACTGGGAAGGCTTCTATAACCGCCATTCATTCTTTCTGGCAACAGCCACGGCTCTCATCTAACAGCTTTACCAAACCGTTAGCAAAACCACCGGAACTTGCCCGCTTACCTCTGCTCCCTGCCAGCCTTTGCATCCCCGTCCGACTTGCACCTCTTGTTGCAATCATTCTTCATAGTCTATGGGTTGTATTCGATTTCCCAATTTTTCATCAATAACAACATCTCCTAATATTGAATCAGTTTTTCAGCCGGCGTTTTAATCGCGCATACAGCGATTCAACAGAGCGCTGCGTCGAAATCAAATATCAGATAAAAGGAGTTTAGTATGAGCTTGCAATGGATCATACCCCTAATGGCATGGTTTATCCCATTCAGCTTATTTTTTGCCGCTATCACCAATGAAAGACGTGCCAGCTGGGGGGTTGCCAGAGGGGTCACCTTACTGGGCTTTGTTCTCGCAGTATTACTGGGACTGGGCCTCTCTTTAGATTGGTTAACGCTCGACAAAGAAGCGCGTTGGACATTGGCATCGGAAGCCAGCGCGATTATTCTCGGCCTGGTGACATTTATAGGCTTTATCAATGTCGGTTTTTCGCGGAGTTACATGTCCGGCAACAGCGAAGATGAAAAGCGCTATTTACGTTGGCTATTGGTCACCCTGGGCAGTGTTGCGATCGTGATTGCAACCAACCATATGCTGATTTTGGTATTGGGTTGGCTTGCGATTACGTTAAGCCTGCATCGCTTGTTGATTTTTTATCCGAACCGCCCCCGAGCAGTGTTGGCAGCCTACAAAAAATTCATCTTCGCCAAATTTGCCGAAGTCTGTCTATTAAGTGCTGTTCTGATTCTGCACTACGTACATGACACTTGGTTTATCAGTGAAATCTATCAACAAGTGAAGGCATCGGAAAGCCTTAATAGCTGGGAACAGCTGGCCGCTTTGCTATTGGCTTTGGCTGCATTGGTTAAATGCGCCCAGCTACCGCTGCATGGCTGGTTAATCCAGGTGGTAGAGGCGCCCACACCGGTTTCGGCCTTATTGCATGCAGGGATTATCAACCTTGGCGGCTATCTTTTGATCGTGTTCGCTCCGTTGATTGTGATGTCCGATATTGCACAGTGGATGCTGTTAGTGGTGGGCGGAATCACCACTGTTCTGGCGGCGCTGGTCATGATGACACGTGCATCGGTCAAGGTTCGTCTGGCCTGGTCGACCATGTCGCAAATGGGACTGTTGATGGTCGAATGCGGCCTGGGGCTGTTCGAATTGGCGCTGCTGCACCTGATTGCCCACTCCTGTTACAAGGCTTATGCATTCCTGAACTCTGGATCGGAGGTCGAGTCCAGCATTAGCCGAAGACTCTCTCAAGCCGAAGCGCCCAGAAAATCAGACTGGCTCATTGCAGGCACCTTTTCTCTCTCTTTGGTAGGAGGAATGGTGTGGCTGTTTGACGCCACACCGCCTTACAGCCCCTGGTTGCTTTTTGCAATCGCTTTGACGCTGTTAGTGGCTGAAAGACGCGGACGTTTGTCGGTAACGGGGATGTCTGAAATGGTATGGCTGAGTGCTTTTTTACTCATCGTATACAGCCTGCAAAAATCCGGTTTAGGTCTGGTTATCGACAATCAACAAACCAGCGTAGGCTGGCCTGGAGACCTTTGGATCAGCCTGTTATTGCTGCTGTTGATGACCGGCTACCTGCTGCTGCGTTATCACCATAATCTACCTTGGATGATGAAAGTCAGACGGGTTTTTTATGCGGGATTTTATTTGGATGAACTGGTCACCCGTTTGAACTTGAGAGTCTATCCAACCCGTTTACCTATCCGATTCAAGCCGAAAAAATTACAGATTCCCAAAGAGGAGTTGTACCAATGATGAGATCAACACAAAAATCATCAGCGAGCCTGGCCTCCATTCAGGCTCAGCCATTGGCGCCAAATTTATCTGAAATCCAGAGGGAAAAGCTCTCGGCCGCGTGCGCCAGAATTGCCCCTACCTGGCCTTTGGATGAGTTGGTTGCGGTGAATCCCTGGTGGGAAATGCGTGATGAACACTTTTCAACGGTTTCAGCAAAACTCACCGCGCTCAGTCAGGCTCAATGCCTGATGCCCAAGTCCTATTTTCAGGAAATCTGGATTGAAAATCTTTCGCCCAAGCATTTGCAGCAGGCCATCGACGAGTCTGGGACGGAATTTACGATAGAAAACCTTGAGCGTTTCCTTATCGAAGATGACGAGCATACTCATTGGCACAATATCAGCGATTTTGTGGATAGCGGAAGGGATCGCAAATACAAGATGGCCTGGCGTGACGAAATCACCCATCAAATCAGCCAGTTCTGCGCGGACTTTTTTCGTTTCCGCGAACATAAGTCCTCGTACGCCGAAACCTACCAGGGACTATACAGCGAATGGCTCGCCACAACCCGTCAGGACAAAGGGATCGAGATTCTGATGGCCGAAGACGGCTTGACAGAGCAGTTTATGAGCTTGCCCGAATCGGCAGAAGGTCTGCTGGCGGAAGCCTTGACGGTATTGCGGGTAACCGAAGAGCGGATTAGCGATTATGCCCATGCGCTGCTGCTGGACATCAATGGCTGGGCTTCCTGGGTGGCCTACCTGCGTTGGCAGGATAAATTGGATGGGGTTGAAAATCATCTGATGCTCGACCTGCTGGCCATCCGCATCGCCTGGGAACGGGTCTTGTGGCGCCATCAGAAATTCCACGACAGAGCGGTATTCAATGAGCTGAAGGTGATGTGGCGCCATCAGATGAATATTCTTCCGGAACTGATTGAAACGCATCGAGCAGCCCAGGCCAAACGATGGATTTGGCAAAGAGCAGCGGAGATCGCCCATCAATCGGCAACCCATCAGCAGTTAAAACACGCCCATGAAATGAATACCGGCAAAGAACAGATACAGCCGAAACTTCAGGCGGCATTCTGCATCGATGTGCGTTCGGAGGTCATACGTCGTGCCCTTGAAGCCCAAGACCCCGGCATTGAAACCATCGGTTTTGCAGGGTTCTTCGGCTTGCCGATTGAATACCAGCCGATCGGCACCGAGTTTACCCGTCCTCAGCTGCCGGCCCTGCTAAAACCGCAGATGCGGGT
Source organism: Thiomicrorhabdus cannonii (assembly GCF_013391695.1). Taxonomy (GTDB): domain Bacteria; phylum Pseudomonadota; class Gammaproteobacteria; order Thiomicrospirales; family Thiomicrospiraceae; genus Thiomicrorhabdus; species Thiomicrorhabdus cannonii. Next base: position 550,423 of record NZ_JACBGH010000001.1, read on the forward strand.
CAAGGCGATTCCATCCTGCAAGCAGGACGCTGTCACTCAGAAAGCGCTTAACAAAAAAGCCCGCTGGATCGAGTGGGGCAATGCCGCTCCGGCGACGTTCAGCATGGTTGAGGCAACCGGTTTGATATATGCGTTCAAAATGCTACGCAACAGTCTGTTCCCGCACGAGCATCAACACCCGATCAACCATCTGCCAACCACAGATGAATTTGAGTTGCTGCAAAATGAATCACCGTTGACGCTCGCACAAAAAGCAGATCTGGCAGCGGGAATTCTGCACGGCATGGGGCTTGAACGAAATATCGCCGAGACCGTCATACTTATCGGTCATGGCAGCAGCAGTTGCAACAATCCGCATGCGGCAAGCTACGACTGCGGTGCCTGCGGCGGTCAAACCGGTGAAATCAATGTCCGCGTGTTGAGTTTCCTGCTGAATGACAGCGAGGTACGTGAGGCTCTGCATGAACGCGGCATCAACATCCCCAAAAGCACGCTTTTTGTCGCGGCCATGCACAACACCACCACCGACGCCTTTACCTTTTATGGCCCCGAAGTACTGGATGAGCAAATCAAAAACTGGTTCTTCCGGGCTTCGGAGCTGGCCATGCAGGAACGGGCGATGCGGTTGGGACTTGAACATTTGCAGGGCAAGGAGGTGTATGCGTCGATTCAGCGTCGCGCCAAAGACTGGTCTCAGGTCAGACCCGAATGGGGGCTTTCCGGCAACTCCTCGTTTATCGTTGCGCAGCGCAAACGCACGCGTGGACAACATTTTGATGGCCGGGCCTTTCTGCATGATTACGATTGGCAGCAGGACCCGGACGTATCGCTACTCACGCTGATTATGACCGCCCCCATGGTCGTCACCAACTGGATCAATCTGCAATACTACGCCTCGGTATGCGATAACCATGTTTATGGCAGCGGCAACAAGGTACTGCATAATGTCGTTGACGGCTCCATCGGCGTCTTCGAGGGCAATGGCGGTGATCTGAGAATCGGCCTGCCGTTGCAGTCGCTGCATGACGGCAATCAATGGATGCATGAACCTCTAAGGCTCAGTGTGTATATCGATGCACCAAGAAACTACATCGAAAAAGTCGTTAACGAGCAAGAGGTCGTACGGCAGCTGATCGACAACGAATGGCTCTACTGTTTCCGCTGGGATCGGGACGGCTCGCTGGAACGTTTCCTCAAACAAGAGTGGATCGATCAAACCGCCATTTAAGCAGCGGGAAAAGAAACCGTAGGGTTTCTTTTCCCGTTTTTATCACGCAAACGTATACTTTTAATCACGATATCCTCAGCGGATAACCGTAAGGAATGAATAGGAGAAAAGGATGGTACAGACATACGAAGACCTGCATGAACAGGTGTCATCTGTTTTAGGTCGATTTTTAGCGTCTGACAACCAGGCCGCCATTACGTTTAATATCGAAGAGAGCGGATTGTGCGCGCTGAAAAACCAAAGCAACGGCAATCAATTCAAGTTTATGTTGGCCCGCTTTGGCGACGAATATAAGGTTGGATTTGCCTTTTTCGAGGCACATCAACCCCAGCCCGTCTGGATTGACGATGTGCTGAACGCCAACTTCGATGAAGGGTTTATCAACACCCTCATTACAGAGCATCTGATCTAGGTAAGCTGGCTGAAATTCAGCCTAAAAAAAAGCCAAAACCGGAAAGTTTTGGCTAATCTAGACATTCTAAATGGTCAAAATAACAGGCCTATCTAAGGGAATTATTCAGGGAATTATGGCAATTGGATATAATCCGTTCCCTTCTCTTTCAGGAAAGCTAAAAATTCTCTTGCCAGCAACGAGAGTTCTTTTCCGGCCGGAAAAACGATATTCCACTCCTTTTCAATCGGAAACCCTTCAACCTCCAGTTCGACGATCGGCCCCTCTTTCTGCTCCAGATAAAGCGCGTGTTTTGAAACGCAGGCAACGCCAAGCTCCCCGACCACGCAGTGCTTAATGGCCTCATTGGTCGCCAACGTCAAACGTTCGTTAACGCTTAACCCCTGTTCCTGAAAAAGCTGTTCCACCGCCATACGGATACCCGAACCCTCCTCGCGCATAATGAAAGGTTCTTTGGCAAGGCGTTTCAGACTGACTTTTTTGCCCACCAGGGGATGATTGCGGTTTGCGATCATCACCAGCGGATTGGGCACAAAAGGGTGGATGTCCAAGGCATAGTTGCTATTCGGGATTTGCCCGACAATATAGATGTCATCCATATTGTGCTCAATACGTTTCAATAATCCTTCACGATTGGTGATGGTCAAGCCCAGATCGATGTCCGGATATTTTTTGCAGAACTTGCCCAGGGCAATCGGCATGAAATATTTTGCCGTGGATATCACCGCCACTCTTAACTTCCCGCGTTTCATACCGCGGAAATCGTCCAACATGATTTCCAAATTGGAAAAGTGATTCAAAACCTCGCGGCAGCTGCACGCCACCTGCTCTCCGACTTCGGTGAGGTAAATACTCCGGCCGATCTGTTCGTACAAAGGCATCTCAATCGCTTCAACCAGACTTTTTACCTGAGCCGAAACGGTCGGCTGCGTCAGATGCAGCTCTTCCGCTGCCCGCGTAAAACTCAAATTGCGCGCGACCGATTCAAAAACCTGAATCTGTCGCAAAGTGGCATGCCGGATTAAAAAGTTTTTCTGTAGCGGCAAAGCATCGCTCATAAAAGCCTCCATTTTACTGGTTTCCTCGGCAGGTCAATTTTGACAACGCCGCATTGGCAGCTCTGGCTGCTTCATTAATATCGTCTTCTTTCCCGCTCATCAGCAGACGTCCGTAAGCACCGACCGCACGGGCTTCCACCAAGGTGACATTGGCCGCTTTCTCGGCCTCATTGGCGGCATAAATGATGTATCCCGCCGGCTCGGTTTCCATAATAAACATACTTTGCCCCGGCATAATCATCGAACCTTTGCGGTTGTCGCGATTAATCAGGGTAGCATGGTCGGCCGTCACCCCCCTAATCACCTCACTCCACATCACCACACATTGCTGGCGATCAAATTCATGGGTATTGAGATGTTTGAGAATATGCCGACCGCTTTCCAAAACATCACTCTGATCGCGGTGATGAATCACGGTTGAACCGTAGGCGCGCTCAACAATCTGCTGCGCCAAACGCACATTAGACGCCTTCAGCGCAATATCCGACAAGCGATGAACCGCCATCCCCGGGGCCACCTCAACCCACAGGCAAGAATCCCCCGGAACGGGCAAGAAACCCATCGAGGCGGTAGCCATATAGGAAGCCAGCTGCGGCTGCAGCGAATCCAGAAACACATAGGTTCGCAACTCAATCATAACGACACCCTCTGTTGTAACTGATTCAAGACAGACTGTACAGCCTGTGCCCGGTGGCTAATTTTGTTTTTAACCTCTGGCGGAATCTCAGAAACCGCTTTGACCAATCTTGGAATCCACATAACGTCATCATAACCGATCCCCTGACCGGTCCTTCTTTCCATTAAAACTTCACCATACAGATGCCCAACGCCAACCAGCGGCATGGGATCCTCGGCGTGCTCCACATACACCACCGCACACGAATAACGGGCCTGACGCTGCGAATAGGGAACCCCCCGCAGATCGGCGAGCAATTTCTGCAGGTTGCGCTCGTCGGAGGTACCGCCAGCGCTGCCCGCGGCATAACGCGCCGAAAAGATGCCCGGCTTGCCTGCCAGCGCAGAAACCTCGATGCCGGAATCATCCGCCAGCGCCGGCAAGCCCGTTCTCTGGCTGGCAAAGCGGGCCTTTTTGAGCGCATTTTCAATAAAACTCAAACCGTCCTCCACCGCCTCTTCCTTGAAAAAGCGCGTTTGTGGTACCGCCTCTAAACCGGCGCGCGCCAGAATCGGCGCAATTTCTGCCATCTTGTTGGGGTTGGCTGTTGCTAAAACGATCATGCGATTACCTGTCATTTAACGGATTGTCTACATCGCCAGCTGACGAAAACATCAGCACCGCGATGCCGTCTTCACTGAACTCGTTGATCTTTTTTTTCAGCAAGGCATGCTCATCCTCGTTTACCGACACCATCAACATCATATTCTTTTCCAGTAACGGCTGAATCATCTCAAAGTCGGGCGAACTATCGCCAATCACCTCGCTGAGAGGACTGACCTTGAGTCCGAGTTTTTTCAACTCCAGCAGGACTTCGCGCTCCATTAACCGGCTGGCCAGTATTTGAATCATTTTGTCCGGGCCGTGTGATTGAGCCGTATCGTTTATGCGCTGCAATAAAGAGAGATCGGGGAGAACAACATCCCTATTAAAACTCCAGCTTTCCGTTTCGCTATTGTCTTCAATCCATTCCATAGCGTTCCCTTCCATGTGCTCTATCTATAACCTGTCAACCATCATATTGAATTTACAGATATTTTATAAATTGAAATTTCTGGCAACTTCTATAGATTCAAGTGAATGGATCAAAACAGATTCAATCTCCACTGCATCAGGCAAACAAAACACACAGATAAAAAAAAGGGGCAGAACCGGTACTACCCCTAATTGGCTAAGACTATTTTCCGGTTAACGGCCTCTTTGCAGGCAGATCAATCACTAATCAGGCCACACTCTTCTTCGGGGAAAGACTTTGATCTGATCGGCGATATGATCGGAAACAGGCTCCATTTTCGGCTCCATGACTTTGTTATTGCCAACAGAGCTCGGCGCGCCGGTTTTCTGCGCCGCGCCGCTAGTTTCTGCCGCCGGCTTGCTAGCGGTTTTAGCCGCAGGCTTAACCGTAGTTTTAACCGCTTCTGGCGCGGCCGTTTTTTCTGCTATGGCCTCGCTGGCTGGCCCTTCACCGGCCTGTTCAGTTTTGGCCGTGTCCGCTTTGGCCGTGCTGTTCGCAACGGCTTTTGGCGCCGCCATACCCGGCCTGTTTGAATTTTTGGACGTCGTCATGCTGTGCTCCTTATGGCTGCTGAGTGACACGCTGGAAACTCTTATCAATCCCGTCAGCCAGGTCAAAATCACTCTTTCCGAGCGTGCCTGTTTTGGCGTAAATAATCACCGCCACATGCTCTCTGCCAAAGCTGATATTGGCATGGTGGTCCAAGCGTTCTGACTCCTCGGCAATCTGGTCTAAAAAGCTTCTCAGCTTCTCAAAACTGTCAAATTCAAAGCGGGATTCCAGACTGCCCGGTTTATCCTTTTGTTTCCATCGTTCATTCATATAAAGCTCCTAGCTGGCTGATACGCCTGTGTCAGGTTATGGAAATACTCCTCCAACCAAGACTGTACCCTCATCAACTGAGACTGCTCTTCCTCCAACAGACGGCTGAAAAGCGCATGGTCTTCATAGGCACTGAAATTGGCACAATATTGCGCCGCTTCGGAATACAGCTGAATCAACGCGATTTCACGTTCTTCGCAACTTCTCAAGGCTTCGGCAATATTCGTCGCCGGACCGGCCGGACGTAAAACACTCCCGGCAGGCAAAGCGCCCTGCGCCACCATACGATCGGTGATCAGGTTCGCATGCTGGAACTCTTCATTAGCCAAGGTGACAAAGGCTTCCGCATACGGAATCTCCTGACGGAATTTTGCCAACGAAGCCTGTGCGAGATAATGCTGACCGGCTGAAAACTCCAGGCTCAATGCCCGTCCCAAATACCCCAGAATCTGACTATTTGCAGTCGCGGTCTGTGCTTGCGGTACTTGAGGATAAGAACCAAAACCCGGCATTACACTGCCCGGCATTCGTCCAGAATAGCGCATGTCTTTCTCCTCACATCTCAAATCGGAGGCCAATAATGCATCAGCCTCCGGACCTTAATCATCGGTTAGCTGCGACTGGCGGAATTGCCGTTTGCAACCAAAACCGGCTCAACCTCTTTATGCGGACGGGCGATGATGTGCGCGGCCACCAGACCGTCGCCGACGCGTTCACACGCATCCGCTCCGGCACGTACCGCCGCATTCACCGCACCGGTTTCACCACGCACCATGACCGTAACGTAACCGCCGCCTACAAATTCGCGGCTCACCAGACGTACTTCCGCCGCTTTTGTCATTGCATCCGCCGCTTCAATCGCAGGCACCAAACCGCGGGTTTCGATCATACCCAACGCAATACCGTATTCACTCATCACTTTCTCCTTAATACCAATCAGAATGCATTTTGCTGCCCCAGCTCACTGAGGCAGGCATTGAATTACTTTTGTTCAACGGTTAAAACCGGCTCGACTTCCTTGTGCGGGCGAGCGATGATGTGCGCGGCCACCAGACCGTCACCCACGCGTTCACACGCATCCGCGCCAGCACGCACCGCTGCGTTGACCGCACCGGTTTCGCCGCGCACCATGACGGTGACATAACCGCCACCCACAAATTCACGGCTGATCAAGCGTACTTCCGCTGCTTTTGTCATCGCATCCGCGGCCTCAATGGCCGGTACCAAACCGCGCGTTTCAATCATTCCCAATGCAATACCATATTCCGTACTCATTTCCTTTCTCCTTGTCAGTCACTCAATTACTTCTGCTCAATTGCCAAAACGGGTTCAACTTCTTTGTGCGGGCGGGCAATGATGTGCGCCGCCACCAGACCGTCACCGACGCGTTCACACGCATCCGCGCCGGCACGTACCGCTGCGTTGACCGCCCCGGTTTCGCCACGCACCATGACCGTGACATAACCGCCGCCGACAAACTCCCGGCTCACCAGGCGCACCTCGGCTGCTTTTGTCATCGCATCCGCCGCTTCAATAGCTGGTACCAAACCACGAGTCTCGATCATGCCTAATGCAATACCGTATTCACTCATAACGCTCTCCTTTCAGTTGCTTACTTAAAACTTACTTCTGTTCCGGCTGCCAGTCATCAATAATGCCGCCAACCGTCAAATCCGTTAATAACCGCGGGTCACCTGCCGCATCCCTGGCCGCTGAATTGGCGATGGTAAACACCCAATCGCCCGTTTTCGTGCCAATCGGATCCATCGCTACAAAGAGCTCGCCCGATTCTGCTGCCAGCGCCTTCAGGGGTAAATGACCTAATCCTTCCAGGCGGCAAGTCAGAACCAACTGCTTTTTAACTTGTAGTATCTGCATCCTGTGGTACTTCCCATTTGTCGATAATGCCAACGATCGTCAAATCGCTGGGGTAACCCTTAACGCCGGTCGCATCGCGTGCCGCCGAACTGCCACAACACAACACCCAGTCCCCCGGTTTGCACCCTACCGGATCCACCGCCACCTGAGGGCTTCCGCCCTCCTTCTCTCTGACGACCAGCAAAGGCTTATGCTCCATCGTCGGAATGCGGCTTGTCGAAACGAGGGTTTTATCGACTCTATACACTTTCATTCGTCACCTCCTTTCATGCACTTTTAAAGGCAGCCGGTGTATCCGCCAGACCGGCTAATCTTTCAGCAGGCCGGCAACCGGTATAATCCCTGAGCGTCGGCATGGTCTGTAGCAACCCTGCCGCGGCCAACTCCTGATAACGGTTATGCAAGGCCTTTTCGATACGTAACGCCTTGGCTTGTGCACGCTCTCTGGACTCCGGCACTCGGCCATCGTAATCACAGCGGATAATGATCGGGATCGGCAAGCCCTGTTTCACATTCAGGCCCTTGAAAATCTTGATGCCGACATCCACGTCATTCACCCCTTCCTCAACCGTATCGAGAAAGCTGTAATAACTCAGGTTACGCAGCTGCACCTCTTCAAAACCATTGCCGACGCCGATAAAGCGTTCTGCATGTCCAATATCGCTGTAGCAGCCGTTCTCGTAACGGTTCACATAAGCAATCTGCGAAAAATTATTCGCAATCAACCAACCGAGCAGCGTCACCATTTCTTCCTGTGGCGCTGTCGCCCCCTTGTCCTGATTGCAGCTATTCAACGCCGCCGCCAGAGTTTGCTTCGCCTCGTTCTCAGGCAAGTTCAAGGTCGCCTGATAGAGCTGTGCGGTCTCCACATAACGGCTTAAGCACACCTCGCCTCTGCCATTCGGAACATGTACCTTCAGACTGTCGTCATCCGTATTCAATCCGAGCAGCAGCGTTTGTACCGTCGAGCCGCAACCGAAGCGGTTCTCGATCGCCTGTTTAAAATCGTTGAGTTTCTGTAAAGCCGCTTGCGCCGCTTTCTGGTCATCACTGCCATGTGCCGCACAGCCCTGATGGGACGGATCGGCTTTTGAAAAGTGATAGACCGCAATTTTCAGATAACGTGTCGGTTCATCTGCCGCATTGGGCTTACCTTCACGAAATCGTGTGTGTTCTATAAATACCCAATTACGCACGCTTTCACTCACGTCGAACAGTGCGCCGGCGTGTGCCTTGCGTCTTGCCAGGGCATAAGGCAAGCGCAGCACGTAACTTAGAATGTGCGCCAAACGTCCGTCTGCACAAGGAGCAACCCCCACGGCGTGGAACCCGGCCTGTCTAAAAATACGTTCCGCCTCATGTTTTTTCTGACCCTCCAACGGGTCTTTAATAAAAAACTCTTCCGACATTCTCATAAACTGGGCAAAGAGGGTCTTTGCATACAGAACCTGAAAACCTATCTGCGACGGCATCTTCAATGCCGATAGCCAATCCTGTTCCGCCAAGCGCACACCCAACTTTGCAAACAGCTGTTGGTTAGCCCAACCGACAAAACCGCTCTGACTCTGCTGGGATAAAATCGCCTTCAAAACCGGTCCGATATCATCAAAACGCGATTTGACGGCCACTTCATACTGGCGCAGCCATTCGTTCTGTCGTTCATTCACCAAAACATGGGTGCCGGTCATTGACCAAGCCGTCTGCATGCTTTGCATTCCACCGTTCGCATCCACGTCCGCAGCGCCAGCCTGACTTCCATGAGCAGTTGAATCCTGCTGCCACTGCGGTTTGAACTCGATCGGCTTCCAAAACAATGACTTTTGACGATAATTACTTTTTGAACGATTCATCAAAACACCCAATTATTCAGTTACTTGTTTACGCTCTCGCGCCACCGGACAGAGTGACTTTCGCCCCCGTATCCGTGTTGCCGGATGACCCCGTAATCGGACTCATCGGCAATTCAAAATTGGCGCGTTTGAACTGACCGGCTCCCATCGGGGCCTGTCCTTTAGCGCCTCTGATCGAGGCGTTGCGCTGTGCCGCCCAAGGGCCGTCCGTACCGGTGACTTTGGAACCGCGATCCCATCCGTCACCGGTAATTTTTGCTCCCTGATCCGCCACCGCTTCGGTCATGGCCACCGGCATCGTCGCTTGTCCGATGAGCGTCGGAAAATCCGACTCCCCCGGCATCGCGGCATTGCCCGTTTCACACACCATGGCCGTCTGGTCCGCACCCAGGTAAGGGTTGCCCGTTACCAGTTTGCAAGCGCCTTTCTGCGCACCGGTCAAGCCTTGCAGCCCCGGTTGAACCCCCGATATCGCAGGGTTTGCGCCTTGACGGCGACGTTGCTGCATTTCCGCTTGTCGCGGCGCGCTGCAACTTGCTGCCTGCTCAACCCCCACATAGGGCGTGCCCGTGACCGTCTGACAGGAACCAGCCTGACCGCCCGTCATATTCGACGTGCCGCCGCTGCGGTCACCGGTGATCTTCTGCCCCTTCTGGGTGCCGGAAGCCACCACCTTGGTCGCGGTTTCCACCGCCGGCATTTGACACAGCACTTCGGCTTCTTCCGCACTTTGGTAACCCGTACCGGTCACCGCTTTGCAGCTGCCGCGCTCCGTGCCTGTCACCGCCTGTAGGCGTCCAACCTGCGTGCCCGTGGTATTGGTGCCTTTGGCGGTCTGCGAAGACACCACCTTTTGCGGCGTCTTGGCAGGTGTTTTCGGCTTGATCGTAATCGACTGCGATTGACGGCTCTCGCCTCCGGTCACCTTGCTCGCTTTCTGCTGGGACGGCTGCGACATGACCGAAAACCCCATCGGTTTCGACTTGGGAGCGGTCGCCCCGCAAAACATCTCGCTTTGATCGGCCGGCAAATACTCGGTGCCGGTGATCGCCGAGCAGCTGCCCGGTTCGTTTCCTGTCATCTTCTCGCTACGCCCGACCCCGGTTGAGCCGCTCACCACCAGACCACGCGTGGTCTGGGTTTGCGTTACCTTGGCCGGCATCGCGGAGGGTTTTGAGGCGCAACGCCCTGCAAACTCCTCGGACCCCAGATATTCGGTACCGCTCACCAACTGACAAGCGCCCGTTTCAGCCCCGGTCATTTTCTGCTTGCCTTGACCGACCAGCGTTCCCGACACAGTCTGACCGCTTAAAGTCTGCGATTCGCCGACCTTTTGCGGTGCCGTCTCATTGCTTCTCGCCTGTCGGCTGGGACGCTTCATCCCGGTCGAACAGGTCTTGCCGCGGCTGCAGCGTTCGGCGCGCACCTGTTTGGCAATCTCGCGTGTCGAGGCATCCGGATTGGCCAGTTTGGCTTTGGCGCCCGACTGGCTCGACCCTTTGGACTTGTACGCCTCCTGGGCGATTTTGCCTTTGGCCTGCGCCTGGCGATACGCCTTCGACTGAAGACGACCGCTCGGCTGAACGGCTGCCACCTCGGGCTTCACGGCGATACGGCGATCCTGGCGGCTTGCCGGTTTCTCCGTCTTAACCTGACGAACCTCGATAATCGGCTCTTCCGGCTTCTGCTTCGCTTTTGCCTTAGGGTGAGGCATGGGCTTGGCCGACTCGACGCCACCCTTGCCGTTCTTCTGCTGCTGTCTTTTCAATCTCGCCGCTTCACGTCCGGCTGCCGACGCCACCGGGGCGGCAACAACCGAAACCTGACGACGAGCGGACGGTTCAGAAGGCTCGAAAGAAGAAGCCACGACAACAGGTTCAGCGACGGCTGCAGCGCTTCTTGGCACTGTAGGCGCTGCCGTGGGCTGCGCACCTTTTCCGTTCACCTGAGCTTTACGGCGCGCAATGGCCGCTGCTCGACCGCTTTGAGCATTGTTTGCACTCATGCTAAAGCCTCCTATAGTCTTTCTAACTCGTTAATCACTCGTGGATTCGTGTACTACGCGGCACTATCACATGCCGCGCGGACGGTAAACCACGAAGTTGTGACCTTGACACTGGGTGTAGTTGTCATAGCCGATCAGACGGATCAAGTGGTTTGGATACGCCGAACGGCAGGCATCCAGCTCTCTCAATACTTCATTCGGGTCACGCGTACCGAACATCGGCAATTTCCACATTCCCCAGTAATGCGCCGATGCGCTTTCCGGTGCTTCGTGCTCAAGAGCCGGTGTCCAACCCTGGTTGATGATGTAGACGATCTGGTCGTAGATCTCATCCGCGCTCAATTCAGGAAGGAAAGAGAAAGTCTCTAACGTGTGCTTTGTACGATAGTCATCAGATTGAATTGACATCTTTATCTCCTTATCATTTTTAGGATTCTGTTAGTACGGAAGTGCGATTACTTCACATCCAATTTGTCAACCGTGTCGAACTCAAACTTGATCTCTTTCCAAGTTTCAAGAGCAACCGCCAGTTCTTTGCTGTGACGGGCCGCATCTCGCAAGATGTCCCCACCTTCTCTTTCCAGATCACGTCCTTCGTTACGCGCCTTAACACAGGCTTCCAACGCCACACGGTTAGCTGCGGCACCGGCGGCGTTACCGCCCGGGTGACCTTGTGTACCGCCACCGAACTGCAGCACCGAATCATCGCCGAAGATATTCACCAGCGCCGGCATGTGCCATACGTGGATACCACCGGAAGCAACCGCCATCACGCCCGGCATGGAGCCCCAATCCTGATCGAAGAATACGCCGCGTGAACGGTCTTCCGGAACAAACGATTCGCGCAGCTGATCAACGAAACCTAAGGTCGAGGCGCGATCGCCTTCCAACTTGCCCACAACCGTCCCCGTATGCAGGTGGTCACCGCCCGACAGACGCAGACACTTCGCCAAGACGCGGAAGTGGATACCGTGCATCGGGTTACGGTCGATTACGGCGTGCATGGCGCGGTGAATGTGCAGCAACATGCCATTGTCACGACACCAGTTGGCCAGTGTGGTGTTGGCGGTAAAACCGGCAGTCAAGAAGTCGTGCATGATGATCGGCTGACCCAGATCTTTCGCAAACTGCGCACGCTTGAGCATCTCTTCCACCGTACCGGCGGTCACGTTCAGGTAGTGGCCCTTACGCTCGCCCGTTTCGCGGGTTGCCTTGTCGACGGCTTCTGCCACGAACTCAAAGCGGTTCTGCCAGCGCTGGAAAGGCTGGGAGTTGATGTTCTCGTCATCCTTGGTCAAATCCAGACCGCCGCGAAGACACTCATAAACCGCACGACCATAGTTCTTGGCAGACAGACCGAGTTTCGGCTTGATGGTACAACCCAGCATCGGACGGCCGTATTTGTTCAGCTTGTCACGCTCAACCTGAATCCCCGATGGCGGACCGCCGCAGGTTTTGATGAACGCGATCGGGAAGCGGATGTCCTCCAGACGCAGCGAACGCACCGCCTTGAATCCAAAAACGTTACCCACCAGAGAGGTCAGAACGTTAACGACCGAACCTTCTTCAAAAAGATCCAGCGGATAGGCGATAAACGCGTAGAATGCTTTGCTGTCCCCCGGCACGTCTTCGATGCGGTAGGCGCGACCTTTGTAGAATTCCATGTCGGTCAACAAATCGGTCCAAACCGTCGTCCAGGTTCCGGTTGACGATTCGGCGGCGACGGCGGCGGCGGCTTCTTCACGCGGCACCCCTTCCTGAGGAACCACCTTGAAACACGCCAATAAATCTGTATCCAGCGGGGTGTAGTCTGGAGTCCAATAAGTCAGCTGGTAATCTTGTACACCAGCGTTAAACGTTTTACTTGCCATAGATGCTCTCCTTGTTTGTGGAGTTGAAATAAATTCAAGTGCAATGTTATGGACAGGCAAAGCTATTGACTAATTGAAAGAGATGATAGAAAAGATTGAGCAATCTCTATATATATGGCTGTTCAGGCCTGAACAATTAAAAGATAAGATATTGAAATACAAGATAAAAATAAAACCATAGGGTTTTATTAAAAAACCCCGATCCGGGAGTCGATCGGGGCTGATTTTCTGCAAAAATTTGCGGTTTTAATGAAACTTGACAGGCTAAAACGTCAAAAATCAGCGGCTGCCGGATTGCATTAACATCCGAAAAACATACTGACTATTACGCAATACTCTGGCACCAGTCGAGATGGTTCAGATACCATTGCACCGTTTTGCGGAGTCCCGATTCAAAACTTTCGTCTGGCGTCCACCCCAGTTCGTTTTGCATTTTGCGAGCATCAATCGCATAACGTCGGTCATGCCCGGGTCGGTCGGCCACATGGGTGATGAGGTTGGCGTAAGATTCGGCCTGTGGCTTCAGCTCATCCAGAATGGCACAAATGCTTTTAACCACCTCGATATTCTGTTTTTCATTGTGCCCGCCGATATTGTAGGTTTCGCCGACCTTGCCCTGCATGGCCACCAACAGCAGCGCCCGCGCATGGTCTTCCACATAGAGCCAGTCGCGGATTTGATCGCCCTTGCCGTAAACCGGCAAAGGCTTGCCTTGCAACGCATTCAAAATCATCAACGGAATCAGTTTTTCGGGGAAATGATAGGGGCCGTAGTTATTGGAACAGTGAGTGACAAGTATCGGCAAACCGTAGGTTCGATGCCAGGCGCGCACCAGATGGTCGGACGCGGCTTTACTCGCCGAATAAGGCGAGCTTGGCGCATAGGCGGCGTGTTCGTCGAACAGCGGCAATTCAGCGGTATTTTCGATCTCATCCGGGTGCGGCAAATCGCCGTAGACTTCGTCGGTGGAAACGTGATGAAAGCGGAAATTGGCTTTTGCTTCGCCCTCCAAGCCCGCCCAGTACGCCCGTGCCTGCTCCAACAACGTATAAGTACCGACGATATTGGTTTGAATAAACTCGGCAGGCCGGGTAATCGATCGGTCCACATGCGACTCCGCCGCCAGGTGCATCACGATGTCGGGCCGATAATGGTTGAACACGCGCTTCATCTCCGCCGCATCGCAGATATCGACCTGCTCAAACGCATAACGCGCACTGCCGCTGACCGAATTTAACGATTCGAGATTGCCGGCATAGGTGAGTTTGTCCACATTGACCACAGCATGCTCGGTGTCATGAATCAGATGACGTACCAGCGCACTACCGATAAAGCCGGCACCGCCGGTCACCAGAATCTTCATACCCGCTCTCCCAAAGTCATTTCTCCCAGAGCTTGCAAACACATTTTCAGAGAATCGCGCCAATACGGAATCTGCAAATCAAAATCGCACTTGATTTTCGCTTTGTCGAGCACGCTGTAATGCGGGCGTTTGGCGGGCGTGGGATACTCCGTGGATGCAATCGGCTTCACCGCAACCGCCAACCCGGCCTGTTCAAAAACCGCCTGCGCAAAATCAAACCATGAAGCCACACCTTCATTGCTGTAATGGTAGATTTGCGAGAGCCTTTCCGCCTCGCCGAAACGGGCTTTTTCAATCATCTGCAAAACGGCACAGGCCAGATCCCGCGCATAGGTGGGCGAACCGATCTGATCGCACACCACTTGCACCGCGCCTTGCGCTCTGCCCAGACGCAGCATTGTTTTTACAAAATTGCTACCGTATTCCGAATAGAGCCAGCCGGTGCGAACCACCCAGGCATTTTGCGGCATCTGCTTCAATACCAGCTGCTCGGCTTTCAACTTGGTGAAGCCGTAGTGATTCAGCGGGTCGGTTTTGGCGTTCTCATCATAAGGCTGGCCGGCTTTGCCGTTAAACACGTAATCGGTCGAAATCTGGATGAGGCTGGCGTGTTTCTGTTTGACCGCCCTCACAATAAACTTCAGAGCGCGGTAATTCACATCGGAGGCCTGTTCGACCTCGCTTTCGGCGCGGTCTACCACCGTATAGGCCGCACAATTGATCACCACATCAAAGTCATAGCGCAACAACGTCGCTTCGATGCTACCCGGCCTGCTCAAATCCAACGCATCGCGCCCCACAAAGGTCAGCGATAAATCCGCAAACTGCGGCGCCACGGCTTGCAGACTGCGCCCCAACTGGCCGTTTTTACCGATCACCAGCACCTTAAGCATGGGATTTCGCACCGTATTCAAACGCCTTTGGCAAACTCAACAGGCCGGGTTGATGGCGATCCTTGGCGGACAATATCAGAGCGTTTGCGGGAAGTCGCCAATCAATCTGCAAAGCCGGATCATCGTAAGCCAAGCCGCGCTCGTGCTCGGGTGCATAGTAGTGATCAACCTTATAAGCGACAATGGCCGTTTCGCTCAACACCACAAAGCCATGCGCAAACCCTTCCGGCACAAACAGCTGCTGTTTGTTTTCGCCGCTCAACTCGGTGGACACATGCTGCCCGAACGTCGGGCTGCCGTGGCGAATGTCCACCGCAATGTCCAGCACCTTGCCTGCCACCACCCGCACCAGTTTATTTTGGGCATAGGGCGGCAGTTGATAATGCAAACCGCGCAACACGCCATAGGACGACTTGGATTCATTGTCCTGACAGAAATTCACCTGATAACCGATCGCCTCTGCCAACCGGTCCTGACGGAAGGTTTCCACAAAATAGCCGCGTGCGTCGCCCAATACCTGCGGCTTAATCAATACGACCTCGGGAATGGCCTGTCTGATAAACTCCACTAAAGCCTCCCTTCCTGCGCCCTTTTTAACAGATATTGGCCGTACTGGTTTTTGGCCAACGGCTCGGCTAGCGCCATCAACTGCGCCTGGCTGATATAGCCCATTTCAAAAGCGATCTCTTCCAAACAGGCCACTTTCAGCCCCTGACGTTTTTCAATCACCTCGATAAACATCGAGGCCTCCAGCAGACTCTCATGCGTGCCCGTATCCAGCCAGGCAAAGCCGCGCCCCAGGGTTTCAAGCTGCAAACGCCCTTCCGCCAGATAGCGCTGATTGACATCGGTGATCTCCAGTTCACCCCGTTTGGACGGCTTGACGGCGGCGGCTTTCTGCAACACATCGTTGGGGTAAAAATACAGTCCGGTCACCGCATAACCCGACTTGGGCTGCAACGGCTTTTCTTCGATCGACACCACCTTACCGGCGGCGTCAAACTCCGCCACACCGTAACGCTCGGGGTTCTGCACGTGATAGCCGAAAATGGTCGCCTGGTTTTGGGTTTTGACACCTTGCACGGCACGCTGCAAGAGCTTGCGCAATTCGTGTCCGTAATAGATATTGTCGCCCAGAATCAGGCAGACATCGTCCTCCCCCACAAACTCCCTGCCCAGAATAAAGGCCTGCGCAATGCCGTCCGCCGACGGCTGCACCACATACTCAAACCGAAGCCCCAGCTCCGAGCCGTCGCCCAGCAGACGCTGAAAACCGGCCTGGTCTTCCGGCGTGGTGATAATCAGAATATCGCGAATCCCGGCCAGCATCAGCACCGACAGCGGATAGTAGATCATCGGCTTGTCGTAAATCGGCACCAACTGCTTCGACACGCCTCTAGTCAACGGATACAAGCGCGTTCCGGTGCCGCCGGCTAAAACAATTCCTTTCACGCTAACCTCTCCTGCACAGCGTCCATCCCGGTTGGATAATGCATGAATTATAAAAGGTTGTGGCCGTTTTCATCCAAAAATCAACCCGTTCGCGACAAGCCGGTTTCAAAACCACAAACAACCAGCGGCATGGCCGATAAAAATTGCTATACTCAATTTGCAATAGAAGGACAACCCCGTGAATCCATCAAGCACCAGCCAATCCGTTGTATTTCATGTTCATGACGTCACCAAAACTTACCAGATGGGCGAGGTTCAGGTGCATGCGCTGCGCGGTATCGAGCTTGATCTCTATCAGGGCGAGTTGGCGGTTTTACTGGGCGCGTCCGGCAGCGGCAAATCCACCTTATTGAACATTCTCGGCGGGCTCGACACGCCGACAAGCGGTCAGGTGTTATATGGTGCGCATGACCTGACGCAAGCCAGCGAAAGCCAGCTGACCGAATACCGCCGCTACCATGTCGGTTTCGTCTTCCAGTTTTACAACCTCATTCCGAGTCTCACGGCACGCGAAAACGTCGCCGTGGTGACCGAAATTGCCAGAAATCCCATGCCGCCCGAAGAGGCGCTGGCGCTGGTGGGTCTGGGCGAACGCCTCAACCACTTTCCCGCCCAGCTCTCCGGCGGCGAGCAGCAGCGCGTGGCCATCGCCCGCGCCATCGCCAAAAATCCCGACGTATTGCTGTGCGACGAACCCACCGGCGCGCTCGATTCGCAAACCGGCATTCTGGTGCTCGAAGCCCTGCAGCAAGTCAACAAAACGCTGGGCACCACCACCGCCATCATTACCCATAACGCTGGCATTGCGCAGATGGCCGACCGGGTCATCCACCTGGCAGACGGCCGCATTACCGACATTCACCGCAATGCATCGCGCGTTGATCCGCGTGAATTGAGCTGGTAGCCGTCATGCTGGCCATCGACATCAAACTCTGGCGCGAACTCTGGCGGATGCGGATGCAGGCCATTGCCATCGCCATGGTCATTGTCAGCGGCGTCGCCATTTTCATCATGTCGTTGAGCACCTATGATTCGCTCTACGAGACCCGCGAAAGCTACTACCGCGAACACCATTTCGCCGAGGTATTCGCGTCGCTGAAACGCGCCCCGCTGTCCGTCGCCAAACGCATCGAGGCCATTCCCGGCGTCGACAAGGTCGAAACCCGCGTGGTCGCCTACGTCAATATCGACGTCGAAGACTACCTCGACCCGATCAGCGGCCATCTGATCTCCCTGCCCGAAAACAGCCTGGGGCTGCTCAACCGCCTTTATCTGCGCGACGGCCGCATGCTGGAACCGGGCCGTGACAATGAGATCATCATCAGCCAGGAATTTGCCGATGCGCACCACCTGCAACTCGGCGACAAGCTGCGCGCGGTCATCAACGGACGCAGTAAAACCCTGACGATTGTCGGCTCCGGCTTTTCACCCGAATATATCTCGCAGATCGCCCCCGGCGCCATGTTTCCCGACTATAAAAGCTACGGCGTGATGTGGATGGCGCGCGCGCCTTTGGCCAGCGCCTTCGATATGGCCGGGGCCTTCAACAATGTCACCTTGACCCTCAGCCAGGACGCCAACGAGCAGGATGTGATCGACCGTCTCGACGACATCCTCAAACCCTATGGCGGCACGGGGGCTTACGCGCGCAAGGACCAACTCTCCAACCGTTTCATTGCCGAAGAGCTCAAGGGTCTGCAAAACATGGCGACCATGTTTCCGATTATCTTTTTCGGGGTGGCGGCGTTTCTGCTCAATGTGGTCATCAGCCGCCTGATCTCATTGGAGCGCGAACAGATTTCGATTTTGAAGGCCTTTGGTTACAGCAACCTTGACGTCGGCCTGCACTACAGCAAACTGGTGCTGATGATTGTGGCCCTGGGGATCGTTATCGGTATTTTCCTCGGCATCTGGATGGGCGTCGGCTTGAGCCATCTTTATATGGATATTTACAGTTTCCCCTTCATGCACTACGTGCTCGAACCGCATGTGATCGCGTTTGCCGCGCTGGTGAGCATTCTGGTGGCGATGATCGGCACGCTCTATGCCGTGCAAAAAGCCATCAAACTCCCGCCGGCGCAGGGAATGCGCCCCGAGCAGCCGACGGTCTACCGCATAACACTGATTGAGCGACTCGGCTTGCAGAAACGCTTCTCGCAACCCTCGCGCATGATTCTGCGCCACATTGAACGCCGCCCGCTTAAATCGTTTTTGACGACACTCGGCATCGCCATGTCGTGCGGCATTATGATGGTAGGCAGTTTTCAGGAAAGCGCCATCAACGAGATGGTGGATGTGCAATACAACTTGAGCCAGCGTGAAGATTTTATGGCGCTGTTTTCGGAACCCACCGCGCACCGCGCGCTGCATTCGCTCGAAAGCCTGCAAGGTGTGGAACATGCCGAAGGCTTTCGCAATGCCAGCGTCCGCCTCAAGTTCGAACACCGCAGCTATCGCACCAGCATCAGCGGTATCGAACCCGGCAGCCAGCTGGTCAGACTGCTGGATCAGGAGCTTAAAGAGATCAAACTGCCCGAAGAAGGCGTCATCATCACCGATTATCTTGCCCAACAACTCCATATCCAACCGGGAGATATGCTCACGGTAGAGGTGCTGGAGGGCAACCGTCCGACGTTGCAAATCCCCGTCGTCGGCACCGCCAAACAATATCTGGGCATGAACGTCTATATGCAGCGCAGCACGCTTAACCGCCTGCTGAAAGAGGGCGACGCCATCTCCGGCGCCTATCTCAAGGTCGATGAACACTACCGCAAACAGGTGTACGCCAAACTCAAGGAGATGCCGCGCGTGATCGGTGCGGTCGAGCAGCGCTCCTCCGTTGAAGGGTTTTACGAGATGATGGACGACACCATCCTGTTTTTCACCTTTATCAGTACGCTGCTGGGCGGCAGCATCGCCTTTGGCGTCATCTACAACAGCATACGCATCGCCCTTTCCGAACGCAACCGCGAACTCGCCAGCTTGCGCGTGCTCGGCTTCACCCAAGGCGAAGTCGCCTATATCCTGCTTGGCGAACTCGGCCTGCTGACTTTGGCGGCCATTCCCATCGGCTTTCTATTCGGCATTGGATTATGCGCCTATCTCGCCCTTAAATTCGAAAGCGACCTCTACCGCATTCCGCTGGTATTGGAACCCGATGTCTATGCCTTTGCCGCCAGCGTGGTCATCGTTTCCAGTCTGCTGTCGGCCATTCTCATCTGGCGAAATATAACGCAGCTTGATATGGTAGCGGTATTAAAAACCAAGGAGTAATCCATGCAAAATCCCGTGCGCAACCATCCAGGGATCCTGATCACCGGCCTGCTCATTACCGGCCTGCTCATTTGGGGCTTTTGGCCGCAAGCCGTGCTGGTGGAAAGCGCCATCGTCAAACGCGCACCGCTCACCGTCACCATTGAAGAAGAAGGCCGCACGCGTGTTATCGACCGCTATGTGATTTCCGCCCCCATCAACGGCATGACCTGCCGCATGCATCTCAAGGTGGGGGATGACGTAGCGCGCGGGCATGAACTGCTCGGCATCACTCCATTGGAATCCCCGGTACTCGATGCCCGCAGCCGTGCGCAGGCCGAAGCCCAGGTGCAAGCTGCCAGCGCCGCCTTGCTGGCTGCCAAGGAACAGGCGCGTGCCGCCGCTGCTTCCGCCCAACTCGCTGAAGACAAATACCGCCGCTACGGCCCTTTAATCGAAAAAGGCCTGGTATCGCAGGAAGTGTTTGATCAAGCCAAAACCGCTGCTCTGACCGCTGCCGCCTCCAAACGTTCTGCCGACTTTGCCGTTAAGGTTGCACAATACGAACTGCAAGCCGCGCAGACCGCCTTGAGCTACTCCGGTGCCGACAGCAAACAAACCAAGGCCCTTTCGCTGGAGCGCGTTGCCATCACCTCGCCTATTGACGGCAAAATTCTAAAGGTATCTCGTGAATGCGAAGGCCCCGTCACCGTCGGTGAATCCTTACTCGAAGTGGGCGACCCGACCGCACTGGAAGTCGAAGTGGACGTGCTCTCGCCGGATGCCGTCAAAATCAAACCCGGCATGAAGGTGCTGTTTGACCGCTGGGGCGGCGATGAGCCGTTGGAAGGCCGCGTCAGAAGAATCGAACCGGTTGGCTTCACCAAAGTGTCCGCACTCGGTGTTGAAGAACAGCGTGTCCTGGTGATTTCCGACTTTGTTTCCCCGGCAGAAAAATGGCAGCGTTTGGGCGATGGCTACCGAGTGGAGGCCAAATTTATTCTCTGGCATGAAGACCAAGTGTTACAGATTCCTTCCAGCGCGCTTTTCCGCTATGAAAACGGTTGGGCGGTGTTTACCATTGAAAACGGCCTGGCCAAACGTCAAATGGTGACCTTGGGACAGCGCAACGGCCTGACCGCACAGGTGCTTACCGGCCTGTCCGAAAAGCAAATCATCATTAACCATCCGAGCGATGCGGTGGAAGATGGCGTGCGCATTAAAATACGCCCATAAAAGCCCATTTTGAGAATAAAAACCGGGCATTTATGGGCTTTAACAAAAAAATCAACCAGTTATTAAAACCCGGCTGCAAGCCTTGCTAGGCATCGTTTTCTATCTCAAAAAAAATTATAAAAAACGCTTGCAAAGCATTTTCAACTCTCTATAATACGCACTCATCAAGCGATAGCTTGGTTCTACCACTCCCCAATAGTTCAGTCGGTAGAACACCGGACTGTTAATCCGTATGTCCCTGGTTCGAGTCCAGGTTGGGGAGCCAAATTATAAAGCCAGGTATTTCAACCACTTAGAGTGGATTTGAAGCCTGGCTTTTTTATTACCCGTAAAAAACAGACGCAGCCGCTATTACTGGTGTATTCCCAATGATACCTCAAGACTGGACTGCTCAAAGCGTGTGTTTAAAGCGCTAAACAACTGCTGCCTGGCCTGCTTAGTGGTCAGCCCTTGGCCTTTAACCACAAATAAAACGCCGCCAATTAGGGTTCCATCCTCCGCCGTATTCATTTCGATTGTTTCTCGTAGCACCACAAAATCATAAGCCCAATCCTGATTAAGATTTGTCTTAACCGTTATTTGATCAGTCGCCTCTGAAGGTGATTGCGTCACCATAAATCCGGCTTGCAGTAGCTTATTGGTCAGTGCTTTGCGAACATAATCGGGGATTTCCGGACCTTGGATTGAAAAGATTGTCTGCTGTCTTGATGCCTCCAGGGAGGCTCGCACCTCATGCAGATAATCCTGATAAAGCCCTACCTCACGCAACGGTTCGAGAGTCACCAACGCCGCAAGATTGTTGCTGAACGTCGCCAGACCCTGCTGTTCTTTCTCAAAAAACAGAACGCGTCGAAAGCCTATGGACGAAAGCGCTTTTAGCGCCGTACGATATTGGCGAAGCTGTTGATCCAATTCGCGCTGCAAGGAGTGCGCCAGAAGCGCCTTGTCTGAGCGAACCAAGGCGGCAAAACGCTGGTATCCCAACGCTTGCAACGCCACCAGTTCATATTGATTCAAGGTGATTTTACGAATACTCGATTCAATGGTTTGCTGCGTTTCTTCTTGAGTATAACGATAGGCCGAGGAGGCATGAATGGTGGTGAGCTTTGTGGTGGCTTGAATCTCCGTTCCCAACTTGGCGGCCACATCACTCAACGCGGCTTCAATCGCCTCCTCTCTGGTTTTGCCGACACCCGAGCCATACAAACTGTTGCCATCCTGTGAAGGCGGCGCAGTTAACCATGCAGGTGTCACCACTGCGGGCTTGACCTCCGCGACCTTGTGCTGGCAACCACTCGCCAGCACCCCGCTTAACAAAATCAAAACGAATGCGGAGGTTTTTTCCTGCACCCTTTGCAGCGCGAGATTAGTGTTCAATTTGTTTCATTGCCTGTTGATGATTAGCCATCGCCGCGTCAATTCTTATCAGGGCCTGATTGATTTCGTCCACCGGCTCTTTTTGCAATCGGTCGGCAAGCACATATAAACGCTTGGCTTCTTGGTATTCACCTTGGGCTTCCTTGACCACCCCCAGATTATAGTTGGCGGTAGCGGAGTTTGATTGCGTTTCAAACACCAGCTGGCTAAACAGTGCTTCTGCCTTATCGAGACGATTAGCTTCCACAAACGCAATACCTTGTTCCAGATCGCTCTGTTGCGATGCCGTATAGGAAATATCCGGTTCGTCTAGCAGCTTGATTTGTTTATACACATATCTGGGTGCGATCTTGTTCACAAACTCCTCGGCAATGCTGTCCGCATAAGACTGCCAGACTTCAGCGGACATCGGAAACTGATAATTCCTGTCGGAACAAGTGCTCCAATCACCGGAACGGTTCAAATCCCCGCTGTAGATGATTTGCGCGGTTTCGACCGAGATCATTTTAATGTGTGCGCTCAAGGTGAAGGTACGACTCTTACAAGGAACCTTATACCTGCGTAACTCTTTGCATTTTTTATCGGCACATTCGGAGCGCTCCTCCGTGTACCATTTATCCTGATACCCCTTGGATGTCACCTCCCCCATCACAAAGGCCTGGGCGCCGATCAACTCGCCCAAGCGGACCGATTTCTGTTCGGGTGTGAGTCCGGAATATTGGAGTTTTTGTTCCGCAATCAACTGCTCGATATTTTGGCGACTTAGCACCTTGAAATAGGGCTGATTATTCAAAACCGTTTCATGGAGTTTGGTTTCGACCCTGCCTGCCAATCCAACGCTGTCGTTGTCAAAATCATTTACCGCAATCTGTTTTAATGCCGCGGCCATCGGAACTTCAGCCGGTTCCAAATACTGAATCTGAGTGGTCGTCGAACAGCCGGCCAACAAACCAACCAGCGCAACACAGAAGGTGACTTTCAGAAAATACATAACGCTACCTAATCATGAATGAAATCGAACCGCCGCCTGAACGATGGCGGGAACACAATGCAAAATTACACCATTCCCGATTTCATTCAAGCCCCAAT
This sequence comes from Thiomicrorhabdus cannonii, assembly GCF_013391695.1. Taxonomy (GTDB): domain Bacteria; phylum Pseudomonadota; class Gammaproteobacteria; order Thiomicrospirales; family Thiomicrospiraceae; genus Thiomicrorhabdus; species Thiomicrorhabdus cannonii. Next base: position 573,900 of record NZ_JACBGH010000001.1, read on the forward strand.
ACGACATATTCACCATCAAATCATTTTTTTTGCATAATTCCGTACTATTATTGAAACAACTATTCAAACAAGGAGGTGCACCATGCTATTTAAATTTAAACCGAAACCTATCCATCTACAGTTATTCGCCGGCCTGTTCGCCGCTACGCTGGTAACAAGTCTCAGCGGCTGTTCAAGCACACCCACCGCAGCTGACATTGCCGAAGACCAGGCCGAAGCCGAACAAATCAGAGCAGAAGCCCGCCAGGAGCAGGCGGAAAAAACCCAAGCCGCCATGGAAAAAGAGATGGAGTCATTGCCTGACTGGGTGATTGAACCACCCAAAGCCGATGCCACAGGATTTTATGGCGTGGGCCTGGCCTCTGATACCGATCTGGTGAACGCCATGCGTAAAGCCAAACTCCAAGCCTCTTATGAGCTGGCGCAAACCATGAAATCGGAACTCTCAGGGGAAGACACCATGACGGGTTCGGGTGAAGGCCAATATCGCTACGTCATCAATAACTTTATCGACAAGGTCAATCTGTCGGGTGCGGAACTGGTCAAGCAGAAAGTGGAACCGATTGGGGGCGTCTACAAGGCATACGTGATGATGAAATACCCCTATACGGATTTTAACCAGGTACTCAAAGATCAAAACGCCAACCAAGCCGACCAGCAGACGCTTGACCAGGCCTATCAACGTCTGATGTCCAAAATCGGCAATTAACAGCGCCCTCCATCTAAAAACGCTCATAGTCAAAAGCCTCGCATTTCGCATCACCACACTATGAGCGACGCCATTTGCAGATTCACACCTTAAGACCACATGAATCTTATCCACTCCTCACCCACTTTAAGGTAAGATGCCGTTAGGCAATTTACGCCCCCACAGGAACGCAGGAAAAGCATAAGCCCCCCTATGTTTCTGACAATACAAAACATTTAGATTAATTTTTTCCGATTGCGCCATGCGAAATTCCCTCTATCTGATACAAACGATACTGATTCTTATCCTTTCCTTTTCACTCTATGCGGACAATACGACCGCTTCGTCCGATTGGATGGTATGGGCTCTGTTGCTGTCCATTCTTGTTTTGGCGGCTATCTTTATTAAACGAGAAAATTTCATCCAGGCACGCCCTTTAAGCGCAACCCCGCATATGTCGCAACACATGTTGCTAAAATCGCTGTTTAAAACCATCCCCGATTTGGTCTGGTTAAAAGACGCTGATGGCATTTATTTGAGCTGCAATCCGCAATTCGAAAAACTCTACAACACCCCAGAAGAGAATATCCTCGGCAAAAGCGATTACGATTTTGTGGACAAAGACCTTGCGGACTTTTTCCGCAAACACGACCTCAATGCCATGCTGCAGGACAAACCCACCGAAAACGAAGAGTGGCTGACGTTTGCAGCCAACGGTTATACCGGGCTGTTTTCCACCATCAAAACGCCGCTGCGTGACGAAAACGGGCAAGTGATTGGCGTGTTGGGCGTCGCGCGCGACATTACCGAACGCAAAAATGCGGAGTTAAAACTGGAACGCCTGGCCAACCTCTATTCGGCCATGAGCCAGACCAATGAAGCGATTGTGCACTGCCAGTCAGAAGAGGAATTGTTCCACCAGGTCTGTCAGATAGCCGTGCAATATGGCGGCATGAAAATGGCCTGGATCGGGATGCTCGACGAGGCCACGCAGTCCGTTCAACCCGTCGCCAATTTTGCAGAACGTGACGAGTACTGCCAATATCTGGAGCAGATTCAGATTTCCATCGACGCCGATGCCCCCAGCGGCCAAGGCCCAACGGGCATCGCCGTGCGCGAAAACCACCCCTACTGGTGCCAGGATTTTCAGCACGACCCCAGAACAGCCGCCTGGCATGAACGCGCCCAACGTTTTGGCTGGCAGTCTTCGGCCTCATTGCCGCTGCACCGTCATGGCCGCGTGGTGGGCGCGCTGAATATCTATTCCGACACCCGCGACGCTTTCGACCAACCGGCTCAGGAACTGTTGCTTGAAATGGCCACCGACATCGGTTTTGCGCTTAACGAATTCGCGCACAAACGAGAACATCAACGTATTGAAGCCGAGCGTCAGGAAGCCCTGGACCGACTGCAAAAAATCGCCGCTCATCTGCCCGGTGTTATCTACCAGTTCAAACTCACCCCCGACGGAAAAACCTATTTTCCGTTTGCGAGCGAGGCCATCCGCGACATCTATCGCCTTAGCCCTGAGGAAGCCCAAAGCAGTGCAGCCAAAGTCTTCGGTATTATCCACCCGGATGATTTTGAGAACGTCGGCCGCTCGATCGAACACTCCGCCCTGACACTCTCGCTTTGGCATCTGGAATACCGCGTCAAGTTCGATGACGGCACAGTTCGCTGGCTGCAGGGAAATGCCATGCCGCAAAAAGAAGCCGACGGCTCGGTTCTCTGGCACGGTTTCATTACCGACGTGACCGAACGCAAAGAGAAGGACGCCAAAATCCAACTCGCCTCCAAGGTGTTTGAACAGAGTCAGGAAGGCATCATGATTACCGATCCTGACCAGAAAATCCTGATGGTCAACCAGGCCTTCACGCAAATCAGCGGCTATACCCTCGAGGAAATCCAGGGCAAAACCCCGCATCTACTGGCATCGGGAAGACATACCAAAGCGTTCTACGATGAGATGTGGACAACCATCAAAAAACAGGGCTTCTGGCAGGGAGAGGTCTGGAACCGCCGCAAAAACGGCGAAATCTTCCCCGAATGGCTCTCCATCAGCTGCGGCACCAACAGCAAAGGCGAGGTCACCGAATATGTCGCCATGTTCACCGACATTTCCGCGGTCAAAGCCTCCGAAGAGAAAATACAGCGGCTGGCACACAACGACCCGCTGACCGGCCTGGCCAACCGCCAGCTGCTGATGGACCGTCTGCAGCAGAGTCTCAAAGTCGCCGAACGCAGCGGGCGCGCAGTGGCTCTGCTGTTCATTGACCTGGATCACTTCAAGAACGTCAACGACACCCTGGGACACCATATCGGCGATGAATTGCTGGTAGAAATCAGCGCTCGCATGTCGCAGGTGCTGCGTGCCGAAGACACCCTGGCGCGTCAAGGCGGCGACGAGTTTATCGTGATACTGCCGGACACCGATGAAAACGGCGCCGCCCACGTGGCTCAAAAGATGGTCGAGGCGGTTGCCCAGAAAGTGGAAGTCGAGCATTACGACCTCTTTATCACCCCCTCCATCGGCATTGTCACCTATCCGCAGGACGGTAACGACGCTTATACATTGCTAAAGAACGCCGATGCCGCCATGTATCAAGCCAAGCATGACGGGCGTAACAACTACCGCTTCTTTACCCCGCAGATGCAGGCCCACGCCTCACGCCTGATGCAAATCGAAAGCGCCCTGCGCCAGGCGGTTGAACGCAACGAAATGTCACTGCATTATCAGCCGCAGATAGATGCCCAGAGCCATAAAATCATCGGGGTCGAAGCGCTGTTGCGCTGGCACCATCCGCAAATGGGTGCCATCTCGCCGATGGAATTCATTCCGGTGGCCGAACACAGCGGCCAGATTATTGCGCTAGGCGAATGGATTCTGCAAACCGCGCTCCAACAGCACAAAGCCTGGCTATCGCAAGGAATCGAACCCTTTGTCATCGCCGTCAACCTGTCGGCCGTGCAGCTGCGCCAGCCCGATTTGCCCAAGCAGATTTTCAAGGCGCTCGAGGAGAGCGGCGTCTCCCCCGAGCATCTGGAAATCGAACTGACTGAAAGCGTCACCATGTCCAACCCGGAAAGCGCCATTAAAATCTTTGAACAACTGACGCACAAAGGCATCAAAATCGCCATCGACGATTTCGGCACCGGCTACTCCTCGTTAAGTTATCTGAAGCGTTTCCATGCCACCAAACTCAAAATCGACCAGTCTTTTGTACGCGACTTGACGGTGGATGTCGAGGACCTGGCGATTGTTGAGGCGATTATCAGTCTGGCGAAAAGCTTGAATCTCAAGACCATCGCCGAAGGCGTCGAAACCCCCGAACAACTGGCGCTGTTGAAAGCGCGCGACTGTGACGAACTGCAAGGCTATCTCTTCAGCTGTCCGCTCGACAGCGCGGCGATGACAGAGTTTCTAAAACGCCATGCCAACGGCTTTGACAGTGAAAATCTAAATCACTAAAACGGCGTTTAAAACCGTTATAATGCCGGTTTTAAGCGCACCGCGCCCTTAAACGCTCCACGCAACCACGGTAAAACTATGCTCAGCTACCTGCACTCTTTCCACGCCGGCAATTTTGCCGATGTGCTCAAGCACACCATTCTGGTTCACACGCTGAACTATCTGACCCAAAAACCCAAACCGCTGTTTTATCTGGACACCCATTCCGGACCGGGTGGTTTCAGTTTGAATCAGAGTGAAGCGCAAAAGAACCGCGAATACGAAAACGGCATCGGCAAACTGTGGGAACAGGCCAACCTGCCCGAAAGCGTGGCGCAGTACGTGCAAACCGTGCGCGGCTTTCAGGCCGAAAACAAAACTCAACAGGCCGGGTCGGCACTCAGCCACTACCCAGGTTCGCCGTGGTTTGCCGCGCATCTGCTCGGCGAATACGACCGTCTCACGCTGTGCGAACTGCATCCGCGCGAACACCAAACCTTGGCGGGCAATTTCAAGGGCGACCGCCGTATTAAAGTCTTCAATCAGGACGGCTTTCAAAGCGCGATTGCCGCCATGCCGCCCAGAGAACGCCGTGGCTTGGTCCTGATTGACCCGCCGTATGAAATCAAAAGCGACTATGACCGTGTGGTTGAAGTGTTAAAGGCGTGCCACAAACGTTTTGCTACCGGCACTTACGCTATCTGGTATCCGGTGGTGCAGCGCAAGCAGATCGACAGAATGCTCAAGGCGATACAGACCAGCGGCATCCGCAATATCCAGGTGTTTGAACTCGGTCTGCAGGCCGACACCGCCGGACGCGGCATGACCTCCAGCGGCATGATTGTGGTGAATCCGCCGTGGACTTTATGGAAGGAGATGCAAACCGCCCTGCCGTTTCTGGCCGAAACCCTCGGCGGCAAAGCAGGCGTTTACAAAATGGAACAGTTAGTCGCCGAATAAACACAACAGACCGGCTGAACAGGCCGGGTAACAGCAAAGCGACCCGGCCTGTTGAGTTTTTGCGAAGGTTTTCAGCGCACGCGCTTTAACCACAAGACGGCCAGGGCAATCACCGTCACCGCGGGCAAAAAGGCCCCGACAACGGCCGGCAGGTGGTAAACGATACTGAGATTGCCAAACATCTGATTGAGCAGATGAAAGCCCATGCCGATCAAAATCCCCACAAACACACGCTGCCCCATACTCACCTGACGTTGCGAACCGAAAATCAGCGGAAAGACAATCGCAATCAAACCGATCACCACCAACGGCATGGCCAGCTTGCGCCAAAATGCCAACTGATATTCGGACGCATCCAGATCATTGTCCTGCAAAAACCCGATATAACCGCGCAAGCCCCACAAGCTCATATAACGGCTCTCGATATTCAGGCTCTCCAGCACCTCGGGCTGCAGCGGAAAATCCAACGGCAGGGTTTTCAGCGTTTGCTGCTGCCACTGCAGGCGTGGCGGCCAGGCGACTTCGCCTGCCGTAATACCCTGAGGTTGTGTGACAGCAAAAGATAACGCCTGTTGATTAACGGCTTGCAACTGCCAGCCTCCGTTCTCGAACACCGCCTTTTTAGCCTGCCAGACCTGCGAGATGTCGCCGTTTTTCTGCTCATAAATGGTCACGTTACGCAACTCCGTGGGAGAGACCGCCTGCTTCACATGAATGAAACGCTGCGGGTCTTTCAGCCAGAAACCGCTGCCGCTGCCGATGGAAAAGCCCTGCTGCAAGGCTTCGCTGCGCAGCTTCTTGGCATAGGTTTCACTCTGCGGCGCCAGCCACTCGCCCATCATGGCCACCACCAGCCACATCAGCAACGCCGTTTTGAGCACGCCCAACAGAATGCGTCCGACTGACCAGCCGGTCACGCGCAATACCGTCAACTCCGATTGGTTGGCCAAACCGCCCAATCCCATCAAAGTGCCGATCAGCAGGGCCACCGGAAAAATCTCGTAACCGTACACCGGCAGTTTCAACAGCGTATAAAGCGCCCCTTTGGCAAGCGTATAGGTTTCATCCAGCTTGCCGAGCTGAATCATAAACTCCGAAAAGCCGAGAATCACCAGCAGCACCAGCCACACCAACAAGGTGTGGCCAAACACCACGCTCCCCAAATAGCGTTCTATGCGGTTCATGCCTTGGCTCCTCTTTTTGAGCGCCCCAGCACAGCGCGTTTTGGTTTACCGGGCTGCCACAGCGCGTAAAGCAGAAACGCCAGCGGTACCGGCCACAGGCCCACAGCCAACGGAATGCCGCCGTTGCTGACGCCGTCACGCAATGTCACCAGCAGCTGGGTATAGACCACATAGAGCACAATCGCGATAAACAGCTTGGCGAAACGCCCTTCACGCGGGCCGGTTTTGCTCAACTTCAGCCCCAGCAGTCCCAGTACCAGAATACTCAACGGCACCGCCACTCGCCATTGCAGCAACGCCATGTCCTCGGCGGTTCCCGAGGCCCACAGCGTCGCGGTCGGAGCCCAGACGGCTTTGGTTTTCTGCTGGGCGGCCGCCTCGATTTCCGGCAAATAGCCTTCGAAACGCTCGAAATGCTGCACCGTCAGCGTTTCGCTGCCGCCGTGCAGCCCTTCATAACTTTTGCCGTTCAGCAACACCAGCGCCAGACGATTATTAATCCATTCAAACCGCCCCAAAGGCGCGCTCAACACCAGATCGCGCTGGGTGTCGCGGTATTGAATCCAGACCTCTTTCATCTGCCCTTCGGCGTCAATCTGTTTGGCATACAACACCCCTTTATTGTTGGGCAGGGTATTGAACTTGCCGGACACCAGCCCGGCAAACGGCGCACTGCTCTGCGCCTCACGCACCAGCTGCGTTTCCTGCTGATAACTCCACGGGGTGACCACCAGCGTAATCCAACCCGTCAGCAGCACCAGCGGCAACAGAAACCAAAACAGCACCTTCTGAAAATAGCGCGGCGCCACGCCGCAGCTGTTCAGCACCACCATTTCGTGATCCTGATACAGACGCCCCACCGCCAGCATTACCGCCAACAACGCCACCAGCGGCAGAATCACCTCCAGCGCCGGCGGGATTTTAAGCAGCAACACCTGAAACACAATCGAGGCCGGCAATTTGCCTTCCACCGCCAGCGCCAGCAGTTTGGTGGTCTCGGTGCCGAAGGTAATCAGCAGCAATACCGCCAGCACCGCCGCAAAGGTGGCGGCCAGCTCTTTCAACAGATACTTATCGAGAATACGCAAACGCTAAAAACCCCGTAATTCCGTTACAAAACGGCTCCAAAATCATTAAAATGGTGAAATTCCGTCCCCGCCAACGCCTAAGGGTTTTTGCCGGATTTTTACCGCAAAAACTCAACAGGCCGGGTAGCAGACATTTAACGCATTATACAAAACAACGCACCCCAAACGGTTTTTAAACAAAGGCTTTTCCATGAAACGACTCTCTTTTAGCTTGAATGCCCACGCCCAACATTTCGACACGCTGATTGCTCCGGTATTCGCCGACGGCACGCTGGATCAGAGCGTCAGCGACTTTCAGGCCGACCTACAGGATCAGGTCAGCCAGCTGGTCGACAGCGGCGACTTCAGCGCCAAACCCGGCAAAACGCTGCTGCTGGTGCAAACCGGCACCGGCCCCAAACGTATTCTGCTGGTCGGCTTGGGGGAGGCCGAAAAACTCTCGGTTAAAGCCTATTTAAGCGCGCTTAAAGCGGCTGCCACGGCGATTGAAAACAGCGGCGCGCAAACGGCCCTGAACCTGTTGGCGCAAGTCCAGCCCAACGGCTTCGACCTGCCCTGGGCGATTCGCCAGAACGCGCAGGTGTTCCAGCAAAGCTGCTACGACTATGCCCACGAAAGCCGCGGCGAGCACCATGCCAAAGACCCTAAACTGAACGCGATGGTCTTTGCCGCCGAAGCCAACCCAACCAACGAAGCCGCCATGACGCAAGGCCAGGCCACCGCGATCGGTATGGCGCTGACGCAGGATCTGGCGAACATGCCGAGCAACTTCTGCACCCCGACGCATCTGGCCAACACCGCCAAAGAGCTGGGCAGCACTTACGGTTTTGAGACCCATATTCTGGATCGCGAAGAGATGATCGAAATGGGCATGGGGTCGTTTATGGCGGTCGCGCAAGGCAGCCAGACTCCGCCTAAGATGATTTGCCTCTCTTATCAGGGCGGCAGCGATGAAGCCCCGATTGCCCTGGTCGGTAAAGGCGTGACTTTCGACACCGGCGGTATCTCTTTGAAGCCGGGTGCCGACATGGACGAGATGAAATACGATATGGGCGGCGCGGCGGCGGTGCTGGGTGTGTTCAAGGCGTTGGGCGAGCTTAAACCCAAGATGAATGTGGTCGGCGTGATTCCCGCCACCGAAAACATGCCGTCCGGCAATGCCATCAAACCGGGCGACGTGGTCACCTCCTTGTCAGGCCAAACCATCGAAATCCTCAACACCGACGCCGAAGGCCGCCTGATTCTGTGCGACGCGCTGACTTACACCCAGCAAACCTACAAGCCTTGCAAAATCGTCGATATGGCGACCTTGACCGGCGCCTGCATTATCGCCTTGGGTCACCACGTTTCCGGCTTGATGGCCAATGACCAAACATTGGCCGATGCCCTGATCGCCGCCGGGCAAAAAACCTACGACCGCGTCTGGCAGATGCCGCTGGGCGAAGAGTGGGACGAGCAGTTGAAATCCAACTTTGCCGACATGGCCAATATCGGCGGCCGTGCCGGCGGCAGCATCACCGCCGCGCAGTTTCTGGCGCGCTTTACCAAAGAGGTTTCCTGGGCGCACCTGGACATTGCCGGCACGGCGTGGGTCAGCGGAGCCAATAAGGGGGCAACCGGTCGCCCGGTGCCGACCATTGTGCAGTTCCTGTTGGATCAAATCCAATAATCATTGAGGTCGGCGGCAATGACAGAAAACGTTCAAACCCTGCAAACAGCCGCGTCGCAAGACGTGCTCTTTTATGTGCTTAACAGCACCGAACCGCAAAAGCGCGAACGTTTTCTGAGCAAACTGCTGCAAAAAATTCAAAACGAACAACGCCGGGCTGATGTGCGTTTTGAAAACGAACACGAGGCGCAACGCTATGACCTGACTTTGTGGGACACCCAGCCGCAAAGTTTTATTGTGCATAGCGTAGCGCGCCAAGTGGCGGCCCCGATCCAACTCTACGGCGAGCATATTCCCAAACCTTGTGAGGATGTGCTCGTCAATCTGCACCCGCAATTTCCGCAGGAATTCAGCCGTTACCAACGCACTATCGAAATCCTCGATCAAACCGACTATCTGGTGCAAATGGGACGCGAGCGCTATAAAGCCTACAAAGCCCAAGGCATCGAACCCACCGTCCATAAAATCGGGTTTTAACTCAACCCTCTTTTTCGTGCGCGTTTTCTTGCGTGGCCTATGATAAAGTTTTGTTAAGATTTAAAAAAACCCACTATTACACTAAGCGATTTTATAAGCATATAAACACATCGGATTTTTCTTATATAACCATTCCATGATACTTTGAACAGCACAATTCCAACGGGGGGAATGTTACATGTTCAACGCCATTCAAGACACTTTTAAAAATCTCTGGTTCCGCGATCCCAAGGAACAGACCCCATATATCAACGACACCGCCGTGCGTATCCGTGCCGGATTCCTGCTGTTTATTCCCATCTACATGCTTTATACACTGATTGACGTGGTCTACGGTTCGAACTGGGTGGTGGACGGCAACACCGCCGTGGATACCTATGAGATGAACTGGGACGACCAGATTATCTATTCGGTTGAAGCGGTCAGACGCACCTATGACTATACCATCCAGACCTGGGTGCTGTGGTATGCGCTGTTTGAAATGTTCGCCGGCATGTTTGTGGCGACATCGCGCCTGTCGCCGACAATCTTGATTGCCAGCTTCCTCGCCAGACGCCACCCTGCCGTTTGGAAACCCTTGTTGCCGAAACGTTTCGCCTGGACGCTGGGATCGACGTTCATCATCGCCTGTCTGGCTTTTTTCAATCCGGAAGTCCTCGCCAACTGGTTGAACGCCGTGCTTGCTACGTCCATTCCAACAACTTACAACTACATGCCTTATTGGATTCCGCTGTATCTGGTGTGGATTTGCTTCGGCTTTATGTGGCTGGAAACCGTGCTGGGCTTCTGTGTCGGCTGCAAAATCCACTCGCTGCTGGTCGCCCTTAAAGTTCTGGAAGCGCCCTGCGAAGCCTGTAACAATATCGATTGGGAGGCTATCGAGCGCCGCAACGCGGAACGCAGAAACGCCGAACGTCGCCAGCAGGAAGCAGAAAACACCTCACAGAGCTAAGCCCCGTTGACGTCCCCTCTTACGGCAATGCTTTAAGGGGACGCCTCATTTATGCGCATTTCCGTGTTAACCGGCGTCTGTTAAAATCAAACTCAATTCATCTATCCGCACAACGCTTTTAAATGCTACCGGGTACGCTACAGCAACGCGTGTCCTTTCAACGTAAAAAACTTATGCCTCTAAATACCGAACACCACACCATTAAGCTTTTGATTGTTGAGGACGATGCCCACACCCAGCATTTATTGCAGCTTTTTTTCCAGAAAACGCCGCAGTTCACGCCGCGTTTTTCCAGCCTCGGCAGCCAGGCCATTGCCCTGTTTGAAGAGTTTGCACCCGACATCGTCATTTTGGACATCACGCTGCCGGACGCTTCCGGACTCGACCTGATTAGCCACTTCCGCACGGATTCGCAAATCGGCATTATCATGCTTTCCGGTTCCGACGCCTCCGGCGATAAGGTGGAGGCCTTGACACGCGGTGCGGATATTTATCTGGAAAAGCCGGTTGACCTGCCGTTTCTCAAGGCGTCGGTGATCCGCCTGCACCAACGCCTGCAGCAAAGCCAAGTCGCTCCGCTGCTGGCCGAACAGACAGAAGAACCACTTTGGACATTGAATTCGCAATCATGGAGCTTGGACTTTAACCATCAGATTAAAGTGCGCCTTACCCCCAGCGAGTTCAAACTACTTGACCTGTTGTTGTCGCACAACGGCAAACCGGCTTCCAGCGAATGGCTTGCGCAGAAACTCAACCGTGAAGCCTACGACAGCTACGAGAAAGTCATCAGCACGTTGATTTCCCGCCTGCGCAAAAAAATAAAGGATGAAACCCAGCAATCCTTAATCATCAAAGCCTACCGCAATGAAGGCTACCTGTTGGTGAGCCGGATTGCCCGCAGCTGACCCGCACCCGCCGCCAACCCTCCCTCGCGCCCTTATCCACTTTCCCCAACACCAATAGCAGAAGCAGACGCCCGTTTGCAACTTTTGGTAATAAATCGCAGTTTATTTTGACCATTATCGGCATTCACTTTTTGTATGATTTCGCACAAAAATTATCTATCGTGCCAATCAGTAAATGAGTCCTTAAGTCCCTTATGCTGCAATCGATCTGTCAAAACCCACAACTTGTCGAAACCGTGTTACACACCGTTGACAGTCTCGTCATTGTATTGGACAAGGACGGTATCGTCCGCGCCATGAACGCCGCGGCCGTGGCGTTCACACATTACGATCCGGAAGAGGTCGTGGGCCGATACCACTGGTCCGACTTCGTCCCCGCAAAAGAGCAAGACAAGGTAGAACGCCTGTTTAAAAGCCTGCTCAAAAAACGAACCGTGCAAAATGTCGAGCATCATTGGCTAACCAAAGAGGGTAACCCCCTGCTTGTGAAGTGGCACAATACGGTGATTACCGATGAGCACGACGAGATTGAGTACGTGATCGCCACCGGGGTCAACATCACCGATCAAGCCCGACTGGCAGAGGAACTCAAGATTTCCAGCAAGGTCGTTGAAACGGGCGACCCCGTTTTAATCACCGATGCCGCCCTGCGCATCATCAAAGTCAATGAAGCCTTTACCCGGGTCACCGGCTACAGCGAGGCCGACGTTCTGGGACAGACACCGCGGATTTTAAGTTCGGGCGCACACGACCAGACCTTCTATGAGAACATGTGGCAAAGCTTGCAGACAAGCGGCTGCTGGGCCGGCGAAATCACCAACCGCCACAAAAGCGGCCACTATTTCACCGAGTACATGAGAATCTCAACGCTGCACGATAACGAAGGGCAAGTCACGCACTATGTCTCCTCTTTTATCGATATTTCCGCCGCCAAGGCCAACGAACAGAAACTGCGTTTTCTGGCGCGTTTTGATTCGCAAACCGGGATTGCCAATCGCGACTATTTCACCCGGAAACTCGACCAGACCATCCAAAGCCACCAGCAAAACAGACAGAAAGGTCTGCTGTTTTATCTGCGTCTCGGCTTTCTGGAAAAAATGGAGGCGCATTACGGCAACGCCTTTGTCGACACCGTCATACTGAAAGTGCTACATGATGTTGAGCATACACTGGCCGGCTACCAATATTTCCTCGGCCGGATCACCGGCTCCGGGTTTGGCATTTGCATACTCAATGTGCCCAGAACAGCCGGACTCAAAACCGCCACCCAGATCGCACGCTCTGTGGTGGAACTGACCAGACATTACCCCTTGGCGATCGATGAAGAGGACGAATTTTTCAACCTCTATCCGGAAATCGGCATCTGCACCTTTCCGGACGCCTACGATGCCAGCTCGCTGGATGCCGAGGCCATGCTGCATCATGCCCTGATCGCCTCGCAAAAGTCGCGGGATAAAAAAGAGTGCTACGAATTCTACTCCAGCGCACTGCAACGCGCGGTCGATGAGAGCCACAAACTGGAGGTTGCGCTCAACCACGCCATTCAGAAGCTGGACGAATTCGAGCTGCACCACCAGCCGCAATTTGATGCCTGCGGCCGGGTCACCGGCGGCGAAGCCCTGATTCGCTGGAAACATAACGGCAAGCTGGTTTCACCCGGCCTGTTCATTCCTTTGGCCGAAAAAACCGACGATATCATTACCATCAACCGCTGGGTTTTCAAGCAGGCGGTCGCGCAACTGCACGCCCTGGACGAAGGCGGTTTGCTCACCCAGTACCGCAGCCTGTCCGTCAATTTCAGTCCCAAATGCATTATGGCCGCCGATCTCGTGACCTTTCTCCAAAATGAGATCGAGCGGACGCCCTGGGTTGCACAACGCATCAAACTTGAAGTCACAGAAAGCTCCTTTATCCACGATATCGACGCCTTCAAACAGCGATTGGCGGAAATCAAAACCCTCGGCTTCAAGGTTTCAATTGACGACTTCGGCACGGGCTACTCTTCGTTGTCCTATCTGACAGAACTGGAGTTCGACGAAATCAAAATCGATCAAAGCTTTGTCAGCAAGCTCAATCAACGCTGCGAAAAGTCTTGCCGCGTTATCAAATCGATTATCAGCATCGCCAAAGCCCTCAACGTCAATGTTGTCGCCGAAGGGGTGGAAACCGCCATTCAGCTTGAGGTCTTAAAAGAGTTACAGTGCGCACACTTTCAAGGTTTTCTGTTCAGCAAACCGCTGCCGGTCAATGAGCTCACCACGCTTCTGGCCCGCAATCCGCCGTCTACGCTGGTACCGGCAAGCGCCGCCTGACCAACAACCGTTTTAGCGGGACGCCATCCGGGAGCCGGCTTTAGCACGGCTCGTCCGCGGTTCATCGCGCACTTCTCGGCCCACGCGGGCAAAACCTCAATAAATTCGCAAGAATTGTTTATTTTTGAAAAAATTCTTCACTATAATGAATCTTACTCAGTTAAGCCTTGTCGTTTGAGGAACCCCGCATGGATATTACCCAGCTTTTAGAATTCAGCGCCAAACAAGGTGCATCCGACCTCCATATTTCCGCCGGTCTCCCCCCCATGATCCGTATTGACGGCGATGTCAAACGTCTCGACACCGCCGCACTGGAGCCCGAACTGGCGCAGAAAATGATTTATGACATCATGAACGACGAGCAGCGCAAGAATTTTGAAGAGCACTATGAGCTCGACTTCTCGTTTGAACTGCCTCATGTCGCGCGCTTCCGTACCAACGTCTTTCGACAAAGCCGCGGCTTGGGTGCGGTGTTCCGTACCATTCCCAGCGTAATCCTGACGTTGGAAGACCTCAAGGCACCGGAAATTTTCAAAAGCATTGCCGACACGCCGCGCGGTATCGTGCTGGTCACCGGGCCAACCGGTTCGGGTAAATCCACCACGCTGGCGGCGATGGTGAACTACCTGAACGAGCGCAAGAACGCCCATATTCTGACCATTGAAGACCCGATCGAATTCGTGCACCAATCCAAACGCTCGCTGGTAAACCAGCGTGAAGTGCATCGCGATACCCACAGTTTCTCCAACGCCCTGCGCTCGGCACTGCGTGAAGACCCCGACATCATCCTCGTCGGCGAGATGCGTGATTTGGAAACTATCCGTCTGGCGCTGACGGCGGCGGAAACCGGTCACCTGGTATTCGGTACCCTGCACACCAGCTCGGCGGCCAAGACCATCGACCGTATCATCGACGTTTTCCCCGCCAACGAGAAAGCGATGGTGCGCGCCATGCTCTCCGAATCGCTGAAAGCGGTTATTTCACAGACCCTGTTGAAACGCGTCGAAGGCGGACGTATCGCCGCGCACGAGATCATGATCGGCACCGCGGCCATCAAAAACCTGATTCGTGAAGACAAGGTGGCGCAGATGTACTCGGTGATTCAGACCTCGAACCAGCTGGGTATGCAGACACTCGATCAGGATTTGAAACGCCTGGTCAACGAACGCAAAATCACCCTGGAAACCGCGCAAACCAAGGCGGTTAACAAAGACACTTTCATGAGTTAAAAACGAAATTGCCGTTTCATTCCATAAAGGCAATATCAGAGGAGATTTCCCATGTCGGACGCCATTAAAGAAGACCTGCATAAACTACTCATCTATTTCGCGGAACAAGGGGCTTCTGACCTTTTCATCACCGCCGGCCGCACGGCGGTCATGAAAAAGGACGGGGTGCTGGTCAATATCACCGAAGAGAAACTGACGCCGACCATGACCAAGGAATTGGCTTACGCCATTATGAACTCCGAACAGCTGGCGCTTTTCCAGAACACCAACGAATGTAACTTTGCCTATCACATCCACGGCAAGGCGCGTTATCGTGTCAACGTCTTTATGCAGCGCGGCACGCCGGGCATGGTTATCCGCTCGGTAATCACCAACATTCCGACGTTTGACAGCCTGCATCTGCCGCCGGTTCTCAAAGAGTTGGTGATGAGCAAGCGCGGTCTGTTTCTGGTGGTGGGGGGAACCGGCTCGGGTAAATCCACGACGCTGGCGAGCTTGGTCGACCTGCGTAACGAGCACTCCGACGGTCACATCATCACCATCGAAGACCCGATCGAATTCGTGCACTCCCACAAAAAATGCATCGTCACCCAGCGTGAGGTCGGCGTGGATACCGACTCCTACGATTCGGCCCTGAAAAACACCTTGCGTCAGGCGCCGGACGTCATCCTCATCGGGGAGATCCGCTCCGACGACACCATGGATCACGCCGTGGCCTTCGCCGAAACCGGTCACCTGTGTATGTCCACCCTGCACGCCAACAACACCAACCAGGCGCTGGACCGTATCATCAACTTCTTCCCGCCGATTCAGCGTAACCACGTATTGATGGATCTGTCGTTGAACCTGCGCTGCATCGTCTCGCAACGTCTGATCCCAAGCCTCGACGGCGGACGCGTCGCCGCGGTGGAGGTCATGATCAACACCCCGCGTATGCAGGATCTGATTTTCAAAGCCGATATTTCCGGCATCAAGAAGCTCATGGAAGATTCCGAAGACCAATATATGCAGACCTTCGACAAGGCGCTGTTCGACCTCTACGAAGCCGGCAAAATCAGCTACGAAGAGGCGCTGCGCAATGCCGACTCCATGAACAACCTGCGTCTTAAAATCAAACTGGAAAGTAAACTGCCGCTTCCCAAAATCGCCGAAGAGGAAATTATCTCGGTTAGCGGTCAACGCGGTTTCCGTGTACAGGACGATCTGGAATACTGAGTTTTCTTTCTCGCTGAAAATGTTTCCGATTTAAAACTGAACAGGCCGGGTAAAGCACACTCTACCCGGCCTGTTCAGTTTTTTCAGCCCCGAAAAACCGCAGGATCTTCTAAACGCCCATATCGCCCACACCGACCATTTTACCTTTGAGCTGCTTGAGCTGGTCGCGCAGCACCGCCGCTTCCTCAAAATCCAACTCCTTGGCCGCTTTGTACATGGCCTTTTCCAGCTTTTTGATCTGTGCCGCCAGTTCGGCCGGGGTGAGGTGCGCAAATTCGGGATGATAGCCGCCCTCTTTCTCCGCCGCCTTCTTCGCCGCCGCGCCGCGTCCCGCCTTGGACGCATAAGGCGAATCGTCGAGGATATCGCTGATTTTCTTGTTCAACGCCTGCGGCACGATGCCCATGCGCTCGTTATGCGCGATCTGTTTGGCGCGGCGGCGTTCGGTTTCGTCAATCGCCGTTCTCATCGAGCGCGTGATTTTGTCGGCATACAGAATCGCCTTGCCGCTAACGTTACGCGCCGCACGGCCGATGGTCTGAATCAACGAGCGGTCGGAACGCAGAAAACCTTCCTTGTCGGCGTCCAGAATCGCCACCAGCGCCACCTCGGGAATATCCAATCCTTCCCGCAACAGGTTGATGCCCACCAGCACGTCGAACTCGCCCAAACGCAAATCGCGGATAATCTCGATACGCTCCACTGTATCGATATCGGAGTGCAGATAGCGCACGCGCACCTGATGGTCTTCCAGATATTCGGTGAGGTTCTCCGCCATGCGTTTGGTGAGCGTGGTCACCAGAATGCGCTGGTTCAGCTCCACGCGCTGTTTGATTTCGCCCAACAGGTCGTCCACCTGCGTCAATGCCGGACGCACTTCGATTTCCGGATCCAACAGGCCGGTCGGGCGCACCACCTGCTCGACCACCTTGGAGCAGTGCTCCGCCTCGTATTTGCCCGGCGTGGCCGATACCAGAATGGTCTGCGGCATCAGACGCTCAAACTCCTCGAACATCAACGGACGGTTATCCAGCGCTGAGGGCAGACGGAAACCGTAAGTCACCAGATTCTCCTTGCGCGAACGGTCGCCCTTGTACATGCCGCCCACCTGCGGAATGGTCACATGGCTCTCGTCCACCACCAGCAACGAGTTTTTAGGGAAATAGTCCATCAGGGTCGGCGGCGGCATACCGGCATCACGCCCCGACAGATAACGCGAGTAGTTTTCGATGCCGGTGCAGTAGCCCAGCTCCAGCATCATCTCGATGTCGAGCTTGGTGCGTTCTTCCAAGCGCTGCGCCTCCACCAGTTTGCTCATGGAGCGTAACTGCTCCAAACGCTCTTTGAGTTCGACCTTGACCTTCTCGACCGTCTCCAGCACGCGCTCGCGCGGCGTCACATAGTGCGATTTGGGGTAGACCGTCACCCGTGTGGGCCGGCTGACGACCTCGCCAGTCAACGGATCGAACCAGGCGATGCTCTCGACCTCATCATCAAACAGCTCGATACGCACCGCAACTTCCTCGGCTTCCGCCGGGAAAATGTCGATGACATCGCCGCGCACGCGGAAGGTGCCGCGCCACAGCTCGATATCGTTGCGGTTATATTGCATCGAGGTCAGCCGCGCGAGAATATCGCGCTGCGAAAGGCGATCGCCCAGGCGCACCTGCAGGATCATCTTGAGGTACATTTCCGGGTCGCCCAGACCGTAAATGGCGGAAACCGTGGCGATCAGAATCACGTCCTCGCGCTCCAGCAGCGCTTTGGTGGCCGACAAACGCAGCTGCTCGATCTGCTCGTTGACGGAGGAGTCTTTGGCGATATAGGTGTCGGAAGCCGGAACATAGGCTTCGGGCTGGTAGTAGTCGTAGTAGGAGACGAAATATTCCACCGCGTTTTTGGGGAAGAAGCCCTTCATCTCGCCGTAAAGCTGGGCGGCCAGGGTTTTGTTGTGGGCCAGGATAATCGTGGGTCTTTGCACCTGCTGAATGACGTTGGCCACCGTAAAGGTCTTGCCCGAACCGGTCACGCCCAGCAGGGTCTGAAACGCCTCGCCGTGCTCCAGTCCTTCCACCAATTCGGCAATCGCCGTCGGCTGGTCACCGGACGGCTGATAGTGGGACACCAATTCAAACCTTTTTGCCACAATAAACCCTTTAAATCCGACCCTAAAATCCAGTAAAATGACAGCTTTATGAAAATTATCGCGTCAATCGGTCGCAAATCGTCACAAAACGGTCAAAACCGGCTGCACATGAAAAAAACGTTGTCTATTATAGCTCACCTTTTTTCGAGAGAAACATTACATGGTACCCCTAGCTGATCGCGTCAACCGAGTAAAACCTTCCCTGACTCTAGTTATTACCGCCAAAGCCGCCGAGCTGAAACGCGCCGGCAAAGACATCATCAGCCTAGGTGCCGGGGAACCTGACTTCGATACGCCGGAGCACATCAAAGCCGCGGGGATCAAAGCCATTCAATCCGGGCAAACGCGCTACACTGCCGTGGACGGCACGCCTGAGCTGAAAGAAGCGATTATCGCCAAGTTCAAACGCGACAATAACATCGATTACGCCGCCAACCAGATTCTGGTCTCGTCCGGCGGCAAGCAGAGTTTCTTCAACCTGTGTCAGGCCGTGCTCAACGATGGCGACGAAGTGATTATTCCCGCGCCTTACTGGGTATCCTATCCCGATATGGCCCTGTTGGCCGGCGGCGAGCCGGTGATTATCGAAGCGGGGATTGCGCAAGGTTTCAAAATCACTCCGGCGCAGTTGGCGGCGGCAATCACCCCGAAAACCAAAATCGTGGTCATCAACAGCCCATCCAACCCGACCGGTGCGGTGTACACGGCCGACGAACTGCAGGCGTTGGGTGAGGTGTTGAAACAGCATCCGCAAATCGTCATCGCCTCTGACGACATGTACGAGCACATTCTGCTGACCGACACCCCTTTCACCAATATTCTGGAAGTGTGTCCGGAGCTATACGACCGCACGGTGGTGCTGAACGGCGTATCCAAAGCCTACTCGATGACCGGCTGGCGTATCGGTTATGCCGGCGGTCCGGTGGAAGTGATTGCCGGCATGCGCAAGGTTCAGTCGCAAAGCACCTCCAACCCCTGCTCGATTTCGCAGGCTGCCTCGGTAGAAGCGCTAAACGGCTCGCAGGAATGCATTCAGACCATGCTGGTGGAGTTCAAAAAACGTCATGAGTTCGTGGTGGAACGCGTCAACCAGATTCCCGGTTTCAAATGCATCCGTGCCGCCGGCGCTTTCTATGCGTTTATGGACATCTCCGAAGCCATGCAGATGAAAGGCTTCGCCAGCGATACCGACTTCGCCACCGCACTGCTGGAAGAGAAACTGGTCGCTGCGGTACCCGGCTCCGGTTTCGGTGCCGACAGACACCTGCGCATCTCTTTTGCCACCAGCATGGAAAATCTGGTCAATGCACTGGACCGCATCGACGCCTTTATGAAAGGCTAAAACGCTTTGTAAAAAACTCAACAGGCCGGGTATTAATCCTGATACCCGGCCTGTTCAAAAGCAAAAAAGCCTTGCTGGAGAAACCTTCAGCAAGGCTTTTTTATTGCTACCAACTTTTGTCCGATCTGATTCGCCAATAAACCGGAAAACGCGGCAAACCGTTCTTGGTCAATCCCATATACTGAAAAGTCACCAGCGTGCCTTTTGGCGGCGGCTCCCGGCGCTCTTGATCGCTCAAGCCACTGCCGAGCTTCACAACCCTTTGTGAGTCTCTGAGCGCAGGAAATTGTCCCGCAACGATTTCACACAGCAAAGCCCCCACCTGTCCCTGATACTTGCCTTCGCCTTGAGTATAGCCTTGCACAATACATTCGGCATCCTGCTTTTCTTTGACCTTTAGAGCTTTGGCGGAACGCCCGGCATAATAGGGAGTGTTTGGATCACGCAGCACCAGCCCTTCGCCGCCATGCGCAATCATCTCTTTTAAATGGTTAGCCACCTCATCGCGGCCGCTGACGGCGGTTTGCTCGATAATATGCAGATAAGGCGCCGGAAAAACCTGTAAATACATTTTCAACACGCCAAGACGTTCTAACAATCCGCCCGCCTGGTTCGGCACCTCAAAAATCTGATAGCTTAGCTGCTGCCAGCCATTGTGCGGCTGTTGCTGATTGACAATCGACACGGTATTTTCAAACTGCCCGCGTCCCATCCACAATTCGCCATCCAATTCAAACGGCGGAAAGTTCTCGGTAAACCAGTCAGGCACCACAAAACGCTTTCCCTGACGACTCATCAGATGCTTGCCGTCCCAATAAGCGCGCACGCCGTCAAGCTTTTCGCTCAGCAGCCAGCCCTGCACCTCTTCTTGGCCTGAATAGGTATTCAGCAGGACTAGCGATGGCTCAATCGGCTTGGCTGAATCAAACGCCCATGCCGACGGAACAACGCCCAGCCACAAATAAAAAAGGCCTGTGAAACTCAACAGGCCGGCTTTCGCTAAATTCAACATTTAACTCGTTTCCAATTCAGGTTTTGTCCTGATCAAACCGTAGATCGGCTTTGATTTTCTCCAACGTCTTTTCGCCGATGCCTTTTACGTTCAACAGGTCTTCCGGCTTGGAGCAGGTATTGGCCTGACAGTATTGCGAAATTGCCTCCGCTTTGGCCGGACCGATGCCGCTTAATGCTGCGGAAATCTCCTGCGACGTGGCGGTATTGACATTCACCGGCGCCGCCAGTGCTACCCCACAAAGGGCCCAAAAGCCCACGGCCAACTTGATTGTTTTACTTAACATAGCGTTCTCTCCATATGAATAAAACATTCACTATCAATAAGATAGCTGTTTCATCATAACAAAGAAAACGCCTGTCGCACAAACAAATAAGCGGTATTACGTAACATTA
Organism: Thiomicrorhabdus cannonii; assembly: GCF_013391695.1. Taxonomy (GTDB): domain Bacteria; phylum Pseudomonadota; class Gammaproteobacteria; order Thiomicrospirales; family Thiomicrospiraceae; genus Thiomicrorhabdus; species Thiomicrorhabdus cannonii. Next base: position 594,922 of record NZ_JACBGH010000001.1, read on the forward strand.
CACCTTGGCACTTCGCCCGGCACGCTTAATGCCGTGAGTTTTGGCCAGTTCTCGCAAGTAAGCGGCCAACGCCGTCGTCACATTCTGACCATCCTTTTTCTTGAATTTGACCTTCTCGATCTCTTCCAGATACTGCGCGATCTTTTGCACCGAATAGCCCTGTTCCAACAGCACTTTCAATTCGTCTTTATAGGTCTCGAACTGATTAGTACGGCCACGGCGCGCGCCCTTTTCCGGGTTTGCTTTGATCCAATCTTGCAATGTTTTTTTCATTTTCTCCCCCCAACGCTTAGGAAACGTTTAACGCGCATTTTTATGCCAGAAGCCTTTGAACAAAGTCATAAAGATAATTTTAACATCAAACCATATTGACCAATTTTTAATATAGTGCAGATCAAACTCTACCCGTTTTTCCATCTTTTCAATCGTATCTGTTTCACCACGCCAACCATTCACTTGTGCCCAGCCAGTGATACCAGGCTTTACCAAATGACGTTGCATATACTTAGGCACCAATTTGCGATACTGCTCGTTATGCGCCACAGCATGTGGACGTGGTCCGACTATAGACATCTTACCTTGCAGTACGTTCACAAACTGCGGCAATTCATCCAGACTGGTTTTTCTGAGAAATCGCCCCAAGGGTGTAATTCGGGGATCCTTCAGTCTAGCCTGCTGAATATGCTCGCTGTTTTCCATGCAGACCATTGAACGGAATTTATAGACATTAATACGCTGTCCATTTAGACCATAACGTGTCTGCTTAAATATAACCGGACCACTTGAAGAAAACTTGATTGCAAAGGCTATCATCACCAATAACGGACTAAACAAAATTAAAAAAAGAAACGCCAATGTAATATCTTCAATACGCTTTACTATTCTAGATGACAAAGAATTCAATGGCGTATCAAAAACTGAAATAATTGGAATGCCGTCTATATCAATCCAACGTGCATGCATCAAATCAAATGAAAACAAATCAGGTACGAATTTAACAACGACCGTTGTATTGGCTAAAACATCCAAAAGCTGCTTGATTTTGGCTTCTTCCTGTAACGGCAAACAGATATAAATCTCATTTATACGTAGTTGCTCGATTTCTTCTTGCAGTCTTTCGGTAGCTTCTCGTACAGGAATCCGCCCGAGAAAGCGTCCCCACAGCTCGGGATTATCATCATAAAAGGCAATTACTCTATAGCCCAATCCAGGCTTGCGATTGATACGCTCTGCCAATGTCAACCCAACCTTGCCAGCACCTATAATCGCAACATTCCTGACGTTCTCGCGCCTCTGACTCAATCCATTCAAAAGCAACTGCATTATCAACCGATACGCCATCAGTAAGACAGGCGTCACTAGTGCCCAAGCTAAAATAACTGGTCTAGGCAACTCGTGACTTTCCTGCAAAAGAAATGCCGCGATAATCAGGCCTGTCCAGGCCAAAAACCATGCCTTCAAAATGAGCTTCGAACTAAGTGCTAATTCATGCCCTTTCCATGCGCGGTAAACGCCAAATAGCTGCGCAAGGATTAAGAAAAATGCACTACCGAAGACAGCCAACCACACATAAGCCTGCGTAATTGGTAGCGCCAACACCATCACTATTGCATAGAGCACACCCGCCGGCAGAAGCAAATCCAATACGCGAAACAACCATACAGTACCTGGCAGCCTGCGCTTGATATCAATCTTGTTAAACGCCATAGAGCTCAATTTCCTATCCAATCAAAAAAACTGCTGATAAATCCAGCTAAAGCTATACTTTCATTCCCCAAATAAAAAAGGCGAGTCGAAAACCAACTCGCCTTAGATTATAAAGTTTTCAGAGACCAGATTAATCTTCATTAAATGAACGGGCAAACATATCCTTGAAGGGCTTCAAGAAATAATCCAAAAGGGTTCTTTCACCCGTTTTGATCATGACCTCAGCCGGCATACCTGGCAAAAGGAAAAGTCCATCCTTCTCCATCTGTTTGACACCATCAGGTGTCACGATGACCTTGGCTTCAAAGTACTCCATCCCGCTTTTTTGATCGATAAACTTATCCGCCGACACATTGATGACTTTACCCTCGATAACATGAGTAGTTTGACTGCTAAATGCGGAAAACCGGACATCTGCAATCAAACCCGCGTAAACACGATCAATATCTGTTGTAGAGACTCTGGCACGAACAGCATAGTCCTTCGAGGCAGGCACGACCTCCATCAATGTTTTTCCAGGTTGCACCACCTCACCCACTGTAAATACCGTCAGTCCGTTAACCCGCCCATCCACCGGTGCTACAATTTCAATTCGCTGCAATCGGTCAGCCAGCGCTACCTTGCGGGATTCCAAATCGGCTTTTTCCGATTGCGCCTTTCTCAGTTCAGAAACCACCTCTTCAAGAAATTGCTGCTTTTGTAGAATCTGCTGAGATTCCGTTTCCGCTATCTCGACCTTAAGACGTGCGATTTCCGAACGATGGCTATCACGCTCCCCCTTTAAACGTGCCAATTCTCGCTGCATTTCCTGCAAGCGGATTTTGTCGGCAAATTGTTCGCGGTAGAGCGCCTCCCAATCTGCCACCTCAAGAGCATAAGAGGCAATGCGCTCATCAAGGGTTCTGATAACCGATGTCAAACCACCAATCTGTTCCTTCAATGCCTCAATGCGTTGCGCGTAAATTCGCAGCTCACCGTTCAGCGCCTCCTGGCGCGCAGTAAAGACCTCCTGCTGACCAAGCAAAACTTCATTTACGTGGGCATCCCCTTTAAACTGCAATAATGCTACCGGAAACTCGATTTTAGCCGCCATACCTCTTTCGGCCTTCAAACGCGCCTCAAGCCCCAAAACCTCATTTAAACGAGATTGCACCATCGACAACTCAGCCTGAGCCTGAGTTGGAGAAAGACGCAATAAAACCTGACCCGCAGATACCTCATCCCCCTCTTGCACCAGAATCTCAGAAACCATTCCGCCTTCATAATGCTGCACGACACGGTTGTTGGAAACCACCATCACTTCGCCAGCCGCCACCGAAGCACTATTCAAGGGAGCAATGGCCGCCCAGCCACCAAACACCACAAAAACAACAAAGAGAATCAACAATCCCAAACGGGTATAACCGCGATGCTCACTACTTATCGACGGCAACGCCTTTTGCTCCACAATTGAAAAACTCTCAATATCCTGCTTTCCTAGGGATTGGACTGTGTCTGTCCGGGAGGTTGCCGATTGAGCCTGAATTAATTCCTGTGACATTAATAAACCTTTACTTTTGATCACTCAATGATAACTGCCCATTTTGCAACGCACTCAATACATCATCGCGAGGCCCAAAGCCACGCAATTGTCCCTGAGCCATTAGCAACACCTTGTCAACATGCTTAAGAATCTGTTTGCGATGTGATATCAACACAGCGGTAATACCGGCCTGTTTGAGGTGATCTAACGCCTCGCCAAGTGCCTTTTCACCTTGATCATCCAAATTGGAGTTCGGTTCATCCAGAATAATCAGTTTAGGACCATCATACAGTGCTCGTGCCAAGCCAATTCTCTGACGCTGTCCACCAGAAAGCCCGCCTGCGTTGCCCAGCAATACAGTATCGTACCCGTTTGGAAGACGTAGAATCATCTCATGCACACCAGCCAGCTTAGCGGCTTCCACCACCTTAATAGGATCCAACTCGCCAAAGCGGGCGATATTTTCACTAACCGTGCCGTTGAACAACTCTATATCCTGGGGCAGATAGCCAATATATTTCCCTAAATCCTCTTTATCCCAGGCATGAATATCTGCCCCATCCAGGCGAACCTTCCCTGCCATCAACGGCCACACCCCCAGTAATGCCCGCGCCAAAGAGGACTTACCAGCTCCACTGGGACCGATAATCGCAACCATATCCCCTTTTTCCAAAGAAAACGACACCCCCTTTACAGAAGGCGCTTTGGCACCAGGGGGCATAACCATAATACTCTCCGCCTGTAACCTCCCTTCGGGAGCCGGCAATGCCATATTTTTGGGCTTGACGGGATAGGCTTCAAACAAGCCATCAAGACGACCATACGCACTTCTGGCCTGGCCAAAGCCTTTCCAAGAACCAATCATTAGATCCAGTGGTGCCAGGGCACGTCCCAAAATAATCGAACCTGCAATCATCATCCCCGGGGTAATTTCGCTTTGAATAGCTAAATACCCCCCAAGCCCCAGAATCAAGGACTGGAACATCAGCCGAAGGGTTTTAGAAAGATTAGACAACACACTGGCACGGTCACTCGCCTTGGACTGTTTGCTCAAAAAGCTCATGTGCTTCTCAAACCACTTTTGACGCAGGTGCTGCTCCATACCCATAGCAGCCACAACTTCGGCATTCTTAAGACAAGACGCGGCATAATTACTTGACTGCAAATTTTCTGTATTTGCCTCTGCCAGTAATGTCTTGGTGGCATACTCGTTGGCCAGCGTTAAAGAAAACAAAATCACCACTGCAATGAGCGCAAAGGCTCCGAAATAAGGGTGAAAAAGAAACAAGATTGCAATATAGATAGGCAACCACGGCGCATCAAAAAACGCAAAAAGTCCATTGCCAGTCAAAAACTGGCGCAAACTTGTCATATCGTTAATGGGTTGCGGACTCCCCTGCCCCGGCTCATTAATAGCGCGCTTAAACATGGATGAAAACAAATTTTCATTGAGATACTGATCCATGTGATTCCCAACACGAATCAAAATACGCGAGCGCACAAACTCCAGCAAGCCCATGGTAATAAACAGAACCACAACAATAAGGGTAAGCATATACAGCGTGTCTTCACTGCGGCTGGTGAGTACACGGTCGTATAACTGCAACATATACAGCGCCGGCACCAACATCAGCAAGTTAATAAACAAACTAAAAAAACCCGCCGACAAAAAAGCCCTTCTCGCCGATAAGAGTGCTTTCTGTAATTCTGTTTTTTGAATATCCTTCGCCATTCTCTGCCTATGTTCCAATTCATTTCTAACGGCCGGTTGTCAAAACAGCCAACCAGCCTTACCGTACCACACGGTTACGTTTTAATTATCACCAATTTTCAACTGTAAAAGGCTGTTTTAAATAACGCTCTACCGAATTAGCATCCAGTCGGCCTATCAAATACAAAAACTCAAACTGTGCCATCAAGTTGTTATAAATCTCGGTTGTCAATTGACGTTGTGCACTGTATAAATTGGCTTTTGCCTCCAGCACATCAAAAACGCCCCGCAACCCATAGTTCATACCCTTCTGAGCAGCTTCAAGATAAGCTTCGTTAGATGCTTTACTCTGCTGTAATGCCAAAATATTGGCCATTGAACCATATAAGCGCGCCAGCACCTCTTCAAGCTTCACCTTAATAAAGCGTTTGCGGTCATTAAGCAAATGCTCTCTACTTAGCATCATTTTCTGAGCAGCCGTGACTTTAGACTGGGTACCCCCCCCCTGATAAAGCGGCACAACCATCTCCAACTGCACTTTGCGATCATCCTTAATACTGGTTTCATAAGAATCGGTTTCACCAGCCTCAAGACGCAAACTCACCTCCGGCCAATGTTCCGCCTTCTGAACACCCACCTCCTGCCGCGCAAGTTCATATTGCCGCTCAGCCACGCTCACACTTAACGCGTTTTGCAAGGCACTTTGCGGCCAATCATTACGCGATAAAATCAGACGCGCACGCTCCCAAAGGGTTTCATCAAGAGAAACCACACTCTCCACGGGCTGTCCCAGAAGATGCTCCAAACGCTTCTGGCGAATCTTCACCTCGTTTTGGTTTTGTACTAGAAACGAATTAATTTCATCAAAACGCGCACGCGCTTCCAGCAAATCCATTTTGGTGGCCAAGCCGCGTTCCAGCATGGCCTCCAGGCGCTCAAGACGAAGTCGATGATCCGCCAACTCGCTTTCAGACAGTATCAGTAACTTGTTGTATTTCGACAAATCCAAAAATGCCTCTGCCAGCTCCAGCGTCTTGGTTTGCTCATCAAGACGAAACTGCAACTCGGCTGCCTCAACAGAAACCTCGGCTTTATCAATATTTCTGAAACGCTTTAATGAATAAAGCGGTTGAACCATCGACAAAGTGCCTCGATTGTAATGATTGTCTAGCTTATCCGAAAAACTGTTTGAATACTCAGAATAGCCGCGACTGTATTGAAAACTCACATTTGGCTTCACAGCGGCCCACGCCTGATTTACGCTCTCCGCATCGGCCTGCAACTGAGCCTGTTTGGCGGCCAAGTCATCATTCTGACCCAAAGTCAATTTAATGGCTTCCAGCAACGTTACAGGCGCAGCCTGTAACGTAGGGGCCCAAACAAACCCGGCAACAAATATCATTACCCCAAACGGCTGGTTTAATTTCATACGTCTTTCATCTTAATTTTAATATGGAATTGGCAGATAAGATTCAAATCGGAATTAATTCCAACCATCCGCAAACTATTCAAACTTTAAAACGTCACTGGCCTCTTCGCCAAAAAAAGCATCCAGATTTTCAATCCTTGTTGCCCTCTGCTGCTTGAGCTTCGCAAAATTCTGAGTCGCCTCCGAAACACGCCTCAAATGTTGCAAACTGAAAAGATGCGCATAAATCAAAGACATGGCTCCAACCGACATCAAAGTCTGCAACTGCTCTGCATCCAGTCGATTGAGTTTATGTTCATCCACCCTAAATAGGTCTTCACGCGCTGTTTTCAACTCACCGTTTTGAGGATCTTTATATTGAAATAAGAGGGGCACCAATAATCCAAACGCCGCCAGTTGAGAACACGCTTTGGTTGTCTGTTCAAAAGAAGCATTCAGATTTTGCAAAAAACGCAAAAGTGCCTTGCCTTTTTCAGTCAACTCATTCTCATCATCAATAATCGCCTCTCCACGCCCCTTGGCAAACCCCTTTTCTGCAGCAAATGCACATAAAACCGGCTCACCATCGGCCGGCTTAATCAAATCATAAGGGTACTTGCGCAAAATAGCTGGCGCATAAGGCAACAAAAAACGACCATTTTGAGGATGTACCAAACAATTCACCCCACCCAAGCCGGTTGGCATACCGATTTGAATCCCGTTCTCATTTTTCTGAAAACAAATCGGGTAAAGCGGCAGCACACTGCCCAACTCAGCCTGAGACAACGCAATAAAAGACCAGTTCCCGGCAAAAGAAAACGGTTTATCCGGCGCATATCCAAACCCTGAATGCCCAGCTTTTGAAAGTGCAACAAATTCCGTCATATATTTTTACTCAATTTATTTTCATCCCCAAAAAAGCAAAGCCTCTAAACAATAGAGGCTTTGCTTTTGGCAATTTATGAAATTTCATATCATTCAAAAAATAGCCAATCCTAACACTTTTGAATGTTAATGTAAAAAGCTTAAGGAATGTCCGCCGTGCCCTCTTGAACAAAAAATCACGCCCATTTGACTATGAAACCTTGCTTAACTGAACTTGCTCATTCTCTTTATCACTTTTAAAGCATTTTAAGCAATGAAGCTTTGTACAAACTAGTCGACAGCCGCAAGAAAGAAAAGGCTATCAACCGAGTATTTCAATGCCTGCTAGCGGTTTTTGATACGCGCAACAATACTAGTACTCGAGACCGTGTCCGTAGCTGGCGCAAAACATACATGAATACCTTTTGCTTTGAAGAGGGCCGTTAAGCGGATCCAGCGCTCTGAGTCCCGCCACATTCCTACGACAATAATCGTATTAACTTTAAGTGACACAACCCAACTGACCATTTTTTGTGGTTCCAACTCAGTTGAAACATCCATCACGTCAACTTGATCTACACAACGCAGGGCTTTAATAATTTCAACACGATGCGCCTGAGGAATAACCGGCATTTTGCCTTTTTGTTTTTGGCAAACTCTGTCACTGATAACAGCCACGGTTAAACAATCAACTTGCTCGCGAGCATACTTCAAATAACGCAGATGCCCTATATGAAATAAATCAAAAACACCTAATGCCAAGCCTCCACTTTTATCATTAACTTGATTAACGCAACCTAAAAGCTCACCCTTTTTGGGGATGCCCTTCAAATGATTAACAAGCAAACTCAATAACTTGTCTTCAGGAAGATAATGCAACGTAAACTTTGCAAGTGAAACAGTCTTACTAATATTACCGCATTGCCAGTTAGTCAAAATACGGGAATAAGCAAAGCACTCTGTCAGTAAAGAGAATTCACGCAAATTGCAAGCTGCAATCACCGTATCAAAATCAGGCTGTGGGGTTTGCCAATCCATGCCATATAAAGCCTTCAGAATATATGATGGCTCGGCTACAGACCAACAAGGCTTTTCGGCGCTCTCATCATAATTAAGAGTAAATATGGGGAACTCGGTCACACGACTCCAAGGGTGATCAACAGACTCGTACCAAAACCCACTTAAGATTTTCTGATTGCCCTTATCGAAGGTGAAACCATAAAGATCGACGACGACATCCAGTTTTGGGTTCCACATAGCAACGGATTGACTAAATTTTTTACCCCTTCTTGTCGCTTCCAGCCTAGTTTTTCTAATATAGCGGCAGCCGCCCTAAGCTCCTCAAATGGAAGGCCGATATCTAAATCCTTATCGTAAGTAAATAACGCCCCATCTCGCACCATTGCAAGCAGCGTTCCCGAGGTTGCAAACGCATGAAGCCCGTTCTTGGCGAACAGGCCTAATATTTTATCTAAAACCTCTTTTCCCAGTTCAGGATTAAAACGAATCGCAGGAACCTTCGCATAAGCGGCTTCATAGCGATTCTGCAATCGACATTGCAACGCCTCTCTGAAATGTTGTTGCGCATCCGGCAAACACCCCAGCTGCAAAAGCATTACCGCCAAACTCCATTGCTCTTGCAGGGAACCAGGGGACAACACAACGGCATGCTCAAACGATTGCAAAGCACCGTCTGAATCCTCTAGTCGTAATAAAAGCTTTCCCTGCAACCTATAAAACACAAACTGATTGGGAAATTTTTCAATCGCCGTCTTTAAGAGCGTATGCGCTTCATTAAGACGATTTTGACTCAATAACTTTTCGACTTGTAAGCAAAACTGTGTAATATGACTGGTCATCTTGGCACTTGGTACCATAATTTATCCCGCCTTAAGCAAAACGCCCAAATATGAACCTAGCGCATAAGGCTTCTAATATAGAGAGAAATGTATAGAGAAAAGAGGTTATCCTTTTTCTACTTTCTACTCATTGATCGAAAAGAATTCGTAAAGATTGATTAATAAACTGTGAATGCGAACTAAACAGAATAGCAAATAAACGCTTGCCTACTTGCAATCCAGCATGATTAGCCGTCCCATCCAATCTTCCAAAGGAAGATCTTGGAACGATTTATCCATTTGCCAACTTTCTTTTAAAATACTGCAGTAAATAACTCAATTGATTCAATTCACTCGGTGTCTCCACCAACTGTTTTAGTCGCTGAATTTCACTTGTGAATCTAATGATAGCTTCCCGGTCTGCTTGGTTAGGAATTATGCTTTGCACCCATCCAACAATAACCAATCGCTCACCGCTGATGACTGGGTTAACCTGATGCAAAACACCGGTTGGATAAACTACCATCTGCCCTTTTTTTAAGCGAACTTTGGTCTTATATTCACCATAGTCAAATTCGAGTTCTCCACCCTCATAGTCATCTGTTAAAGCCAGAGTGAAACTCATATCCGTTCGTTTTCGGTTCATGATAGCCATATCGACATGCCAACCGTAATAGCCCCCCTGCTTATAACTCGCGACACGAGGACTCACAATCTCTTTAGCAAAAGTGTAACCGGCAAGGGCGTCATGTCCCATAAATAACTTACGAATGTCATTAAAAAGCGGCTGTGCTTGTGGATTGGTCTCCAATATTTGGAAGTTCTCCTTTATTTCTCTGGCACTGCCGCGTGCGGTCGCCTTACCATCCTCAAACTGCAAACCGTTAATAAACTCACGGAGTTGCTCAACTTGCCGTGCATTCAACACATTAAATACTTTCACACAAAAGCTCCCTTTGTTTTTCAGAAACACACTTTAACAAAATGTGCTTATAAAAAACCCCTCAGGACGAACCTTGAGGGGTTTGGGTTTGACTTTGACCTAAGTCAAGCCTAGCGAACTAGGCTATCTTAAGACATCTTAGACAAGTCTAAGATAAAGCTATTATGCAAATACGAAGTTTGCACCAGCATCATCCAGATCTGTCACACCCGTTAGCTTGATTGCCATATCAGCATCATCAAGTGTACCTGACGCATCGATATCAACGTACAGAATACTGGTTGTGTTATCAAGAACCACATTGGTATTACCGATGGTCAAGCTTGTCAATACAGCACCGTAACCTTCTGCTTCACCTACGTATACAGGTGTTGTCATATCACCAGCAAGCAGACTTAGGTCAATAATATCGCTTGCACCAAAGTTAGTGATGATATCCATTGTAACACCTTGTGACTCAGTCACCGCAGTGAATACATAGGTATCCACACCAGCACCACCGGTCATAGTATCGATGCCTTCGCCACCTGTGATAGTGTTAGCACCGTCACCTGCAACGATTGTGTCATTACCAGCACCACCAGTAATGTCATCATCACCAGCACCAGTAGTGATTGAGTCATTACCAGCACCACCGTCTACCGTGTTATCACCAGAACCTGCGTTGATTGTATCGGCTAAGTCACCACCAGTAATGTCATCATCACCAGCACCTGAGGTGATGTTGAATGAACCGTCCTGTTCAGCTGAACCATCAAATGTGAAGTCATTACCAACAACCAATGATGACGCGTTAACTGTCAAAGTTGCAGAAGCCGCAAGCATTTCATCAGAAGTGGTTACAGAAACTGATTCAGCAGCAGTAGCGTCTTCATCTGTTACCAGAATCGTTTCAAAACCAGAAACGTTAGCACCGAATACTGCCGCACCAGCGTCAGTCCAAACATTGATCACATCATTTGAACCCGTACCGCCTGCTAGGGCATCAGCAGCTGTGAACATAGCCGCTTCGCCTTGTACTGTTAATGTAAAGGCACTTGCAGAACCATCAACATCGACATCACCAGCTGCACCCAGCTCAACAGTTAGGTCACGCAGGTAACCTTCACCTACTGTAATCACATCGTCACCACCGCCACTTAGGATAATCTTATCCAGGCCAGCGTCGTTAGCAATCGCATTCAATTCGATATCGTCAACACCAGCAGCAGCTAGATCAAGTACTTCAACATTCGACCACTTGTAGAAGAATGCATCGTTACCCACAACTTCAGTTGCATTAGCAACTACCGTATCCGTACCGTCACCACCGTCAATGGTATCTGCAGAAGTTAATTGTGCACCATCAAAACGAATGATGTCGTCACCAGCGCCACCAGAGATGGTTTCGATACCCGCACCAGCCGTGATGTCATCGTTACCGTCACCACCGTCTAGCGTATCGTTACCAGCACCACCGTCGATGATGTCATCACCGGCTTCACCGTAGATGAAGTCAGCCATATCTGAACCTGTGATGGTATCAGCACCAGCACCACCCATAGCAGTCAAAGCAGACGCCGTATCATTTTGAACGATAGTGTCGTCATCAGAACCACCTGTTACAGAAATTGCTGCCGCAACATCAGTCAAAGTGATATCTAGAGAATGCGTCATACCAGAAGCATCAACCGTTGCCAAGTTAACGGCATCGACTGAAGCAACAGTGAAGTTGATGTCACCAGAAATATTTAATGTCGTTAGATCGTCAGAAACATCGGCTTCACCGTCAGAAGTCAAAGTTGTAACAGTGATGATGTCATCATTGTCATCCAAACCTTCTGTGACCAAATTCTCGTCAAGGAATGCGTCAACTAGAGAGATGTTTACCGTTTCAGACGTATCAAAGTCTAGGTCATTGATTGCATAAGTACCAGCCGCAGCTAATGCAGGCGTAGCGCCTAAAGCAAATTCAACGTTGGCGATATCCGCAGCAGAATCTTCTTGAGATACGGTAATGTTATAGCCGTCCTCAGCATCTTCATCCAGATCCATCAGCACATTTACTTCGGCAGTCATAACATTGGTCAAAGCAACATCGCTATCCATTGACGTACCAGTAAAGTCATAAGTGTGGATGCCTGCGGCATTCGCACCTGAATCGATACCGTCCAGTGTACCTGCGTATGCAGCGCTATTGTCTTCCAACACTTCCATGTTAGTGATGTTAGCGAATGCTGCCGTCAAACCAACACCTGCAGGTGCATCTGCCAACTCGATATCAGAAACGATAATACGGTCAGTGCCTTCACCACCGTCAATGGTGTAACCCATACCGTCATCTTCACCATCTTCTAGGTTGTTAGTCATAGCTGAAAGATTGATGGTATCGTCAGAATCCCCCATAGAAACGTCTAGAGCCGCAACTTGAGCGCCTGTCAGTGTCACAGCATCAACACCAGTTCCTGTTGTAATAGTGACATCAGCGTCTGCTGAGTCAAAATCCATATCTACAGTGTTCGTACCGTCGCCAGCGGCGATAGTGAAAGTTTCATTGTCAGCATTATCCACATTGATGTCGTCGTTACCAGAACCCGCTGTGATATCAATTGATCCAGCACTATCTTCAGACAAGTTAATGACGTTATTACCTTCACCGGCATCGATTGTATGCGTAGTTGAACCATCTGTCGAAATGTTCAAAGTATCGTTATTTGCCGTACCGGTTACAACAGAGTCATCACCGATTGAAGCAGTTAAGACTAATTGCGCTTCCAGCGCAGACGCATCAACTGTTTGAACAGTCGTATCAACACCTAGAGTAAGGTTGGCATCACCATCAATCACAACATCATTTAGCTCATCGCCATCAATTGTCATATCAGAGGCACGGTCAGATGAAGTAATATTGACATTCTCAACACCTTCAACGTTTACATCACCTTCAAAACGGTCAACCATGATATTTTGTGTTTCATCACCAGCAACTACATCATCCACGTAGTTAACAGCCACGTCAATCGCGGTTGCGCCGTTACCCGTCAGATCCAAGTCAACCAGATTCTGTACTGTATTTAGAGTGATATCACCAGTACTGGTAGTAGAGTAAACCTTTTCCAGGCCAGAAACGTTAACCATACCCAACGTGACGCTGTCACCGTATGAGCGAACATCCATCTCTTCAACGTTAGACATAACAAAACCGGTTACGGCCGCATCTTCACCATCCGCAGTTACACGAAGCGTATCCGTTCCTTCACCACCGTCAATAACGTCAGACGCATGCAATGTATTCGCGGCAGTAGGCTGAACTGAATCGGTCGCCTGACCCACGATCAAATCGTTAGCAGAAGTACCTTGTACATCATCGGTCGCACTGGTAGTCAACGTGAAATCTTCACCAACTGCATCAACGCCATCGATTGTCGCTTTAGCTGTGTCAACTGATGCTGAATCTCCAGTAATGTTTTCCATCACTTGCTCTGCAAGCGCTACATCGTTCGAACCGACTTCAATAGCGAAATACTCACCCACAGCCACTTTGTTATCAAATACGGCTTTGTCAGCTTCTGATCCTGGGTTGCTCAGTGACTTGAACATCTCAACCACAGTTTCGCCGCGTGAGTTAATGCCGTTATTCATGGCACCCGCCCAGAAAGCCAAGCCTTCGGCATCAGGCTCACGATTGAAAACGTTTTGATAGATTTTAGTGACAAACTGCTCGTTGGTCAGCGCATCAGAGTAGTTTGCGTTTACTTCGGCAATGCTTTGGTCATTGAAGATAGCGTTAGCTACGTCAGTTACTGTTGGGTTAACGCCGCTGATAATAGAGTTAGCCCAGAAATCCAAACCATCAGCATCTGGCGCGCGGTCAAACGCGGCGATGTAGACGCTGATCAGATCTGATTGTTGTTGAGTTGTTAAAGCCATTCGATAATCTCCTATTGAGTGGACTTAATTTTGAAATTGCGTCTTAGACCCTTCATTGCAATAATGATTGGTTGGCGAACGCTTGTGCGTAATTTACTTTATTAATAACTTGATCAAGTTACTCGTTGTGCGAGCTGATTAAAAACTACACGATGGCGATTATTGCACAACCTCTTTAGGTATTTCAGTGATATTTGTCACAAAAAAGGGTCTTTTTTCTATTTAAATTAGATTTAATGCTTAAGCGATGCCGCTAATTTTAGAATTGTGCGCCGCAGTACGGTTCTTCTTTAGACATTTTCAGAATTAGCAGACAACAGAATTATCATTTTCCATACTAAAGTAGGAATTTTTGTGGATATACCTTACAGCCGTTTAAAAAACATTACGCTTTTTAGCGTCTTTACTCAGCCCGAGCTACAATCGCTGGCTCCTCAGATTAAGGCGTTTGAATTCCAAAAAGGCTTGACGATTATTAAGCAGAACGCTGTCGCACAAGGTATTTTTGTGATCTTTGAAGGGCGTCTAAGAATATATAGCTTTGATTTTGAAAACAAAGAAACGGCCTTTGCTTTTTTAAATAAGGGCGATTTTTTTGGCGAATTATCGGTAATTGATCAAATCCCCTCCTCAGTAAATGTGGAAACAGTGGAACCCAGTATCTTGCTGCTGATTCCAAGCCCGTTAGCCCAGCGCCTACTACAAAATCACGCGGCCTTTAATCAGATTGTTTTGCACAAACTTGCCAACACTCTCCGAAAAAGCAATGAAAAAATCCGTATGCTCAGCGCCAAAAGCATGGGGCGTGTAATCTATTTTTTGAGTGCCCAGGGCAATCCCAACTTGCATGGAGAAGTCCATGGTAAAATGCTGACTCATGAAGAGATTGCCAACATGGTTAATTTAAGCCGTGAAACAGTATCACGCACAATCACCCAATTGCAAAAGCTTGGGCATTTACGCATTTACTACGAGGCAGAACAAAAAATGTTTTGTATTAAACCAATGGACGTCGAAGACAAACGCATTGGCCAGAAAGGTTAATAATGTGCTGTGTAGAGGTTAAAAAGTAGATGTTTCATTATCGATTATCGTTGTTTTTGCTGTTATGGCTCACCTCCTATTCGGTAATGGCAGAAGCGGGCGTAGTGGCTTTTTCGGTAGGGGAAACCTCCGTCAAAAAAGGCCAATTGATTGAAGTGGGCCAAACCATTACGACTGGCAATAACGGCCATGTACACATTCGCTTTATCGATGGTGCAAAACTGAGTTTGCGCCCCAATACTGTGTTAACCGTGGAAACCTATCTTTATGACCCGAAAAACCCTCAAAACAACCGCGTTAAACTTTATCTGGAAAAAGGCGTAGCGCGCAGTGTTACCGGCGAAGCGGGCAAACAGAACAAAGAAGGCTTCCGGATGAACACGCCGATTTCTGCAATTGGTATTCGGGGTACCGACTACACTGTCTATACAACCGATAAAAAAACGCGTGTTTATGTGAGCTCTGGCGGCGTTGGTGTATCCCCTTTTGACGAAAACTGCAAGCCTGAAGCCTTTGGAGTATGCAACACCCCTAAGTTGGTTGAACTGTTTGAGGGCGACTCGCACGTACTGGAAATCAGCAATCAGCACGAGCGCGCATTCCTAATCGACATCGAAAACGCCCTGCAAAATCCTGATTTGTATCTGACAGACATCCATCACAAGGCATTGTTTTTGGCGGATGCCGGAAACTTACCTACACAACCCGTCGAGAGCCGCACACCTGAGATAGGATGGGGGCACTGGAGCAGCTACCAGCCCGTATTGGATCGTTTATTTATTTCGATGACGCCATACTTGAACAGCGATTGGCGCGTGGTGTCTATTAATCAGTTCTTTGGACTGTTTTTGCCCAATAAAGACCCAGAGCTACCCAAAACCGGTCAGTTGGCGTTCAAACTGGATCGCTATCAGGCTTTCAGTCTGGTTGACAATCGCATTGAAACCGCGCAACTTTCTGAGCCGAGCTTTAGTGTAAATTTCACTGATCGTACCTTTAGTACAGCCTTTAAGGTAAGCTCTAACAGTCTGAGCACTCAAATCAGTGGCACGGGCACTCTTGATAACATAGGTTTTTTACGTTTCAGCGATAGTAACTCGAGGATATCCGGCGCCATTAATCGGGATCTAAGCCAAGCAGGCTTGCTATTTGAAAAAACCTTAAACGACAATCATAAGGTGCTCGGCAGCAGTGCGTGGATTCAAGAGTAAACTGACCTTAATTGCGCTGGCAGTACTGGCGTTTAGCTTGCCACTCCCCCCTTTGCAGCAAAGCCTGTATGACCTGAAAGTTCCGCTACGTAGTTCCACTGCACATTTTTCTGCCCCCATCGTGGTCGTAGCGATTGATGAACCAAGTTTACAGGCTTTTGGCCATTGGCCCTGGCCCAGGGAACAATTGCAACATCTGTTAAAACTTATCATGAATGACTATCAAGCAACCGCCATTGGCTTGAATCTTATGCTGCCGGAAAACGGTTCTCTTGAGCAGGATTATGCTCTGACAACCCTTTTTGCAACCCAAGCGATAACACCTGGCGTTGCCTTTAATCTGCATGAACCGGTATATTCAGGCTATTTGAATCGTGGAATTAAAACAGAAGATTTGAAAGATTGGCTGCAAAGCCAACTGGCTTTGCCTTATCAAGCTAAAGGTTGGATCGGTTTGTTTTATGAAATGGCCAAAATCGAACGTTTGAGCGGGCATCTGAATACTGAATTAGACAGTGATGGCAAAATTCGCCGTGTCCCTCTATTTATAAAGGCTGAAAATCAGCTGTATCCACAACTGACTTTGGCCATGCTATACGACCTTTTGGATGCACGCCATGCCTACATTGATTGGATCGAACTACTCCCCCCCCCCTCCCGACAAGCTTCTGTATTAATTCCGTATGACTTTCCTTTTGAGCAGATTCCAGTCGTCTCTGCAAAGGATATCCTTGAAGGAAGCGTTCCGCCAAATCTCTTAACTAACTCTCTGGTATTGGTGGGCGCAACAGCGGTTGGAGTAAGTGACCTGGTTTCCACACCGATTGCTAATCAACTGCCAAGTGTTTATTTACAAGCCTATTTACTAAACGCGGCTTTGAGCCAACGATGGATAACCCCTCCTGC
Organism: Thiomicrorhabdus cannonii; assembly: GCF_013391695.1. Classification (GTDB taxonomy): domain Bacteria; phylum Pseudomonadota; class Gammaproteobacteria; order Thiomicrospirales; family Thiomicrospiraceae; genus Thiomicrorhabdus; species Thiomicrorhabdus cannonii. Next base: position 611,985 of record NZ_JACBGH010000001.1, read on the forward strand.
ACGGGAACGTGAGCTGACCGCACTAGGCTTCACTCTCTGGACCTTGTTGCTGATTCTTTTGGCACACCGTTTAGGCTCGATTAGTTTGTTTGGCTTAATGGCACTGGCTTTGGGTCTGTTATGGCTTATGAATCTATGGCAGTTTGTGTTTTTAGGCGTACATTGGGATTTTAGTCCATGGTTGGTATTGTTTGCTGGCCAGATAAGTTGGTTGATTTTTCAACGCTATCAATTTCATGCGCAACGCAGCCAGCAAATTGAGGCAATGTTTAAACCCTATGTGCCGCCTAGCGTATTGCAAAAGCTGATTGAAGGTGAGTTTGAACATTTAGAACAGGGAGAACGCCGTAAAATCACTGTAATGTTTATGGACTTGAAGGCGTTTACTCAGCTTGCCGAGCAAAGTGATCCACGTGAATTGACGCAATTTACCCGTTCCATTTTTAACGCACTGACACCGATCATTTTGGAACACCAAGGCACAATTGATAAATACATGGGCGATTCGATTATGGCGTTTTGGGGTGCCCCGCTGACGGATGAAAACCAAGCGCACAATGCGGTTTTGGCGGCCATTGCGATGTGTAATAAAATGGCCTCGCAGTTTCCTGACCTTGGCTTCGGCATTGGTATTCATACCGGTGAAGCGATTGTTGGTAATATGGGTTCCGATTTCCGTCATGCATATAGTGCATTGGGCGATACGGTGAATATTGCCGCGAGAATTGAGAGGCAAACTAGAGTTTATGGCTACTCAATTTTACTCTCGAAGGAAACGGCTATGGAATCGGGCGTACTAACCAAATGGGTAGATGACTGCCAATTAAAAGGAAAGCAGCAATGCGTCAGTTTGTATACATTAGTTTCTTGAGCTTGTTGGGATTGGGGGCAACTTATAGCCTCCCAGCGTCAGCCGACCTGCCGGAAATTAATCAATTGGAACAGCGTCTGTTCAATGAAGGTGAAAGCGCGGCACTTTATCTGGCTTTAGCAAAAGCTTATGCACAAAGCGGCGATTTGGCATCGGCTCAGGCTTATTTGCAAATTATTGAACAGACCTGGTCACTGGAGACGCTGAATGAACAGTTACGTGTGCAAATTGAAGAGTTTCGTCAGTCTTTAAAGACTCATCAAAATAAAATGGTTAATCAACAAAAACTACTTGTCGTAATGGAGAGTGGTTATGAATCCAACGCCAACCGAGGCACCAACTTGGATTTCTTAACCTTTTCACTCGACAACGGTGAGGCGTTTTATTTAAGTTTGGATGAAGGTAGCCAACAACGAGAAAGCTTTTTTGTTAGTACGACACTGCTTCATCATTATCTACCGGACAATCAAGATTGGATGCTCTCTACCGCGCTGGAAACCACTCAGTATAGTCATACTGACTTGGAAAGTAGCCTGCTTATTCGTTCCAGTTTACGTTGGCGCACGCAAAGCATTACGCTCTATCACTATGCAAACAGCAGGAAGCTTAATGGCATTCTATACAGCGGACATTTTTTACCGTTCGACTGGGGGTTACGACGTCAGAATGATCGCCAAATCGCAAATTTGGGTATATCAGATTGGTGGCAAAAGGGTAACTCAATCCATCATTTTGGCGTAAGCCTGGGATTAGATGAGCCGCTGGAAACCCGAGCCGGCGGGATTACTGAAAGCGTTCGTTTTAAATATGAATTAACGCAACAAGAACTCAGCTTAACCTATCAGTTTGAATATGGTCATGACCAAGAGGCTTATAATCCGTTTTTCTATCAACACCAGCGGGATACTTATCAATGGCACAGTCTTGGAATAGAATACACCTTAAGTCAAAGCGCTCAGCATCGTTGGGCAGTTAAGCTGCAATATGATGATAAAAATCACAAGATAAATTTAAACAGTTGGCAAAACACTACCGTAGCGATCAGTTGGGCGCAGTTGTTCTAGACTGCAGGAGCCCCCCCAATGTCTGCTGTAGCGAGCGCACCTCAGTCGGTTTTATCCATTGCTTTAATTTTTGGGCACTCCCACCAAGTCGTGGCAACTCATTGGCACGGACAAACGCAGGATTCACTTCAATTCGCGGTTGATGACCGGTGAGTTTTGTCAACTGCAACAACACCTCTTGCAGTGAGACAAGCCTCTCACTGCACAGATTAACTATACCCAAAGCCTCTGGATTCTCCATCAACTGTTGATACCAGACGCAAATATCTGCCACATCGTTAAATTCACGCCAAACTTGCAAATTACCCAACTCAATTACCTCTGCTTTTTCCACAAAATGTTTAATCAGCTTGGGAATAACAAAACTTTCAGCCTGACCAGCGCCCGTGTAATTAAACGGTCTGGTGATGAGAATGGGCAATTTATCTTTATAAGTTTGCGCTAGGAGTTCCATCGCTAACTTAGAATACCCATAATGATTTTGCGGACGTGGGCAAAGCGACTCTTCCAGCAATTCTTTCCCGTGATGACTACCGTAAACTGCGGCCGAACTTGCTAGGATAACTTTTTTAGGTGCCGTTTTGAGCTGAAAGAGCGCTTTGAGTAGGTTTTCGCTACCTAAAACATTCACCCGATAAAAATCGAGAGCATCACTATGGGCAACAAAGCTGATGGCGGCTAAATGCAGCACATAATCAATCGGTTCATCTTGTGTTAGCGTTGATATCTCGGCAGAAATCGCAGATGAATCAGTGATATCGGCCTGCAACGACAAAATCTGATAGCCATTTTTTGCCAAATGCTGACTTAAATGTACACCTGTAAAGCCATACGCCCCTGTGATGAGAATCCTCTTAGCCATTAAAAAGAGCGTCCAGTTTGATTACGCTGGATGTCAGCTTGAACCATCATTGTACAGAGTTGCTCTAGGGTGGTTTTTGGTTGCCAGCCCAACTGCTCTAGTGCCTTTTGCGGGTTACCGATCAGCAGATCAACTTCGGCTGGGCGGTAAAACCTCGGATTAACCCGCACCAGTATTTTTCCGGTCACTTGGTCTTTTGCAATTTCGTTCTCTCCCTGCCCGGAGAATTCCAATTCGATATTAACGGCTTTAAACGCCAAACGTACAAAGTCGCGCACAGTTTCGGTACGGTTAGTGGCCAGCACATAGGTATCGGATTGCTCCGCCTGTAGCATTCGCCACATCCCCTCAACATACTCTTTGGCAAAGCCCCAGTCACGCTTGGCATCCAAATTACCGAGCTCTAGACAATCTAGCTGCCCTAGATAAATTTTGGCAACTGCATCAGTGATCTTACGGGTTACAAATTCTTTACCTCTGAGCGGAGACTCATGATTGAACAAGATGCCACTAGAAGCAAACATACCATAAGATTCACGGTAATTGACGCACATCCAATGCGCATACAACTTGGCGACGCCATACGGACTGCGCGGATAAAATGGTGTAGCTTCAGTTTGCGGCACCTGTTGGACCAGTCCAAACATCTCGGAAGTAGAGGCTTGATAAAACCGTATTTTAGGATTAACAATACGAATGGCTTCAAGCAAATGGACACAGCCCAATCCTGTGATGTGCGCGGTGGCTAAAGGCTGTTCAAAAGAGACGCCGACAAAGCTTTGCGCGGCGAGGTTGTAGATTTCATCCGGCTGGATCTGCGCCACTAAACGAATGGCATTTGCTTGATCTGTTAAATCGAACTCCACTAACTTAAGATTGGGGTGTAACGCAATCTCTAAATCTTCGATTCGCCAAAAATTCACCGAACTGGTGCGGCGATAGGTACCAAATACCTGATAGCCTTTCTCTAACAATAACTGCGCTAAATAGGCCCCGTCCTGGCCAGTAATGCCAGTGATAATCGCTTTTTTTGTCATGCTAACTCAATTATTTTACGTCTTTAAAATAGCAGGCATTTTACACGATTTGCCATGAGATTTTGAACAGGAGTCTAACTTAGCGTAAAAGCGCAAAGCACTTTCCTGCCAAGTCAAGTATGGCAGCGCTGATGAACAGGGGTGTTGGTGCTTTTGGTAGAGCTCGATCCACTCATGGATGGCTTGACTGAGCACATCTGCATCTTTTCGATCAGGAAAATAAAACGCAGATGCTCCTGCTACCTCTCGAAAGACCTTGAGATCGCGTGCAATAATTGGAAGCCGATACTGGGCGGCTTCAATTAAAGGCAAACCAAACCCTTCGCCATAAGAAGCAAAAATCAATGCATCTGCGTGCTGATACAACGCTTGTAATAAATCATCATCCGCATTATCCAACCAAAAAAAGCGCTCATTGCGCTGAGAATGCTGGCTCAGGGCGTGAATGATTTCCGGTAGATTACGTTTTTGCGAACTGGCGGCTTCTCGCCAACCTTCACGCCCCACTACAATCAGGTTGACAGCCCTACCCGCTTGCCACAATAAATCAAAGGCTTGCAGTACTTGCAGGTGGGCTTTACGCGGCTCAATGGTACCGATCATTAGAAAAGTCACTCCGTCCGGCGGCAACCGATCTAAATACTTTTCACGGCTTAAAACCGATGATATAACTTGCTCTTCTAGTGACGCGTTGGCACCCAAGTGCCAGTAATCGATGGTAGGTAACGCCCCCAGTTTAGGTTGGTTTTCAAGCCATATATCAAAGTCTTCTGCAACACTTTGGGAAATGGCCAAAACATGATCGGTTTTGGTAGCTGCTTGTAGCCAATTTTCATACATGGCACTAAAGGCCGGTGGAAAAACTTCTGGTAACTGCAGGGGTAGAAGATCGTATAGAACCGTTGTAACTTCCACGCCTAAGTTTTGGTAATAGCGGTATAAACTAGAGTTGGCAGCTTCGATAAAAGGCGTGCCAGAAATATCCAATATCACCAAAAGGTCACCGGTTTGAGCATCAACCACGGTTTCAGCTAACGGCGACGGGATGTGACCAAATAGATTGAGGGTAAAGCCAGTTGCATAACGGTATTGCCATGCCGCGCCATGCTGTGTCAGATAAACAGGTTCAATTCGATGCACTAAGTCTTTGACCTGAATCAACTCGGTAATGAGGGCTTTAACCACCCGCTCAATTCCGGTTTTGTGGTCTTGCTGATAGGTGGCGGTGACATCTAAAAAAAGCCTTGGTTGAGCCGGGCGACGCGGCAAACTGTTGGTAACGGCATCGGCCAAAGCCAATTGTTGGCTTTCGTTAAACAAGTGCAATGTGTTTTTTAGCGATTCCAGCCATTGCGAGAGCGGTGGATTGTGCACGTAGAAGTCTTCTATAGCCTGTGCATATTTTTGTGCGCAACTTTCGGGGTTATGGCTCGTTCTAATTCTGTTTTGTGCGGCCTGGCCAAGTTTATGACGCAATTCCGGATTGTCCGCCAGTTGCTCAAGCGCTTCGATAAGCGCTTGGTCAGTGAGCAAATCGGGTAGTAGTCTAACCGCTTGCGGATCAAGTTCAGCCATGCTGCCGTTGGCATTGACAATAGTGGCAATACCGTAATTCATACAATCCAAAACGGCCGCCGAGGTTTCCCCGCGCGACAAGGTTCTCAACTGCACAGCCATATCGCTGATGCACAAGTAATCTTGATAGGTTTGTGCCTCGGTCCAGCCGGTAATTTTAATCCTCTGCCCCAGATTGGCACGCTGAATTTTGTCCTGCAACGTTTGACCATTTTCATCCAGCGGATTTTTCCCGACAAAGACGAGATGAACTTGAGGATTGTTGCGCAATTCGGAGGCTAAAAATGCATCCAACAAAAAATGATTCAGCTTCGTTTTATTCAAAAAACCAAAGCTACAAATCACTAGACTCTCTGCGGCAAAGCCATACTGGTTTTTGAGCGCTATTTTGTCCTGAGCGCCGAGAATTTTTGCCGGTTGGCGCAATAACGGAATCTGCTGGAAAAAGTTGGCTTTAAAATCTCCATACCACTGCTTGGCCAACTGCATGGCGTAATGCGAATGCACAATCACACCCAAAGCCTGGGCTAACACTGGATAGTTACAGGGGTATTTCATCATTAGGCCGTGTTCATCCGCGCCGGCTAACCGCTCCAACAGCGCGGTATAGCCATGGCTTTCATACAAGGCTTGATAAAACGCATTATGCCGTAACCCTAGCTTTTCACTCAGTGCCTGAGGGCCGGAGAGATAAAAATCGTGTAGCACAACAACTCCGGGGTAATGGCGCAATAGGTCAAAATAAGCTTCATGAAAGTGCGAGTTGCCGAAGTGATAGAGCACGCGATCGTAATGTAGAAAATATTTCTTAAAATGCTCAATGTCTACCACTTGACAGGCAGAGGGCAACACGCATTCGTCCAGAATTTCTGCGTCGGTAATTAAATGGATGTGATAATGATTCACAAGATTTTGCAGCAGTTCGGCGCTGTAGTCACTGATACCACTCTGTGCCGGTGGCAGAGGTGAAAAATAGGCCAACTTGGGCTTGAAGCTTGGCGCATTTGCCGGTGCTTTGGCAGTGGGTACGATTGGCACCGCTTCAAGTTTTTGCAGAGCACGCTGGGCAGTTTGCTCCCAGCTGAATTTTTTTACTTGTTGCTGGCTATGGACAATCAGCTCTGTCTTGAAATCGGGGTTGGTAAGAACTTCGGTGATTTTTGCTGCAATGCTTTCGGGTGAATGCGGGTCAAACAGTGCAGCAGGAAAGTCGATGACCTCCGGCAAACTGGAGCAGTTAGAAACAATAGTGGCGGTATGGCACTGCATCGCCTCTAATACGGGCAAGCCAAAACCTTCGTGCCAGCTCGGGAAAACAAACAGCTCAGCAAGATTGTACAAGACTAATAAATCGGCATCGCTGACGTAACCGGTAAACAGAATTCGTTCGGGTTGAGTACCTAATTGCTGCGCCATGTCGCGAAAACGCTTTTGATCAGCGTCGGACATTTTGCAGACAATCACCAGCAAATATTGATTTTGCAACTCGGCACTGAGCAAGCAATAGGCACGCACCAGACCTTCGATGTTTTTCCGCCAATCGTTGCCACCGGTGTACATCATAAACGGCTCGGTAATGCCGTACTGCTTTTGCAGCTTATGGCGTTGTTCCTCACTAACCGTAATCGGCTGAAAAAAATCAGTGCTGGCCGATGAAATGGTGACTATTTTCTCTGCGGGATAATCCATCTGCTCAATGGCCTCTTGCGCGGAGGAGTTCGATATCGCCAAAAGCAAATCGGCTTTTTTTAGTTCGAGGAGTTGTTCATGGTACCAGCGTTGATTTTCCGGCACACTCAGATAGATATTGGGATACCGCAACGGAATCAAGTCATACAGAATAACGGCAGTCTCAATAGTGCTAGATTGGGAAACTGTGACGACGGTATTGTCGATAAAGCCTTCAAATAGACTAGTAATCACCACCCAATCTGGATTGAGCTCCAGGATAACTCTTTCTCGAATTAAGGCTGCGGCTTGGCGATGGGCCTGATTCTCCGGGTTAAAGGCCGCGATATCGTGATGGGTAAACCAGATCCGATATTGATGTGGCTGCAGATAAGCATCAAATTGTGCCTTAATCAGCGGAATGCTTTCTGGGAAAGCGCCGTTTAACAGCAGAATCACTTCATGCTGCGCGGCTTGTTGAATCAAGGCTTCGGTAAAGGACAACGCATAACGACCAATACCACGTTTGCGGCGTTCTGAGCTTTGCGCACCTTGCATATCAATCACCAAACGCATCTTTATTAATCCCCTGTCTTTACTGACGCATTTTTAAGAAGCTCCAACTGCTGAAAAATCGTCTCTGCCGGTACACTAAGTTGGGTATTTTTATACATAACCCCTTCTTGCGTTGCACGCTGCCGAATCAACAGTTGTGCTAGACGGTTGCGCACCCATGGCATTTTTTCAAGCAGATTCACTAAGCGATTTTTCAGCTTTGGTCGCGCACGGACATAATCCACGGCATTCCAAACGCTTTTGCGTAATAGACGATAAGGACGACTGTGCGGCGACATGGTGAACCAGGCCATCGTACCTTGTTTGAACCAACGCCATTTTGGACTGAGCCAATGTTTGACTTCGCGTATGGGTCTAGTTAAACGCCACGAGCGGCTTTGATAAACAGTACGCAGCTCGTTATGAAGTAGATTGTTAGTTTGTTGAACTTGTACAATTTCAGATTGGATCTCTTTTACCCGCATTTCTGATTGTTGCATCCGCTGTTCGACGCGGTGCAGCAAGGCTTTTAACGTTATCCCATACTCCGGATCAAAAACCGAGTCAAAAATATCTGCGAGAGCTGGATTGGGTTTCTGCGCCAGTACTGCATAATCGGGGCTGACGGCATAAACCAAATCCACCAGCGAAATCTGCGGCTTTTGCAGAATGCCTTGTGGCTCCTGCAAACGCAGAATTTTGTTACGGCTAAAGCCGGCATATTCGGTACTAAACGCTAATAGATCTGGCGGTATTGGTTTGACATGCGTGGGATCGAGATAAAACTCGGTAGTAGAAACTAGTAAACTCTCAGGATTGGGAGTTTCCATTAACAACAAGCCACCAGGGACTAGGATCTGATAGGCTAAGGCGATGAGTTCTTGACGTTGCTCAAAGGTGATGTGCTCCACCACATGAAAAGCAGAAATCAAATGCAAACTGTTTGGCCGACACGTTTTTAAAAAGGTAAGCGCATCACCATGAGTAACGTCAAGATTGCGTTCTTGGCAAGCCACCAGCATTCCCTCATCCAAATCAATGCCTTTCGCTTGAAAACCCTGGTCGCTGAGTAACTCCAACCATTCACCACGGCCACAACCAATATCCAAGGCACGACAATCCGCAAAACAATGTTTAAGAGCATCCAAAAAAGGTTGATATTGGGCTAAACGTTGTTTAATAAGTTCGCGACTGCCGCGATAACGATCTTCAAAGGCGCGGTAGAATCCGGGTTGACTAATGGTCTGACTCATGATTTTTCTCGGTGAATTTGAATGTTGTTCTCTTGCCACAGTATGCCTTCAAAAACCGGTTTATCGGTATTAATCACCTCAAAAATCAACGCCCGCTCCAACCAAGCATAATTGGCATTTAAATGATTTTCGCTATCGGTAAGCGCTAAAACCACCGAATAACTACCCTCCCCTAAACTGGCTTTAAAATGGATTGCGTATTCGATTTCTTCATCGGCTTGCAAATTGCGAATCAATTGCTGGGTGTGCCACGTATTCGTACCAAACACCACCCGCCCTAAACGATCTTTCAATGCATAACCCAGAACCAGCTGAGAAATTGGGGTTGTGACCTTAACCCGCACAAGCAGTTGAACATCTTGGTTAACACTAACCACATCCAACCGTTGTTGCTTTGCATTGAGTAATTGCACCGACATAATTTTCGCTTCACCGCTTCCGGAATAGGTTTGAGTCAGACCATTTGTTAGCTTCTGCTGAGTAAGTTGACTGTTTTCTTTTTCGGCGATCATCGCATTGTAGTAATCCATAATGTCATCCGGCCGACCTTCTTGGATAATTTGACCATTCGCCAACAATAACGCACGATTGCACACCGTTTGAATGGCCGTTTTATCATGCGAAACCAGCAGTAAAGAGGTGCCCATTTGCTGAAAACTTTTGATGCGCTCAAAACTTTTATGCTGGAAATAGGCATCCCCTACACTCAAAGCCTCATCGACAATCAGAATATCGGGACGAAAGGCGGTAGCAACCGCAAATGCCACACGCATTTGCATGCCGCTGGAATAGACACGCAGTGGTTGGTCAAAGTAACTGCCTATTTCAGCAAAGGCTTGTAAATCAGGTAACACTGCCTCAATTTGCTCTTGGTTGTAGCCCATTAAAGCAAGGCCGTGCATGGCATTTTGCCGACCAGTAAAGTCAAGGTTAAACCCCATGCCCAACTCTAAAATCGCTGCCACCTTCCCGTGAACGTGAACACTGCCACTACTGGGATTAAGAGTGCCGACAATCATTTTTAAAAGCGTGCTTTTGCCCGCGCCGTTTTGGCCGACAATCGCTACCGACTCGCCCGCTTGAACATCAAAACTGATCGGTTTTAGCACCTCCAGAGTTTGAGTTTCTGCTGAACGCCAGCCAAACCACGAGGCGACCCGAACCAGTTCATTCGGGTATTTTCGATAGGATTTGCTTACTTGGCGAACGCTTAACACACTCATAGCTGATCCAACATTTCCGCTTTAGCCTGTTTAAACAGAAAGGCACCAACGCTCAGCAAGCCAAGTGCTACCGCCAACAAAACGCCCATGATGGATAAATCCACTGCGCGATTATAGAGTAAGACGTCTTGGAATGCGCCCGCCAAATGCGCCATCGGATTGAAGGCAAACCAGTGGCGATAGGTTTCGGGGATAATGGCCAAGGTATAGACAATCGGAGTCAGCCAAAACATAAAATTCATAATAATGGGTACTATCTGACCAATATCCCGCATAAAAACATTCAAAATGCCCAAAATCAGCCCAATGGAAAATCCCAGCAGCAGTGTCACCAAAAACAGCAGCGGCAACCAAAGGATTTGAATACCGGGAAAGTGACCTAAAAAGGCAAAAACTAGCAAAATCGCACCCAGTAAGAGCAGGCTTTGCAGCAGGACATTACCAAGCAAAATAATCGGCAGAACCGCTTTCGGAAAGGCGATTTTCTTGAGCAGATTGGCATTGTCAATAAACAGGTTGAGCGAGCGTAGAACGGTTTCTGAAAAGATAAACCAAGCTAGAACCCCTGCCGTTAAGTAGATCGGATAGGCATTATCAATCGCCGCCCCCGGAAACTTTACCTGAATCAGTTCGGATAAAATCAGCGCATAGACCAACACCATCGCCAAAGGATGGATAACCAACCATAAACCGCCCAGTTTGCTACGCGCAAAACGTGCCTTAAACTCGTTTTTAATTGAGCTCAAAATAAAATAACGATAGCTCAGCAAAACTCTAAGCACAGTCACAGGCCTTTTCGACTGCCTGCATAAAGGCCAGGCGGAACGTTTCAACAGAGAAACGTCTACTGTTTTCAATACAATGCGATTGAGATATACCAACCTTTTGCTGATAGTCCTCAAATACTTCGAGAGCCGAGATGAGACTTTCCGGAGTATTGTCTTTAAAGTTTATGCCAGTGGGCCGCGAAGAACGGCCAATCCCCATTATAGTTTCATGCAGTGCTCCGCGTTGATAGGCAATTACCGGCACCCCTAAGCTTTGCGCTTCAAGGGGCGCAATGCCAAAGTCTTCAACAGCCATATGAATACAAGCCCTAGCTTTTTGTAAGACATAAATCATTTGCTCTTTAGGTAAATAACCCAAGAAAGTAACATTGGCGCTCGCCATTTGTTGAAACGCAGATAGAAGAGGGCCGTTACCTATAATGACCAAGTTTCGCTCCGGTAATTGAGCAAAGGCACGAATGATTTTATCGATATTTTTATATGGCACCATACGGCTAACGATCACATAATAGTGCTCAGGCAAGCCTTCAACTTCTTCAGCAAGTCCGGGGTTGAGTGGACTGACCGGCGGATAAATCACCGGACAATCAAGGTTGACAACCTTCTCAATCCGTTTTGCAATAAAATGTGATGAAGCGATAACCTGATCTGGACGTAAAAAACTAACGGCATCCCACACCCTAAAGCGATGTAACCAGTGTTTAAACAACCACCCTTTTAGACCACGCCCAAAATCACCACGTTCAAAATGTTCAAATTGTAAATCCCAAGCATAACGCATCGGAGAGTAGATATAAGCAAGATGTGTCTGATGGGGGTGAGTAATTACCCCTTTGGCCACAGCATGTGAGCAAGAAATCACCACATCATAATCAACCAAATCGAACTGTTCAATCCAAAACGGCATAATCGGCAAAAACCAGCGGTATTTGGAAGGAAAATATCTTAACAATAGACTCTTGCTGGTAATCACTTTGGTTTGCTTCAACCAACAGCGCTCGGACGGTTTCAGTGCATCAAACAATGTATAAATATCGGCCTGTGGAAACATTTCAAGCAAAAGCTGCAACACCTTCTCGGCGCCGCCATTTACAGTCAACCAATCACAGACAATAACCACCCTTTTTTCAGCAACACTATTTTTCATCAAAATCTTCCAAGAAACAAATCACTCTACCGTTACTGACTTCGCCAAGTTACGCGGCTGATCCACATCCGTACCCTTGATCAACGCCACGTGGTAACTGAGCAGTTGTAGCGGAATGTTAAAGGTGATCGGCGCGGTAATCCGCCCCACATTGGTGGTGGCCTTGACCACCTGCATACTGCCTTCGGATTCGATATTGGAGAGTTCGTCTTCAAACACGATCATCTGTCCGCCGCGGGCTTTGACTTCCTGCAGGTTGGATTTGAGTTTTTCGAGCAGATCATCGTTGGGTGCGATCATGACCACGGGAATTTGGTCGTCAATCAGGGCCAGCGGGCCGTGTTTGAGTTCGCCGGCGGGATAGGCTTCGGCGTGGATGTAGCTGATCTCTTTGAGTTTTAAGGCGCCTTCCATGGCAATCGGGTACATGGTACCGCGGCCGAGGAACAGGGCGCTGTTTTTGTCGGCAAACAGTTGCGCCAGTTCGATGATTTTGTCTTCGTGCTGTAAGGCGTTTCTGAGCAGGCCGGGTAGTTTTTGCAAGCCGCGCACGATAATGGTTTCGCGCTTGGATGACAGGTGTTTTTGGGTTTTGCCGATGGCGGTGAGCAATAACGCCAGCGCGACCAGCTGTGTGGTGAAGGCTTTGGTGGAAGCGACCCCGATTTCCGGGCCGGCGTGGGTGAGAAAGGTGAGATCGCTTTCACGCGTTAGACTCGATTCGGGTACATTGCAAATGGTGAGCGTAGGAATATTCTTGGCTTTTTTGCTGTTTTTGACTTGTTGCAACGCAGCGAGGGTATCGGCAGTTTCACCCGATTGGCTGATGGTGACAAACAGGGTGTTGTCCAACACCGCCGGATTGCGGTAGCGGTATTCGCTGGCGACTTCGACCTGACAGGGTAAGCCGATAATGTCTTCAAACCAGTATTTGGCGACCAGGCCGGAGTGGTAGCTGGTGCCGCAGGCGATAATCTGCACCCGTTCGATGGTTGCAAACAGCGCTTCGGCCTGATGTCCAAAGGCGGAGACCAAGACGTGCTCCTGAGTAATGCGCCCTTCCAGGGTGTCGATGACCGCTTGTGGTTGCTCGAAAATCTCTTTGTGCATGTAGTGGCGGTGATCGCCCAGTTCGACGGCATGGGCAGTGAGCGTGGATTGTTTGACGGCACGCTCTACGATTTGGCCAGTAGCATCGAAAATGCGCACGGTTTCACGGGTGATGTGGGCGACATCGCCCTCTTCCATAAAAATGAAGTTTTGCGTGACCGGCAAGAGTGCGGAGACATCGGAGGCGATAAAGTGTTCGCCGATGCCGATGCCGATCACCAGCGGGCTGCCTTTGCGGGCGGCGATAAGGGTGTGCGGGTCATTCACCGCGACCACGCCTAGGGCGTAGGCACCTTTGAAATGGCGCAGGGCGTTTTGTACGGCTTTAAGCAGTGCGTCTTCGCTTTCTCCCAACAGAGTGAGTTCGTAGTGGATTTGATGGGCGACGACTTCGGTATCGGTTTGCGAGGTGAAGCGGTAGCCTTTGTCCAGCTGCTGGGCTTTGAGTTCCTGATAGTTTTCGATAATGCCGTTATGCACCACGGCGACGCGGTTGTTGCAGATATGCGGGTGGGCGTTGTTTTCAGCCGGAATGCCGTGGGTCGCCCAACGGGTGTGGGCAATGCCTAAATTACCGGCAAATTCTTCAGTACTTTCCTGAATCTTTTGGCTGAGGTTTTTGATCTTGCCCAAAGCGCGCACACGGCGGATTTGCTGTTGACCATCAAGCACCGCCATACCGGAGGAGTCATACCCGCGGTATTCCAGACGTTTCAAACCTTCCAACAAAATCGGAACGATATTACGCTCCGCCACTCCGCCAACAATTCCGCACATGGCCGGATAACCCCCCAAAATAAAACAAGGCGGAATTATACCATGAGTTTCTCAGCCAGAAATGGCGACGCGATAAGCATTCCCCTTTTTATTATAGACAGATTTGGTGCGAACTAATCCCCAGCCGCTATAGGCTCAAGCCTCCAAATATCACGATTGTATTCCTGCATGGTACGGTCGGTTGAGAAAACACCACTTCTGGCACTGTTGATAATGCTTTTCTTTATCCAGCTATCCTTATCCTGATAGACCTGTGCAGCGGCTTCGTGGGCACTCACGTAACTCTGAAAGTCCGCCAACGTCATCCAAGGATCTTTCGGGCTTTTGAGCGATTGGATCACATCGTCGAAAATGCCCGGTTCAAACTGATTGAAGTGCCCGGACTCGAGTAGTCCCAACACCGCTTGCAAGTCGTAACTTTCGTCAATGCACCACTGCGGATTGTAATGCTGACGCAACGACTCGACCTCCGGCGTAGTCATACCGAACAAAAAGAAGTTTTCATCTCCGACTGCTTCACGGATTTCGACATTGGCACCGTCCAGCGTGCCGATAGTCAGAGCGCCGTTCATCATAAACTTCATATTACCGGTACCAGACGCCTCTTTGCCTGCTGTGGAAATCTGTTCCGACAGATCCGTACCGGGGCAGATGATCTCCATCGCCGACACCCGGTAATTTGGATAAAACACCACCTTCAATCTGTCGCCCACATCCGGATCGACATTCACCACCTGCGCCACGTTGTTGATCAACTTGATGATTTTTTTGGCCATGGCATAACCCGGCGCCGCTTTGCCGCCGAAAATGACGCAACGATTGGTCCAGTTGTCCAAGTCACCGCGCTTGATGCGCGAATACAAATGGATAACATGCAACACGTTCAACAGCTGGCGCTTGTATTCGTGAATGCGTTTGACCTGCACATCAAACAGGGAATCGACATTCAGTTTGACGCCGGTTTCGTCAAGCACGCTGTCCGCCAGACGCTGTTTGTTGGCCTGTTTGATCGCAAACCAGGCTTCGCGAAAGGCTGCATCGTCCGCCAGCGCCTCAATCTTGCTTAACTGTGTCAATTCGGTAATCCAGCCCTCGCCGATTTTGTCCTTCAACAAACTGCGCAGGCCGGGGTTACAGCCTGCCAACCAGCGGCGCTGGGTGACCCCGTTGGTTTTGTTATTGAATTTCTCCGGCCACATTTCATAGAAATCGTGGAACAAACCCTCTTTCAACAGATTGGAGTGCAGTTCGGCCACACCGTTCACGGAGTGCGAGCCGACTATCGCCAAATACGCCATACAGACATTGTTATGCTCATCAATAATCGACATGCGGCGCTGACGGGCAATATCCGCCGGCCATTTCATCGCCACCTGCGTCAAAAAACGCTGGTTGATTTCAAAAATAATATCCAGAGGGCGCGGCAGCAGTTTTCTGAACAGGCTCACCGGCCATTTTTCGAGCGCTTCAGGCAACAACGTATGATTGGTGTAGGCCATGGTCTGCGTCACAATCGACCAGGCTTCGTCCCACCCCAGACGCTCCTTGTCGATCAAGATACGCATCAGTTCGGCTACGGCCAGACTCGGATGGGTGTCGTTCAACTGGAAGGTGTTGTATTGGGCAAAGTCTTTGAAGTCGCCGAAACGATCCTTCCACTGACTGACCACGTCCTGCAGACTGGCCGATACCAGAAAATACTGTTGCTTCAGACGCAGTTCCTTGCCGTTTTCGCTGGAGTCGTTCGGATAGAGCACCATGGTGATGTTTTCGGCTTCGGCTTTTTTGGCCACCGCTTCATGGTAGGAACCGGCATTGAATTCCGACAGGTTAAACCCCTCCTGCGCCATCGCCGACCACAGCCGCAAGGTATTGACGGTTTCATTCTTGAATCCCGGAATCGGCACGTCAAACGGCACGGCCAAGACCACGTCTGCATGCTCCCAATGCACCGTCAGTTGACCGGTATGCGGATCGGTATAGTGACGTGTTTCGCCGCCGAACTTGACCACCTGGGTATATTCGGCACGCTGAATCTCCCACGGATAAGGCCCCATGCCGAGCCAGTGATCAGGCTCTTCAATCTGGTAACCGTTCTGAATGAGCTGTCTGAACATGCCGTATTCATAGCGCAGGCCGTAGCCCATCACCGGCAGACGCAAGGTTGCGCAGCTATCCATAAAACAGGCCGCCAGCCGCCCCAAACCGCCGTTCCCCAAACCGGCATCACGCTCGCTCTCTTCAATCTCCTCCAAATTCAGGCCCAGATCATACATGGCCTGCTCGGTTTGATTTTCAATGCCCAGATTCAGCAGATTATTGGTTAAGGAGCGGCCGATCAAAAACTCCATCGAGAGGTAATAGGCCTTTTTCAGTTTCTTGGCGTTATACGCCTCCCAGGTCTTTTTCCAGTTGACCATTAAGCGGTCACGCGTCGCATAGGAAAGCGCTTTGAAAAGATAGTAGTCCTCGGAGGTAAGATTGCGTCCCAGGGTGTGACACAGATAACTGAGGAAATCGGCCTCGATATCCTCTTTTTCCATACCGACGTGCTGCAACATCTTGGTCATCACGTCGGCGCGTTGGGCTTCAGTTAAGGTTGGCATTGCTCAATCCTCCACATATAGGGCTAGGTAACGCTGGGCGCTGGCTTTCCAGCCAAACGCTTGCTGCATGCCGGTTTTTTGCAGTTTCTGCCAACTGCGTTTTTTGGCAAACAGACCCAAGGCGTGTAATAAAGTAGACTTTAAAGCGAAGCGGCTCGGGTCGTAAAATACAAACCCCGTGGCCGTGCCCGCCAGCATGTTTTCATCCGTGGCATTGACAACGGTGTCAGCCAGTCCGCCGGTGTGGTGGACAATCGGAGGCGTGCCGTACGCCAGACTATACATTTGGTTCAATCCACAAGGTTCGAAGCGTGACGGCATCAAAAACATGTCCGCCCCCGCTTCCACCTGATGGGCCAGGGTTTCGGAATAACCGATATACACCCACATACGCTCAGGATAACGCTGCGCCAAATCACGCAGGGCGTTTTCAAACGATTTGTGGCCGGAACCCACAAACACAAAATTGGCCGGCGTCTGTTCGATCAGTTCGGGCAACACCTCCAGCACCAGGTCGATGCCCTTCTGCTCCACCAGACGGCCCACAAAACCAATCAACGGTGCCTGCAACCAGTCCGCCAGATGTCCCTGAATCCGGGTTTCGCTCAAACCGTTCAACAGCGCCAGCTCTTCAATCAGAAACGCCTTGTTGCGCTGCTTGCCGGCCACTCGCCCCTTTTCGGCCGAATAACGGCTGTGAATCAGTTCGTCGACTTCCGGATTCCAGATATGCTCGTCGATGCCGTTCAAGATCCCGATCAACCGGCCCTCGGCAGCGCGTTTCTGCAATACCCCCTCAAAACCGTAGGCATATTCCGGATAACAGATTTCCTTGGCATAGGTCGGGCTGACCGTCGTCACCCAGTCGGAGCAGATCAGGCCCGCCTTGAGCATCGAAAAATGCCCCCAGAATTCCACGCCATCCAGATTCCACAACGACTCCGGCAACTGCAGCTGGGCGAACAGCGAGTGCGGGAAATTGCCCGGATAAGCCATATTGTGGACGGTAAACACCGTTTTGGGTCTTTGGGTTTCGACACTCAACAGCGCACTCACCAACCCTGTCTGCCAGTCATTGACATGCACCACGTCCGGTTGCCATTGCAAACCGGCGCGATCCATCGCCAATTCCGCCACTACCTTGGAAAACACCCCGAAACGTTCGCCGTTATCCCACCAATCGGCACCGTCTTCCGCCAGATAAGGGTTACCCGGCCTGTCGAAAAGCGCGGGAATATCCACCAGCCAAACCGGCACATCAACCCCCGGAACCGCCCCGGCCTTAAGCTGCCAGATGACCGCCTCGAACTCGCGGCCGCACCCACCCACAGACAGCTTGGCGACCTGCTTCAGACTTTTTTCAGGCAAGCGCTCCATCACCGCGCGGTACGCCGGCAACACCAAACGCACCTTGTGCTTATAGTGCGCCAGCGCGCTGGGCAGACTCCCCGACACATCGGCCAGACCGCCGGTTTTAATCAAAGGATGGGCTTCGGAGGTAGCAAACAGAATTTTCATTTTCTCAATCAACAGTCGTTTTGTTTTTGTTTTGTCTTTGTCTTATTATTTCAATTCTCGCGGCGTAATACCAAGGCGGCCAGCGGCGGCAGCGTCAGCTCCGCCGAATGGGACTGGTTCATCCAAGGCAGGTTTTCGGCATTGACCGCACCGCTATTGCCCAGATTGCTGCCGCCAAACAGCGCGGCATCGGAATTCAGCCGTTCCGTCCAAATGCCGCCACCCGGCAGACCGATGCGATAATGCTGACGCGCGACCGGCGTGAAGTTGAACACACACACCAGCGTTTCCTGCTCGTTTTTACGCATAAAACTCAGTATCGATTGCTGATAATCATGGCAATCGATCCACTCAAAACCGTGGCTTTCAAAATCATGCGCATACAGTGCCGGCTGCTCGCGGTACAGGTGGTTAAGCGCCTGCGCCAACAGCTGCACGCCGCGGTTCAACGGCACATCGCACAAATGCCAATCTAACGCGCGCGACTCGTTCCATTCGCCCCATTGCGCAAACTCGCCGCCCATAAACAGCAGTTTTTTACCCGGATGCAACATCTGATAGGACAACAACAGACGCAGGTTGGCGGCTTTCTGCCAATCGTCGCCGGGCATTTTGCCAATCAGCGAACCTTTGAGATGCACCACTTCATCGTGCGACAACGGCAGAATAAAATTTTCGGAATAGGCGTACATCTGGCTAAACGTCAGGTCGTTATGATGATAGGCGCGGTGCACCGACTCCTTTTCAAAATAACTCAGGGTGTCGTTCATCCACCCCATATTCCATTTCATCGAAAACCCGAGCCCACCCATCCAGGTAGGGCGCGACACCATCGGCCAGGAGGTCGATTCTTCCGCCATGACCACCGCGCCCGGACACTGCGCATGCACCTGCTCGTTGAGCTGTTGCAGAAAGTGGATCGCATCCAGATTCTCGCGGCCGCCATACTGGTTGGGCACCCACTCGCCCTCGGCGCGGGAATAATCCAGATAGAGCATGGAGGCCACCGCATCCACCCGCAGACCGTCGATATGCAGCTCCTTGATCCAGTAAAGCGCATTGCCAATCAGAAAGTTGCGCACCTCGTTACGGCCGAAATTGAAGATATAGGTGCCCCAATCCTGATGTTCGCCGCGGCGCGGGTCTTCATGTTCGTAAAGCGCCGAACCGTCAAACCGCCCCAACGCAAACTCGTCTTTGGGAAAATGCGCAGGCACCCAGTCGAGAAACACGCCGATGCCGTGCTGATGGCAATAATCGACAAAATAACGGAAATCGTCCGGCGAGCCGAAACGGCTGGTGGGCGCAAAATAGCCGCTGGTCTGATAACCCCACGACTGATCCAGCGGATGCTCCGATACCGGCAAGAGTTCGATATGGGTGTACCCCATCCACTTCACATAATCGACCAGACGATGCGCAATGTCGCGATAATTCAAAAAACCGCCGTTATCGGCGCGTTGCCACGACCCCAGATGCACTTCGTAGATATTGATCGGCGCGTGTTGCCAATCAAACCGTTCCCGATGCTGCAGCCAGTTGTCGTCCTGCCATGCATAATCCGATGCATACACAATGCAACCGGTCGCCGGACGGTATTCCATTGCCTGGGCGTAAGGATCGGTCTTGACAAAACAGTGGCCGGTCTGACGGTTGCGAATTTCAAACTTGTAGAGGTCGCCGGCATGCAGTCCGGGGATAAACAACTCCCAAACGCCCGACGCACCCAGCACCCGCATCGGTTGTGCCAGGCCGTTCCAGCCGTTGAAGTCGCCCACCACCGATACCCGTTCCGCCGCCGGCGCCCACACGGCAAAGTGCACGCCGCTCACACCGTCGATGGTTTTGGGATGGGCGCCCAACATCTCATACAGTTGCCAATGCGTGCCTTCGGCAAATAGATGCAGATCCAACTCGCCGAGCTGCGGCCAAAACGTATAGGACGACTCACGTTCGTAGGTCTGGCCGTTCTTGTCGAGCCAACGCACGACATAGTGCTGCGGCAGTTGCACCTTTGCCGTTTCATCAAGCTTGAGCATAAACAGGTCGGTACCGTGCAGACGCATCATCGGCAACGGCGCCTCCTCGCGGGTTTTAATCCATACGCGTTCGGCACTGGGCAGCCATTCGCGGATACACCACCCGGCCTGTTGAGTTTTTTGAGCCGTTTTTTCAGCGCCCTGCTTTACAGGCAAGGCATGACAGCCTAAAAACGCAAACGGATCGTGATGCCGTCCTTGCGCCAGGCGCGCCAGCGATTCGGCAAACATGGGATCAAACTGCGCGGGATCAAAATGTAAAAGTTCATCTACCGGATGTTTCAATGCTTCGACCTGTTTTATAAAAGATGTTTGGATTGTTTTAAAGTCGCTTGGCCTGCGCCAGCAGGCTATGAATGCTATCCGCCAGCTCCGGCGGAACCTGCGGCCAACCGAACTGCCAACGCCAGTTGCCGTCCGGCGTGCCGGGCACATTCATGCGATGCTCGCCATCCAGTGCCAGCCAATCCTGCATGGGCACAATGACACGTTCGGCGACCGAATGCAAGGCGGCGTCAATCAACAGCCACGGCATGGTTTCAGGCAGGCCGGCTTTGGCCAGATGAGGCGCTGCTAGCGGCTGCAACTGCTGCCAAATCCATTGCTTGGCGCCCTCATCCAGGCTTTCAAACCAACCCAAAGTGGTGTCGTTGTCGTGAGTGCCGGTGTAGGCGACCGAGTTTTCCACCTGCTCGGCCAAGCTGTGCGGATTGTCCGGCAAGCCGTTGAAACCGAATTGCAAGACCGACATCCCCGGCAAACCGAAACGCTCTTTAAGCGCCACCACTTCCGGGGTAATAATGCCCAAGTCCTCTGCCACCAAGGGCAACCGACCTTGTGAATCGGTAAAATCGGCTTGCAGCACCCGCAACAGCGCCTCACCCGGCGTTCTGACCCAATGGCCGTTGATTGCCGTGGTTTCGCTGGCATCAATCTGCCAGCTGGCCTCCAGTCCGCGGAAATGGTCGATGCGCACCAGATCGAACAGCTCCAAAGCCGCCGCCACGCGTTGGCGCCACCAGGCAAAACCGTCGTCCTGCATCACGGCCCAATTGTAATGCGGATTGCCCCAACGCTGACCGGTGGCGGAGAAGTAGTCGGGCGGCACACCGGTGACGACCGTCGGATTATGCTCCGCATCCAACATAAACTGCTGCGAATTGGCCCAGACATCGGCGCTGTCATACGCCACAAAAATCGGCATATCGCCAAACAGCCTGATGCCTTTGCCGTTGGCGTCGCTTTTGAAGCGCCGCCACAGCTGTTGCAACGCGAACTGTTCGGTTTTCAACTGCAGAATCGCCTCGGCATGCTCCGCGGCAAACGCAGCGAGCGCCTGAGGTTCGCGCATCTTCAAGGCGTGAGGCCAGTCGCGCCATGTGGCCAGGTTCTGGGTCTGACGAATGGTTTTAAAGAGCGCATAATCTTCCAGCCAGTGCGGTGGCGCCTCCAGGTAATCGGCCAACGCCTCTGGCTCGATGGCTTCCTGCCAGTGATCGGGCAGCAGCGCCGGGTTAAGCGCAAAGGCCGACACCGCCTGATAGGGCGACAAATCCTCATGCGGCTCGGTTAAGGGCAGCATCTGCCACCAACGCAGGCCGGCTTGCTGCATCCAATCGAGAAAACGCCACGCCTCGGCGTTGAGCTGCCCCGGCCTGCCATTGGCATTGGGCAAAGAGGTTGGATGAAGCAACACCCCGGCTTGTCTTGGTTTCACAGGCACACCTCGCTGCGATACTGCATGTTAATTGCGCCGCATAGTGCCGGCGTTTTCCATCTGCCCGCCACCTTGGGAAATCGGCACCGCCAGATCGGCGGGCGGCTCCTCTCCGAGCAATTGATAAAGTTTGGTCAAATGACGCCGGTACAAGCGGTCAAAATCGCGCACGCTGTCGGAGGGATTGTAATCGCCAAACCACCAGAACCAGTCGGAGCCTTCGCAAATGGCTAATTGCAGGGTGGCCTGTTGCGTTTTTTCGGCGCTCAGTTCGCCGGAAGCCATGACCCGGTCAAAACACTGTTTGGCCTCAACCAACAGATCCCATCCCTTGTTTTTGTCCTTCTCGCCAATCCAGGTCGAAAAAGAACCGTACACCCAACTGCCCGCCTTGAGCACCGGCAGATGGCGAGGCTTGGCGCCGTTATCCAACGCATCGCTGAACGTGGTCATCTCCACAAAGGGATGCGAACTCAGTTTGTCGTAGAGTGCGGTGAGAAAATGGCAGGCGTTGTCCGGGTAATACTCCCAAGCATTCTCGCCGTCGAGAATGACCGTGACCACATGCTCGTTCACCGCGTCACCCAGAAAGTTGGCGATGTTCTCCATGTTATGCACGAAGTTGTTGGCCGCATCCTGCGGATGCCAGTCTTTGTACTGGAAACCGATGAGATCCGACAGACCATCGTCGCGGAAAAACAGCGCACAATTCTGCGAGCCGTGCTGCAGGGGCTGATAAAGCGCCTTTTTACTGTGCAGATCGTGCTGATTAATATGAGAGGCCTCGCAGGAATGGCGCCAGACCCCTTCCCCCGAAGCGGTCCATTTGAAACCGAACTCGTCCAGCAAACCGACTGCGGCCGAACTCATGGCGCCCTCCGACAGCCACACCCCTTTGGGCTTGCTGCCGAAGTGCTGATTAAAAACCTCCAAACCGTGCTTGATATGCCACTTGGCGCGCTCGTAACCATCGGGGTAACCGGCAGAGGACGGTGGCGGCGCATCCGGCAGTGCATCGCGCATACTGGCAAAATCAATCAGCAGCGGCACAATCGGATGGCCGTAAGGCGTCATGGAGATTTCGATCTGACCGCTTTCCATCAGCGTCCGGTAACGCGGAATAATAGAGCCGATCGCCTCGGCCATAATCTCGATGATCAGGCGCTGATCCTCGGTGGTAAAATGGCGCTGTTTGCTCATCAGCGAATGGATGCGTGAATCGTCATGCCGCAGACTGATGCCCATCCACGCCAGGTGATACCACATCAACAGATCAATATAAAACTGCCGGTTCAAGTAACCGATGCAGATCGGATCGACGCCCTGCGGGGCACCGCTCAAATGGATCATGTCGATCAACTCGCGAAAATGCGGCAGCGCATTGATCATGGTCGGCGCATAAGCGCGCTGGCAGGCCTCTACAATTTCCAGACGCTCGGACAGATCGTCCGGAATCGGCGTGACACCCGCGAGTAAATTAAGCAACGGGTCGCACATCGGCGTCCCGTCTTTCAGCCAATCCTGCATCTGCCGCTGGTAGTCATCGAGCTGCTCCAGCAATACCGGCGCGAAATTCACCACCACTCGCGCATGAGGCGCGTTTTCGAGGTGCCATGCCATGTCGGTGTAATCCTTGATGGCGTGCAGATAGACCCATGGCAGGCGGTAAAGACCGTCCAAACCATCGCGATAATGAGGCTGGTGCATATGCCAGCACAGCACCACCTTGAGTTTTTTGACTTTCATCTTGCCTGCCTTAGCTCCGAGCTATTTAACGTACGGTATGCAGTTTTTGCCCGAGCATATCCGGCGTGACCAGCACAATGCCGGAACTCTCCTCCACATAAAAACGTTTGCGATCCTCTTCCGGGTCTTCGCCGATAATCGTCCCCGGCGGAATCACCGTGCCTTTATCGATCACCGCATTCTGAATACGACATCCGCGTCCCACTTCAACCCGCGGCAAGACCACCGAGTCCTTAATCAACGAGTAACTGTGAATCCGCGAACCGCTGGAGATGACCGAACGTTTGATACGCGCCCCGGAGATAATGCAGCCGCCGGCCACCAGCGAGTCGATCGCCTCCCCGCGCCGGCCTTCGTCGTCAAAGGTGAATTTGGCCGGCGGCATTTGCGCCTGATAGGTCCAGATCGGCCAGTCACGATCATAAAGATTCAGTTCCGGTTCAATGGAACACAGATCCATATTCGCTTTCCAGAAAGACTCGATTGTCCCCACGTCGCGCCAATAATGCGCCTCGTCCTTTTCATTAACAAACGGATAGGCACGTACATGCCAGTCCTTGATGACCGACGGGATAATATCCTTGCCGAAATCTCTGGAGGAGTTCGGATTATCATGGTCTTCAATCAGCTTTCTGTATAGGAACTCGGTTGAAAAAATATAAATCCCCATCGACGCCAATGCCTTATCGGGCTTGCCGGGCATAGGGTCGGGGTTGGCCGGCTTTTCGGTAAAACGCGTGATGCACAGATTCTCATCGACAGACATGACGCCAAAACCGGTGGCTTCCATGCGCGGCACTTCGATACAGGCGATCGTCACATCGGCGCCGGACGCAGCGTGCTGCACCAGCATTTTGCTGTAGTCCATCGAATAGATGTGATCCCCACCCAGCACCAATACATACTCCGGCGTATGACGGCGCATGATGTCCAGATTCTGATAGAGTGCGTCGGCGGTTCCCTGATACCACTCTTTATCGACACGCTGCTGCGCCGGCAAAAGCTCCACAAACTCTCCGACCTCATAACGCATGAAACTCCAGGCACGCTGGATATGACGAATCAACGAGTGTGACTTGTATTGCGTCAACACACCGATCTTACGAATCCCCGAATTGACGCAATTCGACAGCACAAAATCGACAATACGATATTTGCCGCCAAACGGCACCGCCGGTTTGGCGCGCCAGCGCGTCAATCCCTTTAACCGGCTGCCCTCGCCGCCGGCCAATACCAGCGCCAGGGTTTTACGCGTCAGCTCGGTGGCTGTCTTGGTTTCGCAATAATATTTCATGCTTTGTCTCCATCCCGCTGATTATTTTTTATGAGAGCTTTGCACGAGTGGGGAGCGAAAGAAAAATGAGGAAAAAATGGGCTGGTTGAGGCGGAAAACGCAGCTAATAGCGAGCTATTAGCAAGTTTTTCAACAAACAAAGAACTCGACGCCCGTAGGGGTAAGTCGAGAAAAAACAGACAGTTTTTAACCATTTTTATTCGTGTAGCCATCTCGTGCAAAGCTCTCTTTATGCTGCCATGCGGTCTTGTTCTGTCATGCACAGTGCATCCAAACCAAACCGACACAATGTTCTATCTTGCCATTTTTTTACGCCGTCAAAATGACTTATCCGCTAAAACCAACCCGATAATTGACGTAGCGCATGTTATGTTTGCGACAATACTCACGCCTTCATCCGCTGCAAATTAAACTGCATCGCGCCCCCCAAGCCCAGATTTTCATCCGTCACCAGAAACACCGGCCGGGATTCGACGATGCCCTGCATGCGGCCTTTTTCGAGATAAGCCTGCTGAAAATAGGGTTGGCGCATCCAGTGCTGAATCTTGACGGCAACGCCTCCCGCCAAATAGACGCCCTGCGGGGCGTTCCAAAAGAGTGCGGCCGCACCAACAAAAGCGCCGTAGATAGTCACAAACTCGGTCATCGCTTTGATGGCAATCGCATCCCCGCCGTCTGCCAACTGCTGAATCTGCGCGGCACTGACGTGTTTGAAAACCCTATCCGGGCGGTTCGCCGGACACTCCGGCATCAATTGAGCAATATCTGCACCCACTTCGCTATTTTGCGAACTTTTCAAGCGATTTTTTTGAAGCTTTTGTGACGCCGTCAGGCGATAGGAAGGAGGACAATCGAAACGGCAGAAAAACTCATACAGGGTTTCCAATCCCGGACCGGAAAGCACGCGTTCATAGGAAACGTGCTCGAAGCGCTGCCATAGCCAACGCAACAAACACTGCTGCGTCTCCGAGATGGGCGCAAAATCAAAATGGCCGCCCTCATGTGCCACAGGCAACGCCTTGACGCCATCAAAAAACACCGGCGCCACCCCCAGGCCGGTTCCCGCCCCCACCACCAGATAATGGCCATGAATATCACAGGGTGAATGTGGCGCGGTTTCGCCTGAAGGCGCTGCGGGCAACAATGTTTGAACAGTATTAGAGGACAAGCTGCTCACGCCCAGCGCCGCCGCATGAAAATCGTTGATGAAATGCACCTCTGAAAGTGAACAGGCCACCCCCAGTTCATCCGCATCCACCACCCAGGGGAGATTGGTGAGCTGCACGCGCCGCCCCAGCACCGGACCGGGCAAGCCGAAACAGGCTGAATCGATAGATTGGTGTAAAGGATTAAAGGAGAGAAGAAAGGTTTGGACAATCGCATCAAGCGATTCAAAATGTTGGCAGAGAAAACGCTGCTGACCAATAATACGAGTTTCGGCAGGCACATCACCGCGGGCAGGTTGGTACTCAATCAGCTGTAAGAGCGCTTTGGTGCCTCCGATATCCCCTGCCAGCAGTAACATAATCGCCTCCTAAAGCTGCCTGCTTGTATTCAAAGCCCGCTGCGGAAACGTCCTGCAGGACTGGCTACGATTGTCTATGCCGCTCCACATCATCCGTTTCCTCCGCATAAACCGAATCCAACCCCTCGCACAGCAGGTGACTGATGACGCTGTGCGCCTCTTGGGCACGCGCCGTTTCCAACGTATCCACCTGAAAGCAGACATCGGCCAGATCGGTCAACGGCCCCGCCGCGCCGCCGGTCATGGCCACACAATAACAACCGATCGCTTTGGCCGCCTCCACCGCCTTGATGACGTTGGCGCTTTTGCCTGATGTGGAAAGCGCAATCAACACATCCTCGGGCTTGGCCAAGCCCTCGACCTGGCGGGCAAACACCGTATCGAACGTATAGTCGTTGGAGTGCGCCGTTAAAATCGAGGTATCCGTCGTCAATGCCAGAGAAGCGATGGGCCGGCGATTCCGGACGTAACGCACCATCAACTCCGCCGCCATATGCTGCGCGTCGGCCGCACTGCCGCCGTTACCCAACCAGAGCACCTTGCCGCCGCTTTCCACCGATTGCACAACGCGGTTCAACACCTTTTCAATTTTGTCGGCCTGCGCCATCACGGAATCGATGGCACGCTGGTGTTCGGCAAGAGCATGGCTAAAATTAATTTTCATAAACGGCTGTGAGTGACTCTAAAGGGGTTATTCGGCGTCTGCCTGTTCAAGGCGCTGCGCCTCCTGAATACGTTCAACAATATTGGTGGTCGAGAAGCCGTCCCAGAAAGACAAAACCTCAACCTGCCCCCCATTTTGCCAAACGCACTGCGCGCCGGCAATCTGTTCGGGCAGATAATCACCGCCTTTCACCAACACATCGGGTTTGAGCTTGCAGATCACGCGCTCCGGCGTCTGCTCATTGAAAGGCACCACCCAGTCGACACAACTCAATGCCGAGAGCAATTCCATGCGCCCCTGCAACGGCACAATCGGCCGGCTCGGCCCCTTCAGCATCTGCACCGATTCGTCGGAGTTGACCGCCACAATCAGACGCTCACCCAGCTTGGCCGCTTCGTTCAGATAACGCACATGGCCGCTGTGCAGGATATCGAAGCAGCCGTTGGTCATGACCACGCGCTCGCCGTTCTGCTGCGCCAGCTGCACCAGCTCCAGCAGTTCGTCCTCGTTCATGGCCACGTAACCCTGATGGCGCATCGACGCCTTGATCGCCTCGTCCAACTCGGCCTTGCTGACGGTGGAGGTGCCCACTTTGCGCACCACAATGCTCGCCGCCTGATTCGCCAGATGCACCGCATTCTGCAGACTCATGCCGCTGGCATAAGCCGTGGCCAGCGCCGCCATCACGGTGTCGCCGGCACCGGTGACGTCAAACACCTCCTGCGCCTGCGATTTGAGCAGATACGGTTTTTCACCGCGTTTGACCAACGCCATACCGTGCTCGCTGCGCGTCACCAGCAGCGCCTGCAAATCCAGTTCGTCCAGTAAACTGTTCGCCTTTTCAACCAGCACGTCGCTGTCGGCACAAGCCCCGACAATCGCCTCGAATTCGCCCTGATTGGGTTTGATCAGCGTAGCCCCCGCGTAACGTCGGAAATCGATGCCTTTAGGATCAATCAACACCGGCACATTTTCGGCACGCGCCGCCGCAATCATCTGCTCGACAAACTGCAAGGCGCCCTTCGCATAGTCGGAAATGACCAAGGCATCATAGTGTGCGACCTGACTGGCCACCAACTCCGCCAACTGCTGTGCGGCTTGCGGTTCGGACGTTTCTTCAAAATCCATACGGATCAGCTGCTGATGATGGCTCAGCACCCGCAACTTGCAGATGGTACCCTTGGCAGACAGCGCCCAATCGGTAGACACGCCCGCCTGCACCAACAAATCCTGCAACTGCTGCGCATAAAGGTCTTCGCCCACCACGCCCAACAGATGCGCCTTGGCGCCCAAGGCGGCGATATTCAGCGCCACGTTGGCGGCACCGCCGGCACGCACCTCTTGATGGGCCACCTTCACCACCGGCACCGGCGCTTCCGGGGAAATACGGCCGGCACGCCCGGTCCAATACTGGTCGAGCATCACATCGCCCACCACCAAAATTCTTGTCTGCGAAAAATCGTGCATAAAACTGTCTAAGCTTAAATTCCAAAAAAGCGGAGGATTAATACCGATCCAATCAACGCCGATATTGGGCAGCTTATCCGTCCCCATCGGCATTTAAATCGTATAGAATATGGCGACTAGTTTATCAGGAAAGCGCCTTATGCACAGTTTGAAAAAGGTTTTTTATTTCGCCGCCATCGCCCCTTTAAGCCTGGCACTGATGGCTGCCAGCCCGGCTGCACAAGCAGGCAAATCGAACAACGATCCCATGACGCTGGCGATTGCCGGTTCCATTCTCTCCTTCGGCATGGCCTGTTACCAGGGCAAAGCGCCGTGTTCACTGGATCCGGGCATCGATACCGACCTATTGACCTTGAGTTACGACCAGGGTGCGGACAACACCATCGATCATTTCCGCATCGCCCTCGGTGCCGACTGGAAAGAGAAGTTCTACCAGTCCGGTAACTTTGAAATCGGCGGCCGCTGGGAAGTCAACGCCAACTACTGGCATTCCACGCTGGCAAACCCGGATAACAAAGAGGGGTATATGTTCGGCATCACGCCGGTTTTCCAATACATCTACAAGCTTTCATCGCTTGACCTTTACATGGAAACCGGCGCCGGATTGCAATTTCTAAATGACCCGACCATCGAAAACGAATTCAAATCGACCCAATTCCAATTCGGCGACATTTTCGGAATGGGCATCAAGACCAAACAGTTCGAGCTGGGTTACCGCTATCTGCACGTTTCCAACGCCGGCATCGAAATACCGAACCCCGGCACCGACTTCCACAACCTGTACCTGGGTTATCGTTTCTAAGCCTTATTAACACGGAATGAACGCATGTCACTAGATTACCAAGCCATCGCCAAACGCGTTTTGGACATTGAAGCCGATGCGGTACTGCACCTTAAATCGCTACTGGATGAAAACTTCAACGGCAGTGTTGACGCCATTCTCAAAGCCCAAGGGCGCGTGGTCATCTGTGGCATGGGCAAATCGGGACTGATCGGCAAGAAAATCATGGCCACCTTCGCCAGCACCGGCACACCGTGCTTTTTCATGCATCCCGGCGAGGCTTTTCATGGCGACCTGGGCATGGTCACTCCCGACGATGTTTTTCTGGCACTCTCCAACTCCGGCGAAACCGAAGAGGTTATCCGCCTGCTGCCGTTTCTGAAAGACAACGGCAATGTCGTCATCTCCATGACCGGCCGCCCTCATTCGACCCTGGCCAAAAACGCCGATTTCCACCTGAATATCGCCGTACCGCAAGAGGCCTGTCCGCATCAGCTGGCACCCACCTCTTCCACCACCGCGACTTTGGTCATGGGGGACGCTTTGGCCGTCGCGCTGATGGAAGCGCGCGGTTTCCAACCGCACGATTTCGCCCGCTTCCATCCGGGCGGCAGCCTGGGCCGCAAACTGCTGACCCGCGTCAAACACGAAATGAAATCCGCCAATTTGCCGCTGATCAGCGCCAGCGCCTCGATGCCCGAAGTGATTCACAGCATGAATGAAGGCCGCTTGGGATTGTGCATCGTCGATAACGGCCAAGGCATTATTACCGACGGCGACCTGCGCCGTCACATGGAAAAAGATGCCGCCGGCCTGATGAGCAAGCGTGCTGCCGACATTATGGGCACCGCGCCCAAAACGATCGACGCCGACGCCACGCTGAGCGCCGCTGAAGAGATGATGAATCAGCACAAAATCACCTCCTTGCTGGTCACCGAAAACGGCGCTTTGGCCGGCGTGATTCAGATTTACGACTTAAACAGCTAAGCCTCTACTTGTCATGCGTCTTAGCGTTTACCGCCTGCTGACCACCCTGACCCTGCCGCTGATCGCCTGGTCGGGCTGGAAACGCTGCAAAAAACATGAGGCGCAACGCCAAACCCAACC
Organism: Thiomicrorhabdus cannonii; assembly: GCF_013391695.1. Lineage (GTDB taxonomy): Bacteria > Pseudomonadota > Gammaproteobacteria > Thiomicrospirales > Thiomicrospiraceae > Thiomicrorhabdus > Thiomicrorhabdus cannonii. The sequence continues at coordinate 642,379 of NZ_JACBGH010000001.1, forward strand.
CGGCCTGCCCGAAATCCCGCACTGCTTTGCCGCGCGCTTCGGCCGCAATCCGGCCGCGTTGGCAAAGGGCGGCATCTGGATTCACGCGGTGTCGGTTGGCGAAACCCGCTCGATTTTTCCGCTGCTGTCCGCGCTTAAACAACGTTACCCTAATCTGCCGATTACCGTCACCAGCGGCTCGACACAAGGTGCCATTCAGGCACTGCGTTTTTCGCCGGTACCGATTCAGCATCAGATGATTCCCTACGACTTCAACTTTGCGGTGAGCCGTTTTCTGCGCCAGATCGAGCCCAAACTGGTGATTATGATCGAAACCGAAATCTGGCCCAACCTCTACCAGGCCTGTTCGGATTTACAGATTCCGCTAGTGCTCGCCAACGCCCGCTTAAAAGAGAAATCGTTTGATGCCTACCGCAAATGGGGTGGCAAAATGCTCCAGGATGCCCTCAATCAAACCCGCTTTATCGCCGCCCAGTTTCCGGTGGATGCCGAACATTTCAAGGCACTGGGCGCCTCCACCGACAAGATCAAGGTGCTCGGCAATCTCAAATTCGACTTGGAAATCCCAACAGGCCGGGTAGCTGACGCACAGCAGTGGAAACAGGAGAACGGACTGACGGATCGCTTTATCTGGGCGGCCGCCAGCACGCATGCCGACCCGCAGGGCGGGCAGAGCGAAGAACAGCTCCTGCTGGAAGCGCATCGCGAACTGCTTAAAACCCAGCCGGATGCGCTCCTGATTCTGGTGCCGCGTCACGCCGACCGCTTTGAAGCGGTGGCGCAACAACTGCAACAATCGGGGCTGCAATCGGCGCAACGCAGCCAACTCCAACCGGTTGCGGCGGACACCCAGGTTTATCTGGCGGACACGGTCGGCGAGCTGATGCTGTGGTTTGCCGCCTGCAACGCCGCATTTGTCGGCGGCAGTCTGGTGCCTTTCGGCGGCCACAATATTCTCGAACCCGCTGCACTGCACAAACCGGTCATCTCCGGGCCGCATTTTGCCAACCTCAAAGCGCTGTTCGACACCTTTATCGAAGAAGATGCGCTGACCTTATGCGCCACGCCGCAAGCATTGGCGGCACATCTGCTCGAACTGAACAACCATCCCGAAAAACAGCAGGAGCTGGGCGAACGCGCCTATTGCGTCTTTGCCAAACAAAGCGGCGCGCTGGAGCGCCTGATGCACGAACTAGCCGGTTTGCTCCACTAATCTACAGACGGATGCCGTGCGCTTTGACCGGCGCCGGTCGCGTCAATATCGGCCAGTAAAGCACACTCAGCCACATAAACGCCAAGACCCAGCCCCACTGCGCCACGCCGATCCACAAGGCGTAATGCGCCGCATCCCACCAGGGCAGAAAAATGCGCACCAGCGCCGTCAAGGCCAGCAGCACAAATACCCAAATCACCGTTTTAGGCGGCTCAAACACATTGCGCTGCGTATGCCCGAGTGCGATGCGCGCCAGTATGGCCGAACACAGCAGACCGATTCCGCCTGCAGCCAGCGCATGCAGCGCCACCGTCAACGGCACCTTGCCCAGACCGACGCCGGCAAACAGCGCCATACCGAGAATCATAAAGGCATAGGACAAATAAAGCGGCCACAACAGCACCACCTTCCAGATTCCCGGAAGATACCAGCGCCACAAGCGCCAGGCGTGCAATGCCGCCAGCAGCGCGGCAACCACGACCATTGGCCAGCCTGTCGGCCACCAAATAGCCAGCAGCATTAATACCAGAAAAGCAGCCACAACGCTGCCGTCGAGCCACTTGGACTGTTTAAAAGGCTCGAGTCGCAGCGCCCGCTTGGTGAAAAACGGCAGCAGACGACGCATCATGGTCAGATTGATGGCCAACACCAGAAACAGCCCCAGCAAGGTGCCGATATGCATGCCATGCTCTACCACGCCGAATGCTCCGCCATAAAAAACGCCGTTGGCGATCGCCAGCAACAGAAACTTGGCCGCCAAGCCGAGCTGCGGCCAGAGTTTCTGGCGCCACACCGGCCACATAAAATGCGCAAACAGGCCGAGCGTAAAGGCACTATCCAAGACGGCAATCCATACCAGCGGCACATCCAGCAAAAACCCCAGACGTGCCCCCAGCCATAAACCAAACAGTACCGCCAAAGGCCAGCCCGAGGCCGAATTGCCGCCCGACCAGTTCATGACCGCGGTCAGCAGAAACCCCGTGACCGTGGCCAAGGCATAACCAAAGACCATCTCATGAGCGTGCCACTGCACGCCAGCCACACCGGACAGACCTTCTGCTGTCGGGTAAAGCCTCCACCATGCCAGCATGGCCACCACGGCAAACAGCGCCGCTCCCATAAAAAAGGCGCGAAAGGCGCGCTCAAAGAAAAACCCCGGCATAGTCATCCCGCATTTGACCCGATAAAAGATTCATTCTATTTGAATCTTTGAAATCCAGTCAACTATAATGACACTTTAACCCCAAGCGGAACCGCTTATGCAACTGAGCAAACACACCGACTATGCCTTTCGCGTATTGATCTATTTAGGCATGCAGCCCGAGCAAAACGGCGCGCAAATCAAAGAGATCGCCGAACGCTACGACATCTCGCGCGCGCACCTGATGAAAGTGGTACAAAAGCTCGCGCAACACGGCTTTATTGACGCCAAACGCGGTCAGGGAGGCGGTATTAAACCCAACAGGCCGGCTCACCACATCAACTGCCGGGAGGTCATCGAAACCATGGAGGCCGTGCTCACCCCCATCAACTGCCAAACGCCGCCCTGCCTGATTCGCGGCGAATGCCGTCTGGCCGGCTACCTGCACGCCGCCCAACAGGCCTTTCTGACACAGATGCAACACTATACTTTAGCCGACTTGCTGACGCCTGCACTGCAGACACCGCTGCAAACACCGCTCCATGAAGTCAGATTTGATTCAAACGCCAATAACAGCAGACCCGCTGGCGGGAAATAAAAAACGCCGGACGAAGCCGGCGTTTTTTGCATGATTTAACAGAAGACTCTGTTGACGGAAAATTAGTGGTGGCTATAGGCCTTATGCGACAGAAACAACGCCAACGCCACCAGCATAATCGCCAAGGAGTAATACAGCAACTCCAGCGGGCCGGTCGGTTTCAGGAAAATCGCCTGCTCGAAGAACATCACCACCAGAATCATCAGAATCACTTTGGCCAGTTTGTCTTTCAAATCATCCAGCGAGTTGATCATCAGAATCTTGCTGGAGCTATTGCCGGCCGCCAGATCGATCTTGGAAATGAACAGTTCATACAGACCCAACGAGAAGATCAGCATAATCGCCCCCAGCAAAAAGCCATCGACCGAGCCAACCACGTGTGCCACCGTCTGCGCTTTCAACGTGGCGCGATCGGCATCACCCAACTCGTGATAATGGGTCAAATGGGCGATGGTGTAAAACACATCGACCGAGGTGGTGTAGAAAATCGCAAAGGCGGTCAGCAAACTGGCGACAACCGCCACCATCACCACAAAACGGCTATTCCAAAGCACACGCTCCAGCGTACTTTCAAAAAAGCCCTGCTTGACCGGTTCACACACAAATTGCGTGCCGTTGAGTTCCACTTCTTTTTCTTGTTGCGGACTTGCCATCAGCTTTTCCTCACTTTTAAGACACCTATCAGGCGTTCAGACTTTCAATCGTAAAATTATGATTTGTGTAGATGCACAGATCAGCGGCCACGGTCAGCGCCTTTTCGACGATCTGCAGCGCGCTTAAATCGGTGTTGTCCATCAACGCCTGGGCGGCGGCATGGGCGTAATTGCCGCCGGAGCCGATGGCGATAAAATCGTGCTGCGGTTCGATCACATCGCCGGTGCCGGAAATCAGCAACATATTGTCCTTGTCGGCCACCAGCATCATCGCCTCCAACTTGCGCAAGGCGCGATCGGTACGCCAGTCCTTGGCCATCTCCACCGCCGCACGCATCAATTGGCCATTATGAGACTGCAAACGCCCCTCAAAACGCTCAAACAAGGTAAAGGCATCGGCCGTCGCCCCGGCAAAACCGGCCAGAATCTGACCGTTGTAAAGACGACGCACCTTGCGGGCGTTGCCTTTCATGACCACATGACCCAACGTCACCTGGCCGTCACCGCCGATCACCATTTCGCCATTGCGTTTGGCGCATAAAATCGTTGTACCGTGAAATGACATCTTCATTCCTTAGCTGTTTTAAATCTGCCCGCTATTCTATCTGAAAACGCCCTGCGAAACGAGGCCAACAAAGCTAACGGCCGATTTTTAGGAAAGCAGCATGCACAATTGCGAGCCGTTGAGTGTGTATTTAACATCCCCTGAGGAGCGGCCGGCATCGTCCAGCCGCAACTCTATCGAGCGCGCCAACTCCACATCAATATCGGTAATGCAGAGCTGGTTGCGGCCGGCAATCAGTCCATAGTTGGCGCCGCTGCCGCCGCCCCAGGTGGCTTTGAAAGCACTGCCGATTCCCGGCTCCAACACTAGAGTCTGCGTAAACCCGGAACGATACAGGTCGTAAAAAAGGCCTTCCGTCGAGTTTTGCAGGGTCGATAAAACCGTTTTGAAACGTCCCGGATGCGCGGCATCTTCGCCCGGCAAGTGCCCGTAGCGGTCTTTGTAGAGGAGAAAAGCGCTATGCAACCCTTTCATGGTTCTGAGGTCGCGCTGCAACCTGGCGTTATCGATAAAGGCGATGCCTTTCAACAGGACGGTGATGAGCATCCCCAGAATCACGAGTCCCACCGCCAACTCGACCACGGTATAACCTTGCTGACGGACAGCGTGACATCGGCAATTTAACATCGGAAACCTCCGTCGCTAAATGCGAAAAGACAAAATAAGACATATTGCTTAATAAGCGTATTTACGCACTATAATCCGTAAGCAGTTAAAAATAAAGCAAAACGTTAATCGCGTTTTTTGGCGCGGGGATGCGCCTGGTCGTAGACTTGGGCGAGATGCTGCAGATCGAGCTTGGTGTAGATTTGTGTGGTGGACAGATTGGCGTGGCCGAGCATCTCCTGCACGGCGCGCAGGTCGCCGCTGGATTCGAGCACATGGGTGGCGCAGGCGTGACGCAGGCGGTGCGGCGACATCTTGGTAGGCAACCCGGCCTGTTGAGTTTTTTTGTCGAGCCGAAGCTGGATGCTGCGCACCCCCAAACGGTTGCCGTGGCGATTCACAAACACCGCCTGTTCATCGGCCTGGGCGACATCGGCGCGGATTTTCAGCCAAGCCTGCAAGGCCGCTTGCGCTTTACTGCCGACCGGTGCGAGCCGCACCTTCTGGCCTTTACCCAAGACGCGCACCCAGCCGGCGTGCAGCTGGTCCAGCCCGGGGCTTAAGTCGAGGCCGGCACATTCCGATACACGCAATCCGGCCGAATAGAGCAGTTCAAACACCGCCTGGTCGCGCACGTCCTGCCAGGTTGCCAGCGGCTGCTCCAACAGGGTTTGGGTCAAATCCACATCCAGACTTTTCGGCAAGGGTTGCGGCTGTTTGGGGGCTTTGACGCCTTTGGCGGGATTTTTCAGCACCCGCTCCGCCTCCAGCAGAAAATCATAGAAACTGCGCAAGGCGGAAAGCTGGCGCGCCAGCGTGCGCGGACAGATGCCTTGTTTGACGCGAAAACTCAGAAAAGCACGCACCGCCTGCGAATCGATAGCCTGCCAATCACGGAATTCCGCCACGGACCCGGCCTGTTGAGTTTTTTCTGGGCCATGTTCGCCCAACAGATAAAAGTGTAGAAAATCGTGCAGATCACGCCCGTAGTTTAATTGGGTGTGCGGCGAACGGTTCTGGCGGCGCAACTCGGTTACAAACGCCCGGATATCGGCATTATCCGTACAAGAAGAGTCTGACGGCGCGCGCTTACTCATCGCTCGGTTCAACGGACAAACAGATGGCTCAAACGCGCGGTGATCATTTCGGCCATGATTCGGAGAAAATAGGTGCCCAGATTGGGATGGAAACGGTCGGTGCTGCTGCCCAGCGCCAACACCCCCCAAACGCGGTCTTCGCCCAGCGGCAAGAGACAGACCGAATGCATCGGCTTGTCGGTATGGAACAGCCCTTTCTGCCAGTGGTCTTCCAGCAGCCCGCAGGCCGGCTCCTCGGGACGCAGAGTGCCTTTGAGGGTTTCCGCCCAGGTCTGGCTGATGCCCAGTTGCATCATGCCGTGCAGGCTGATGGCCGGCATTTCCCAGGTCACCAGCGAAACCTCTTCCACATCAAAACGCTGCTGCATCTCTTGAATAATGCAGTCCACCGCCGCCTGCTCGCCACGGCTCGCCATCAGCGCCTTGGTAAATTCCTTGACCTTGTTGAGCAACTGGCCGTTTTCGCCGGCGATATTAATCAGCGTATCGACTTCCACCTGCAACTCGTCGCGCTGCTTGCGCAGCTGGTAGATCTGGCGCTCCAGCAAAGAGACGGCGCGGCCGGTTTCCGGATGCGGGATGCTCAACTCGTCGAGCAGATTGGGAAATACATGAAAGAACTCGCGGTTGCGGTTCAAGAAATTAGCCACGTCCTCTTCATGGATATCGTTCAACAGGCTCGACATACACTCACTCCTCCGGCAACTCGCCTTCAAAAACCGTTACCGCCGGGCCGCTCATCCACACCGGCGCATCGCGCTCACCGTTCCAGGCGATTTTCAGATCGCCGCCCGGCAGGGACACCGTGACCTCGTCGGCCACCTCGCCCCAGTTGCGGTACACCACCATCGCCGCACAAGCGCCGGTGCCGCACGCCAGGGTCTCCGCCGCGCCGCGTTCATAGACGCGCAGTTTGATGTGGTTGGCATTCAGACGCTCGGCAAAGCCGACATTGACGCGCTCCGGAAACGCCCGGTGCGATTCGATGGCTGCGCCGATTTTGTCAACCGGCGCACGGCCGATATCGGCCACACGCAGCACCGCATGCGGGTTGCCCATCGACACGGCGCCGATTTCAAACTCTTCGCCCAACACGTCCAACGCGTAATGTTCCCGCTCGGCGGGCATGGTAAACGGCAAACTTTGCGGATGGAAATTGGGCGCGCCCATATTGACGCGAATCCAGCCGTTCTCCTCGACATACAGCACAATAATGCCGGAGGCGGTTTCCACGGTGATTTCGGTCTTGTCGGTCAGCCCTTTGTCATACACGAATTTGGCGAAACAGCGCGCGCCGTTGCCGCACTGCTGCACTTCGGAGCCGTCGGCGTTGAAAATGCGGTAACGGAAATCCACATTCGGCGTCGAGGTCGCTTCCACCACCAGCAGCTGGTCAAAACCGATCCCGAAATGACGGTCCGCCCAGGCACGCACCCGCTGCGTCTGCAAGTCGAGCGACTGATTGATCGCATCAATCACCATAAAATCGTTACCCAAGCCGTGCATTTTGGTGAACTTTAGGCCCATTTCCGCGTTTTCCTTGTGTGTTCAGGGTTTAAAACGACAAATCTATCACGCGCACAGGGAATACGCAAACGCCGCCAATTTGCTTTATAATGCCTGCATTCTTTATTTTTTAATTGTTTTGTAGCAAGCCCGCCAGATACCGGGGCTTTGTTTTTGAAAAAACCAGCAGGATTCGATGTTGCCATGATGACGCCTAAAGAGATTGTTCACGCTCTGGACACCCACATTGTCGGCCAAAGCGACGCCAAACGCGCCGTTGCCATTGCATTGCGCAACCGTTGGCGCCGCGCCCAACTCAGCGAAGAGTTGCGCCACGAAGTCACCCCCAAAAACATCCTGATGATCGGCCCGACCGGCGTGGGCAAAACCGAAATCGCGCGGCGTTTGGCCAAACTCGCCAACGCCCCTTTCCTGAAGATTGAAGCGACCAAATTCACCGAAGTCGGTTATGTGGGCCGCGACGTCGATTCGATTATCCGCGACCTGATGGAAAGCGCCATCAAAATGACACGCGAACAAGCCATGCAGCGCGTGCAGCGCCAGGCCGAAGATGCCGCCGAGGAACGTATTTTGGACATCCTGCTGCCGCCGGCGCGCGGCCGCGAAGCCGATAGCTACGACAACATGGCCGACACCCGCCAGAAATTCCGCAAGCGTCTGCGCGAGGGCGATCTGGACAACAAAGAGATCGAAGTCAATGTCAGCGCCGCACCGGCGCAGGTGGAGATTCTCGGCGCACCCGGTCTGGAGGAGATGACCCAGCAGCTGCAAGGCCTGTTCGAGGGCATGAACCAAGGCAAAAAAGAGAAGCGCAAAATGCCGATCAAACAAGCCTTGAAAGCGCTGACCGAAGAGGAAGCGCAACGCCTCATCAGCGACGAGGACATCAAATCGCAGGCCATCGAAGCGGTCGAACAGCACGGCATCGTCTTTATCGACGAGATCGACAAGGTCGCCAAACGCCAGGAAACCAGCGGCGGCGATGTCTCGCGCGAAGGCGTGCAGCGCGACCTGCTGCCGTTAATTGAAGGCTGCACCGTTTCCACCAAATACGGCATGATCAAAACCGACCATATTCTGTTCATCGCCTCGGGCGCTTTCCATCTGACCAAGCCGTCCGACCTGATTCCGGAGCTGCAGGGCCGTCTGCCGATTCGCGTGGAACTGCAATCGCTTAAAGTGGAGGATTTCGTGCGCATCCTCACCGAGCCGAAAGCCGCTTTGACCACGCAGGCGATTGAACTGCTGAAAACCGAAGGGGTCAGTCTGAACTTTACCGAAGGCGGCATCCAGCGTCTGGCGGAGATCGCCTATCAGGTCAACGAAACCACCGAAAACATCGGCGCGCGCCGCCTGCATACGGTGCTGGAACGCCTGCTGGAGGATATTTCGTTTGAGGCCGCCGACATGCGCGGCGCCCATGTCGAAATCACCCCGCAGTTTGTCGAGGAACGTTTGGGGCAGCTGGCGCAGAACCAGGATCTGTCGCAATACATTTTGTAAGCGGTTCATAAAAGATAACACCATGCCCCACCCGACCGACATAAAACTGCACCAACTCTCGCGCAAGCTGGAAATCGCCTTCGACAACGGCGAACGCTTTGAATTGCCGTGCGAATACCTGCGCGTCTATTCGCAGTCGGCCGAAGTGACCGGCCATGCGCCGGGGCAGGAAGTGCTGCAGGTCGGCAAGCAAAACGTCAATATCGACGACATCACGCCGGTGGGCAATTACGCCATCAAGCTGCATTTTGACGACGGCCACGACACCGGCCTCTACACCTGGGAACGCCTGTACGACCTGGGCAAACATTACGACCGATACTGGGTGGACTATCTGCGCCGCCTGATGCGCGCCGGTCACGACCACGCCGATTTGCAGGCGCTCAAAAACCAAAGCGGCCAACGTTAATAGATGGCTAACACAAAGCTAAAAAGAGGCTAACAAGATGAATCAATCCAAAAAAACCATCGATTTCGGCTTTAGTGAAGTGCCGCTGGAGGAGAAGGTCAAACGCGTCAAAGGCGTGTTCGATTCGGTCGCCGGCAAATACGACGTGATGAACGATGTGATGTCGCTCGGCATCCACCGCCTGTGGAAACGTCATACCATCGAACTGAGCGGCGTGCGCCCCGGGCAAACCGTGCTCGATCTGGCCGGCGGCACCGGCGATCTGACCAAAGCCTTTGCCAAACGCGTCGGCAAGAGTGGCCGCGTGGTGCTGGCCGACATCAACGAAAGCATGGTACGTGTCGGCCGCGACCGCCTGATCAACGAAGGCATTGCCGGCAATGTGGAGTACACCATCACCAATGCCGAGGCGTTGGCGTTTCCCGACAACACCTTCGATTTGGCCACCATCGCCTTTGGGCTTCGCAATGTCACCAACAAAGACAAGGCGCTGGCCGAACTGTATCGCGTTTTGAAACCGGGCGGGCAACTGATGGTGCTGGAATTTTCCAAAGTGACCCAGCCGCTGCTGGCCAAAGCCTACGACTTCTACTCCTTTAATATCCTGCCGAAAATGGGCAAGCTGATTGCCGACGACGAGGCAAGTTACCAGTACCTGGCCGAATCGATCCGCATGCATCCCGATCAGGATACCTTGAAGCAGATGATGCTGGATGCCGGTTTCGACAAGGCCGACTACCTCAATATGAATGAAGGCATCGTCGCCCTGCACCGCGGCTGGAAATATTGAGGACGCCGCCATGCCGCATACTACCCCTCAAACACCCGGCCTGTTCAGTTTAAGTTTGTCGAAAACCGTCGAATTCGCGCTCAATCAGGCTTTGCGCCTGGACGAAGCGCAGGGTGCCGCGTTCAAGGATTTTGAAGACAAAACCTTTGCCGTGACGTTCACCGATTTAGGGTTGACGCTTTATCTTTTTTTCACCAGCTACGGTGTCAATGTGCAGAACGCCTTGCAGGGCGAGGCGGATGCGCGGATCGAAACCGATCTGCCTTCGCTGTTGGGTCTGCGGGAAACGGGGCGCTTAAGCCGCGTGACCCTGCATGGCGACGTGCCTTTGGCCGAAGCGCTGATTGATGCGCTGACGAGTATCGAAATCGACTGGGAAGAACACCTCTCCCACTACACCGGCGATTTGATCGCCTTCAAAGTCGGCCATGCGACCCGCTCGGCCATGGCCGCCACCCAGGCCGCCAAACGGCAGGCCGGCGAAACCCTTAAAGAATACCTGCAGTTCGAACTGGAAGTGCTGCCGACGGCGTCCCAGCTGCAACGTTTCGGAGACTCGGTGCAACGCACGCAGGCGGCGGTCGACGCCATCGAAACCCGCGTGCAGGCTCTGCTCGACCGATTGTAATCCCATCCATTCACAGACCGCATTCATGAATCTACTGAGACAACTTTTCCGCATTATCAAAATCAACCGCGTGCTGACGCACTACCAGATCGACAAGCTGGTGCTGGCGCACACCAAGTTCGCCTGGCTGATTGTCGTCAACCAGCTGCTGCCGTGGAACTGGCGCGCCAAGTCGCAGGCGGAGCGCGGCGAACGCATCCGTCTGGCGTTGGAGGAGTTGGGGCCGATTTTCATCAAACTCGGTCAGGCGCTTTCCACCCGTAAAGACCTATTACCCTACGATATTTCCGTCGAACTCGCCAAACTGCAGGACGACTGCCCGCCGTTTGACGAAACCCACTCCAAACAACTGATTGAAGAGGCGCTGAAAAAACCGGTGGAAGAGGCCTTTGCCAGCTTCGACCCGGTGCCGATGGCCTCCGCCTCCATCGCCCAGGTGCATGCCGCCACGCTGCACACCGGCACCGACGTGGTGGTCAAAGTGGTGCGCCCGGACATCAAACCGGTCATCGAGCAGGATGTGGCGATTATGTTCTCGCTGGCCAAGCTGCTGGAAACAGCGGTCAAGGAGTCGCGCCGCCTGCATCCGGTGGAAGTGGTGGCCGAATTCGAGAAGACTATTCTGGATGAGTTGGACATGATGCGCGAGGCCGCCAATGCCGCACAATTGCGCCGCAACTTCGAGGGTTCCGATTTGCTCTATGTGCCGGAAGTTTACTGGAGCCATACCAACGACAACGTCATGACGATGGAGCGCATCTACGGCATCCGCATCAGTGACACCGAAAAACTGATTGAAGCCGGCGTGGACCTGAAAGACCTGTCCGCCAAGGGCGTGGTGATTTTCTTCACCCAGGTGTTCAAACATAACTTCTTCCATGCCGACATGCACCCGGGCAATATCTTCGTGCTGCCCGACGGGCGTTATGCGGCCATCGACTTCGGCATCATGGGTACGCTGACGCCGGAAGACCAACGCTATCTGGCGGAAAACTTCCTCGCTTTCTTCAACCGCGACTATCTGCGCGTCTCCGAACTGCATATCGAATCGGAATGGGTGCCGTCTGATACCCGCGTCAATGAACTGGAGTCGGCGATCCGTTCGGTGTGCGAGCCGATCTGGGACCGCCCGTTGAAAGAGATCTCCTTCGGCCTGTTTTTAATGCGCCTGTTCCAGACGGCACGCCGCTTCGGCATGGAGGTGCAGCCGCAACTGGTGTTGCTGCAAAAAACCCTGCTGAACATTGAAGGTTTGGGGCGCCAACTGGATGACGAACTGGATTTGTGGGATACCGCCAAACCGTTCCTGGAAGACTGGATGCAGGAGCGTGTCGGCTTCAAGAGCCTCATCAAGAACGTCAAGGCCAACCTGCCCTACTGGATCGAACAGGCCCCGCAACTTCCCGGATTGTTGCACAATTCCCTGAACCGAATCGCGCATAATGGACTGCAGGTGCAATCGACGCAGATCACCGCGCTGCAAACGGAAATCCAAACCCAGAACCGCCAGCAGCGCCAGCGCGCCATCGGGCTTGCGCTGATTCTGCTGGGATTGTTTTTGCCGCTCGATTTGGTCTACAGCGGTTGGACGCAAATCGCCTTGCTGGCTGCCGGCGGTTATTTTATTATCAAAAAATAGCGGCAACCGCGCCCCTTTAACTTGCGCGCCAAGGAGTTCGCATGAAACCATTCAAAAACGCTTTTTTGCCTGTTGTGTTGAGCTTGACGCTACTTGGCAGCCTCAACTCGGCGCGCGCCGGGGAGATTCTGCCGCTGGCGGTCGATTTGCAAAAGGCCGGTGCGGTGGCCGCGGAGCATCAGGTACCGGTGGTCATCTTTTTCACCGCCACCTGGTGCAATTACTGCAAGAAGCTGGAGCAGAATATTCTCAACCCGTTACTGGAAACCACCGACATGGAGTCGTATGCGGAATTCAGTCAAGTGGTCATGGACCAGGCGCACTGGATGATGAAAGACTTTGACGGACGCCCGGTTGAGATGAAGGATTACGCCCAGACCAAAGGCGTGGTGGTTGCGCCGACCACGCTGTTTTTCAACAGCAAAGGCGAACAGATTGCCGAGCCGATTCTGGGCTTGACGCTGGAGGAACACTATCCGGGGCACCTGGAAAAACGCATCAACCAGGCATTGGAAAAACTCGGCAACCCGAAACGCATCGATATTTACAAGATGGTGGACGAGAGCAAAGGCTTGTAAGTCTGGCGATTTCCCTTAAAAATTTCCGATAAAAACTGAACAGGCCGGGTTGAGAGTTCACCACAGAGGCACAGAGACACAGAGACACAGAGGATTTAGACTGGGTAAACACTTAAACCTTAAAAACTCTGTACCTCGGTGTTTCTGTGGTTCAATAAAAAATAAGAATTTAAATCGCGTCTTTAACCCGGCCTGTTGAGTTTTAGATGCCGGTAAATACCAGCGCGATCACGTCGTTGCTGTAGCCGTCGCCGTTTTTGTATTCACGGTAGCCTTCGCTGACCTTGTAGCCCACCAGATAAGGCTGGCCATTATCCTCCCAGTAGACCGTATCGTTTTTGCCGTTGGCCGCCTGCAGCACCTCTGCCGGCAAATTGAGCAGCGCACCCTTGGCAAAATGCGGCGAGGTTGAAGCTATCACTTTGCCGTTGCGATCCACAAAGGCGCTGAAGGTGGCTTCATTCAAGGCCGCATTGATGTATTTCGGCTGGGTATCGCGCAACATCGCGTCAAACTCCGGCGCGCTGTCAAACACCAGAGCGATGCCGCCGACATTGCGCTGCTCGTTTTCCCAGTCCTTGACTGCGGCATGGTAAACATAGGTGTAGTCGCCGTCATACAATTCGGTTTTGTCAAACTCGGACACCGCATATTTCTGGGTATCGGTGATGCCCAGACAACGGCTCGCATCCTTGGGCGACGGAATCACCGTGCCGATCAGCTCGCTCTGCGCCGGGCTGGATACGGCCAGAATCTTGCCGCGGCTGTCGTAAAGCAGGATATTGGTGTAGACGGTATACAACTTATTGATGTAACTGAGAATGTCGCACAACTTCTGCGTCTGCGCAGCGCTAAGCTCGCGGCCTTGATGGTGCTGGCTCAAAAGCTGCCTGAAGGTGCTGTTGAGCGCCCACCAGCGGCAGTCGTTGGCGCGCTCGTAAAGGTTGCGGTCCATGACCTCCACCGCCAAGGTCGCGCTGAAAGCGACTTTGCCCTGAATGGTTTTGACGAGCACGTTGTGAATATGGTGAATGAAACGCGCAAAAATCGCCTGAATGTCGATGCTGATGGTCTGGAAGTTATCCAACACCGGCAGAAAAGCCTTCACATCGCGCTTCAGCGAAATGATCTTGCCGTTCAGAATCACAATCAGCAGCAAGGTGCTGACCTTGAGGTTCATCTCTTCCAACGCCCCCAGATACAAAGGCGAATCCTTGGGAATGGTGACGTGCATCTCCTTCAAACTGGATTTGTCGCTGAAGGCGATCTGGTTGGGCACGGTCACGTAACCAAACCACGGCAAACCATAAAATCCCTGATAGCCGTTGGTCTTGGTCGCAAAATGCATATTCGCCCCCTGACGCTCCGGGCGTTTGAAACCCTGCGGCTTCACCTGCTGCTTGCCGATGGCGTGGTGCTGCAGATCATTGGACGCCAGGGTGCGCCCATGATCGTCCAACAACATAATCGCATAACCGTCGTTATCGGCATTGAGCGTTCGGAACAAGCGCTGCAACTCGTCTTCAAAATTGAAACTCAGACACAAAACGCCCACGGTGCGCAGCTGACCATGCAGTTGCGCCTGGATTTTCTTGGCATAAATCAGGCTGGTGGGCTTGTTGGGGAACAGATCGGAATGACGGTACACCTCAAGATAATCTTCTTCGGTGGCTAACGCCTCGCGAATCAGCGGATCATGGCTGTGGGTGACCGGATTATTCAAATCCAGTTTGGCCTTGACCTCCCCGTCGGGAGCAACCAGCAGAACATCGTCGTAAACACTGTATTTGGCCACATATTCAACGATGCGACGATAGATGAATTCGCGCTCGGCATCACTTACCTGCGACTTGGCCATAAACTCCACCAAATCATCATCGGTTGCCAAGAAGCCCACATCGGCGGTGCGCTCAAACAGGTTGCGAATCAGAATGTCGATAACCGCCTGAGCCTTTAAAATGACCTCGCTGCTCGCCTGGTTCAGATAGCGGCCGACCAGCTCTTCGATCATACGGTCACGCAGACTCTGGAACTCTTTCTGGGTATCGACAATCGAATCGAGTAACTGCGAATCCATATTCTCGTTATTGATCTTGCCGACCATCGCCACCGTGGTCCACCACAGATCCTGATGCTGCAGTTCCGCCAGATACTTTTTAACTTCCGGAAGATATTGAATGTATTCGTGTAAGGCTGATGAACTGGGATGCTGATTAAACATGGCCTATGGTATGCGCTATATAAATGGGTTAAGAGTCCAACCCATACAGCAAGCTACAGACCAACGAAGTCTTTTATGCTTTATAAACAGCCGTTTACCGATTAATGGCGGGCTAAGATGCATCATAAAAGCCCTCGGGCCCGCCCTGGAATTGTCCAAAATTGTTAAGCTGCACCAAAATAGTCCAACCTAGCATCAACGCAGGCGGTAACGCGGCTCGGCCAGCACCGGAACCGCAAACTGCACATCTTTGTCGCGATCCAAGCGTTCCAGCATCCGGTCGTACGACGTCACCCCGCTGACATCGAAAATCGCCGCGTTACCGCTCGGCAACAGCGTCAACAGCTTAAAGCCGTAACGTTCCGCCATCTTGTCGATATCGTTTTTCTGATACGTCTTGAGCATAAAACTCGAAGTAATCACCGCATTGCGCCCGGTGGATTGGTTTAACAATACAGGCACGAAATCAAACGTCTGATGAGCAACCACCTTTTGCACGGGTGCGCAGCTTTCTTTACCAAACCAGGCCTGTTCAGTTTGATAGATAAACCAACCGCCGCTGCGTTCCAGCAATGCCAAATGAAGCGTTTCGGGCAATTCTTCGGGAGACGTGAAACTCGCCACGCGCAGAGGCTGCACGCTGTAAACCGGCCCCGCCATTTTAGCGACCCACTGGCACGCCTCGGTAAAGGCAAATGCGGGATGAGCAAGCATCAACCCCATCAACCCGATCAAACCCGCTAAGAGTGTCTTTTTCATTTTGCCTCTCATCTTGTCACCTCAGTGCCCGTAAAACTTTAATGACCAACCCGTCAATTTGCCTTTGCCGACATCATGGATGCGGTTATCCGTGGCATTATCCACATCACGCACCATCAACGTCCATTCACCCTGCGTCGATTCACCATAAAAGGCATGGCTAATCAGCTTCAAATCCACCATATCATATCCCGATTGATAGGCATTAAACGGCGTCAGCACAATGCTTTCTGTACCATTGGGCGAACGCAATACAATCTGATAATCGCTCATATCGATTTTATTGGCCGCACTGTTGCCCGCCACCGCATTTAAATCATCGATGCTAATCACCAACTCCACGCTTTCAGCAATCAGATTATCCACCACAGTGACCTTAGCCGAAAGGCCAGCCGCATTGAAATCGGGGATCTCATTACTCGCGGGCACATTCCCAGTCATCTCAGTGGTTTCCTGCATGGCCGGCAAATGCGTATTATTGGCTTTCCAATCCAATGCCATTTGAATCGCATTATTGGTATGAGGCGCACCAAAACCGTAGGCATTACTGTAATGGTGGCCGGCCGCATTTGTGACCCAACCTTGCTCCAATATCACTGGCACAGCGCCGATTGTCATGGTTTTAGCCGCTAAATGCGGATCCAAGTGCCTTGCTGTGGTCGCCAGAATATGCTTAACATCCCGCCAGGTCAGCTCCGGATTAGCCTGCAATAAAAGCGCACCTATACCGCTCATTACCGGCGTGGCGGACGAGGTACCGTTAAACGCAGAAAAGTAGTTGCACTGCTCATTATCCGAACCCGCTTCTCCACTATTAAAGTCCGAATTAAAGGGCAGCTGATTAAAAGGATAATCGGTCGATTGATTCTGGCTATAACCATAAGCACAGCTGCTCATATCCGTGGTAATCAAAGCCGGCTTATTGACACCATACTCGCCTGCCGGCCCCACCATCCACAAAGCCGAGCCGGTATTGGCATAACTGGCACGCGTATCGTCCGCATTGAATCCGCCGATAACCATTTGATAGGGCGTCACGTTTTCGTTTTCCATATTGACGTTGTAACACGTCACTTCATGTTCGATCGCCTGCTGACACCAATCCGCAGTAAATGCCTTGCCGCCTTTATATTCGTTTCCGCCAGCCTTGAAGTACAAGGCTCCCTTGCCGCCGCGCAGAACGTCCGTGCCGTTTTTTAAACCCGCAATAATTTCAGACGTATAAAAAGCGGTTTCATTGGTGCCCTGATACGGATTGCGTCCGTAACTCATATTGAAAACGTCTATATTTTCACTGTAAAGCCCGGAATAATTCGCAACGGAATTGGCATAACCGATTGCCGCCAGCTCCATATCCATATCGAAACCGGAAGAACCTTCTCCCTCATAAAGCAGGTTATAACCGACCAATTCGGCACTGGGCGCCACTCCCCAAATTCCCGCCTCATTGCCCCCGCGTGCCCCTAAAAGACCACTGACGGCCGTGCCATGATAACCTTCAGGATTATCTATACTGACTGGCGGCGTTGGATCATGCACTCCTTTACCATTACTGAAGAAATTATAGGAAGCGTTATTAAGCACATTGGACGACAGATCGGGATGGGCAATTTCCAAACCATTGTCAATCACCGCGACTTGAACCCCGTCACCAGTCAAGCCTTTTGCGTAAGTCTCTGCTTGCGTAGACGCACTATCAAAAACGCGGATATCGGCATGCTCACCCGAACTATTAAGCGCACCTCCCGCATTGCTGAAGGCGGCCTGTCCACTATTAAACAGATACCACTGGTGTGCCACAAAGGGATCGTTAATCGCTGAGATCACTACATCCGATGCAGGATTGGCGGTAGCCGGAGA
>NZ_JACBGH010000002.1 GCF_013391695.1 Thiomicrorhabdus cannonii
GATAGACTTGCCCCCAATAACGTATTTGACGACTGGGTATGCCGGTGAGTGTTGAGAGAGCGGTAGAATTTTCGCCCTGAAGATAGCGCTTTGCTATGGTGACTTTTGTATTGCGACTGTATTTGGAAATGAAAAACCCCCAAAGTTGGTGTCCAACATTTGGGGGTCACTTCACTTGTTGCGGTTTTTTTATAGCGATAAAAAACACGCTTAAAAAACTCAACAGGCCGGGTATAAAAAGGAGAAATTAAAAACGGCAGGCAATAAAAAAGCCGTTAACGAAAATTCGTTAACGGCTTCTTATTGTAATGGCGGAGCGGACGGGGCTCGAACCCGCGACCCCCTGCGTGACAGGCAGGTATTCTAACCAACTGAACTACCGCTCCTAGTTGTATGGTGGGTGGTACAGGGTTCGAACCTGTGACCCTCGCCTTGTAAGGGCGATGCTCTCCCAGCTGAGCTAACCACCCGGGCTTGCCAAATGTCTTACAATGCACTTGGCTTGCGTATTACAGACTTGTCACATCATCTGCAATATCAAAGGTAACTTTCACTACCTTTTGAATTTAATGGCGGAGCGGACGGGGCTCGAACCCGCGACCCCCTGCGTGACAGGCAGGTATTCTAACCAACTGAACTACCGCTCCGTGGTGGGTGGTACAGGGTTCGAACCTGTGACCCTCGCCTTGTAAGGGCGATGCTCTCCCAGCTGAGCTAACCACCCAATTAAGCACTAATTTCTGAATCGGATTAACTTCTTCAAATCTTCTGCAGGCCGCTTGCCTAGCGGCTTTGCTAGGCTTCGCGTCTGCGCTTAATTGATGTGGCGTATTATAGGGGCTTGGGAGAAGTTGTCAATTAAATTTGTCGTTTTTTTTGCAAATTTTTGACAATTTTTAGTTAACAGCGTCTTTTAGCGCTTTACCAGCAGTAAACTTAGGCACTTTTGCAGCAGGAATGTTCATCTCTGCGCCAGTTTGAGGGTTACGACCAGTACGTGCAGCACGCTCACCAACCTTGAAAGTACCAAAACCGATGATCGCAACAGAATCACCTTTACCCAACGCGCCAGTGATCGCCGCAACCGTTGCATCCAACGCACGCGCAGCGTCCGCTTTAGTCAAACCAGCTTGTTCTGCAATTGCACTTACTAATTCAGATTTATTCATTATTTAATCTCCATGAGTACCATTTTTTGTTTAATTCTAGCGCCATTCGACGGCTAGACCATTTATAGCAACCCTTCGTCAAAGGTGTCAAGCAAAAAAACCGCTAAAATCCGTACTTAGTGTCGATTAGCGTCAGTTTCACCGTCTTTTACCTCTTCAGCCCCTGAAAACACGGCGATTCCATCATTTTCTTTTATAGGGGTAGGCATTTGCTCTAATGCCACATTCAACACCTCATCCACCCATTTGACCGGGCGGATATCCAACTGTTCTTTAACCTCTTGAGGCACATCTGCCAGGTCACGCACGTTGTCAAACGGAATCAGTACCGTTTTGATGCCACCTCGCAGCGCGGCCAGCAATTTCTCTTTCAAACCGCCGATCGGCAACACCTCACCGCGCAGCGTGATTTCGCCCGTCATGGCCACATCCGCCCTAACCGGTGTTTTGGTCAGCACAGACGTGATCGCCGTACAAATGGCAATACCGGCACTCGGACCATCCTTCTTGATCGCCCCTTCCGGAAAGTGCAGATGCAAATCCAGATTTTCATAGAAATCATCGGCCAGTCCAAGCTCGGCAGAGCGACTGCGAATCACACTCATGGCGGTATCCACAGACTCTTTCATAACGCTGCCAAGCTGCCCGGTACTGGAATGCTTGCCTTTGCCCGGCATCGCCGTCGCCTCAATCCGCAACAAATCGCCGCCCACACGCGTCCAAGCCAAGCCGGCAACCTGACCGATACGATTCTGCGCATCCGCCAGACCGATACGATAACGCGCCACGCCAAGATAACCTTCCAGCGTTTCAGGGGTAATGACAATTTTGCCTTGCGCCTCGCCCGTCACCAGCTTTTTGACCGCCTTGCGGCAAATCTTGGCCAGCTCACGAGCCAAATGGCGCACGCCGGCTTCTCGCGTGTAGGTCTGGATAATCGCCTTCAACGCCTCATCGGTGATTTCCAACTCATCCACTTTCAAACCGTGATCGCTCGCCGCCTTCGGCAGCAGGTGCTCACGCGCGATATTCAATTTTTCCGGCTCGGTGTATCCCGACAGTTCGATCACTTCCATACGGTCGAGCAAAGCCTCCGGAATATCCATCGAGTTGGAGGTGGCCACAAACAGCACATCAGACAAGTCGTAATCGACTTCCAGGTAATGATCGTTAAAGGTGCTGTTTTGCTCGGGATCCAACACCTCCAGCAAAGCACTGGCGGGATCGCCGCGCATATCGCTGCTCATCTTGTCGATCTCATCCAGCAAGAAAAGCGGGTTACGCGTGCCGGCACTACTCATTTTTTGAATGATTTTACCCGGCAAGGCGCCAATATAGGTTTTACGGTGACCGCGGATTTCCGCTTCGTCACGCACGCCACCCAACGCCATACGCACGTATTTGCGGTTGGTTGCTTCGGCGATAGAACGCGCCAAAGAGGTTTTACCCACGCCCGGCGGTCCAACCAAACACAAAATAGGCCCTTTAATCTTGCGTACGCGCTTCTGTACCGCCAAAAACTCGACAATACGCTCCTTGACCTTCTCAAGACCATAATGCTGGCTATCCAGCACCTGCTCTGCATGTTGCAGATCTTTGGAAACGCGCGAGCGTTTTTTCCACGGCACTGCCAGCAGCCATTCAAGATAGTTGCGAACAACGGTCGCTTCCGAAGACTGCGACGGCATCATTTTGAGTTTTTTCAATTCGGCTTTGGCTTTTGCAAGCGCTTCTTCGCTCATACCGGCCTGTTCAATTTTCTCAGCCAGCTGATCGTATTCGCTGACGACCCCTTCATCCCCACCGGCTAATTCGGTATGAATCGCCTTAATCTTCTCGTTCAGATAGTACTCGCGCTGGGTTTTATCCATCTGCTTCTTGATGCGCGTCGTGATGCGTTTTTCGGACTCCAGCAGCTCACGTTCCGTTTCCACGATCGACAACATCTGTTCAAGGCGCTCATTGACCGCCGACAACTCCAGTAACGCCTGTTTATCGGCCACTTTCAGATTAACATTGGCCGAAACCAAATCCACCAAACGGTCGGCTGACTCCTCTTTTTTGACGGAGGCAATCACCTCCGAAGGGATTTTCTTTTTGAGGTCGGCATATTGCACAAAACTTTCTTTTAAAGCGCGCAACAGAACAATGGTATCGGTCGGATTATCTTCCATCGAAACAAACTCGCTGATATCACCCAGCAACACATTCGTTTCATTATTCAAGCTCAGCAGATGGAAACGCTGCACCCCTTCCACCAACACTTTGACCGTACCGTCCGGCAACTTCAATAGCTGCAGAATATTGGCCATAGTACCTACAGAATAGAGGTCTTCCAATGTAGGGATATCCTGCTCAGCGCTTTTTTGGGTGACCAGGAAGATCTGTTTATCGCCTTCCATGGCCTCGTTCAATGCCTGTATGGACTTTTCGCGACCCACAAACAGTGGCATGACATTGCCGGGGAAAACCACTACATCCCTTAATGGCAGCACTAATACATTCATTTTCATTGTGACTTGGTCGAGTTCCATATTTTTCCTTTCTTTATGGCGGTAAGCGCAAAAAAATACCCAGCAAGGCTGGGTACTTTAGAGATAACCTTTACTTCAATCGAGTTTACTCGCTGGAAGCTTTCTTCGGTTCATCTTCTTGATACACCATCATCGGCGGCTTTTTACCTTGTACTACGGCTTTATTAATAACGACTTTCTCAATATTTTTCAAGCTGGGGAGGTCATACATTGTATCCAGCAAAAGCTGTTCCATAATCGAGCGTAGACCACGCGCGCCTGTTTTGCGCTCAATGGCCATATGGGCCACTTCGATCAAAGCGTCTTTGCGGAACTGCAACTCAGCCCCTTCCAACTCAAACATTTTCTGGAACTGTTTCACCAGAGCGTTTTTCGGCTCGGTCAGGATTTTAACCAGGGCCTCTTCATCCAACTCTTCCAGTACGGAAATCATCGGCAAACGCCCGACAAACTCCGGAATCAAGCCGAATTTGATCAAATCTTCCGGTTCGATACTGCGGAATTTTTCAGATAATGTTCGCTTCTTATCCGCCGACTTCACCTCGGCAGAGAAGCCTATCCCCAAGTTCGTTTCCGTGCGCTGATCAATGATCTTGTCCAAGCCCTCGAAGGCGCCGCCGACGATAAACAGAATCTTTGAGGTATCGACCTGAATCATGTCCTGATTAGGGTGCTTACGCCCGCCTTGCGGCGGCACGGAAGCGATGGTTCCCTCGATCAGTTTCAACAAGGCCTGCTGCACCCCTTCACCGGAAACATCTCGTGTAATCGACGGGTTCTCGGACTTGCGCGTAATCTTATCGATCTCATCGATATAGATAATGCCGCGCTCCGCTTTTTCAGGATCGTTATCACAACGCTGCAACAGCTTCAGAATGATGCTCTCGACATCCTCACCCACATAACCGGCTTCGGTCAGGGTGGTGGCGTCGGCAATCGCAAAAGGCACATCCAGCAGGCGCGCCAAGGTCTGTGCCAGCAGCGTCTTACCCGAACCCGTTGGGCCAATCAGCAAAATATTACTTTTGGTGAGCTCAACATCGTCTTTCTTGTGTGAATTTTGCAGACGCTTGTAATGGTTATAAACCGCCACCGCCAGAACTTTTTTCGCCTGATGCTGGCCAATGACATAGTCGTCCAGAATCTTGCTGATCTCGTGCGGGGTTGGCAGGTTTTCCAGCTCAAAAGTCGACAAAGCTTCCGCACCAAACTCTTCCTGCAGAATATCATTGCAAAGTTCCACACACTCGTCACAAATATACACGGATGGACCTGCAATGAGCTTGCGTACTTCATCCTGTCCTTTGCCGCAGAACGAGCAGTAAAGTGTCTTATCATGACTCATTATTCTTACCTTATCGTTTTGTCAGTACTTTATCGACCAAACCGTAATCACAGGCTTGTTGGGCACTCATGAAATTATCACGATCCGTATCGCGCTCGATTGTCGCCAGATCCTGCCCGGTATGCTCGGCCAAAGCGCGGTTCAAATTATCTCTGATTTTCAGGATTTCCTGAGCGTGGATCTGAATATCGCTCGCCTGCCCCTGAAAGCCGCCTAATGGCTGGTGAATCATCACGCGTGAATTAGGCAGCGCAAAGCGCTTGCCCTTGGCACCGGCAGACAACAGGAAAGACCCCATGCTCGCCGCCTGGCCGATGCACATGGTGCTCACATCCGGCTTAATGAAATTCATGGTATCGTAAATCGCCATGCCGGCCGTGACGCTGCCGCCTGGAGAGTTGATATAAAGATGAATATCCTTATCCGGGTTTTCAGACTCCAGAAACAGCATTTGCGCCACAATCAAATTGGCCATGTGATCTTCAACTTGTCCAACCATAAAAATCACACGCTCTTTCAATAAACGGGAATAAATATCATAGGAACGTTCACCACGACTGGTCTGTTCAATAACCATCGGCACAAGTGCGTTTTGAATCAAATTGCTGTCCATTCTGACCTTACTTCCTCATTTATTTTGAATTATCACGTATTTTTATAGGCTATCTTAGCCTGTTACAAGGCAAAAAAAAACTTAACCCCAAGACAAATTCTGCATTTCCCTTGGTAGGTTAAGTTTTTAGAAGTTTTGCGCGCACAACATTGCGCGCAAAAACAAGATGTTATCTTGTCGGGATTAAGCGAAAGCGCCGATTACTTCATCAAAAGATTTTTTGACTTCAGAAACCTTGGCTTCAGACATAATCTTTTCAGCCACTTTGTTTTCTACCAGAATCGCACGGATTTCGTTCAATGCCTGTGGGTTCTTCTGGTACCAGTCGATCACTTCAGCAGGCTCTTCATAAGATGCAGCTTGTTCAGCGATGTAAGCATTCACTTCGTCATCAGTCGCTTCGATTTTGTTGGCACGGATGATATCACCCATGACCAAACCAAGCTTCACACGCTTTTTGGCATCGTCTTCGTACTGCTCAGCCGTGATGTTGACATCAGACGCTTTAACACCTTGACGCTGCATGTTCTGAACCATATTGTTCATCAACTGCTGCGCTTCTTGCTCAACCAACGATTTTGGCAATTGAACATCCACGATCTCGTTCAATGCATTCAACACCGCTGTACGGTTTTTGCTTTGTACGGCACGCGCCAGCTCTTTTTCCATGTTTTCTTTGATTTCCGCACGCAACGCTTCTTCCGTACCGGCTTCGATACCGAAAGACTTCACGAACTCTTCGTCGATTTCTGGCAACTCTTTAGTTTGGATCGAGTGAACCGTGATATCAAAGGTCGCAGTTTTACCTTTCAGGCTTTCTGCATGGTAGTTTTCAGGGAAGGTGACTTCGATTGTCTTCTCTTCGCCTTTTTTCATGCCTTCGATACCGTCTTCAAAACCTGGAATCATGCGGCCGCTACCCAACTCAAGCGGTACGTTCTCGGCTGAACCGCCTTCAAACGCTTCACCGTCAAGCTTACCAACGAAATCGATAATGACCTGCTCACCTTTTTTGGCTTTTTTCGCCGCGCTCTTGGAAGGTTTCCAAGCCATGCGCTGCTCACGCAGACGCGTGATCATTTTCTCGACATCTTCATCAGTGACTTCTGCCGCCACTTTTTCAACCGTTACGCCAGAAAATTCCGGAACCGTGATTTCTGGGTAAGTTTCGAAACGCGCTGTGAACGTGATTTGACCGTCTTTATCTTCCAACTCGTCAAACATCGGGTAACCGGCTACATTCAATGACTCTTGCATGACCGCGTCATAGAATTTGCGCTGGATGTTTTCACCCATCACTTCCTGCTTAACTTGTTCGCCATGACGTTTTTTAACAACATTCAATGGCACTTTGCCAGGACGAAAACCATCCATTCTGACATTGCGACGGATTTCGTTCAAACGCTTCTCGATTTGACCGTTTAATTCATCAGATGGGAATGTGACAGTAATTTTATGCTCAAGACCTTGTTCTGGCTTTTGTACAGTTACTTGCATGTTCATTTCTCAAAGTTGGTTAAATTGGACGCTATCATGCGCTCGCACACAGTAGCTATAAATAAGGCACAAAATTATACTTTTTTATTGATTTAAATTAAAGAAAAACCAAGAAAAACAATCAAAGCCTTCCGGATTTCGCTTGTTCAAATCGCAGAAAATGCTAAAATATTCAAAAAATTTATGCATGGATAAGGGGCTATTCTCACCCTACGAGACAGCACCGACCAAATCAATCAAAAGGAACTCAACATGAAAACGCTGACAATCGAAAAAATCATTCTTCTTGTAGCCGGCACCATGGTATTGCTAAGCACCGTTCTGGCAGTTTACCACTCGCCAAATTGGCTTTACCTGACCGGTTTCGTCGGCGCCAACCTGCTGTTCGCTGGCTTCACCGGCTTCTGTCCAATGGTTAAAATCCTGCGCAAGTTCGGCTTCAAGCACGGCCTGGCTTTCAAATAAGAAACCAGCAAAGCGCATCCAATAAAAAGGCCTGATAATCAGGCCTTTTTATTTTTTAGAACAATCAGAGCATTACTAAACCACTACTCCGCTTCAAACTCCTGCGTGAGCATCTCCACGGTTTCCTGCAACTCCAACCACTCCAGCTCGATCTCTTCGATTTCACTCTCATAAACCGCCTGCTGCTTAAGCGCTTCGGTTAATTTATCCTTGTTTGCCGTTTCATAAATCGTGGCATCTTCCATTAAGGCATGCAGTTTGGCCAGTTCGGCCTGCGCCTGCTCCAGGCGCTTTTCAACCTTGGTCAGTTTCTGCGTGTAAGGTTTCAGCTTAATCTCAAGCTGCTTGCGGCGCTGCGCGTTTTCCTGACGCTGCTGTTTCTTGTTCTTGGCCGGCTCGCTACCCGGCCTGTTGAGTTTATTTTTGGCTTCTTCCTGCGCCTGCTTCAACACCTTCAGACGGGTCTGCAAGTAGCTTTCCAGGTCCCCATGATACAGACTGACCTGTTTGTCATGCACCCACCAGAACTGGTCGGCGATACTGGTCAACAGGTGCTTGTCGTGCGTCACCAATATCAAAGCGCCGCCAAACTCCTGCAACGCCATATCCAACGCATCGCGCGTTTCCATATCCAAGTGGTTGGTCGGTTCGTCCAGAATCACCAAATTGGGACGCTGCAGAATAATCATCGCCAACGCCAGACGCGCTTTTTCGCCGCCCGAAAAACTCGCCACCGGCGTCAGACTCATCTCGTTGGAAAACCCGAATCGCCCGAGAAAATCCCTGGCCTGCTGATCCGTGACCTCCTCACTCAACCCCAGCAAGTGCTGCAGCGGACTCTTATCCAAATGCAACGCCTCCAGCTGATGCTGGGCGAAGTAACCGATAGACACACCTTTGCTGAAGACTACCTTGCCGGCCGTCGGTGGCAAATCACCCACCAACAGTTTGATCAAACTGGTCTTACCAGAACCATTGACCCCGACCAAACCGATGCGATCGCCGGCACGCAACACCAGACTGACTTGCTCGAAAAGTAACTCGTCGCCATAACCAAAATCGACCTGTTCAACCTTCATCATCGGATCAGGCTGATGTTTGGGAGGCAAAAATTCAAACTGAAAGGGGTTGGTCGCCTGAACCGCCGCCACCTGTTCGATACGCTCCAACGCCTTGACGCGACTTTGCGCCTGCTTGGCCTTGGAAGCTTTGGCCTTGAAGCGTTCGATAAACGATTTGAGATGCTGCATCTGCTGTTTCTGTTTATCGTGCAACGCCTGCTGCTGCATCAACTGTTCGTTGCGCTGACGCTCAAACGCGGCAAAGTTACCGGCATAATAGGTGATTTTCTGATTCAAAATATGCGCAATGCCCTGCACCACTTCATCGAGAAAATCACGGTCGTGGGAGATAATCAGTACCGCACCTTGATAAGCCTTCAGCCACTGTACCAGCCAAGCCACCGCTTCGATATCCAAGTGATTGGTCGGCTCATCCAGCAACAACAGATCCGAACGCTGCATCAGCGCCCGCCCTAACTTCAGGCGCACCTGCCAACCACCCGAAAAGGCACTCATCGGTTTGTGCAAATCGGCGACGCTAAACCCCAAACCGGCAAGCAGCTGCTCGGCCTTTAAAGGCACTTCATAACCGGCAATGCGATCCATGCCATCATAGGCCGCCACCAGTGCCGACTCGTTCTGCTCAGTCTCGGCGCGCTGAATGCTCGCCACCATCTGCGCGTACTGCGTATCACCAAAGCAGACATAATCCAATGCACTTAATTCGGTATGCCCGACCTCCTGTTCAACATATCCAATCAACCAATTGGCGGGCACAGCAATCTGTCCGGCCTCAAGCGGCACCTCGCCCATAATGGCCTTAAACAGAGTGGTCTTGCCCACGCCGTTTTGACCGATCAGACCGATTTTCTGACCGGGGTGGATCGTCAGACTGGCATTTTCGAACAAAGGCTTAAGCCCGGCACGAATCGCGACGTTTTGAATAGCTAACATGAAAAACTCAGAAAGATAAAGAGAGCGGCTGCAACTGACCGTCGACCAATGTCACTTGACGATCCATGCGCGCAGCCAATTGCAGATCATGGGTAACGACCAACAAGGCGGTATTGAATTCCTGATTCAGTTCCAACATTAATTGAAACACCTGTTCGGCCGTCTCATGGTCAAGATTACCAGTCGGTTCATCGGCTAAAATCACAGCAGGCCGGGTAATCAAGGCTCGGGCAATCGATACCCGTTGACGTTCTCCACCGGAAAGTTCGGAAGGTTTATGCTGTAGGCGTTGGCCTAAACCGACACGCTCCAATAGCACGGTCGCCTGCTGCTGCGCTTGCGCCGCCGAAACGCGGCGAATCCGCAACGGCAACATGACATTTTCCAATGCGGTCAACTCGGGCAGCAGATGATGGAATTGATAGACAAACCCCATATGCAGATTGCGCAACCGGCCGCGTTTGACGTCATTGAGCCTGGAAAACGACTGCCCCATTAAAGCCACATGACCGCTGCTCGGCTGATCCAATCCAGCCAACAGATGCAGCAGAGTACTTTTACCGGAACCGGAAGCGCCGACAATCGCCAGTTTTTCGCCGGCCAGCACCTCCAGATCGACATGGCTCAACACCTGCGTGGTGATCTGCCCTTCCTGGTAAACCTTTTTTAATCCCTGCGCGTGAAGCACCATGTCCGTCATCTCATTACTCATAACGCAACGCCTCCGCAGGATGGACTTTGGAGGCCTTTCTGGCCGGATACAGCGTCGCCAGCAACGTCAACAAAAACGCCACCCCGCTGACCGCCCAGACATCGCTCCACTCTAGTTTTGAAGGCACCTGACTGATGTAATACACATCGGCCGGGAAGAATTTAAAGCCCAGCAGGTTTTCGATAAAAGGCACAATCACATCAATATTCAACGACAGACTGACGCCGCCAAGCAGTCCCAAGACGGCTCCGCTGAAACCGATAATCAATCCCTGAATAATAAACATCCACTGCACGCTCATTGGTGATGCACCCAACGTACGCAGCACCGCGATGTCGCCCTGCTTATCGGTCACCACCATCACCATGGTGGAAACAATATTAAACGCCGCCACCATAATAATCAGCGCCAGCACAATAAACATCATGCGCTTTTCCATCTCGATGGCTTTGAAGAAATTGGCGTGCTGTTGCGTCCAATCGCGCACATAAAGCACCTGATTCAGCGACTCCGCCAACTGATGACGCACCTCATGGACTTTGAACATATCGGCGATCTTTAATTGCAGACCGCCGACCGCGTCGTCGTACTTGAAGATTTTCTGCGCATCTTCCAGGTGCACAATCGCCAACCCGCTGTCATACTCGTGCATACCGGCTTCAAAAATCCCCACCACCGTCAACCGTTTGATGCGCGGCACGATCCCGACCGGCGAGAAACTGCCCTGTGGCGCAATCAAAGTGACCTTGTCGCCCATTGCCACCCCCATGCTGGCGGCTAATTCACCGCCCAGGATAATGCCGTACTCTTTAGGCTTGAGATTTTGCAAACTGCCCATCACCATTTTGCTTTCGATATCCGCCACCTGATTTTCATAATCCGGCAAAATGCCACGCACCGCGACGCCCTTGACATCCTCGCCACGGGTCAACATCCCCTGCTCCATGATATTTGGTGCCGCGCCCAAGACATTCGGCTGCTGCTTGACGCGCTCATACAAATCCTGCCAGTCATACAGACGGTCATCACGCTGCGTCAGCGTCATATGCGCCGTCATTCCCAGAATGCGGTCGCGCAACTCCTGCTGAAAACCATTCATAATCGACATCACGGTAATCAGCGCGGTCACACCGAGAGCAATACCGATCATCGACGAAAAGGTGATGAAAGAGATAAAACCGTTGCGGCGCTTGGCGCGGGTGTAGCGAAAACCTAGCAACAGTTCGAATGGGGCTCTAAACATAAAATCCAAAATCAGCGTTGGGTCGAATCAGGCTTGCTGGAAGAAGCGTCATCGTGAGTAGAAAGGGCAGCGCCTGGCGGTTCAGGCGCCTTGTAGGAGATAAATACCGGTAATTCGATATTAAACATAATTGCAAAAACACGCATCGACAAGGTCACAATAATCGATACCACTACCGCCCAGTCCGTTGCCACTCCCCACTGAATCAACAGCAGCAGCAAACTCGCTCCCACAAACGAGGCGGTGGCATAAATCTCTTTGCGGAAAACCAGCGGTACTTCGCCGACCAGCACGTCACGAATCACCCCGCCGACCACGCCGGTCATAATACCGGTCATAATCGCAATCGGATCGGAAAAACCCAACGCCATCGCTTTCTGCGTGCCAATCACGGTAAACACCGCCAATCCGAGGGCATCCAGAAACAGTAGCATCTTGACCGGCAGACGTTTATAACGCGCAAAAAAGAACAGCAGTAGAGCGGAAATGACCACCACATAGATATAGAGGTCGTTCTGCGTCCAGAAGACGGGCACATCGATAATCAGATCGCGCATCGTGCCGCCGCCAATCGCCGTGACCATCGCAATGACAATCGCGCCAAACAGGTCCAGCTGTTTGCGGCGTGCAGCCAACAACCCGGTGATAGCAAACACCACCGTGCCGATCAAATCCAAGTAATGAAGTATCTGAGCTAGAGCCATAGGCGCATTATATAGGATGGATAAAAGAAGAAAACAGTAATCTGCAATTTCCGCAATCAATCCATGCCATTCGCGCCAAAAACAAAAACGCCCTCATAATAGAGGGCGTTTTGGCAGGTTTGAACCGATTAAACGTCTTATTTACTGTCAGACTTCAAACGGTTGATACCCAACATTTTCATAATGTATTTCTGGTAAATCGGCTCAGAGTTACCGGCTTTCATGTTACGGATGAAGTATTTTTCAAACGCAATTTTCGCCAAATGCACCCACTTGCCTTTCTTCGCCCACGTCAGGTTACGTGGCGGGATCTGAGGCAGAGCAACGAATGCCGCACCAGAGTCCCCCATGTCCGCCAGACAGACTGTGTTCCATGTAGGCTCTTCGTGTGGTTCCAAACCTTGAATGTTGGCTTCGATGTTATGGCAGATTGCCGTTACCATCGACTCGATCATCAAACCGGTTTTTGGGGTACCGCAAGGCACCGGACACTTGGTATCCACCGGAGGAATGGCAATCCCCACACCCAACGCATAGATGTTATGGTAAGTCGGGTTGCGGCTGAACTTGTCAACTTTAACGAAACCGCGCGGGTTAACCAACGGACCGCCCATTTTCGCAGGATCGGCATCCACCATCTCTTGCAGGAACTTAGAACCTTTAAACGCCGGCAACATCATGGCGTATTTGAACGGCAATTCGTGTGTATTAATCACATCACCACGGTTGTTGTACTCTTCAACGTACATCACGCCGTCTTCGATTTTGGTGGTCTTGGCGTTACAGATCCAGTTGATATGGCGGTTACGCATTTCCGATTCCATCAAGCCCTTGGAGTCGCCAACCCCATCCAGACCCAAATGACCGATATAAGGTTCAGCCGTGACAAATGTCATTGGCACTTGGTTACGGATTTTACGCTTACGCAGATCGGTTTCCATGATCATCGCAAACTCGTAAGCCGGACCAAAGCAGGACGCACCTTGAACCGCGCCAATGATAATCGGACCAGGATTCTGGCAGAACTCTTCCCACTGTTCATGGGCTTCTACCGCGTGAGGTGTTGTACACACAGAAACCGTGTTGCCGCCGTGGCTCTTTGGACCAAAACCTGGAATTTCTTCAAACGCCAACGCCGGGCCGGTTGCCAGAATCAGATAGTCATAGGCCATTTCAGAACCGTTATCCAACGTGATTTTGTTGTTTTCAGGATCCAGAGCCACGCAAGTGTTGTTGTAGAACTCGATGCCTTTGCGCGTTAGGTAGGGCTCCAACTTGAAGGAAATGTCTTCCGCTTTACGCCAGCCCACAGCAACCCACGGGTTAGACGGTACAAAGTTAAACTCATCAACCGCGTTAACTACTTTAATCGTGTGCCCTTTATCCAAATGCTTACGAATATCGTAAGACATCGGTAAACCACCTGTACTTGATCCAACCACAACAACTGTTGCCATGTCGCTAACCTTCCTTATCTAAAATCTGCCTAGTTGCTTGTTATGCAACCTATTTATTTTTTTAATGATAATTAATCAGACTTATTTATTAATAAGCCCTACTAACGTCAAACGTCGGCCCATAATGAACCAAAGAAAGCCAAATTAAAAATAAAATTTACATATCACTCATCAACCAAATTTATTAATGACTAAAATTTTCACTTATGAAGAAACGCGTAATAGATTGCGTTTATTTCAACCCATTTCTATATTTTATGAGAACGATGAATCAACAAGGCCGGAACCCACAACAACACCGTCAAGGTCGCCACGCCAAGCGCCAGCATGGTGACGACACTGGCCTGCTGGATCAGCTGCTGATCGCTTGCTAACAATACAACCAAGCCTAACAAAGTAGTCCAACTGCTCAACCAGATCGGTCTGGCAACGCTGGCCATTGCATAACGCACCGCCTGCTCCCGATCCGAAAATACGCCGCGCCGCGCCCGAACATATCTCGCAAAAAAATGGATGCCGTCATCCACAATCAGCCCCATTGGAACCATCAGCAACAATAGGGAACTCACTCCCTGGCTGAACAACACGGTGAACAATAGCAAGGTAACCATCAACGCGGCCGCATTGACCAAGGTATTTAGCAAGGCAACCGAAAAGCTCCGCCAAAACAGCCATAACAGCGCACCAATCACAAGCAGCATCCACGAAAAATCGAGCAGTAACGTCAGCAGTTCACCGGATTGCAGCAACAATACCGCCAGACCCGAAAGAGCCATACCTGTTCCCCAAAAAATCACCCGCGGATAACGCTGCAACCAGCCCACAACAAACGCATAACCGTGGCGATCCGCACTATGGCCAACCCGAAACTCCAGCAACCAACTCAGCAAAATCAACGGCAGCAAGGTGAGCGTTATCAGATAACTCAATACCGCCCCCACAATCACCACCCACGCCAGCTGCGCAAACTGCGGCTCATACCAGGCAGCCAAAGCAAACCCCAACAGCGTAGTGAAATTGGATAGAAAAATAGGACTGTTATTGAGCTTCAGGGCCTCGGCCAAGGCATCGAACTGAAACAGGCCGCGCGCCATCTCGCGTAATACGGAGGTGAGAATATGGATCAGATTGCTGGTGATGAGCGTCATCAACACCACCAAGCCGAGCAGACTGTTGGCATCCAGGGTGATGCCCAGCCAACCCAAAGTACCGAACGTCAGCAGCAACACGGTCGCATTCAAACCCAACTGCAACAGCGCCGTTTTAAACGAGTCCAGCAAATAGATCAACGCCAGACTCATTACACCAACGCTAGCCGCCAGCAGCAGCCAATCCTTTGCCGCCACCTCGCTCTGCAAGCTGAAAATACCGCTTGCCAATACCGCCCCCGTCACGCCCAACGCAAGCGACAACGGCCACTTGTTGTGTGCCACCATCTGCACCCAGCTAAACGCCCAATTTCCGTACATATCCTTCCTTTCGTCCTCCCAACAAACCGCAAACTACCCGGCCTGTTGAGTTTTAAAACCGATTTTTAACACACAATTTAAGCGCCAAATGCGACAATTCCTTGCCATCGACAAAATGCGCTAGTTTAAAATAAGCGCTCTTGTCATTGTTTCCCAATTCAATCAGATTAGTTTTTGCGCATGAAATCCACACTCCCGCTTTTGGCTCACTCACCGCTTCCGCTTCAAGGCCACCGCTCCTACTGGGGCAAACTCAACTCGGCCGAACAGTCGTTGGTCATTGCCCGTCAGGCGCAGCATACCGACGGCCTCACGGTGATTATGACCGCCGACAGCCAGAGTGCCAGTCGTTTGCAGGAAGAGTTGCGCTTTTTCCTGAACGGTCAGACGATCCTCTCTTTTCCCGAATGGGAAACCCTGCCATACGACCGTTTTTCGCCGCACCAGGACCTGATTTCCGAGCGCTTGAAAACCCTTTATCAGCTGCCAGACACACAGAAAGGCATTCTGATTCTGCCGGTCGCGACGCTGTTGCAGCGCGTTGTGCCGCACCACTATATTCAAAAATTCACCTTTATGCTCGAAAAAGGCGACACGCTGGATGTGGAAGCCTTTGCCAAAAAACTCGAATCCGGCGGCTACCAGCGTGTCGGCCAGGTCATGGAACATGGCGAATTCGCGATTCGCGGTTCGATTATCGACCTCTTCCCGATGGGCAGCAAACAGCCGTTCCGACTGGACTTGTTTGACGACGAGATCGAAACCATCCGCAGTTTCGACGTGGAAACCCAACGCTCCATCGGCCAGATAGAACGCATTCAGCTGCTGCCGGCCAAGGAATACGATTTTACCACCGACGGCATTGAACGCTTCCGCCAACAGTTCAAACTCGCCTTTGGCGACGAGCGCCGCACCTGCCAGCTCTACCAGCAGGTCAGCGAAGCGCAGGCGGTCGGCGGTCTGGAATACTACCTGCCGCTGTTCCATGAAGAGCTCGCCACCCTGTTCGACTACTTTCCCGAACAGACGCTGTTTTTTGAATTCGACGACCTCGAAGCCGCGGTTGAAGGCGTGCGCCACGCTTATGAAGAACGCTATCAGATCGGCCAGCACAACCCCGACTATCCGATTTTGCGCCCCAACGACCTGATTCTGACGGCGAGCGAATTCTTCAGCGAACTCAAGCAGCACCACCGCATTACCCTGCAAAGCGCACAGACCGACAAGACCACCCATCTGTTCGACACCCTGACACTGCCGGATTTGAGCGTACAGCCGCAAAGCGACTATCCGCTGGCGCGCCTCAACGCCTTCTGCGACCAATACAAAGGGCGCATTATCTACAGCGCCGAAACCACCGGCCGCCGCGAAACCTTGCTGACGTTGCTGGGCAAACACAAACAGCATCCGCAAATCGTTACCGACTGGCAAGCCGCCCTGCAAAGCGATGCGCGTTACAGCATCGTCGTCAGTCCGCTCGAAGAATCGGTTTATACCGCCAAACTCTGCGTCATCAGCGAAAGCCAGATTTTCGGCCAAACGGTGGTGCAGAAGCGCCGTCGCAAACGCAAACACAGCGATTTCGACAGCGCCATCAGCAACCTCATCGAACTCGATATCGGCAGTCCGATTGTGCATATCGACCACGGCGTAGGACGCTACCAAGGTCTGCAAACCCTCGAAATTCAGGGCGAGGCACGCGAATTTCTGATGATCGAATACGCCGGCGAGGCCAAACTCTACGTGCCGGTCACCTCACTGCACCTGATCAGCCGCTATACCGGCGCCACGCCGGAAACCGCGCCGCTACACAAACTCGGCAGCGACAAGTGGGAAAAAGCCAAACGCAAGGCCGCCGAAAAAGTCCACGATGTCGCCGCCGAATTGCTGGACATCTACGCGCAACGCGAAGCGCGGCCGGGCTATGCTTTCAATACGCCCGAAGAGGCCTACCAGCGTTTTGCCGCGAGTTTTCCGTTCGAGGAAACGCCCGACCAGCAGGCCGCGATTGAAGCCGTATTGGCCGATATGCACAATAAACGCCCGATGGATCGACTGGTGTGCGGTGACGTCGGTTTCGGCAAGACCGAAGTGGCGATGCGCGCCGCCTTTATTGCCGCCTATGACGGCAAACAGGTGGCGGTATTGGTGCCCACCACCCTGTTGGCACAGCAGCATCTGGAAAACTTCCGCAACCGCTTTGCCGACTGGCCGGTGCGCATCGAAGCCCTGTCGCGCTTCCAGTCCGCCAAAGAACAGAAAGAGATCCTCGCCGACTTGAAGGAAGGCAAGGTCGATATCGTCATCGGCACCCACAAGCTGATTCAAAAAGATGTCGAATACCGCAATATCGGTCTGATTATCATCGACGAGGAGCACCGTTTCGGCGTGCGCCAAAAAGAGCAGTTGAAGAAACTGCGTGCCGAAGTCGACGTGCTCACCATGACGGCCACGCCGATTCCGCGTACCTTGAACATGGCCATGAACGACCTGCGCGATCTCTCGATTATCGCCACGCCACCCGCCAAGCGTCTGGCGGTGCAGACCTTTGTGCAGGAGTGGAACGAGGAAACGGTGCGCGAAGCCTGTCTGCGTGAAATCCGTCGCGGCGGACAGATTTATCTGCTGTACAACAATGTCGACAAGATCGAGCAGATGGTCGAGGAGATGCAAGCCCTCATTCCCGAGGCCAAGGTCGATTTCGCCCACGGCCAGATGAACGAGCGCGAGCTGGAAACGGTGATGGAGAACTTCTACCACCGCCGTTTCAATATCCTGGTGTGTACCACGATTATCGAAACCGGCATCGACATTCCAACCGCCAACACCATTCTGATCCACCGGGCCGACAAGTTCGGCTTGGCGCAGCTGCATCAGTTGCGCGGCCGTGTTGGCCGGTCGCACCACCGCGCCTACGCCTATTTGTTCCACGGCGGCAAATCGCTGCTGACGGCCGATGCCGAAAAACGTCTGGCGGCGATTGCCAAACACGACACCTTGGGGGCGGGCTTTATGCTGGCGAGCCACGATTTGGAAATCCGCGGTGCCGGCGAACTGCTCGGCGACGGCCAGTCCGGCCAGATTCAGGAGATCGGTTTCGGCCTGTACAGCGAACTGCTGGAACGCGCCGTCAAAGCCTTGAAATCGGGCAAACAGCCTGAGCTCAATGTGTCGCTGCATACCGGTTCGGAAGTCGATTTGGGCGTGCCCGCCCTGATTCCGGAAGACTATCTGCCCGACATCCATACACGCCTGGTATTCTACAAACGCATTGCCGGCGCGGCGGATGACACGGCATTGCACGAACTGGAAGTGGAGATGATCGACCGCTTTGGCCTGCTGCCCGATCAGGTCAAGAATCTGTTTGCGGTGACACAGGTGAAACTGCTGATCGAGCCGATCGGCATTACCAAGCTCGACGCCAGTGAGGCGATGATCCGCGTGCAGTTCAATTCGCAGCCCAATATCGACCCGCTGAAACTCATCCAGCTCATCCAGGCCTACCCCAAAAACTACGTGTTAAAAGGCCAGACCGAGTTGAAGTTTTTCGATACAATGCCAACCATGCAAGCGCGTATTGCGGCCATCGAATTGATGATCCGCTCGATTGCGAGCCATTCGTAACAACCATTTGTAGGGAACGCTTTTTCATGCAGCACACCGCCTCAAAAACACCCGGCCTGTTGAGTTTTTTTAAACACGTGGCACTCGCTTTTTTGCTGAGCGCCACGCTGCCCGCACAGGCGCAAACAGATGAAGAAGTGCCGAACTATACGCTGGAAGTAATTGTTTTTGAAACCTTTGCGCTAAAAAGCTGGACAGAGGAATACTGGCCGGAAGACGTGGCGGCGCCGGACAGTGAAAACACCTTGAACCTGCAAGACCTGCTCAACGGCACACTCAAAAGTCCCGTTGTCGGCAACAAAAGCATGGCGGTGAAAAACGTTGCGCTGGCGCTCAACAACGAGGCCGCCAAACTCACCCCGCAGCGCGGTTACCGCATTCTGTTCCACCAGGCGTGGACGCAAAATACGGTGGACGATGTGCAAATGCCGAAACTGTGGATCGACAACAGCGCCAGCAATAACAGCGGCTCGATCCTGACCGGCACCGTCAAACTCTATAAGAGCCGTTACGCGCATGTCGATTTCGATCTGGAGCTGGAACGCCGCATTCCCGACCGCATCCGGGACGAGTTTATCGCCCACGAAAAACTGGATCCGACGGGGGTGATTCCCAATACCTGGCGTTTTAAACTGGAAGAATCGCGCAAAATCCGTCCGGGACAGCTGCACTATATCGACCACCCCCAATTCGGCGTACTGGTGCAGCTCACCTATAACGGCCCGGCTAAATAATCCTGCCCGGCAGAACACCATACCGGCAGAACCCATAAAAAAGCCCTCTTTCGAGGGCTTTTGCTTTTAACAATACTACTTCAAAACGCCATGCGCTCTTCCAGCTTGCCCAGCGCTTTCAGCGCACAGGCCTCGTCCTTTTCGCCGCCCGGCGCACCGCTCACACCGATGGCACCGATACGCGACCCGCCGCTGACAATCGGCACGCCGCCGACCATCATCAAAATGCCGTCAACGTGATTCAACTCCGGACGGATATCGCCGCGCTGCGCACGGAAATCGCCCGACTTCAGCCCGGACATAATGGTGGCATTGGCTTTTTCCTCGGCGATTTGCAGCGTAAATTTGCTGGCAAAATCATCGCGCAGCGCCACCCGCTGATTGCCATGCTTGTCGACCACCACGGCACTGACCGAATAACCGTTTTCACGGCACGCCAAAATCGCTTCGGACGCCAGATCCCGCGCCAGCTCCATGCCGATGTTTTTCTCATCCACCACATCTTCGGCCCATGCCGTGCCTTGCACAACCAACAAGGCGGTTAATATGGTTCTTCGCAATATACGCATGCTATTCACTCCTTGAATCTTAACCCTATAACCCTACCCGGCCTGTTGAGTTTTAAAACGCCTTAAAACTCAACGGCAACGGTAAATATCAAACACCATTTTGCCATCCTCAACGGGGGCCTGCGGCACAATGGTATCGCCGCCCATCGCCACCGCCTCGTTACGCGCCAAATCGGCCAGTTCCGCGGTCATGGTCTCCGCATTACGCTCAATAAAGCCGATTTTGGACAACACTTGGGTACGCGTGAAACCCAGTTTCTTGCAGTGGGTCACGTCGTCATAGCTTGCCAACTTAACCGCCTCGGCGCTTTCGCTGACCTCGATAAAACTGCAGGCCGACAGCCCCAATGCCAACAATACGGCCGCGCCAACACGCCACATCTGTTTCATAATCGTTCCTTCTCCATTGAATACAGGGTTTTGCAATGATTTTGTTAGAATAGCAAAACTCTTTGTAAATTACCGCTCACGGCCAACAAATACCTCGTATGAACACATCCGACCTCAACGCTTTTCATTTGCACCGCATCGGCACGGTACACAGCCCGTTCAAGGAAAAATTCGGCATCCCGCGCCAGAGCGGACTCATCGAGGGCAATATCGGCCAAATTGAACTCCTGCCGCCGTGGGATCGGCAGGAGGCGTTACAAGGCCTGGACGGTTTCAGCCATATCTGGGTAGTGTTTATCTTTCACGAAGCGCTCAAACCGGTTGAAGCCTGGCGCCCCACCGTGCGTCCGCCGCGCTTGGGGGCGAAACGACAGGGGGTGTTTGCCACACGCTCGCCCTACCGCCCCAATGCCATCGGCCTATCGGTTTTGGGTTACCACGGCTGGCGCAAAGAAAACGGCAAACTGCTGTTGGAGGTTTCCGGGCTGGACCTGCTCGATCAAACGCCGGTCATCGACATCAAACCCTATCTGCCCTACGCCGACAGTTTGCCGCAGGCGAGCGGCGGATTTGCGGCCGAAGCGCCGCAAAGCGACCCCCTTAAGGTGGTGTTTAGCGAACTGGCACAAGCGCAATTACAACCGGCCCAACAGCGTTATCCGCAGCTGCGCCGCCTGATTGAAACCTGCCTGACGCACAATCCGCGCCCGGCCTATTTCGGCAGTATCGACAAGCGCGAACACTTTGGCATCAAGCTTTACGAATTTGACGTGCAATGGCAGCTGGAAGCCGAGCGGATTGTGGTTTTATCGCTGTTTGCCGAATCGCTGCCGGAATAAGTCCAAACCCGGCCTGTTGAGTTTTTTCAGAGCGTTTGCGGGCACAATCACTCGCATACCACCTGATTGCAGGTTTTGATATTGTCTTCCACAAAATCCATGATATTGGCCAAGGTGGTTTCGGCGATATTGCTCAGCGCCTCCTGGGTAAAAAACGCCTGGTGCGCCGTGACCAACACGTTCGGAAAGGTCACCAAACGCTCGAAAATATCGTCTTCGATAATCTCTTCGGAGTGGTCCTCGAAAAACAGATTGTCTTCCTGTTCGTAAACATCAATCCCCAGATAGCCGAGTTTGCGCGATTTCAAGGCGGCAATCACCGCTTCGGTATCCAACAGGCCGCCGCGGCTGGTGTTGATCAGCATCACGCCGTCTTTCATTTTATCGAGTGCCTCGGCGTCGATCATGTGTTTGCTGGAGGATGTCAGCGGCACATGCAGACTGATGATGTCGGCTTTGGCATAGAGTTCGTCCAGTTCGACATACTGCACGCCCGCCTGTTCCAGCAGATTGTTCGGATAGGGATCATACGCCAGAATATGCATGCCGAAACCTTTGAGGATCGGCACCAACTGCTGGCCGATCCGGCCGGTGCCGATAATGCCGACGGTTTTGTGGCATAGATCAAACCCCAGCAGCCCCTCCAGCGTGAAATTGCCGTCGCGCACGCGGTTGTAGGCTTTATGGGTTTTGCGGTTGAGAGTCAACATCAGCGCCACGGCGTGTTCCGCCACGGCCATCGGCGAATAGGCCGGCACGCGCAACACCGTCATCTTCAAGCGCTGAGCCATCTGCATATCCACGTTATTGAAACCGGCACAGCGCAGGGCGATCAAATGAATGCCGTATTCCGCCAGCTGCTCAAGTACGCCGCCGGAGAGCAGGTCGTTGACAAACACACACACGCCGTCAAAGCCTTGCGCCAGCGGCACGGTGCGCTCTGAGAGATGTTCGTCAAAGAAGGTCAGCTCTATCGGCAACGACTGAAGATGTGCCTGAAAAACCCGTTTGTCGGTTTTGGTGGCGCTGAAAAAAGCGATTCTGATCGGTTGCACGGCTTCGTCCTCCTCCTGGGATGCTAGGCTCAAACATAACACTCCCCATCCCGGATAAAAAGCACTTTCCACAAAAATTGTGCCTTGCCCGTTTGCTAGCCCGGCAATATCCCTTAAAATCGAGTCTTATCCCTCTAGGTAAACACTGTATGCCCGACTTTTCCGCCCTGCCAATCAAAGCCGTACTGCTCGATTTGAGCGGAGTCTTGCACGAAGGCGAGCGCGTCATTGCGGGAGCCGTAGAGACGCTGCGATGGCTGCACAGCCAAGGTTATGTGGTGCGTTTTGTCACCAATACGGCGACCAAATCGCATCATCAAATCTACGAGATGCTGCGTGCTATGGGATTTGAACTGAGTGAGACGGAACTGTTTACTGCCCCGCAAGCCGCCAGACACTATCTGCTGGCGAATAATTTAAAACCGTTTTGCATACTGCATCCCAATCTGCTGCCCGAATTTACCGATTTGCAGAGCGATTCGCCCAACTGCGTTCTGCTCGGCGATGCGCAGGAGGGATTGAACTACGCCAACCTCAACCGGGCGTTTCAACTGCTGGAACAGGGCTTTCCGCTGATCGGCATTGGCAAAAACCGATATTTTAGGGACTATGCCGGTCTGCAACTCGATGCCGGCGCGTTTATCCACGCCTTGGAATGGGCCAGCGGCACGCAGGCGATGATTATGGGCAAACCCGACGCGCGCTTTTTTGCTGACGTGGTCGTCTCCACCGGCTGTCAGCCGAACGCGTGTCTGATGGTGGGCGATGATGTCATCGGCGATATTCAAGGCGCTTTGCAGGCCGGTTTGCAGGCCTGTCTGGTGAAAACCGGCAAGTTCAAGCCGGCCGATCTGACAGATTTGCCTGAACAGGCCAAGCTGATTGATTCAATTGCGGCTTTGCCGCGACTGCTGCAAAGCCAGTCTAAGCCAGTCTCTTGAGTACCCGGCCTGTTGAGTTTTTTAAAACGGCAAAATTGCGTTTTAAGCACGCAGCGGTTTGACATTCAGCAAGGATACAAACAGCGAGATCACGATGGTGCCGAAGGTAAAACAGAAAATGCCGTGACTCGTGATCAACCACCAGGTTTGCGCATCAGCCGCTTCAAACGGTGCGCCAAGGGTGAATTGGGTTTGCAGTGATTGAATCAGCGGCGCCCAAACGGCAAGATAGTCTGGCACATCGCTGAAATGCCCAACCAATTGATAAACGCTGGCAAACAGAAACATCGCCGTGGTGTAGTTGACCATCGCCAAGACAATCACCCGCCCGGTAGCGGAAACCGCAGTGCCCTCGGTGATTTTGCAAATACCGAACAGAATCACCCCCAGCTCTTTATTGAGAATGCCGACAATCCGCAGCATCAGCAAAATACTCAGCCACAGCGGCAAGCTCACTTGGGTACTGGCGGCATAGAGCAACACGGCAAGCACCAGCCAACCGACGATATAGAATTCCGACAGAAACAGGCGTTTGTCGCGGTAACGCTGCCAGCTAGCAGATTCGGGTTCGAATTCGGACTCTTTGTGCTTGAAAAAACGGTCCAGCCAAAAGTACGGCGAAAGCGCATAAATCCAGCGAATCAGCTGTTTGACCAACGCGGCAATATTTATCTGCAAAGTACTCTTCCTTTAAAACGCTATGCGATCGCCCTGCCACAACAGCGGCCAGCCCTGTTTTCTTTCCATGCGGGTATGCGCCATGTCCAGGCCGTGGCCGATGATATAACGCCCCTCTTTCAGCCAGGGCTTGACCTCTTTAAAACTGGCGTGCCAGGCATTGGTCTTGGGGCGCGCATCCATAATAAACACCGGCGCTTGATCGAGCAGCGTATAGAAAGCTTTATCGAGCGTGCTGTCGCCGGTATAGGACAAACGCGGCGCGCCGTTGTGCGTGAGGATAAACCCGCAGGAATAGTCGGAATGAATGCCGGGATAGAAAGTGATCTGCAAACCGTGGCTGAGTTCAATGCACTCGCCGGCGGCAGGCAGTTGCCAGTTGGCAATGGCATCAGAATCCATCACCTGATGGTGCTCCGCCAGGCGGGCTTCCCGTAGAATACCGCCCACCTTGGCGTCGGCAAACACCGTCATTTTATGCCCTTTGGCCTGTTCCACCCGCAACACCACCGGCAGCTCACCTGCGTGGTCGCTGTGGTTGTGGGTGATAATCACCTGCTTGGGAAAATGGCCGAAGATTTCGATGACCTGTTTGCCGACGCCCAGTCCCAAATCGACCAGACAGAACGGCTTATGATCGGTCAGCAGCATAAAACTGCTGCTCGGCAGATTGTCATATACGGCCGAACCGCCCGCGCCACTGCCTAACACCACTAATTCATATTTCACGTCATTGACTCTCTAGGGGGATAACCCCGCATGATGGAGAGGCCATTTTAGTCAATTACCTTAGCCAATAAGATAAAAAATATAGGGCGTACAATAAAGTAGGACTATCAGCTCGCCTGTGATAACGTCACAGAGTCTTTTCTGGGTATGTAAATTTTGTGATTGTTATAAATAGACTTTACGCCCAATAAATATTCTTGAGGATGGGTAAGTTCGGCCCCTTTGAGTTGAGTGTTAGCCAGACTTGGCGAAAGGCTCTGAAAGCGATGAGTTGTCTGAGCAACCTTTGGTTGCGAGTTCGAAATCGCCAGAGCCTAAGGCTTAGTCTGGCTTCACGAAACGAGTAGGGGTGCCCTTTCTTTTCGCCTCTTTTCTTTGGGCAAGCAAAGAAAAGGGGCATCTCAAGGTATTCACAATTTCTATTTTGGATGCTTTTGACTGCTTGAGAAAAATATAAAATGTGGTCAAAACAATCACAAAATTTACATACCCTCTTTTCTTACGCCGATAACAAGCAGATACAAACAAAACGCCAACTCTGCCAGTAAAGGCACAACATACAAAGGTGCAATCATATCCGTCCACTCCGGCTGCACAAAACGCACCAAACTGCCCGTTAGATAAACCAACCCCGCCGCTGCCAGACCATACCCCAAAAGCGGAGGGAAACAGCCGGACCTGACGACCAAATACCCGAGAATCAAACAGGAAATGCCGAAGAAGAACAAACCTAAATCATAGCCGTGGCTATGTAACTGCAAGAACAAT
Source organism: Thiomicrorhabdus cannonii (assembly GCF_013391695.1). GTDB lineage: Bacteria > Pseudomonadota > Gammaproteobacteria > Thiomicrospirales > Thiomicrospiraceae > Thiomicrorhabdus > Thiomicrorhabdus cannonii. Next base: position 25,551 of record NZ_JACBGH010000002.1, read on the forward strand.
GAGGCTAATTGATTCAGATGTGCGTCGTCAAATCCGCCCAAGGTACCACCGGCATTCAAAATCAAACTTGCAGCATAATAATTGAGCAGGTTGACCCCTAATATCGCCGCCTGCATTAACCTGAACATCGCCGCCATCAGTGACAAAGTGGCGCTTACCGGTTTAAACAAAATATAAAACAAAACCGCAATGGCCACATCACATAACAACATGACCACATCGGCAGCAAAACCCAATCGAAACAAGGATGGTTCAGCAAGAATATTGCTCGCCGTCATAGCGGCATCGCCGCTGACAATAAGATGGGAACGGATAAATACTTCGCTGCCGATGCCGCAGACGATAATCAGCAAGTACAAAAGTCCGGCGACTCTTGCATATAAACGAGAAGGGATTTCGGGATTAACATTCATGCGTATTCTCCTTCTAGGTCGTACCTGCAAATCGAAAACCGACAATCGCTAAGGGTTTCTCATTAAGTGGTCTTGTCATAAAGTGGTTTGGTGGTTCGCCTAAAATCCCCACGCTTCCAGCGCCAGCCATAAAGCACCAATAAACCGGCAAGATTGGAATACCACACCCACGGATTGCTCCAGGCAACGCCATCGTAAAACCAATCGGATAAAGGCCAGAAAATCTGCGTAGGGAAAAATTCCGCCGTATGGAACGGCATGTCCAACAAAATATGAAACGGCCATGCCAGCATCGGCACCGCCCACGATTTGCGCCAAAGTGCCACACCGCCAATCACAATTAATGCCACTAGCAGGCTGTGAGAAACCGTGTAGTTGATGCTGACCCATTCAGGAATAACGGCTAATTCCGGCTTACCGAAATGAAAACCGTTGGCCAACACATGCGCCGGCAGCCATAAACCGAAAGAGACCAAATCGGGCAAGGCGCCAAACAGCACGGCGAACCAGAAGGTCCTGCGTCGCCCAAACAGTCCACCGCCCCATAGCGCATGACTTAAGGTATCCATTGGTTTTACCTTTGCAGCGTCTGAACACGCTACCACCCCTCTCTTCGAGAGAGATCAAGATGCGGGTTTAAGCCCGGTTTTTAGAATCACTGCTTGTGCGGCAATCACCTCTTTGCCGTTAAAGGTCACCGCCGGCGAGCCGTGCAGTTCATAGCCCTCGTTCAACAATTTGGTGATGCGCTGGCAAAAGGTCTCGTCATCCGGACCGGTAATCAGTTTATAGGTCTGTTTTGCTTCCATGATTTTCCTCCTTTAAAAAATTCTCAAGACACCTTGGCAACACGCCAGACATGTTGCAACTTCATCAGCAAAATCGGGCTGGCGAACAACAAGGTCACGGTATTGGCAACAATGAGCGTGTTATCGCCGATCGTCCAGCCGTACAGCAGCCAAAAACCGACACCGGTGACGAACAGCGCGTACATCAGCAGCGAAATCGATTGGGTATCGCGGGTTTTCAGGGTCTTGATCGCCTGCGGCAAAAATGAAAAGGTGGTTAAGGTGCCGGCGATATAACCGAGCACTTGCGGCTGCAACAACGACTCCATGGTACTTTCCCCAGATAATGATGGTTAGCGTTTATTTTTGGTCAACCACTTGTCGAGCTGGTTGGCAAACGCCTGGCGGTCTTTCTGATTCAAGGCATCCGGCCCGCCCGTCTGAATGCCGCTGCTGCGCAAACTCTCCATGAAATCGCGCATATTCAACCGCGCCCGCACATTGCTTTCGGTATACAGTTCGCCGCGCGGATTCAAGGCCAAGGCTCCTTTGGCGATGATTTGCGCCGCCAACGGAATATCGGCGGTGACCACCAGATCGGTCAGATCGCAATGCGTCGCAATGAAGTCGTCGGCCACGTCAAAGCCGCCGCCCACCTGCCTGAAATCGATCAGCGGCGACGGCGGCACGCGCATGGCGTGATTCGCCACCAGCGTCAGCGGGGTTTTTGTACGCACCGCGGCCTTGAACAGAATCTCCTTAATCACCGCCGGACAGGCATCGGCATCCACCCAGATTTTCATCAATATCGCCCTCTAATCCACATGGCTCAGCTTGACGCCGATAATGCCGATTATAATCAAGGCCACACTGGTCAGACGCACCGCATCGGCCGGTTCGGAAAACAGTACAATCCCCAAAATCACCGTGCCGACCACGCCGATGCCCACCCACACCGCATAGGCCGTGCCCACCGGCAGATATTTCATCGCCCAGCCCAGCAGCACCACGCTCAACACCATGCCGATCACCGTGAACACGCTCGGCCACAATTTGGAAAAGCCGTCGGTATACTTGAGCCCGATCGCCCACGCCACCTCAAACAACCCCGCTAAAAACAATACCAACCACGTCATTGCCCACCGCAACCCTTCACCTGAAACAATCCGCCTATCATAGCAAAAAGCGCGTTTGTCACCAGCTGATTTGGCCCGTAACTCAACAGGCCGGGGTATTCGAGGTGCCCTTATGTTGGTTGTATTTATGTTAAGATGCCGTTTTTCACTCAAAAGGACGACAGTCATGTCTCAGAACTTTACCACTGCAGCCGAAATCGTCAGCTACAGCCTGGGCCGTCAGGTGGGCGATCAATTTGCCTCTGACCCGTTTGACGGCATTAATGCCGATGCCATTGCCGCCGGCGTCATAGACGCACTGGCCGGCAAACCCAGCCCGATCAGCCAGGACGCTTTGCAAAAGGCCTTCCAGGAAATCAACGACATCATGCAGGCCAAAGAAGCCGAAAAAGCCAAAAAAGCCGCTGAAGAAGGGGAAGCGTTTTTAGCCGAGAACGCTAAAAAAGAAGGCATTATCGTGACTGAGTCCGGTCTGCAATACGAAATTCTGGTGGAAGGCACTGGCGAAAAACCGCAAGTCGATTCGGTAGTTTCCACCCACTACCACGGCACCTTGATTGACGGCACCGTGTTCGACAGCTCGGTACAGCGTGGCCAACCGGCGCAATTTCCGGTCAACCGCGTGATCGGCGGCTGGACGGAAGCGCTGCAAATGATGCCGACCGGCTCCAAATGGCGCTTGTATATTCCGCACCATCTGGCTTACGGCCCGCAAGGTTCGGGCGGAAAAATCGCGCCTTATTCCGCGCTGATTTTCGACGTAGAACTGCTGGACATCGTTTCCTGAGAAAAATCGCAGGCAGCGTTGCAACAACGCTGCCTCTCCTTCCTTTCGTCCTTATCCCAGTCTTGATTCTTATCTTGCCGCCCGCTTTTGATATTTTCATCAACATAAAAGTTGAATTTGCGGTATGCTTGCTTCCCTTTTCCGTGTGCACTGCCATTTAAACTGCAACACCCGGTTCCGCGCTTGTTTTCTTTTTGTGCTCTTAGCCTTGGAAATCACGGGCGCACCTCTTCGAGTCCGCTCGTCTTAACGCTAAAAAGAGATACAAACACATTATGAATTTTGCCAAACTTGGCCTGAACGCCAAAATTGTTGATGCGGTGACCGCCGCCGGTTACACCACCCCCACCCCGATTCAAGCCCAAGCTATCCCTGCCATTCTGGAAGGCCACGACATCATGGCCGCCGCACAGACCGGCACCGGTAAAACCGCCGGCTTCACCCTGCCCATGCTCGAAAGACTCTCGCAAGGGCGCAAACCGCAAGCCAATCAGGCCAGGGCGTTGGTACTGACCCCCACCCGCGAACTGGCGCTGCAGGTCAGCGAAAGTGTGGAAACCTACGGCAAACATCTGCCGTTGAAATCGACCGTGGTGTTCGGCGGGGTTAAAATCAACCCGCAAATGATGCGCCTGCGCGGCGGGGTCGATATCCTGGTCGCCACACCGGGTCGCCTGCTTGATCTCTACCAGCAGAATGCGATCCGTTTCGACCATCTGGAGCTACTGGTGCTTGATGAAGCCGACCGTATGCTCGACATGGGATTTATCCGCGATATCAAAAAGATTCTGACACTGCTGCCGCAAAAACGTCAGAATCTGCTGTTTTCGGCGACCTTCACCGACGAAATCCGCACGCTTGCCAAAGGGCTGGTGCACAATCCGGTGGAGATTTCGGTCACGCCCAAGAACTCCACTGCCGATACCATCAAACAGTCGATTTACGAAGTCGATAAAAGTGCCAAAACCAAGCTGCTGATTCACCTTATCAAAACCCATAACTGGTATCAGGTATTGGTTTTCACCCGCACCAAACACGGCGCCAACCGTCTGGCGGAACAGCTTGCCAAACAAGGCATCAGCGCGGCCGCGATCCACGGCAATAAAAGTCAAAATGCGCGGATTCGCGCCCTAACCGACTTTAAAGCCAACAAGTTGCAAGTGCTGGTCGCCACCGATATCGCCGCGCGCGGTATCGACATCGACCAACTGCCGCACGTTATCAACTTTGAGCTGCCGAATGTATCGGAGGATTACGTTCACCGTATCGGCCGTACCGGCCGTGCCGGCGCCAACGGCGAGGCGATTTCATTGGTGTGTGCCGAAGAGCACGCCGAACTGGTGGGCATTGAAAACTTGATTAACCAACTCCTGCCACGACAAACCGTTGGCGGTTTTGAACCGAGTACACCGGTACCGGCATCAAAATTGGGTATTAAACCGAAAAAACCCAAAAAGCCGAAAAAGCCGAAAGAATTCAACGCCGCGCCTGACAATAACGTGCAGCCGGCCGGCAAAAAGCCTGCTCGCAGCCACGGCGATAAACCTCAATCCGCGCGTCAGGCTCATCCCAAACCTTCTCAAAAGGCTACAAAAGACGCTGCCACACAACCTGCCCGCAGACCAGCGCGCAAACCACGTGGCGGACATCACAACACTCCAAATAAGGCGTAAGAGCCGGCCATGAGCCTTGCAGACCTGAGCATATCGGGTCTGCTCGCACGCTGAAGGCAGCCTATTTCAAAAACGTAAAGATCTCTTCTTGCGGCAATCGTGACTTCGGTAAAGCCGCATTGAAGTCATCTTCGGCGCGATAGCCCAGCGCGACGATGGCCACGGCCGCATAACCTTGCGCCGTCAGCCCAAATTCTGTATTGAGAACCTGCTTGTCAATGCCTTCAATCGGCACCGCATCGATGCCTAAAGCGCCCGCTCCCAGCAGGAGGGTGCCCATATTCAGATACACCTGCTTTTCCATCCACGACGGCGTATCGTTCCACTGCTTGCGGTGCAAATCCGCATAAAAGGCGCGTACTTTGCCGGCCATAAGTTTGTTTTCGGAGGCGGGAAAACGCCCATCCTTGTCCTCGTTATCGAGCAGATGTTGCAGATAAACGTCGCTCATCTCGGTTTTGACACAAAACAGAATCACATGCGACGCATTCAGAATTTTCGCTTCATTGGCACTGTAATTCCCCTGCGCACCTTTGGCCAAACGCTGTTTGCCTGCCGCTGTATCGGCGATAATAAAATGCCAGGGCTGAGAATTCACGCTTGATGGACTCAAACGCAATAACGCCTTGATCTGCTCAAATGTTTCGTCTGGAATGCGTTTGCTAGCATCAAATTTCTTGGTGGCATAACGGCTTTTGGCAATTTCGGTGAGGTTCACACATCCATCCTTTATCAGTCTTGATTGATATCGGCGTTATTTAAGCGCCGCCTTGAATACTAAAACAGGTTTATTTGCGTTGTTTTAAAGCGCTTTTCACTTTATACATCGCCTGGTCGGCAATGCGGATCAATTTTTGTACTTCATCCGCGTGTTGTGGATAGAAGCTAGTGCCGATACTGGCGGAAATATGTAGCAGGCGCTTTTCAATCTCAATCGGCATTTGTATCGCCTGTTGAAGTTTGTCAATCACACTCGGCAGGGTGTCGGCATCATCCAAATCCTTGATCACCACCAAAAATTCGTCGCCTGACAAGCGTCCCACCAAATCGTTTTCCCTCAAGGTCTGACGGATTCTTGCGGCGCTCTGTCTGAGCACTTCATCGCCAACCAAATGCCCGTAAGTATCATTGATGGGCTTAAACTCATTCAAGTCGATAAACAAAACGGCCAATTGTGTGTGATGACGTTTCGCATCGGCCAGCGCCTCCTTCAGTAAACTCATCACCAGAGCACGATTGGGCAGGCCGGTCAGTTCATCAAAATTTGCCGCCTGGTAAAGCTGCTCTTCCATGGCTTTTTCATGGGTAATATCGCGCGCCATGCAAATAACATGCGTGGCGTCTTTATCCACGGTTTCAATCGGCATATTGGCCCATTTACACAACAGCGTCTGTCCGTCTTTGCGAACATTGATATTTTCTGAATGGGTGATTTTTTTGCCTTTCCAGGCGGACGACACCAAATCGTCAATATCTTTGGAATGCTCGCTGGGCACCAGAAGATCAAACACATTGCGCCCCAGGACGTCATCCGAAGCGTATTGAAAGATGTTTTCAGCCTCTTTGTTCCAGTTATGAATCCGACCGTTCTGATCGATTTCCAAGAGACTGATGGGGGCATTTAAAAAAAGCGTTTCAAACTGCTTTCTGCGAACATTGGCGAGATGATACTGACGGTAAAAGATGGCCGCCAGCAACATGACCAGCAGCAAAATCCCAAGTGCCCAATAAAATTGCTGCTGCAACTTCTCATAGGCGTACTTGTTATCGGGCTGATAAAGCATCCCCTGCGCATCAAACTGCTCCGGCAGCAATCCGAGTTGATGGTAAGTGTAGGCGATATGCTGCCAGCGTCCCGGGTTGATGTAACCGATTTCAACCAGTTCCGGCCTCATCAGCTCGTACATTTTTTGTGCTTCATAACGTAAATGCGCGGGGCTTTTGCGTTGGGTATACTTGGACAGGATGAGTTCGACCATCTCGTCGGGATGCCGCATCGCGTATTTCCAGCCATCAAGGGAGGCCTGGCGGAAACGTGCCACCAGTTCAGGATTGCGATCGAACAGAGTCTGGGTGGTAAACAGATTATCACCATAAAAGTCGATGCCGCTCATGCTCGGGCTGAACAGCGTATACTCAATGCCGTTGCTGTCAAAACCAAAAGTCTCGTCGGTACTGTAGACCGACATGCCTTTCACCCGGCCCTCCAGCAAGTCCTGCGTTTGCAGACTATGCGGCACCAGCTTGAGACGTTCTGTCTGGATTCCCTCGTTTTTAAAGTAGGCAAACAGCTCGGAGGAGTTCGGTTCGATCATCAACGCCTGACTGGCAAGTTGGTGGATATTAGAAATGCCGGAAGTCTTCAGAACGGCCAACGCCAACGGCGAATGCTGCATAATGGCAGCCAGTACCACAACCGGATCGCCGTGATAGGCATTGAGCATCAATTCGCTGGTACCCACCCCGAACTGCGCTTCGCCTGACAATACCGTCCGAATCGGATCCTTGCCGGCCTGCGCTTCGAGCAAGGTCACATCCAGTCCGGCATCACGATAATACCCCTGTTCCAGCGCCGCATAGTACCCGGCAAACTGAAATTGATGATGCCATTTGAGCTGTAGCTTGACGGGGGTCAACTCGGCCGATGCCGCGGATGCGTAACTACCCAGCAAGCAGCCTATGAATAGAACCCACCGTTTAACGCGTCCCATGACAACCGCACCCCTCTGCCCCCTCCTGTCGGCACGTTTCGTCACATTCACCAATATCTTCATTCCAAATATCCGGGCGCTGTGCGATGAAACGCGCCATCAAGTCGATGCAGCACGAATCATTGAGTTCAATCACCTTGACCCCCGCATCGCGCAACCACTGCAAATGGCCGGCAAAATTGGTCGATTCACCGATCACCACGGTACCGATATTGAACTGACGAATCAAACCGGAGCAATACCAGCAAGGCGCCAGGGTTGTCACCAGAATCTTATCGCGGTAACTCTTTTGACGACCGGCCTTGCGAAAGGCATCCGTTTCACCATGAATGGATGGGTCGTCTTCCTGTACGCGCCGGTTACGGCCCACGCTCAACAGCTTACCCTCGGCATCAAATAAGGCCGCACCCACCGGCACGCCGCCTTCATCAAATCCCATCTGAGCCTGTTGCAAGGCGGGTTCCAGTAAACGTGAAAAGTCCATTATTGATGCTCCATCAAGCAGTTACCCAAAAAGCGTAGCAAATCCCGCTATCTTACCGTATTAACATGGCCCTGAAAAATAATTGGCAACAGACACCTATCACCTATGACAAGGAGCACTCATGTCATCAACTGCAAAATCAGCGTCAGACTAAACAACGACAACACCGTCGAAAACAAAATGGTTTGTGCGGTGACGACGGCATCGCGTTTATAGAATTCCGCCAACATATAAGGACCGGTGCCGGTGGGCAAGGCCGCCAGCAGAATCGCCATCATGGCCCACTGCCGATCCATCTCAAACACCCACAGCGCCAACCAGGCGACCAGCAACGGCTGGCCAATCAGCTTCAAGGTGGTTAATTGCCAGGCGGTGCGGCGTGCTCCCACCCCGGCCTGTTCACTTTTTTGCAGGGCGTCCGCCAGAAACAATCCCAAACTGATCAAGGCTGCCGGGCTGGCCGCCGCGCCCAGTAAATCCAAAAAGGTTTCGATGCCGTGCGGCAAAGCCCAGCCGCTTAACGAGAACGACAGACCGGCAAGCGGCGCAAACACCAACGGGTTTTTAAACACCGACAGCAGCGCCTGGCCAATGCGCTGCGGCAAGGCTTTATGCGCATGCAATTCGCTTTCAATCAACACAATCGCCAGCGCAAACAAAACGCATACCACGATAATGCTGGCGATGGTGGTCGGCAACAGGCTGCTTTCGCCAAACACCAACAGCAGTAGCGGAAAGCCGACATAACCGGTATTGGAATAAGCGCCCGCCACGCCGTCCACACTGGCGCAGGCCAAAGGCGCACCCTGCCAACGCCGCCACAGCAGAATCACAAAGAAAACGCCCAGCGTGCCCAAGAGATAGACGCTGATAAATGTCCCCTGCCAGAAAACTTCCCAAGGGGTATGCGCCATAATGTCAAACAGCAAGGCCGGCAGCGCCAGCCAGATGACAAAACGGCTCAGTTCGGATGCCGCATTCGGCCCCAACACGCCAGCCTTGCGACTGGCAAAACCGGCGGCGATCAAAGCAAAAACAGGCAATAAAATGGAGAGGGTTTGCAGCAACGGAATCCACCCGGTTTTTGGTCTATGGTAAAGCCGATATTATAAGTGCGAAGCTTTGTTGGGATAGCAACTTACGCCATTTAAAAACTCAACAGGCCGGGTAGCATAGCCGCCACCCGGCCTGTTGAGAATTTTCGCGGCAATTTTAACGCCCTTTGAATTCAGATAATAACCTGGCGCCCGAATAACCTGACGCTTTTCGGATTCAGACTTCACTATTGTATTTGCGCTCATCCTCTTTGAGCAGATAGGTATTAAAACCAAACAGCTTGCCCGCCCAGATAAACATCAACCAGACAATCAACCCGAACGCCAGATAGCCGAAATAGCCCAGCAACGGCATTTCCGAGAAGAGATGAATCACATTCACATAGGGTACGTCGTACACCCAATAATTGGGGTTGGCGATGGGCTCCACGGGATGCGCGCTGCCGTAGTTCCACATCTCCCAGAACAGGCCGTTAAACAAGGCGGACAGCGCAATCAGAATCATCGGGCTCCAGTTCCCCTTGGCCAGTTCACTGATGGGAGAAGGAATATCCATCCTAACCAGCACACCGGCAAAAACCAGCATAATCCCGATCCAAAGCGCCCAGAAGAGCGGATAAGGATAGAACACCATCAGCGTCATCAACCCCAGGCCGATAACGAGCAGTGCCGTGCCCGGCAGTTTGATCTTGGGGCCGTCGGCGTATTTAACCGCCAGCTTGGGAAACGTGTGCAACAACGTGTACCATTCGAACACCGCCGGCCAGACGGTGGTATAAGCAAGCAGATAGAGCACGACGATGGTGGTGTGCGATAACTCCGGTATCAACACCGAATTGGGGTAGTACCAGTTGCCCAGTGCAAAATAGTCGAAATACTCAAAGTAGTACCAGGCAAACAGCGAAACCACGATCGTAATCCCAAAAAGCTTGGGTTTCTTGCTCATGAGCGAATAACCGCCGCTTCTGGCGTAGACCAGTCCGTCAAGCAGGGTAATAAAGCCCCACCACAGCGGCGTAAAGGCAACATAAACCAGTTCCATCAAGGGGGCCGGGCGGGCCCACATAAGATACCAAAACACCAGTGTCATCGCACCGCCCAGCCAGAACCACCAGGGCAAAGGTTTTCGCGCGTAGGGCAATGGTGCTTCAACCGGTTTAAAGCCGAACTTTTGCGGAAACAACAGAAAAAACGTCAACACTAACTCTATCGCCAGCAACACCACAAAAACCCATAGATTAAAACCGGGGGTGGCCGGTTCTAAAACCTGCAAAGGCGGAAAGACGCCAAAGCCCGGCGGCAAGTGCTCGGCATACGCAAACCAGGAGGCAATCAGCGGAATAATGGTCAAAATCAAGATCGGTAAGATCAAACCCTTTTTAGACGAATGCATCATTTCCCCTCCCTGTTAACCTTATGATTGGCTTGCGTTTTGCGCCGCTGCTTGTTTTCATACATGCGAATATCGGCCAAGTGTTTCAGGTCGTAGGTGTTGGCGGCCTCATGCATAAAGGCGCTACCGGCACTGACACCGGCCTGCTTAAAACCGGCCCGATGCATTTCAGCAATCACACCGGCGATGAGTTTCTCCACTCTGTAGGTATTGCCGTCCGGGCAAGTCACCGCAAATTCATCACCGCCCACCCGGTAAATGCAGCCCTTGTCTCCCAGCCCCTGTTTCATCAGCTTGGCAAACAGCGTCAGCATCTCGTCGCCCTTGGCATGACCAAAGCGGTCGTTGTAATGCTTGAGGTTATCCATGTCAATATAGGTCAAAGCCGCGTCAGGCGGAAAGGAAGCCAGCTCGATTTCAAGCGCATAGCGGTTCGGAATTTGCGTGACCGCATCGGTATGCGCCAGTTTCTTGTTGTGATCGAGACTGAGCAGGATTTTGACGCGCTCACGATACAATTTGCCGTACTGATAGGTCAGTACCAGCGCGAGCAGAATGACCTCCATGGCAATCGATGCCAATCCGTAATGTTCAACATAGATGGTGTTAGAACTTAATTGCGTCGGCAGCGTCGCCATGCTGGCCAGGCCGATAAACGTCAACAGCGCAATCAGATACAGGCGCGCCTCCATACTGCCCTGCAGCGAGCGGATAACGCCCGCGACCAACCCATACAATAGAAAAACCCACACGCCGAAACGCGCCATTTCATTGATCCAGTTTGGCGACATCACCGCGAACAGCGCAAATACCGCCAATACCACCAGAGAGATAATGCCCATGGTATGCAGTTTTTGGTTCCTGGCCGGATGGATCTCCAGCAATCGCATCACAAACAGCACATAGATGAAATTGGAAATGAGGATGGGAAAAGAGATCAGATAAAAGTTATGCAGGTTAAATAGCTGCGACAGAATCTGATGTGCGCCGGCATTGAACAGCAGATTTGAAAAGATGAAAAGCGCGTACAGAATCTCCGTATTACGCGAGCGCGCAAACGAGAGTGCGCCGTAATAAATCCCCATGGAGAGGAAAATGCCGATGCCGATCAGAACAATCGCATTACCGTAACGGATCTCCTGCTGATAATCGGCAAGCGTATTGATATAAGGAACCGGCTGGGCAATAAAATAGGGAGACGACACCTCCGCAAGCAGCCGATAGTGCCCGGCCTGCAAATCAACGGTGCGCCCGTGGCGCAGAAAAAACGGATTGGCCTCACGACTGCCAATGCCGCCGGCAGCACTGGCAATCAGACGGTTTTGTTGATCGTAAAGATAAAATGAAAAACGGTCTATTGTCGACGTGTTCTTAAAATCGACTACGTAATGGCCGTCTTTGCCGATACTAAACGCGCCGGAATAAAGATAACGACCGCCGACAAGAGAGATGCCCTCCACTTTTTGCAGGTTGGCTTGCGATTCCGGTCGTTCAGGATCGAACGCATGGCTGTCAGCCATGCTATACAGCTGCCAATCCGTATTTTCGACCTGCGCATAAGCAGCGCTCGAAAAAACAATACTGAACAACAAGACGATGAACATCCCTGTCCTGCAAACACCAAAATGTCTGGAATCGTACATCCTTCTTCCTTCAGAATAGCGAGAGGCCTCGGCAACCATACCCTCATACAACAACCATAAAAAAACCCGCGTTCTAAGCCTACACTTAGCGCGGGTTTTATTTAAGCAAAAATAATAAGGTAATACTATTTTTTCTTTTTACTGCCTGAATCAAGATAAGTCCAACCTGCCAATACAATTCCACTCAGACCCCGATTGCCTGCCGATTAGATGCGTCCCTAAAAACCCAACAGGCCGGGTAGAACGATATTTACCCGGCCTGTTGGGTTTTAACTCAATCGGGTCTGAATCCGATTGAATTCATAGAGAATTAAATCCCCTGCTCCTGATACTGCTTGAAGGCCTGCAACGCCTCAATGCCATAAACCACGGACGGCCCGCCCCCCATGAGAATGGCGACGGAAATGGTCTCGGCGATTTCCTGTTCGCTGGCACCGGCCTTGATAGCGTCATGCACGTGAAACGAGATGCAGCCGTCGCAACGCACCGTAATGGCGATACCCAACGCAATCAGTTCCTTGGTTTTGGCATCCAACGCGCCCGACTGGGTGCTCGCCTGGTGCAAAGCGCCAAATCCCTGCATCGCACCCGGAATGGCAGCCCCCAATTTTTCCATCCATGTATTCAATTCCTGATAATGAGCCGGAAAATCTTTCATACTTGCCTCCTGTTGTGGCCGTTTGACCGGCCTGTTGAACGCCGTGAACACAAGCTGAAATCATGGCGCCGCTGAAAAACCATAAAAAAACCCGCGTTCTAAGTCACACTTAGCGCGGGTTTTATTTAAGCAAAAACAACTAGTAATTACTATTTTTTCTTTTTCGGCGGCATCAGGTCGGTGATTGTTCCTTCCGCCATCTCTGCGGCAAAGCAGAGGGTTTCCGAGAGGGTTGGGTGTGGGTGGATGGTCAGACCGATGTCCTGCATATCCGCGCCCATTTCGATGGCCAGCATCGCTTCGGCAATCAGTTCACCGGCGTTAGGGCCAACGATACCGCAACCCAGCAGACGATGAGTCTGTGCACAGAACAAGGCTTTAGTCATGCCTTCGTCACGCCCCAAGCTCAGGCTGCGTCCGGAAGCGGCCCACGGGAAAGCGCCCTTCTCGTACTCGATGCCTTCGGCTTTAAGCTGGTCTTCGGTTTTACCTGCCCAGGCCACTTCGGGATCGGTATAGGCCACCGATGGAATGCCCATTGGCGTGAACGCTGATGGCATACCGGAAATCACTTCCGCCGCCACTTTACCTTCGTGAACCGCTTTGTGCGCCAGCATCGGCTGACCGACGATGTCACCGATCGCATAGATGTGGTCCACATTGGTTTTTTGGCGTTCATCGACTTCGATAAAGCCCCAATCGTTAACCGCAACGCCGGCTTTGTCGGCATCGATTAGTTTGCCGTTCGGCGCACGGCCGACTGCCACCAAAATACGGTCAAACGTATCGGTTGCAGGGCAATCCTTGCCTTCAAAGGTGACGACCAAACCTTCCGGTTTGGCTTCCACATTGGTGACTTTAGATTTCAGGTAAACGTTTTCGTATTGGCCTTTGATCTTTTTCAGCAATGGCTTGGTGATGTCTTTATCCGCACCCGGAATAATGGTGTCGCCCAGTTCAACCACGGTGATTTTGGCACCTAATGAGTCGTAAACCTGCGCCATTTCCAGACCGATAATTCCGCCGCCGATGACCAACATGCGGTTTGGAATTTCCTGCAATTCCAGCGCATCGGTGGAATCCATGACACGCGGATCGTCATGCGGAATAAACGGCAGTTTAATCACGCGCGAACCGGCGGCGATAATGGCGTTATCGAAAGAGATCGTTTTCGTGCCGCCTTCTGCCAGTTCTACCGTTACCGTGTGCGACGAGCTGAATTTACCGTAACCCTGCACTACTTCCACTTTACGCGCTTTCGCCAAACCGGACAGGCCGCCTGTCAGCTTGCCGATGACGCTGTTTTTGTAGTCGCGGATTTTGTTGATGTCGATTTGCGGCTCGGCAAAGGTAATGCCGTGCGCACCCATTTCGCGGGTTTCATTCAACACCACAGACATGTGCAGCAGCGCTTTGGACGGAATACAGCCGACGTTCAAGCAAACACCGCCAATATTGGCGAAACGCTCAACCATAATAACTTTTTTGCCCAAATCCGCCGCGCGGAAAGCGGCCGTGTAACCGCCTGGACCTGAACCCAGTACCAATACTTCGCAGTGCATGTCGGCATTAATGCCTTCGGCGGACACGGCTTTTGGCGCTTCGGCTTTCGGAGCTTCTTCGGCCGGTGCCGCTGTAGCGGCAACACTGGCTTCGACATTGGCCGCCACGGAATCGGCATTGGCGATTTCCATTTTGCCGATCAGGCTGCCTTCAGAAACCTTGTCGCCCACAGCGATATTCAATTCCACAATGCGGCCGGCGTGCGGCGCTGGGATTTCCATGGTCGCCTTGTCGGATTCCAATGTCAGCATGGAATCGTCCTGAATGACTTCATCACCCTCGGCAACTAAAAGTTCGATCACCTCAACCGCTGCAAAATCACCGATATCAGGAACGCGAATTTCTACAATCGTACTCATCTTCTGTCCTTCTCCCGATTACAGCAACAACTGACGCAGATCAGTCAGGTATTGACCCACTGTCGTCGTGAAACGCACGCCCTCTGCACCGTCCACCACGCGGTGGTCATAAGACACGCTGAAAGGCATCATCAGGCGAGGTTCAAACTCTTTACCGTTCCAAACAGGCTGCATCTTGGCTTTGGACAAGCCCATAATGGCCACTTCAGGGGCATTGACGATCGGCGTAAATTGCGTGCCGCCGATACCGCCCAAGCTGGAGATGGTGAAGCTGCCGCCCGACATATCCGCAGGCGTCAATTTGCCGTCACGCGCCTTGGCGGAAATCACCATCAATTCACGAGACAACTCATAGATGCCTTTTTGATCGACATTGCGTACCACCGGCACAACCAAACCGTTAGGCGTATCGACGGCGATACCGATGTTGTAATAAGATTTTTTGATCAACGACTGGCCGTCTGGAGACAATGAAGCGTTGAAATTCGGGAAGTCCTGCAGGGCTTTAACCACCGCTTTCATCACAAAGACCAGCGGCGTCAATTTAACGCCCTGCTTCTCAGCCGCGCCTTTCATGTCCTGACGGAATTGATCCATCTCGGTAATGTCGCACTCATCAAACTGAGTCACGTGCGGAACGTTCAGCCAGCTGGTGTGCAGGAACTTACCGGAAATTTTCTTGATACGACCCAATTCAACCGTTTCAGTCGCGCCGAACTGGCTGAAATCAATCTGCGGAACCGGCGGAATACCCATGCCGCCCTGACCACCAGCCGCAGCCGGAGCCGCTTTGGCGCCAGTGAGGATGGATTTGATATAGCTTTCAACGTCAGCTAGTTGAACACGTCCTTTAGGCCCTGTTCCTTTAACCTCAGTCAAATCCGCGCCCAGTTTACGTGCAAAGGCACGCACCGATGGTGACGCGTGAGAAGCAGCGCCCATAGGCTGTTTATTAACCGGCTTTTGCTCTGCCGCTGCAACAGGTGCAGGAGCCGCAGCAGGCGCCGGCGCGGCTTTTGGCGCTTCAACCGTTTTTTCTGCTTTAGGGGCTTCAGGCGCAGCTGGTTTTGCCGCTTCCTTCGGCGCAGGCGCCGCTGCATCACCAGCCACTTCGATGTCGCAAACATAAGTGCCTTCAGACACCTTATCGCCTACCGAAATCGCCATTTTAACGATCTTGCCGCTGACCGGCGCCGGGATTTCCATGGTCGCCTTGTCCGATTCCAATGTGATCATGGAATCGTCGACGTTTACCGTATCGCCTTCGCCTACCAAAATTTCGATTACATCAACCGAATCAAAATCCCCGATATCAGGGATATGAAATTGCATGATTGCCATAGTAAAAATTCCTTCAATTAACGCACTTACGTGCTGATCAGTATTGGCTATGCTGTGCCAAACGCGTTAATAAAAAACCGCCGGGAGAGCCGCGGCGGTTTTAGGGTTACACGTGTAACGGGAAGGCGCGATCGCCCGTGATGCCATACTTTTTCATGGCTTCCGTTACCACTGATACATCAACTTTACCTTCATCTGCCAACGCCTTAAGTGAGGCGACCACAATGTGAACGCTATCCACTTCAAAGAAGTTACGCAGTTGCGCACGTGTATCGGAACGGCCGAAACCGTCAGTTCCCAATACATGGAACGCACCAGGCACATATTCGCGGATACGGTTAGGGTAATCGCGAATATAGTCAGTTGCTGCAACAAAAGGACCTTCTACTTGAGAAAGCACTTGGGTGACATAAGGTACTTTTGGCGTTGCGGTTGGATTCAACATGTTCCAACGCGTCACTTCGATACCGTCACGTCTTAGTAGGTTAAAGCTCGGGGCTGCCCAGATATCGGCAGCGACGTTCCATTCAGATTCCAACATCTCTGCCGCTTTGATGACTTCGGTAAAGATCGTACCGGAGCCCATCAGCTGCACGCGTGCTTTAGCTTTGTTGTCGGATTTTTTGAACGGGTAAATCCCTTTGATAATGCCCTCTTCAACGCCTTCAGGCATTGCTGGGTGGCTGTAGTTTTCGTTCATGGCGGTGATGTAGTAGTACACATCTTCCTTGTCGTGCATCATGCGCTTGATACCGTCGCGGATGATCACGGCCATTTCGTAGGCGAACGTCGGGTCATAGCTCAAACAGTTTGGAACTGCATCGAACATGATCAGGTTATGACCGTCCTGGTGCTGCAGACCTTCGCCTTCCAGCGTGGTACGACCGGCAGTCGCCCCCAACAGGAAGCCACGTGCACGCGAGTCACCCGCTGCCCACGCCAAGTCACCGATACGTTGGAAACCGAACATCGAGTAGTAGATGTAGAACGGAATCATGGATACGCCGTAGTTGGCATAAGCCGTTGCCGCCGAGACCCATGAAGACATGGCGCCGGCTTCGTTGATACCCTCTTCCAGAACCTGACCGTTGGCCGATTCCTTGTACCACATCAACTGTTCGCTATCCATCGGCTGGTAAAGCTGACCGGCCGGATCATAGATGCCGACTTGACGGAACAGACCTTCCATACCGAACGTACGCGCTTCGTCAGGGATGATCGGCACGCAGCGTGGTCCCAACGTCTTGTCGCGCAACAGAATCGACAACAAGCGAACAAATGCCATCGTCGTCGACATTTCACGGTCGCCGGTACCTTCGGTCAACATTTTGAACGCGTCCAGATCAGGAACCGGTAACGGTTCTGCATTATCCTGTCGGCTTGGCATATCGCCACCCAACGCGGCACGCTTCTCTTTGATGTAGTCCATCATCGCCGCATCGGATTCAGGGCGGTAGAATGGCACCTCTTTTTCCAACTGTTCGTCGGAAATCGGAATCGAGAAACGGTCGCGGAAATATTTCAGACCCTTGATGTCCAGTTTCTTCTGCTGGTGAGCCGTCATCGCCGCTTCACCGTATTCACCCATACCGTAACCCTTAACGGTTTTGGCTAGGATAACAGTCGGCTGGCCTTTGGTTTCAGTGGCCGCTTTATAGGCGTTATACACTTTGCGTGGAGAGTGACCGCCACGTGTCAGACGGAAAATTTCATCGTCTGTCATGTCGGCAACCAGCGCCGCGGTTTCAGGATATTTACCGAAGAAATGCTCGCGCACATAGGCGCCGTTTTTGGCTTTATAGGCCTGGTATTCGCCGTCAACCACTTCGCCCATGCGTTCAATCAGTTTGCCGCTGGTATCTTTTGCCAACAGCGCATCCCAACCTGAACCCCATAGCACTTTAATGACGTTCCAGCCGGCACCGCGGAAGACGCCTTCCAACTCTTGCACGATCTTGTCGTTGCCGCGCACCGGACCGTCCAGACGTTGCAGGTTACAGTTGACGACGTAAATCAGGTTATCCAGCTTTTCACGTTTGGCCAACTGGATCGCACCGCGAGATTCCGGTTCGTCCATCTCACCGTCGCCCAGGAAAGCCCAAACCTTACGGCCTTCTGTTTTGGCAAGACCGCGTGCATCCATATACTTCATAAAACGCGCCTGGTAGATCGCCATCAACGGGCCCAAGCCCATCGAAACTGTCGGGAACTGCCAGAAATCAGGCATCAACCAAGGGTGAGGATAAGAAGACAAACCGTTGCCGTTGACTTCCTGACGGAAATTCTTCAACTGGTCTTCAGTCAAACGGCCTTCTACGAAGGCACGTGCGTACATACCCGGTGCTGTGTGGCCTTGGAAGAACACCATGTCCTGACCCTGCTCGTGGTTCGGGCCTTTAAAGAAGTGGTTCATCCCCACTTCATAAAGCGTACAGCTTGACGCGTAAGAAGCGATGTGACCGCCAACACTGGTTGTTTTGTTGGCGCGCACCACCATCGCCATGGCGTTCCAGCGCAGAACCGCACGGATTTTCTGCTCCATGCTCAAATCACCTGGGTAGTTCACCTGATTCTCAGGGGCGATGGTATTGATGTAAGGGGTATTTGCCGCGTAAGGGATGTCGATGCCGTGAACACGGGCTTTCTCGATCAGGTGGGCAATTAGGTGCTTGGCTTTGTCTGAGCCTTCAAATTCGACGACTGCTTCTAACGCATCGATCCACTCTTGAGTGCCTTGTGGATCTTGGTCAATAAACTGTTCGCTCATAAGATTTCCTCATGGGTTGGTTGAGTCCTTCAGGAGCTGGGTGGGCCTGAAGCAAAGTCAGTACGGATAGGTCATATCGGCACCGCCAACATAATTTTTTAAACGTCTAGGGTTCCAGCTACTTAGTATTCCAAGACGTGAACTTAGGGATGGACGGGTATGCAAACGCATACACTCGCGTTTCGACTCTTCCGGCTTTCAAGGCTAGAAAGCTGATAAATAGGCAAATTTACCGAATCACTAGGTTCATTTAAAGTCGGAGCATCATAACACTTTTTTGGCGTTTTTTCATTCAAACGGCACTCAACTGACGCGTTATTCACCCTAACGGCAGCTAACCTATTGAAACAAAATACAAAGCCTTTCTCAGCAAGGCTTTTAAAATTAAGCAAAATGACGCGTAGGCAACGCTATTTTAGAAGCGTAATATAAACATTAAGGGTGAAAAATATGTGTAATTAACGGCGATACGACACTGTAAAAGCCAGGCAAATGTCAGTCTCACCAGAATGCGGCTCAACCTGGAGCCGCATTGATAAAAGGCTTTTCCTCACCCCCGAAAAGTGACATCCAGATGCGCTTTTCAGCGTTACGTCAAGGAGTCTACAAAATGCGAAGCTCAGCGGCTCTGCTGATTCTGAGCTTACTGTCTGTAGGCGCGCTTAGCCACGCGTCTCCTGTGAATGTTAACCTATCCACGCCAGATGACATTGCCAAGGCGCTTGAAGGTGTGGATTTGCCGATGGCAAACAGGATTTCGGTGTATTGCGCATTGAAAAAATGCATGAAACCGGAAGATCTGTTGAATGTGGAGGGCATGAATCCCTCACTACTTCAGCACATTCGTCCTGATTTGTTTTTTGACAATCAACAGGAGCCAGCAAGCTCAAACGATGAGTGTTCCTAACCTCCGGTAAGCTTAAAACTTACCGTACAAACGACAAAGCCCCTCGCGGGGCTTTGTCGAAAGCATACACTATATAAGCACAGCTACTTCGGCAGCCAGAACTTGTGTAACACCTCTTCCAGCTCGGTGAGTGCCTGATGATAGACGGCCTGCTTGAAACAGACCACTTCCTGCACGGGGCGCCAGTAATCGACCCACATCCAATCCTCAAACTCCGGCGACTCATGATGCGCCAGATTGATGCGGCTGATATCCCCCTCCAAACCCAGCATAAACCAGATCTGCTTTTGGCCGACGCAAACCGGCTGACTGTAATGGCGAATCAGATGCTTGGGCAAGTCATAACTCAACCAATCCCTGGTACGTCCCAACACCCGCACATCCGAAGGCTCCAAGCCAACCTCTTCCTTAAGTTCACGAAAAACGGCCTGCTGGGGCGTTTCGTTTTCACGAATCCCCCCTTGCGGAAACTGCCAGGCGTCTTGTTGAATACGTTTACCCCAGAATAGCTTGCCTTCCTTGTTTACGATGATAATACCGACATTCGGCCGGTACCCGTCTTGATCTATCACACAAAACCTTAAATCTTTTAATACAAATTGTCGGTATTATTGCCCAAATTTCGGCCTTTTTTCAATCTTAAATTCATTAATGGTCACATTGGTTTTTTTCAAATGGAATTTAACCGCCAGCCTTGTGATAGCCACTTCAATCAGATAGGATTGTCGCCAAATTGAGATTAAAGGGATTCTGCGAAAATGGCATTGGCAATTTTTGACCTCGACAACACTCTGATCGCCGGCGACAGCGACTACCTTTGGGGCAAGTTCCTGATTAAGAAGGGAGCGGTGGAAGCCGAGTTTTTCGAATCGGAAAACGAGCGTTTTTACGCCATGTACAAGGCCGGCACACTGGACATCATGGAATATCAGCATTTCTCACTGAAACCGCTGACGCAATATGACATGGACACGCTGATCGCCTGGCACGACGAGTTCATGCAGACGGTGATCGAGCCGATCTATCTGCCAAAAGCGCAGGCTCTGGTGGATGAGCACCGCGACAAAGGCGACGAACTGTTGATCATCACCGCCACCAACAGTTTTGTCACCCGCCCTATCGGTCAGATGTACGGCATTACCAACTTGATTGGCACCGACCCCGAAATGCTGGATGGACGTTTTACCGGTGAAGTCGATGGCGTGCCCTCCTTCCAGGGCGGGAAAGTAACGCGCCTGAAAAGCTGGCTGGAGGATAGACAGTTCACTCTCGAAGGCAGTTTTTTCTATTCCGACTCGCACAATGACCAACCGCTGCTGGAGCTGGTCGACAATCCCGTTGTGGTCGATGCGGATGAAACTTTGCTGAAGATCGCACAACGTAAAAAATGGCCGGCCATCAGCCTGCGCTGATAGCGGATTGCATACCCGGCCTGTTGAGTTTTTTTGCCGGTATTTTTGCAAACATTTCCAGCCGATTGGCAGACACAAAAAAACCGCTTAAAAGCGGTTTTTTTGTGTCGTTGAATGCCAACTTACATTCCAAACTCTTCACGCACCTGCTCAACCCAGTCAGACACGCGGCCTTCGGTCAATTCAGGCTGCTGATCTTCGTCGATTCCCAATCCGACAAAGAATTCGCCGTCTTCGGTCACCGCTTTCGACTCGTCGAATTCAAAACCGTCGGTTGACGTATAGCCCGCAGGCGTCGCGCCGTTTTCCACCGCCACATCGTGCATCATGCCCATGGCATCCAAGAAATACTCCGAATAGTCCGCCTGGTCACCCAGCCCGAAACAGGCAACGGTTTTACCGCTGAAATCGATACCCTTGAACTCTTCCCAGAAGTCGTCCCAGCTGCTTTGCAACTCGCCGTAGTACCAGGTTGGCTGGCCTAGAATAATTTTGTCGTACTTGGCAAAATCCGCTGCCTTGGCCGCTGCGATGTCATACACATCCACCGCACCTGCACCGAACTTGTCTTTGATCATGTCCGCAACACGCTCGGTATTACCTGTATCCGTTCCATAGAATAGGCCGATTTTACTCATGGTTTATATCCTTTAAATCAAAATGACAGTAAAATGAATTGCAAAATAAACGGGATGAATCCAAGGCTAGCACAGGGGCTGCAACGCTTTCAAGCAAATTATCCCGGCCACCCTTAAGTTTGCACCAGTTTGCAAAGGCGGCTAAAGTGCCAACCAATCAATGATGCGCATCATAGCACAGGGTTTTTTGCCGTAAATTCACTAATTTTTATACTGGTTTATGAAAAAAACTAATTCTATCGACTGCTTCAAATGCCGATTTTTTTACGTCACCTGGGATGCCAACAATCCACGCGGCTGCAAGGCATTCGGTTTTAAAACCAGGCGCCTGCCGAGCGACGTGGTTTTTGAAGCTTCCGGCGAACCCTGCATGAAGTTCTCGCCCAAACCCGACAACCCGTCTTCTGGCAACTCGTCACGCGGCGGCTGGATTGCGTAAATAGCGCTCTCAACTCTAGGCGCGCTGCGGATTTTCGAGCAAACGCCACAAGGCCTGCCACTGAAAATAAGGCCCCGGATCGGTTTTGCGACCGGGCGCAATATCGCTGTGTCCCACCACCGCTTCGTGCGATAAAGAGGGATAAGCGCGCCATAACGCCTTAATCAGCTCCGCCAGCAAGCGGTATTGCGTGGCGGAATAGGCGCCGCAGTCCGTACCTTCCAGTTCAATACCAATCGAAAAATCATTGCAGCGGTTCCGCCCCTGATACGCCGACAAACCTGCGTGCCAGGCGCGCTGCTGGAACGGCACATACTGAAGCAAACTGCCATCGCGGCGGATCAACATGTGAGCCGACACCTTCAAGCCGCAAATCGTCGCAAAATAGGGATCGTCCTGCGGGTTAAGCGCATTGGTAAACAGCTGCGTAATCGCCTCGCCGCCGAACTGGTTGGGCGGCAGGCTGATGCCGTGCACCACAATCAGCTCGGGCTGCATGCCGTCCGGGCGTTCGTCCTGATTGGGGCTTGGGATATAAGTTGCCTGTAAACACAAGCCGGTCTGGCTATCCACTTGTAACACTTCAAACTCCGCTTAATCACCCCGCCATAAGGCCGGTTCATTGGGTATAATACCCAAATTAGTGGCGTTACTACGCCGATTTTATGTCATTTCTCTAGTTTTGGATGGCCGCTATGCAAAACATCGACTATTTTGAACATCTTGAACAAACCGTCATTATCGCTTTGCAAGAAGACATTGGCGATGGCGACCTCACCGCCGATTTGATTCCGGCCGATGCGCAGGCGACCGCGCGGATTATCAGCCGCGAAGCGGCGGTTATTTGCGGACGCCCGTGGTTTGACGAGGTCTTTCAACAGGTCGACGAAGACATCGCCATCGAATGGCATATCAAAGAAGGCGAAAGCGTCGTCGAAAATCAGCTGCTTTGCGTCATCCAGGGTTCAGCGCGCAGCATTCTGACGGCGGAACGCACCGCCTTGAATTTTTTGCAAACCCTATCGGCCACGGCGACTACCACGGCCCGCTATGTTGCGCAGCTCAAAGGCAGCCGCACCCAACTGCTCGACACGCGCAAAACCCTGCCCGGCCTGCGCATGGCGCAAAAATACGCGGTCGCCTGCGGCGGCGGCAAAAACCACCGCATCGGTCTGTATGATGCGATTCTGATTAAAGAAAACCATATTATGGCGGCCGGCGGTATCGCGCAGGCGGTCGGCACGGCCAAACGCCGCCACCCCCACACCACGGTGGAAGTGGAAACCGAAAACCTAGACGAAGTGCAGCAGGCGCTGCAAGCCGGCGCCGACATCATCATGCTCGACAACTTTACGCTGGAGATGATGCACAACGCCGTGCAACTGGTCAACGGCCGCGCCAAACTGGAGGTCTCCGGCAATGTCGAAATCGAGCAACTGCCGCAACTGGCCAAAACCGGCGTGGATTTTATTTCCAGCGGGGCAATCACCAAGCATATCCGCGCGATTGACCTCTCGATGCGTTTTGCAAACCATTGACACCCCCTGTTTTGGGACAACAAAATGCTATACAGTAATTTAATCGACGCAGACCGGCCTACCCGGCCTGCCGAGTTTGGCAAGGGTTTATACAACCCGATTGCCAAACCCTATAAACCCAAAGTAACCGCGTAAAAACGCATTTTTTCACTAAGGATCAACGTGCAAGACCACTTGTTGCTTCATATTGTTTTATTGCTGGCGATCGCCGTGGTCACGGTATCGATTTCCCGACGCTTGCAATTCCCGCCCATCCTCAGCTACATCATCGTCGGCATCATCGTCGGGCCGCACGGCTTCGGCTGGATTGAAGAGGAAGAAAATATCGCCTATCTCGCCGAGCTGGGCATTGTCTTTCTGCTTTTCTCAATCGGTCTGGAGTTCTCGCTAACGCAAATGGTCGCCATGCGCAAGCAGGTCTTTGGCCTGGGCAGCGCGCAGGTGCTTGGCACCGGCGCGGCGTTTTACGGCATCGGCTGGCTCGCCGGACTCGACACCAATACCAATATCGTCGTGGCCAGCGCCTTTGCCCTCTCCTCCACCGCCATCGTCATCAAACAGCTCACCGAACAGAGCGAGATCCAGTCGCGTCACGGCCGCTCCGCAGTCGGCATCCTCATTTTTCAGGACATTATGGCGATTCCGCTATTGATTCTGATTCCCGCTCTGGCAATGAGCGCCGACGGCGGCGAAACCAGCCTGACCGAGTCACTGCTCTACGCCTTTATCAAAGGGATGCTGATCGTGGTGATTATGCACGCCATCGGCCGTTATCTGCTGCGTCCGCTGTTCCACGAGGTCGCCTCGGCCAAATCGGCCGAACTGTTTACCCTCACGGTGCTGTTGGTGGCACTGAGTTCCGCCGCCCTCACCGAAGAGATGGGGCTTTCGATGACGCTCGGCGCCTTCCTCGCCGGCATGATGCTCGGTGAAACCGAATACCGCCACCAGATCGAATCCGACATCCGTCCCTTCCAGGACATCCTGCTGGGTCTGTTCTTCGTCACCGTGGGCATGCTCATTTCGCTGGAACGCCTCACCGAACACTTCTGGACGATTCTGGCACTGACCATCGGCATTATCGTCGTCAAGGGCGTGATTATTTACGGCATTGCCCGCCTCTTCAACAAAGAACCCGGCGTCGCCAGCCGCACCTCCTTGAGTCTGGCGCAGGTGGGTGAATTCGGTCTGGTGTTGATGACTCTGGCCTTTACCTACAAACTGCTGCCGCACGAACAGGGCAACCTGCTGCTCACCGCGGCCGTGTTAAGCATGGCGGTTGCGCCGCTGATGGTCAAATACAACGGCAAAATCACCCGCTGGCTGCACAGCGGCACCTATAACCAAAGTTTCAGCAATATTGAAAGCACCATTGCCGCCGATAACGTCTATCTGAACAACCACGTCATTCTGTGCGGTTTCGGCCGTGTCGGCCAGACGGTCAGCCGCTTCCTCAATAAAGCCAACGAGAATTTCGTCGCCTTGGATATGGACATCAAACGCGTCACCGAGGCGCACAATGCCGGCGAACGCGTCTATTACGGCGATGCCGCCAAAGAGCGCATTCTGCATGCCGCCGGCATCGAAAAAGCCAAGGCGATTATCATCACCTTCAGCGATTTCCACGCGTCGATGAAAATCCTCACCGCCATCCGCCAGCATCATCCCGACATCCCGGTGCTGGTGCGCACGCTGGACGACAGCCATCTGAACGAACTCATCGCCGCCGGCGCCACCGAAGTCGTGCCGGACACCTTTGAATCGAGCATTATGTTGTCGTCCCACCTGCTGCTGATGATCGGTCAGCCGCCGAGCAAAGTGTTGCGTGAAACCCGCGCCGCCCGCCAGGACCGCTACAAACTGCTGGAAAAATTCTATCCCGGTCAGGACGACAGCATGCTTGACGAACACGGCGCTCTCAGCGGCGTCATTCACAGCGTGGTGATTGATGAAAAGGCCTATGCCGTCGGCAGAGCACTTAAGGAAATTCCGTTCAGCGACATGAAAGTGGATGTGGAAGCCATTACCCGCGGCCATGTGCGCGGCGAGAATCCCGATTCGGAAACGGTCATCCGCGCACTCGACAAAGTGGTCATTTCCGGCACCTTGGAAGATGTGGAACGCGCCGACCGTTATCTGAAAACCGGTAAAGAGTAAAAGGTTGGCTTACATTTTCATTGACGCGTATTTTTCTTGAACCACGAAGAGCACGAAGGCCATGAAGATTTTGTAACTTGATCCTGTTTATCGGAGCTGTCACCTATTTTCATGGCAATTAAAACCTTTTATATCAAAAAGTTAACTTAATTAAATGTGCCTAGAGGCAAACGTAACTTCGTGTTCTTCGTGGTTTAAATTATCGATATGTGAATCCATCACGAAATAATGAGACTTATGACTCCAGCCAAATCAGCGACGCCATGCGTCCGGTTTGGCCGTCACGCCGGTAGGAGTAAAAACGCGCGCTATCCGCATAGGAACACAGACCGCTATCACTGATCTGCTGCACGCCCAATTGCGTCAATTCGGATTTCAACAGGCCGGGTAGATCGGCCAGATATTTGCCGGTCGCAGCCGGCAACGCTTCAAAAAACCGCGCATTGTGCGCTGCCTGCCCCGCAAATCTGTCAAACACATCCTGCCCCACCTCAAAGTGCGGCTGGCGGATACAAGGGCCAATCCATACCAAGAGGTTTTCGGCCTCGTCCGGCAAGCGCTGCAACGTCTGCGTGACAATGCCGTCCGCCAAACCGCGCCAGCCGGCGTGGATCGCCGCCGCAAGAGTGCCCGTTTTGTTGGTCACCAGAATCGGAATGCAGTCGGCGGTCATCACCACCGCCACCTGATTGGAGCTCTGCGTCCATGCCGCATCGGCAACGGGCGCCTGCCATGTCGAAGCCGCCGCCGCATTTAAGTCAACACAGTCCACCGTATGCTGCTGCTCCAGCCAAAAAGGCTCGCCCGGCAATCCCAACGCATCGCGCAGGCAGTCGCGGTTAGCCTGCACCGCAGCCGGATCATCGCCCACATGGGTGGCAAGATTAAAACTATCGAAAGGTGGTTGTGAAGCACCACACTCGCTCGCCACCCGGCCTGTTGAGTTTTTACAAACCTCCGGCGCGCGGCGAGTGGTGCAATAGGCACGCACCTTAGTCGGTGCGCTCCATTGAGGTATGATCAAATTGGCATCATTCCGGAATATCGTCATCCGTGACCCATTCGACTTCCACGCCGTAATCGTAATCAAACTCGTCGTAGTCGGATTCAAACTGCGATTCAAACGCTTCCAGATCATCACGCAAGGTGTCAATCAGCGCCAGCATGTCGTCCGGCATATCGGCTTTCCACTTCATGGTCTTGCCGGTTAGCGGATGGGTCAGACTAAGCGCCCCGGCATGCAATGCCTGACGTTTGAATTCGCGCAGAACATCGACAAACCCGTCCATCATGCCGCGCGGAATACGCAAACGTTCGCCGTAAACCGGATCGCCAATCAGCGGAAAGCCGATAGACGACATATGCACGCGAATCTGGTGGGTACGCCCGGTCTCCAATTTGACGCGAATCCGCGTGTGCGCACGGAAATGCTCCATCACACGGTAGTGACTCACCGCCGGCTTGCCGCCGCCGAGCAAACGCACCGCCATTTTCTTGCGATCCTGAATACTGCGGCCGATGGGTTTATCGACCGTACCGCCGGCCAGCACGTGACCGACGACCACCGCATCATAGATACGCTCCACCGCATGACGCTGCAACTGATCCACCAGATGGGTCTGCGCCGGAACGGTTTTGGCGACCACCATCAAACCGGAGGTTTCCTTGTCCAAACGGTGCACAATCCCGGCACGCGGCACTTCGCGCAACTTAGGATCATGGAACAGCAGCGCGTTCATCAACGTCTGGTCGGGATTACCCGCCCCCGGATGCACCACCAGACCGGCGGGCTTGTTAATCACCAAAATCGCCTCGTCTTCATAGACGATATCCAGCGGAATCTCCTGGGCGACCAGATCGACCTCGTCGTTCAGTTCGGCTTCCATCACCACCTTTTCGCCACCCAGCACACTCTGGCGCGGCTTGGTCCATGCCTGACCGTTGACGGTGACTTTGCCCTCTTTGATCCACTGCTGGATACGGCTGCGCGAGTATTGCGGAAACAGCTCCGAAACCACCACATCAAAACGCTGCCCCAGGCTGGAGATAGGAATAAATGCCTGTAAAGTTTGTGTACTCAATTGAGCCCCTTAAACGTCGTTTTAAACGCCCTTAAAAATCTGTGCAACCCATAAATTGTGATACAATTTTGGTCTTATTAAAAATGCCTATTGTACCGAACTCACATGAAAAAATCGCTGTTATCCGCTGTACTCGCAGCCACTATTTCGCTGCATGGCTGTTCGTCCCTATTGAACAAATCCGACTCCGAAAGAACGGTAGAGGAATTCTACAGCACCGCCACCGAAGCCTTTTCCGAGGAAAACTGGGATACGGCGATTGAAAACTACGAAAAACTCAAAGCCTATTTCCCTTACGGAAAATATGCCGAGCAGACCTACTTGGAACTGGCTTACGCCTATTACCGTTACGACGAACCGGAGTCGGCGATTCGCGAAACCGAAGAGTTCATCAAACTCTATCCCAAGCACCCTTCTTTGCCTTACGCCTATTATCTGCGTGCCGTGGCGGCTGATTCCATTACCAAAAGCTGGCTCGACAAGTGGATTACCGACCCGGCGCAGCGCGACATGGTCACCAGTCAACGCGCTTTCGGCTTCTATGAGGCGCTGATTCAGCGTTTCCCGGAAACCGATTATGCTGCGGCCGCCAAAGAACGTCTGGTCATTATCCGCAACCGCATGGCGCGCCATGAGTTGCAGGTGGCCAAGTTCTACTTTGACCGCAAAGCCTATCTGGCGGCGGCCAACCGCTGCCGCAAACTGATTGAAGACTATCCGCGCGCCGTCATCAACCTGGACGCACTAAAGCTGATGAAAGACAGCTATGGTGCTTTGGGCATGGAACAGAACTACCTCGACACCCTCAAGGTGTTGGAATTGAACAGCCAAATCCAAGCAGAAGAGCAAGCAGTACGGGAACAGGCACGTGCCGAAGAAGCGGCAAAAATCAAAGCGCCAACCCAACAGAAAGAGCAGAGCTGGTGGACCAGCCTGACTTCGATGTTTGATTAGTCGATGTTTGATTAAGGGCAACTGGCTATTTATTCAAGGCCAATCTCTCAACAGCACCCATTAAAAAGGCCGGAAATTTTTCCGGCCTTTTTGTTATCAGATACTGTTATCAGACGCTATTTTCACAAACCCGCTTATTCGCTGTAGCGACTGGTAATCGGATAACGACGGTCACGCCCGAACGCGCGGTGCGTGATTTTGATGCCCGGCGCGGCCTGACGACGCTTGTATTCGCTGCGGTCGATCATGCGGATCACCCGGCGCACTTCTGTCTCGTCGATCCCCATCGCGGCGATCTGCTGCGGCGTTTTGTCGTCTTTGACATACGCCTTGATAATCGCATCCAGTACATCGTATTCCGGCAAAGAGTCCTGATCCACCTGATCGGGACGCAACTCCGCCGACGGCGGACGGGTAATGACACGCTCCGGAATCACCGCTCCCAAACTATTGCGATAGTTGGCCAGACGGTACACCAGCGTTTTCGGCACATCCTTCAACGGCGAGAAGCCGCCGACCATGTCACCGTACAGAGTGGAGTAGCCGACGGCCACTTCACTTTTGTTGCTGGTCGCCACCACCATTTTGCCGGTCTTGTTGGACAACGCCATCAACAGCGTACCGCGAATCCGCGCCTGCAGATTCTCTTCGGTCAGATCGGCTTCCCTCCCGGCAAACGCCGCCGCCAGCGCGGCTTCAAAGGCGGCATACATCGGCTCGATCGGCATCACGCTGTATTTAACGCCCATGCATTTTGCCTGCTCGGCCGCATCTTCCTGACTGATGGCGGCGGTATAACGGAACGGCATCATCACCGCCTCGACCTTGTCCGCGCCCAATGCATCGGCGGCAATCGCCAGCGTCAGCGCAGAGTCAATCCCGCCGGAAAGCCCCAGTATCACCCCCGGAAAACCGTTTTTCTGCACATAATCGCGCAACCCGGTTTTCAGGGCTTCATAAACGCGCGCTTCGGCTTCAAACAGGTTAGCTTGCTGCCCGGCCTGAACCGTCACGCCGTCTGCCGTTTTATGCAACACCACCGGCGTCAAGGCATCGCTAAACTCCGGCGCCTGCACCTGAACCTGTCCGTGACAGTCCATCACAAAAGAACCGCCGTCAAACACCAGTTCATCCTGACCGCCGACCTGATTCACATAAATCACCGCGCAACCGGCCTCATCAACACGGTGCTTGACGACGTCCAGACGGTCCTGATGTTTCTCCTGCGAAAACGGCGAAGCGTTCAGGTTCAGAATCACCTCGGCTCCGGCCTCTTTGGCCTGCACCGCCGGCGACACTTTCCAGATGTCCTCGCAAATCAACACCCCAAAACGGATGCCCTTATGTTCCACCACGCAAGGTTGCTTGCCCGGTGCAAAATAGCGCTGCTCGTCAAACACGCTGTAATTGGGGAGATGCTGCTTGATATAACTCGCCTGAATCTGGCCGTTTTCGATCCACGCCGCCATATTGAAACGCTCGCCAAGCTCGTCCATCATCGGATAACCGACTACAACGACGACATCCCGCACGCTTTCGCAAATCCGCGTCAAAGCCGCATTAATCTGCGGGTAGAGCCCTTCGCGCAACAGCAAATCCTCGGGCGGATAACCCGTCAGCGTCAACTCCGGAAATACCACGATATCCGCCTGCTGTTGCGTTCTGGCTTGCTTGGAAGCGTCAATCACCAACTGCACGTTTCCGCTGATATCGCCTACCACCGGATTGATTTGCGCCATCACCACAACGACATTTTCAGACATAGTGTTTACCCGTTTATTGCGTTTAAGATCGGCCTGAAGCATTCGCTAAAAAACTCAACAGGCCGGGTAGGAAAGGATTCTGAGCGACTTAAGCCAGCAGCTTCGCCATGGCGGAACCCAAATCGGCAGGCGAGCGCACCACAGTGACGCCCGCCTCTTCCAGCGCGGCGAACTTGGCTTCCGCCGTACCCTTACCGCCGGAGACAATCGCACCGGCGTGCCCCATACGTTTGCCGGCCGGAGCCGTCACGCCGGCAATATATGCGACCACCGGCTTGGTGACATTCGCCTTGATAAACGCCGCCGCGTCTTCTTCGGCCTGACCGCCGATCTCACCGACCATAATAATCCCTTCGGTCTGCGGATCGTCCTGGAACAGACGCAAGCAATCGATAAAGTTCATGCCCTGAATCGGGTCGCCGCCGATACCCACGCAGGTCGACTGCCCCAATCCGTTTTGTGTGGTCTGATGCACCGCTTCATAGGTCAAAGTACCGGAACGCGACACCACGCCCACTTTGCCCGGCAGATGGATATGCCCCGGCATAATGCCGATTTTGCAGCCTTCACCGTTCAAACCGGGGGTAATCAAACCCGGGCAGTTCGGGCCGATCAGATAGGCATCGGATTTTTCCAGCACGGCACGCACTTTCAGCATATCCGCCACCGGAATCCCCTCGGTGATACAGGTAATCACCTTGATGCCGGCGTCAATCGCTTCGATAATCGAATCCGCTGCAAACGCCGGTGGCACATAAATCATCGAGGCTTCCGCACCGGTCTGCTGAACCGCTTCGCGCACCGTGTTGAACACCGGCAAGCCCAGATGCGTCTGGCCGCCTTTGCCCGGCGTCACGCCGCCGACCATTTTGGTGCCGTAGGCCAACGCCTGTTCCGAATGGAAAGTCCCTTGCTTACCGGTAAAGCCCTGGCAGATTACTTTCGTGTCTTTGTTGATCAAAATACTCATTACGCTGCCGCTCCCGCTTTTGCCACTTCCACCACGCGTTTCGCCGCGTCCGCCAGGCCGTCTGCGGTGATAATGCTCAAACCGCTCTGTGCCAGTTTTTCCTTGCCCAACTCGACATTGGTGCCTTCCAGACGCACCACCACCGGAATGGTCAGACCGACTTCCTGCACCGCCTGGATAATGCCGTCGGCAATCAGGTCGCAACGCACGATACCGCCGAAAATATTCACCAGAATCGACTTCACTTCGGAAGAGGACAAAATCAGCTTGAACGCCTCCGCCACTCGCTCCGGCGTGGCACCGCCGCCTACATCGAGGAAGTTGGCCGGCTCGCCGCCGTTCAACTTGATCAAATCCATGGTCGCCATCGCCAGACCGGCGCCGTTGACCATACAGCCGATGTCACCGTCCAGCGCGATATAGTTCAACTGATGCTGCGAGGCTTTGGCTTCGCGCTCGTCTTCCTGCGAATAGTCGCGCATCTCCACCAACGCCGGCTGACGATACAGCGCGTTGGCATCGATATTGACCTTGGCATCCAGCGCGATCAACGCGTTATCGGCCGTGCGGATCAACGGATTGATCTCCACCTGAGAGACATCCTTGTCCAACGCCAGCTGATAGAACTGCTGCATCAACTGCCCGATCTGCTTGAACGCCGTGCCGGTCAAGCCCAACGCAAAGCCGACTTCACGGCACTGGTACGGCATCACGCCGACCGTCGGGTCGATATGCACCGTCAGAATCTTTTCAGGCGTGTGTTCGGCGACCTCTTCAATATCCATGCCGCCGGCAGCGGAGATGATAAAGGTATGGGTACGGCTGACGCGATCCACCACCAGGCTCAGATACAACTCTTCTTCAATCGCCAGGGTTTCTTCGATCAACAGGCTGTTAATCGGCAGCTTTTTACCCGCCGTCTGGATCGTCGCCAACGAACTGCCCAAAAGCGCCGCTGAGACCTCATGCGCCTCGGCACGGCTCTTGACCAGTTTGACACCGCCCGCCTTGCCGCGCGCGCCGGCATGAATCTGCGCTTTGACTACCCAGGCATCGCCGCCCACGCTGTCCAACGCCGCATCCAATTCACTTAATTGGGTAATGAGTTGTCCTTTGGGCACACCGATGCCGTAATCGCGGAACAACGCCTTTGATTGATATTCATGTAAATTCACAAAAAGTCTCCGATTTTCGCCGCCAAAATCTACACAAACAGGCGGGAATAAAAAACGCTTTAACTGAGATAAAAATTGCTTTTATTTTATGTTTTTTGGACAATGATTGCATCAACAATTCATAGAAATGGACGCCCTGATGAGAGCCATCACGTTTTTACTGTTTGTGATTCTGGTATTTCTGCTGGTGCGTTTCACCCTGAACCGCATTATTGAAATTCGCGCCAAGAACCGCGAGGCAGCAATCAAAGCCGCAAAGCAGCAAGAAGAACCCGCCGCCGAAGAACCGATGGTGCGCTGCGCGCTATGCGGCATTCACCTGCCGCAGTCCGAAGCGTTTTTTGACGGCCAACACACCTTTTGCAGTGAAGGCCATATGCGCGAATATCATCAACAGCAGCAAAGCCAGCAATAACTCGCGACTCTTCCCATTCAGGCTTATGAGTGAATGGCCACAATCGTGGCCTGAAACACCACCGTATGCCCGGCTAGCGGATGGTTGAAATCAATCACCACTTCATCCTCAGTCAACGCATGCACCTTGCCCGGGATCTCTTCGCCGACCGGCGTATGGAAACCGATTACATAGCCTTCCTGCAACTCCATATCCGCCGGAAAATCACTGCGCGGCATGGTTTGCAGATTGGCCGGATCGGGCTGACCAAAGGCCTGTTCCGGCGGCAGCGTAAACGTACCGGTGGTTTCCACCTCCAGACCGATCAACAGCTCGTCCAGCTTATTCAAAAAGGTGCCGTCGCCGATCGTGAAACGAAAGGTTTCGTCGCCTTCGGTTTCTTCGACCAAAGTACCGTCCAGCAATTTCAAACTGAAACGGATCTCCACGTCGCTATGCTCACCCACCAGCGGCGGAATGTTTGTAATTGAATTAGGCTTTGCGTTTACGGATTCTGGCACTTTTCTGTCCTTTTGCTACTTCTTTAACTTCACCAAATACGACCACACGGTTTCGTCCGGCCTCCTTGGCCTGATAGAGCGCCTGGTCGGCTGCCTTTATAACCTCTTCGGGCGTTTTAAAACTGGCGTTGCGCTCCGCCACACCAATACTGACGGTGACTTTGGTCGTGGTATCCTTGCCGTGATGTTTGAACTTGAGTTCGGTCGTTTCCAACTGTTTACGCAGCACCTCCAGAACCGGCTTGGCCTGTTCCGGGGTTTTTCCGGCAAACACCACGCTGAACTCTTCGCCGCCAAAACGGTACGCCTTACCGCCACCGCCCACACCGCTCAACACGCGGCTCACCGTTTGCAGCACCAAATCTCCAATGTCGTGGCCGTAAGTATCGTTGAACTTCTTGAAATGGTCCACATCCACCATCGCCACCGTATAGCTGCGCCCCAACCCCATAAAGGACTCAAACAGCGCACGGCGCCCGGCCATGCCCGTGAGTTCGTCGGTATAGGCCATTTGATGCACATCAAATACCAAAGAGAGCACCACCATCAGGGCGGCGATCGTCGCCATCCAGTTCCACAACTCGGGGATGGCGAGATTATTCAGGGCATAGGCCATCAACACCAGTACAAACAGCACCACCTGATCCAACACCTTGGGCTTGCGCATCATCGCCATGCGCACCACCATCAGGTTGAGCAGCACAATCGCCACCACCGTGGTCACCATCGGCATGTGGATGACAAACAGCGGATCCTGGCTGATCGGCGCACTCAGCTGCTCAACCCAGTGCGGCGGCAAATCATACACCAAGCTCTGCAACAACGGCATCTGCAGCACCAAAACCGCCAGTGTCAGCAGATTAAATCCCCAATGGCGCACGCCGCGTTCCGGCCAGAACAGCCACAAAAACAGATTTAACGGCAAAGCCAAACCGAGCAACACAAAGAAAAAGGGGATGTCAGGCGTGCGCGGTTGAATCGCCGCGTAATAGTTGAAGGCGAAGGTACTGAGCGCCAGCACCAGCAGAATCGCCACAGGGCGGATGCGATTCAGGAAAACGCCGACAAACAGACCGACGGCAACGATGCCGTAAGGCGCATAATCGAGCAGACTCAGCCAAGCGGCAGGCCAATGTAAAATCTGTTCGGATTGCCACCATGCCAAACCACTCAGTGCCAGTAACCAAAGTGTATGGATAAACAAATCGAATCCTTGCGCCTGTTTGAAAACCCAAACTTTACCATCTAGCACTCCACGGGTGAAGCGCCAAAGTGCAGATTTAGCGACTTTTTAGAATTTTCAGAAATCGCGCTTCCAAAACTGAACAGGCCGGGTAGGAATCAACCGTTACCCAACCTGTTGAGATTTACATAAGCGGGTTTACCAGTCTTGTGGCGGATAAGAGCCGATCGACAACGCATAGCTAGAGTACGTGTCATATTTAATTAAAAAATGTTTCATACATATACGCAGTATTCAGCATTTAAATACCTTTTCCAATTTTTTTTACTGTCATTTACTTATAAGGAAAGAAGATGTTTAAACGTACCGCGATACTCGCTTCGATTTTAGCAACCACTTTGTTGGCTGGATGTGATGACACAACCACTGCAATTGATCCGATCGATCAAATCTCACCATCAGGAGCCACTTTGCCCTATTCTATCCTGCGCGCAGATATTACAGACTTTAACACTCAAATGCCTTTTGAAATCCGTAATGGCGGTTATGGTTCATCAATGGCGCCGCATCCAACCAATAAAAACCAGTTTTATGCAATGACTGACCGCGGCCCTAACGCTGACTACACCGGATCTTTAGGTAAGGGGAAAATGTTTCCAACGCCAGACTATACCCCGACTATCGGTTTGTTTGAGGTAGGTACTGACGGTGAAATCAGCCTGGTTAAAAAAGTTCTGATGAAGCAACCTGACGGAACACCAATTACCGGCTTGCCTAACAGCAGCACTTTGGGCGGCACAAATGAAATTCCTTATGACGCGTCTGGCAGCCCTATCCTCCAAGACCCGACTCAAGCTTACGATGCCGCAACTAACCCGACAAAAACCGACGATTACGGTTTGGACTCGGAAGGGCTGGTCGCTATAGCTGACGGCACTTTCTGGGTGAGTGATGAATACGGCCCGCATATCGTACAT
Source organism: Thiomicrorhabdus cannonii (assembly GCF_013391695.1). Taxonomy (GTDB): domain Bacteria; phylum Pseudomonadota; class Gammaproteobacteria; order Thiomicrospirales; family Thiomicrospiraceae; genus Thiomicrorhabdus; species Thiomicrorhabdus cannonii. The sequence continues at coordinate 61,431 of NZ_JACBGH010000002.1, forward strand.
TTTGACGCTGACGGTAAAGAAATTGACCGTATCAACCCATTTACTGCTGATACGCGCGTATCAATCAATCTTCCGGCTGAATTTGCTAACCGCTGGGCCAACCGCGGCATGGAAGGTTTGACGGTAACGCCTGACGGAAAAACGCTGGTCGGCATGATGCAGTCGACGCTATATAACCCAAGCAAAGCAGCGGTGACCAATTTCAACCTGATACGTATCGTGACCATCAATCTGGATACCCAAGAGATTGGTCAATATCTTTACAGACAAGAAATCGCCAAAAACGCCAACTCTGAAATTGCCGCTCTAAATGATCACCAATTCTTGGTCATCGAACGTGACGGGCTATTCCTGAACGGTGGTCCGGACAATGGTGCCGCACAACCTACTGCAATGAAAAAAGTTTATCGTATTGATATAACCGATGCGACCAATCTTGAAACGGTAGCAGACGGCGGCAATCTTGCCCAAGACGCAACGATTGGTTTAACCGTAAACGGTAAAGCGTTGGAAGAAATTTCTGACTGGGATGCTTTGGCTACAGAAGGCATTGTGCCAGTGACCAAAACGGAAGTGGTCGATATGGTTGCGGAAGTGCAGTATCCACATGACAAGATGGAAGGACTGTGGATTATTGATAACAACACGCTCGGTGTGATTAACGATGATGACTTCGCTACTTGGGCGTCTAGCAACCAGCTTGAGCAAAAAGTATTGGATTCCAACGGCACGATTGACCAAAATACGCTTTATGTTGTTAAGAAAGATTTGCTGAACTAATCCCTAGCTAGGCAACCCTCTTTGTAACAGACCCGAGCCGAATAGGACTCGGGTTTTTTATGCCTGAAAACAAAGAGCGCCATTTTAAAAGCGAACAGGCCGGGTAAGCTGCCACCTACCCGGCCTGTTCATTTTCAAAAACGATTTTGCGTGCGCAACACTTAGCTCTTACCGAAAATCGAAAACTTCTCTTGCGGCTGATCGGAGCATTGAATGCGCCACTCCAAAGCATAACTACAATCCTTGCCGCTCACGCATTCAAAATGCTGCTTGGCAAATTCCGACGGTTTGCCGGCGGTGCGCAGCAAATAACGGTAACCGGTCGGACAGACTTCCTTGGCCTGACGGCGCAGCGACCAGCTGTCAAAACCGCTCACCGGCTCGCTGTAGTATTCGGTCAGATAAAAGGTCTCTTTATCCACCTCTTTAATCTGGGCGGTCGAGCATCCGCTCAAAGCAACGGCGGCAACACCCAAAAGCACCGCGCCACTTAATTTCATTACAACTGTTTTCATAGCAACTTTACCATTACAGGTGCGACGGCAGACAATGCCATACACCACACTTATCGATTCAAATCTACCGGAGGCTGGGCAATCGGCTCTTCCTTGACCCCTTTTTCGGCAATAATATAACACAGATTGGTGTGCAGCTTTTTACCGTTCACCAACAAGGAAGCACCGTAATTGTCTTCGGGATTGAGGCGGATATCGCCCTTGTAGACTTTCAGCAGTTTGCCGGTCTGGCAACTGTAGATTTCAACGGTGCGGTCCAGCCCGATCCAGTCAGACTGCAAGTTCTTGGCACTGTTGGTCACTTTTTCGCAACCTGACCCCGCCAGCACGGCCGCCAGCAACACACCCCACAAAACACCTAGACGCATCCGGCTCACTCCTTCTCTTCACCCACAATGTTATGCCAGACTTCTTTAGCGCCGGCCTTGGTATCGGACCACACCTCTTTGGCACCCTCTTTGGTGCTTTCCCAGGCATCCTTATAGGTCTGTTTTTCGGTCAAAGGCTCTGTTTTCTCCTTGCCTTCCTCAAGGCTTTCTTTGGCCTCTTCCTTGATATCGCGAGCGGTTTCCTTGGTTCCTTCCCACGCGTTGGCGGCGTCTTCCTTAATATCCGCCCACATACCAGCCTGTGAAACCGCTGGCACCAACAGCACCGTCATCAAGGCACCTGCTTTCAACCAAGCTAAACATTGTTTTTGCATCTCTATTCCTCCAAAGCGCACTTACCTTATATAAGAACGCCGTTGCCAAACTCAAGTGCGCCAGTTTATCACGCCTGGACGCCCCAAGGCTTTATACTATAGCGACATTATTAACCGCAAGATTCCATGAACAAGACTCTCCTCCTCATCGGCTATGTGTGGCCGGAACCCAACTCCTCCGCCGCCGGCGTACGCATGTTGCAGCTGATTGAACTCTTCCACCGCCATGCCTGGCAGGTGGTATTCGCCTCACCCGCCGCCCTGAGCGAACACCGCTACGACTTGCACGGCCTGGGAGTCAAAGAGTGTCAGATTCAACTCAACCACGCCAGTTTTGACCAGTTTGTCAGCGAACTCAATCCGCAGGCGGTGATCTTTGACCGTTTTATGATGGAAGAACAATTCGGCTGGCGCGTTGCCAAGGCTTGCCCGGATGCACTGCGCATTCTCAATACCGAAGACCTGCATAGCCTGCGTCAGGCGCGCGAAAACCGTCTTAAACAGCGTTTGAAACAGCCCGGTTTCGACCTGGCCGAACTTTGGCAGTCAGACGCCACAACCCTCTATGATCTGATGGCCACGACCGAAAACACCCAGCGTGAAGTCGCCGCTATCGCCCGTTGCGATTTGACGCTGATGATTTCGGGGTTTGAAAGCCAGCTTTTGCAAACGGCCTTCCAAATCCCGACAGGCCACCTGTTTACCTTGCCGTTTCTGTACAATCAGCCCGCTGCGGCCCCCAAAAAATTTGAAGAACGCCAGCAAATGGTGTTTATCGGCAATTTCCGCCACGCCCCCAACTGGGATGCGGTCTTATGGCTCAAAACCGAACTCTGGCCCAAAATCCGCACCCGCCTGCCGCAAGCCGAACTGCATATTTACGGTGCTTACCCGTCACAAAAAGTCACCGACCTGCATAATCCCAAACAGGGGTTTATCGTTAAAGGCTGGGCCAAAGACGCCATGCAGGTCATCGGTGACGCCCGCCTGCTGCTCGCCCCTCTGCGTTTCGGCGCCGGCATTAAAGGCAAACTGGCCGAAGCGATGCTCTGCGGTACGCCGAGTATTACCACGCCAATCGGCGCCGAGGCGATGCAACCTGAACACAAGGAATGGCCAGGCGCGGTGGCCAGCACCGTCGAAAGCTTTGTCCAACAGGCCGTCACGCTCTATGAAAATGCCAGCGATTGGCAACGCGCGAGTCAATCTGCACGGCAACAGGGCACCGAACAATATTGCCGAATAGACAGTGGCGAAAACCTGCTGCGGCGTATTCAGGCGTTACTGGAAAACCTGCCCACGCATAGAAAAAGCTACTTTACTGGACTGATGCTCAACCATCACCATCACAAAAGCACGCAGTATATGGGGCAGTGGATCGAAGCGAAAAACCGTCTGAAAAACAGCCTGTAAATACCTGTTTCCACAACAGAAAAAAACCGCACCAATAAAAAAACCGCCGGTGGATCACTCCCCACCGACGGTTTTCACCAAGAAGAAATCGAATCAATTATTTGAAGGTCGTGGCAATGTAATCCGCCACCAGCGTGATATCCTCATCACTCATGCCTGACGCGATCGGTTGCATCATGGCCGTCATAGGCCCGACCTGCTCGCCGGCTTTGTATTTGCCCAGTTTCATGACAATATCGTCTTTGGCCTGACCTGCCAACTTAGGTCCAACCCCGCCTTCACCGCCGGCGCCGTGACACCCCACGCAAGTGTTATACACCATCGAACCGGTTTTAGCCGACGCCACCGCTTTGGCCGCTTCGCTTTCGGCCTGCTGCTTGACCTCTTCGACCTTATCGGCCACGGCCTTTTCAGCCTCTTCCATCTTAGGCATCGCCACCGGTTCAGCCGGTTTTACGTCCGCCACTTTCGGCTGGCTCGGCGCGGGCGCCGTCACGCCACTGCTGCTTTGCGATCCCTGCGGCGCCTGCGAATCTTCATCACTGGAGCAACCACCCAGCATCCCTACTGCAAACAGCGAGGCTAAACTCAATTTCAGCCCGGATTTCATTACGTTATTCATGTTTCCTACCCTCTTCCTTTTAATTAAGCCGTATGGCTTACTTTCATTATGCAAAAATAACGACTTAAGGTAAAAGTTTTAACGCATTTAAATCATCAGGTCGCCAAATCCCCAGATCAAGGTACCGCCAATCACGGTAAAGTGCGACAGCCAGACTTTTTTGCGATACCACTTGGAGGGTGAAAGATCGGGAATATCCTCCCCCACATCGAGCTTATCCAAACGCCGATAGAGCAGATCGAATTCGCCGTGCATCAGCACATATTCGCTCATGACCCCAAACAGCACCACCATGCTGCCAAAACGCGCAAACCATAATGGCTCCCATACCAGCCCGGCGAACAGCCCAATGGCTCTCATCCCCCAAGCCAGCAACAACAATAGGCTACTGTGTCTTTGCATTTTGTCTCCTTACACTTATCCCATCAGCCACGCGGTTTAATCGAACGCCCGGCCTTCTCTTCCAGCGGCTTATCCGGCCAGCGGTGTTTCGGATAACGGCCGCGCATCTCCTTGGCCACGTCAAAATAGGAGGTCCGCCAGAAATTCGCCAGATCGGCAGTCACCTGAATCGGCCGCTGCGCCGGCGACAGCAACTCAAACGTCAGCGGCACTTTGCCCCACGCCAAACGCGGCGAGGTCAGCTCGCCAAACAACTCCTGCAATGGCACCGACACCGTCGGGTTCTGCCCCTCGGCATAACGGATTTTGACCCGTTTGCCGGAAGGCGCCACATAAAATTCGGGCGCTTCGCGCTCCAGAACCTGCAACTGCCCATAACTCAACAGATGATTCAAAGCCGACTTCAAGTCTATGTTTTTTAACGCCTTGATACTGGCAACACCCGCCATAAACGGCGCCAGCCAAATCTCCAGATTAGTCAGCAACCACGCTTCGCTCACATCCGGCCAACGTGCATCCTCGGGCGCGTAACCCGCCAACCAGCGCATCCGCTGCAACCCGGCCTGTTGAGTTTCCGTCCACGGCAAAACCGCGCCTTTTTGGGTCTTAATGTAATCCAGCAGACAGGCTTGCAATGCCGCCATATCGGGTTTGTCCAACGGTTTTTCGTCCAGCACCAATGCCATCAAACGGCGCTGCTCGCTGCCGACAATCTCCCGGCGTTTCTCGTCATAACGGTAATAGGCGCGTGTCGTCATGCGTTCGGCAAAGAGCCCGTCCAGTTGCGACTTCTCCAAAGGTGCGGCCAGAAAAATCCGCCCTTCGCGCGCCTGCCCGTCAATATTCGCCACCACCAGGCAGGCTTCGCGCCCGAGCACATCGCCCTCTTTCAACAGCGCGCCCCTGCCGTTAGTCAACTGATAACGCTCGCCGCCGTCGGTATGGGCACGCCGCAGGGCGATACGGTCGGGAAACGCCTGCGCCAGCAAAAGTCCGACGTGCTGCTGCAAAAAGTCCAATGAAAACTCAACAGGCCGGGTACCTGCCGCTTTGAGCAAGCGTTGCTGCCAGTTGCGGCTATTCATCAAAACCTGTTCCGCCACCGGCGCCATCACGCCCTCCTGCTGTCCCTGTTTACGGTTGCGGCGGTAACTTTGCAGCGCCAATAGCCGTGCGCTTAGATCAGCACCGACGTCCTGCACGCGCTCCTGACGCAACAGTTCGCGTTCGCTTAACAACGCGGCGATATCGCAAGCCAAGACCTTAATTTCATCGGATTGTTCAACCGCCGCCAACAGCAAACGCGCCAGACGCGGCTCGCTGCCAAAACTGACCGCCTGCTGGCCCAACGCCGTCAAACGCCCTTTATCATCCAGCAATGTCAAACTCTGCAACAGACTGCGCGACTGCTCAAAATGGGCAACCGGGGGCGGTGTCAGCCAACGCAGGTCGTCCGGGTTCTGCACGCCCCATAGCGCCAATTCCAGACACAGCCCGGAAAGATCGGCAATGCGAATCTCTTCCGGGTCAAACGGCTGCAACTGACCTTGCTGGGTTTCCGTCCACAAACGGTAACACTGCCCGGCCTGCAAACGCCCCGCACGGCCTTTGCGCTGCTCGGCCGAGGCGGCGGAAATACGCACGGTTTCCAACCGCGTCATGCCACTATTCACATCAAACAGCGCTTTGCGGCTCAAACCACTGTCGACCACACAGTCGATGCCTTCAATGGTCAAACTGGTTTCGGCGATATTGGTGGTGAGCACGATTTTACGTTTGCCGTTTGCATCCGGCAGAATCGCACGATCCTGCTCGTCGGGCTTCAGCCCGCCATACAGCGGTGTCACCACCATCCGGTTTGCGGCCGCCCACTCCGTTAGGGCCTCCTGCGTCTGCAGAATCTCGCGTTGTCCCGGCAGAAACACCAGCATATCGTTTTGGGTATTGGCAAAAGCGCTGCGAATCATCTGCGTCAAACGCGGCAACAGATCGAATTTAAAGTGTGCCGTAACATTTAGCGGCTGGCTCGCATAAACCGTTTCCACCGGGAAACTGCGCCCTTGCGATGACAACACCGGCGCCCCGTCCAAAAACGTGCTGACCGCCTGCGTGTCAATGGTGGCCGACATCACCAGCAGCTTGAGGTCGTCACGCAACGCCGCCTGACTATCCAGACACAAAGCCAGCCCCAAATCGGCCTGCAGGGCGCGTTCGTGAAATTCGTCAAAAATCACCAGCGCGGTATCCGAAAGTTCCGGATCGGCTTGCAAGCGGCGCGTCAGAATCCCTTCGGTGACGATTTCCAAGCGCGTTTTGGCGGAGACTTTACGCTCGTTACGCACCTGATAACCGACGCGCTCACCGACCGGCTCATTCAACTGTTTGGCCAGATAGTTCGCCAGACTGCGCACCGCCAAACGCCGCGGCTCCAGCATGACGATCTTTTTGCCCGCGTTTTGCGGTGCGTTGAACCAGTCAGACAACAGCAACGCCAAGGGCACGGCGGTCGATTTACCCGCCCCCGGCTCGGCCTGCAACACCACATTGGGATGCGCGTCCACGGCCTCCAAAACCTGCGGTAATAAAGGTGTAATCGGCAAACTGGTCATCATGTTTTATTCACCACAGAGACACCGAGGCACAGAGAATTTATAAAAATTTTATACATTACAAATCTACCTTCTAATCCTCTCAGTGTCTCTGTGCCTCTGTGGTTAACATCCAGTTCATAAGGCTTTCAACTGTTTTTGCAGACGTTGCAAGGATACCGGCTGCAGGGTTTTGAGCGGTTGGGCAAACAGTGAAATACGCAACTCTTCGATCAACCAGCGGATTTCCAACAGGCCGGAGTGGTCACGGTAGGCTGCATTCTCCGCCACCTCGATATAGGCATCCAATAGCGGCTGAATCTGGCGGATGGCGACCTGATCCTTGTTCGGATCCTGGTCGATTTTCTCCAGGCGTTTCTGCAGCGCCGCCAGATAACGCGGCAACTGCGCCAGCCACGGGTCGGGCGTCTGGGCGACAAAGTTCGGCGTAATCAGAGCGGCCAACTGTGCCTTAATATCACCCATCGACGCCAACCAGCGCGGATTGACGCGCCCCGAGGTCTGTTTATTGACCTTTTGAAACTCCACCAGTACCTCATTGACCAGTTTGGCAATCTGCTGCGCCTGATTGACCCATTCGCCGCGCAACAGCTCACAGACCTGTTCAAACTGCGCCTGCGTGCGGATGGCTTGCGGTTCAGGCACCAGCTGCCTCAAGGCACGTTCAATCACCTGCATCGTCAAACTCTCGCAAGTGCCGTAAGGCGCATACACCAAACAGGCCTTCTGCAGCGGCAACTGCTTTTTCAGATACTTGATCTTGTCGTGCAACGTCAGTTGCAACAGCGCCAACACCCCGGCCGCATGATCCTGTTGTGCCTGCTCAATATCCGCCGACAGGGTCAGCACAATGGCACCGTCCTGCAGCTGCAACCCGGGATAGGCGACCAGCTCATGCCCTTTGCCTTTAAGACGCTGTTTGTCGGGCAGATCGCCAAAATCCCACGCGGTCACTTCACGCTGTTCAAAACGCTCGTCGCGCTGGCTCTGCTGCTGGATTTTTTCGTCCACCAGATGTTGATATTGCGCCTTCAAAGCCGCCAACGAATCATGCTCGGCAATCTGCTGTCCCTTCTCGTCCTGCAGGATAAAATACGGGCGCAGATAACTCGGCAGCGCCACCTCGCCAAAATCGTCGCTGCTGATTTTCTGGCCCGCCAAACGGTTCAACCCCTGCACCAGCAAGACCATAAAATCGCCTTTGCCATCCGTATTCTGCGCTTGCATCCATTGCGAAACCTTCTCCACCACGGGCGGCGTGGGCACAAACTGTTTTCTAAGTTGTTTTGGCAACGCTTTGATATAAAAAGCAATCTTCTCTTTCAAAAAACCGGGCGTGAGCCATTCAAAGGACTTTTCCTGCATGCGGTTCAGGCTGTGCAGCGGAATCTGAAAAATCACTCCGTCGCGCGCCTTGCCCGGCTCAAAAACATAGTCCAGCTTGAGCGGCAGGCCGTTGGCGATTTTGATCTGATCGGGAAAAGCCTGCGAAATATCCGCGCCGACACTCTGCTTCAATAACTGCTCGCGCGTTAGATACAGCGCCTTTTCCTCGGCCGCATCACATTTTTTCAGCCAACGCTCCAGCGCCGGTTGGTTGTAAATAGCGGCCGGAATGCGCGCGTCGTAAAAATCGTAAAGCACCTGCTCGTCCACCAGATAATCCGGCCTGCGCAGTTTGTTCTCGAGCGTTTCAATCTCGTCGATCAGCTGACGGTTGTGCTTGAAAAACTTGGCGTGCGAATTCATCTCGCCTTCCACCAGCGCGTGGCGGATGAATAGCTTGCGCGACTCTTCGGGGTTGATCGGCCCGTAGTTGCAGCGGCGGCGGTTCACAATCGGCAAACCGAACAGCGTGACCGACTCAAACGCCCCCACCTGCCCGCTCTTGCGCTGCCAGTGCGGATCCTGGTAACTGTGTTTGATCAGATGTTTGGCCAGCGGTTCCACCCACAGCACATCGATGGCCGCATTGGTGCGCGCATAGAGTTTGGTGGTTTCCACCAGCTCGGCCGACAGCAGCCATTTGGGTTTCTGTTTGAAGAGCGTGGAACTTGGGTGGATAAACAGCTTGGTATTGCGCGCGCCCAGATAGCCTTTATCGTCGTCGCGCATGGCGATATTTCCCAACAGGCCGGCCAGCAAAGAGCGGTGCACATTGATGCTGTGCAAGTCGCTCAAACGCTCCTTGACCTCTTTGCCCTGCTTGACCTCCTCGAACAGATGCAATACCGGAATGGGGATGCCGCTGCGTTTCAAACTCACTTCCAGCTGCATAAACAGCTCGTGCCACTCTTTCATGCGCATATAAGAAAGATAGTTGGTCTTGCAGAGCTTGCGCAGCTTGCTCTGGCTCAAATGACGACGCTGGTGCTCGTAGAAGTGCCACAGATTGAGGAAAAACAGAAAATCGGAACGCTCGTCCTCAAACTGCTTATGCGCGTTGCGCGCCGCCTGCAGGGTCGATTCGTTGACATCGCGCGGGTCCTGAATGCTCAACACCGCGGCAATCACCAAGACTTCGGCCAGCACATTGTTTTTCTGCGCCTCCAGAATCATCTTGGCGATGCTCGGATCGACCGGCAGCTTGGCGATCTGCCGCCCCTCCTCGGTCAAACGGCGCTTCTCGTCCAGCGCCCCCAGTTCGTGCAGCTGGCGGAAACCGTCGTTGACCGCCTTGTCGGTCGGTGCCTCGATAAACGGAAAGCGCTTGACCTCGCCCAACTTCAACTGCGTCATTGTCAGAATAATCGACGCCAACGAGGTACGGTGGATTTCCGGATCGGTAAATGCAGGACGGGCGTTGAAATCCTCCTCGGAATAGAGGCGGATGCAAATCCCTTCGGACACGCGCCCGCAGCGCCCTTTACGCTGATTAGCCGAGGCCTGCGAAATCTTCTCGACCGGCAGGCGCTGCACCTTGCTTCTGACGCTGTAACGGCTGATGCGCACCTGACCGGGGTCGATCACATATTTGATGCCCGGCACCGTCAGCGAGGTTTCGGCGACGTTGGTGCTCAGAATAATGCGGCGCTTCTGCGAAGTTTGAAACACCTTGTTCTGCTCTGCCAGCGACAAACGCGCGTAGAGCGGCACGATTTCGGTGTTTTTAAGGTTGCGTTTGCGCAATACCTCGGCGGTTTCCTTGATATCGCGCTCGCCCACCTGAAACACCAGCACATCGCCAAACGGGTCTTCGTGCGACAGCTCCTCCAGCGCATCGGCAATGGCGGTGGGAATATCCTGCTCGATTTCATTGCCGGCATCGTCCTCGTAACTCGCCAACGGACGATAGCGCACCTCCACCGGATAGGTGCGCCCCGAGACCTCCACCACCGGCGGACGCACGCCGTTAAGGGTGAAATGGTCGGCAAAACGCTGCGTGTCGATGGTCGCCGAGGTAATAATGACTTTGAGATCGGGACGCTTGGGCAGCAACTGTTTGAGAATGCCGAGCAGAAAATCGATATTGATGCTGCGCTCGTGCGCCTCGTCGATAATAATCGTGTCGTACTGATTCAAGTAGCGGTCGTTCTGCACTTCGGCCAGCAGAATCCCATCGGTCATCACCTTGATCAGACTCTGCTCGTGCACCTGATCCTGAAAACGCACCTGATAACCCACCAACTGCCCCAGACTCGAACCCAGCTCCTCCGCCAGACGCTCGGCTACACTGCGCGCCGCCAAACGCCGCGGCTGCGTGCAACCGATGCGCCCGAACACACCCTGCCCGGCTTCCAGACAGATTTTGGGAATCTGCGTGGTTTTGCCAGAACCGGTTTCACCGGCAATCACCACCACCTGATGGTGCTTGATCAATTCCAGCAGTTCGTCTTTTTTGGCCGCCACCGGCAAGGCGGCATCGTATTCAATACGCTTGGGAACCGCCTGACGATTCGCCTCGACCAACGCCTGAGAGGCTGCAACGCGTTGCAGCCATTGCTCTGCCTGGTTTGACGCATTCTCATTTTCCGCGGCAAGCAAGCCACGCAAACGCGGGTAATCGCGCTGCAGACGAAAACGGTCTTTTAGCGCACACTGCTCCAGCAATAGGAGTAATTGATTATTATCATTGGGAAATTTCATTAATACCGCGTCTTGACGTCACACACTAAAACTGGATAATGGAAAGCATTAGAAATTGCTTATATGCTTATAAACCAATCTTATGCTTTATAAGCTGAGCCTATTATAACAAACAACGCCAAAGGTCTTTGCTTATGAAAATCCGTCAACTCTTCGATTACGACACTTGGACTTACACCTACCTGCTTTGGGACGAAGCCACCAAAGAAGCCGCTATCATCGACACCGTGCTGGAACAGGTGGAACGTGATATGCAGCACATCGAAGAACTGGGACTGAAAGTCAAATACCTGCTGGAAACCCACATCCACGCCGACCACATCACCGCTGCCGGCCCGCTGCGCAAGCGCACCGGCGCGCAAATCGTCGTGCATAAGAACTCCGGTTCGGAGTGCGCCGACATTCTGGCGGTTGAAGGCGATGTCTTCAAACTGGGCGAACAGGAAATCCGCGTATTGCACACGCCCGGCCACACCAATACAGACATCACCTATTTGATCGACGGCGCGGCTTTTACCGGCGACACCCTGTTGGTGCGCGATTGCGGCCGTACCGACTTCCAATTGGGCAGCAACGAAAGCATGTACGACTCGCTGACAAACAAACTGTTCAGCTTGCCGGAAGACACCATGGTGTTCCCGGCGCACGACTACAAAGGTTTTACCCAGTCCACCATCGGTGAAGAGAAGCAGTTCAATACGCGTGTCGGCAAAAACAAACCTTATCAGGATTTCTGCACGATTATGGATAACCTGAACCTGCCCAACCCGAAACGCATCGATATTTCGGTTCCGGGCAACCTCAAGTGCGGTAATTTGGACGACTGATCAAAAAGCGTTCAAAACTTGCCCAATAAAAAAGCGCCGAGGTTAAACCAAGGCGCTTTTTTTCTGTCCGAATGCATGTAATTGTTATGTTCTTTTGTTTACCAATACACCGGGTCATTGAATTCTGCAACACAGCCTGGACGTTCTTTAATAGTTGGAATGGGTTCGCCCGTTAAAGATTGACCAAGCCAGCCAAAAGGCATTGAAAGCTTCAGCGGAGCCTGAATGAGATTTTCCGACAACGGCTGAAATCCCACCTTTGAATAAAAGGCCGGATCACCATAGGTGACAGCCACATTAACAGAACGTTTTTTGAGTTCATTAAGACCATAATTGATTAGCGCCTGCCCGATGCCTTTGCCCTGATGTTCAGCGCTTATTGCAACCGGGGCAAGCATGTAAACCTTAATAGGCTGACTAAACCGAAGGCGAGTGAAGAATATAGAGCCAATAAGGGTTTCTTTCTCATACACGCCGAAACAGATTATTTCATTATCATCAATGTTTGATGCCAACTGCGAAGAAAGGTTACCAATCAGCCTTCCTTCCATTTCGCCCTCTGATGAGGTGAATACAGAAGTGAATAGCTCTCCCACCTCTTTTTGTTTTGATTGGTCCAGAATTCGGTGAATCATGCTTTACCTTTCACGATTGCTGCACTTATTGCTTTCGGGACATAACACCAATGCTCAGCGGCTCGTTAGCCGCCATTGCTCCGACCGAAAGCTAAACTGTATTTTGGCGATTTCTTCTTATTGTTGAATTCTGGTAGTTCACCGAATTTCTCAACAAAATACGCAAAGCAGTCATACTCAAACTTTGCGACCATGCCCATTATCCGTAAATCAGTAGGATGATTTGATTTCACATCACATGAAAACGACCTAACTGAAATGTATAATTTTAATGTTAATTCTTCGTAATCTTGGTACTTATATAGAACCCTATCAGCTCCACCATGCCCTGATTTCCCAGCAATTGTATTATCAAATTGTTTCAGCCTGCCTTTTAACCCAGAAACTGAATTGGTCATTCCGATATAAATTATCTCCGGTATCCACCCAAATGACTCACCCGCGATATTCTCATTTGAGATTGCAGCGATATATATCCCAGGGTACTTAGCGCCATCCAGTGAATTACGCTCATGCCAAGGCACCCAAATTGAAAACAACTCTTCATACATGATTTTGCTGAACTTTCTCAATTAATTGAGCCATAAAGTTTAAGTTTTCACACAATATATATGCCCTTTCTTTATAAGTAAGGACTTCTGATTCAATCAAATTATTTGCCTCGAGAATAGTTTCATCTATATGCCCGAATACAAGTGAATAAATATTGTGAGTTAGATAATTTCTTTGTTTCGTGAGCATTTCTAAATGCGGTTTTAAGGCTTTTAACCTTTCATGTTTCTCAAGTTGCTTAATTAGGCTACCAAGTGTGGCGTATTTTTGATTAATGACTTTACCTTCTGAACGGATTGCCTGAATTAATAATGCTTCGAGTTTACCCGCTGCTAAAACAACACGGCCCAATTCAGAACAAAAGTCTTCACTACCATATAAAACTTGAAAGAAATCTTTGTTATTCAAATTGATACCTATGCATAACGCCTCACATCACCGGAAGCAAAAAGCAGAGCGAGGAACGAGCGGCGCTTTTTGCTGTCCGAGTGCATGTGATTGTTAGAGCATATCGAACAACTTCTAAGAACGCTGAGCATACTCATTCACCAGAGCTTCTGCCCCTTTGTTCATTAGTACTTCATTTCCATCCCTGAACCACCTAAACAGAAAATCAAAGATAGGAGGATTTTTCCTCCTATGCTCAAAAATCTGATCTTGCAGTGTCCTGCATTTTGACTTCAGCGTGACAGTGTCTTTGCCTGCTATTGCATCGGACCAAATTTTCTCGGAAAGCTCTTTCAGCTTATCTAGCCTATCTGCAGCATCACCGTGTTCCATCATTTGGCGATAGCCGAAGACATAGGTTGCCGCCAGCGGTGCAACAATGTAGGCTAAGAATTCAAACATATCCTTTTTTTCATAAAGCCCATAGCCAACTAATCCAAGCGCAATAGAAACGAGGATGACACGGATAAAGAGAGCGTACGTCCTTCTCATTCTTGCATCCCACCAAACATTGGATCTCTGACTAATGATGATTCCGTAGATTTCGGGAACAGTATCTATGATCGTCGGATACCACTTTTTTAAACCAGCAATTTTCGCCTCATTCATACCGTGCTTTTCCGCTTCTTCATGGACTAGCTCAGGGTCTGGCCTCTTGCCAACGGAAATTTCATTCCAATCGAGCCCTAAAACCTTGGTATCAAAAACCTCTTGAATCCTAGCTGCGTTGTCCCGCAACTTTTTTACCCAAGGTGTGAAGACAAACAGATCAAACACAACAACCAAGATACCCCAGAGCGCCACGTAACCCTTTAGTTCCGGCTTCACTATCGTTACGATCGCAGCAAAAATAGCGATAGGAACACTGAGCATCATTTGAAACCCAATGATGTTCTTTGCCCTTGAATAAATATTTCTCTGTGCAGCCAGAAGCTCAATGTTCTGAGGCATTTCTTGTCTTTGAACGATGCTCATAGGTAGTACGTAGGGAAATTATCGTTATAGAGTAGGCGCCACCAATCAAAAGCCGTCTTAGTATCTCCGTTCGCTTCTGACTCTCGTGCTTTTTCTGCACGAGTAGCAGCAGTTTTTAGTTTGGATAGCGCATCCTGTTTAAGGGTGTCTGACTTACATGGATAAACATATCCTGCCACGCCCATAGGGTCTTGCATGGCGGCTAGTTCGTTGTCCCTCAGCATTGCCAGAATGTTTTTCACATCTATGTCGTAGACGATACTGGACTCGTCATCAGCATACTTAGCCACCCTCATTTCCAAATAGAAAGATTTAATGGGAACGTCTCTGTAATACTTCCAAGCCTTTATAAAGCGGATAAGTGGCTTGACTTTTCCGCCATGCTTTTTATCAACCGTTGATACATAGTGGTTGTGGGCATCAGGGCTCACCTCCATCCAGCTATTATTGCCGTCCGCAATTTCATAGACCTTGAACCCGCTTTCTTCCCTTCTATAGTCAGCAACAACAACTTCCGTATCTTCAGACTTGTAAGTTCCAAACGGGCAAACCACAGCTGGTGTGCTCACTTTTACACCAGTATTGGGGAAACGGGCATCCAGTGCATTTTTAACTTTTACAAGTGATGCTGTTGATGTTTCTGTTAGCGCACTGGTTGGTAGGCATGCCAAGTAGTCCACATCGCTATACGAGTTAATGTTGGTTCCATTCCCAAAAGAGCCAATTCGTGTAAAGCGGTTCAGCCCAAAGTTGTTCTTTAGGCAGGCTTCTATTGAGCTTCTATGAGACTTGGCGGCTTCCGTTTCGACAGCAGAAGTTTTGAGTTTGTTATGGAAGTCATTAAATCCCTGATTAATATCTCTCGGCATAATTTAACCTTTATCCTGTAGTTAACTGTATGTGTGCCAAATTGCTGTGCTATGCGCTCTAACGACTAAGCTAAGCGAGCTGAGCTTTAGCACAGTCCGCTTGAGCGACTTGTTATGTTTTTTATTTTGGTAGTAAGTTAAGTACTTGCTGAACCAATCCATTTTGTTGCAATGCAATCAAATTAGATAAAATCGATGAAGAATTAGCAATGCCTCCAAGCCATTCAAACAACGATGCTTTTGAAATTATTTCCGCCGATTGCACAGGCGTTTTGCTTTCAGTTTTCAATAATGTTTCTAGAACTTCTTTTAAAAGCTCTGTTGGGGTGTCAGCCGGTAAACCTAAAGAATCCAAAACACTAGGAGGGTCTCTCAACTCAATAGCTTTTTTACAAGCAATTATTTTAGTACCAGAAATATCCAGCTCAACATCACTAGACGAACTAATTCCAGTTCCACAATTTTCAATGTGGCAGTCAATTATTTTTATTGCCATTAAAACCTTCTTTTAAAACATAACGTTAAATTGAGGGGCGCGCCGCTTTTTGGCGCGTCCCTCTCGAACGCAATGTTAGACAACCACTCTCCCATTGCTGTCTGGTGACCGTCCATTCGACTTGAGTCCACCCCTTGGCGGACATCCAAGCCGGAGTTGGCAAAGTTGCCGCCGTCGCTCCAAACGCACTCACCAAACGTGCCACGCGTGAATTTGCGCTTACAATGAGACCATGGATCGTTTGAAGCCCAAGCGTACCAAAACCGTAGTCGATTAAGGCGTGCAATATCTCGGCGGCATACCCGTAACGGCCCCAATACTTTGGAGCTAACTCAATACCCAGTTCTGCTGTGCCTGGCTCCATGCCTGCACATCGAACTCCACCGCACCCAATAAGAGCATGCGGCGCTTTCCGTTGAATGATGGCAAGCTGATAATTAAGACGCGGTTGTTCCGCTGCCCAAGATTGGAAGAGCGCGATCAATCCACGAGCGTGCCCTGGCTTGGCTTCCTCAGTACCATAAAATTCTAGAGAACGCGGGTAGATGTGATATTTCTCGAACTCAAGGATGTCACTATCGGCGAAGTCGCGAAGCAAGAATCTGTTTGTGACAATTTCCATTGTATAGCCCGTTTGACCGTCTAACGATTGAACTAATCGGCTGCGCGTTAGCGCAGTCCGCTTGAGCAATTCAGGAGGCTTTATTGCTTTTTACTTGCTATGGAATCCACTTTCTGACGAATATCATTCAGAACCAAGAAGGCTCCAAATATTACCGCACCGAAAATAGCCGCACCAATTAAACCACCGATTGCGCCAAAGAAACCTCCAGACTGCCAACCTGTAATAAAACCGCCTAAAAGAATTAGCCACAAGGCTACTTCTAAAAGAACCGAGTACAGGCTTACCACCAATTTTGACAACATATTTTTTTCCTTTATTGATTATTCCCTCAATAATGACCAATTATGATTTATATAAGGGCGCTTTCACTATGAAATCCAAAACTGATTTACGCCCATGTATGTTGACCGCCCCTCCTTATTTCACTTGTTGTAAGGGGGTTGAATATCAACCATATAAGCTGACAAACAAGACTGGAAATCGCGCAATAAATATACGTCAAGAAAATCTTTTTAGCTAGAAAAAATACGTAGAAAACTGTAAGAAAGAATAAATCGTTTCCCCGTAAAAGCGATTCTTGTGACAAGATAACCGCTTTGTTAAACCATACGGTACTTTCCGGTTCTTAAAAACCCAACAGGCCGGGTAGAAAGAGCTTCTACCCGGCCTGTTGAGAATTTTGGCGATGATTTTTAGCGGACGTAAAACTTCTGACTACACCGTTTGCAAGCGTTAGCTGTGTTTTTCTGCAGAAAAATGAATACTTTCCAGCTTATCCGCCAGCCACACTTTAATAATAGACTGTCTTGTGACGCCTATACGACTAGCTTCACGGTCAAGAGAATCTAACATCCAAGCGGGGAAATCAACGTTAACGCGTTTTGTTTCTTGCATAGAACGCTTTGCTTTGGACAAATCCAAGTGCTCTAAAATATCGACGCCTTCATCAAACTTTTCATCAAATTCAGAAGTTTTCATATAACTCAACCTCATTTTTTCTCGCCCGCCTCACCGAGATAATACGGATATTTTTTTCTCGATACGTAATGACTGCAGACCAGTGTTTGCCATTATATTGAGCAATGATTAGGTGCCGCGGCTCATCGGTTGTTATGGCAGGAATTTCAAGAAGATCAGAATCTTGCCACAGCATTTGTGCCTCTACAAAGTCAATGCCATGCTTTGCCAAATTAATATCACTTTTATTTTGATCGAATTCAAAGGTCTGCATGAGTAAAAAATATATCTTTTCTGAATATTTTGCAACTATTTGAATCGCGAGTTCGCAGAATGATAAGACAGCATCACATCTTGAAAACCTGAGTTTTCCGGCGTGTAAAAACCCAACAGGCCGGGTAGAAATGCTTTCTACCCGGCCTGTTGAGAATTTTGGCGATGATTTTTAACGAACGAATTAATCGACCGAAATCACTTCCACTTTGTAGTCCAGCGTTTGACCGGCCAACGGGTGGTTGCCGTCCAGATAGACTTTGTCTTCGGTCACTTCGATAATGCGGAAGGCGACAATGGTGCCGTCCGGATCTTCGGTTTCTACGGTTGAACCGACTTCTATTTCCACGTCGTCTTCAAAGTTTTCCGGCCCAGCGAACACGATTAAATCGTCCATCACTTCGCCGTAGGCTTTTTCTGGCGACAACGTTACTTTGGCTTCAAAGCCGGCTTCTTCGCCTTCCATCAGCTCTTCCAAGCCAGGAATGATTTCGCCTTCGCCCTGAATGTAAATCACCGGCTCACTGCCGAAAGTGGAATCGATCAACTCGCCTGATTCGTCACGCAATTCGTAATGAAAGGCGACGCGACTGCCCTTTTTAATTTTCATAAACACCCTTTTCGCTGAAATCTTTCTTAAATTTTGCATTAAAATAACCCGGTCATTTTACCGTAAAGAGAGTTCAAATGCGCCAGATTATATTGGATACCGAGACCACCGGGGTTGACCCGCAAAACGGCGACCGCATCATTGAAATCGGTGCGGTGGAGCTGATTAAACGCCGCCTGACGCACCACAATTATCACCAATATATTCAGCCCGAGCGCGAAGTGCCTGCCGATGCGATTGCGGTTCACGGCATCACCAATGAGTTTTTGGTGGACAAACCCCTCTTTGCCGATGTGGTTGAAGCCTTCATGGCGTATGTTAGCGGCGCTGAACTGATTATCCATAACGCGCCGTTTGACGTGGGTTTCATCAATATGGAACTGGCGCGCCTCAAGCACAACCGCTGGGGCAAAATCGAAGACCACTGCACCATCACCGACACCTTGAAAATGGCGCGCAAAACCTACCCCGGCCAGCGCAACTCGCTGGACGCGCTGTGCAAACGCCTGATGGTGGACAACTCCAACCGTACGCTACACAGCGCTTTGATCGACTCGGAAATCCTTGCCGACGTTTACCTGGCGATGACTGGCGGGCAGACCAAACTAATACTAAGTGGCGACGAAGCCGCCAACGAGCTGCAAACCGGCCAACAAAAAATCAGCCGAGACCGTTTGCCGTTGAAGGTGCTCTACGCAACGGATGGCGAACTCACGCGTCACCAAAGCAAACTCGAAGAAATCAGCAAAAAGTCGGGCCAGACCATCAGCTGGTAAGCTCAAAAAACTTATCGCTCCATCAAAAAACAAATCGGAATTAAGTAATTATCAGTATTCTTAAAGCACAACAACCTAATCTAAACTGAACTCACATCACTCTATGGAGTCAAGCCAGCTTGAAACCGCTCACCCGCCCTCACCTGCTTGCTTTTCTGTTTGGCGCGCTACTCCTCTCAACGGTTGCCGCGCTGCAGTTTTGGCTGGTTCTGGGAGTCTTTAAACCTAGCGGATTCATTATCCCCTCCTTAATCGGCGGGTTCACGGGCTTAATTTCATACCACCTGTTTCATAAAAATAAAATCTATCAAAAGCATCTGGAAGAGAAAAACCAGCGCCTCGAACTGGTGTTGCAAGCCACCGGTCTGGGTTTTTGGGATTGGTATCCCAAGACCAATCAGGTGGTCTACGATGCCCGCTGGGCAGAGATGCTGGGCTATCAACCGGATGAAATCGAGCAATCGCTGCATACATGGGAAAGCCGGGTGCATCCGGACGATCTGCAACAATGCTATCAGGACATACAGACACACATAGAGGGTAAAACCGAGTTTTACAGCAATATTCACCGCATGCTGCATAAGGATGGCCACTGGATTTACATCCTCGACCGCGGAAAAGTCGTGGAGCGCGATGCACAAGGCGAGCCGATCCGTTTCAGCGGCACCCACAGCGACATCACCGCATTGAAGCGCATCGAATCCGAACTGCAAACCAAAACCGAGAACCTGGAACACGTCAATCGACAACTCAAACAGCTCTCGGTGACCGACGGCCTGACAAGACTGCACAACCGCCGCGCTTTTGAACAGCGTATGCAGGAAGAGTGGCAGCGCTGGAAACGCACCTCGACACCTTTCAGTGTGCTAATGATCGACATCGACTTTTTCAAAAACTACAACGACGGTTACGGTCATCTCGCCGGCGACGAATGTTTGAAGAAAATCGCGCGACAACTCCAAAAAGCCGCGCGCCGCCAAAATGACTATGCCGCACGCTACGGCGGCGAAGAGTTTGTGATCATTTTGCCGGACGATACGCTCGATAAGGCTTATGAGGTTGCCGAATCCATCCGTACGGCAATTGAGAACCTGCAGATTCCGCACGCCTATTCGGAAATCAGCAAGGTGGTGACGATTTCCATCGGAGTCGCCCAGTCCGAATTCTCTACCGACGAACACTACCAGACGCTGATCTCGGCGGCAGACAAGGCACTCTACCTCGCCAAATCGCAAGGCCGCAACCGCTGCGAAAAATACCCTCTGTTTGAAAGCATGGATGCAACGCAGTGACTTGCGCGCCTTAACTACCTAATCTACTACCTAATCTACTTGCCCAGCAACTCATCAATTGCTTGATTGGCCAAGGTGTCGACGCGTTCATTCTCCGGATGGCCCGAATGCCCCTTCACCCAGTGCCACTCCACGTCATGTTGAGCAATCGCCGCATCCAGGCGCTGCCACAGCTCCTGGTTCTTAACCGGCTGATTGGCAGCCGTTTTCCAGCCCTTCTTCTTCCAACCGGCCATCCATTGGGTAATGCCGTTTTTGACATATTGCGAATCGGTGGTGATTTTGACTTTGCACGGGCGCTTGAGCGCCTCAAACGCCTGAATGGCCGCCATCAATTCCATTTGATTATTGGTGGTATGCGCTTCGGCTCCCTTCAACTCTTTAATATGTCCGTTATAACGCAACAAGGCTCCCCAGCCGCCCGGCCCGGGGTTACCGCGGCACCCGCCATCGGTAAAAATTTCGATTTTCTGCAATGTCATCTTCCTTTCGGCATTCTTTTTTTGGATTGTTACCGCTTCATGCCCTGTTTAAACGTTCTCGAACTGCCGCGCGCCGCAACTTGCAAGGGACGCCGCACCGGCCACGCAAAGCGCCGTTTGGCCAGACCCACCAGACGCGGCGCATCCACCCGCTTGCGGGCCACCACGCAATAGACATTACCAAACTGCCATCCCAAACCGTTCAACAGGTTTTCAACTTTTTCAAGCAGACGCCAGCCAAGCAACGAATCGCTCGAAGTCGTCCCCTCATAACAGGAGATGGTGCTAAAGCGCACCTGTTCGACCTCGTAGCCGAGCACCTCCAACCATTCGCCAAGCTGCGCCCCGCTCACCAGATGCGCCTCACGCAAAGGCCGGTTGTGCTTTTTCAAGCGGTTTTTGAGGACACCGCAGGCCAACGGATTGAATCCGGTAATCACCAGATGCCCTTCCGGCTCCAGCAAGGCATCCACCTGACGCAACAGGTAATGCGGGTCGGTCACGGTTTCCAGGGTGTGCGGCAGCACCATCACATCCACCGACTCTTTGGCCAGCGGCAAATAGTCCAAGTCGGCCCGTATGCGATGCACCTGACTTTGTGATGGAGTTTGCGACCCTTCCGACGCCGAAATCGGCGCGCTGCGATCAAAGTTTTCATCCAGCAGTAATTTATGCGAAACCCGGCTGGCTTCAAGCCAGCTATCCGTTGAGGTCTGTCCCAGCTGCACCAGAAAATAGCCGAACAAGGTATTCAGCGCCTGCTGCAACAAAGGGCGTTCCTGCTCCCAAAACAGCCTGCCTTGCTGAGTGTCGTACCACTGTTTCAAAAAGCGCTGGAATCCTTGATTCACTCAAACCTCCACGGATTTTTGCCCCTATTGAGACGCCAATTTTGTTAGAATACTGGGCATTATAACAACTCCAACAAGAATTACAGAAAAGCGCATATGAAGATCACCGGACTTCCCGCACTGGTTGGCAGCTACGACAACTACATTTGGGTGCTGTATCAAAATCAACAGGCCTGGGTGGTTGACCCGGGGGAATCCGAACAGGTTCTGGCCTTTCTTCAACAACAGGGTTTGCAGCTTCAAGGCGTGCTTGTCACCCATTTTCACCATGACCACGTCAACGGCATCGGCGCGCTTAAAGCCGCCTATCCGCACGCCACGGTCTATGGCCCGGAACTCACCCCCAATCCGCTGATCGAAATCCGCGTAAAAGAAGGCGACCGCGTCGCGCTGACGGATGATTTTGCGCTGAACGTACTGTTTACCCCCGGCCATACCGAAGACCACGTCAGTTACTACAACGATACCGTGCTGTTTTGCGGCGACACGCTGTTCAGCGGCGGCTGCGGGCGCAAATTCACCGGCACTTTTGCCCAGTTTGCCGACTCGATTCTGAAACTGCGCGCCCTGCCCGACCAACTCGGCTTTTACAGCGCGCATGAATACACCCTGAGCAACCTTAAATTCGCCTATCTGGTAGAACCCGGCAACGCCGCCTTGCGTCAACGCATTCTGGAGAGCCGTATTCTCTATCCCGAACCGCTTGAAGGGCCGCAATCGACCCTGGGATTGGAAAAAGCCACCAACCCGTTTTTGCGTTTCGACACCCCGCAGATCAAGGCGCAGCTGCTGCAACGCGGCGCACAGGATACGACGGAGAGTTTGTTTAAAACGCTGCGTGAATGGAAAGACGACCTTGACCAATCCGGCGCGCTGGATCACGTGAATCTACAGGAGGAAGTACAGTGAAGCAGCCCGTTGATTTTCGCCTTAGCCTGCTTAGCCTCGCACTTGCCAGCGGCTTAAGCGGCTTGACCGGCTGTAGCCAACTGAATCCGCCGCAACCCGCCGGCGACGCCCCCAAACTTGTGCTGGTACACACTGCACCAGCGCTGGCCGAGGCCCCTCTTTCTCCGGCAAAACAATCCACTGAGAAGCCGCATCCTGCCGTCAGCGTTACCGAACCGACCGATCTGGCCAAAGCCACCCAACTGATTGTCGAACAGCACGACAATCTGTGGGACGAGATCGCCGCGCAACTCACCTTGGGCGACGAGCATCTGGATGCCTTCGAAAACTATCAGAATTTTTACCTGCGCAATCCCAAACACCTGGCCCGCGTTTCCGACCGTGCCAAACCGTATCTGCACTATATCGTGCAGCAGGTCAAAAAGCGCAATATGCCGCTGGAAATTGCGCTGCTTCCGGTGATCGAAAGCGGCTTTCAGGCACAGGCGCGCTCCCACCAGAGCGCCGTGGGATTATGGCAGTTCATTCCGGAAACCGCCCATCTGTATGGTTTGCAGAGAAACTGGTGGTTTGACGGCCGGCAGGACGTCATTCAAAGCACCAACGCCGCGCTGGACTATCTGCAAAAACTCTATGAACTGAACGACAACGACTGGCTTTTGGCGCTGGCCTCCTATAATGGCGGCATCGGCAATGTCTGGAAAGCGGTCAAAAAATTCCGCCAGAAAACTCAACAGGCCGGGTCCGAGAAGGCCGATTTCTGGCAGATTCGCCACTACCTGCCCAAAGAAACCCAGCATTACGTGCCGCAACTGCTGGCGGTGGCGCATATTGTCAAAAATCGGCAGGCTCTCAACATAGAGCTCGAACCGATCGACAACCGCCCGTTTTTCGATGTCGTCACCCTCGACAAACAGATTGACCTGGGCATGGTCGCCTTGCTTTCCGATACACCGCAAGACCTGCTGGCGATGCTAAACCCCGGCTATCTGCAGGCGGTGACCCCGCCGAACGGGCCTTACCATATTGTTCTGCCGCTGGAAAACCAGGCGCAGTTTGCCGAGCAGTTGCAAAAAGACGCCTCGCTGTTCGAGATCCAGTGGACCGAGCACAAAATCAAAGCGGGCGACACCTTGAGCGAAATCGCCGCGCGTTATAAAACCACCAGCAAAGCGATTCAAAAACTCAATAACATGAAAAACAATCGCCTAAGAGTCGGCAAAACCCTGCTGATTCCGGTTCCGCAGCATTATGCGCAGGCACTCGCCTCGCAACCTAAAAAGGCGTCATCGTACAAAGGTCCTAAGTTTTACCATAAGGTCAAAAGCGGCGAATCCTTGTGGACCATCGCACGCTACTACAACATCGACACCAAGACCTTGTGCAACTGGAACAATATCGGCGTGCGCACGCCCTTGAGCATCGGCCAGCAACTGGAAATCCGTTCCAATCAGTACGGTTATCAAACCCACTACACCCTCAAACCCGGCGACAGTTTGTGGACCGTGGCGCAGAAATTCAATGTCTCCACACAGGAAATCGCCAACTGGAACGGCCTCAAATCGAACGCCGTGCTGCAACCCGGTCAGCGCCTGACGCTCTGGCAACCTAAAAAAGCGGCTAGAACCGCTGTGGCCGCCAAAGCCGATAAATCGAACAAGTTCAAACAATACGTGGTCAAGTCGGGCGATAGTCTGTGGGATATCGCCAAGGCCAATAAAGTGACCACCCAGCAACTGCTTGTGCACAATCAACTCAACGAAAAAACCTATCTCAAACCCGGACAGGTATTGAAGATTCCGTATGACAATGAAACCTGAATGCCATCGTTCAATGCCGTTCAATGTCATATTGAAAAGCTTGCTTTTCATTGCAACCGCGCTACTGCCAGTCTGGCATTCAGCGCATGCCAAGCCGAACCTGTCGGAAAACCAGCAGCTATTTCTGGATGCCTATCAGGCGATCAAAAGCAATGACCGCCAATCCATCGCCAACTACAAGGCCAAACTCAAAGACTATCCGCTTTACCCTTATGTGCTTTACCACGATTACCGCCTGCACCTCAAAAGCACGCCCAATGCGCTGATTACCCAATTCATTGACGACAACAGCAACAACTATCTTGGCGAGCGCCTCCAAAGCAAGTGGCTGGAGTATCTGGGCGAGCAGAAACAGTGGAAAACCTTCCTGACGCATTATCAACCGCAGGCCTCGCGTGACCTGCAGTGCTACCACGTCCAAGCCCTGGCCAACCAAAACCAAATGGAACCGGCCCTGCAGCAAGCCGCCGAACTATGGATCAGTGAACGCCCGTTGAGCGAGGCCTGCCAACCGCTGGACGGCTTGCTGCGCCAACACAACCGTTTAACCGGCTCCATGATCTGGCAGCGCATTGAACTGGCCATGAGCAAACGCCGCGTCAGCTTGGCGCAAACGCTCGCAAAAAACCTCTCCTCCGGGGAACGCGCCATGTTTCAACACTGGCTCAAAGTCTATCAATCGCCCGACAAGATTCTCACTCCGCTGCCCGCCTCCATTGATCCGGTGATCCGCAAACCGATTTTTATGCAGGCGGTAAAAAGACTGTCTTCCAAAGAGCCCGAAAAAGCGCTTCAGGCTTTGGAAAAATTCTACGAACAATATGGCTTGAGCAAGGCGCAGTTCCAGCAATTACAGCGCGCCATTGCGCTTCGCAGCGCCTATAAGGACAACCCGAACGCCGACGAATTCCTGCAGGAAGTGAACGAGAACGGCAGCGCCACCGAGGAAAGTCTGCGCTGGCAGGCACAGCTGGCACTCAAACAATCCAACTGGCGGCTGTTGCTTGAAACCATCGAGCTGATGGATCACGAACAGCAGCAGGAAAGCCAGTGGCAGTATTGGAAAGCGCGCGCGCTGGCGGCCACCAGCCAGGAAAAACCCGCCCAAACCATCTACCGTGAACTGGCCAAGCAGCGCCACTTCTATGCCTTTATGGCCGCCGACATTCTCAAAACCGATTACCAGTTCAATCCCGATCCGGTCATGCAGATCGACAGCGCAGCGCTCATCAAAAAATACCCGCAACTGCGGCGTATGCAGGAACTGCTGGCGATTGATTGGCTGACCAGCGCCAAACGCGAATGGTACAGCCTGCTGGATCGCCTGGGGGCCGAAGAACTGCATGCCGTTTCCATTTTGACCAGCCAATGGCAACAACACTCCATGGCCATTACCACCGCCGCCAAAGCGCAGAAATGGGACGACCTGGCGATTCGCTTTCCCACACCGCATAAAGAACCGGTCATGCAGAGCGCGGAAAAACACGGGGTTGACCCTGCCTGGGTGTATGGCGTTATCCGCCGTGAAAGCGCCTTTGCAGCCGATGTACGCTCCTCTGCCGGCGCCATCGGCCTGATGCAGCTGATGCCGCAAACCGCCAGATACATCGGTCAAAAACTAGGCTTCAAGAAAAACCGCTATACGGAACTGACCGAACCCAATTCCAATATCGAACTGGGCAGCGCCTATTTGAGTTATCTTTATAAAAAATACGACGGCAACCGCGTACTGGCAACCGCCGCCTATAATGCCGGCCCGCAACGCGTCGACAGCTGGATTCCCAAAGACGGCGCCCTGCCGGCTGACCAATGGATTGATTCGATCCCATTCAGCGAAACCCGTGCCTACGTCAAAGCCGTGTTGGAATACTCGACGATCTTCAAATCCCTTCTCAATAAGCACTATGACCGCCTGAGCGACATCATGCCCGCCATCGGCTCAGTACAAGAGCCTTCCCAATAAACAGCCGCAAACAAAGACAGCATCACGCAGCCGCGACAGAGCTATGCAAGCGCTAACCTCGGCGAAACAGAAAACATAAAAAAAGAATAAAAAAAACCCCAGTGGACAACCGGGG
The DNA here is from genome assembly GCF_013391695.1 of Thiomicrorhabdus cannonii. Classification (GTDB taxonomy): domain Bacteria; phylum Pseudomonadota; class Gammaproteobacteria; order Thiomicrospirales; family Thiomicrospiraceae; genus Thiomicrorhabdus; species Thiomicrorhabdus cannonii. Next base: position 88,035 of record NZ_JACBGH010000002.1, read on the forward strand.
GTTTAAATATTATCTCATATAGAAATAATCAGAGGAGGATACTCATGAAGAAACATGATTAAGGCAAATTGTATTAGCGTTTCCTAATTTAGTCAACGGCTAATATCATTATTTTTTAATTTTTTTATACCTCATGAGTAAATTTTATTACCCCATAATTCAATATAACAATCAAATACTTACAATAAGTAAGGGATTGTGTTTTCGCTCGGAAATCAAACCGTCCCACCGCTTTCACAGCGCCTTTTCAGCTTAACTTCTGCGCCAGGTAGTGCCCTGTGGCGAATCCAACAACTCAATGCCTTGCGCTGCCAAAGCGTCGCGAATCTCGTCGGAACGGGCAAAGTTTTTCGCGGCGCGCGCCTGCTTGCGTTCTTCAATCAGGGCTTCGATCTGCGCGTCATCCATATCCGAGGATGAAGGCTGCGATTTAAAGAACTGCTCCGCCGGCTCCATCAACAAACCGATCTGGTTTGCCAACTTCAACAACAATCCCGCCAACGCCGCATCTTTCTGCTTATTGACCTCTTTAGCCAACTCAAACAGCACCGCCATCGCTTTGGGGGTATTGAAGTCGTCGTTCATCACGTCCATAAACTCTTTTTCAAAATCGGTGTTCTGTGCGGCTTCCCCGATTTCCACGCCTTCCAACGCCGAATACAGACGCCCGACACTGGTCTTGGCATTGTTCAGGTTCTCTTCGGAGTAGTTCACCGGCGAACGGTAGTGGCTCGCCAACAGGAAATAACGGATGACTTCCGGATGGTAAAGTTTCAACACTTCGCGGATCGTAAAGAAGTTGTTCAACGACTTGGACATCTTTTCGTTGTCGACCCGCACGAAACCGCAGTGCATCCAGGTGTTCACATAATGCTCGCCGGTCGCACACTCGGATTGGGCGATTTCGTTTTCGTGGTGCGGGAACGACAAATCCATACCGCCGCCGTGGATGTCGAAATGATTGCCCAGACACTTGGTGGACATCGCCGAACATTCAATATGCCACCCCGGACGCCCGCCGCCCCAGTTGGAATCCCAGGAGGGTTCGTTTTCTTTGGACGCCTTCCACAACACGAAATCCAGCGGATCCTGTTTGATTTCGTTCACTTCGACACGCGCGCCCGATTCCAGTTCGTCGAGATGCTTGCCGGACAAACGACCGTACTCGTTAAAGGCCTTGACCTTGAAGTAAACGTCGCCGTTGTTCGCCGCATAAGCAAAGCCTTTGTCGATCAGCGTTTGGATCATGTGCTGGATTTCATGGATATGCTCGGTGGCTTTCGGCTCCATATCCGGACGCAACACGTTCATCGCCTTTTCATCGGTATGCATTTCGTCGATCATGCGCGTCGTCAGCGACTGGATCGACTCGCCGTTTTCCAGGGCGCGTTTGATGATTTTGTCGTCGATGTCGGTGATGTTGCGCACATAGGTCACGTCATAACCCAATGCGCGCAGATGGCGCACCACCGTATCAAACACCACCATGACACGCGCATGGCCGATATGACACAGGTCGTACACCGTCACCCCGCACACATACATGCCCACTTTGCCGGGATGAATCGGGGTAAAAAGTTCTTTTTGACGGGTTTCGGTATTGTAAATATGCAGTGCTGTCATGCTTATTCGCCTATCTGTGTCAGTAAAACGCGCCTTATGCGGTGCGTGGAATATGTGCCGAACACCCGGCCTGCTGAGTTTTTTCGTCGCTCAAAACCGCAGCGCAAAACGCTCAACAAATCCTGTCAAAATGCTTGAAATAGACCTAAAAGCGTTCAAACTCTGGCAAACAGTATTGGGGTCAGCAAAACCAAGTGTTAGAATGGCGCCTATTGTAACCTAATTGTGACTGTATTCGGAGTGAATCACCATGTTGAGACGTCTATTTTTGAGTTTGCCGCTTGCCCTGCTAACCCTGACTGCCAGCCCGCTAACCCACGCGCAATCCGATAGCGATACCGCTGGTAAAGAGGGCCATCCGCAGGTGTTGATGGAAACCAATTACGGCACGATTCTGATCGAACTCTATCCCGAAAAAGCCCCCAAGACCGTGGAAAACTTTTTGGCCTATGTGCATGAAGGTTTTTACGACGGCACCATTTTCCACCGCGTAATCGCCGACTTTATGGTTCAGGGCGGCGGCTTCACCCCGGACATGGGCAAAAAAATCACCCGCGCGCCGATCCAGAACGAAGCCGATAACGGCTTGCGCAACCAGATCGGCACGGTGGCGATGGCCCGCACCAACGACCCGCACTCTGCTACCGCACAGTTCTTTATTAACGTCGCCCAGAACAGCTTTTTGGACTTCCGCGAAAAAACCCCGCGCGCTTATGGTTACGCCGTTTTCGGTAAGGTTATCCAGGGCATGAAAACCGTTAACCAAATCCGCAACGTGCGTACCGGTTTTAAAAACGGTTACGGCGATGTTCCGCTTGAGCCGGTCATTATCGAAAAAGTACGTCAAATCAAATAATTAAATCGTTATTTTACTCTCTAACAAAAAGGAACCAACATGCCTAAGGTCATTATCCATACCACTATGGGTGACATCACTGTTGAGCTAGATGCTGAAAAAGCGCCGATCGGCACTGAAAACTTTGTTCATTACGTTATGGACGGCTGGTATAAAGGCACGCTTTTCCACCGCATCATCCCTAACTTCATGGTGCAAGGCGGCGGACTGTTGCCCGGCATGGAAGACAAACCTTCCGACGAGCCGATTGAAAACGAAGCCGACAACGGCCTGAAAAACGATCGCGGCACCATCGCTTACGCACGTACCATGGACCCGCACTCGGCGACCACGCAGTTCTTTATCAACCTCAAAGACAACAGTTTCCTGAACCACAGCGGCAAGAACATGCAAGGCTGGGGTTATGCGGTGTTCGGTAAAGTCACCGACGGCATGGACGTGGTCGATGCGATGGCCAAGGTGCAAACCACCAGCCGCCGCGGCCATCAGGACGTTCCGGTAGAAGACATTCTGATTACCGGCACAACCCTGATTGAAGATTGATCGGCAACCGACAATTTTCACGACTGAAAACGGGCTTTATTGCCCGTTTTTTGTTTTTCGGACTGCGCTTCCGGCACGCGGCTCTGCTAAAATGGCGGCATGGAAAAATTCACCCTGTTCATTGCCGATGTCCACCTCCAGCCGGAAGCCTCTCATCCGCTTAATCAGGCGTTTTTGGCTTTTCTGAAAACCGAGGCGCCCAAAGCCGAGGCCCTCTATATTCTGGGTGACCTGTTTGAAATGTGGGTAGGTGACGATGTCGGACTGACACAGTACGCCGAAATCATTGCCGCGTTCAAGCACCTGAGTGAGCAAGGCGTTAAACTCTATCTGCAATTCGGCAACCGCGATTTTCTGATGCGCCAACGTTTCTGGCAGGCGAGCGGCATCCAACCGCTACAAGAACCTCACGCGCTGACGCTGTATGGTCACGAACTGCTATTGATGCACGGCGATGCGCTCTGCACTGATGACAAACAATACCAGAAGATGCGCCGCATTCTGCGTCATCCGCTGGTGATGTGGCTGTTTTTGCGACTGCCGCAGCACAAGCGTCTGCAGATCGGCCAGAACATGCGCGAAAAATCCAAACGCTATAGCGCCAATAAAGCGGAAAATATTATGGATGTGAATGCGGCGGCTGTTGAAGCGCTGTTTGCGCGCTATCCGCACGCCCAACACCTGATTCACGGCCATACTCACCGCCCCGCGCATCACCGTTTAAAGGTGGACGAGCAACCCAGACATCGCTGGGTTTTGGGCGACTGGCAGGCGGATGCGCCGCACAGCCGGATTCTGAAAGTCAGCGCGGAGGGTATCGCCCTGCTGCCTTTTTCAGCGAGCGCGACCTAACTTCGAAGTTCCAGCTTGTTCAAAGATCCAGCTTCAGGAATTTGAAATCGATTTCATCGCCCGCCACACTGAAACGCACCTTCTCCTTGACCCGTCCGGCCTCCTGCGTGCCCGAACAGGTCCAGGCGATATGCCAGTCATAACTGTAATCGCAACGGTACAGGTTATCACGCAGATGCACTACCTCATCCACCGCCAGATTACCCGCATACACCGCAGCGCTGCTGATATGGCTTAAATCCTGCACAAAATCGTCCTGCATGGTTTGAATATGCGCATCGATCAGGCTTTTCAGAAGCGTGCAGGCGCTCTCGCCTGACGGTAAAACGGGCATGTCAGCAAACTGTTTTTTCATCGTTGTAAATTCGTCCCCAAAAACTCAACAGGCCGGGTCGATACCGGCCCACTAGTGACAACATTAAAATATCCGGTTGGTCAGCACGTCTTTTTCGCCTTCGGAACGGGCAATCACCACGGCACCGACCGAATCGCTGAAAATATTGACGGCGGTGCGCAACATATCCAACAACCTGTCCACCACCAACAGCAAACCAATCGCCTCAGCCGGCAAGCCGACCGCCACCAGGATGATGCTGATGGCCACCAGGCTGGCCGACGGAATCCCCGCCACCCCGATCGAGGTGGTCAAAGCGATCACCACAATCAACAGCTGCGTACCCCAATCCAGCGGCACGCCGAACAGCTGGGCTATAAATACCGCCGCCACGCACTCATAGAGTGCCGTACCGTCCATATTGACCGTCGCCCCCAATGGCAGTACAAAACTGGTCACGCGATTGGAAACGCCCGCCCGGTGCTCCAACGCACGCAGCGAGACCGGCAGCGTTGCCGAGGACGAACTGGTTGAAAAGGCGGTCAGCAACGCCGGCGCCATTGCCTGATAATGGCGCCAGGGGTTTTTCACTCCGCCGACAAACCGCAGGATTAATGCCATCACCACTATAAAATGGAAGGCTAAGGCCAGTACCACCGTCATAAAGAACAAGGCCAGATTGCCAAACTGGTCAAAGCCCGTTTTCGCCACCGAAGCCGCCACCAGACCAAACACCCCCAAGGGCGCGAACTTCATAATCCAGGCGGTAATCAGCATCATCACATCAAACACGCCCTGCCAGAAATTCATCAAAGCATCGCGCCCCGGCCCGGTGATTTGCGCCATGAAATAGCCAAACAGCAGACTAAAGAAAATCAAACCGAGAATTTGCCCGTTGGCCGCAGCGGCCACCACATTGGCAGGAATCATGCGAAGGAACACCTCCACCACATCGCCAACACCTTTGCCGGCAACGGCCTGGGCCACCGCTGCATTGCTTTCGATCACCGGCGGTGCCTGATCGGAAACCCCCGGCTGAATCCAGTTGACCAGCAGCAACCCCACCATAATCGCGATAAAACTTGTGGCCACATAATAACTCAGCGTTTTCAAGCCCAAACGCCCAAAACCGCCCTGCGTGCCGATATTGCCGATGCCGGTGATGATCGCCGCCATCACCAGCGGCACCACCACCATCTTCAGCGCATTCAGAAACAAGGTGCCGATAAAGGTATAAACCGCCAACCAGTGAATACCGAAAACGGTTGCTTCGGTACCGCTCCAGCTTCCCATCACCGCCGCCAATAGCAGCGCTATTAAGATTTGCCAATGCAGGGCCAATTTCATCGATTTCGCTCCTTTTCGGAAGTTTGGGACGACTAAAAGTCGCACTTAAAAAAAAAGCGCCCTAGGCGCTCTTTTTCAGCAAGAAACTGACCGTTTCTTAAATGTCCGGGCACTGATGCCAAGCCATAAACGACCCCAGGTTATACACCTGGTCAAAATCCTGAGACATCAGAATCTGCATCGCCATATGCGAACGCTGGCCTGAACGGCAAAACACGATGACAGGCAGATCCTTATCCAGAATACTTTCACCCACTCGATCAATGTCTTGCAGTGGAATATTGATTGCACCTGGCAACTTGCTCATGGCAAATTCTTCAGGCGTGCGAACGTCCACTAATTGTGCACTTTTCTCTTTAATCAGACGCTTAGCGTCTTCGCATGGAATAAACATCTTTTATCTCCACTCCCAAACTATTTTTTTGTGATGCGTAATATAACCCAAGACTTTTAAAACGACAAATTGAAAGTGGTTGTGATTGCCCAAATAAATCCTATCGTCGCCGCGGCCGCCAACAGGTCGTCGACCATAATGCCGAAACCGCCGCCGACACGGGCATCCACCCAACGGATCGGCCACGGCTTGAGGATATCAAACAGGCGGAACAATACAAATGCCAGTAGCCAGTAATGCCAGGTCTGCTGCGGCAAACACAACAGCACCAGCCAGATGCCGGCAAATTCGTCCCAGACAATCCCGCCATGATCATGCACGCCCAGCAGTTCTGATGCGCGTCCACAAATCCAAATGCCGCCCAAAGTCCCGAGGATAAACACCGTCCAGGCCGCCGCTTCGCTCCATTGCAACAGTGGCACAAACAACAGCAGACCCAACAATGTGCCTGCCGTACCGGGCCCCTTCTTTGCAAGCCCTGAACCAAAACCAAAGCCCAGCATCAGGGCTGGGCTTTGCAATAGCTGTTTAAAGCTAGGACGGTTAAAGACTGTACGGTTCATGTAACCCGTATTATTTTTTTAGGCGTCTTTTGGCCGCAGTACGCAGGCGCAGCGCGTTCAACTTAATGAAGCCTTCCGCGTCTTTGTGGTTATAAGCGCCGCCGTCTTCCTCGAAAGTGGCAATCATTTCGTCGAACAAACTGTTCTCGGAAGAGCGACCTACGATGACCACATTGCCTTTATACAACTTAACGCGTACGTTCCCGCTGACGTTCTCTTGCGACTTGTCGATCAACGCCTGCAGCATTTCACGCTCCGGCGTGAACCAGAAACCGTTATAGATCATCTCGGCATATTTCGGCATCAACTCGTCTTTCAGGTGCGCCGCATTGCGGTCCAGAGTCAAAGATTCCATCGCACGGTGCGCTTTCAGCATAATCGTGCCCGCCGGTGTTTCATAACAGCCGCGCGATTTCATGCCCACAAAACGGTTTTCTACGATGTCGTCACGGCCGATACCGTTCTCACCGCCCACCTTGTTCAGATATTCCATGACCGTCGCAGGCGACATCTTCTCGCCGTTGATGGCGACGATATCGCCTTTTTCGAACGTCAGTTCCAGATAAGTCGGCTGGTCAGGCGCCTTCTCAGGCGACACGGTCCACAACCACATATCCTCTTCCGGTTCCATTTCAGGATGTTCCAGAATACCGCCCTCGTAGGAGATATGCAGCAGGTTGGCGTCCATCGAATAAGGCGACTTCTTGCCTTGTTTTTTCTCAACCGGAATATTGTGTTCTTCCGCATACGCCATCAACTTCTCACGCGACAACAGATCCCACTCACGCCAAGGTGCAATGACCTTCACATCCGGCATCAACGCATAGGCGTTCAATTCAAAACGCACCTGGTCGTTGCCTTTACCGGTCGCGCCGTGAGAAATCGCATCCGCACCGACTTCTTTGGCGATTTCCACCAAACGTTTCGAGATCAACGGACGTGCAATCGACGTACCCAAACGGTATTCACCTTCATACATTGCATTGGCACGCAACATCGGGAAGACGAAATCGCGCGCAAATTCTTCACGCAAGTCTTCGATAAAAATATCTTTAATGCCCATGGCCTGTGCTTTGGCACGCGCCGGTTCGACTTCACCGCCCTGCCCGATATCGGCAGTAAACGTGACCACTTCGCATTTGTATTCTTCCTGCAGCCACTTGGCGATAATCGAGGTATCCAAACCACCTGAATAAGCCAAAACGACCTTTTTAACTTCTGACATCTTTGGTTTTCCTTAATGAAACTTAAATCAAATTGATTCAATACAATACGTTCTATCAATTCGCGGGATTATACATTAAAATCGCCACTTTAGATTAAGAAAAAAGAACGCCTACCATGAAGTTTATGGACTTTTTCAAGGTTACACCGCAGTACCTGATCCCCAAACATCTGCTCTCGGAATGGATGCATTGGTTCATGCATGTGGAGACCCCTTGGATCAAAAACAACACCATCAAGTTACTGACCAAACTCTATAAAATCGACGTCAGCGAAGCCTTGGAAGAAGACATCGAGTCCTATCCGCACTTCAATGCTTTCTTCACGCGTGAACTCAAGCCGCACCTGCGTCCGATCGATTGGGATCCGCAGGTCTGGGTCAGTCCGGTAGACGGTCTGATCAGCCAATCCTGCCATATCGAACACAACAAAATCATCCAGGCCAAATACCACGATTACACGGTGGAAGCGCTGGTGGGCGGCGACATCAGCTACGCCAAACAGTTCCATAACGGCGATGCGGCGGTGATTTACCTGTCTCCTAAAGACTACCATCGCATTCATATGCCCACCAACGGCAAGCTGATTTCGATGACCTACGTACCGGGCGACCTGTTTGCGGTCAACCCGGCCACAGTGCGCAATATTGAAGGGCTGTTTGCCCGCAACGAACGTATTGTCATCCGTTTTGAAAATGCCCACGGGCCTTTCTGTCTGGTGATGGTCGGCGCAGTTTTCGTCGGCAGCATGGAAACCGTCTGGGAAGGCAAAATCACCCCGGAATACGAGCCGACCCTGACCCATTGGGATTACAGCGCACAAAACCTCGAATATCAAAAAGGCGATGAAATCGGGCGCTTTAATATGGGCTCAACCGTGGTATTATTAACGCCAAGCGGTCAACTACCCGAGTTGGGGCAGATTCACCATGACACCCCGATCAAACTAGGCCAAAAAATCGCACGCTACCCGGATGCCCAGACGGCTGCCGAGGTCAACTTTTCAAACGAGGAGCAATAATGAAACTGATTACCGCCGTTATTAAACCTTTTAAACTCGATGATGTACGCGATGCCCTGCATGACATCGGCATTCACGGCATGACGGTCACCGAGGTCAAAGGCTATGGCCGTCAAAAAGGCCACACCGAAATGTACCGCGGAGCTGAATATGTAGTCGATTTTCTGCCCAAATTGAAACTGGAAATCGCCGTTGCCTCAAGCATCGTCGAGGCGGCGGTCGAAGCCATTATCAACGCGGCGCAAACCGGTAAAATCGGTGACGGCAAGATTTTCGTGACCAATATCGAACAGACCGTCCGTATCCGTACCGGCGAAACAGGTGAAGAAGCGCTGTAATTACACGCACTACCTCGTTTAAACATAAAAATACCGCGCAAGAAACGCTGTTTCTGCGCGGTATTTTTTTGCCCCTAGCATCAACCAATAACCGCAACACCCGGCCTGTTGAGTTTTTCAGCTATTTTTTTGGAACCGTCTTTTTAGACTTTTTCTTGGCGCCCGACGGGTCTGCCAACGGCTTTTCCTCTTGGGCATATTGCACCCGCAATTGATCCAATTCGGTTATGCGCGCCGCAATCAATGCGTTAAAACTGCCCGGCGAATAGTGTCCGTCTTTAGCCGCCGGCAAACCAGTCAATAACGCCATCACCTCATCAATATGCGTCACCGCATAGACGGCAAATTCGCCGCGCTCAACGGCCTCCACCACCGCCTGCTTGAGCATCAGGTGCGGCCGGTTCGCCGCCGGAATAATCACCCCCTGAACACCATTCAGGCCGCGTGCCTGGCAGATATCGAAAAAGCCTTCAATCTTTTCATTGACGCCGCCAATCGCCTGGATTTCACCATGCTGGTTCACCGAACCGGTCACCGCCAGACTCTGCTTTAACGGAATGTCCGCCAGGGCCGACAGCAGCGCGCACAGTTCCGCGGCCGAGGCGCTATCGCCTTCCACCTGTCCGTAAGACTGTTCAAACACCAACGTGGCCGCCAGAGCCAAAGGCCGCTGTTTGGCATAACGATACGCCAAGTAGGAAGACAAAATCATCACCCCTTTGGAATGGATGGCACCGCCCAATTCGACCTCGCGCTCGATATCAATCACCTTGCCGCTGCCCAGGCGCGCCGTGGCGGTAATGCGCGAAGGACGCCCAAAGGCATAATCATCCAGCTGAATCACACTCAAGCCGTTAACCTGCGCCACCTCAACGCCCTCGGTCTTGACCAGATAAATGCCCTTCAAAACCGCTTCCTGATAGCGCTCGCGAATCTGCCCCATACGTTCCAGCCGCATATCTATCGCTTTTTGTACCGCAACCCTGTCGATGACGGCCTGCTGAGATTGCCGCGCCCAATAGTCTGCCTCTTTCAGCAGATCGACCAGACCGCCCATATGCAACGACACCTTTTCGCCGTCATCGGCCATACGCGAACTCTGCTCAATCACCCGCCCGACCGCGTCGCGCTGCAACGGCAACAAGCCATTCTCCTGCTGCAATCCGGCAATCATGCGGGCATACAACGGCATGGAATCGGCATCGCGCGCCATATCCTCGGAAAAATCCGCCGCCACTTTGAAGAGACGGTCAAATTCCGGATCGTACTGCTTCAACAAAAAATACAGCAGGCGTCCGCCGGTGAGCACCACTTTGACATCGATCGGAATCGGTTCCGGCTGCAGCGATGTGGTGCTCGCCAAACTCAGCACCTGCTCCAGCGATTCGATTTTGATCTCGCGCGAACGCAAGGCGCGCTTCAGCCCCTCCCAGGCGTAATAGGAGGTCAGCACTTTCTGGGCATCCAGAATCAGATAACCGCCATTCGCCAGATGCAGCGCGCCCGGCTTGATCAGCGAGAAATCCGTCAGCAAAGCCCCAAACTGGGCTATATGCTCAATCCGCCCAATCAGATTCTGATAGGTCGGGTTATCCTCGAACACCACCGGTGCGCCTTCGGTTGCACCGTTATCCACCAGCACATTCACCTGATATTCGACAAAATCGGCCATAATCTGGCTGGCGCTCTGCGCGGTCGGTTTTTTCTCGGCGGCATATTTGCGCAGCACCTCGACCTTTTCGATCATGTCCTGTTTAACGCGCTCGATAAACGCCATGACCTCGGCCTGCTGTCGGTAGTCCGCCTGTAGATCGAGTACATAGTGCGACACCGTAGTCTGCGTGACCTCGCGATTAAGCTGCTTGACCTGCTCGCGCGACTCCTTCTGCCACACCGGAATTTTCAGCAGCAGGTTCTTCAACTCGTCCTGAATCTCTTCCACCACCCGGCTGATGACCTGTTTCTCCTCATCCGGCAACGCCTGAAACTCCTCCGGCGTCATCGCATGATCCTCTTTCTTCGGCCCCAGATTCCAGCCGTTTGAGGTTCGCAGCATCAAGATATTGTTGCTCTCGGCCTTGGCGGCGATCTCCTCCAGCGCGCGGTCTTCGCGTTTGATGTACTCGTCGTGGATCGCCTGAAAGGCATTGCGGTATTCGTCACTCTCGAAAGCCGCCGGAATCGCCACCAGAATGTCGCTGACAAAACGCTGCATTGCCTGCTGCAACTGATGGCCGGCGCCCTTCGACAAACGCAGCACGATCGGCTTGTGCGGCTGTTCGAAATTATTGATATAACACCAGTCAAACGGTTCATTTTCCTGCTTGGCCTGTTGCTGCAGCAGACGCGTCACGGCGGTGTGCTTGCCCAGACCGCTCGAACCGAGCACATAGAGATTGTAGCCTTCATGCGCCATGCCGATGCCGAACTGCAGTGCTTCCATGGCGCGTTGCTGCCCGAGCCGCTCCGTCAGCGGCGAGAGCTCCTGCGTCGTTTGGAACGCCAACGCGCTCAAGTCGCAGCGTTGATAGAGCGAGGCAAGCGGCACGCGCAAGCCTTCATAGAATGAGGCAGGTAAAGACGACGTCTGGGATGACGTCTGGGATGACGTCTGGGATGACGTCTGGGATGTCGATTGAGATGACGATTCGGAAGAGGAAGAACTTGAACGCATGGCAACTCCACTGTTTGACCCGGCCTGTTCAGTTTAACCAAACTGCCAGCGAAGACAAACCCAAGTAGCAAACAAGTGTGGTTTTTTGCGGACTTTATTGACCCTGCGCAGATTTTAGCAAGGCGTCCACCCCGTCCGCCGCCACCTTGGCGCTCGCCATCACCGCCGTAAGCAGATAACCGCCGGTCGGCGCCTCCCAATCGAGCATCTCCCCCACGGCAAACACGCCGGGCAATTTTTTCAGCATCAGGGCGTCATCCAATTCGGACAGCGCGACGCCGCCGGCAGTGCTGATGGCCTCCTCGATCGGGCGCGGCGCAGAAAGAGGCAACGGATAATGTTTGAGTGTTTTGACGACCTGCTGCGCGTCCTGCAACGCTTCCGGCGTCAGCACTTCGCGCAACAAGCCGACCTGCAGTGCGGACAGTCCGCAGCGTTTGAAATGCGATGCCAGCGACTGCTTGCCGCGCGGCTTGGCGAGTTTCGTCAGCAACGCTTCCGGCGCTTTGTGCGGCAGCAGATCGACAGCGAGCGTCACCGTCCCCTGCGCCGATATCGATTCGCGCAAAGGGGCGGATAAAGCGTAAATGGCGCTGCCCTCCACGCCGTTTTGCGTCAGCATCGCCTCGCCCTGTTTGTGCCAGCACTGGCCGTGATGGTCAGTGAACGAAAACACCGCGTTCTTCAGCGGCTCGCCGGCAAAACGCTCTTGAAAGACCGGGCTCCACGGCACATTAAACCCGCAATTGCTCGGTTGAAAGGGGCTGACCTGAATCCCGCGATTTTCCAGCAAAGTCCGCCACTGCCCGTCGGAACCCAAACGCGGCCAACTGGCACCGCCCAGCGCCAGCAGCGTCGCAGCGGCACTGACGACGACCCGCCCGCCCGCCTGCTCAAATATCAGACGGTTATTAGCATCCCAACCCAACCAGCGGTGACGCATATGAAAACGCACCCCGCCGGCTTTAAGGCGTTGCAGCCAATGGCGCAACAAGGGCGCGGCCTGCATCGTCACCGGATAGACCCGTCCGGAAGAACCGACAAAGGTTTCCACCCCCAAACCGGCTGCCCATTGGCGCAGCGCATCGGCGTCAAACTCCGCAAGCCAGCTGGCAATCAACCCCGAGGCTTCACCATAGCGCTGCATAAAGTCCGTCTTGGGTTCGCTGTGGGTCAAATTCAAACCGCCGCGTCCGGCCTGCAGCAGCTTGCGCCCGGCCGAAGGCATGGCATCAAACACGGCGATGCGATAGCCTTTTTCGGCGAGCACCTCGGCAGCCATCAACCCGCCCGGACCGGCGCCCACAATCACCACATCAAAATCGGTTTGCAATCTGGCAGCGTGGGAATTCGGGGATGTGTGAGGCATGCATTCAACCTAAAAGACAAAAAGACGTGTGAAAATGAAAATCTAAAACCGAACAGGCCGGGTCATGAGGAGATTGAACGCTGCCAGCGATTGACGCCGACCCGGTGGGTTTGTGCAAAATCGCGAGCCATTTCCCCCAAAGGGGCCAGGCTCCAGTGCCAACTTTCCTCGGCCGCCAAAACCGGCAGCCCCCACCAGAGTTCAAAGGTTTCCAGGCACGTCCCTTCGCGGTCAAAACGCTGCGCCTCGCGGTCGGCAATCAATACCACCGGCGCCTGGAACGCCTGTAAATAAGCGATATGCGCCTGCAATAACCCCTTCGCAATGTTTTCAAGCACGTTCTCATCCTGTGTCCGACGTTTGCGCAACCAGGCAAGCGGCATAGTAGGCAACTGTGTAAGCAGATTCAGCGACACCACCCAGTCAATGTCTTTATCATTCAGCCAACGTTGCGGCATCGCCACAAGCAGCTCGCCCTGATAAAAAGCGGACATCGACTCGGTCACATCGTGTTCGATCAGGCGCACATTGGCAAAACCGCGCGCCCTTTTACGGGCGGCTGGCAGAAACACCAGGTCAACCAGCCAGACCTCGTCAAACAGGGTGGCCAGTTCCGCCAACGGAATATCGTTGAGGGTACCGGCACCGAAAATCAACGCCTTGCGCTTGTTTGCGCAGGCATGCGCCTCCGCCAGCAGAAGGTCGCGACATTTTGCATAATGCGGCGCCCAGGCTGTACGACAACGCTTGCTGCGTGCCGCGGTGGCAATCGCCTCTTTCAGAAACCCCATCGGCCGCACATAGGGCAAATGCACCGGCGTGATGGCGTACTGTACCAGTTCCCAAATCATGGTTTAGCGCGCCTTGTTTTTGACCCGGCCTGTTGAGTTTTTAAAACCCGGATAAACCGAATCAATCATCCAGCCCCAGCGCTTGGGATTTACGCGTCAGGGTGTTGCGTCCCCAGCCCAACAAAGCCGCCGCTTTCTGGCGATGGTTATGACTCATTTTCAACGCCTCTTCGATCAGCACCGTTTCAAACAGCGGTTCGGCGGCCGTGTGCAGACCTTCCTTGCCGGAAAGCAGAAAAGCCTCGGCCCAACGACGCAACGGCGCCTGCCAGTCGTCATCCTGTTCATCGGCGCCGCGGGTTTCCACCGGATTTCGCAATTCCAGCGGCAAATCCTCCATCTGCACGACCTTATCGGGCGCCATAATCGTCAGCCAGGTACACAGGCTGCGCAACTGGCGCACGTTCCCCGGCCACGGCAGACTGCTCAAGAAACGCTCCACCTCTTTGCTCAGCTGTTTCTCTTCCAAATCCAGTGCCTTGGACTCCTTTTCCAGATAGAAACGCAACAGCAGCGGAATATCTTCGCGGCGCTCGCGCAATGCCGGCACCTTGATGCGGATAATGTTCAGGCGGTAGAGCAAGTCTTCACGGAAACGCCCTTCGCGCACCAACTGCTCCATATTCTGGTGGGTCGCAGCGACAATGCGCACATCGGTTTTGATCGGGTTCTTGCCGCCGACGCGATAGAAACTGCCGTCGTTCAAAACACGCAGCAGACGGGTCTGCAAATCCACCGGCATATCACCGATTTCGTCCAGAAACAGCGTGCCGCCGTTGGCCTGCTCGAAGCGGCCGATGCGCTGCGAATGCGCTCCGGTAAAGGCGCCTTTTTCGTGACCGAACAGTTCCGACTCAAGCAGTTCGCGCGGAATGGCCGCGGTGTTCAGCGCCACAAAGGGCCCTTCGGCGCGCGGACTCAGCTCGTGCAGCGCCTGCGCCACCAACTCCTTACCGGTACCGGTTTCACCGTTGATCAGCACCGTCACATCCAGCTGCGACACGCGCCCGAGGATGCGGAACACTTCTTGCATCGCCGGCGCCACCCCGATGATATTCAGCGGCTGCTTGTCCTGCGGTTTTTTGCGGCGTGACGATTTGATACCGCCCGACAACTTACGTTTGATGGCGCGGTCGATCAGGCCGATCGCCTCGTCCAGATCAAACGGTTTGGGCAGATACTCAAACGCCTTGCTCTGGTAGGACTTCACCGCGGTATCCAGGTCGGCATGCGCGGTCATAATAATGACCGGAATCGCCTTGTCCTTTTCATGGATGGCTTCCATAAACGTCAAGCCATCCATATCCGGCATGCGCACGTCACTGATAATGACGGTAGGCGGCGCCTGCTCGAACGATTTCAGCGCCAACAGAGGTGAATCGAAGACCTTGAGCGCATAGGGTTTGTCTTCCAACGCGGTTTCCAATACCCAGCGGATTGAGGCGTCATCGTCGACAATCCATACGACCGGTAGCATCTCTTCTTCGTTCTGCACGGTTTCAATCCTCAATAAATAATAGTTAAGTGTTCAAAGGTAAATACACATTAAAAACAGTCCTGCCCGGCTCGCTTTCCGCCACAATCAGGCCGCCGTGCTGGCGCAACACATTCTGCGCCACCGGCAGACCGAGCCCCGAGCCCTCTTTTTTGCTGCTCACCATCGGATAGAAAATCGAGTCGAACACCTCGTCGGGAATGCCCTCGCCCTCATCGGTGATACTGATGACCGCCACCAGCGGGAAGGTGCGCGTCCCCAGCGTAAATTTGCGCTCCACACGGGTTTTGATGGTAATCAGGCCGCCGTGTTTTTCCATCGCCTGAATGGCGTTTTTGAGCAGATTCAGAATCGCCTGCACCATCGCCTCAAAATCGATGCTGACTTCCGGAATACTCGGGTCGTAATCCAGTTTGATATAGACATTCGCGGGTTTCTCGCCCTCGATAATCTGCAAGACGTAGCGAATCAGCTCGTGGATATTGTGCGGCTCTTTCTCGGCGGTCTGCTTGGGGCCGAGCATACGATCCACCAGGTTTTTGAGGCGTCCTACCTCTTTGGCGATAATATCGAGAAACGCCTGATCCTTGTCATCCGGTGCATGGCGTTTCTGCAACAGCTGCGTCGCCCCCAGAATCCCGGCCAGCGGATTCTTGACCTCATGCGCCAGCGTACGCACCAGCAGATTACCCGCTTCATACTGATGCCAGCGTTCGTCCTCTTCGACAATACGGTGATGACGCTCGGTATTGAAAATCTCCATCAGCCAACCGCTTTTGTGATTCACCTCATACGGCGACAAGGTGCAGCTGACGCGCACCTTGCTGCAATCCGGTAGCTGCACAGCATATTCGTGAATGGTCAGTTTCTGCTCGTCCGCCTTGTGCAGATCCGGCACCAACCCCGGCAAAATAGCGCGCCAAGGGGTGCCGACAATACGGCTGGTACTGGTCTGAAACAACTCGCCGGCGGCAATATTCATGTAACCGATGGTTTCGTCACCGCGAATCCACACCACCGCGGTCGTCAAACCTTCCAGTAACTCTTCAAATGATCGCTGATTCATGTCCGTTTCCCGTCTTAAACACTCACCATCAGCGCCGTTGCCAAACGGTAATCAATGGCATTCAACTCGTTGCCGTCAATTTCAACCAACAAGGGGCCGTTTAGCGGTGCGACTTTTCTGACCACCACTTGCGACCCCGTCGTCAAACCGATCGATGCCAGATAACGCAGCTCTTCAGGACTGCGGTTTTTGATGCGTTTGACCGTCAACGGCTGCTGCAGCGGCATCTCCGTCAACGGCTGCCAATCATTGGTTTCCAATTCACCCTCAGGCGAAGGAATCGGCGAACCGTGCGGATCCTGCGTCGGCTGCCCCAGATCGTCCCACATACGGTTGACGAGCTTGTCGGAAATGGAGTGTTCCAGCACCTCGGCCTCTTCATCCACCTCGTCCCACGAATAGCCGAGACGCTCCACCAGATACAACTCCAGAATGCGGTGCTTGCGCACCATATTCAAAGCGATTTTGCGCCCGCTGTCAGTCAGGCTAACACCGTAATAACGTTCGTAAACGATATACCCCTGTTCGGCGAGCTTTTTGAGCATATTGGAGACCGATGCCTGGGAGATGCCCAAACGCTCGGCGATCACGGAGGTTTGCACGCCCTTGTCGTGCTGGGTCCGACCTTCGAGTTTGTAAATGATTTTGAGGTAATCTTCGAGTGCTTTCGACACCATACTTAACCCGGCTGTGCCATCATTTCGCGGATGACCTCTGGGTCCGGAAACGCGAATATATATAAAATCGCAAACAGCACCAAAAAGACAAAACGGCCAACCCCGCGAAATTGCAATTTAGGGTGACACAGAATGCCGAATGCCAGGCCCGAGACCACGCCGCCGATCGAGCCGACGGTTCCCGCCAGCATCGCCAAAAGCGCGCCCAAAGCCATGCCGTAATAGTGCCAGGTAAACTTTGCTTTTTGTTGATTCACTGCTAATATCCTGTGCGATTCAAATGAAAAATATTTTAGCAGTAAATACAAACCAAAAGTTTCCATTTTGGTGCAAAAAACAAGGACAAAAGGACAACGTAATGAAAGAGCCAATTATTGTCGTCGGCCTCGGTGAACTGGGCAGCGTTTTTGCCCGCGGCTTTCTGCGCAGCGGTCATCCGGTCGTGCCGGTGACGCGTGACATGGATATGCAATCGGTCGCCCAGACTTATCCCTCCCCTAAAGCGGTGTTGATTGCCGTGGCCGAAGCGGATATTCACGCGGTACTTGCTGCCTGCCCGCAAGCCTGGAAAGACAAGGTCATTTTGCTGCAAAACGAACTGCTGCCGCGCGATTGGCAAGCCGCTGGTTTTGCAGACCCGACGGTCATCTCGGTCTGGTTCGAAAAGAAAAAAGGCATGGACAGCAAGGTGGTGCTGCCATCCCCTATTTACGGCCAACATGCACGCCTGGTGTTCGATGCACTGGCAAGTCTCGATATTCCCTGTTTCATCCTCGACAGTGCCGACGAATTGAATTACGAACTGGTCCGCAAGAACCTCTATATCCTCACCACCAATATCGCCGGCCTGGAAGTGGGCGGCAACGTGGAAGCCTTGATGAACCGGCATAGTGCGGTCATGAACGCGGTGGCAAAAGACGTACTCAATATCCAGGACTGGCTAACCGGTATGGAGAACGACCGCGAGCGCTTGATGAACGGCTTGCATGAGGCCATTAACGGCGACCTGCAGCACGGCTGCATGGGGCGCTCCGCGCCGGCGCGCCTGAAGCGTGCGCTAGGTTTTGCCAACGAGGCCGGCCTGTCGGTTTCCAAATTGCGCGCCATTGCCGACGCCCACTTGTAACGTGATCGCCGACCTAAACTAAAACCGCCAAATGGCGGTTTTTTTATGAGCACTACTTATTTAATCCGGATAATAAAAAACCCCACAGGGCGAACCATGCGGGGTTTCTAAATATGGTGGGTCGTGGGCGATTCGAACGCCCGACCAATTGATTAAAAGTCAACTGCTCTACCGGCTGAGCTAACGACCCATATTGTAAGTTTTGCACGTTGTAAAAGCGTTAACTTAAGCGTGATGTTTAAGGTAACTCTATTACGTTTCCAAGCGTCCTGAGTAAGGATGGTGGGTCGTGGGCGATTCGAACGCCCGACCAATTGATTAAAAGTCAACTGCTCTACCGGCTGAGCTAACGACCCCTCTTGGAATGGGGCGTATTATACATCGCTGACCTAGCAGTGCAAGCGTTTTTTGTGTTTTTTAGCGTTTTTTTGCGCCACTTATTGCACGTTGTCATCGGCCACCCAAACCGCCGCAAAACAAGCGATTGTTTTTATTACTGTTTAGCGCAAAGACGGGCAACCGCGTGCCAATCAACGCGATTCAAACAGATTCACACTTGATAACGCGTGGGGTCACTCAAGCCGGCATCCGCAAAGCCCTGCTTGCGCAAACGGCAGGAGTCGCACACGCCGCAGGCGCGTCCTTCAGAGTCGGCCTGATAACAGGAAACCGTCAAACTGTAATCCACCCCGAGGCGCGAACCGGTCTGGATAATCTCAGCCTTGGTCATCGCAATCAATGGCGTACGGATATGCAGATGCTGCCCTTCCACCCCTACTTTGGTGGCCAGATTGGCCATTTTCTCAAAGGCTTCGATAAATTCCGGACGGCAGTCGGGATAGCCTGAGTAATCCACGGCATTAACACCGATAAAGATATCGTTGGCGCCCAGCACCTCTGCCAACGCCAAGGCATACGACAAAAACACGGTATTGCGCGCCGGCACATAGGTCACCGGAATCTGGTTCTTATCCACGCCGTCCACCGGCACGGCAATCGAACTGTCGGTCAACGCCGAGCCGCCGATCTGGCTCATGTCCACCTGCACCACACGATGGCTGGCCGCGCCTTGCTGCTTCGCCAAGGCGGCCGCAAAATCCAGCTCGGCACGGTGGCGCTGACCGTAATCGAAGCTGATGGTGTGGCACTCGTAGCCTTCGCTTTTGGCAATGGCCAATACGGTGGCGGAATCCAAACCGCCGGAAAGTAAGATAACCGCTTTTTTAGATGCGTTTACGTGCATTACTTGTTTCACTTATTCGTTATTGATTACCAAGACGCTTTTGCGCGCTTTGTGCGGCACGCGTTTCCGGATAGGCTTCCACCACCTTACGGTAGCGTGCTTGCGCTTCTGCCGTTTTCTGCATATTTTGCAGACTGTCGGCGGCACGCAACATGGCGTCCGGCGCTTTGGCAGAATCAGGATACTGCTCCAGCACACGCTCAAACGCCTGCAAGGCCTTTTGATTGTCTTTGCGGATCAGATACCCCTCGCCCGCCCAGTAACTGGCATTACTCGCCAAAGAGCTGTCCGGGTATTTTTCAACAAAGCCTTCAAAGGCGGCAATCGACTCTTCATATTTCGCCGCACGCATCAGTGCGAAAGCGTTCTGGTAAAGGGTATTTTCCTCGGCGGTCGCCGCACGGGTTTTGATGACTTTGGAAACCGGCGGCGCAGCTTGTGCAGTCGGTTGCGTTGCAGCCGATGCCGCCGGCGTGGCGACTAGCGGACTGGCCACAGCCGGTAGCCCTGCTTGCGGTGCCGGTGCGGCCTGCTGAGTTTTGGTTTGTTGCTCCAATACACTGATACGCTGATCGGTTTCGGTATAACGCTCGCCGGCCTGCTGGATAAAACGCTGCTGGTCACGCTGTAGCCGATCCATCTTGTCCTGCAGCTCCTGAATCTGGCGCTGCTGCTGTTCAAGACGCTGCGTGAGCTGCAACAATACCGGATTGTCCGCCATGCGTTCCAAACGCTGCAAGCGCTCTTCAATCGAACCCTGCGGTGCCGCCTGCGCCGCCTGAAGCGTCAGATTTGCCGCCAAAGCCGCAAGCATCGCCCATTTAAGTGGTGTGTTTTTCATGTTCGCATTCCTGATGGTAGCGTTGGACATTAGTGGATTTTAATTTCCACGCGACGGTTCAAGGTCCAGGCCTCTTCAGTGTGTTCCAGTGCGGCCGGTTGCTCTTCACCAAAACTGATCACTTCAATGCGCTTCTCATTGACGCCAAACAGCATCATCACCTGCGCCACCGCCTTGGCGCGCTTCTCGGCCAGTGCCAGGTTGTATTCCGGACTACCGCGTTCGTCGGTATGCCCTTCCAATTTCACCGTTTTGTCCGGATTGTCCATCAACACCTGGGCATAATGCTTGACCAACGCCGTGTTCTCTTCGCTCAAAATCGATTGGTCAAAACCGAAATAGACAACCGGCTGATAAGTCATCACGCCTTGTGCATCCTGCCCCAAAGCACTGCCGTCCGCCACACCATTGCCGATTTCGATGCCGTGGATTTCCACGCCCAAATCGACATCTTCACCCGGTCTTGCACCTGTTCCCTGGCCATCCATCTGCTGTTCCAGCGGTTGCAAATCGGTATCACTGCCGCCTTCAGCGCCGCCACCCGGCGTGCTACAGGCGCTTAAAGTTGTCAAAGCGGCCATCATCGCCGCCAGCAGAAATGTTTTTTTCAACGATGTTGTCATGCGTTATTCCCTAATTCTTTAATAAATTTGCAGCAACTGCTCTGATAATTTGTTTTCACACGGTAACACTTAACGGTTCAGGAAAGGCCCCCACGCCGGCTCGCGCACCTGACCGTCCTGCACGCTCAGAACCTGCGAGGTTTTGCCGTCCGGCGATACAATCGCCAGTTTGCCTTTGTCATTCTGGTTCATGGCATACAGGATCATCTCGCCGTTGGGCGAAAAGGTCGGCGACTCGTCGAGGAACGTATGCGTCAGCACATTGAACTGCGAGGTCTGCAGATCCTGCAACCCAATGTTGAAACCGCCTTGCCCGTGCACCACGGCAATATAACGGCCATCTGGCGAGACTTCCGGATTGGCGTTGTAACGCCCCTCATAGGTGATGCGTTTGATCTCGCCGGTTTCCAGTAACACCTGGAAGACTTGCGGCTGGCCGCGGCGGTCGGAGTTGAAATAGATGGAGCGCCCGTCCGGCGCCCAGGCCGCTTCGGTTTCGATCGACCAGTCGCGGGTCACGCGTTTCAGGGCGCGCGTCTGCAAGTCCATCACATAAATGTCGGCGCTGCCGTCTTTGGAAAGCGTCATCGCCATTTTCTGACCGTCCGGTGACCAGGCAGGCGCCCCGTTGATGCCGGTGAAGCTCGCCAGGGTTTCACGGTACTTGCCGTCCAGACTCTGCACAATAATGTACGAGCGCCCCTTTTCAAAGGAGACATAGGCGAGCTTTTTGCCGTCCGGCGACCAGGAAGGCGACATGATCGGCTTGGGCGAGCGCAGAATCGGCTGCGGGTTGTAACCGTCGGCATCCGCCACTTCCAACGTATAGCGGCGTTTGCCGTTTTCGTTCTTCAAGGTCACATAGGCGATCTGCGTATTGAAGGCGCCACGTACGCCGGTCAGCTCTTCATATATCAGATCACTGATCAAGTGGCCGATCTGGCGCAGTTGTCTACCGGGAATGTTGCTCCAGCGCTTGCCGAACACCTGCTGTTTGCGCAGCACGTCCATAAAACGCACCTCGATCTGGTAGCGGTCGTTGCCCATATCAACCACCTTGCCGATCAGCATATTGTCGATATCCAACGGACGCCACTGCGCAAAATCGACCTCTTCGGCCAGACTCGGCTGCGCCGGCAAACTGCCCACAGGCAGCGGTTTGAACTTGCCGCTGCGGCGCAGGTCGTCGCGCACGATCTGCGCGATATTTTCCGGCATAGCGGCACTATTGGACGCAAACGGCACAATCGCAATCGGCAGGGCGTTTTCGTAGCTTTCGTTAATTTCGATGGTCAGGCGCGCCTGCGCCTGGGTCGGCAGCATAATGCCGAACATTCCCGCCAGACCGGCGGTGAGCATGATACTTTTGAACAGGCCGGGTTTAGCCTTCAACAATTGCATGGTGATAAAACCTTTGGTTGATTTTGTAAATGTCACTCTACTCAAACTTTGCCATAGGCTCAAGCGGCTCTCGCATAACCGAAAGCCATCTCAAGCCTCCCGTCAGGGTTTGAAGACAAACTTGATATTTCGCTCAAACAGTTCCGGTACCGGCGGTTCAGGCAGCGGCTCGGAGCGGTAAACCGCTTTCTGGGCCGCCTCCTTGAACTGGTCGTTGGCAAACTGGTTGCAGTTGAGCACCTTGACGCTGGTGACACGTCCGCCCGGCGACTGGGTGATGTCCAGTTCACACTGCGCCTGCTCGGAAATGCGCGCCGGGGTACGCCAGTTATCCTTGACCTTGGCGGCAATCGCCGACACATAAGTTTCTTTCAGCGACTGCAGCTGCTGACGTTTTTGCGCTTCGCGGCGCTGTGACTCTTCGGCAGCCAGTTGGCGTTGCAGATCGGCTTTCTGCTGCGCCTGCTCCTTTTCGAGCATGGCCTGCAAGGTCGCTTCCTGCAACTGCTGCTTCTCGACCGCTTTACGCGCTATCTCGGCTTCCAGCGCTTTTTTCTTCTCTTCTTCCTGCTTGCGCTGCGCTTCCGCCTTGGCAATCAGTTCTTTGGCCTGCTGTTGCTTCTGCTCGGCCAACTGCGCTTCCTTGCGCGCTTTTTCGGCTTTGGCTTTTTCCGCTTCGGCACGTTTTTTCTCGGCCTCTACACGCTGCTTCTCAATATCTGCCAAACGCTTGGCTTCTTCCGCCTTGCGTTTTTCGGCCTCGGCTTTGCGCTGCTGCTGTTGCGCCTGTTGCTTGGCCTCTTCGGCTTTTTTACGCTCGAGTTCCTGCTGACGCTTAAGCTCGGCCAATCTGACTCTTTCTTTCTCGGATTGTGCCTGAAGTTGCTTCTGCTCGGCCTTTTTGGCTTCCTCTTCGGCCTTGATCATCGCCAATTTCTGCTGCACCGCAGACGCGTCCACCGTAAAGGTCTGCATCGGCTCGATGGTTTTAACCTCTTTAACGGGGTCTGAATGGCCGCCACTCAAATGAATCACCTGCGATGGGGTCTGCCACTGCCAAGCCACGGCCACCACGACCACCAGATGCAATACCACCGCCAACAGCACCGCCAGCGGATGTCTGACAATAAACGCTATCATCCTACTGCCCCTCCGCTTCCGGTTCGGTCATCAAAGAGACGTTCTCCACTCCGTTGACCTTCAGCACGGTAAACAGATGCACCACCTTGCCATAAGGTGCAGCTCGGTCCCCCTGAATATAGATGGGCTGAGCTGCGTTCAACTGGGCGCGCGCCACCACTTCGGCCACCAAGTCGGCCAGCTCCTTGCTGCTCAACACCCGCTCCGGTTGTGCCGAGGTGGTATAAGCCCCCTCTTCGGTCACGGTAATCACAAACGGCACTGACTCGTCGGCAACCGATTTGGCTTTGGACTGCTGCTTGACCTCCGGCGTCTGCGGCAACTGCACCGTAACTGCCTGCTGCACAATCGGCGCGGTCACCATGAAAATAATCAACAATACCAGGGTCACGTCGATATAGGGCACGACATTGATCTCCGCCATCAGACGTTTTTTATGTCGCTGGCTTCTGAATCCGCTGTTCATCATCTGCATCAACCTTGGTTTGACTGACCGTTAATAGGATTATTTTGTTCAAGCGCATGCGCCTGACGCTGCAGAATCGTCAGAAAACCTTCGGCAAAATTTTCATATTCACTCAAAAGGCGTTCGACACGGGTGCTCAGACGGTTATAGGCAATGACCGCCGGAATCGCCGCAAACAGGCCGATGGCGGTTGCAATCAGCGCTTCGGAGATACCCGGCGCCACGGCCGCCAAGGTGGCGTTTTGCACATTGCCGAGCGATTGAAAGGCGTGCATGACCCCCCAGACCGTGCCGAACAGACCGATATAGGGCGCGGAGGAACCGACCGTTGCCAACAACGACAAACGGTTTTCGAGGTGATCGGCATTTTTGGAAAAGGTAATTTTCATGGCGCGCTGCGCACCGGCAATCAGGTCGGACGAGTTGGAAACTCCCTGTTTTTTAAGACGCACAAACTCGCGGAAACCGGCCTCGAAAATCGCCGCCATGCCCGACTGAGGCAGACCGCCCTGCGCCGCTTGCTGGGTCATCTGATTAAACAGCCCCGTCAATTCGGGCGTCTGCCAGAAGACCTGCTCGAATTGCTGCGCCTGTTTGGTCGCCTGGGTCACTTGATAGGATTTGGCTAGCGCCACCGCCCAGGCTGCAATCGACATTAACGCCAAAATCACCATCACCGCCTGCACCACCGGACTGGCCATCAAAATCAAATCCATCAATTCCGTATTCATGTTTCCCCCACGTTAATGTCACTGTCGTTTTAAAGCATGCTGCAGGCGGTGATGCCCGCGCTAATCGTCCTGCGGATAAAGGCGGCCGAGGTGCTCATAGGCTCGGCGGCTCGCCATGCGTCCGCGCGGACTGCGAATCAAAAAACCCTGTTGCACCAGAAATGGCTCGATGACGTCTTCAATCGTGCCGCGCTCTTCGCCCAACGCAGTGGCCAGACTGTCGATGCCGACCGGGCCGCCGTCGAACTTGTCGATCAGGGTTTGCAGATAGCGGCTATCCATTTTGTCCAGGCCCAGCGGATCAACCTCCAGCAGATTCAACGCCAAATCGGCAATCTCGGCGGTGATGATGCCGTCGCCGCGCACCTGGGCGTAATCGCGCACACGACGCAGCAGGCGGTTGGCAATGCGCGGCGTGCCGCGCGAACGGCGGGCAATCTCCATCGCACCGCTTACCTCGGCGTGCATCCCCAAAATATTGGACGAACGCGCCACAATCTGCATCAACTCCTCGTCGGAGTAGAATTCCAACCGCTGCACCAGACCGAAACGGTCACGCAACGGCGAAGTCAACAGGCCGGCTCGCGTGGTCGCGCCCACCAGCGTAAACGGCGGAAGGTCGATTTTAACGCTCTGCGCCGCCGGGCCGTCGCCAATCATAATATCCAGCTGGAAATCCTCCATTGCCGGATAAAGCACCTCTTCGACAATCGGACTCAAACGGTGAATCTCGTCAACGAACAATACGTCATGCGGTTCCAGACGCGTCAGAATCGCCGCCAGATCGCCGGGCTTCTCCAAAACCGGACCGGAGGTCTGGCGCAAGGTCACGCCCATCTCCTGGGCGATAATGTTCGACAATGTGGTTTTCCCCAACCCCGGCGGCCCGTAAAGCAACACATGGTCAAGCTGTTCGTTGCGCATTTTGGCGGCGTCCATCGACAGCTGCAGCTGCTCGCGCACCGCTTTCTGGCCGATATACTCGTGAATCTGCGTCGGCCGCACCGACGGCTGGGCATAGATGTCGTCGGTGGATTCCTGCGAACCAATAATGCGATCGGTTTCAATCATTTAGATTTTGACTCCCTGCAGGGCACGCTTGATGACCTCTTCCAGCGACAACGACTCGTCAAACACACTTTGCACCATTTTTTCCGCTTGCGGGGTTTTGTAACCCAATGCCACCAACGCATCGCACGCCGACTGCTGCACACTGTTGAAAGACGGAACGGCCGCCGGAGGCGTAAACAGATCACCGCTGCCGGTCGATTGGTAACGTATCAACCCGGCATCCACCACCGCTTTCAAACGGTCGCGCATCTCGATCAACAGACGCTCCGCCGTTTTCTTGCCGACACCGGGAATGCGCGTCAGCGCGGTGATGTCGTCGCGTTCCACCGCCGTGCAGAACTCGTTGACCGACATGGCCGACAAAATCCCCAGCGCCATTTTGGCCCCCACGCCGTTGACCTTCAGCAGCGTTTTGAACAACACGCGCTCGGATTCGGTGGCAAAGCCAAACAGCAGCATGGCGTCTTCGCGCACATGCATATGGGTCAAAATGGTAACAGGCTCGTCACTCTTTTCAAGCTGATAGAAGGTCGACATCGGCGCTTCCACCTCATAGCCTACCCCGTTGACGTCAATCACCAACAGCGGCGGTTGTTTTTGCGCCAGTTTACCCCTTAGAAATCCGATCATGCTTTAGCCAGCGTCCTTCATTAAATTTAGAATTTAGTGCCGCGGGAGAGCGTTTCCGCATCCAATCCCAGCGTCATATAACGGTCATGACACAAGGCGCACGCCAAGGCATCGGCCGCGTCCTCCTGCGGGGCATCGGTCAGTTTCAACAGATTCTGCACCATATACTGCACCTGCGTTTTACCGGCGTGCCCCTTGCCCACCACCGTGCTTTTGATCTGTGTGGGCGTGTACTCCATAATCGGCACATTCTTGATGGCCGCCGCACACAGAATCACGCCGCGCGCCTGCCCGAGCTTGATGGCCGAGTTGGGGTTTTTATACACAAACACCTTCTCGATCGCCATCACATTCGGCTGATACTGGTCGATAATCTGGCAGACCGATTCAAAGATGACTTTCAGCCGCTCCGCTCCGCTCAACTTCTCGACGCGGATCACGCCGCTGACCAGATAATTGGGGTGATAACGCCCCGATTCGATCACCCCGAATCCGGTTTTGCGCGACCCGGGGTCGATTCCCAGCACGCGTTTGATGTTTTTAGGCGGCGTAATCAGAGCCAAAAGCGACCTCAAAAATTCTCAACAGGCCGGGTTCGAGAACTAGTACCCTCAACCCGGCCTGTTCACAATAAAAAACCGCGAAAAACAACGCGGTTCCGTTGGTTATTTATCGGTTTTCACCAAGCCCTGCTCGCGTGAAAAATCCAGCATACGCTGTACCGATCGCAGCGCCTTAACACGCACCGACTCGTCAATCAGAATCTCGCCGGTCTGTTTTTCCAGACACTCCGCCAGATTTTTCAGGTTATTCATCGCCATCCACGGACAATGCGCGCAACTCACGCACTGGTGTTCGCGGTCGGCGGTCGGCGCCACAATCAAACGCTTCTTCGGCGCCGCCTGCTGCATTTTGTAGAACAGGCCATAATCGGTCGCGACAATAAAGGTGTCATCCGGCATGTTCTGCACGGCGTTGAGCAGCACCTTGGTGGAGCCCACCACGTCCGCCATCGCCACCACATCGGCCGGCGATTCCGGATGCACCAGCACCTTGGCGTCGGGATGCTGCTTGATCAACTGTTCCAACTCATACGACTTGAACTCGTCATGCACGATACAGTGGCCCTGCCAACGCAGCATCTCGATGCCGGTCTGCTTCTGGATCCAGTCGCCCAAATGGCGGTCCGGTGCCCAGATGATCTTGTGCCCCTGCTCTTTCAAGTGGCTCACAATCTGCAATGCATTGCCGGAGGTGACCACCCAGTCGGCAATCGCTTTGACCTCGGCACTGGTATTGGCATACACCACCACCGTGTAGTCGGGATGCTCGGCGCAGAACTCGGCAAACTCCTTGGCCGGACAGCCCACATCCAACGAACAGGTCGCTTCCAGATCGGGCATCAGCACGGTTTTTTCCGGACTCATGATTTTGGCGGTTTCGCCCATAAAACGCACGCCGCACACCACCAACTCCTGTGCATCGGAATGGGCACCGAAGTTGGCCATTTCCAGCGAATCGGCCACAATGCCGCCGGTCTCTTCCGCCAGCGCCTGCAAATCGGCGTCCACATAATAGTGGGCAACCAGCTGTGCATTATGCTGTTTTAGAAGACGCTTGATTTTGGCTTTCAACGCCTCTTTTTCGGCATCGGTCAACGGCGGCAGAATATGCGCGTTTTGGGCAAGCCTGTTGATTTTGGTTTCCAGGCCAACGGGAATTTCATACGATTGTTCGGACATAAGATAAGCCTCCCAATGTGAGTGCGAGCGAGAGGCAAAGCGCCCCTCGCCATTTAGATGAATCAGGCTTTTTCTTGACCGAATTTGCGGAAACGCAACGCCAGTTCAGCCAGTTGCGAATCGGCGACCAAGCCCGGTGCTTCGGTCAACAAACAGGCGGCGGACTGGGTTTTCGGGAAGGCGATAACGTCACGAATCGAATCGATATTGCCTAGAATCATCACCAAACGATCCAAACCGAACGCCATACCCGCATGTGGAGGACAGCCGTATTTCAAGGCGTTCAACAGGAAGCCGAACTTGTCCTGCGCCTCTTCGTCGGAGATACCCAGCAGTTTGAAGATGGCCGCCTGCATGTGCGTGTCGTGAATACGCACCGAACCGCCGCCGACTTCCAGACCGTTGATAACCAAGTCATAAGCACGCGACAACAGCTGCACCGGATCCTTGTGGTTCAGAATCTCTTCGGTGGTCGCTTTAGGCTGCGTGAACGGATGGTGTACCGCCGCAACACGTGCGGTCTTCTCGTCCTCTTCAAACATTGGGAAGTCAACCACCCACAATGGTCGGAAGCGGCCATTGATCATATTCAAATCTTCACCGATCTTGACGCGCAGCGCCCCCAGCGCTTCGTTGACCACCTTGGCCTTGTCCGCACCGAAGAAGACGATATCGCCGTCTTTCGCTTCAACACGCGCCATGATCTCCATGACCTGATCCGGGAAGAACTTGACAATCGGCGACTGCAAGCCGTCGATGCCGGCAGACAGGTCATTGACCTTGATATAGGCCAAGCCTTTCGCACCGTAGATGCTGACAAACTTGGTGTATTCGTCGATCTCTTTACGTGACATAGTGGCGCCGCCCGGTACTTTCAAGGCAGCGACACGGCCTTTCGGATCTTGCGCCGGGCCGGAGAACACTTTGAAATCGATGTCCTGCAGCAGATCGGCCACATCCACCAGCTGCATGTTGATACGCAGATCAGGACGGTCGATACCGTATTTCTGAATCGCTTCGGAATACGGCATACGCTGGAATTTGTAATCGAATTCGACACCGATGGTCTCTTTGAAAATGGTTTTGACCAACCCTTCCATCACTTCCATCACCGATTCCTCGTCCATAAACGAGGTTTCGATATCCAGCTGGGTGAATTCCGGCTGACGGTCGGCACGCAAATCTTCGTCACGGAAACAACGGGTAATCTGATAGTAACGGTCAAAACCGGACATCATCAGCAACTGTTTGAACAGCTGCGGCGACTGCGGCAAGGCAAAGAATTTGTTGGCGTGGGTACGGCTTGGCACCAGATAGTCACGCGCGCCTTCCGGCGTCGATTTGGTCAGAATCGGCGTTTCCATATCCATAAAACCGTTGTCGTCCAGGTAGCGGCGCATGGTACGCGTCACGTGGTAACGCAACTTCAGGGTCTTCTGCATCTCTTCGCGACGCAGGTCGATATAACGGTATTTCAGGCGCGTTTCTTCACCGACGTTTTTCTCGTCCAACTGGAACGGAATCGGCTCTGCCATGCTCAACACATCCAGGTCAGCGGCCACGATTTCGATCTTGCCGGTCACCATATTCGGGTTAATGGTGCCTTCAGTACGCGCCACGACTTTACCGGTGATTTTCAGTACACACTCCGCACGCAAACGCTCCGCTTTGGCAAAGACCTCCGGCGTATCCGGATTCACCACGACCTGCACCAAACCTTCACGGTCACGTAAATCAATGAAGATAACCCCACCGTGGTCACGGCGACGATGCACCCAACCGGCAACGGTGACTTGCTGATCGATCAAACTCTCGGTGACTTGTCCACAATAATGTGTACGCATACTGTTTTTACCTTTAATGTCTTTAATTTTTTAACGTTTAATACTGAGGCACCGCCCTGTAAAAAGGCCGTGCATTTAATTCTGTTTGTCGGCAAGCGCCTCTTGCGCATTTGGACTACCGGTGGTGACATCCGCCTGAGCCGCTGAAACCGGCTGAACCGTTATGGTTTGCGGCGCACTGCCCGCCTTGGGCTTATAGGACGGCACCACCACCCCGCCCGATATGACCATTTTGAGGGCGTCATCCACATTCATTTCCAGCTCGATAATCTCGCTTTTGGACGCCATCAAAAAGAAGCCGGAGGTCGGGTTGGGCGTGGTCGGCACAAACAAGTTCACCACTTCCGTCAACCCGGTGCGCATCTGCGCCTCGCCCTTCTGGGTACTGGTCTGAAACGCCAATGTCCACAGACCGACGCGCGGATACTGAATCAGATAGACCTTCTGAAAGGTCTGTTCACCCGAACCGAATATCGCCTCGGCGATCTGTTTCACCGCGGTATAAATCGAACGCACCAGCGGGATGCGTGCCAGAAAGCGCTCCCACAGGCTCACCATCTTGCTGCCCAGCAGGTTGGCCACCAGCATGCCGGTCATCACAATCACCGTAAAGGCCAAGACCACGCCCAGCCCCGGAATGCTGAAGCCGAACAACTGCTCGGGACGATAGGCTTCGGGCACCAGCAGCAGGGTTTTGTCGAAAAAATTCACCAAAAACATGATGACGGCAATGGTCACGCCCAACGGCAACCAGACCAACAATCCCGCAATCAGATAACGCTTAAGGATCGACATTACTAAAACTCCATGCTGTTCGAAGCGGTCTTCAAAGCTATATGAGCCAACTCTGATATAAATCAGAATAAACGCTGTATTATAAATGAATTTAACAGCGATTTGACAGGGAAAGTCAGCGAAAAAACGTGGCGAAAATTCTCTCAAAAAAACTCAACAGGCCGGGTCCGGAAAGTTTTTTGCAAGTTTATTTTCGCACCACCCCGCAAAATTTACTTTCATCCCGTCTGCCACTAAAATGAGGCCTCAACTGACTCTCACGGCTTTTAACATGACACCCAAAACCGTCGCAAACTCGCAATGCCTTCCGCCCGCCATCATTCTGATTACCGGCTGCTCCAGCGGCATCGGTTACCATTGCGCTAAGACCTTGCATGCAGCCGGTTACGGGGTCATCGCCACCTGCCGCAAACCGGCGGATGTCGATCGCCTGCGGCAAGAGGGCCTGACCTGCTTTGAGCTTGACCTCGCCTCCAGCGACTCCATCCATCAGGGACTTAACGCGATTTTGGAACATAGCGGCGGGCGGCTCGACGCCCTCTTCAATAACGGCGCTTTCGGCCTGCCGGGCGCGGTCGAAGACCTGAGCCGCACGGCGATGGAGTACCAGTTTCAAACCAATGTATTCGGCACCCAGGAACTCACCAATGCAGTCGTCAAGGTGATGCGTGCGCAGGGGCACGGCAAAATCATCTACAACAGCTCCATTCTGGGGTTTGCCGCGATGCAATACCGCGGCGCCTACAACGCCAGCAAATTCGCCATCGAGGGATTTGCCGACACCTTGCGTCTGGAGGTGCAAAAAGACAACATCCAGATCAGCCTGATTGAACCGGGGCCGATTCTGTCGCGCTTCCGCGAAAACGCCTATGAACAGTTCAAACGCTGGATCAGCCTTGAAGGCAGCGCCCACCGCAAAAACTACGAGGCGATGATTAAACGACTGGAAACCGTCGGCCCCAGCGCGCCCTTTACCTTGGGGCCAGAAGCTGTAACCGCTTGTGTTCTTCACGCCTTGCAAAGCAAACGCGCCAAAATCCGCTATCGCGTGACCGTCCCCACCAAAGCCTTTGCCGTGCTTAAACGTCTCTTGCCAACCCGCTGGCTGGATCGACTATTGACCAAGGCCGGCGGAGATGGCAAGCGATAGTCTTATTCGCCAAACATCATCGACCAAACATCATCGAATACGGCCGCGCCAAATCCTGCACCACTTTCTGCAAACTGAAACTGCGTACCTCTTCGATAAAACGTTGTCCGCCAAAAAACACCTGTAACGTCGGCAAGGTAAACACACCGTTTTGCGAGCAGAGTTCCGTGGTTTCGTGACAATCGACATAGACCAACGTGATCTTCGGATAATGCTCCGCCATCAGTTCAATCAATTTAGGCTTGATGGCATGGCACACATTGCACTCACGCCCGCCAAACAGTACCAGCAAAGCCTCCTCGCTCTGCTTCAACTCATCCAACTGCGCCAACGTTTCCAAGGTTTGCATTTACTGATCCTTTTTATTCTCTTTTTTCGTTCGCGTAGCATAGTGCAGCGGCCAATTCATCGCAAACAAATCGGCAAAAAAATCTCAACAGGCCGGGTAAAGCAGTGCGCACTTGGGTACAATCGATACTTTGACCCTTTTTGGAGCCACTTCATTGCGCCAGCCCGAAGCCTTTATCGACCTGCTTAAATCCCTGATTCGCCAACCCAGCGTGGTGGGAGCCGAACACTCGTTTTTCCGCGTATTGCAACGCGAACTGGAAGAGCGCGGCGCCAAAGTCACCTGGTATGAAGGCCTACTGGTCGCGCAAGG
The DNA here is from genome assembly GCF_013391695.1 of Thiomicrorhabdus cannonii. Classification (GTDB taxonomy): domain Bacteria; phylum Pseudomonadota; class Gammaproteobacteria; order Thiomicrospirales; family Thiomicrospiraceae; genus Thiomicrorhabdus; species Thiomicrorhabdus cannonii. Next base: position 120,725 of record NZ_JACBGH010000002.1, read on the forward strand.
CACGCAACCCGATTCGGTGATGTTCTCGGCGCACATCGACCGCCACGGGCTGATTTGCACCGGCCCCAACGAGTTCCAGTACGCCGCCTTTGTGGCCGGCCGCCGTTCCGACCTGCTCGGCAACTCCGTCTCGGAAAAACTCATGCTTAAAATCGTCGACCGCTTCAAAGGCGTGGCGGTTATGGCGTACGAACCCTGGTCGGGCGCTTACCGCGGCTCGGGAGTCATCACCAACGCCTATGTGTGCGAATTCCGCAATAACCTGATTTTTGAAGTCGACGGCCTGGAACATCTGGTCGCCGGCACGCCGGTGGCTTTCAGCGACCGCTTGACACGCAACAACAATCTGTTGAGCGCGCAACTCGATAATGTGCTGACCGCCGCCCATTTGGTGCATCTGTTCGGCCTCGGTTTCCAGGGCACCGCCTTTTTTACCGCCGAAGAGGAATCCGGCAGCAGTTGGCGCTATCTGCTGGAATGGTTCCGCCGCTTTAACGGCGCTACCGACCGTCTGATCGTGGTAGACACCAGCCCTTACCCAGACAGGGAAAACGCAGACAAACAAAAAGTCGTCCTGCGTCGCCGCGATGAAAACGCCCAGTTCCATCCACAAACCACCGAACGCCTGCAAGGCATCTGCGAGAAACTCGGCATCAGCTATAGCTTTAAAGACGAATATATCCAGCAGCTCAACCAACAGGCCACCAACGGCGAACGTCAATCCTTGGGCAGTACCGAGCTGGGGCGGATAGTGGCCGCCTCCAACGGTTTCGTACAAGGCACCACGCTGCAAATCCCCACCACCGGCTATCACACCATGAACGAATCCTGCACCTGGGAGTCCTGCGTCGCTTTCCAGCACCTGCTGATGTCGATTAGCGGCATCAAATAAATCCATTTCCCAGCCAATATTTCCAGCCCATAAAAAAACCGCCCGATGAACGATTTCAATGGGCGGTTTTTTATGGGTCGCAATCAATGCGGTACTGGTTAGAACTCCTCCCAGGTATCCCCATCGGCAACCGGCTTGCTGCTTTTAGCGGGGGCCGCCGATGCAACGCGCGCTGACGGCGATCCTTTGCTGTCGCTCTGCGCAGATTTCCGCCCCGCATCCACCACCTTCACCGCCGGTTTGGCCGGTGTTTTGGGCGCCGCCAATGCAGACGCGGCGGGTTTGCCGGTCGCTATTTTGGGGCTTTGCACGGCCGACTGTGATTTCACCTGATCGATAACGGACTGTGAAATCTTGAACTGCTGCATTTGCGCCAATAGCTCTTGTGACTGGTCGGCGATAGTCTGCGCGCTGCTAGCCGACAACTCAACCAGATGGGCGTTTTCCTGGGTATTCTTGTCCAAGGAAACGATCGCCTGATTGAGCTGCTCAATCCCCTGCGCCTGCTCGATGGAAGAGGTGGCGATATCACCCACCATTTCCGTGACCTGACGGATTGCCTGACTGATCTCCGCCAACGAAGTACCGGATTGCTCCGCCAGCTGCGTTCCCTGCTCCACCTGCGAGACCGAACGGTCGATCAACTGCTTGATATCCTTGGCCGCTTCGGCCGACTTACCGGCCAGATTGCGCACCTCTCCGGCCACCACGGCGAAACCGCGGCCATGCTCACCGGCACGCGCCGCCTCAACCGCCGCATTCAACGCCAGCAGGTTGGTTTGAAAAGCAATCGAATCGATCAGGCCGATGATTTGCTCTATCTGGCTGCTGGACGCTTTAATCTGCATCATGGCGTCAATGGTGCGCTTCATGATCTCAGCACCCTCATCGGTTTTAGCCGCCGCTTGCGAGGTCAGCGCATTGGCCTGTTGCGCATTCTGCGCATTGTTGCGCACTGCAGCGGTCATCTCTTCCATGGTTGCAGCCGTCTCTTCAATGGACGCGGCCTGTTGTTGAATGCGCGCCGACAGGTCGGTATTGCGCTGGGAGGTCGCCTGGATATTTTCAACCACACCATCCAACGACACCAAGACCTGCGCATTCATGCGCGATAAGTTTTCCAACGAGGCATTCATGGCGGTTTGCATCTGTGCAAACTGCGCTTCATATTGACCATCAATACGCTGCGTAAGGTCGCCTTTGGCCATGACCTCCATCACCTCAGCGAACTTCATAATCGCGTCGTGCATGGCGACCGACATGAAATTGATCTGTTCACCCAGATCATGAATAAACCCGTCCAGTGTCGAAACGTCGATTTTCTCACCCAGATAGCCCTTGGCGGCTTTTTCTACAAGAACCTGCAAATTGCTTTCAACCACCTGCTGCATCTGCTCGAGTTTAACGGTCTGGGTCACATCCTTCCACTCGGTCACAAAACCGATGCGCTCACCGCCGTCGCCCCAGATCGGATTAACGATAATCTGCAAATGCAACTCGCCTAGAGTCAATTTGGCGACATAGGTATCGTTCAAGTTCGCCAGAAGTTTACGCTGATGGGCTGGATTGACGTGGAATATATCGATATTCTTGCCCACCAAGTCGTCGGCTTTAAAATGCGGCAGCATTTTTTGAATATCCTTTTCGACCTGCTTCAATGTCTTGAGAATCGATGCATTCATATAGGTAATATTCAAATCATTGTCCGCCACCATAATATTGGCCGAACTCTGGTCCACCGTGGTCTTGATGGTTTGCATAAAACGCTGGTTTTCACGCAGCATCGTAAACATATTTTTCAGGTGAAATTCCATTATCTTAAGTTCGCGCGCGCCCTCCATGGGAAGCTGAACATCCAGATGCAAACGCCCTTTGGCATCACACACCTGAGTCAACCTACCTTGCAAACGTACCAACGGCCCCAATAAAGCGCGGCGAATAAAAAATTCAAATGCCAGCAGCGTAACCAGCAAAGAGGCAAGGAAAACGGCTATGAACTCCATGCGCTGAGACAGGGCATTCGCTTCATTCAAAGCCTTCAACTGCGCTTGCGAACTGCTTTCAATGTAGTCATACCACGCTTCAAGCCCTTGCATAGCGGGACGGTCGTCCACTTTAACAATCGCATCAATCTCTTCAATGGCTGCGCCGGACTGCTTCAAGGCGACAATTCTGGCAAACATCTGATGGTATTGTTTCACCATCTGCTCAATGGCGTCCATTGACTGGATTTCGATAGGACTTAAGCCGGGTAAGGCTCGGTATTCGGTCAGGACCTGATTGATTTTTTGATAATTCGCCTCAAGGCTTTCGCTGTATTTTTGCGTGCGGTAGTCACTTTCACCGCGCAACAAATAGTTTTTGAAGTTATGGATATACTGCCCGTAACCCAGCTGCGCGTTAATCTCATGGTAGAGACGCTCTTTGTGGTCGACCTGAGCTTTGAACTCGATGACCTCATCCACATTCTGCTGCTGAAGGTTATAAAATATCCCGAATCCAATGCTGTTAATGACTATAAACAGCGCAAAATATATCATCACATTCTGAACGGTCGACCGACCGCGTATACTACTGCTTTTCATGACTAACTCCGCTCAACATACACCCAATCTTATTGTTATGATTTTCTTGTTTTCTTTACTTTTATATCTGTTGTCACACCAAAATTGACGAAGCCCCCCCTTTCTGCCCCATCAACTTTACCCCGCATAATACCTCAAGAGTTTAACAACTTAGAGGTTTCACTTCATAAACTGCACTAAAAAACCATTAAAACCGCTATTTCTCATGAGAACTCTACGAAAAATGCAAAAAACACGTGCATTATAAGCAGGTTAACCCATAATAAAAAACACAAAATTAATAAGCGATTTGCTTATAAAGCCTTGTGTCTCAATGCGTTTTCCGCCCGTTAAAAACTTGACTCACGACCCAAAAATTTCCACAATCGCTGTAAATAACTCCTTGGATTGAGCATGCAACACATCGAATTCTCCGGTCTCAAACATGCCTTGCTGCTCGACAGTCAAGGCGGAGCCAGCGCAATCAGCTGGCAGCAAGCGCAACACTGGCAAGCAGAGCAAGGGATTCTATGGCTGCATTTCGATTACTCTTCGACAGAAACGCAAACCTGGTTTAAAGAGCATAGCGGTCTTGATCCACTGATCAGCGAAGCCTTGCTTACCGAAGAAACCCGCCCCCGCAGCCACGCGATTGGCGACGGCCTGCTGGTAGCATTGCGCGGCATTAACCACAACCCCGGCGCCGCACCGGATGACATGGTCTCGATCCGTATCTGGATCGAACAGAACCGCATCATTACCACCGGCAGACGCAAACTGCTCTCGGTGGAAGACCTGCACAATTTCCTGCTGAAACACCAGGGGGTCAGCAATGCGGCAGAATGGCTCGTGGACTTGTGCGACCGCCTGGTGTGGCGAATGGGGGATACCGTCGATCAGTTTGAAGACGATATGGCGGAGCTTGAAGAAAACACCCTGAGCGAATCGCAGGCCACTTTGCGCCGCGACCTTTCCAATCTGCGCCGCCAAACCATTGCGTTGCGGCGCTATCTGGCACCGCAGCGCGAAGCCTTACTGCGCCTGCAAGTGGAAAAAGTCAGCTGGCTGGAAGATATTCACCGCCTGCAGCTGCGTGAAATCGGTGACCGGCTGATTCGCCATATTGAAGACATTGATGCGGTACGCGAACGCGCCGCCGTGACCCATGAAGAACTGCTCAGCCACGCCTCCGAAGAGCTTAACCAGCGCATGTATATGCTGGCCATTGTCGCGGCAATTTTTCTACCGCTGGGCTTTGTGACCGGTCTGCTCGGCATTAACGTGGCGGGCATTCCCGGCGCGGACAATCCTTACGCTTTTTTAGTGGTTAGCGGCACCCTGACACTGGCCGTGATTCTGCAGATTCTGTTTTTCAAATGGAAAACCTGGCTTTGAATTTCGGATATCCATATTTCGTGATTGATAAGTTGATGATGATTAAAACCACGAAGAACGCGAAGACCACGAAGAGCACGAAGTTTTTCTAAGTAATTGACACATATTATCAACCCATCTTATTGATTTTAAATGCTTTTAAAACCGCTTTAAAACACAAAAATAACACCAACGAATGATTAACGCTCAAAATCTTCGTGCTCTTCGTGTACTCAGTGGTTCAATAAATCAATCATAAAATGTGGTTACCCTGAATTTCATGCCCTAAAAAAGTCAACAGGCCGGGTCAGCGGCTTTCACCACAGCCAGGCCGCGCCGCGCACCCCGCTGGCATCGCCGTATTTCGGCGCCACCAGCCGGGTATCGACCCGATCACTAAACACCCACTGCTGCCAGAGTTTCGGCACCTCTTCATACAACTCGGCAATATTGGACATGCCGCCGCCCAATACAATCACATCCGGATCAATCAGGTTGATCACGCTCGCCAACCCTTGGGCAAGCCAGCGGTAGTAGTCGCGCATCAACTGAGCGGCTTTTTCATCGCCCTGTCTGGCTAAAGCGACAATCTGCTGCGCCTTGATGGCATCGCCGCCTCGCTCAACAAAATGCGCCTGCAACCCGCTGCCGGATAAAAAGGTTTCGTTGCAACCGTTCAGACCGCAGTAACAGGGCAAACGGCTGTCTTGCGGCAATGCCCAAGGCAGGGGGTTATGACCCCACTCGCCGCCAATGGCATTGACTCCGTTAAGAATCCGGCCGTTGACCACTATGCCGCCGCCGCAGCCGGTACCAATAATCACGCCAAACGCCACTTCCGCCCCCTGTGCCGCGCCATCCATCGCTTCGGAAAGGGCAAAACAGTTGGCATCATTCGCAAGCTTGACTTCGCGCAGCAAGCGGCGCTGCAGGTCGCCCTGTAAATCCTGACCGATCAACCAGGTGGAATTGGCATTTTTAACACGGCCGGTTTTATGCGACACGGCACCGGGAATCCCCACGCCCAGAGAGCCCTTCTGTCCTAAAATCGCGTCCGCCTCTTCAACCAGCGCCGCAATACATTCAAGCGTGCCGGCGTAGTTGCCTTTGGGTGTGTCCACGCGTTTTTGATGGCACACCGCTCCCTTGTCATCCAGCGCAATGATTTCGATTTTGGTTCCGCCCAAATCCACGCCCAAACGCATAATGTTACCTTTTGTATAAAAACACGGTGAAATCGTTATCCAAATAGCCCTCACAGCAGACGACCCTGGAGGCAAACGACCGACAATAATCGACAATCTGCTGCGGCTCAAAACTCTGCAAATCCGAGCGCGCCCGAACCCACTGGTTGCGTGCATCCAGCAGGTTAAAGGCCACCGCGATGCGGCAGGTTTGATACATTCTGCGAATCACCGCTTTTGCATAACGCCCTTCATGCCCCGCATTGTGCTCGGCTTCTGTCTCGACCACTTCATTCAGCGCACCGGAAAGCAGCACATAATCAAAACTCTCATCCGCGGGGTTCAAATCGAACAGATCCCCTTGCATCACCTGAATGCCCGGATATTGAAACCCTGCGCTCTGCACCATATCCGCCGACAGATCGATTCCCTGATAGTCGACATGAATATCGTTTTTTTGCAAAAATGCCCGCAAATCACCAAAACCGCATCCCACATCCAGCACCGACCCGGCCTGTTGAGTTTTGGAAGCGTCAAAAACCTGCGCCAGAATTTCAAAGCGCTGCTGCTGAATCTCCCGGCTGCTCCAGAATAATGCCTGCGGCGTATAACCAAAGCGCTCCAAGGAGTAGCGATGACGCGTCTGAATACGCAAACGCTGTTTCTCGGACAATAATGCGGGGAATGGCGAAGTCATATGGTCACGCTACCTTCAAAGAGTCTTTAACCAAGCAATCTCTTCTGCCGAGAACCCGGCCTGCTCTCTGGCTTCGTAATTAAACGGCCCGCGCAGATCGCCGTGAAAATAGTTTTCCACGATCCATTGGAAATGGTTAAAAGGATTCAGCTGACGCTGTTGGCACAGATAGCGGAACCAACGCGTGCCGACTTCAACATGACCGATCTCGTCGCGTAACAGAATCTTGAGGATTTCGACGCCGCGCTTGTCGCCAATCGCGCGCAATTTCTGAATCATCGGCGGCGTCACATCCAAACCGCGTGCTTCAAGCGTACGTGGCACCAGCGCCATGCGCACCAGCGGGTCGTGATCGGTTTCATAGGTGGTCAGCCACAAGCCATTATGCGCCGGCATATCGCCGTACTCATAACCCAAATGATTCAAATGTTCGCGTACCATCTGAAAATGGTAGGATTCTTCCCCGGCCACCCCCAACCAGTCGCGGTAGTAGTCGTAAGGCATTTCCTGAAAGCGGTAAATGGCATCCAACGCCAGATTGACCGCATTGAATTCGATATGGGCAATGGAATGCATCAAAGAGGCGTGGCCTTCAGGCGTGCCCAATCCGCGCTTGGGCAATTCCTTGGGTGCGACCAACTGCGGTCTGTCCGGACGACCGGGATCGGCAATGCGCACCACCTCAGCCGTGGGGGTAAAGTCAAAGCGATCCTGCGACCAATCTTCCTGCAGCTGCGAAAGCAGGCTGACTTTGGTATTCAGGTCTTTTTCCATCAAGCAGTCGAACGCCGCCTGAAAAAGATTTTTTTTCATAGAGAAACCCAACACATACACAAATACTGACGGACGGTTCTTATAACCCGCTCCTTTGCACTAAAAACGAAAAAAGCCGGTAAAAACCGGCTTTCTTTTGCTTATCGAAGCTCGAAATTAACGGTAGTAAGACGCCATGTTGTAGCGAGTACCAGTGAATTTCTTAGCGTCGATTGCATCAAACAATGCAGCCCACTTGGCGCGGTCTTCTGGAGTCATGACTGAAGATGGGTTTACACCTTTAGTTTTGTCGCCGTATTTCGCTTCGATTTTGTTCAACTCGCCAAAGCATTGCTCAACAGTGGTTTTTTGCTCAATTTTACGAGCAGCTGGACCACCCTCTTTTTTAGCAGTAGCGATAACGTGCTCAGCATCCGCCAAACATTGGCTGTATACGTCGTCAGCTGCTTGAACATTCAAAGAAGCAACCGCAAAAGCTGATACGAATAAGGCTTTTAGTGTTAAGTGTTTCATTCAATAAACTCCAGGTTTGGTTTGTCTCTATAACGCGTCAATTCTGAACTGTTTCTACGCAAAATGCAACCCAAACAGGTTAGAAAATAATTAAATGCTTATAAACTTTTTTTATCCGCTAACGCCTTGTTTACAACCAATTTCTTGAGGTTTTGCCATCCCCAAACCACGAGCAGTAGTATTGCCGACAGATACGAGAGTTGGTACAGTCCGTGCAGCATCATAAACTCCTGCCAGAGCGCTGACCCTTTTGGCACCCCCTCTGGAAATCCGGCTTTTAACGCTTCCATTTCAGGCCCAAGCCAGAAGAGATTGATTGCCAACAACAGCATTAACAACACAAACGTCTTGCCAAAAACCCAAGCATGGCGATAAAACCAAAAAGCGGTCGCACTTAACAACAGCCAAACCAAGACAAAACTCTGCGACCATTGCAATAAGACGCCGACCAATTTGCCCGCCGCCACTTCAGACAACTCGGCAAACAGCAACGGTGCCACCACATAACCAACGGTTAGCAGAACGGCGGCCAGCCACCATCCCGAAGTGGCAAACAAAACGGCCAATGGAAAACTGAAGCGTTTCATTTGTGGCCGCTCGTCCTTTTAAATATATTGAATTTCGATGATTTCGTAATCGATATTGCCGCTTGGCGCCTCAACGATCACTTCATCACCTTCTTGCTTGCCGATCAACGCACGCGCAATCGGCGAATTGATCGAGATTTTGTTGGCCGTCACATTCGATTCTTCATTGCCGACAATTTTGTAGGTCAGCTCTTCATCGGTATCGATATTCAACACCGTGACCGTAGCGCCGAACACCACCTTGCCGTTTGGATTCAATTTGGTCACGTCAATAATCTGCGCATGCGCCAAAACCGACTCGATCTGTTTGATACGCGCTTCAACCAAGCCTTGCTGCTCGCGTGCCGCATGGTATTCGGCGTTTTCTTTCAAATCGCCATGCTCGCGCGCCTCGGCGATCGCCTCGGTAATGCGCGGGCGATCTTCTTTCTTGAGTTTGTTCAACTCCGTCTGCAGGGCTTCCGCGCCCTCTTTTGTCATAGGATGTTTTGTCATCGCCTGTTTCCTTGATAACTATTCAATAGGCTTGCGGGCATCTTGATTGCCCCTAACGAGCGCCTTTTAAAACACAAACGCCAAAGCCCACTTCCGCAGACTTTGGCGCTTTGCAAAAAGAACCGATTACTGTAGATCTTGCAGTCTGGTGACCGGCTGATCTTCCAAATAATCCATCGCCGCGACCATCGCAAAAGCACCTGCAATCGTCGTGGTGTAACACGTCTTGTGCATCAACGCTTCACGGCGAATGCTCGAAGAGTCCTGAATACTGACCGAACCGTCAGAGGTATTGACGATCAAATCGATCTCTTCGTTAACGATCGAATCGACAATATTCGGGCGGCCTTCGGTGACTTTATTGACCACCTGGCATTCAATACCGGCTTCGGTCAAGGACGCTGCCGTACCACGTGTAGCCACAATGCTGAACCCTTTGGCAATCAACTGATTGGCCAAATCCAGCACACGGACACGATCCGCTTTACGCACGCTCAGGAACGCCTTGCCGGAACGCGGCAATACCGTTCCAGCTGCCAATTGCGCCTTGGCATAAGCTTGCGCGAAACTGCTTCCTAAGCCCATAACCTCACCGGTCGATTTCATCTCAGGCCCAAGAATCGGATCGACGCCCAGGAACTTGATGAACGGGAAGACCGCTTCTTTGACCGAATAATGTTTAGGCATGATCTCAGCCGTGAAACCTTGTGCATTTAACTTCTGGCCGACCATGCAACGCGCCGCGATCTTCGCCAACGGCTTGCCGATCGCTTTGGAAACAAAAGGCACGGTACGTGACGCACGCGGATTCACTTCAAGCACATAAATCTCGTCGCCTTTGATCGCAAACTGCGTGTTCATCAAACCGACCACACCCAGCGCTTTCGCCATTTTGGTGACCTGCTCACGCACCTGATCCTGAACTTCAGCAGAGATACTGTAAGGTGGCAAAGAGCAGGCTGAGTCGCCTGAGTGGATACCGGCCTGTTCAATATGTTCCATAATCCCGCCGATGACAACCTGTTCACCGTCGCAAACCGCATCCACGTCCAACTCAACCGCGTCATCCAGGAAACGGTCCAACAAGACCGGAGAGTCATTGGAGACCTTAACCGCCTCTGTCATATAGCGCGACAAATCGGCGTCGGAGTATACAATCTCCATCGCGCGACCACCCAGTACATAGGAAGGACGCACCACCAACGGATAACCGATCTCGTTCGCCAATACCAAAGCCTGCGCTTCGCTGCGTGCAGTACGGTTTGGCGGCTGTCTCAGTTCCAGGGTGTTCAACAACTGCTGGAAACGCTCGCGGTCTTCCGCCAAATCAATCGACTCCGGCGAAGTACCGATAATCGGCACACCGGCTTCTTCCAAGGCTTCGGCCAGTTTCAACGGCGTTTGACCACCGTACTGCACAATCACCCCTTTCGGCTTCTCGACCTCAACGATTTCCAGCACGTCTTCCAATGTCAGCGGCTCGAAATACAGGCGGTCAGAGGTGTCGTAGTCGGTCGAAACCGTTTCCGGGTTACAGTTAACCATAATGGTTTCATAACCGTCTTCACGCATCGCCATCGCGGCGTGTACGCAACAGTAGTCAAACTCGATCCCTTGACCGATACGGTTTGGGCCACCGCCCAATACCATGATTTTCTCTTTATCGGTCGGATTGGCTTCACACTCTTCGTCGTAAGTGGAATACATGTACGCCGTTGAAGTTTCGAACTCCGCCGCACAGGTATCCACACGCTTGTAGACAGGACGCACATTCAACGTATGACGGAACTTACGGATAAACGCCGCATCAGTATTCAACAACTTGGCGATACGGTTATCAGAGAAACCTTTGCGCTTCAATTGACGCAGGTAAGTTTCATCCAACGCATCCAGACCACGCTGCTTCAGATCGTCTTCCATGTCAATCAGCTCTTTGATCTGAGCCAGGAACCAAGGATCGATTTTTGAACTTTCATGAACGGCTTCCAAATCCCAACCGGCACGGAACGCGTCCGCGACATACCAGATACGCTCTGGACCAGGATTACGCAGCTCTTGACGCAAAATATCCTTAACGTCTTTTTCGTCCATGCTCGCCAATGGCAGAATTTCATCCAAACCGTTCTTGTCGGTTTCCAAACCGCGCAACGCTTTCTGCATCGATTCCTGGAAATTACGGCCCATGGCCATCACTTCACCTACCGACTTCATTTGCGTCGACAAACGTTTTTGCGCTTGCGGGAATTTCTCGAAAGTGAAACGAGGTACTTTTGTTACGACGTAATCGATAGTCGGTTCAAACGAAGCCGGTGTCGCACCGTTGGTGATATCGTTCTGCAACTCATCCAGCGTATAACCTACCGCCAGTTTTGCGGCCACTTTGGCGATCGGGAAACCGGTCGCTTTCGATGCCAGCGCCGATGAACGCGATACACGCGGGTTCATCTCGATAATGATCATACGGCCGCTTTCAGGGTTAATCGCAAACTGTACGTTTGAACCACCTGTTTCCACGCCGATCTCGCGCAATACCGCCAAAGAGGCGTTACGCATGATTTGATATTCTTTATCGGTCAGAGTTTGCGCAGGCGCCACCGTAATGGAGTCACCGGTATGCACACCCATCGGGTCAAAGTTTTCAATCGAGCAGACGATAATGGCGTTGTCGTTGCGGTCACGCACCACTTCCATTTCGTACTCTTTCCAACCCAAAATGGATTCTTCGATCAACAACTCTTTGGTTGGTGACAAATCCAAGCCGAACTTACAGATTTGCTCGAATTCATCTTTGTTGTAGGCGATACCACCGCCGGAACCACCCAAAGTGAACGACGGACGGATTACCGTAGGGAAACCAACCTGAGCCTGGATTTCCCAAGCCTCTTCCATATTGTGAGCGACGGCCGATTGCGGCATATCCAAACCGATTTTCTGCATCGCTTTGCGGAAACGGTCACGGTTTTCAGCCTTGTCGATGGCATCGGCATTAGCGCCGATCAGCTCGACTTTGTACTTTTCCAGAATGCCGCGGTCGTGCAGATCCAATGCGCAGTTCAGCGCAGTCTGTCCACCCATTGTTGGCAGGATTGCATCGGGACGTTCTTTGGCAATGATGCTTTCGACCGTACGCCATTCAATCGGCTCAATGTAAGTTGCATCCGCCAACTCAGGGTCGGTCATAATCGTTGCTGGGTTGGAGTTAACCAGAATAACGCGGTAACCCTCCTCTTTCAGCGCCTTACACGCTTGTACACCAGAGTAGTCGAATTCGCAGGCCTGACCGATAATGATAGGGCCGGCACCAATAATCATAATACTTTTAATATCACTTCTTTTTGGCATGTCTTGTTCCTATTTCCTATCGTTCAGGCTTTTTTGAAAGCTTTCATATTTTCAATAAATTGGTCGAAAAGCGGCGCCACGTCATGTGGACCCGGGCTGGCTTCAGGGTGCCCCTGGAAGCTGAAGGCCGCTTTATCGGTACGCGCAATCCCTTGCAAAGTACCGTCAAACAAAGACTTGTGGGTAGCACGCACATTGGTTGGCAAGGTCGCTTCGTCTACCGCAAAACCGTGGTTCTGTGCCGTGATCATCACTTTTTTGCTGTCCGTATCCTGAACAGGGTGGTTGCCGCCGTGGTGACCGAACTTCATTTTCACCGTTTTCGCACCACTGGCCAACGCCAACAACTGGTGACCTAGACAGATACCGAATACAGGCACCTCGGTTTGCAACACTTGCTGAATCGCTTCAATCGCGTAGTCGCAAGGCTCCGGATCGCCAGGACCGTTTGACAGGAACACACCATCCGGATTCATGGCCAATACGTCAGCAGCCGGCGTTTTGGCGGGAACAACCGTCAGCTTGCAGCCGCGGTCAGCCAGCATACGCAAAATATTGCGTTTGATACCGTAATCATACGCGACCACATGGAAATCGTGATTGGCAGAGCAGTCTTTATGCCCTTCACCCAACACCCAAGTGCCTTCCGTCCACACATAGGTTTCTGCGGTGGTGACTTCTTTGGCCAGATCCAAACCTTTCAGACCACTGAAGGCTTTAGCCTTGGCGACCGCGTCTTCGGCATTGATATTGTCGCCGGCAACGATAATGCCGGATTGCGCACCTTTGTCACGCAGAATACGCGTCAGCTTACGGGTATCGATATCGGCAATCGCCACGACGTTTTGTTCTTTCAGATAGTCAGGCAGTGTTTTTTGCGCGCGGAAATTACTCATCAATGGAGGGCAGTCTTTAACAACCAGGCCTTGCGCCATAATGCGGGGGGATTCTTCATCCTCGGCATTGACACCGACGTTACCGATATGCGGATAAGTCAACGTAACGATTTGTTTGAAATAAGAAGGATCGGTCAAGATCTCTTGATAACCAGTCAACGAAGTATTGAAAACCACTTCGCCTACGGTCTCCCCTTCCGCACCCAATGAAGTTCCCCAGAAAAGGGTACCGTCTTCTAAAGCCAGTAAAGCCTGTGTCATGTAGTGTGTCCGCCCAAGATAGAAACTGTTCTAAGGAGCTTCTGATTAACTATTACGCTTGCCAATCCATCGTTGAAATTGACCTCAAAATGCTCATTTACACTGTGTAAACTGCGCTTTTTCGGCCAATTTCGCCTTGTCTTGCCTGCGCTCATGACGTTAATCAGAGCCCCTCTAAGTTGCAAGCGACTGTGTGAGTGTTAAATATTCGTAAAATGTAAGTGAAAAAATAAATTGCGCATATAAAAAAACGGAGCCAGCCCCCTTTCAAGGACTCACTCCGTTTTAATAAGCCAAATGACCTGTCGTCATCGCTGCAAAATACCCCGTATACACCACTAAATATCTAATTTTAGTCGCAAATTTGAATTAGCGGGATTTTACTTGATTTACCAATTCTTGTCTAGGCTAATTATGGGAAATTTCATAGACACTTCTCAATGGATCTCAACGCAAACTCAAAACATCCTGCATATCAAACAGGCCGGTCTGTTTATGCTTAATCCAATTGCAGGAACGCGCCGCACCTTTGGCGAAGGTCATGCGACTGGACGCCTTATGGGTAATCTCGACACGCTCGCCTTCGGTTGCAAACAATACCGTATGATCGCCGACAATATCGCCGGCACGCACCGTTGCAAAACCGATAGTGTTCGGATCGCGCTCGCCGGTAATGCCTTCGCGCCCGTAAACCGCACAGGTTTTCAAATCACGCCCCAATGCATCGGCGACCACCTGCCCCATCCGCAATGCTGTACCGGACGGCGCATCCATCTTATGGCGGTGATGGCCTTCGATGATTTCAATATCGTAGCCTTCGTTCAGCACTTCGGCAGCCTGCTTCAAGAGTTTCAAGCACAAATTGACGCCGACACTGAAATTGGCGGCAAAAATCACCGCGATCTTTTCAGCCGCCGCATCAATCGCCGCCAAACCGGCCTGGTCAAAACCGGTGGTACCGATAACGATTTTTTTGTTGTGCGCCACACAGACATCCAGGTTATGCACCGTAGTGGTCGGCGTAGTGAAGTCGATCAGCACATCGAAATCATTCACGACCGCTTCAATACTGCCCGCCAGCGCCACACCGATCTTGCCGATCCCCGCCAACTCTCCGGCATCCGCACCAATCAACGAACTGTCAGGGCGTTCAATCGCCGCACTGACTCTCAAACCTTCGGTTTGTTCGACGGCGGCAATCAGGTTTTTTCCCATACGCCCGGAGGCTCCGATAATGGCGACTCTGTAATCACTCATGCTCTATTCCTTAACGTTTGCTGCCAATCCTTCACTGCGACAACAATAATTTAATTCGTATTGAGAATCTTCAATCATTCCACGGATCATTTTTATCTTTTTTAGCGTCTTTGTCAGCCTCATCCTCGCCGGTGAAGAACGATTTAACGCTATCAAAGAACGAGTGCTCTTTTGGACTATGCTGCTTGTAGTGTTTGCCTTTCAGGCTGGCCTCAAGCTCCTCCAGCAACTCTTTCTGGCGCGCCGTCAACTTCACCGGCGTTTCGATATTGACCTGCACAATCAAATCGCCCACAAAAGACGAACGTACCGATTTAACCCCTTTACCGGCCAATTTGAAACGCTGGCCCGACTGCGTGCCCGCCGGAACTTTCAACGAGGCTTTACCGCCGAGTGTCGGCACTTCGACCGAACCACCCAACGCCGCGGTCGGGAAGCTCAATGGCAGTTCGCAATACAGATTGTTGCCGTCGCGCTCGAAAATCGCATGACGTTTAACGCGAATACGCACATACAGATCACCGCGTGGCGCGCCCGGCTCGCCTGCTTCGCCTTCACCCTGAAGGCGGATGCGATCACCGTTATCGACACCGGCCGGAATCTTGACCGACAGGGTTTTATTGCTGTGGGTAAAGCCTTCACCACGGCACTTGCGGCAAGGCGTTTTAATGATTTTGCCCTGTCCATGACAGGTCGGACAGCTGCGATTGACCGCAAAAAAGCCCTGCTGCATGCGCACCTGGCCGGCGCCATGACAGGTCGGACAAGTCTGCACCTCTGAACCCGGCTCGGCACCGGTACCGTCACAGGCATCACAAATGTCTTTGGTCGGAATGCGGATATCCACCGTCGTGCCGGCGACCGCCTCTTCTAACGAGATTTCCAGTTCGTACTGCAGGTCATTGCCCGGCTGCGGGCCGCGACGCCCGCCGAAACCGCCGCCGAACATCTCACTGAAAATATCCCCGAATGCGTCGCCAAAGCCGCCGCCGAAACCGCCATGACCGCCGCCGGCATGTCCTTCCAATCCGGCGTGACCGAACTGGTCATAGGTCGCGCGCTTTTGAGAATCCGACAACACCTCATAAGCTTCCGAGGCTTCCTTGAAATTGTCTTCCGCCTCTTTGTTATCGGGATTACGATCGGGATGGTATTTCATCGCCAATTTACGATAGGCCTTTTTAATCTCGCCTTCTGAAGCGGTTCTAGCCACACCTAAAACTTCGTAATAATCTCTTTTTGCCATATAAGTGATCTTTTTCTGCTTCTTATTCAATAACCAAGGCAAACCCGCTTAACACTTAAGCCCGTTTGCGTTGGTTACTCATTACCGGCCATACCCGGCCTGTTGAGTTTTTTTGAGGCAATTCAAACTGATATTCAACGCCTCAAAAAAGCCGCTATTTAAACACAAAAGCACGAAGCTTTTTGAAGGAACTCAAGCATCCCTTCGTTTCTTCGTGCCTTTGCGGTTAATCCCTAAGGATTATTTTTTGTCGTCCACTTCTTCAAACTCGGCATCAACGATATCGTCATCCGCCTTGCTTGAACCTTGCTGCTGGGCTTCCGCACCGCCGGCCTGCTGCTTGGCTTGCGCTTTCTGAGCGATCGACTGGCTGGCCGTTGCCAACGCCTGAACCTTGGCTTCGATGTCCGCCTTGTCATCACCTTTGATCGCCGCTTCCACATCCGCAATGGCTTTTTCGACCGCTTCTTTTTCAGCCGCATCGACTGCATCACCGGCGTCCGTTACCATTTTGCGCGTCGCATGCACCATCGCATCCGCCTGGTTGCGGGTTTCCACCAGCTCTTTCATTTTGCGGTCTTCTTCAGCGTGCGCTTCGGCATCCTTGACCATTCTTTCGATCTCATCTTCAGACAAACCTGAAGACGCCTGAATGGTGATGTGCTGCTCTTTGCCGGTATTTTTGTCTTTTGCAGACACGTTCAAAATACCGTTGGCATCGATATCAAAAGTCACTTCGATCTGCGGCATACCGCGTGGCGCTGCTGCGATGTCATCCAGGTTGAACTGACCCAGCGACTTGTTGCCAGAGGCCATTTCACGCTCACCTTGCAGAACATGAATCGTTACCGCCGACTGGTTGTCTTCCGCCGTTGAGAACACTTGCGACTTGCGCGTCGGAATCGTGGTGTTCTTCTCAATCAACTTGGTCATCACGCCACCCATGGTCTCGATACCCAAAGACAGAGGGGTTACGTCCAACAGCAGCACGTCGTTGACATCACCCGACAAAACGCCACCTTGAATCGCAGCACCCATCGCCACCGCTTCATCAGGGTTTACGTCCTTGCGCGGCTCTTTGCCGAAGAACTCTTTGACTTTCGCCTGTACCATCGGCACACGCGTTGAACCACCCACCAGAATCACATCGTCGATTTCGGAAGCGGACAGGCCGGCATCTTTCAGCGCAATGCGGCAAGGTTCGATTGAACGGTTAACCAAGGCTTCGATCAACGATTCGAACTTGGCACGGGTAATTTTAATATTCAAGTGCTTAGGACCGGTTGCATCCGCCGTGATGTATGGCAGGTTGATATCAGTCTGCTCACGTGAAGACAATTCGATCTTGGCTTTTTCAGAGGCTTCGCGCACACGCTGCAACGCCAGTTTATCCTGCTTCAGGTCAACGCCCTGTTCTTTTTTAAATTCGTTGGCCACGTATTCCACAATGACGTTGTCGAAGTCTTCACCACCCAGGAAGGTATCCCCGTTGGTCGACAGCACTTCAACCTGTTTTTCGCCGTCCAGATCAGCCACTTCGATAATGGAGATATCGAAGGTACCGCCACCCAAGTCGTAAACCGCGATTTTGCTGTCGGCTTTGACTTTGTCCATACCGTAAGCCAGTGCCGCCGCAGTCGGTTCGTTGATGATACGTTTTACTTCAAGACCGGCGATCTTACCGGCATCCTTGGTCGCCTGACGCTGCGCATCATTGAAGTAAGCCGGAACCGTAACCACCGCTTCGGTGACTTCATGCCCCAGATAGTCTTCGGCGGTTTTCTTCATTTTCATCAGGGTACGCGCGGAGACTTCCTGCGGAGACAGTTTTTTACCGTCTACTTCCACCCAGGCATCGCCATTGTCGGCCGCTACGATTTTGTATGGCACCATGTCTTTGTCTTTGGCCACAACCGCATCATCCGCACGACGCCCGATCAGACGCTTGATAGCAAACAAGGTGTTTTCAGGATTGGTCACCGCCTGGCGTTTTGCCGGATCGCCCACCAACACTTCACCGTCTGCGGTGTAAGCCACGATTGAAGGCGTGGTACGCGCACCTTCGGCATTAGGAATAACTTTGACATCCTTGCCTTCCATAATAGCCACACACGAGTTGGTGGTTCCCAAGTCAATACCAATGATTTTTGCCATCTTCGTTTTCTCCAAACTCAATTTTTTAAATGCTTTTAAAATGTTTAAAGCACCGTTTGATGCTTCAAATTTAACGATGTTCGTTTAATAGTGACGCCTCAATCCGTTTCAAGAGTGTCATCACATTTTTTACGTTTTTTTGTTATTGCGCTACGATAACACGCGCAGGACGCACCAAACGCTCATTCAAGGTATAACCTTTCTGGAACACATCCATCACGGTTTGCGATTCGTGATCGGGAGAAGGCACCATCGTCATGGCTTCGTGCAACTGGGGATTGAACTTCTCCCCCTTAGGATCGACACGTTCCACATTGAAACTCTGCAAAATATCCAGCATCTGTTTGAACGTCATCTCCAGCCCTTCGCGGATACTGTCGATAGAAGCCTCTTCCTTGCTGGCGGCATCCAGCCCCATCTCCATCGAGTCCATCGCCGGAATCAACGCATTCACAAACTTTTCCAACGCGAATTTACGTGCTTCTTCAATATCCAGACGGGTACGGCGACGCAGATTTTCCATATCGGCCTGCAGACGCAAGGCCATATCGCGGTGCTTGGCGGCCTCTTCGCGCGCCTCGCTCAACAATGCCTCGATATCACCGGCAACCGCCTCTTCAACCTGTTCCAGCGTCTCTTCCTGAGCGGCCTCATCCACCATTGGAATCGCCTCTTGCTCTTGGTTTTCCTGTTGTTGCGTTTTGTTTTCTGTCACGGTTACTTTCCTATTACTTGGGCTGCCCGGAACGTCCGAAGGCTCACCATTCATTAACAAATACAAACTCGAATATTGGGGTGTTTGGGGATAGCGCCCTATTTTTTCAAGAGCGAACTTAAAATTTTTGCCGTCACATCCACTTTCGGCACCACCTTATCGTAACGCATACGGCTCGGTCCGATAACGCCCAACACCCCCAGCACCTCGCCATCGACCTCATAAGGAGTGGTCACCAAACTACAGTCCTGATAAATCTCACTGCCGCACTCCTTGCCGATAAAAATCTGTACGCCTTTGGCCTGCATACTCTTGTCCAAAAGTTTCAACATCTCGGAGTGCTGCTCAAAAGCATCAAACAGCGCACGCAAGCGCTGACTGCTGGCCAACTCCTGATAGTGCAGCAGATTGGTTTTGCCCGACACCAAATACGGCAGCTTCTGCGCAAGCTGGTCGCTCAACACCTCATCGGTCGCCTCGATGACCGACAGCATCATGCTGTTCAATGTCTGGCGCAGACGCTGCATACGCTCCACCAGCAGATGTTTGGCCTCGGCCAGATTGCGCCCGACAAACTGCTCGTTCAAAAAGTTCGCGGTCTGCTGCAACTCGGCGGCCGAAATCGGCTGTTCCAATTCGATAATACGGTTCTGAATATCCTGATCATTGAACACCAGCACCACCAACACGCGGTTCGCCCCGAGCGCAATGAAATCGATGTGCTTCAAGACTTCGCGCTCTTTGCGCGGCATCAGCACCATACTGGTCATACCGGTCACGCCCGACAACACGCGGGAGACATTGGCCAGCAATTCATCCTGATTCAAACGCGGCGAGAGTTGCTGCTGAATGGAATCCAAACTCTGCTTGGAAAGCGGCTGATAACTGATCAGCGAATCCACAAACAGGCGGTAACCCAGCTCGGTCGGAACCCGCCCGGCAGAGGTATGCGGTGACTGGATCAACCCCAATTCCTCCAGATCGGCCAGGACGTTACGCACCGTCGCCGAACTCAACCCCACATCCGGCAATTTCGCCAGTGTGCTTGAGCCTACCGGTTTACCGTCATTCAGGTATAATCCCATTAAATTTTTAAACAAAAGTTGTGAACGGTCGTTTAACATTCCGGCACCCTGGGTCGGCTGAAGCCCGCAAAAATGACACTCAAGAAATATCAGCACTCTTGCTGCTAGAGTGCTAAATTATAGGTTCGAAAAACGGTTATTCAAGACCCAGGGCAGACTTTCCCGCGACTTTTTCAAGGTTAAGACAGTGATGTTTCAAAAAATCGGCATTTTTGGCAAGTACGACGGCATTCAGTGTTGGGACAATATTGAAACCCTCATTGAGTTCCTGCACTCGCGTGCCCGCGACGTCTATTTGGACGACACCTCCTGCCATAACTTTCCGGCGTCGGTCTACAACATTCAGATAGTGCCGCGTGCCGAGCTGGCCCAAAAAATCGATCTGGCCATCGTCGTCGGCGGCGACGGCACCTTTCTGGACGTGGCCCGCTATGTGGTCGATGACGAGGTGCCGATTCTGGGCATCAACCTCGGCCGTCTGGGCTTTCTGACCGATATTTCGCCGGATAATATGCTCAAGGCTCTGGATGAGATTCTCGCCGGGGTATTCGATGCCGAACAGCGCAATTTGCTGCAAGTGACCATCTATGACGGCGACGAGGTCGTGTTTGAACACAAGGCATTCAACGATGTGGTGATCCACAAGACCGAATCGCCGCGCATGATCGAATTCGAAACCTTCGTCGACGGCCGCTTTTTGAACAGCCAGCGTTCCGACGGCATGATCATTTCCACCCCGACCGGCTCGACCGCCTATTCACTCTCCGCCGGCGGGCCGATTCTCGATCCGAGCCTGGATGCCATCACTCTGGTTTCGATCAACCCGCACACCATGAGCACACGCCCCTATGTGATTTCCGGGGAAAGCGAAGTCGAACTGCGTCCGCACGAAGACTGCCACGGCACCGCGCAAATCATCTGCGACGGACAGATCACCCACACCATCTCGGCGGTCAACAAAACCCTGGTGCGCCGCAATCCCAAATATATTAAGATGCTACATCCCAAAGGCCACGATCACTTTGAGCTTTTGCGCGCCAAACTGCATTGGGGCGACAAACTTTGAGGCGGTGGATTGACCGCCATGACAACTTCATAAATGCTATTAAACGTTATTAAACGCTATCGGCCTCCCTTTTAAGGATTTATAAGGATTTCAGACCTAAATGCTGCAAGAACTGTCGATTCAAAACCTGGCACTGATTGAAAACCTCACCTTAAACTTCAAATCCGGCTTCACCACACTCACCGGTGAAACCGGCGCCGGCAAATCCATTTTGCTCGACGCCCTCGGACTGGCGCTGGGCGACCGCGCCGACAGCGCACTGGTGCGTTTTAACACGCCGCGCGCCGATGTCAGTGCCCAGTTTGACATCAGCGCCCTGCCGCAAGTGCAAAACTGGTTGCAAGAAAACGATCTGGACGACGACGATCTTTGCCTATTGCGCCGCACCGTCACCGTTGAGGGGCGCTCCAAGGCCTACATCAACGGACGTCCGGCACCGGCCAACAGCCTGAAGGAACTCGGCAATCTGCTGATTGACATTCACGGCCAGCACGAACACCAGTCTCTGCTGTCCGCGCAGGAACAGCTGCACCTGTTGGATGCCTATGCACAGCACCCCCAACTGCTCAATGCGGTGCGCGAACACTACCAGCACTGGCAACAGCTCAAACGCCGCCTGGCGCAGCTGCAGGCAGAACAGAGCGACTTTCAGAGCAAACTCGAACTGTTGAACTTCCAAAAACGCGAATTCGAAGAAGTTCAGCCCAAAGAAGGCGAGTTCGAAACCCTCTCGGAAGAACAGAGCCAACTCTCCCACGCCAACGAAATCAAACAGGCCTGTGAACTCGGCTATTACGCATTGGAGGGTGAACAAGGTGCGACCGATCAGCTGCAACGCGCCATCCATGCACTGGAAGAGATTGTGGAATACAGTCCTGCGCTGCAAAGCGTAATCGACCAACTCAACAGCGCGCTGATCGACATTCAGGAAGCCGCCAGCGAAACCCAGCACCTGGCCGAGCGCATCGAACTCGATCCGCAACTGCTGGCGCAGGTCGATGAGCGTCTGCACAACCTCTTTGCCCTGGCTAAAAAATACCATCTGGAGCCGGAACAACTGGTCAGCAAACATCAGCAGATTCTGGCTGATCTGGCGAATCTGGAACACTCCGATATTGAGCTGGAAAATCTGCAAAAACAAATTGAACAGGCCGGGTCGGCCTATCAGCAAGCCGCCAAGGCCTTGCAAGACTCAAGGCAACAGGCTGGCGGCAAACTCAGTCGCATTGTCACCGACGGCATGCAGCATCTGGGCATGCCCAACGGCCATTTTGAAATCCAGCTCGGCGCTGCACAAGCCGGCGCTTTGGGCATCGACAAGGTTGAATTCATGGTCAGCGCCAACAAAGGGCAACCGCTGCAGCCGCTCGCCAAGGTCGCTTCCGGCGGGGAATTGTCACGCATCAGCTTGGCCATTCAGGTCGCCACCTCCGAGGTCGCCAGTCTGCCCACGCTGATTTTCGACGAGGTCGACGTCGGCATCGGCGGCGGCATCGCCGAGGTGGTCGGCAAAAAAATGCAGCAGCTCGGCAGCCGCAAACAGATTCTCTCCATCACCCATTTGGCGCAGGTCGCTTCGCATGGCCATCAGCACTGGAAAATCGAAAAACAGACCGTCGATGACAACACCTTTACCCGGGTCAGCGAACTATCCGAAAACGAGCGCGTCGCCGAACTGGCACGCATGATGGGCGGCCTGAAAGTCACCGAACAGACACTGAACCACGCCGCCGAAATGCTCGCCGAAGCGCAAAAGACAGCTTAGTCACGGCTGAATTGCAGTTTAACCAGCCCAAACCCCATAATAAAAAAGCGCCTGAAAACGGCGCTTTAAAACTCAACAGGCCGGGTAAGCCAACGCACTCACCCGTCGCTTTGCCCCAAATCAACCCTGCATATCGATCAGCTGGTTCAAATAAGACACCACCTTTTCACTGAGTTCATCTATCTGCACAACGGCCTGCTCCATGGTTTCATAGTCATCCAATGCAAACGAATCCATGACGACTTTGATGGTGGCATGCATCTGCGCGTGGTCTTTGACCAGTTGCTGCATCAACGGCAGATTCATCATCTGCTGCCCCGCGCCCTGGAACAACCATTCGCCCAAGGCGCAAGCCTTGTCATTGATGGCACGCTCATAGGTCACGCCAATGTCGGCACCATCAATAAAACTGCGGATCTTGCGTTTCCAGCCCAGATGCGCATCGATCATCTGCTGGAACTGCTTGGCGGCAGCCGAACTCTCCACCAGCTTGGCGCGACGTAATTTCATGACTTCATTATTGCGGGTGTTAGGCTTGCAATTCAGCTCATTCAGCAGTGCGAGCATCTCCTGCAGCTGCAGCGGTTTGTGCAGCAGCGCATTCATGCCGGCGGCCTGAGTCTGCTCGATGAACTCATCGCCATGTCCGGTATAGGCGATAATCGGCTGTTTGTAGCCGCTGGCACGCAACTCGCGCGTGGCCTGCAAGCCATCCATCAATGGCATCTCAATATCCATCAGGATGACACTTGGCTGGTAGCGTTTGCATTGGGAAACCGCTTCCCGGCCATTGCTCGCGGTTTTGGTGGCAAAGCCGTGTTTCTTCAACAGCAGAGTCGCGACCTTGAGATTGGAAATATTGTCATCCACCACCAGCACCAGAGCGCCCTGCGCTTCCTCTTTGGCGATTGCCGCCTGCTCTACCTCGCAATCGCCGAGATCGTAGGTGCCAACCAGTTCGTCCAGACTATTGGCCACATCCCCTAAATATTCCGCCAGGGAAGCATTTTCCATCACCAAGGTGGCATTGCTATTGGCTGCATCATCCAACGAAATAATGGAACGGTTCACTTCGTTAATCTGCTGCGACTGCGCCTGCGCATTGTCGGAAATCATCGAAATATTTTCGCTCATCAAGCGCACCTGGTCGATAATCTCCGTCAGGGATTCGCCGGTGGCCTGCACCTTCTCGGTACCCTGTGCGATCTTATCGGAGGTCATGTCAATCAACGCCTTGATTTCGCGCGCCGCATCGGCCGATTTTTGTGCCAGCGTGCGAACTTCGCCGGCAACGACCGCAAAACCGCGGCCGTGCTCGCCGGCACGCGCCGCTTCAACCGCGGCATTCAACGCCAGCAGATTGGTCTGAAAGGCGATGCTATCAATCAGGGTGACGATACTGGTGATCTGACTGCTGACCTCACCGATCTCGCTCATCGCCTGAATGGCCTCCTGCATCGTCTGATTACCCTGCTCCACACCGCTGCGTGTTTGCAGTGCCAGCTGGTTCGAATTGCGCGCCTGCTCGGCGGTTTCATTCACTTTCTGGGTCAACTGGCGCATCGCCTGGGCGGTATTTTGCAACTCCCTGGCCTGGTTTTTAATCGAGGTGGATAACTCTTCGTTACTTTCCGACACATGCTGTGCCGAGCGGTTGACCTCTTCAGCCTGATTGTTCACGCGACAAAAAGACTCGCGCAAAGCATGAATGCCTTCGGCCAGGTTTTTCAGCGTCCATCCATACTGCCCAAAATGGGTTCCCTTCGCCTTCAGGGTCAGATCCTTGGTGGACAGTCCGCCGATCAGAATCGAAATATCCTTAAGAGTCTGCTGCAGATTGTCGATCAAACCGTTGATCTCGTCGGTCAATTCGCGATAGAAACCCGACAACTGCGAAGTGTCGACACGCGAGTGCAAACGGCCCTGCTTGGCATCCTGCACCAGCTTCTTGATATTCTCCTGAACAAAAAGTTCCTGAAAGATATCCTGCCACTCAATCACCACACCCAGCTTGTTGCCGCTGCGGGCGTCAGTAATCGGCGTAATCTGCAGCTGCAGCTGCGCGCCAAAGAACTCGAATTTGAATATCTCGGAACGCGTCAAGTGATACACCGCCTCAAGAATATGCATATTCTTCTCGAACAGACACCCCAGCGGCTTCCCATAAAGCTTATCGAGCACAAAATCGGGAATCTCTTGTTGAATCTGCGGTTCCAATTGACGCAAGTAGGTTTTGAGCGACTGATTGAAATAGACAATGGTTCCCGTCTGGTCGGCCAGCATCATGTTGGCATTCAGATTATCCAGCCCCGCTTCCAAACGTGCGGAACGCCGCCCTTGTGTCAGCACATCGTTCATTTGGGCGCCCAAACGAATCTGCAAGGTTTTAATGCGACGGTTTATCGCTCCCGAAGCGTTGGCACCGTGTGTTTTGACATAACCGGCAAGATTGCCCTCGGCAATCTCGTCCACCGCCTTGATCGCATCCTCAATACGACGCAGGAAATAAACAATATGCACGGTTGACAACCCCACCAGAAAAATCACCACGTCATTCAAAACGCCCGGCCGATAACCGTAAAGCCATGCATAGATTTCCGTCATCAGCGCAAAGACAACGGCCGGGATCAAGGTGACCAACGGCGACCAATGGGCAAAAATATTGAGACGCCCCCACAGGCTATCCGCTTCGCCGTAACGCAGTTTGATTTTTTTGGCGGCCACCGCAGCATAAGCCGCTTCTGCCGCCTTGATCTGCTCACGCTGGGCGGGGGTGCGCACACTCATGTAACCGACGATTTTCCCCTTTTCCAAAATCGGGGTGGCGTTGGCCTCAACCCAGTAATGGTCGCCATTCTTGCGGCGGTTTTTAACAATCTGACGCCACGGACGCCCCTGCTGGATCGTCGACCAAAAATCGGCAAACACCTGTTCCGGAACATCCGGATGGCGCAACAGATTATGCGGCTGCCCCATCAGTTCCTCATAGTTGTATCCGCTCGCCTCGACAAATGCCTCGTTGGCATAGGTGATATTACCGTGCAAATCGGTGTGGGAAACAAGAAGGTAATCTTCTGGAAGCACGTACTCTTTCTGAGTCACAGGCTGATTATTGCGCATGAAAATATCCTAAACTCTCGATAAAAACCGGCAGAAAATGCCTCAATTGCAGTAGATTAGCAAGCCAAATGCCATTTGTTAACTAAAGATTACCAAAATCCACAGAATTGAAATCTTCAGGCTGCGCATCGCCCAATGTGCTTGAGGCGCATGATGGCAATAAAAAACCTCCCGATGGGAGGTTTTCTTTAAAAGGACGCCGGTGCAAAAAATCAGAAAAGACCGGTAATAACGCCTTCATCCGAAATATCGATCTTCTCGGCGGTCGGAATTTTCGGCAGGCCGGGCATGGTCATCATATTGCCGGCAATCGCCACAATAAAGCCCGCGCCGTTCTCCAGCTTGACCTCGCTGATTTCAACGATATGCCCGCTCGGAGCCCCCTTGGCCGTCGGATCGGTCGAGAACGACATCTGCGTCTTCGCCATACAGATCGGAAGCGTGCCGTACTTTTCCTGCAAACGCGCGATTTCACCGCGCACTTTGGCGCTGGCGGTAATCTCTTTAGCACCGTACAAGCGTGTTGCGATGGTTTCGATCTTGTTCCATAGCGGCAGCGCATCGTCATACAGGTATTCAAAACCGGGCTCGCGCGAATCGGCGATTTCCAGAACCGCCTTGGCCAGCTCTTCCGCGCCGGCGCCGCCTTCCGCCCAGTGTTTGGACACCACACACTTCACACCCAACTCCTCGCACTTCTGGGTCAGCAAAGCGGTTTCATCATCCGAGTCATAGGTGAAGTGGTTGATACACACCACCACCGGCAAACCGTAATTCACCGTCACGTTATGGATATGGCGTTCCAAGTTGGCAAAACCGACCTCCAACGCCGCCAGATTCTCCTGGTTCAAATGGTCTCGCTCCACCCCGCCGTGATATTTCAAGGCGCGCACCGTGGCGACCAGCACCACCGCAGACGGCTTCAACTTGGCCGAACGGCATTTGATATTCAGGAATTTCTCCGCCCCCAGATCGGCGCCGAATCCGGCTTCGGTGACCGCATAATCGGCGAGCTTCAACGCCGTTTTAGTCGCCGTGACCGAGTTACAGCCGTGCGCGATATTGGCAAAAGGACCGCCATGCACAATCGCCAGATTGTTTTCCAGCGTCTGCACGATATTCGGCTTGATCGCATCCTTCAGCAACGCCGCCATGGCGCCGTGCGCTTTCAGATCACTCGCGTAAACCGGCGTTTTGCCGTCGGTTTTGTAACCGATGACAATGCGTCCCAGACGCTCTTTCAAGTCCGCACGGTTGGTCGCCAGACACAAAATCGCCATGACCTCGGAGGCCACGACGATGTCAAAGCCGTCTTCACGCAGATAGCCGTTGGCCACCCCGCCCTGACCGACGGTGATCTGGCGCAACGCGCGGTCGTTCATATCCACCACCCGTTTCCACTTGATGCGGCGCGGGTCAATGTCCAACGCATTGCCTTGGTGGATGTGGTTGTCGATCAGTGCCGCCAACAGATTATGCGCCACGCCGATCGCATGGAAGTCGCCGGTAAAGTGCAGGTTGATGTCTTCCATCGGCACCACTTGCGAATAACCGCCGCCGGCCGCGCCGCCTTTCATACCAAAACACGGGCCCAGCGAAGGTTCGCGCAGACAGATGATGGTGTCTTTGCCCAAACGGTTCAGCGCATCGCCCAAACCGACCGTGGTGGTGGTCTTGCCTTCGCCGGCAGGCGTCGGGCTGATGGCCGTGACCAGAATCAGCTTACCCTCTTCCTTTTGATGGGTCAGGCTGTCCACATACTCCAGGGAAAGCTTGGCTTTGTAATGGCCATAAGGGTCCAGATGTTCGGCGGGAATCGCAAACTTCTCGGCCGCCAATTCGATAATCGGCCGCATTTTGGCGTTTTGTGCAATTTCAATGTCCGACATAAATCATCCTCTATCTCGCTCAGCTCCCCGTCGCCGAGAATGGGTTTAAAAACTACTCAACAGGCCGCCTCTCAAGCAAGACAACCAACGTAACTAAAATTCAAGGCTGCTCCACCAGTAACTCAACCCAGTGTTTCACCGGCGTTTCCGTGCCTTTCTGCAAATGCATCAAACAACCGATATTGGCCGTCACAATCACCTGCGGCTCGCTGACCAGCAAGTTCGCCAGCTTGTTGTCGCGCAACTGCTCGGAAATGGCTTTCTGGAAAATCGAATAGGTGCCGGCCGACCCGCAGCACAGATGCGCGTCTTTCACCGGACTGACCTGATAACCCAGCGACATCAACACGTGCTCCACCTGCCCCGGCAGCTTTTGACCGTGCTGCAAGGTACAGGGCGACTGGAAAACGATTTTGCGGTTCTGGTGGTGTTTGAAAGGCGTCAGATCCTGTTTCAGCAGGTATTCCGAAATATCCATGGTATGCGCCACGACGCGCTGGGCCTTTTCGGCATAGGCCGCATCGTCCTTCAACAGATGCGCATAATCCTTAATCATGACCCCGCAGCCGCTGGCGTTGGAGATAATCGCCTCCACACCGTGATCCAGTTCACTGCACCACGCATCAATATTGCGTCTGACCTGCTTCAACGCCTCTTCGCTGGCGGACAGGTGATGCTCAAGCGCCCCGCAGCATTGCGACTGCGGCGTTTCGATCACACCGATATTCAACTTCTGCAACACCAGGCGCGTTGCCAGATTGATATTGGGCGCCAACGCCGGCTGTACACAGCCGCTTACCAGCAATACCTGCTTGGGATACGACTGCTTGGCCGCCGCATCAACCAACTGTTTCAGCTTGAGATTCACCGCCGAATGTTTGGCAAACGGCCACAGCGTGGTCAGGAAATTGAACAGGCCGGGGTTGCGCATCAGTTTACGCAGCGACCAGCGCAAAACGCGTTGTGCCAAGGGGCGCGGACTTTTTTTCTCGATAAAATCGCGACCGATATCCAGCAAATGCCCGTACTCCACTCCGGAAGGACAGGTGGTTTCGCAGGAGCGGCAGGTCAGGCAGCGGTCCAGATGCACCAGAGAATTGGCGCTGACTTCATTGCCTTCCAAGGCGTTTTTAATCAGGTAAATGCGGCCGCGCGGAGAGTCGAGTTCGTCTCCCAAAATGCCGTAGGTGGGGCAGGCTGACAGGCAAAAACCGCAATGTACGCAAGAGCGCAGAATCTTGTCGGCGGTTTGGCCCTCGGGGGTATTGAGTAAATCAACTGGAATATGAGTTTGCATATCACCTATCAGCGGCAAGCCGCTCCTTCACAAAGGCATTGGCTTTTAGCCGCACTGCGCGGCTCCCCGAAAACCGTGCAGTACCACTATCAAGCCGCTTCACTTTTAGCTGTTTGACATTTATAAATTCTTAAACACATTATGCGGATCAAACACCTGTTTCAACCCTTTTTTGATTTTAGCGACCTCTTGGGTGTCGTTATGTCGCGGCGCGAAATAACTCTGCCATTGGGTCGAATACGGCGCCGGCGGTTCATCACTCACCACCCAGCGGCGCTGGCCGCACATCCCCACGGCCAAGGTGTTTGGAATCGACGGCGCCGGGCCTTCGGTATCCACGCGCCACAACTTTTGGCCTGGCGCCAGCTTGGGTTTGAACGGATTCAACGTCAGCCAGACACTGTTATCGCACGGCGTGGCATCCTGATGCGGGTGCTCGCCATAGACACGGTAATAGAAACGCCCTTCATAATAGGCGCAGCCCGACAGCGGCAAGGTCGTGCCCGCCATCTGGTTCATGAGGATAATCGCCTCATCCTCGTGCATCTCTTTGTAATAGGTGTGCTCTTCAACCAGCGGAATCACCTTCAGGCTCAACTCGGTAATCACCGCCATCGAGCCTTTGGAACCCGCCATCATGCGCGACACGTCATAACCGGCCACGTTTTTGATCATCTGCCCGCCGAATGTCAGCGGCTGGCCACGGCCGTCCACCATTTTGGTGCCGAGTACAAAATCGCGCAACACGCCGCGAAACGGACGCGACGGCCCGGTCAGCGCACAGGCATAGGTGCCGCCGATGGTCGAATCGCCGTAATCGGGCGGCTCGAAACCCAACATCTGATTGCGTTCCGCCAACACCTCTTTGAGTTCGGTGAGTTTAGTGCCGGCCTTGACCGTAATCACCAACTCGGACGGTTCGTAAGCGATGACGCCGCTGTGCGCCGCCAGATCAATCTGCTCATCACCGTTCAACGGCACCTTGCTTTGATTCCCCGAAATCTGCAAGGTGCGCTGTTCGGCCACGGCCTGTTTGATCTGCTCGCTCACCTGTTGGGTAAACGCATCATAATGCGTATGACTGCAGCTATGATTCATTAAAAGCGCTCCAATTCCGGAAATGGCAACTGGTTGTTATGTACATGCATCTGTCCGACTTCGGCGCAACGGTGCAGCGTGGGCACCGCCTTGCCCGGATTCATCAGGCCGGTGTCGTCAAACACCGCCTTGATCGCATGAAAAATCTCCAACTCCGGCGTGGTGAATTGATGGCACATGGAATCGAGCTTTTCGACACCCACGCCATGCTCGCCGGTAATGGTGCCGCCCACATCCAAACAGAGCTTCAATATTTCAGCACCGAATTTCTCGGTCTCTTCCAGCTCACCGGGCTTGTTCGCATCATACAGAATCAGCGGATGCAGGTTGCCGTCGCCGGCATGAAACACATTGGCGACTTTCAAACCGTATTTTTGTGACAGCTTCTCAATCTCTTCAAGCACATAGGCAAGCTTGCGGCGCGGAATCGTGCCATCCATACAATAATAGTCCGGCGAATAACGACCGACCGCCGGGAAGGCGTTTTTGCGGCCCTGCCACAAAGAGATGCGCTGCGCCTCGTTTTGCGACACGGTAATGGAGGTCGCGCCGCTGTTTTTCAGAATCTCGGCAATGCGCTGGGTGTCGACCTTGACCTGATCGTAACTGCCGTCCACTTCGCACAGCAACAGCGCCTCAGCCTCCAACGGGTAGCCCACTTTGGCATAGGCTTCGGCCGCCATAATCGAGAACTTGTCCATCATCTCCAGACCGGCCGGCAGAATCCCCTGCTCCAGCACGCTGGTGACCGCATCGGCGCAGGCGCTGACCGAATCGAACCCCGCCATGACCAGCTGGGCGGTATCCGGCTTGGGCAAAAGCTTCACCTTGACCTCGACAATCACGCCCAACAAGCCTTCGGAACCGTTTAACAGGGCAAGCAGGTCAAGACCATCGTCCTTCTCGTCAAAGATAAGGGTTTCGCCGTCCATATTAATAACGGTAATCGAAAGAACGTTGTGAACGGTCAGCCCGTATTTCAAACAGTGCACGCCGCCCGAGTTTTCGGCAACGTTACCGCCGATCGAACAGGCCACCTGCGATGAAGGGTCCGGCGCGTAATAAAGGCCGTATTGCTCCACCGCCTGACTGACCTGAATATTGCGCACGCCGGGCTGCAACACGGCGGTGCGGGACAAAGGGTCGATATGCAGAATTTTATTGAGTTTGGAAAGTCCAAGCACGATGCCGTTTTCCAACGGCAAAGAACCGCCCGCCAGCCCGGTGCCGGAACCGCGGGTGATCACCGGCACACGGTGCGCCTTACAGATACGCAGTGCGGCTTTGACCTCGTCGACATTGGCCGGCAAAACCACTGCCAACGGCTTTTGACGATAGGCGGAAAGCCCGTCGCATTCGTAGGGAGAGCACTGTTCAGCGTCAACAATGACGCTGCCTTGAGACAGTCTTTGCTTCAATTCTTGTATAACACTCATGACGTGATTATAATTGATTTAAATCAAGTTTCATTATATTTTTTTATAACTCTACTATAATAGTAGGAATTAACTCCTTAACCCCGAAAACAAGGAAACCAAGACCATGCAATCGTTCAATCCACCAATTCGCACCCTGATGGGTCCAGGCCCGTCTGACGTTCACCCGCGCATCCTTTCAGCCATGGCGCGCCCCACCATCGGCCACTTGGATCCGGCTTTTGTCGGCATGATGGATGAAGTGAAAAGCCTGCTGCAATACGCTTTCCAAACGCAAAATCAAATGACCATGCCGGTTTCGGCGCCGGGTTCTGCCGGTATGGAAACCTGTTTTGCCAACCTGGTTGAGCCGGGCGATAAAGTTATCGTCTGCATCAACGGCGTATTCGGTATGCGTATGAAAGAGAACGTTGAGCGTACCGGCGGCGTTTGCGTGGAAGTTCACGATGCTTGGGGTACTGCCGTTTCTCCAGAAAAAGTAGAGGCCGCATTGCAAGCCAACCCTGACGCCAAAATCGTTGCCTTTGTGCACGCCGAAACCTCAACCGGCGCTTGCTCAGACGTTAAGGCCATCTGTGATATCGCTCACCAGCATAACTGCTTGACGATTGTGGATGCCGTCACCTCTCTGGGTGGTGTGGAATTGCGCGTGGACGATTGGGGTGTGGATGCGATCTATTCCGGTACGCAAAAGTGTCTTTCCTGTACACCAGGGCTTTCGCCAGTGAGCTTCAACGAACGCGCTCTGGAAAAAGTCCGCAACCGTAAAACTAAAGTACAGAGCTGGTTCCTGGATTTGAACCTGGTCATGGGTTACTGGGGGCAAGGCGTCAAGCGTGCTTACCACCACACCGCGCCCATCAACGCCCTGTATGCGCTGCACGAGTCGCTGGTGATGCTGAAAGAAGAAGGCTTGGAAAATTCTTGGGCGCGTCACGCCGCCATGCACGAAAAACTCAAAGCCGGTTTGGAAGAGATGGGCATCAAGTTTGTAGTGGATGAAGCGGTTCGCCTGCCACAGTTGAACTCGGTCTGGATTCCGGAGGGCGTTGACGATGCCGCGGTGCGCTCGGAACTGCTGAACACTTACAATCTGGAGATCGGTGCCGGTCTGGGCGATTTCGCCGGCAAAGTCTGGCGTATCGGCCTGATGGGCTTCTCGGCAAAAGAGTCGAACGTACTGTTCTGCCTGTCGGCACTACGCAAAGTGCTGGGCAAATAAGACGCTGATACCCGGCCTGTTGAATTTTCAACAGGCCGGATTTGCCGCAAAAACCATAAAAAAAGCCGCTATAAGAAACTTTCTTATAGCGGCTTTTTTGTATGCGCACCCCGTTCGGAATAACGCTTAATGACCGTTTTTCAAGGTGCCGTAAATCACCAGATTATGGCCAGACAGATCATAGCCGTGCTCTTTGGCGATTTCACTGATACGTTCTTCGATAATCGGGTCAACAAACTCTTTGACCTTGCCGCTTTTCAAGCAGACCAGATGGTCGTGGTTATCGCCGGTGTCCAACTCAAAAATGGAAATGTTGTTCTCGAAGTTTAAACGGCGCACAATACCGGCCTGTTCAAACTGGGTCAACACACGGTAAACCGTGGCCAATCCCACCTCTTCGCCCTGCTCCAGCAGGATCTTGTAAACGTCTTCAGCTGTGAGATGGTGATCTTCACCCGCCCCTTCCAAAATCTCCAGGATTTTCAGTCGTGGCAAGGTCACTTTCAGGCCAACTTTTTTTAGCTCAGCTCCGCTCATTTAAACCTCGATTCTTCATACTTGATTATTGTATTATTCGTATTCAAACGCATTACACACGCCTAATAGCGTGTATAATAAACCATTTTAGAGCCAACTAGAATATTAATGAAAATGATTTCAATCCTAAGTACCACTCGCTCTGCATTCCTCCCGGTTTTTAAGACACGCGCCGCCAAACTATTGCTGACGGCAGGCTTAAGCATCAGCTTGTTAAGTGGTTGCTCTTGGATTGAGCCCTACAAACCGACTCTGACTCAGGGCACCATCATTTCCCAGGAAGCGCTCAGCCTGTTGCAGGAAGGCCTCACCAAAACCCAGGCCAGACAGCTTTTTGGCCCGCCAATGGGTGAAGACCCCTTCAATCCGAACCAGTGGGATTATGTGTTCTATACAACCGACGACAGCTTCCATCCGGATGCGATCAAACAACTCACCTTGCAATTTGATGCCGACGGCATGATCAGCTCGTGGAACGTTTCGGACAGCACGCCTCTGGATTTGAAATAATCCGTAGCAAAAAGACATAAAAAAAAGGCCGGATCACAATTTCCGGCCTTTTTATTTCTACCTTGCAAAGCACGATTACCTGGTGTTTTGACGGCGCTCCTCTTCCACCTGCTGGCGTCGTCTGTCGCGCGGGTCTACCTTAAGCGGACGGTAAACCTCGATGCGATCCCCTTCGCGCAACACCGTATCGTGGGGAACCGGCCTGCCGAAAATGCCCACCTTTTCAATATCCAGGCCGGGAATCTCTTTCAGCAGACGGGATTGCTGCAACGCCTCTGCAACCGTGGTGCCTTCGGCCACCTCTTCCACAAACAGAAACTGCTCTTTCGGCAACGCATAAGCCACTTCAATTCGCATAACGTTTTCCTACCACTTCAAACCTAACCGTACACCTGTTTGGCGCGCTCGCAAAAGGCATCCACCAAGGTATTGGCAATCTGCTCAAAAATCGGGCCGATCGCCGCATTCAGCAAACCGCTGTTCACCTCAAACTCCACCTCAAACAGAATCTTGCAGGCGTCCACATCCAACACCTTGAAATTCCATTCGCCGCGCAAACTTTTAAACGGGCCGTCCAACAACTGCATCTCGATACGCTGCCCGGGCACCAGATGATTGCGCGTGGTAAAGGTCTGCTTGATGCCGGCCTTGGCGATGGTCACCTGCGCCTGCATTTCGTATTCGCTGGCGGCCAATACCTTTGAACCGCCACACCAGGGCAGAAACTGCGGATAAGCCGCCACATCGTTCACCAAATCGTAAACCTGCTGAGCGGAATAAGGCAAAAGCGCCGTACGGGTAATTTTCTTCATAACACTTCAGCGTGCCGCGGTTACGCCGCACTTAAACAACACCTATTTAATATGCGGGCATTATAACAAAGCTGCTTCGGGTGAATACGCTATAATCAAAATTCACCTCTTCCACCATTCAGCAGGAGCTCCGTATGAAAAGAACGCTAGCCCTTTCCCTAACAGCGCTTGGCCTGTGGCAAACCCCGCTCTACGCCGGCGATTATCAAATTATCGAACATCCCGCGCCACCGGGGCAACTGCTTAAGGACAGCTTTGTCGTAACCTACAGCGCCAATGATTTCAGCGAAAAGCTGGACGAAGCCAAAGTCATTTTCATTCCCGCCGATTTCCGCACGCAGGCCGCTTTCTTTATGCGCTGCCGCCCCTACTACACCAATTTCAGCGTGCAATATCTGGAACAGGCCGACGCCCTGAAAGACCGTGACGGTGAACTCGCCAACGATGCCGAGAAATACGCCAAACACGGCTATATTTATAATACGGAGCATCAACTCACGGTCAGCACGCCAGACGACAGCGAGCGCATTGACGTACATGTCGGCGGACAAAACAAGCATCTGACCCAGCTTTTCAAAACCGACATTGCGCAAACAGCCGGCCTGCTGGGAATGAGTTTCCACTTTACCTTCAACTACAAAGAGATGCCCGATTTCCGCGTCGCCAGTAACGACAGCGATACCCGCGCGGTTTTCAAACTGCTCAATAACGCACTGCAAAAGCAGACACCGCTGCGTTTTGATCTCGACGGCCGCAACGCGCCCGACCGCACCTTTGAACTGAACGCCCAACGCATGCTGCAAATTGTTCCACCCGAGGTACTTGAATTTTGCCTGACGCGTCGCCAGTTAAACGACTGAGCCGGCAAAGCCAAGCCGAGCAGCCTAGTCGCTGCCGGGATGCTCTGCTATAATAGCCACTTTTCATTTGCCCACGGATTGTCGGCACTTATAGGCATTTATATGGCCAAACAGAAAGCAAAAACCAAAGAACCCTCTCGCCAGATTGCACAAAACAAAAAGGCACGCTTCGACTACTTTATCGAAGAGGTGCACGAAGCCGGCCTGTCTCTGGAAGGGTGGGAAATCAAAAGCATCCGCGCCGGCAAGGTCAATATCAAAGAGAGCTACATTCTGATCAAGAACAACGAGGCGTATCTGTTCGGCGCGCAAATCACGCCGTTGATTACCGCCTCCAGCCACCGCGAACACGACCCGCTGCGTCTGCGCAAACTGCTGCTGCATCGCCGCGAGTTGGATCGTCTGGTCGGTCAGGTCGAGCGCGGCGGCTACACCATCGTGCCGCTGGATATGCACTGGAGCAAAAACGGCAAGGTCAAATGCGATATCGGTCTGGCCAAAGGTAAAAAACTGCACGACAAGCGCGCAACCGAAAAAGAGCGCGAATGGAATCGTGACAAACAGCGCATTATGAAACTGGCACGTTAAACTAAAAAAATTATTGCGGCTAAACTTGAAAAAGATTTTGCCAAACCCTATATAATAACCAGCTGATTGAGAGGCCGTAACAACGCCGATCATCACACCGTTCTTTTACAATTAGGAAACCTAACCCAGGTTTCTTCCGGTTTTAAATTCCGCCAAAATTGCGTTCAAAAAACTCAACAGGCCGGGTATTTAAGCCATGTCAACATGACACTCCAAATTCGGGGATGTACTGGTTTCGACGGGGAGACTGAAGTTTAAGATGCATGTCGTGCCTGAATGATGCACGTAAATCTTAGTTCATTTAGTTATAGTTGCAAACGACGATAACTACGCTCTAGCGGCTTAATCCCGCTGGTGCAGCACGGGACCGTTGCCTATGGCCCCTGTTGCTGTATCGACTTACATAGGATCGTATCAAGTACGTGTTTGGGTGCTTGGTATTAAACTTTACAAGCTCGCTTATCGTGATCCCTGCTGGTCGGGCAACGGTAGGTTAAATTCAAAGACCAAATAAACATGTAGAGTTTTAAGTGGATGCTTTCCGGACGGCGGTTCGATTCCGCCCATCTCCACCAGATTCTAATTAAACCGCCTTGCATGGCGGTTTTTTTATGCCCAAAAACAGCGTATTTACGGGCTTTGCGGCCTTTTCCCTTTCTCACCCCATTGCATCCCCTTGCATATAATTGCACAATAAACGGGGGTGAAAATGGGGGTAAATCTCAATCACCCCCGCTTACCCCCAAAATTTTACCCCCGTTTATTTACCCCCATCAAAGAGGTTCACCCATGCCTTTAACAGATACCCAGATCAAAAAAACCAAAGCTAACGGCAAAGTACAAAAGCTGAATGACGGGGGCGGGTTGCGGCTGGAAATCTCCAAAGCTGGAAGCAAGGCATTCAAGTACAGAATCAGAATGCAGGGCAAGGATACTGATATTACGCTGGGGCTTTATCCTGCAATGAGCCTTGCAGAGGCAAGGGCAAAACGTGATGAAGTCAAAGCAATGGTGAAACAAGGCATTGACCCCATACAGCAACGCAACCAACTCCAGAAAGAACAGAAAGCCATTGAACAGGCGCAAGCACAGCGCCTTACGTTTCAAGAACTGTTTGCGCAGTGGTTCAAGCAGAATGCAGGGGGCTGGAGTTATGACTATCAGATTGACACGCATAACCGAATAACACAGCACCTGTTACCCACACTAGGTGAACAGTTTATTGATGAAGTCACCCCGCAACAGGTAATTCATGCCCTCAAAACAATGGAGGCCAAAGGGCTAGGGGATTCATTACATAAGGTGAAACAGTATGCATCAAGAATTTTCCGCTTCGGCGTCGGGCTGGGTTTATGCCCATCCGATCCAGTGCGAGACATCCCGTCGGGGGACATTTTCAAGAAGCAAACAAAAAAGAATTTCCACCACCTGACCAAAACCAGTGACCTACACCAGCTACTAAATGCTATTGATTTGTATGTTGGGGATATAAGCACCTCCACCGCCTTGAAATTGGCGCCCCATGTGTTTTTACGACCTAGCGAACTTGCTGGGCTTAGATGGGATGAAGTGGATTTGAATAAAGACATAATCATCATTCCTGCCGAGCGCATGAAAATGAAACGCCCCCACATGGTGCCCCTATCCAGACAGGCTAAGGCCATTATAGAAACCATGCTGCCATTTAAGCACGGCACAGAGTATGTTTTCCCAAGCCCTAGAAGCCCAAAGCGCCCAATGTGCAAAGAATCATTAAATGCCGCATTGCACCGCCTAGGCTTCAAGGGCAAGCAGACCGCACACGGCTTTAGACACACCGCAAGCACCCTGCTGCATGAAATGGGCTACACCAGCGATTACATCGAAAAACAGCTAGCACATGAACAGGACAACGAGATTAAAGGCGCATACAACAAGGCCGAATACCTAACCCAGCGCGTCGAGATTATGCAAGCATGGAGTGACCATCTGGATGCTCTCAAAGCAGGCGCGGACGTTATCCCAATTCACAAAAACGCAGGAAAATAAAAAATATGGATGGGGTATAGGTTGAGTTTCTCTAAAAAATAACAGTTTTTGTCGTTTACTTGATACAATTACGAAATGAAGTATAAGATATTAACCACCGCAAAATTTAATAAATGGTTTAAGTCGATTAAGGACAAGCAGACCAAATACCGATTAGAAGCCCGAATTAACCAAGTGGCAAACGGACATTTTGGAGACAGCAAGCCGATTGATGCAGACATTCACGAATTACGCTTTTTCTTTGCTGGTGGGATTCGTATTTACTATACGGTTAGAGGCACTGAGGTAGTT
This sequence comes from Thiomicrorhabdus cannonii, assembly GCF_013391695.1. Classification (GTDB taxonomy): domain Bacteria; phylum Pseudomonadota; class Gammaproteobacteria; order Thiomicrospirales; family Thiomicrospiraceae; genus Thiomicrorhabdus; species Thiomicrorhabdus cannonii. The sequence continues at coordinate 159,280 of NZ_JACBGH010000002.1, forward strand.
TTGTTGCTCAATGGGGGCGATAAATCGACACAGACCAAGGACATAGAACAGGCTAAGAACCTGTTTAAGCAACTGGGGGAATAATCATGGCACTGGAATTACAAGAATTTGAATTTGCTCAAGGTGTGGATACAAAAGAGGATATGGCCTTGTATCTCAGCACCTACTTAGAAGAAGGTGGTATTAACGGCTTGCTGGATGGGTTGCGACACTTGGCTAAAGAGAAAGGCATAACCGAAACAGCAGAACTCAGCGGCCTAAACCGACAACACCTTTACCGCGTATTGAACGGAGAGACAAAACCAAAGTTTGAAACGCTGGACAAGCTACTACACGCCCTAGGATTCAAGATTGCGGTTGCTGTGGCCTGATAACTCAGCCCTTTCAAAGGAAAAGAAGTGGCGCGTAATGAGTGACTTTTTTAATGAATTAAAAGCATCCGTGCAAGAAGCGGTCGAGATCAAGCAAGGCATAAACGCAAAGTACTCCGGCACAGCTTTGCCTGTGCGGGTGCGTAGAGGCGCGGATTTTCTCTACATACGAGAATATTAAAAAGCGGAGTGCCTACCTAACAGCAGCATTGGCGCGGCCTAGCCCGACGGGGCAAAAAGGGATTATCCACCCCCTGACCGTGCCACCTTATTTAAACCGGATAACGAAGCTGGGAGGCTTTGATTATGAATTATTTAGACCTTTACCAACTGCACCCCACGCTACAAATTTGGGAAGCAGCCGCCCTACTAATAGATATTAATCCGTACCTAGTGCATGAGCCTACCGGGTACAGTGATGACAATGATTATGCATTGATGGTATGGAACGACGGAATAGGCACAGAAAGAGATGAAAACCCCAAATACCAGCTAATCATCAAGACACTAATCAAGGCGGCAAACTACGGTAAGTTTGACGACATCCCCGGCATTGAAACCCCGCATTACGCACATAGCGAAATCAGCGCGCAAAACCTAAAGGACTGGGCGTTATCTACCGGCCAATTTAAATGCGAATATCTAGGTAACACCAGCAGCGCAAACGATACAGGCCACGAAGAACCAGCAGAGCGCGTAGCACAATCCAGCAGCCCGGCCTATCTTGATGAAGACAGCCCAAACTATGCCCCAGATTTAGCGTTAGCGATTCAAGCATGGGAGGCCGTGAATAATGGCTATGGTCGTGCTGGCGATACGTTTAAAAACAGGGTTATTTATTGGCTGGAAGAAAATCACGGCATTGGCCGCAAGAATAAGCAATACGGAACAGAAACAAATAACCTTGATTCCAGAGCAAGCCAAATTGCAACCGTGGCAAATCCCAACAGACGGAAGTAAACCTTAAGTAAGCCACTTGCAAGCCGCTATTTAAGCGGCTTTGTTGTTTTGGTGCACCTAGAAACGTGCCATATAAACCTTTAAACAGGTGGACAGATACTTTAATTTGTCGGACTAAAAACGACCACCCACCCCCGCTTTAATTGCCTCCAAGCGCACCCAGTTGCGCAATGCTAAAACCCATTGCATGGAGGTAATCACAATGCAAAAAATCAGAATGGCAGCCCTTGCCAAACAATTCCAAGTTAACCCGGCCACTATCTACCGCTGGATAAAAACGCAGGGATTCCCTAAGCCTATCAAATTAAGCCCGAATTGCAGCGCGTGGAATGTTGCAGAGGTGGAAGCCTGGGAGAAAACCCGCGAACGTGGTGTAACAGAGGGGGCGGCCTGATGAAAAACCGCACCACTCAAACGAATAGCGCGGCAACGGGATTACAGGAACAGCCCCATTCTACACCGCCAACCATCAACAACAAACCTAAACGCACATGGCGCGATGTATTAGAACCACAAGGTAACCATAAGGGTTTAACCGTGACCAGTGAGCGCCAATACCGCTTAATGCTGGCAATCCTTGAAGCCCCCAAGCCTATCAACGCCCTGATTCAGATTGTGGGCGCAAACAATGTGCCCGACATTGTGAAGAAGCTACGCGCCAGAGGCTGGCAGATCCACACCCTAACCGCCCCCGTTTATGACCGTGACGGCAACAAAGTATCCGGGGGCAGCTATGTGCTGGACAAATCCCAGTTAGAGGACGCTAAGGCCGCGCTAAGGGTTTACAGAGGAGCTAAGTGATGACATACGCAACCATTTGCAACGCTATGCACTTGCAAGCACCAAACAAACCCGCTAACATTGTCTGCACTACTAAAACACCAGCGGCACGTTGCGCAGCCGTAAACAGCGCTTTTTTTATGCCCAAAATCTGTGCATTCCTATGCGCTATGGGCATGGAAGACCGTAACCGTATTTACCAAAATGCGGGCGGGTTGATAGCCCCTAATACAAGACCGTTTAACGGGAATATGGGCAGCCGACTGGTGTCGGTAGTTGAGACCCGCCCACCTGAAACTAAAACAGGTGGGCAAACACTAACTAAAACACCAGGAGGGCACACCATGCCTAACACTTCTTTTGGCCTGCATACCGTGGGCGATTATTCCCTTACCGTTTCCTTACCGTCAAACAGCTTTATCCGCGAATTTATGGCGTCATTTAATGGCTGTCATTGGATTGTTTCTGTTATTACCACCAAAGACCAGATAAGCACCATTAAACAGCGTGACGGCGGTTTATTGGCGTTTGATACGTTGGACAGCGTGGCGCGCTTTCTAGCTGACCAGGGCGCGCCCGATATGAGCGTTTCTTTGCTGGGCTTAATCGGGGGGCGTGCGTAATGGAAAAACTGATTAAAATCATGCGCTCTAACAACCTAGAGGCCATTGCCAACCGTGTTCGCATGGGCAAGGCCGCTGGGAATGATTTGGCAACGCTTAGAGAGTTTGCTTGGCAAGCAGAAACGCACATTGAATGCCGCCTGGTTCAACTTGAAAGCCTTGCAAAAGCCCTTCAAGTGGCTTGTCTAGATGCGGATAATACAGGCATTTTTGACCCTAAAATAGACGGCTTTAACTTTGGGTTCTGGTTACAAGAAGAAGCCCAGACCCTGCAAGCCCTAACCGCTATGCAATCAGATTTGGAGTATCTGAGCCGCGGGGGTGAAGCATGACCGCACTAGCCTTAAACCCTACCCCTCAACTACCCCTCAATCAACGCCCACCGATTGACCTTAGCACGCTTACCCAGATGCTGACCTACATCCCCGCCGATACCGACCGGGGGGAATGGGTAGCGGTACTTATGGCAATTAAATCCGAGTTTGGAGACGGCGCCAGAGAGACCGCCCGCGAATGGAGCGCCACCGCCGCCACTTACCGGCCTGCTGACTTTAACGACACCTGGAGAAGTATCAAGGCCGGGGGCGGTGTCACCATTGGCACACTAGTAAGCAAGGCCAAAGCGAACGGCTTTAGATTCCAGCCGATCAGTCAACACGAACGCCAACGGCTGACAATGGCACAGCAACAGCGCAAAACCCAACAGGCCGCCGCCCTTGCCATTGAAGCCCAACGGCTGGCCGCCAACTACCAGCGCGCCAGTGAACAGGCCTACCGCATACTGGGAAGCGCCCAACCCGCCCCCGCTAACCATCCCTATCTGATCCGCAAGCAAATAGACGCTCACGGCGTTCTATATGGCACGGTGTGGAGTTACGAGGATGCCTTAATTATTCCCATGGCCGGAACTCAACCGCCCTTTGCCGGTGTAGTGCAATCCCTGCAATTCATTCAGCCGGACGGCACTAAACGCTATTTGAAAGGCGCAAAGAAAGACGGCGGTTACTACCCCATCCAGTGGGTTGAAGATGCGCCTATTGTGATTTGTGAAGGCTTTGCCACCGGCGCAACACTGGCACAGCACTACACCCCATTCAGCAGCGTGGTATGTGCGTTTGATGCGGGCAACCTGCTGGCCGTGGCACGGTTTTTCCGCAAACAATACCCAGCCGCACAAATCATCATTGCCGGGGACAACGACCACCACACCGAGCGCACCACCGGCCGCAATCCGGGCAAAGACAAGGCCACCGCCGCCGCGCGTGCCGTTGGGGCAGAAATCAGCCTACCCTACTTTGCTGAAACCGAAGCGGGCACCGACTGGAACGACCGCTATTTAATCGACCAGAACAAGCTGGAAAACATGGAACATAACGCACTTTATACCGAACGCCTAGGGGGTGAAGCATGACCGCCGCAAAAAAAGACAACATCACCCGCTTAGAAACGGTTTCACCCTACCCCGCCCCCGAACCATTGGGATATAAAGATAACGCCGCCGCACCCTATCCAGTGGACGCACTGGGGGATTATCTGGCAAACATGGCAAGGTTACTGCATGAAGTGGTACAGGCACCGCTGGCCTTGTGCGGTCAGTCGGTACTTATGAGCGCGTCCCTGGTGGCGCAGGGCTACCGCAATGCCGAAATAGACGGGCGAACCATTCCGTTAAGTTTGTTTGCCCTGACCATTGCCGAATCCGGGGAGCGCAAAAGCGGGGTTTATCGCTGGGCAACCGCCCCCATCAATGCCCTTGAAAAGCAACTGGCCGAAACCTTTAGGGAGGATTTAACCGCTTACCGTTTGGAGAATGAAGCCTATTTGCAGGCTAAAGCCAATATCAAGGCAAAGCTCAAAAAGACAACCGACCCGGACGAACTCACGCAAGCACTCAAAGCACTGGGCACACCACCCCCAGCGCCTAAAGACCCGGTTATATTGCCGGAAGACCCCACCATTGAAGGCATGACAAAGCACTTAGCACGCGCCCAGCCTTGCGCCGGTATTTTCACCGATGAAGGGGCGGCATTCTTTGGCGGGCATTCCATGGGCAAGGAAAAGGCCGCCCGCACCGTGGCGCTCTATTCGCGCGCGTGGGACGGCTCACCGCTGGGCATGATGCGATCCAATGAGGACGCGCCCAACTTCAAGATATACAACCGCCGCATTGCAATGCACCTAATGCTACAACCCGTCATTGTTAGAGAGGTATTCAATAACCCGCTACTGATTGAGCAAGGGTTTATCCCCCGCTTTCTCATTGCCTACCCACCCAGTGCAATGGGCACACGATTTTACAATGAGGCAAGCATAGCAGACGATACACGCTTCAAAGCCTACTTTGCCCGCCTGCTGGAACTACTGGAAAACGGCTGGCACATTGACCCAGACGGCGGCCTAGACCTGTTAAACCTGACCATTACCGGCACAGCCAAACAAGCCTTTATCGCCTTTAGTGACGAAGTGGAAAGGCAACTACACCCTAACGGGGATTTACGGCACATAAGCGGCACAGCGGCCAAAATAGCCGAACAGTCCGCCCGCATTGCCGGGGTACTTACATTCATCAAGGACGGCACACAGGCAAAGACCATAGCACCAGAACAGATGCGCGCAGGCATTACCCTGGCACGCTATTCACTGGCCGAACTCTTAAGGCTAAAGGAGAACGCCACCATAGCCCCCGAAATAGACAAAGCAAGGGCATTGCTGGGCTGGGTAAAAATCAACGGTTTAAGTTACCTTTATCAAAACCTAATGGCAAGCTACCGACCAAGGGCGCTACGTGCAAAGCAGGATTTTGAACAGGCCGCCCGCGTATTGGTTGAACACGGGTATTTATTGCCCGTCGAACCAATGGAATTGAACGGCAGTTTGCGCAAGGAGGTTTACCGCGTTTTACATACAGATGAGCCTGATTAAAAATCACACTCTAGGGAAAGTGGCTTTTTTGGCTATTGTGGCTATTCCGACAATATGCCAACCCCCAAAGCCCGTAAACATGCGGGTTTGCGGGGCTTTAAAAAAAAGCCACCCCCCGGCTATTAGCGGCTATTCTTTGGCTATGTTTCCAAAAAAAGCCAACGAGAAGCCACAGAATAGCCACCCATAGCCACCCACTGGCTATTTTTCCCAGACATTCGCAACCCCCCTGAAACCCGCTAACCATGCGGGTTTCAGCATTTAGGCCACCTTACCAAGATTCAAAAAAAGCCAAAAAGCCAAAATAGCCACCTTTCCTAAAACCTGTTTTTTATTCAGGCCGCCAATTCACCCGAAAAAGAAGAGAACGCCTTTACCACCGGATTTACTCTCTTTTACCCTCGCCCCAACATCGCCCTCACCGTGACCTTACCGTAAAAGCACAAAGCATTGGGGTTGTCTTGGGGTTATCTGACACGGTAAAAGAGTATCGTTTCCGAAACACCCTTATCAATAGCTTATCAACCCTTACCGTAACCTTGCCGTAATGGTCGTTGCGACATCGTTGTCTTAAGGTGCCGTCACCTTGCCGAAGAAAAATGCTGACATTCTTTTTGTGACATTGCGTGACAAGTCGTGACGCGCTCAAAGTCATTTCTAAGCCTACCTCTTAAATACCCGTTATTTGGAACACTACCATCGCCCTTATATCGCCCTTGGTGGTCATTTACCCGTGCCGTAACAATGCCCTAATTTCAGTTCTAACCCTTAGTGCTACCTTAGTGTGATTGACCCTACCCGTCATTTTTACCCTTGCTGTAACCTTGTTGTTAATTCGCTAAAATGATTCCTGTTACGTCATTCAAGGGAACGGCAATGAACTACCGAGTACAGCTAATCGAATTGCTTAGACGCTGGGGCTATTACATCAATCAGCAGCGACTTGAGTTAGGAGCAGTAAACTCAGTATTTCAGTCTGATGCTTTTACACTGGGTGGACGAGTTGACCAGTGCAAGATGAATGAAAGTCTTGGTTTAACTAATGAAGATTGCACCTTCAACTACTCTCCTGAACTAGATCGGCTAACAGAAATCATCAACAACTTGCCACCGCCAGAGAGACAAGATATTTACCGAGCCTATGCAGAACAGAGTACCGAACTAAACCATCAACTAGGCAGTGCATTGTCGTTATTGATTGCAAGGATTACCAAGCAGCAGCATGATGCTTTACACTAGCCTTTATTCATTCAAAGGGGCGCATTGTGTTCAGCAAACTAAAATCATTCTTTGGAATCGGGCAACAAAAAGCACTTGATGACTGGCATACACAGCTAACAAGTCAAAATGAATCGGTGAACCTCGACACTCACCCACAATGCCCTAAATACCTTTCACTTGAAGTCACTGACTTTCACCATCCAAACGAAAACAGGGGGGTGTTTACGGTCGAAGCGGCTGAACTATTGCAATGGTTCATAAAACGTGGCCGGCAAAGTGATTTTGAAACAACCTTTAGACAATGGCTAGGCAATGCCGACAGTGGCAACGAAGAAACCTATGCGCTTTCAGCAAACACCATCCATAAACTCAACCTTCAATTTTTCGTTGATGACGCACTCGAATATGGCCACGCAATTAAAGCCCACTGCCCTGTGTGTGATCAAGAACGTACAAACGATGAATTAAAACTGATTCAAGAATCATGCTCCGGCTGGGTGTATCGCATGGTTGATTGTCAATGTGGAAACAGGCTGGCGAGTTATCAGGTTATGCACCTGATGTTAAGGGCTGGTGCTGAAATGCCAAAAAGTGCAACGCGAGTGGTTAAGGATTTTGGAAATGTAAACACATGAGTAAAAGCAAGCCAGATAATGCCTCTAGAGAACTGACTCAAGAAGAAATGGATGCGTTAAGAAAGGAGATGAAAGAAGCCTCCAAAAAGCTTTCGGAATATTTTAGGAATAACCCTAGAGTAATTAGATTCAAGGAGAGGCTTTCAAAGGAAAGAAGTAACCACTAACGACACTCAGTGACGAAAGCGGCTAGAAGTCTCACTGATGAATCCCCTGGGAAATGCAAATCTAAAAACAGTATCGACAATCACCATGCACTTGTCAAAGAGCGTTCAGTGAATAGGAAGTGAACACCGATCCTAAAACTTGTTTTTATGTCACGGACTGGCATCCAAGCGCAGAAAAAACGGGGGTAAATTCGGGGGTAAAAATGACATCAACCCCCTGTAGGCCAGTAAAAACGGCACTATTTGCCATTGCCCATCTCCACCAATCATTAATTCTTTTTGATTCTTTCAGTTTTTAGCGCCCATAAAAAAAAGTGGCCGGAGCCACTTTCAATAATAGAGTCACTTTCAGTGATTATTCCATACAGCTGAAACGGCACACATTCACACTGATATATTCACTGTAGGCGCTACCAGACTGCACCCAGTTTTTGACTTTGTTGCTGATCGCCTGCGGCAGCATTTTTTCATCCAGCGACAGATGAAAACCGTATTTGAATCGCGGACTGCTGTTGTCTTCCGCCACGACCTTGCCGTCTTCGACAAACAACTTAAACGTCGTTTCCTTGCCCGGCATGGAGATAAACGCATTTTCGCCGTGTTCCTGAATCAACGCCGACAGTTCACGATTGAAATACTCTTTGCTCAACGGGTTGAACTGATAGTACTCTTTAAGGATCGATTCGGCATTGGCCAGCAAATGCGCCTTAAGCGCCTGAGCGGAATCGAATTGTTCGTCGCCCAACTCGTAAATCACATAAGCCTCTTCCGGCTTGCCGAGCGCCAACGCCTTGTCCTGAAACACCACCAAAGCCGCGCCGTCCAGCACCGCTTGATAGTCTTCGTCAGCAAAGGTTTGCAACGCTTCTTTAAATTGTTCCGTATTCATCTGTTTCTCCTTTATTTGAGACCTTTGTGCGAGTGGAGCACAGAAAAAAAATGCGGAAAAACTTCTCTGATTGAGGCGGAAAACTGAGCCAATAGCCAGCTATTGGTCAGTTTTCCAACAAAAATCAGGGAAGTTTTAACCCTTTTTATCTGTGCATCCACCTCGTTCAAAGGTCTCTCTAGCCCTTACCCTGAAGGAGCTTTTGATTAATAGGGATTATTAGGATTTGAAGTTCATTATAAAAAATCCCCGAAGGAACTGCTTCCTGTCGGGGATTTGCCTGACCTACCCGGCCTGTTGAGAATTTTTTGCGACGATTTTTAGGTCGTCAAATTCGCAAACAAGGTCGGCAGTTTTTCAGGCAGACGCATCACATTATCAACAATCGCGTAACGGTTCACACCGAAAATCTGCTGCACGTATTTGTCAGCATACTGGTCGATGGTCAGACAGTAAGAGTAAATCCCCTTGGACTGCAACTCTTCGACCGCTTTCTTGGCATCCTGTTTCAGATACTGACCGTCTTTTTCGTCGATATCCGCCGGCTCGCCGTCGGTAATCACCAACAACAGTTTCTGCTTGCTGGTCTGTCTCTCCAGATAGTGACCGGCATGACGCATCGCCGCGCCCATACGCGTGGAAAGCCCGCCTTTCATCCCCGCCAGTTTGGCGTGAACATCGGCATCAAACGGTTCGTCGAACTGTTTGAAACGCGTATATTGTACGTCATGACGACCGTCGGACGAGAAGCCGTGAACCGCAAACTGGTCGCCGATACCGTTAATGGCGTGCGACACCAGAATCGCCGCTTCCTGCGTGACCTCGATGATTGTCTTCTCTTCACCGTTGATGAACTCATTGGTGGATTCGGACAAATCGAGCAGAATCACCACCGATACTTCACGCGAACGGATCACGTTTTTCATGGTGATACGCGGATCCGGCTCCTGCCCCATGCGGATCGCGGTAATCGCTTCCACACAGGCGTTCAAGTCCAGCTCGTCGCCGTCTTCGATACGACGGATACGCTGCAGACCGACCGCTTGCAGCTTATCAACAATCTGCTTGATGCGGTGTGCAATGCCTTTATTGGCGTCCAGAATGCGGTGGTAGATGTCCGGATCGCCCTTCTTGGCGCGATGCTCGTACAAGGTTACCCAGCTCGGACGGTGCAACTGCACGCGGTAATCCCACTCGTGGTAATGGTACGGATCGGAAATCGGTTCGACCCCTTCCATCTCGTTAAAGGAGATACCGTTGTCTTCATACGGGAAGAACTCGCTGCCCAACACCCAGATTTCGTCGTGGTCAACGTCCACCAGTTCGGAGTCGATCTCGTTGATCATCTCCATCACCGACACATATTTACGCACGGTTTCTTTGTAGCCGCTACCGCCGCCTTCCATCTCCGCCCACTCTTCACTCGCCCACACCAGACGGTTGTCGTCGCGGTAGGCAAAACGCAGTTTGTTGATTTGCGTCAGCGATTCCCAACGGGTCGTCGCCTGGTTAAGCACATTGTAGAGCAGAATCCCCAAATCCCACGAGAACTGTTCGTTCAGGCGGTTTTCTTCGATTTTTTCGTGGAACGCATCCGCCACCACCTGCATCTGTGTATCGTCCAGCTCGTAGTCGGCATCCATCAACGCCAGAGACAACTGCTCCAGTCGCGCTGCGGTCGAACGCGGATCGAGCTGGCGCTCTTCCATGCTCGCACGAATCACTTTCAACCACAGGTTTTTCAACCCCGGGAAGTTCTTGATGGCGTTGTACTCTACGCGGGCGTCTTCAATCAATTCGATAAAGAACATCTGCTGGTGGTTCAACTGCTCCATGCTGATGGCGTTTTTGGTGTAGGCCACGTGCGAAGCCAAGTGCGCCGCCATGGCACGGTACAAATCAACCCCTTTGATGTCACCCAAATCGTTCAAGGCATCCGGCAGATGCAGCGCCATTTTTTCGAAGTAGGGTTTAAAGTCGTCAAAATCGGCCGCCGCAGGGCGGATAAAGAAATCACGCCCCCAAAAAGCGCGCAGATAGAAGTTGATGGAACGGTGGTTGTCGATAAACAACGAACCTTTGCGCTGCTGCTGGAAAACCGCTTTGGAATCCGCCGATTTCAGCGAGAAATACTCGAGCTGCGCACCGAAGTTGCGGGCGTGCGCCTGCGCACCCCACTGCGCCCAACGACGCAGACCAGACACCGTCAACTTGGCCATCAACTCGTCCATGATATTCAGCATCGGGCGCAAACCGCGCGGGGTTTTCGAGCCGATCTGGTAGATCAACGCCAAATACTGACGGCACAAGTCGATATCGCCGGTACGCTCGGCAATCAACGGCAGCGAATCCAGCATCAAGGCAACCACTTCACCCGATGTCACCGAAGACAGCTTCATGATGGTTTCCAGAATATCGTCGAGGATCTCGTCGTCGATTTTGGCGATCACCTGCGGCACCGCCACCAGATAGCTGATAACGACCTGCTGACCTTTACCCAGATAGGCGATACCCTTGGCGTTCTGCAACCAGGTTTCGCGCGAGGCTTCGTTCATATAGTGCGAAGCTTCCTGAATCAACGAATCGAGCATCTCCTCCAGCTGGGGCACGCTTTCGATCAGCGATTGTTTGACTTCTACAATATCAAAACTCATAGTGCATACTCTTTTGTTCGATTCTTGGCCTTGAAAGTTGAACCACGAAGAACACGAAGGTCACGAAGTATTTACAATTTAAGTGAGAATACTTAGTTTTCATCCCTTCGTGCGCTTCGTGAGCTTCGCGGTTAAATCTTTTTTATTAACCGAAGAACGTATCCACTGTGGTCAACAGAGTATCCAGAATATCGTCATCATCCGTCAGCGGCGTAATCAATGCCATCGTACAGGCTTTCTTAGGCTCGACACCTTTATTGATCAACTGCCCTGCGTAGACCAACAGACGGGTTGAGATACCCTCGTCCAGACCGTGACCTTTGAGGTTACGTGAACGCTGTGCGACTTGAACCAGTTTCTCGGCCGTTGGACGGTCAATACCCGCTTCTTTGGAAACGATGTCCGCTTCCACTTCGGCTTCAGGGTAATCGAACTTGAAGCCGCCGAAACGCTGTTTGGTCGATTGCTTCAGGTCTTTCATCATCGACTGGTAACCCGGGTTATAAGAGATTACCAACTGGAAGTCCGGGTGCGCTTCAACCAACTCGCCTTTCTTATCCAAAGGCAATACGCGGCGGTGGTCAGTCAACGGGTGGATAACAACCGTGGTATCCTGACGGGCTTCCACCACCTCGTCCAGGTAACAGATGGCGCCGATACGTGCCGCAACCGTCAAAGGACCGTCCTGCCAGCGCGTACCGTTGATGTCGATCAGGTAACGACCGACCAAATCCGATGCGGTCATATCTTCGTTACACGCCACCGTAATCAGCGGCTTGCCCAGCTTGTAAGCCATGTATTCAACAAAACGCGACTTACCGCAACCGGTTGGGCCTTTAAGCATGATTGGCATACGTGAAGCGTAACCCGACTCAAACAGCTCAATCTCATCCGCTACCGGACGGTAGAAAGGTTCGTTTTTAATAATATATTGTGTTGGATCTAGAGCGTTGATTTCAGACATCAGATTTCTCCATTGTTCATGTCACTTAGAATTGCCGACTCGGTGAGTCAAATCAGCATGTCTAAATGGGAATCGAGTCCAAGTTAGAACAAACTTGGGGATAAAAAGGCCAACCGATTTCGGGGTCGGTTGACCGTTTTTACCCGTTCAGGAGGTAAGGGGCTGAACGGATAAACTGGTTTCGAACGTGGCGATTTTATCTCCCCGTTCAGAATTCTGGGGTGCCACACGGCAGTCGGGGAACCGCCGCGTGGCCGGACGATATTACATATCGCCGCGTTTTACCAACATGTTCGCACCTTGAGACTGTGCGAAGTTGTCATAACCAATCAAACGAACGTGGTTGTTTGGGTTGGCTTTGATACAGTTGTTAACTTCTGCCAGTACTGCACTTGCATCAGTTTCACCGAACATCGGCAGCTTCCACATGTACCAGTAGTAAGAGAAAGCATTCTCTGGCTCAGTGTGTTCGATAGCTGGGTTCCAGCCCTTGCTGATGATGTACTCAACTTGTTTTTTGATCTGATCGTCAGTCATTTTTGGAAGGTAAGAGAATGTCTCTGCCTTACGTGACTTTGGATCGGAAATACGTGATGGATAATCTTGTACTTGACTCATTGTCTATTCTCCTAAATTCAAATTACTTGTGAGCAACATCTAGCTTGTCAACAGTATCGAATTCAAACTTGATTTCTTTCCAAGTTTCCATTGCGATCTTAAGTTCTGGGCTATGCTTAGCAGCGTTAGTAAGAACTTCTTTACCGTTCTTCTCAACTTCGATACCTTCGTTACGTGCTTGAACACACGCTTCCAAAGCCACACGGTTAGCCGCCGCACCTGCTGCGTTACCCCATGGGTGACCCAAAGTACCGCCACCGAACTGTAGAACAGAGTCGTCACCGAAGATAGTTACCAAGGCTGGCATGTGCCATACGTGGATACCACCAGATGCAACTGGGATTACACCAGGCATCGCACCGAAGTCTTGGTCGAACATGATGCCGCGTGAACGGTTTTCTGGGATGAAGCTATCACGCATGATATCGATCCAACCCAAAGTCGCTTCACGGTCACCTTCCAACTTACCAACAACCGTACCTGAGTGCAGGTGGTCACCACCAGACAAACGCAGTACTTTAGCCAATACGCGGAAGTGGATACCGTGCATTGGGTTACGGTCGATTACACCGTGCATTGCGCGGTGGATGTGCAACAACAGACCGTTTTTACGGCAGTAGTTAGCCAGACCCGTGTTGGCAGTCAAACCACCAGTCAAGAAGTCGTGCATGATGATCGGAGTACCGATTTCTTTAGCGAATTCAGCACGCTCGTACATCTCTTCTGGCGTACCAGCAGTAACGTTCAAGTAGTGACCTTTACGCTCGCCTGTTTCAACTTGAGCTTTTTCGATAGCTTCTTGACAGAACAGGAAACGGTCTCTCCAGCGCATGAATGGCTGAGAAGTTACGTTTTCGTCGTCTTTAGTGAAGTCCAGACCGCCACGCAGACACTCATAAACCGCACGACCGTAGTTCTTAGCAGACAAACCTAGTTTTGGCTTGATAGTACAACCCAACATTGGACGGCCGTACTTATCCATTTTGTCACGCTCAACCTGGATACCGTGTGGTGGTCCACCGCAAGTCATCACGTAAGCTAGTGGGAAACGGATATCTTCAAGGCGGATAGAGCGCAATGCTTTAAAGCCGAATACGTTACCAACCAAAGAGGTCATTACCGATACGATTGAACCTTCTTCGAACAGGTCGATCGGGTAAGCGATGAATGCGTAGTAGGCAGAATCGTCACCTGGAACGTCTTCGATGCGGTACGCACGACCTTTGTAGTAGTCAAGGTCAGTCAACAAGTCAGTCCATACAGTTGTCCAAGTACCTGTTGAAGATTCAGCCGCAACTGCCGCCGCACACTCTTCACGAGAAACACCTTCTTGTGGAACAACTTTAAAACACGCCAAAAAGTCTGAGTCTTTTGGCTCATAATCTGGCATCCAATACGTTTCGCGGTATTCTTTTACACCGGCATTATAAGTCTTAGCCATCTTTTACCTCTTTATAGATTGATAGTAAAAAAGTCTGAATTAGCAATTTGTTTGGTGCGTTTCATTTCGCTCCTTGCCTTCAGTGATTGCTATGTTAGGGAAAACTCTTGATGGCTTCTCGCATGGTTTGTAATACAATTTATATACATTTGTTTATTCATAAACAGTAAATACAATAAAATCAATAATTTAAATTTTTGACACGGGCAAAAAACAATGCAAAATTTACATATCACCGCGCAACAAATTCGAATTTTTGAAGCGGTCGCCCGTCATTTGAGCTATACCAAAGCCGCCGAAGAACTCAATTTATCGCAGCCTGCGGTGTCGATTCAGATCAAACGTCTGGAAGAAAATAACGACGTCAAACTGGTCGAAGTCATCGGCAAAAAACTCTATCTAACGCGCTCCGGCGAACGCATGTATCAAACCTGCCAGCGCATTCTTGAAGAACTCAAAGAATTGAATGGTGTGATTAAGTCCGAACACCAGAAAATCGAAGGGCAACTCAAAATCGCCGTGGTGACGCCGGCCAAATACTTTATGCCATACATCCTCAAGGCGTTTCTGAACCGTTATCCCGATGTGCGCCCGGCCATTACCGTCATCAACCGCCGCCGCATTTTGGACGAACTCAAAAACAATCAATACGACCTGTCGATCATGGGACGCGTACCCGAAGAACTCAAAATGGAATCCTTCCCCTTCTTCCAGAACGTGTTGGTGGTCGCGGCTCCGCCCAATCACCCCCTGGCCAAAGCCAAAAGCATCAACCCTAAAGACATCGCCAACGAGCGCTTTCTGATGCGTGAAAAGGGGTCGGGAATACGCATTTCCGTTGAAGAACGTTTTGCCGAACACGGCGTGACCATTGAACCTTATATGGAACTGGGCAGCACCGAATCCATTAAGCAAGCGGTGATGGCCGGTTTGGGCATTTCCGTCCTGCCCAAACAATCCATCCGCATTGAAGCGAAATACGGCCATTTGGTAATTTTGGATGTGGAAGGTTTTCCGCTGCGGCGCGACTGGTATGTCGCCTGGATGAAAGACAAAAACCTCGATCCCAGCGCACAAGCCTTTGTCGAGTTCTTGAAAAGTGTCGATATCGACCGCCTGCTGGCGATGTCGGATACACGTTGAAGAATGGATTTTTTGGCTGTGAAAAAACTCAACAGGCCGGGTAGGCCCGTTAATTGAAACCATTCATTGAAAGCACTGCTTATGTCCATTCTCCGCATTCACGCCAAGCCCCTCCTCCTCGTCCTCAGCGCCCTGACATTTTCACCATCCGCGCTGCAGGCCGGCTCCCCGGAGTTATTGCCGATACAAGGCAAACTGGACATTGATAACCGCAATATCAGCGGCCTGGTCGTCACCGAACGTTTTGCCGTTGTGGCCACCGATGAAGGCAATGCACTGCAGATTCTCAAGAACCATAACGGAAACTATGCCGTCAAAAAGAACGGGGTGGTGCACTTAACCGACAATAGCGCCGAACTCGATCTGGAAGGTCTGGCGTGGCAAGCCCCCTATCTGTACGCCATCGGTTCACACTCCCGCAAGCGCAAAAAAATCGACATTGATGCGTCGGACAAAGACAATCTAAACCGCTTGAGCCGCATTATTCATGAACCCAGCCGTCATCAATTATTTCAAATTGAATTAATGAATAACGCAGAGGTGAAACAGATCCGCGCTACCAGTCTCGACAAGTGGATTGCCCAAGAACCGATTCTCGCGCCTTTCAGCGCCCTGCCCAGCAAAGAAAACGGTATCGATATCGAAGGCATCGCAGTGGATGGCGAGAAGCTTTATGTCGGTTTTCGCGGCCCGGTATTACGCGGCAACCTCACGCCGATTCTGCAATTCAAACTCGACAGCCAGACATTCAGCCTTGCAAAACAGCAGCTGAAACTGCTCAACCTCGGCGGTTTAGGCATTCGCGACATGGCCGCAAATCAGGGGAAACTTTGGCTATTGACCGGTCCGGTCAACGAAACGCCCTATCTCTTCCAACTCTTTAGCTGGCAAGGACAGCAGGCCTTGACCCCGCTGCCTCCGGCGCAAACCCTCAAAGGCGACTGGCTTACTGACAAACCCGAAGCGATCGCATTCGACCCGCAGCATCCGCAACAGCTCTGGTTAGCACAAGACGGTGCAAAAAACGGTGCAATCCGCCGATTACCGCTAGCAAACAAATGACAGAATTGAGGAAATAATATAAGACAGTAATCATCGCGCACTGTATAAATGCGAGTGATAAATTGAATCTAACTGAAAAGTAACTGGGAAAATGGGGCGAACGACGGGGATCGAACCCGCGACAACAGGAATCACAATCCTGGGCTCTACCAACTGAGCTACGTCCGCCATAGTGACATCAAACGAATAACATGTGAAATGGCGAGCCCAGGAGGAATCGAACCCCCAACCCACGCCTTAGAAGGGCGTTGCTCTATCCAGTTGAGCTATGGGCCCTTAACATGTATAGTTGCCAACCAGTAGGTTACTGGCCGGCGGAATTTGGTCGGAGTGGAGGGATTCGAACCCCCGACCACCTGTACCCAAAACAGGTGCGCTACCAAGCTGCGCTACACTCCGTAAAAGATGTGCGTATTGTATAGACGGCCCCGATAGCTGTCAACAAGCATTCATCAAAAAAAACGAAAAATTCGCGTTTTTTTTAAGCCTTCCAAGCCAATCGATTCTAAGTATTTGATTCTTCATTTTAAGGCGTCCAATAGCCCTATTTTAAAAGGTCCATTTTGCTCTGCTTTTTTAAAAATCGGGTATCATAGGCTTTTTGTTTTGACCTTAAATTCGGGAGAAATTGTATGTCGGCTAAGATTCTTGACGGCAAAGCCATTGCAGAAGAACTGCGCGAATCCATTAAACAGGAAGTAGAAAAGCAAGTTGCTCAGGGTAAAAACCCTCCAGGACTCGCAGTGATTATGGTCGGCGAAGACCCTGCCTCTCAGGTTTATGTGCGCAATAAGAAACTGGCCTGTCAGAAAGCCGGCTTTAAAGACGTGTCTGAAGTGCTTCCCGCAGAAACCTCTCAAGAAGAGGTCTTGGCGCTGATCGACAAACTGAATGCCGACGACACAGTTCACGGCATTATCGTGCAACTGCCTGTGCCAAAACATATCGATCCCGAAGCGATTATCGAGCGCATCCATCCTTGCAAAGATGTGGACGGCTTCCACCCTTATAATGTAGGACGCTTAGCGACGCGCATGCCGCAACTGGCTCCCTGCACACCGCACGGTGTGATGACCATGCTCGCCAAAACCGGCATCCCGTTGCGCGGTTTGAACGCCGTGGTCGTAGGCGCATCGAATATCGTAGGTGTACCGATGGCATTGGAACTGTTAAACGAGCGTGCTACCGTCACTATCTGCCACAGCGCCACCAAAGATTTGCCGCAAAAAGTGTCCGAAGCGGATCTGGTCGTAGTCGGCGTCGGCATTCCGGAAATGGTCAAAGGCGACTGGATCAAATCCGGCGCGATTGTGATCGACGTGGGCATTAACCGTATGGACGACGGCCGCCTGGTCGGTGACGTGGAATATGACGTGGCCAAAGAGCGTGCCAGCTGGATCACCCCCGTTCCGGGCGGTGTGGGGCCGATGACGATCGCCACCCTGCTGGAAAACACCATGCAAGCGGCTTATCATCTGGACTGCAAAGTCTAATCGCGCGCTTTAATACAATAAATTTCCAAATAAAAACCGAACAGGCCACCCGGCCTGTTCGGTTTTTTTGTGCCCGTCGTTTCTACATCTCAACGGTAAAGTTTATGATAGGTTCCCTGCTGCGCCATCAGTTCGTCATGGCTGCCGGTTTCAATAATATGGCCGTCTTCAAACACCAAAATGCGGTCTGCCTGACGGATCGAACTTAAACGGTGCGCCACGATCAGCGTGGTGCGCCCCTCAAAGAACGGCGCCAAATCCTGATAAAGACGGCGTTCTGTTTCCATATCCAAGGCCGAAGTCGCCTCGTCCATAATCACCACTTTGGGGTCTTGCAGAATCATGCGCGCAATCGCCAGACGCTGACGCTGCCCGCCGGAAAGTTTGATGCCATTGCGCCCCACCACCGTTTCGAGCTGCTGCGGCTGTTGTTTGACGGTCTCTTCCAACTGCGCCAAACGCAACGCCGCCCAGAGTTTTTCCTCGTCCATTGCTTGCCCCAGTGTCAGGTTAAAGCGGATGCTCTGATGAAACAGCACCGGCTGTTGCAGTACAGTCGCAACATGGCGGCGCACCACACTCTGCCCGACCGCTTCAATCGGCTCCCCGCCATAGCGGATTTGGCCGCTATCGGCCTGATAGAACCCCAAAAGCAACTGCACCAGCGTGGTCTTGCCGCCGCCACTGGCACCGACCAGTGCGAGTTTTTCTCCCGGCTGAATGGTAAAGCTCAACGCATTGAGCACCGGTTCGGCCTTGCCGGGATAATGGAAACAGAGTTTTTCCACCTCAATGTTGACAGGGCCGGCCTGTTGAAAAGGATTGACGCGGCTTGCAAACACCGGTTCCTGTTTCAAATCCAACACTTCATTGATGCGCTGCAAGGCACCGCTCGCGGCACTGTAGCTGTACTGCATGGTCAGCAGTTCCTGCACCGGCCCCATCATAAACCACAGATAACCGAATACCGCCATCATCTCGCCGATAGTCAAACCGGAGAACACCACCATCAGCATACTCACACCGCGAAAGATGTCGAAGCCGACCAGAAAGATCATAAACGAGAAACGGCTCGCCGCATCGCTCTTCCAGGTAAACGCCTCGGAGTGCTGCTTGATGGAGCCCGCATGACTACGCACACGGTCAAAAAAGTTTTTATCCTGATTGACGGCACGCACCTGCTGCAACGCGTCCAAGGTTTCGGTCAGCGCCTGCTGAAAGGCCTCCACCGCACTGTTTTCGTCTTTTTTGAGGGTTTTGACCTTGCGTCCCATGCGCATGGTGAAATAGACCACCACCGGATTCAACAGCAGAATAAACAGCGCCAGCTGCCAGTGCAGCCACAGCAGGATCAAACTGACCCCCACCAGCGAGAACAGCGCGATGATCAGTTTACCGACGGTCGAGCCGAGAAAGTTATCGATGCTGTTGACGTCATTCACCAACGTCGCCGAAACGCTGCCGCTGCCCAGGGTTTCGTACTGCGCCATCGCCACCCCCTGCACCCGCGCCAGCAGGTCGCGGCGGATGCCGTAGGTTACATCCTTGGCAATCACGGTGAACTGCTGCATCTGCCAGACGCCCAGCCCCAAACCGGCCACACGCAATACGATGGTAATGATCGTAATCGCCACAATATAGTAGGTCGCTCCATACCAGTCGGGCGCTACCAAGCTCTGCAGGAAACCGACAATCCAGCCCGGTTTATCCAGCAAGACCTCATCCACCAGAATCGGCAGCAGCAGTGGCAGCGGCACAGTCGCCAACATGGCAAACAAGGCGATAATGTGCGCCTTGACCAGACGCGGCTTATGGCGCTTTACCAGTTCGAAAATACGCTGCCAGGTGTAGGAACGCTCCGACAGCGCTTTGACCGCCGGCGCTTTTGTGCCAGATTGAGGAGATGGACGCATCAAAGATGCCCTCGTGAGTAGGGTTAAAAATCGACCTTAAAGAGGCGTTTGAAATTGGTTGTGGTCGCCTCCGCCACCGTCTCGAACGGCAGTTCGCGCAAACGCGCGATCTCCTCGACCACATAACGGGTGTAACCCGGCTGATTGGTCTTGCCGCGGTACGGCACCGGCGCCAGATAAGGCGCATCGGTTTCCACCAGAATGCGTTCCAACGGCACGGCCTTAGCCACCTCTTTCAACTCCAGTGCGGTCTTAAAGGTCACAATGCCGGAGAACGAAATATAAAAACCGATGTCCATGGCGCGCTCGGCGGTGGCCAAGTCCTCGACAAAGCAGTGCATAATGCCGCCGACATCCCGCGCCCCTTCCTCTTCCAAAATCTGCAGACAGTCCGGCGTGGAGTTGCGGGTATGGATAATCAGCGGCTTGCCGAGCTGCTTGGCGATGCGGATATGCTGGCGAAAACGGTCATGCTGCCACGCCATGTCCATCTCTGCCGGATTAAAGTGAAAATAATCCAAGCCCACTTCGCCAATGCCGATCACTTTTGGATGCGACGCCACTTCCAACAACTGCTCATCACTCACCACCACCTCCGGCGCCTCGCACGGATGCACGCCGATGGCGGCAAACACCTCTGCATGCGCCTCGGCCAACCCCAGCACCTCATGCCATTGCGCCGGGTTGATCGCCACGCAGAGAATGCGACCCACATCCAGTTCCTTGGCCTGCTTAATGACCGCGTTGATGTTGCCCACCTTGTCTTCAGGCAGGATATTCAAATGACAGTGCGAATCCACAATCACGCTAATTGTCCTCTTATCCATTTACCGGCAAACCCGCTTTGCAACGGAGCTTGCGTTTGCTGACTTTCCAGCCACTCCAAACACAGCGTTTCCAGAACCAGCTGTTTATTGGCATTGCCCAGCCAACTCTCTTTAGCTTGCAGAGTGGCCTGTTGAAAACGCAGCCAATTTTGGGTTTGCGATTCTGAACAGGCCGGCTGCTCGGCATAGAACGCATTGCGCAAGACGGCAACGCTCCACTGATAAAAATAGTCGAACGCCGCTTCGGGACGCGGCCATTTCAACCACTGTTCCACCACCTGCGGCACGGTTTTCTGACCGTTTTGCAACTGCTTGAGGGCGTTTTTCCATTCGGCGTCTTCTTCAAAACCGCGCGCCTCAATCCACTGCAACGCCGCCAATGGTGCGCCCCAGTTCAAACGCAAAGCGCGCTTCAACAAGGCGGCATCGGCTTGCGGCTGCTGTTGCTGCAACCAGGCTTGTGCGCTGGCCAAATCCGGCATGGCAAAACGCAGTTTCTGACAGCGGCTGACAATGGTCGCCGGCAAACGCCCCAGCTGATGCGTCGTCAAAATAAACAGGGTTTGCTGCCCCGGCTCTTCCAAAGTTTTCAAAAGCGCATTGAAGGCCGAGGCGTTCAATAACTCCGGTTGCTCCACCCAAGCGATTTTGTAGCCGCCCTGATGCGAGGTTTCATTAAGCTGATAAATCAGCTCGCGCACTTGATCGACGCCGATCTCTTTTTTCTCTTCCAACAGACGCAGAGGGAAAAAATCCGGATGCTGCCCGGTGGTATACAGATGACAGCCGCTGCACTGGCCGCAGGCCGTGCCGTGCTGACAGAACAGGGTTTGCGCCTGTTGCTGCACAAAGGCTTCAATGCCGATGCCCGGCGGTGCCGACAGCAGATAGGCATGCCCCAGACGCCCTTGCAGTGCCAGCCACTGCTGCCACTGAGTTTGCATCCAAGGGTAGAGAGCCGGATTATTGTCCATCTATGCCTCCAACAGCGCTTGCAGGTTTGCGATAATCTGCGCCTGCACCGCCTCCAGCGACTGGCTGGCATCCAGCACGGCGTAACGTGCCGGCGCCAACTCCGCGCGCTGCAAATAGGCGCCGCGCACCTTCTCGAAAAAGTCGTGGCGTTCCTGTTCAAAGCGGTCGGTCTGGCCGCCGCGCGAGGCGACGCGTGCCATGCCGATTTCAATCGGTAGGTCGAAGATAAAGGTTTTGTGCGGTTGAAATCCCTGCTGTACCCACGCCTCGATCGGTGCGATGCGCTCAAACCCCATGCCGCGCGCCGCCCCTTGGTAAGCATAGGAAGCATCGGTAAAACGGTCGGACACCACCCATTTCCCCTCGGCCAGCGCCGGCAGGATTTTTTCCTGAATATGCTGGGCACGCGCCGCAAACATCAACAGCAACTCGGTGTCGGCGTGCATTTCGCTATGGCTTTTATCCAGCAACAATCCGCGGATTTTCTCGCCGATGGCCGTGCCGCCCGGCTCGCGCGTCACCACCACGTCGATGCCGCGTGCTTGCAGCCAGGTTTCGATAAACGCCAGATTGGTCGATTTCCCGGCCCCTTCGGTGCCTTCCAGCGTAATGAATTTACCTTGCATACTTCTGTTCCGTCCGTTCCAATCGTTAGCTGCCGACTACCCGGCCTGTTGAGTTTTTAAAACCAAAATGTTGCGATGCGCGTTGCATCATCTTTTCAGCTGATACTGGCGCACCGCGCGGTTATGGGCTTCCAAGGTCTCCGAAAAGACATGCTCGCCATTGCCGGTGGCCACAAAATACAACGCCTTGGTATTCTGCGGATGCAGCGCCGCCCACAAGGCTTCACGGCTCGGCATGGCAATCGGCGTCGGCGGCAAACCGCTCATGCGATAGGTGTTGTACGGCGTGCTTTTCA
Organism: Thiomicrorhabdus cannonii; assembly: GCF_013391695.1. Taxonomy (GTDB): domain Bacteria; phylum Pseudomonadota; class Gammaproteobacteria; order Thiomicrospirales; family Thiomicrospiraceae; genus Thiomicrorhabdus; species Thiomicrorhabdus cannonii. The sequence goes on from NZ_JACBGH010000002.1 coordinate 181,860, forward strand.
GTAAATCGCGTTTGCGGATATTACCGTCATAACCCTCGCCGATGCCGTAAATCACCGTCGGGTCGGTCTGCAAACGCATACCTTTTTTGAGGCGATTGACAAACACCCCGGCAATCAGCGCACGCTCCGCCGCCACGCCGGTTTCCTTCTCCACCAAAGCCGCCATAATCAGCGCCTCATAAGGAGTTTTATAGGGCAAGCCTTCTGCCCGCGCAGCCCAGACCTGCTGCAATTCGCGCTGCATCGCGGCATAGGCGCGTTTCAACACCTCCACATCGCTATCGCCGGCCTCATACAGATAGGTCTCCGGCAGAAACCAGCCTTCCAATCCGGCAAACGGATACGCCGCCGTGCCGGGATTGGGCAGACCCAATTCGCCGTAGAGTTCAGCCACGCGCTGCAATGAAAGCTGCGACTTGATTTTAGGCAAAGCCTGCAACTGCGGCAGCATCTGCGCAAACGACTGTCCGGCAACCAGGGTTGCCGGATATTTGACCGTTTCGCCTTTGAGCAACGCCTCGGTCAATTCGGCAACATTCCATTGCGGATTAATCTGCAACTCGCCGGTTTTGAGCTGCCCGTGCAACCCGTGGTAACGCAAATACCAGACATAGGCTTTGGGAGCGTCCAGCACGCCGGCCGTATGCAATTGCTGCGCGACCTTAGCCGCACTCGAACCGGCGTGGATGGCGACAATCCGAGGCTGCTGGCCGGTTGAAATCGGCGATGTCAGAAACTGCTGAATCTGCCACGCCGCCAACAGGGCAAGGACCAGAATGCCGCTCAAAGCGATTAACAGCAGTTTTTTCCAAGCGCGCATCATTCAAGCAGTTCCTGCGCCTGCGCCCATTGCCAATCACACCAACGTTGCCGCAAGTCCATGCCTTGCACCATGCCAAAGGTTCGCTCTGCCAACACCTTGACCGGCATAATGCCACGCAAGGCATTGGTGACAAAGAGTTCATCGGCCTGTTCAATATCCGCCAAGGTCAAACGCTGCTCTACCACCTCAAAGCCCCATTGCGGGACCAACTGCAGCAGTTGCGCGCGCGTGGTGCCGGCGACACCGCTGTACTGCAAAACCGGCGTGAGCCAACAGCCGTCCTTGAGCATAAACAGATTGGCCTGCGTGGCGCTAACCACCTCGCCAAAGGCATTCAACATAATCCCTTCCGGCAGATTCTGCTCCGCCAACTCGGCGCGCGCCAAGACATTATCCAAACGGTTCAGGTGTTTAAGCCCGGCGAGCTGAGGCTGAATCGCCGCCTGTGTCTGACAAATGCCCAATGTCAATGCCTGCGGCGCTTGCCTAAAGTCTTCCACCTGACGGTAAAGCGGATGTTCGGCCAGCTGCCAGATCACAGCAGGCGTCGGCTCGCTCAACGGCGCATAACCGGCTCCGCCGATGCCGCGCGTGACAATCAGTTTGGCCATTAACGGTGCGAGCTGCAACTCGACCGGCAATTCAGTGAGCGCCTGACGCAATGACATCAATAGCTGCTCTTCATTAAACGCCGGAAATCCTAAGCGTTCCGCGGAAGTCTGCACGCGACGCCAATGCGCCGGCCAGTTGAACACCTTGCCCTGCATCAGCAGAATGGTGGTGAAAAAGCCGTCGCCGTACTGCACGGCACGATCCTGCACCGCCAGTTGCGTTTGCTTGACGCCATCCACCCAGATGCCGAGCAGACTCACCGCTTTACCCCTGACTTTGCAGGGCGTTGATCAGCCCTTTGGCTTTATGGCGCGTTTCGGTCAATTCGTTTTCGGCCACGGAATCCGCGACTATGCCGGCACCGGCACGGAACTGCACGACGGACTGCCCCTGTTGGCGACTATGCAACATGGTGCGAATCAGGATATTCAAATCCAGCGAACCGTCGCGGTTGATATACCCCAAAGAACCGGTATAGGCCTCGCGCGGCATCTGCTCCAGTTCGGCGATAATTTCCATACAACGCACTTTCGGGCAGCCGGTAATCGTGCCGCCCGGGAAAAGCGCATGCACAATATCCAAAGGATCAAAACCTGCCTGCAACTGGCCGCGCACATTGGAAACAATGTGATGCACGTGCTCATAGCTTTCCACCACCATCAGCTCGTTGACTTCGACCGTGCCCGGCTGGCAGATGCGCCCCAGATCATTGCGCTCCAGATCGATCAGCATAATATGCTCGGCGCGCTCTTTGGGATGAGAAATCAACTCCTCGATCAGCGCACGATCCTGTTCCAGATCGGCACTGCGTTTGCGCGTGCCGGCAATCGGGCGGGTTTCCACCCAGGGCGACTGATATTTGACGAGCCGTTCCGGCGAGGAACTGATAATCGACCACCCGGCCTGTTGAGTTTTTTCAGCCGGTTCAAACGCACTTGGTTCGCTTAAGCCCCACCCGCCAAAATGCGCCAAAGCGGCAAACGGCGCCGGATTGTGGCGACGCAACGCGCGGTATACATCCAAATAGGTTTGGGTGTCGGACAGTGTGACCTGCCATTGACGTGACAGATTGACCTGAAAAACATCGCCGGCGAGGATGTATTCTTTGACGGCTTCGACCCCTTGCAGATATTTCTGCTCCGGCTCTTCACCTGCGGACTGAATGCTGATTGCCGCCGATTCGTCGGGCAAGGCTAACGCTTGTTGCAGGTCGGACTCCATCAACGGCAACAATTCGGCATATTCGGCTTCCGCCACCAAAGTGACCGAATCGTCCAGATGGTTTAACACCACGGCGGCAGGTACGCGAGTCAGAGAGGCCAGTGGGAATTCGGATGGTGGCAACCTCAACGTCGGCTCGACCACTTGCGCGTAATCGTAGCTGAAATAGGCGAACCAACCGCCGTAAAACGGCAAATCACACTCGACTTGCGCAATCTTAGCCGCTGCGAACCCCTGCTTGGCTTCTTTGACAAAGCGCTGCGCCTCCTCAGGATGCGTCAATTGCAGGGTTTTCTGCGGGAAGGCAAACAGAATGCTGTGTTGCCCCAACGCGCCCTTGGCGACACTTTCCAACAGAAACGGATAGCGCTCCGCATTGAGCTGATGCAGCTTCGACAAATCGACCGCTTTGGCAGAAAGCGGCCTGTCCGAAAAACAAACAGGCCGTGTCACCACAGCCTGCGTGTCGATAGAAGAGGTTCTATCCATAAATGCTCTCAATGGCTAACCGCACTTAGATTTTGCCGAATACCAGACTCGCGTTGGTACCGCCAAAACCAAACGAGTTGGACAGGGCAAAATCCACTTTGGCATCACGCGCTTCGTTAGCGACGTAATCCAGGTCGCAGCCCTCTTCCGGGCTTTCCAGGTTAATCGTCGGCGGTAATTTCTGTTCGCTGATCGCCAAGGCGGTAAACACCGCTTCCATGGCGCCAGCCGCACCCAAGGCGTGGCCAGTCATCGATTTGGTTGAGCTCATCGCCAGCTTGTAGGCGTGATCGCCGAAGGTCGACTTGACCGCCATGGTCTCGCAAACATCACCCGCCGGCGTCGAGGTGCCGTGCGCGTTGATATAGTTGATTTTGCTCGGATCCAGCTGCGCGTTGCGCAACGCCTGCACCATACAGCGTGCCGCGCCTTCACCGCCGGCTGCCGGCAATGTCATATGATAAGCATCGCCGCTCATCCCGAAGCCTAACACTTCCGCATAGATTTTCGCGCCACGCGCCTTGGCGTGCTCGTACTCTTCCAATACCACCGCACCGGCACCATCACTCAACACAAAACCGTCGCGGTCTTTGTCCCACGGACGGCTCGCCGCCTGCGGATTATCGTTACGCGTTGACAACGCACGCGCTGCGGCAAAACCGCCCAGCCCCAACTCAGTGGTGGCATATTCGGCACCGCCGGCAATCATCACATCGGCATCGCCGTACTGGATCATGCGAGCGGCGTCGCCGATACTGTGCGTACCAGTGGCACAAGCCGTGCCGATCGCCATATTCGGCCCTTTAAAACCGAACATAATCGACAGGTTACCGGAGATCATGTTGATAATGGCACTGGGCACAAAAAACGGCGAAATACGGCGAGGACCGCCGTTCAGCATAGTATTGTGCTGAGTTTCGATTGAACCGATACCACCGATCCCCGAACCGATCGACACGCCGATGCGCGTAGCGTTTTCTTCAGTGACCTCAAGTCCGCTATCGCGAAACGCCTGAATACCGGCCGCAATGCCGTAATGGATAAACGGATCCATTTTCTTGGTTTCTTTTGCCGGAATGTAGTCGGTCGCTTCGAAGCCCTTCAGGACCCCACCGAATTTCACCGAAAAAGACTCGGTGTCAAACTTAGTCAGGTAGTCAATTCCACTTTTACCCGCCAACAGGTTGTTCCAGGTCTCGCCTACATTCAATCCCACAGGTGTCAACACACCCAAACCGGTAATCACCACACGACGCTTAGTCAAAACGCATCCTCACAGTTGAATTTTATTTACAAAAAAAGCCGTAAAAACGGCTTTTCGTCCAATCCGATAGGATCAGTAATTACGCATCCAAGTTAGCTTCGATGTAAGCTTTAGCTTGTGCCAGAGTAGAGATTTTCTCTGCTTCTTCGTCTGGGATTTCGCAATCAAATTCTTCTTCCAACGCCATTACCAACTCAACAGTGTCCAGAGAATCCGCACCCAAATCATCTACGAATGATGCATCAGGAGTAACTTGATCTTCTTCTACACCCAATTGCTCAACAACAATTTTCTTTACGCGTTCTTCAATACTGCTCATGGAATTCTCCAGTCTTTTTATATAAGGTTTAAAAAAAATAGGTTTTAAATAATTTGTCGTATTTTCGCTCTTACCGCAGCGATTATCAAGTTTTAATCGCGTTTTTTGCGGTGCGGATTTTACCCGCCCCAAACCGAGCCAAAATAGCGCTTTTAAATCATATACATGCCGCCATTCACATTCAGCGTCTGGCCGGTAATATAGGAACCACCCTCGCCCGCCAGGAATGTAACCGCTTTGGCAATATCTTCCGGCTGCCCCAGACGGTTCAACGGAATCTGCGTCGTCAATGCGGCGCGCTGTTCTTCCGGCAGAGCACGTGTCATATCGGTATCGATAAAGCCCGGTGCAATCGTATTGACGGTAATGTTGCGCGCGCCCACTTCACGCGCCAGGGATTTGCTGAAACCGATAATGCCGGCTTTGGCCGCCGCATAGTTGGTCTGCCCGGCATTCCCCATCACACCCACCACCGAAGCGATATTGATGATACGTCCGCCTTTGGCTTTCATCATGCCGCGCAAACAGGCTTTGCTCATGCGGTAAACCGAGTTCAGGTTGGTCTGGATAATATCGTCCCACTCTTCGTCTTTCATGCGCATCAACAGATTGTCACGTGTGATGCCGGCATTATTGACCAGAATGGTCGGCACACCGAACTCTTCGGTGACCTGTGCCAACACTTCGCCGATCATCTCGGCACTGGTCACATTCAGACATTTACCGGCACCTTTAGCACCCGCTTCCGCCAAATAGGCACTGATGCTTTGCGCGCCCGATTCAGACGTTGCCGTTCCGATAACGATGGCACCTTGCGCCGCTAGATCCAGCGCAATCGCCTTTCCAATTCCTCGACTCGCACCGGTAACCAATGCAACCTGTCCTGTCAACATAAGCTTATTCCTTCACTCTATCGGTTTTTAATCGCCACTATTCTATAAAGTTGCCAACGCTTTTTCCAGCGTGTCATTGTCATACACGGTATGCACCGGCATCTTGCGGTCAATACGGCGGTTCAATCCCATCAGAACCTTACCAGGCCCCAACTCGTAAAGATCGGTTACGCCTTGCGCCTGCATGGTCTGTACTGTCTTAACCCATTGCACCGGACGATACAACTGTTCAACCAACGCCTGTTTAATTTCGTCGGCATTGCTTGAAACCGCCACATTCACGTTGTGCAACACCGGAACTTGCGCATCGGCAAATGTCATGCCGGCCAATTTGTCCGCCAATGCATCTGCGGCTGACTTCATCAAAGAACAGTGTGAAGGCACGCTGACGGCCAAAGGAACCACCTTGATCGCACCGGCATCGGTCATAGCCTGCATCGCGGCATCCACCGCCGCTTTTTCACCGGCGATCACTACCTGGCCTGGCGAGTTGAAGTTGACCGCTTCGACAACACCATCAACCTGTGCACAAACGGCAACCACCTGCTCATCTTCCAAGCCCAGTACTGCTGCCATGGCACCCTGTCCGGCCGGTACGGCGCTTTGCATCAAACGGCCGCGTTCCGCCACCAGTTCAATGCCTTGCGCCAAGGTCATCACGCCACTGGCCACCAACGCCGTGTACTCACCCAACGAATGCCCAGCCATATAAGCCGGCTGCCAGTCGGCTTTTGCCAACATGCTGCGGTAAACGGCAATGCCGGCCGCCAGCATCGCAGGCTGCGTCACATCCGTCCGGTTTAGTCTGCCTTCCTGATCGTTCTGAACCACATCCCACAAGTCGTAGCCCAATACCGCAGAGGCTTCGCTAAACACTTCATTGACTTGTGGATTTGCCTGAGCCAAGTCGCTCAACATGCCGACCGACTGTGAACCTTGACCCGGAAAAACAAATGCGTATGACATAAAAAACTTCCTAACAAATTCCTAAAAACACAAAGGCACGATACCTTGATCGTGCCTTTGTTGACAAACTTAAAACTTGATGAGCGCCGAGCCCCAGGTGAATCCGCCGCCAAAGGCTTCCATTAGCACCATTTGGCCACGCTGGATACGGCCGTCACGCACAGCTTCATCCAAAGCCAGCGGCACGGACGCGCTCGAGGTATTAGCGTGCTTGTTCACCGTGACCACTGTCTGGTCATCGCGCAACTTCAGCTTTTTGGCCGTAGCGCTGATAATGCGCAAGTTGGCCTGATGCGGCACCAGCCAATCCAGGTCTTCCTGCTTGATGCCGTTGGCCTCCAGGGTTTCACCAGCGATGCGGCTCAGCGTGTTGACCGCTACCTTGAAAACCTCGTTGCCTTTCATCGCCATGGTGCGCTCCGCCAACTCGTCCGTTTGCGGCAACTTGGACGGACCGGACGGGACATGCAACAGCTCTTCATACTGACCATCGGCATGGATATGCGTGGAGAGAATCCCCGCTTCGTGAGACGCCTCAAGAACCACCGCACCGGCACCATCGCCGAACAATACGCAGGTATTGCGGTCTTCCCAGTTGGTGATGCGCGACAGGGTCTCTGCCCCCACGACCAAGGCGCGTTTAGCCATACCGGTTTTAACAAACTGGTCGGCGACACTCAACGCATACACAAAGCCTGAACAGACCGCCTGCACGTCAAACGCCGGGCAGCCGTGAATACTCAAACGCTGCTGCAACAGGCACGCGGTACTCGGAAAAATTTTATCCGGGGTCGTCGTCGCTAATACGATAAGGTCAATGGAGTTCGGATCGATTCCAGCCATTTCAATGGCCTTGAGAGAAGCCTGTTCTGCCAAATCGCAGGTGGTTTGCCCGTCGGCGGCGATATGACGCTGCTCAATACCGGTTCTCTCGCGAATCCATTCATCACTGGTGTCGACTATCTTTTCAAGATCAAAATTAGTGAGGATTTTTTCGGGAAGATAGCCACCGGTTCCGATAATGCGACTGTAGATTTTTTGACTCATAAGAAACTGTTTCTTCTATTTCATCTGCAACACTGAGCGCATTGCAAACTTATTATGGTTCCTCGGCTGCTTTATAAAAAGCATGCCAAACCGCACTCAGTCGGTCTGGCTGGAGCTCTGATGTTTAATCAGTTTGGAGACTTCAGCCGAAATCAGCGCCGGCACATTTTTAGTCACTTCCAAACGTGCTTCGGCAATCGCATGCAAAAATGAAAATTGATCAGCGCCACCATGGCTTTTAATCACAATTTTCTGCAAGCCTAAAAGCGAGGCACCATTATAACGGCGCGGATCGACTTTGTCTTTGAATGCGCGCAGAACAGGATAGGCCAACAGACCAACTAGTTTAGTCAGGAGATTCTTATTAAAGGCGTTCTTCAGGTAGAAGGAAATCATCTTGGCCACCCCTTCGCTCGCCTTGAGGGCTATATTGCCATCAAAACCGTCGCAAGCGATGACGTCGGTATTGCCTTTGTAAATATCATCCCCTTCCACATAACCGATGTAGTTGATCTGGATGCCTTGCAGAATCTGATGTGCATCCTTGATGCGCTGATGCCCCTTGATCTCCTCTTCGCCGATGTTCAACAAACCGACACGAGGTCTGGGGTTGTCATCCACCGCCTTGGCCAAGACCGATCCCATGACGGCAAACTGCGCAAGCGTTTCGCCGTCCACCCCGACGTTCGCCCCCAGATCAAGTACATGCACATGCCCTTTCATCGTAGGCATGGACGTACAGATCGCTGGGCGGTCGATATCCGGCAGGGTTTTCAGGACAAACTTGGCCACCGCCATCAAAGCACCGGTATTCCCCGCGCTGACACAGGCGTGTGCCACATCTTCCTTGACAAGATTCAAGGCGATACGCATAGAGGATTGGCGTTTGTTACGCAAAGCCTTGGACGGCAAGTCATCCATTTCAACGACTTGGTCGGCGTGCTCTACAGTAATGCGGGAGGCATCGTACTGATGCTTGGACAGTTCAGCATTAATCAAATCGGCTTTGCCGACAAGAATAATGTGAATATCTGAGAATTTGGACAGGGCATCCAGTGAAGCGGGGACGGTGACCGAAATACCATGGTCACCGCCCATTGCGTCTATTGCAATATTGATACTCAAGACAAATTAGCCTTTATCTTGAACAACTTTTTTACCTTTGTAGTAACCATCAGCCGTTACATGGTGACGACGGTGAACTTCACCTGAAGTTGCATCAACAGTCAAAGTTGGTGCAGTCAGAGCATCGTGTGAACGACGCATGTCACGTCTTGAAGGGCTCTTACGGTTCTGTTGAACAGCCATGTCTATCTCCTAATTTTTAAAAATCTACTTCTTTAATCCTTGCAAGATTGCAAAGGGATTAGGCTTTTGAACGCTGCTGCTAGACGCATCAGGCTCATCGGCGATTACTGCATCATCCTCGACGGAATCTTCGGCATTTTCATACCGCATTGAACTGCCTGTCTTGACGGGTGCCAGCGGAACGCACAACAGCAGCTCCTCTTCAACCCACTCGGGAAGAGAAACTTTCTCCTCCACCAGTTCAAAGATTTCAACATCGTTTGGAATCTCGTCCACCAGCGCCGATCCTTCGACCAACACCCCTTTGATTTCGGATTTAACCGGATAATCAAAAGTTTCCAAAGAACGCTGACATTGCAGGTTCAGACTGGTTTCCAATCTCATGACAAAGGCTGGCAATTTCAGCGCCTTATCATAAAAAAAATCCAACTCAACGATCACTTCGCGATCATGGTCTACCACGAGCTCTTTCAGGCGCTTAAAACGCCCTTGATTGACTCGCGCCCTAATATGCTTATTATGGTTAACCAGATTAAGCGGATCGATCAATTCGGGAAGCTTTTCAAACATAGCGGCGAATCATACTCCCATCGCTTGATTAAGTCAAAAAAAACACGCGTTTTTTGCATTTTTTCTTTCCGGGAAGAAAAAACAGTAAATATTCTTTAAAACAAAGAGATACTCGCCATTTTCCGCAACCGAAACTCTATATTATTGATACCGTCACAGTTATGCAATCGATCCTCTCAAAAAGCCAACTTTCCCCTATCGTTTTAGGCTCCTCTTCGACGTTCCGCAAACAGCTGCTGCAAAAACTGCAACTGCCGTTTTCGCAATTTGCACCGGACATCGATGAAACCCCACTCAAAGGCGAAACGCCGCTGGCCATGATCGAACGATTATCGCGCCTCAAGGCCGAAGCCGTGGCCAAACGGTTTCCCGATGCCATCGTCATCGCCTCCGACCAGTGCGCCGTGTTTGACAACCAACCGATCGGCAAACCGCACACCCATGAAAACGCCGTCAAACAACTGCAACGTTTCAGCGGTCACAGCGTGCTATTTTACACCGGCCTGGCGGTTTTCGATCCCGTCGCGCAAAAATATTATCAAAGCCTCGACACCACCGAAGTCCGCTTCAGAAAACTCGAAACCGCCACCATTGAAAACTACCTGCGTGCCGAACAACCCTACAACTGCGCCGGCAGCTTTAAATCCGAAGGCCTTGGCATCACCCTGTTTGAAGGCATCAACAGCCAAGACCCTAACGCCTTGATCGGCCTGCCACTGATTGAACTCACCGGCATTTTCAGACAAATGGGCATTATTCTGCCCTTGGCCGACTAAGCGTCAGACGCCCCCGACCCGGCCTGTTGAGTTATTTTGGCGCGTTTTTCTCGGAATTAAACGCGCTGCACCAGCCACGCGTGCAGCTGATGCAAATTCTCAAAGGTCGCGAGCGGATTAAATACCTGCAAAGCTTCGGCCTCATGCACACCATGCGTCAGGGCGACACGATCCATATTAATATTGTGTGCCATCTCCATGTCAAAGGTGGTATCCCCCACCATCAAGGCATGCTCCAGCTCCACCTCAAGCTCCTCGAGAATCTGCTGCAGCATCAACGGATCCGGTTTGGAAGCAGACTCCACCGGTGTGCGGGTGATGTCAAAATAAGGACCGAAACCACACTCTTTCAGCACCTCATCCAAACCGCGGCGGCTCTTGCCGGTGGCAATCGCCAGCTTGACCCCTATATTCTTCAGGCTGAACAGCATCGCTTCAGCCCCTTCAAACGACTCCATCGCCACCTCACACTCGTGCAGAAACGACTGCGTGTAAGACTGCGCCATCGCCTGCAGCTGCGCTTCGGTGGCATCGGGATACAACCCCAGCATCGCCTTATCGAGACTCAGGCCGATAATCTGCTTGGCCTCATGCGCCGGCAATACCGGCAAACCGCAACGCTCCGCAGCGGCCTGAATCGAGGCGACAATACGCGCCTCGGAGTTCATCAAAGTGCCATCCCAATCAAAGATAACCAACCGATACTTTTTCACATTCACTTCCAATTCACTATCCCTCTACCCGGCCTGTTGAGTTTTCCGACAGCACCGCAATAATTTTTTCAAAATCCGGCCACAAAGGCGCTTCAAGCAGCATCCATTGTCCGGTGACCGGATGCGTGAATCCTAAAAACTGCGCATGCAACGCGAGGCGCTTCATCCCCAACGGACGGTAACGCTTATTGAATTCACGATCGCCGTATTTATCGTCTCCCAACAAGGCACAACCTTGCGACAGGGCGTGCACGCGAATCTGATGGGTGCGGCCGGTTTCCAGTTTCACCGACACCAGGTCACAGCCCTTCAAATGCTGCTCCAGCGTAAAATAACTCACCGACGGTTTGCCGTCCGCCGCCACCGACACATGCCAGCCGCCGTCCGGCAGATGCTCCTTCTTCAACGGCAAATCGACCTTATGCTTGCGCTTCGGCCACTGCCCGGAAACGATCGCCAGATAGCGCTTCTCAAACTGATTGTCGCGAATCTGCTGCTGCAGCGCTTTTAATACGGACGCTTTTTTGGAAATCAACAGGCAACCGGAAGTATCGCGGTCGATACGGTGCACCAATTCCAGGCGCTTGGCCAGCGGACGCAACTGGCGCACTACCTCGATCAACCCCCAGTCCACACCGCCACCGCCATGCACGGCCACGCCGGCTGGCTTGTTAATCACCATCAAATCGTTATCTTCGTACAGAATGTTTTCTTCGATACGCTGCAACTGCCCCAGAGGAATCTCCCCCTCTGTCACCACTTTGGTCTCAGGCACCACAACCGGCGGAATACGCACCATATCGCCTTCATGGACACGATCAGACGCTTTGGCGCGCCCCTTGTTGACACGCACCTCGCCCTTGCGAATAATACGGTAAACCAAGGTCTTAGGAACTTTTCTTAGAAAGCGCATTAGAAAATTATCAAGCCGCTGCCCCTCATCCTCCGAGGTCACTTCCACCATTTGCACCTTCGTCAAAGGCGCTTTTTGTTCTTTCATATCTCTCTCTTACGCATTCGGAACGGCACGGATACCATCCGCAAAAACCCCGATTCAGACAGGCTGTTGATCGGGCTGTTGATTAAATGTGCATAAGTTTACCTGTTAGTGCAGAAGATGTCATTGCATGACGCCAAAATGAGTGATATATTTGCGAGGCTTATTTTGTAAGCGATGGTTAGAGATGGCACAACTCAAAACTGTGCAAGGAATTTTACGACACCCGTTGGAATTCACTTAAGAAATTCAACGTTTTAGTAACCACATCAAAAACACATCTTACAGACGATACAGCGATTAAGTGCGCTCTCATTCGCCCATTACGGCCAAAAAAGCGCGCGGCAAAAATCAGTGGTCGCAGCTTCTTTCAACTTTAAAAGCCATAAGACGCCCAGCTGATGACACGGGACACAGTGATTTACCACGGTAGACCCCCAAATTCCAATAGCAGAGTAACTGTTTTACCACTCTGAAAAAGGAAACTGGCTAGAGCTTGAGCAGAATAACAATAAAATGACTCAAGCTCGATAACAGTGTTGTACAAATCAAGTTGGCCAAGCCAACCGGAAGCCGCCGGCCCTCAAGAGCCAACCGCTCGGGGAGAAACAGCGCAGGATTGATTCAAAGCTGAATCAAACAGGACGAAAACGCCCCTGACGCCAAACGCCGCCGCTCAACCGCACACAAACGACAACAATTGCCAGCCACAGGCCTACCCGCTTTATGTAAATCGCCCCGTTACTCTGCCCGCCGTATCCTCTGGATGTTGTTTAACAACTTAAAGAGAACTGCATGAAAAGAATGCTGATAAATGCGACTCAGCCTGAAGAGCTGCGCATTGCCCTGGTCGATGGACAGACCTTGTACGACCTAGATGTCGAAACCCCACACCACCAAAAGAAAAAGGCCAATATCTATAAAGGCCGCATCACCCGCATCGAACCCAGCCTCGAAGCCGCGTTCGTAGACTACGGCGCTGAACGCCACGGTTTCCTGCCATTCAAAGAAATCGCCGACGAATACTACCCTGACAGCAAGCCGGAATCCGGCCGCTTCACCATCAAGGATGTGCTCAAAGAAGGCCAGGAAGTCATCGTTCAGGTACAAAAAGAAGAGCGCGGCAACAAAGGTGCGGCCCTGACTACCCAAATCACGCTGGCCGGCCCTTATACGGTGATGATGCCGAACAACCCGAAAGCCGGCGGCATTTCACGCCGCATCGAGGGTGAAGACCGCTCGGAAATCCGCGACGCACTGCGCGACCTGGACATTCCGGAAGGCATGGGCATGATTATCCGCACCGCCGGTGTCGGCAAAAGCGCCGAAGAGCTGCAATGGGGTGTGAATTACCTGATCCAGCTATGGGACGCCATCCTTAAAGCCGCCAACGACCGCCCTGCGCCATTCCTGGTTCACCAGGAATCGGATATCGTCACCTTGGCGATCCGCGACTACCTGCGTCAGGATATCGGCGAAATCCTGATCGACGACATGGACACCTTCCACCGCGCCCGCGAGTTTATCCAGCTGGTCATGCCGCAACAGGTCTACAAGGTTAAGCCCTATCAGGACAAAGTCCCTTTATTTACGCGCTACCAGATCGAATCACAGATCGAATCGGCCTATCAGCGCGAAGTGAAACTGCCTTCAGGCGGTGCGATTGTCATCGACATCACCGAAGCCCTGACGGCGATCGACATCAACTCCAGTCGCTCGACCAAAGGCGGCGACATTGAAGAGACCGCTTTCCACACTAACATGGAAGCGGCCTGCGAGATTGCACGCCAATTGCGCCTGCGCGACATCGGCGGCCTGGTGGTCATCGACTTTATCGACATGCACTCCAGCAAACACCAGCGTGACGTCGAGAACAAAATCAAAGACGCGGTTAAATCCGACCGTGCGCGCGTACAGATCGGCAAGATCTCGCGCTTCGGCCTGTTGGAAATGTCGCGCCAGCGTCTGCGCCCTTCTATCGAAGAATCCACCCAGATCGTCTGCCCGCGTTGTAACGGCGTTGGCGTGATCCGTGGCGTTGAATCGCTTGGTTTGTCCATCCTGCGCCTGCTGGAAGAAGAAGCCATGAAGGAAAACACGCGCCGCGTCACCGTACAACTGCCGGTAGACGTCGCCACTTTCCTGCTCAACGAAAAACGCGCCCAGATCACCCGCATCGAAGACCGCCACAAGCTGCACATTATGATTGTGCCTAACGAGCACCTGCAAACGCCGCAATACAGCCTGGAACGCGTGCGCAACGGCGAAGAGATGGCGCATGGCGCAAGCTACGAAATCAAAACGATGATCCTGCCGGAAGACCACTTGGTGACGGAAGCGCCAAAAGTGATCGTTCAGGAAGAACCTGCCGTCAAAAATCTGCAACCGAGCGCCCCACCGCCAAGTGCGGCCGCAGCGGTTGAAAAGAAACCGGGACTGCTGTCACGCATGTGGAAAGCCCTGGTCAGTTTTGGTGCCGGCGAAGAAGAAAAAGAGGAAGAGAAGCGTCGCGAAGACAATCGCGGTCGCCGAGACGGTCGTCGCGATGGCCGCACCAGTGGCGGACGCAATGCCAATCGCCGAGGCCGCGGGCGTCGCGGTGAAGAAGGTCAGGAAGCGCGTGCACGTCGTGGCCGCGAAACCCCGGAAGCGGTAGAAGTCGTCGAAGAAGCTAAAGAAGCGCGCGAAGCCGCCCCTGAAGCCGGCCGTCAACGCAAAGGGCGTGATCGCAGCCGCCGCGGACGCGGACGCGAGGCCAAACCGGTAGACACTCTGGAAACCGGATTGGAAGGCGCTGAAGAAACCACTGAAGCGCGCCCCCAGGAAAAACCGCAAGCCCCTGCAAGACCGCGCAGAAACGCGGAACGCGCGGAGACGGTAGATGAAGCGGTTGAAGCGGCTGACGTGCAAACCGGCGAAAACGAAGAAGAAGCAAATGAAGGCGGTGAACGCCGTGGCGGCCAGCGCCGTCGCAGCCGTTACAACAGCCGCACCTATAATCGCCGCCGCCGTGCACCGGCCGATGCCGAAAACCTGACGGTTGACGCTCTAATGAATGCACAAGTCGAAGAGTCGGCACAACAGCCAGCAGCGGCAACATCGGTAACATCGGCGGCTGACAGCGAAAGCGCGCCTGCAGCGGCAGCAGAACCCGCCGTGGCAAGCGTAAAAACCGCGGAAGTTTCTGAAGCGGCCCCAGCAGAGCCCGTGAGCGAAGCGAAACCGGCTGCCGATGCAGAACAGACTGCGGTTCAAGCCACTTCCGAGGCGCAAACAGCAACGCCGGTTGAAACGGGTGAACCTGCAACCATTGCATCGGCCGAATCCGCTGAAACAACGGAAACAAGCGCTGAAACGGCAGTTGCGGCTGAACCTGTTAAGACAGATGAGGCAGAAACCGTTAAGACGGATGAAGCGGAAACCGAGAAAGTCAAAACGCAAAACACTTAAAGGTTACGCGCCATCTTTCTAAAAATGAAAAGGCATCTTCGGATGCCTTTTTTATTGCCCTGAAACCACGTCTGATAGCCGGCCTGTTGAGTTTTCAAACCGGGCAAAAAGCGCCGTTAGTCGATATGCTGCTTGCGGATATGGCGCAATAATCCTTCCGATGCGTCGGTGACCATGTCAAACACCAGATCAAAGCCTTGCGGACCGCCATAATAAGGGTCCGGCACTTCGGTCTGCGAAAAATTGTCGGCAAACTCCAGAAACAGACGGATTTTGTCAAAATGCTCCGGCAACGCCAAATCCCGCAGGTTACTGTAGTTGGCCTGATCCATCGCCAGCACATAGTCATACTCGATGAAATCGCCAAAATCCACTTTGCGGGCACGCAGATCGTTCATTTCAATGCCGCGGCCACGCGCCACACTCATCGAACGGCTATCCGGCGGATTGCCCACATGATAGGCATGGGTGCCGGCCGAGTCGATTTCGATGTGCCGCTCCAACCCCTGATCGCGCACCAGCTTGCGAAACACCGCATGTGCCGTGGGTGAACGGCAAATATTGCCCATGCAGACAAACAATACCTTTACTTTTTTAGACATAAGCCTCGTTACCTTCGATAAAATAAGGCAAACATTCTACAGGCCCGTTTTTGAAAATGCACCCCTCACCCATCCATTACAATCCACAGATGCAGTTCTCCGAAGATTGGGTACTGTATGCCGATGAATTCATTATTGTCGCCAACAAGCCTTCGGGACTGCTCTCGGTGCCCGGTCGCGGCGAAGACAAACAGGAATGCCTGATTTCCCATCTCAAAACGGTCTATCCCGACGTGCGCATCGTCCACCGCCTGGATATGGATACCAGCGGTCTGCTGGTGCTGGCGCGCGACGCCGAAAGCCACCGCCTGCTGAGCCGCCAGTTTGAAACCCGCAAAACCTCCAAGACCTATGTAGCACAATGCGCCGGCACCCCTTCGCTTAACAGCGGCCATGTCAATCTGCCGATGATCATCGACTGGGAACGCCGTCCTTTGCAGCATGTGAACTTTCTGCATGGCAAGCACGCCCAAACGTTATGGAAACGCTTGGAGCAACATGTGGACTTTTTCAAGGTGGAGCTCACCCCCGTCACAGGACGTACCCACCAACTGCGTCTGCACATGAAAATGCTCGGCCATCCAATCCTCGGCGACACTCTCTATGCAGACGAGAAAAGCCGCGATATGCGCGCGCGTTTGATGTTGCACGCGCAGCGTCTCGGCTTTACCCACCCCATCACCCACGAACCGATGGAATTCTTCTGCCCGGACGAGTTTGAAGATTACCAATAGCATTGCATCATCAACTGGCATATTTCATGCTTTTGGAATTTTACTCAGAATCACTTTGTGTTAAGGATAAAAAGGCATGTCAAATATCGATCTAGAACAGGATGATAAAGCAACCCTTGAAATGCTCGCCATGATGGGAGAGTTGCCGAATGAAAAAGTCTCCGACGATGACGGCGAACTTGAAGTCGATGCCCTGCTGGATGCAATCAACAACGCCAGCGCCACCGAAAGTGAAACGGCATTGGAAATAGACGAGCCAAGCGTGATGGATGCGGAGGTTGGCAGCGATTATGCCTTTGAGGCCACGCAGCCCGAGGACCTGCCAAGCGAAAACGACAACCTTGACGATATTGATGCCATGCTCAACGATATCGACTCCCTCGCACAAAATGACGAAAGCGAAACGGCACTGGATCTGGATAATCTGGCGGAACCGCCGACGGCAATCGATGATGAAATTGAAGCCTCGTTTTCTGCCGCCTCGCTTGAAGAAGACGCATTGCCAGATGCCGACGGCGAACTGGAAAACGCTATGCTGGCAGCAGAGCCTGCCCCCTCTTTCGAAGACGAACTGCCGGCAGCGGAATCGGTAGACAATCTGCTGGAAGAAGAACTCGAAGAACTTGAAGAAATCGAAGAAGAAAGCGCGCTTTCCGACGATATCGCTATTGGAGAATCGCTGGAAGCTGTCGAAACCGGCGAATCGCTGGAAGCTGTCGAAACCGGCGAATCGCTGGAAGCGTCCCTGCCGGAAGAGGATGCCCTGAGTGAAGAAAGCCCCCTTTCCGACGAAACGCCGACGGTCGATAGCGCACTGCCGGCCTCAAACCTCATGGCTAAGGATGAAGATGACGCTGCTGAAAATGCCCGCATTGTGCAACAGGCAGCCGACACCATCGTCAATATGGAAGACGCTCTGAGCATTGATCAGGAGATTCAGAAGATCGCCGCCGAAGTTCGACTTTCCGCTCAGGAAGCCACCCGCCTGGCACTGGCAACCACACGCAAGGCGCACGAATCGGCCGAAAAAACCCAACAGGCGATCGAAGCCACCTTCGCCGCTGCCGAACGCGCTTTTGAAGCGGCCAAACAGGCAGGATACGAGCTGCAAAACGAAGGCTTGGGCGAACTGCTTTCAAGCAGCGAAATCGATGAACAACTGGCCGCCATCCGCGAGAAGAATGCGCAGTTGAAGACGGTCAACGAAAGCATCAAAAAGCGCATCGCCGAACTGAAATCCTATTAAGAGTAGTCACAAAACACCCAAAGAGCCAGCAATGAACGACGCAAACATGACGGACAGCCTGCTAGAAGAACTGGAACAGTTGGAAGCCTCATCCGAGGCTCTCGACGAACAGTTGGCGCATAACCGCAAGCAGCAGCACCAAGCCACGCAACTCAGTCCGGCAAGCACACTGGATGCCGCCACCCTGGCGCTGGAAGCGGCAAAAACGGCGCAGGAAGCCGCCACCCACAGCCAGAAAGCGGCAGAAGCCTCACTCAACCACAGCCACCGCCAGAAAGAGCAGGTCATCGAGCTCTCCGACGCCAATTACGCCTGGCGTCAGGCGGTTAAAACAGCCACTCATGAACTGCACAGCACGCAGAAACGTTTTGCGATTATGCTGGGCGTGAGTGTGTTTACCAGTCTTGCCGCCGTTTCCGCATTAGGCTGGATGCTCTATAGCATGAACAGCAAAGAGGCCCAATTTAAAGGTGAAGTGCTGGATTTGATTCAGACCGAAAATATCCTGCACGGCAAACAGATCACCGTCAAAGTCGACGAGATTTCTTCTTTGCTGGAGTTGCTGGCGGCCGAGGTGAAAAAGATCACCCCGCAGCAGAGTGCAACCGTTGCCAGCGCCGTGATGGCCAATCCGGCAGAAATTCCGGCCAACGCACCTGCGGAACCCTCCCCGTTAGTGGACTTGCACACCGAGGCGGAAACGCCTGCTGACGATACCCATGCCAT
Organism: Thiomicrorhabdus cannonii; assembly: GCF_013391695.1. Taxonomy (GTDB): domain Bacteria; phylum Pseudomonadota; class Gammaproteobacteria; order Thiomicrospirales; family Thiomicrospiraceae; genus Thiomicrorhabdus; species Thiomicrorhabdus cannonii. The sequence goes on from NZ_JACBGH010000002.1 coordinate 200,616, forward strand.
TGCCGCAGCCGGCGGGGAGCCCACGGTGCAAACCGAAGCACACAGCGATGATCATTCTGTTGCACCTGCCTCTGACGAGATGACGTCTCCTGCACTGGCGGCGGAAACGCCGGTAGCCGCCAAGCCTGATGAGAGCGAGATCAAGGCGTTGATTGAGCAGATTCTGCAGGCGCAGCAGCAATTGCAGAGTCAAATGCATCTGCAGGCCGGCCATGCGGCCGTTACCCAAAACGGCGGCGGTTTGACTGACGCCCAGCAAAAACAGTTGAACGATATCGGCTGGTTGGTCAAAAAGCAGGCTAAATTGCTCGATGAGATCAAACATAACCTGCAAAACTTGCCGGCTCCGGTCCAATCCGGCAAAGGCAAGTCGGCCGAAAGCGCCAACTACCAGGCGATTCAAACCAGTCTTGAGGAATTGAAAGCGCAAATGGCCAATTTGAAAACGCAACAATCGGCCTTGCAGGAACAGGTGAAAGCCTTGCAGGCGCAGACCGAAAAACTCTCGGCCGCCCCCAAACCTTACAGTTACCGCATTCAGAACTGAACGCGACAACCGCTTCCAAAAACTCAACAGGCCGGCTAGCAATACCCGGCCTGTTGAGTTTTTGGATTGAAAAAAATCGCAGACAGCTGGCGTTTATTACAGCCCTTTACGATAATAATCGTTCACTCCTTCTTTAAAGTGCCGACATCCCGATTATGTCCTTCTTAACCGTTATCACCCTGCTGCTGGTTTACCAACTCATTGGCGAATTGATTGTGCTGGAGTGGACACTCCCCATTCCCGGCCCGGTCATCGGTATGTTGCTGCTGTTGGCGACCCTGCTGATCAAAAAACCGTTGGCCGCGCAGATGCAGGCTTCCACCCAACAAATTCTGTCGCATTTGTCGCTGCTATTCATTCCCGCCGGCGTCGGCGTGATGGTGCATCTGCCGCGCTTGCAACAGGAGTGGCTCGCCATCACCTTGGCGCTGCTGATCAGCACCGTTTTCGGTTTGCTGATCACCGCCTGGATTATGCTATTGATGATGAAACTCTTTAAGGAGCGTATATGATCTCCCATTCGGCCATTTGGGTTTATCTCTCCGCCAGCCCGCTCTTCGGCTTGACGCTGACCCTGCTGTGCTACCTGCTGGCCGTCAAAATCTATGAACGCGGCCGTTACAATCCGTTACTGAACCCGGTGGCGTTATCCATCGTGTTTATTATCGGCATTTTGCTGAGTGCGGACATCGCCTACCCCGCCTACTTTGCAGGCGCGCAATTTATCCACTTTTTGCTCGGCCCGGCGACTGTGGCGTTGGCGATTCCGCTGTATTATCAGCTCGGCAAGTTAAAAACCGTCTGGCTGCCGTTAACAGTCGCCTTGATTATCGGCATCAGCGTGTCCGGCATTAGCGCCTACTACATCGCCCAATGGCTCGGCGCCAGCGAACAGACCATGCTTTCGATGATCCCCAAATCGGTGACCGCGCCGATTGCGATGGGCATCAGCGAAAAAACCGGCGGCCTGCCGACCCTGACGGCGGTCTTTGTGGTGATTACCGGCGTGCTCGGCGCGGCCTTGGGCACCTGGCTATTGAAACGTTTTAAAATCGAGGACGAAGCCGTCAAAGGCGTGGCCATGGGCGTGACGGCACACGGTCTGGGCACCGCGCGCGCCTTTCAGATCAGCCCGCAGATGGGCGCGTTTGCCGGCTTGGCGATGGCGTTGGCGGCGAGCATCTCGGCTTTTATTCTGCCGTTGGCGCTGACCTTCATTCGCGGCTAGACCGGTTTACGCGTGATCAGGTAACCGCCGATAATAATCGGAATAATCCCCGCCACCTGAGAAGCCGTCGGCACCTCGTTCAATACCCAGTAAGCCAAACCCATCGTCATCGGCGGTGAAAATGCAAACAACGCATTGACCTTGGTGATCGGCAACAGATAGATCGCCTCGACCCATAAGACCTTGGCAATAAAAAACACCAGTAATCCGGTGAGCAGCAGCCACCCGGCCTGTTGAGAAATCTGCGCCCATGTTGGCTGCGGTTCCAGCCAGATCGCCAGCACATAAATAAACGGCAAAGCGATGACCGATCTGACCAGCAACACGGTTTCGCTCGACACCTGCGCACGCGACTTTTTCTGGTAGAAATTGGCAATCGGTGCAATCATCGCCGCAATCAACACCAAACCGTCGCCCAGACGCAGACTGTAATCGCTCTTCAACAGAACCAGCAATGCGCCAAGCGTCATCAACGCGGCACCGACAATATGCTTGAGCTGCAGACTCTCTTCGCTACGCCGCCCCAAAAACAGGTAGCTGAACAGAATCTGCAAAAACAGGATAATCGCCACATTGGTGGCGCTGGTGTATTGCAGGCCAACGAAGGTGAAGGCAAACAGCAGGGTGATAAACAGGCTCGTCATGCCCAGATTGAACCAGGCATCGCGGTTTTTGATTTCATGCCGTTTTCCACGCCACAACCACCAAGCTCCGAGGCCGAGCGCCGCAACGACCAGACTGTAAAAATAGGCATGCAGCCCGCCCAGAGCGGCGACGGTAAAAGAGGCAAAAATGGGAAACCACGCCTCAATCAACGTCAGTCCCAGCGCATAGAATTCGCCTTTACGCTGCAAAGTCTGATTCATAAGAAAACCGCCTAGCCTCTGTCGGGAGGCTTTCAAAAATCAATAAATGGCGCCCATTATAATGCCCGCCGTTCTTTTTAAAATGACCGTTTGATCTGCTGCATCACTTCGCGCCCCATTCGTGCAAAGCTCTCACTTATGAATAGATAATCTTAAGTCCGCGCAAATGAATTCTATTTTGATTAAGGTGCCGTAAGCTTTAGACTGAAAAGACCAGGCGATTGCGACCTCTTGCCGCGGTTTCCATCCTGCTTACCCTGCTTCCCCCAACCAAAGGAAGACGTGTATGACTAGCCAAAATACCCCGGAAACGCTGTTTACCGACCCGGTTTGCGGGATGCAGGTTAAACCCGGCCCCTTGCATTGGCAACATGCCGGCACCACTTATTACTTTTGCAGCGACGCTTGCCTACACAAATTTAAAACAGACCCGCAAAGTTATCTCTTGCCCAGCGCGCCCGTGATATCCGCACCGATGGATGAGAAGCCGCTTTACACCTGCCCGATGCATCCGCAGATTCGCCAGAACCATCCCGGAACTTGCCCTATTTGCGGTATGGCACTGGAAGCCGTCCCCACACTTACGCCCGCCTCTGTAGAAAACAACGCCGAGCTGCATCACATGCAACGACGCTTCTGGGGCAGCGTCATACTAACCTTTCCCACCTTTATGCTGGCCATGCTGGGTATTCCTGCCGGCATGCTCCCTGATATTGGCTGGCTGTCTCCCTCGCAAATGCTGCAGTGCGTGTTAGCCACGCCTGTGGTCTGGTGGGGAGGCTGGCCGTTTTTCACGCGCGCATGGCAAAGTCTAACATCGCTCAATCTCAATATGTTTACCCTGATTGCGCTGGGAACCGGCAGCGCCTGGGTTTACAGTGTGATTGCGCTGTTTATGCCGGAGTTATTCCCTGCCTCCATGCGCAATCAACAGGGTCATGTAGACGTGTATTTTGAAGCAGCCGCGATGATTACCACCTTGGTATTGCTAGGGCAGGTACTGGAAATAAAGGCCCACATCAAGACACACGGAGCCATTAAACTGCTCCTTGGCATGGCCCCTAAAACCACATGGAAACTCGATCCGCAAGGTCACGAAATGGCTACACCCATTGATGAAATCATGCCGGGGGACCGTCTTAAAATCAAACCGGGAGAAAAAATCCCCGTAGATGGCATCGTCGTCGAAGGCCGCTCTCATGTGGACGAATCGATGATAAACGGCGAACCCGTCCCCCTACTCAAACAAAAAGAGAGCCCGCTTTTTGCCGCCACGCTTAACGGCTCAGGCGTGTTAATCATGCAAGCGCAAAAAGTAGGCAAACAGACGCTATTCGCTCAAATCATCGCTATGGTATCCCAGGCACAGTCCTCAAAGGCGCCCATTCAAAAAGTGGCCGATAAGGTATCCGCCATTTTCGTTCCCCTGGTGCTATTCATTGCGCTCATCGCCTTTTTCGGCTGGTGGCAATTTGGGCCAGAACCCAGTCTTTCCTACGCGCTGGTCGCCGGCGTGTCCGTACTCATTATTGCCTGCCCGTGTGCGCTGGGTTTGGCGACGCCGGTATCCATTACGGTTGCGCTGGGAAAAGGCGCCACGCACGGAATACTCATAAAGGACGCCGCGGCGTTGGAAACACTGGAAAAAGTCAATCTGCTGATTGTTGACAAAACTGGCACTCTGACCGAAGGACGTCCAAGCCTGATCCAGAGCATCCCCGTGAAAAACCTCTCCGCATCCGAAATTCAACATACAGCCGCGGCACTCGCCGGCAACAGCGACCACCCCTTTTCCAAAGCCATCAGCGCTCATCCCCAAACCGATCCGGCACAACTCAAAACCGTCCAAGATTTTGAGTCCATAACCGGAAAAGGCCTAACCGGCATCATAGAGGGTAAAACTGTCGCCCTAGGAAATCCTGCCCTCATGCAACAATATGGGATACAGACCGCCCCGTTAGAACAACAGATGCAGGAATACACGCAAAAAGGCCATACTGTTCTCTTTCTTGCTATAGACAAGATAATCTACGGCTATCTGGTGCTCGCCGATCAGATCAAAACCGACACGCCGCAAGCCATCCGGAAAATTCAACAGGCCGGGTTAAAAATCGTCATGCTGACAGGAGATAGTGAGCCAAGCGCCAATGCAATAGCGCAGCAACTGAAACTGGACCAGGTAAAGGCCAATGTACTGCCTGGCGAAAAGGCCAAATGGGTGAGCCGCTTCCAACAACAGGGCTATATCGTTGCCATGGCCGGGGACGGTATCAACGACGCGCCCGCACTGGCTCAGGCCAATGTAGGCATCGCGATGGGAAACGGTACGGATATCGCCAAAGAGAGTGCCGACATCACCCTGGTAAAAGGCAATCTTAACGGAATCGCTACCGCCATCCAATTAAGCCGTAGCACCATGAAAAATATCCGCCAAAACCTGTTTTTCGCATTTGCGTACAACAGTGCCGGCATTCCCGTTGCGGCGGGCGTGCTCTACCCGTTTGTAGGACTTTTGCTCTCACCCATGATAGCCGCCGCAGCCATGAGCTTCAGCTCCGTCTCGGTGATTGCCAATGCTTTGCGGCTTGCAAAAATGAAACTTTAACCAACCATTCAATGCAGCGCACGCATTCAGGGTAAAGTTCAAAGCTAAACTTTTTCAGGACAATAAAAAAGCCAGACCTCATTCACTCGTAAGTGTTTGAAAATCTGGCTTTTGAATGTGGTAGCGGGGGCAGGATTTGAACCTACGACCTTCGGGTTATGAGCCCGACGAGCTACCAAGCTGCTCCACCCCGCGATATTGTGACATCGAAGCGTTGTGCGTTCCGATGTGGCGTATTATAGGGAGTCTGAGAAAATTTACAACCCTAATCGGGAAATAAATTAGAAAATGCTTAAGTTTTTTTGGTTTGAATGAATTTCTTAAGGTTATAACGGTAAATAAAGCCGGGAAACGCAAAAATAGCAAACATAAAGAAGGTCACAGCGTAGAACTCCCAGCCTTGGGACTCAACGTGTCCCATGCTTTTATTTTCCAACAGATAAGCCAAAATACCGGTCAGAATAAAATACAGTAGCCATTCTAAAAAGTTAACCAGAAACGATTTGGTTTTAACCTGAATGAACAGAAAAATACGGTTTGCAAATATCCATGGCACATTGGCCAGGATAATCGCGGTAACAAGCAATAGCCAAACTGATTGATCTAGCGTCATGGTTTTTTCCTCTTTATTTACAAAAAAAGCCCGATAAACGGGCTTCTTACATTATTAGCGGTTATTTCAAACCAATACTCTGATAACAAAGTTCGATCAACGAAGACGGCATCAAACCAAGTACCAGCAAGGCGATGGAAACGAAACTGACCGCCCAGTTCAATTGACCACTGACAGGAGCGATTGGCCCAGTTTCTTCCGGTTTATCAAAATACATGGCCTTGACGACACGCAGATAGTAGAAGGCACTGATAACCGCTGTGATCACGGCAACAACCGCAATCCAGATAAATCCGGCTTTAACGACTTCTTCAATGACGATGACTTTGGCAAAGAACCCGATGAACGGCGGAATACCAGCCATCGAGAACATCACAATCAACATCATAAATGCCAACCATGAATTGCGGGCATTCAGACCTTTGAAGTCAGAAATCTTGTCAAATTCATTGCCAGTACGTGACAACGCGATAATCATACCGAAACCAGCAACAGCAGTAATGGCATAGACGATGATGTAGAACATCGCGCCGGCGTAACCGTCAGGATTGGCCGCCAGTACACCCAGCAGCAAGAAACCGGCATGACCGATGCCCGAGTAGGCCAACATACGTTTTAAGTTTTCTTGGACAATGGCAACGATCGCACCAACCACCATTGAAAGTACGGAAAGAATAATGATGAGAGTCTGCCAATCGGCCACCAGTCCTGGCATCCCTTCTGCCAACAGGCGATAGATAATCGCAAACGCAGCAATCTTGGGAGCCGTACCCAAATAAAGCGTGACTGCGGTCGGGGAACCGTGATAGACGTCAGGCGCCCACATGTGGAACGGCACCGCACCCAGCTTGAATGCCAGACCGATGACAATAAAGACAACACCGAACGACAATACCACGGCATCAGCCTTACCAGCCTCGATGATCTTGGCAATTTCCGGGAAGGTGATCGAACCGGTGGCACCATACAGCATGGAGAACCCGTACAACAGAATGCCGGTAGCCAGCGCACCTAGAACAAAATACTTCATCGCCGATTCAATGGCGTCCGACGCATCGCGGCGCAGTGCGATCATCGCATACATCGCCAATGACATGATTTCCAAGCCTAAATACAGCGTAATGAAGTTATGGGCTGAAACCATAACGAACATACCCAAGACGCCAAACAGGCCGAGTACAAAGTACTCACCGCTAAAGAACTTCTGTTGCAACAGGTATTCTTTAGAAAACAGGAAAATCCCCAGTGAAACCAAAACAATAAAGAGTTTTAAAATGTCGGCGAAACTATCGCGCACGAAACTGCCATCAAAGGTAATCACTTGAGCCGTAGCAAAGCTGGACATAATCAGATAGGCAACCACAATCAAAGTCGCTTGCGTTGCGTAGTAAGTCGCAAATTGATAACGCTTTGACCAGAATGTATCCGCAACCAGAATAAAGGAGGTCAGTGCCAACAGCACCATTTCCGGGATTGCGGGTGCAAAAGCAGGTATTACAAAATTCATACTGTTTATTCACCTATTCCAATTAAAGTTTTGACGTTGTTGCTTGAACCAGCAAATGACCAACAGAAGTGTGCATCACCTCCATTAACGGCGCTGGGAACACACCTAATGCAACAACTGCAACCGCAAGCGTTGCCATGATGGCGAACTCACGCTTGTTCAAATCTTGTAGTTGTTCAACGTTTTCATTCGTTACAGGGCCAAAGAAGACGCGTTTGACCATCCATAGCGTATAAGCGGCACCGATGATCAGCGTGAGCGCTGCGATCGTACCGAACCAGATATTTGCTTTGAATGAGCTCAGGATAACCATGAACTCACCCACAAAACCTGAGGTACCCGGCAGGCCGACGTTGGCCATCGCAAACAACACCGCGAACATGACGAACCAAGGCATTTTGTTGACAACACCACTATAAGCTGAGATTTCACGGGTATGCATACGGTCATACAACACACCGATAGCCAAGAACATTGCACCGGAAATGAAACCGTGGGAAATCATCTGCACCATGGCGCCTTCCATACCCAGCTGCGCACCTTGCAAAGAGCCGGTTGACTCGAGGATGTCATACAACACAAACATACCCAGGGTCACAAAGCCCATGTGGGAAATAGACGAATACGCGACCAGCTTTTTCATGTCGCTCTGAACCAAAGCGACAATACCGATATAAACGATGGCGATCAAAGACAGCAGGATGACCAACCAGTCCAACTGCATCGACGCATCCGGCGTGATTGGCAGGCTGAAACGTACGAAACCGTAGCCCCCCATCTTCAGCATAATGGCAGCCAGCACAACAGAACCCGCTGTAGGCGCTTCAACGTGCGCGTCAGGCAACCAAGTATGAACCGGGAACATTGGAATTTTCACGGCAAATGCCAACAGGAACGCCAAGAAAATCAGGGTTTGTGCTGTCATACCTAACTGCATGGTATGCATATCCAGAATCGAGAAGCTGCCCGATTGATAATACATATACAGGAAGCTCACCAGCATGAATACCGAACCGAAGAAGGTATACAGGAAGAACTTCAAGGTCGCATAAACACGGCGCGGTCCACCCCATTTACCGATAACGATAAACATCGGGATCAACAAGGCTTCCCAGAATACGTAGAACAGAATCGAGTCCAGGGCAACAAATACGCCCGTCATCATGCCGCCCATAATCAGGAAAGCACCCATGTATTGTTCAACACGTTCTTTAATGACATCCCAGGCGGAGGCAATGACCAGCACCTGTGTAAACGTGGTCAACAATACCAACGGCATCGAAAGACCATCCACACCCAGGTGATAGTAGATATTGAACGCAGGAATCCATGAGATTTTCTCTTCAAACTGCATCGCCGCCGTGGTGGTGTCAAAACCAGTCCACAAAGGTAGCGACAAAACAAACGTAGCGAAAGCAACGATCAGCGACAACCACTTGGCGACGGTGTCGTTATTGCGGCCTGCAAACAGCACCAATAAGCCCCCGATAATCGGCAGCCAAATCAGAGTACTTAAGATGGGATAACTGGATAACATGTAGTCTAGTTCCTTAACTTATTATTCTTTTATTTACCAAAGTACCCATACCAGCATTGCCAGTAGGCCGAAAATCATCACAAATGCATAGTGATACATATAACCGGTTTGCGTCTGGCGCAGCGATACTGCCGCATTGTAAACCGCCATAAAGGTGTTGGTAACCATACCGGTATCGATCATCTTCTGATCAACCACACGGGTAAAGTAAGCACCCAGTTTGCGTGTACCGTTTACAAATACAATCTCGTTCAAGCGATCGAAACCGTAAGCGTTGTCCAGCATATAGTAGCCGCGTGGACACATCGCTTTCAGCTTCGCAGGCAGGTTAGGCTGCTTGATGTATAAGAACCACGCCAGGAAGACACCCGACAGCGCCAGGAAGACCGGCAACGTCATGAATGAGTGCACGATCATGTCAAACACACCGTGGTAATAGTTGTTGTAAACCGCCATCATCGTATCGTTAGCTGCCGCAACAAATACCGCGCTGCCGAAATAGGTGCCGTTCAACATAGGTTCGATCATCGGCAAGCCCATCAGCACCGCAGGAATCGACAACAGAATCAACGGTACTGTCACCACCCATGGCGACTCTTTCATCTGATGTGTGCGCACATACTCGCTCTCCTCACCGTGGAACACGATAAAGAACATGCGGAAGCTATAGAATGCGGTCACAAAGACGCCCGCCATTAACAACACATAGGCAAAGGTCGAACCAAAACGCTCACTCTCGTTCAAGCTCAGCAGGATGCTGTCTTTGGAGAAGAATCCTGAGAAGCCCGGGAAACCGATCAGAGCCAGAGAACCGATCAGCATTGCCGCATAGGTGATTGGCATATATTTGCGCAGGCCACCCATATCACGGATATCTTGCTTGTGGTGCATCGCGATAATCACCGAACCGGCTGCCAGGAACAACAAGGCCTTGAAGAAAGCGTGCGTCAAAACATGGAACATACCGGCAGCGTAGGCTGAAGCACCCAATGCAGCGGTCATATAACCCAGCTGCGACAGCGTCGAATAGGCCACGACGCGTTTGATGTCGTTCTGAATCAGACCCAGCAATCCCATCATAAATGCAGTCAAAGCACCGGTAATCAATACCACGCTCAAGGCCGTTTCCGACAATTCATAAGCCGGCGACAGACGCGCCACCATGAAGATACCCGCCGTTACCATCGTTGCGGCGTGAATCAAAGCAGAGATAGGCGTCGGACCTTCCATCGACTCCGGCAGCCACACATGCAACGGCATCTGTGCAGATTTACCCATCGCACCAATAAACAGCAGAATCAACATCAGAGTAATCATCGACCATTCAACGCCAGGAATGATTTCAATCATCACATCACGCTGTGTCGTCAGCTGAGCAAAGAACTCTTTGTAATCCATGGTATTGAAGTACACAAATACCATCGCGATACCGAGGATGAAACCGAAGTCACCGACACGGTTCACCAAGAAGGCTTTCAGGTTAGCCTGAATCGCTGACTCACGCTTCATATAGAAACCGATTAACAGGTAAGAAACCAAACCGACCGCTTCCCAACCGAAGAACAGTTGCAGGAAGTTATTGGCCATCACCAACGACAACATCGAGAAAGTGAACAGCGAAATATAGCTGAAGAAACGCTGATAATACGGATTATGGTGGTCGTAATCTTCATCGTGATCCATATAACCGATGGTATAGATATGGACCATCAGGGAAACGAAGGTTACCACCAACATCATCGTCGCCGACAACTCGTCGATCATGAAACCGATTTCAAAACGGATACCGTCCGAAACCATCCAGGTATAGAGCGCCGCGTTATAGGCCTCGTGCCCGTCGATCATGAACAGCTTGAAGACGTAGAACGACAACAGCGTTGAAATCGCCACACCGATAATGGTGGCAAAATGCGCGCCCTTGCGCCCTACCTGTCGGCCGAACAGACCGGCAATCATGGAGCCGACCAGCGGCGCCAATAGAATTACGCTAAGAATAGTGTGCAACATCAACAATTACCCCTTCAGTGATCCAAGATCATCAACGTTGATGCTCTTACGATTACGGAACACAAGTACAATAATAGCCAGACCGATGGCCGCTTCAGCCGCGGCAACCGTCAAAATAAAGAACACGAAAATCTGTCCTGTCACATCGTTGAGATAATGTGAAAAGGCCACCAGATTGGTGTTTACGGCTAACAGGAGTAACTCGATCGACATCAACAAGATGATGATGTTCTTACGATTCAGGAAAATACCCGCCATGCTGATGGTGAATAGAATCGCGCCAAAAATCAGATAATCCGATAATGCAATCACTTGCCTTCCTCCTCTTTTGACGCCACAGGCTTCTCAACCACCGCTTCCATCTTGACCATCGTCAAACGGTCTTTAGCGGATGTTCTATTTTGTTTATTAATATCTTGGTAAAGCACTTCTTTAGGCGCACGACGACGCAATGTCAGGGCGATGGCCGCAACGATACCCACCAACAACAAGACCGCTGCCAATACAAACGCATAAGCGTGGGTGGTATACAAAGGCACTGCAATCGCCTTGGTGTTGCTGTAGTCGGCAGGATGCTGCACAGGGTTACCCGTTACTTCCAAACCGAAGTGCGCAGGCCCCAAAACCATATACATCATCGCGAAGGTGGCGATCGCCGCAATGGCTCCCAATGGTAAATATTTGGTGAAGCCCTCTTTCATCTGTGCCAGATTGATGTCCAGCATCATGACCACAAACAGGAACAGCACCATTACCGCGCCGACATAGACCAGAATCAGCACCAAGCCCAAAAACTCCGCCTGTGCCATAATCCACACGCCGGCAGTCGAAATAAACGCCAGAACCAGCCACAAAGCAGCTTTAACAGGGTTCTTTACCGTAATCACCATCAATCCGGAGATTACCGCCATGGCACCTAATAAATAGAAAATAAATTGCTCAAATGTCATGGAACTTCTCTTTCGTTAACGATATTTCGCATCGGCCGCACGGTCGGCTGCGATCTGTTTCTCGTGCTTATCACCAAACGCCAGCAGTTTGTCTTTGGTCATAATGTGTGGCCCGCGTTCCTGGAACTCATATTCGAAAACACGGGTTTCAACAATCGCATCCACCGGACAGGCTTCTTCGCAGAAACCGCAGTAGATGCACTTAAACATGTCAATATCGTAACGCGTGGTACGGCGCGAGCCGTCTTCGCGTTCTTCCGAATCGATTGTGATCGCATTGGCCGGACAGACCGCCTCGCACAATTTACAGGCAATACAGCGCTCTTCGCCATTTTCGTAACGTCGCAAAGCGTGGTGACCACGGAAACGAGGCGATAATGGCGTTTTTTCTTCTGGGTAACGCACGGTAATCTTTTTCTTGAAAAGGTATTTACCGGTCAAGGCCATGCCTTTGAACAGCTCGGTCAGACCCCAGGTCTTAACTTGATGTTGAATGAATTTAACCATGTTTACCTCGAATTAATTAAACCAAGGACCGACTTTGAAGTATTGCATCGCACCGACAACAAATACCCAAACAATGGTCACAGGAATTAATACTTTCCAACCCAGACGCATCAACTGGTCATAACGGTAGCGTGGGAAAGTGGCGCGTAGCCATAAGAATACGAACAGCAGGAAACTGACTTTAAATGCCAACCAACCAAACGCCGGCACCCATGCAAACAAGGTTTCAAGAAGAGGAATCCCCTCAAACGGCGACAACCAGCCACCCAGGAACATAATCGCCGTCATGAAGGAGATCAGAATCATCATGGCGTATTCCGCCAGCATGAACACACCGAACGTCATACCCGAATATTCAACGTGGAAACCGGCCACGATCTCGGCTTCACCTTCGACGATATCGAAAGGCGTACGGTTGGTTTCCGCCAAACCTGACAGGAAATAGACCACGAACATCGGCAACAATGGCAGCAAATACCAATGCCAGATACCGCCTTGCTGACCCTCAACGATCTCCTGCAGATTCATGCTGCCGGCAATCATCAATACCGTCACCAAGGCAAAGCCCATAGCGATTTCATAAGAGATCTTTTGTGCCGAACCACGCAACGCACCCAGGAAGGCGTACTTGGAGTTTGACGCCCAACCGGCAATGATGGTGCCGTATACCAAAATCGATGACACCGCCAATACATACAGAATACCGGCGTTGATGTCCGACACCACCACTTCAGGCGAGAACGGGATAACCGCCCAAACCGCCACCGCAGGTGCAATTGATAGTACCGGCGCCACGATGAACAGGAACTTGTTCGACTGATTCGGGAAAATCACCTCTTTGGTCATCAGCTTCAACGCATCGGCGATCGGCTGCAACCAACCGCCCGGACCGACACGGTTAGGCCCCATACGCACCTGCATATAACCGATCACCTTACGTTCCGCGTAAGTCAACCAGGCGACCGCCAGCATAATCGGCAGAATGACGGCCACCGCCTGAATCACCAACGTGATCAGAACAGCCAGCCAGTCATACAGGAAACCAGATAAAAAAGCTTGGAGTGCATCAAACATCTAACTTATCCTTTCTTCACCCATTGTGCGTCAGGCGTTGCCTGCAATGAAGGCGCACGACGAACAATGGCATCTACCGCATAAGGCGATACCAGTGTATATTCTTCTGCGTTGTTGCTGAAATCGAACGTAACGGCATCAAAATCAACTGAACAGGCCGGGTTATCCAGCACTTCTGCCAGTACTTGATTGCTGTGGGTTTGTTCAAAACCTTGCAGGTCAAACATATTCCCCAATACACGCAATACTTTCCAAGCAGCCTTGGCGTCACCCTTAGGTTCAACCGCCATTTTGAACGACTGCTTCAAGCCGTTGGCATTCACGTAAGTACCCGCAGTTTCCGCAAAGGTCGCAATTGGCAGAAGCACATTGGCATAAGCACGCTGTTCGGCGCTGTCGAACGCGGTGAAATTCACCACAAAATCCGCCGCATGCATGGCTTTAAGCGCCGCTTCACCATTCGCGCAATCCAATTCAGGCTCAATACCAAAATTGATAAAGGCTTTCATGTCCCCTTTCAGCATCTCAGCGGCATTACGTCCTTTTTGTGGTAGCACATTCACCAAATGCGCGCCGACTTCGTTTGCTGCTATTGGCAGAATGTTCAAAGACGCACCCGTGGCTTTGGCAATCATCGCCGCCAGTTTCTGTAACTTGCCGTAGCTGGCGTGTTGCTGAGCGATTTGACCCAACTGGATCATTGCATTGCCAGAAGTTTTAAGAGACTCGGCGACTGCGCGCTGCGCATCAGTCACTACAACTTGTTCCAACCCGGCCTGTTGAGTTTCTCCGGCGATTTCCAAAGCGGCTTTGGCAATGCCTGCCAATTCAGTCACTAGCTTAGCTGGCGCCACCAAATGCGAAGCCAACTTATAGTTGAAATCAAACGCTTCGGGATTCACTATATGCACCTTGGCTCCCGCCATGGCCGCTTTGCGGATGCGGTGGTTCAGCAGCGGCAACTCTTTACGCAGGTAAGAACCCACCATCAAAATCGACTTGGCTTTTTCAACGGCATCCAATGCTGGCAACAACGCAGGCGTGTTGAAGCCGTGCTGATCCAGCGCAAAATCGATTTGACGCAGGCGGTGATCGATATTTTCAACGCCCAGGCCACGCGCCAGTTTCTGCAGCAACTGCAGCTCTTCAACTGTGGAGTTTGCAGACGCCAAAACACCGACTTTATCTTTGTTCGCCAGCTGGGCTTTCAAACCGTCAACCACAAAGGCCAATGCGGTTTCCCAGTCTGCCGCCTGCCACTTGCCGTTTTTCTTGATTTGCGGCTGCAGCAAACGCTCTGCTGAATTAATCCCTTCGTATGCGAAACGGTCACGGTCTGACAACCAGACTTCGTTGATGGCTTCGTTTTCGCGCGGCACCACACGCACTACATCATTCCCTTTGCTGTGAATCAGGGTATGTGAACCGATGCTGTCATGCGCCGCAATTCCGTTGTGGGCTTTTAACTCCCAGGCACGCGCTTTGTAACGGAAAGGCTTGGAAGTCAAGGCACCCACCGGGCACAGGTCGATCATATTGCCCGACATTTCCGAGGTAATGGATTTCTCGATATAAGTCCCGATTTCCATCCATTCACTGCGGCCGGTGGCGCCCAGCTCCATCATACCGGCCACTTCCTGGCCGAAACGTACGCAACGGGTACAGTGGATGCAGCGGGTCATATCCGTTTGGATCAACGGGCCGGCATTACGGTCGCCAACGATACGTTTGGCTTCGGTATAACGGGAAACGTCATCGCCATAATCCATGGCCACGTCTTGCAGTTCGCACTCACCGCCTTGGTCGCAGATAGGGCAATCCAATGGGTGGTTAATGAGTAGAAATTCCATAACGGCTTTCTGTGCCGCAATCGCTTTTGCTGATTTAGTATGCACTTTCATACCATCTGTGACTGGTGTGGCACAGGCTGGAAGCGGCTTCCATGCACCTTCTACTTCTACCAGACACATGCGGCAGTTTGCCGCGATAGACAGTTTCTTGTGGTAACAAAAACGGGGAATTGAGATCTGCGCTTTATCGGCGACATCAATCAGCATGTCCCCTTCCCGCGCTTCGACAACTTGTCCGTTAATTTCTACTTTTACCATAACTTATAAACCTAATTAAATTTAGCACAACCGCTAAGGTTTCGATTATTGACGGTCGTAGATACTGCAACCGTGGTCAATATAATGTCTGAATTCATGCTCATAGTGTTTCAGAGCACTGTCCAAAGCGATCGTCGCCGCATCTCCCAAACCGCAGATGACGTTACCCATAATCTTGCCGGTAACGCTCTTCAGGCTTTCAATATCTTCAGGACGACCTTTACCTTCGCGAATACGCTTCACCACACGGTACAACCAACCCGTTCCTTCACGGCATGGTGTGCATTGACCACAGGACTCATCCCAGTAGAAATGGCTCAGGTTTTCAATCACCTTCACGATATCCGTCTGGTCGTCCATGATAATGACCGAACCGGCGCCCAGGAAGGAACCGGCCTTGGCGATGCCGTCATAATCCATGGTCATGCCCATGGCCTTTTCAGCCGGCAGAATCGCGGTGGAAGCACCGCCGGGAATGACGCACTTCAACTGGCGCCCTTTCCAGATTCCGCCCGCCGCTTCCAGCAAATCTTTAAACGGCGTGCCCATGCGCACTTCAAAGTTGCCCGGCTTATTGACGTGACCCGATACGGCATAAAGTTTGGTGCCACCGGCGTTAGCCACACCTAAATCAGAGAACCATTGACCGCCTTTTGCCAGAATCATAGGAATGGAGGCCAGGGTTTCAGTATTGTTGATAGTCGTCGGCTTACCGTATAGACCATAGCTGGCCGGGAAAGGCGGCTTAAAGCGTGGCTGGCCTTTCTTGCCTTCAATCGACTCGATCAGTGCAGTCTCTTCACCGCAGATATAAGCGCCGGCACCCAAGTGCGTATAAAGATCAAAATTGTAGCCTGAACCCAGGATGTTTTTTCCTAACAGGCCGGCTTCGCGCGCTTGTTTGACCGCGTTGTTAAAACGCTGATAAGGTTCCCAGAACTCACCGCGGATATAGTTGTATCCCGCCGTCGCACCGATTACATAACCGGCAATCATCATCCCTTCAACCAGCTGGTGCGGGTTGAAACGCATAATGTCACGGTCTTTGAAAGTACCGGGCTCGCCCTCGTCGGAATTGCACAGAATGTACTTGTCGCCCGGCGCCAAACGGTTCATGAAACTCCATTTCAAACCGGTTGGGAAACCGGCGCCGCCTCGGCCACGGATACCCGACAACTTAACTTCTTCGATAATCTCTTGTGGATCCAAATCGCCAGCCAGTACGCGTTTCCACACTTCATAACCGCCGTTGGCCATATAGACGTCAATATCCCAAGAACGGTCTAAATGGTTTAAACGGTAACAGCATTCATTTAGGTGTAACATTACGCTTACTCCAGTCCTGCAAGAATTTCGTCAATGGATTCCTTGGTCAAGTTTTCATAATATTTCTTGCCAATCTGCATCATCGGCGCGCCGCCGCACGCTCCCAGACACTCCACTTTCTTGATGGAGAATTTGCCGTCCGGAGTGACTTCACCCACTTTGACGCCCAATTTCTCTTCTAGATACTCGATAACTTCATCCTTGCCGCGCAGCATACAGGAAATACTGTTACAGACACACAGTTTGTGCTTGCCAACCGGCTTGTGTTCGTAATTGCCGTAGAAGGTCGCTACTTCATAAACTGCAATCGGAGCCATTCCTAGATAGTCTGCGACCTCATCCATTAATTCGGTCGTCAGGTGGCCGCCGTTGACTTCCTGAACGATACGCAATGCAGGCATCACAGCCGACTGTCTTTGATCAGCCGGATAATTGGAAATCCAACGGTCGATACGTTCCTTAACTTCGCCGGTAATCATTTTGTAGTGAGTAGCAGTTGAACTCATCGGTCAATCTCTCCAAATACGATATCTTGTGTTCCGATAATCGAAACGACGTCGGCAATCATATGACCTTTGGTCATCTCTTCCAATGCAGCCAGATGCGGAAAGCCCGGTGCGCGGACTTTCAAACGGAACGGCTTGTTGGCCCCGTCCGACACCATGTAAATGCCAAACTCCCCTTTGGGATGTTCAACGGCGGAATAGACTTCGCCGGCCGGAACCGTATACCCTTCGGTAAACAGTTTGAAGTGGTGAATCAGCGCTTCCATGTTTGACTTAGCGTCCTCGCGCGATGGCGGACAAACCTTGTGATTGTCCGACATAACCGGGCCCGGATTGGCCTTCAACCATTTAACACATTGCTTGATGATTTTGTTGGATTCGCGCATTTCCGCGACACGTACCAGGTAACGGTCGTAGGTATCACCTGTCTTACCGACCGGAATGTCAAAATCCATGCGATCGTAAACTTCATAAGGCTGTTTTTTACGCAAATCCCAAGCGATGCCCGAACCACGCAGCATCGGACCGGTAAAGCCCAACTGCAACGCGCGTTCCGGCGAAACGATACCGATATCCACGGTACGCTGCTTCCAGATACGGTTATCGGTCAACAGGGTTTCATATTCATCCACGTAACCCGGGAATCGTTCAGTGAAAGCCTCGATAAAGTCCAACAAAGAGCCTTCACGCGTTTCGTTCAATTTGTCCAGTTTCTTGCCTGAATGCCATTTCGACTCGCTGTATTTGGCCATCGTATCCGGCAGGTCACGGTAGACCCCACCAGGACGGTAATAGGTGGCATGCATACGCGCACCGGAAACCGCTTCATAGCAGTCCATCAAATCTTCACGCTCACGGAACGCGTACAGAAACACCGTCATGGCACCGATATCCAGCGCATGAGCCCCCAACCACATCAAGTGGTTCAGGATACGGGTGATCTCGTCAAACATCACGCGGATATATTGGGCACGCTCTGGCACTTCCAGACCCAGCATCTTTTCGATCGCCATCACGTAGGCGTGCTCGTTGGCCATCATGGATACATAGTCCAGACGATCCATATAACCGATTGACTGGTTGTAAGGTTTGAACTCGGCGAGCTTTTCCGTTCCGCGATGCAACAGACCGATATGCGGATCGGCACGTACAATCGTTTCACCATCCAACTCCAGAACCAAACGGAGTACACCGTGGGCTGAAGGGTGCTGCGGGCCAAAGTTAAGCGTATAGTTACGAATTTCAGGCATTATTATTCTCCAACTCAAGCTTCTGCCGAAGCGTCCTGACGGATTACACGTGGCACATTGACGCGGTTTTCAATCGAAACCGGCTCATAAACAACACGCCCTTTTTCTGCGTCATAACGCATTTCAACATGACCCGTAAGAGGAAAATCTTTACGAAGCGGATGACCGACAAAACCATAGTCAGTCAAGATTCGACGAAGGTCGGGGTGACCTTTGAATAAAATACCGTACAGATCGAACGCCTCGCGCTCGAACCAGTTGGCAGAATTCCAGACCGGAATAACCGAATCGACAATCGGCATTTGAGTGGATTCCGGATACACCTTCACACGCAGGCGCAGGTTGTGCTTAATGGACAACAGATGATAAACCACAGCAAAACGGCGTGGCATCATGACAGCTTCATCAGACTGTTCGTCTTCTGCAAAATCGAATACCCCGCGACTAAAACCGGTGTTAGGTGCGCGCATGGTTTCCCAGTTTGCCTGCCCGTAACTCAGGTAATCCACACCACACAAGTCAACAAGCAGTTCAAATCCCAACTGATCTCTGACGATGGTCAGCGCTTCAATAGCCGCTGATGGCTTGAGTTCAACTGTCAGCTCATCCAGGGCAACCTTTGCTGAAACCATACGGTTACCCAAAGCATCCTGAACACGTTTTTGTAGTTCTAATACAGACTGTTTCATAAGTGACTTCTTTACTCTGATTAGCGCGCAATCGTGTTGGTGCGCTTGATCTTGTTCTGAAGCTGGATAATTCCATAAAGCAAGGCTTCAGCCGTAGGAGGACAACCCGGAACATAAACGTCCACCGGTACAATGCGATCGCACCCTCTTACTACCGAGTAAGAGTAGTGATAGTAGCCGCCACCATTTGCACAGGAACCCATCGAGATAACCCAGCGTGGCTCGGCCATCTGGTCGTACACCTTGCGTAGTGCCGGCGCCATTTTGTTAACCAGAGTACCGGCAACCACCATTACATCTGACTGACGCGGACTGGGGCGGAAAATAATACCGAAACGGTCAAGGTCATAACGCGATGCACCCGCGTGCATCATCTCAACCGCACAACAAGCCAAACCGAACGTCATTGGCCACAAGGAACCGGTGCGTGCCCAGTTGATCAATTTATCAGCAGAAGTGGTCACCACCCCTTCTTTCAAAACACCTTCTATTCCCATTCCAACGCACCTTTCTTCCATTCATAGATAAAGCCAACCACCAGCAGCGACAAAAACACCGCCATCGCCAATAGGCCAAAGGTACCGACTTCGTCCAAGACCACGGCCCACGGGAAAAGGAAAGCGATTTCCAAATCAAAGATAATAAAAAGAATGGCAACTAAATAGAAACGCACGTCAAACTTCATGCGCGCATCTTCAAACGCTTCAAATCCGCACTCATAAGGCGAATTCTTCTCGGAATCGGGTCTTTGGGGACCTAACAGATAACCAACTAAAATGGGGCCAACCCCAAAGAGCACGCCTAGTACCACAAAGACCAGGACTGGTAGATAACTTTCTAGCATTGGCTTGAGACCTCTTCTAGCGTTTGACATAAATAGCCCCTGCAAATGCAAGGGCCTTGTTGTATGGTGCCGATGGCCGGACTCGAACCGGCACAGCTTGCGCCACTACCACCTCAAGGTAGCGTGTATACCAATTTCACCACATCGGCTTATATTTAAGAATTTTTGATTTTAGTTCGGAACTACCGGAGCATCGTCTGCGGATTTGTCTGCCGCATCTTGCTGAACCGCTTCTTTGGTTACACTCTGGTATCCTTTTGCTTGCTGACCACCGATATAAGCTAAGGTGATACTCGTGATAAAAAACAAGGTTGCCATAATGGCCGTCAAGCGTGACAAAAAGGTCGCCGAACCACGACTGCCAAACATGGAGGTAGACGAACCGCCACCGCCGAAGTTAGCACCGGCATCCGCACCCTTACCATGCTGCAACAACACCAGAACAACCAAAATCAACGCAATAAAAATATGAACTGCTAAAATTACCTGAAACATCTTCAGCCTGCTGCTTTACAAATTGCAATAAAATCATCCGCATTCAGCGAGGCACCACCAATCAAACCGCCATCAATATCCGGCTGACTGAACAATTCCGCTGCATTATCCGGCTTTACACTTCCGCCGTACTGAATAATTACCTTTTGTGCGATATCCGCGCTCAACTGCGCCAGTTTACTGCGGATAAACGCATGAACTTCTTGCGCCTGCGCCGGTGTCGCCGTTTTACCGGTACCGATTGCCCATACAGGCTCATAGGCGATGACGATCTTTTCAAACGCCACAATCCCTACTTCAGCAATCACCGCATCCAACTGTGTCGCAATCACTGTCTCCATCACACCGGATTCACGCTCTTCAAGCGTCTCGCCCACACACAGAATAGGCGTCACGCCATTTTCCAGCGCCACCTTGACCTTGCGGGCAATCTGCGCATCGGTTTCGCCATAAATGGCACGGCGCTCGGAGTGACCCAGAATAACGTACTGACAGTCAAAATCCTTCAACATGGCAACCGAATGCTCGCCGGTATAAGCACCTTGCACCGGCTCTTCAGCCATATTCTGTGCACCGACTGCAATCTTGCCTGTTGATAAAGAACGGTTTACAAAATCAATATAAATAGCAGGTGGGCAAACTGCGATATCAACATCTCCGACTTCACCCACTTTAGCATTCAAACCTGACACCAACGTCAGAATAGAAGCCTTTGAACCATGCATTTTCCAGTTACCCGCAACAAATGCTTTTCTCATCTGCTATTCTCCAACACAAAATTTGGACAATATTAGCGTTTTCTTTTGGGAATTACAATATTGCAATTTTATGAAAATTCTGCTTGTACAACGCTTACCAAGCGTTCTGCGCAGCGTTCTACCAGTGCAAAATCCTTACCTTCCACCATGACTCTGATCAAGGGTTCAGTACCCGAAGCGCGGATTAACACCCTGCCTTCCGAGCCCAACACATCCTGCACCTCGGCAATTGTTTGCTGCAGCGGCGCATTTAAATCTAAATTGAATTTATTTTCAATACGAACATTTTTCAGCACATGCGGATATTTCTGCATGCCCTGTTTAATTTCATGCAACGACTTCTCCTGACTGACCAAAATCGCCAGCACTTGCAGGGCAGCAACGATGCCATCCCCCGTTGTAGTTTTATGCATACATAACACATGACCGGAAGCTTCCGCACCGAACAGCCAATCGCGTTCAACCAGCGCTTCCATTACATAACGATCGCCTACCGCCGTGCGATGCAATGCAATACCGCGCTCATTCAATGCATTCTCCAACCCCAAATTACTCATCAGGGTTCCCACAACGCCCTCAACGGGCGACTGGCAATCCAGGGTCAAAATAAAGAGAATCTCATCGCCATCAATCACTTCACCGCGATGATCCACCATCATGACGCGGTCACCGTCACCGTCAAACGCAATGCCCAAATCAGCCTGGTGACTCAATACCGCCTCTTTGAGCGCATCAAGCGACGTGGCCCCGCAACCTAGATTGATATTGATGCCGTTCGGCTTATCGCCAATCACCGCGACCTCAGCACCCAGCTCGGTAAATACACTGGGTGCGACATGATAGGTCGCGCCATTGGCACAATCCAAAACAATCTTCAAACCATCCAGTTTACGCTGTGCCTGATAGGTGCTTTTGCAAAACTCGATATAACGTCCGGCGGCATCGTCGATACGCCTTGCTTTACCCAGCTTTTCGGAGGCGACCACATCTATATCCTGCTCAAAGGCCGCCTCGATGGCCAACTCCATTTCGTCGGCAATTTTGGTTCCCTGACCTGAAAAGAACTTGATGCCATTATCATGATGCGGGTTATGGGACGCACTGATGACAATACCGCAGTCTGCGTGCAAGGTTTGCGTTAAATAGGCGATTGCCGGAGTCGGCATCGGTCCCAGCAACATCACGTCCACACCAGCAGAGATCAACCCGGCTTCCAACGCAGACTCAAACATGTAACCCGATATGCGCGTATCCTTGCCGATCATCACGCGCTGCCCGCCGCGCTCTTTCAGCACCTTGCCGACCGCCCAACCCAATTTCAAAATCTGATCGGGACGAATCATGCCCTGACCAACGCGATTACGAATACCATCCGTACCGAAATACTTTTTTTGCATACAACGTTTCTCTTAACCCTAGCGAGCGAATCCGCTAATTATAGCCGTTTTGAACCGGCAAGCACCAAGCTTTCAACAGGCCGGGTGAAGCGCATACCCCACCTTTAGAGCTTCTACGGTTTCCTTGACATCATGTACACGCAGAATCTGCGCACCGGCCAACCCCGCCTGCAAGGCTGCGACAACGCTGCCGAGCATGCGCTGCTCAACCGGCACATTACCCATCAAGGCACCAATCATCGCCTTTCGGGAAACCCCCACCAGCAAAGGCCAACGCAAATCAACAAAACGCGGCAACGCTTTGAAAAGCGTCACATTGTGTTCAAGGGTTTTGCCGAAACCGAATCCCGGATCCAAAATGATTCTGTCCGAATCCACTCCGGCCGCCACGGCCGCCGCAACGCGCGCCTGCAAAAAACCCAATACCTCTTCCACCACATCGGAATAATGCGGGGCAGACTGCATATTCAAGGGGTCGCCCTGCTTATGCATCAGGCAAACCGCCACACCCGCGTCAGCAACCACCTGTAAAGCGCCCTCAGCCTGCAAGGCGTTGACGTCATTAATCAGGTCAACCCGCATTTGACAGACTTGGTGCATCACTTCCGTTTTGTAGGTATCCACAGAAATGGCCAAATCGCTGCACTCGCGCACCCACTCAATCGCCGGCAACACACGATCCAACTCCTCCTGCAAACTGACAAGCGCCGCACCAGGACGCGTCGATTCGCCTCCGATATCAATGACATCGGCCCCGCCAGCCACCATATATTCAATCTGCCGCTTTACCGCGCTCTCGTTCTGAAAACACCCGCCATCGGAAAAGGAGTCGGGGGTCACATTCAAAATCCCCATGACCAACGGTAACGCATCACGATCCATTTTGCGCTGTTCTAATAACTGAAGTAGCTTACTCATCTTTTCTCCGGCATAAAAAAACCCCTGTTAAGGGGTTTAATGGAGCTATTGAAACTTAGTGCAGTTTAGGCTCCCCGCTATCCGGGAGATCCTTGTCACCGCTTAAATCATCGGAAACCACTTCGTCAGATTTGTTTTCATCGGCCTGTTTTTCATCTGTTGCACCGGAAGAAGGCGTCGAACCGCTTGACCCCCAATCCTTAGGCTCTCCTGCCGGCAATCCCTGCATGATATTTTTAATCTGCTGTGCGTCAATCGTTTCATACTGCATCAAGGCTTCCGTCATAATCTCGAGCTTGTCGCGATTATCTTCAAGAAGCTGGGTGGCGCGAGCATAATTACGATCGATAATCGCGCGGATTTCCATATCAATTTCTTTCGATATTTCACCGGAAACGTTGGCATTACGCGACGTTCCCATGAACCCGCCCTTATCTTCCTCTTCGTACATCAACGGACCCAACTTATCAGACAAGCCCCACTTGGTCACCATATTGCGCGCGATCATCGTCGCACGTTCAATATCGTTACTCGCACCGGTCGTCACGGCGTCCGGACCGTAAATCAACTCTTCCGCAATACGGCCGCCGTACAGACTCGACAACTGGCTTTCCAGCTTGCGTTTGCTGTAGCTGTAACTGTCCTCTTCAGGCAGGTACATGGTCACGCCCAATGCACGGCCTCGCGGCATGATACTGACCTTATAAACCGGATCATGTTCAGGCACCAGATAACCGACAATCGCATGGCCCGCTTCGTGATAAGCCGTCATGCGACGCTCTTTCTCACTCATCACCATACTCTTACGCTCGACCCCCATCAGGATCTTGTCTTTAGCTTTCTCAAAATCGGCCTGCGTCACCAACTTCTCGTTATTGCGCGCCGCAAACAACGCCGCCTCATTGACCAGGTTAGCCAGGTCAGCACCGGAAAAACCCGGTGTACCGCGTGCAATCACCGCAGGGTCGACACCCTCCGCCAACGGCACCTTACGCATATGCACTTTCAAAATCTGTTCACGACCGCGAATATCCGGTAAACCGACCGTTACCTGACGGTCGAAACGGCCCGGACGCAACAACGCAGGATCAAGCACATCCGCACGGTTGGTGGCGGCAATCACAATAACGCCCTCATTGCCCTCAAACCCATCCATTTCAACCAGCATCTGGTTAAGGGTCTGTTCACGCTCGTCATTGCCGCCCCCCATGCCGGTTCCACGGCTACGGCCAACGGCATCGATCTCATCGATAAAAATAATACAGGGCGCATGCGCCTTGGCCTGCTCAAACATATCACGCACACGCGAAGCACCCACCCCCACAAACATTTCAACAAAGTCCGAACCCGAGATGGTGAAGAACGGTACCTTGGCTTCGCCGGCAATGGCCTTGGCCAGCAACGTCTTACCTGTACCCGGAGGTCCGACCATCAAAACACCGCGCGGAATGTTCCCGCCCAGATTCTGATACTTTGAGGGATCCTTCAGGAAGTCGACAATCTCGCCCACTTCCTGCTTGGCCTCATCCGCACCGGCCACATCATCCAGCGTCACTTTAACCTGATCACTGGTCAACATGCGCGCCTTGCTCTTGCCAAACGACATAGGCCCGCCTTTGCCGCCCATGCCGCCGCCTACGGAGCGCATAAAGAAAATCCACACGGCAATCAACAGCAGCATCGGGAACCAGGAAATAAAGATCTGCATCAAGACACTCTGCTCTTCCGGCGGATGGGCGGTGATCTTGACCTGATTATCCAATAGGTCCCCCATCAACCCCGGATCGCCCGGATTGTAAGTCGTGAAGCTGCCGCCGCTGCTGTAAATACCGCGAATCGTCGCGCCTTCGATGACAACCTGGCTGACCTGCCCTTTATGCACCTGATCGATAAAATCAGAATAATCCAAACGGCTTGACGCATTTTGCGACTGACTGCCGAAATGATTGAAGAGCGACATCAGCACCATCGCCACAACCGTCCAAATCAGCACATTTTTTAACATATCATTCTTCATGAGTTACCTTTTGGAATAACAACCACAATCTTTTATTTCAAATACTTTACCATAAATTTTCATAAACTCGATTTATGAACAATTTATTTTATTAATCATTACGATTACTTTTTACCACGTGCCAACAGGTAAATTTCCTTACTGCGCGGCCGGGATGCCTTGGGCTTACGGGTAATAACTTTTTGATATTTCGTCTTTAAGGTCTGCATCAGCTGCTCGTAACCTTCACCCTGGAACACCTTCATCAACAGGTCACCACCCGGCTTTAAAACCTGATCCGCCAGTTCAACCGAAAGCTCTACCAGATACATGGCACGCGGAATATCCATGGCTTTATTGCCACTCATATTCGGCGCCATATCCGACATAACCACATCCACATCGCGGCCGTCCAGGGCGTCCAGCAACGCCTGATAGACCTCATCGTCCTGAAAGTCACCCTGAATAAAGGTCACACCGGCAAACGGCTCAACCGGCAAAATATCCAATGCAAAGACTTCACCGCTGGCGCCGACCTTATGCGTGGTCCATTGCGACCAGCCGCCCGGCGCAGCGCCCAAATCCACAACGCACATACCGGGCTTGAAAAGGTGATCTTTCTCATCGATTTCCTGCAGCTTATAGACTGCGCGCGAACGCCAGCCTTCCTGCTTCGCTTTCATGACATAATGATCGTCAAAATGTTCTTTTAACCAACCGGTACTGGATTTACTTCTCGCCATCTATTTAATTTCTACTACAATATGTGTCATCTTTAATAATAATCACTGCTGGAATTTTCAATGAGCCAACCTGAAAAACTCTCGATTAACCAAAAAAAATACCTGCGCGGTATTGCTCACGGTCTCAATCCAATCATCATTATCGGCGCCAATGGCGTAACCGAAAGCCTCATGGCGGAGCTTGACAGCACCTTAAGCCATCACGA
Organism: Thiomicrorhabdus cannonii; assembly: GCF_013391695.1. Taxonomy (GTDB): domain Bacteria; phylum Pseudomonadota; class Gammaproteobacteria; order Thiomicrospirales; family Thiomicrospiraceae; genus Thiomicrorhabdus; species Thiomicrorhabdus cannonii. The sequence goes on from NZ_JACBGH010000002.1 coordinate 227,293, forward strand.
GCTGCTTAAAATCAAAATCGCCTCTGCCGAACGCGAAGACCGTAAAGAGATGATCGATTATGTCGTTAAGGCAACCGGTGCACTCTTAGTGCAAAGCATTGGCAAAACATTTGTTATCTATCGCCAAAATGAAGAAACCAACGTACCACTACCTAAAAAATAACCCTGCCTTTAGGAAAACAAAGCCGGCAATGCCGGCTTTTCCATGATCTCCAACACGTTATTTATTGGTCAATAATCTGTCCAAACCACGCGCCAAATCACGCTTGATATCCTCAATCGACTCCAAACCAACCGAAATACGGATCAGGTTATCCGTAATCCCAGCTTTTAGGCGGTCCTCCGGCGACACGCGTGAATGGGTCGTGGTTGCCGGGTGGGTAATAATGGTCTTCACATCCCCTAAATTAGCGGTAATCGAAAGCATCTGAGTACTGTCAATCACCGACCACGCTTCAGGCTGACCGCCCTTTACCCTAAAAGTGACCAGGCCACCCCCTGCCGACTGCTGCTTCTGTGCTAGCGCATACTGCGGATGGCTTTCCAATCCCGGATAAAAGACCTGTTCAACCGCGGCGTGCTGTGACAGCCATTTGGCCAGTTCCAGTGCATTCTCACAGTGCGCACGCATACGCACCGGCAAGGTTTCCAAACCCTTCAGGAAAATCCAGGCGTTAAACGGACTCATCGCCGGACCCGCGGTGCGCATAAAGCCGCGTACCGGTTCCTCAATCAACTCCGCCGAACCGACGACCGCACCGCCGATGGCACGTCCCTGCCCATCCAGAAACTTGGTGGCGGAGTGAATCACAATATCCGCCCCCTGTTCCAAAGGACGCTGCAAAATCGGGCTGCAAAAACAGTTATCAACAATCAGCAGGCAATTATTGGCTTTGGCCAAGGTGGACAAGGCTTCCAAATCGGCCACTTCCGTCAAAGGATTGGAAGGCGTCTCCAAAAAAAATGCTTTAGTATTGGGTTTGATCGCCTGCTGCCATTCGCCGATATCGGTTTGGGAAACAAAGGTCACTTCCAAGCCAAACTTGGCCAGGTATTTGGTAAACAAGACCTTGGTTGTACCGAAAATACTTTGCGAAGAAACGACATGATCACCCGCCTGGCACAACCCCATAAAGGTCGACAGGATGGCAGACATCCCCGAGGCCGTACCCACACACGACTCGCCGCCCTCCATCAGCGCCAGACGGTTTTCAAAGGTTCTGACCGTCGGGTTGGTGAAACGGGAATAGACGTTCCCCTTCTCCTGGCCGCTAAAACGCGCGGCAGCCTGTGCAGCGGAGTGATAACGGAAACTGGACGTCGGGAAAATCGCCTCGCTATTCTCCTGCTCGGCGGTCTGCTCGTAGCCCGCGCGAACCGCAAGCGTTTCGATATCGTAATGCATGCCGTTTAATCCTTTTTTCTACGCGTTCAATTACCGTTATAAATACCAACGGGTTCCTGACCAGTTGCCTGTTTGGCTGATTGGGCATCGTCATTACGCGCACTATCTATAGAAGCCAAATATTCGGGCGTAATGTCGCCTGTGACATATTCACCGCTAAAACAGGAGGTGTCGAACAGTTTGATCTGCTCGTTACCGGCACCCACCGCTTCCACCAGATCGTGCAGGTCTTGATAAATCAATTTGTCCGCACCGATAAACTCCGCTACCTCTTCAACCGTGCGGTTGCTCGCGACCAGCTCTGACGCCGACGGCATATCAATGCCGTACACATAAGGGTAACGCACCGGTGGAGCGGCAGAAGCAAAATAGACCTTATTGGCCCCGGCTTCACGTGCCATCTCAACGATCTGCCCCGACGTAGTGCCGCGCACAATAGAATCGTCGACCAACAAAACGTTTTTGCCTTCAAACTCCAGATCGATCGGGTTCAACTTCTGACGCACCGACTTCTTACGCAACGTCTGTCCCGGCATAATAAAGGTACGGCCAATATAGCGGTTTTTGATAAAACCTTCACGGTAAGGCACCCCCAGCTTGGAAGCCAATTCCAGCGCCGAGGTACGGCTGGTGTCCGGAATCGGCATCACCACGTCAATATCGTGATCCGGCCATTCGCGCAAAATCTTGTCGGCCAGCTTCTCGCCCATGCGCAGACGCGATTTGTACACGGAGATATCATCAATCATCGAATCAGGGCGTGCGAAATACACGAACTCGAAAATACACGGCGAATACTGTGGGTTTTCCGCACATTGCTGATAGAAAATCTTGCCGTCTTCGGTAATCACCACCGCCTCACCCGGCGCCAAGTCCTTTTCCAACTCAAAGCCAAGCCCGTCCAATGCCACCGACTCCGACGCGACCATATAGTCCGTTCCGGCGTCCGTCACGCGCTTACCGACCACCGCTGGACGCAGGGCGTAAGGATCGCGGAAAGCAAACAACCCCATATTGGCGATCAGACCCACGGCCGCGTAACCGCCGCGCGCACGCTTATGCACGGCACGGATCGCGTTGAACACATCGTTATGGTCGATAAACAGTTTCTTCTGCTGCATCAACTCGTGCGCAAACACGTTCAGCAGTACTTCCGAATCGGAATTGGTGTTCAAATGGCGCAGATCCTGACGCCAGATTTCCTGACTCAGCTGCTCGGCATTGGTCAGGTTACCGTTGTGCCCCATTGCAATGCCGTAAGGGGAGTTTACATAAAACGGCTGCGCCTCGGCACTCGAAGAGGAGCCCGCTGTCGGATAGCGGACATGCCCGATCCCCACTTTTCCGAACAGATCACGCATATGACGTGTCCGGAACACATCCTTTACCAGACCATTATCTTTGCGCTGATAGAAACGACCGTTTTCGCAGGTCACAATCCCTGCGGCATCCTGGCCGCGATGTTGCAAAATGGTTAAGGCATCATAAATTTCTTGGTTAACGGAGGCGCTACCAACAGAAACTATCCCGACTATACCGCACATAGGGTCACTCTCTTTGTAATCAATAACTGTTCAAACGAACAAAAATGCAAAATTAAAATAACTTTGCCAAGCGATGAGTCATAAAGGGTTATTTTACCTGCACAACTATCGCTTGGGTATGGAATGCTTTATCTATTTTTTGTTTATCTCGCTGCGCTTCATCACGACTGGAATAAGGCCCAGTACGCACCGAATACGTCTTACTCTTAGTAAATTCCTTGATCCACACCGGATAATCCCGATCCAGACGACCCAACAACTCGTTCGCCTCTTTAAGCTCTTTGTAAGAGGCCACCTTGACCAGCCATTGACCTTTGACGACGTTCTGCACTGAACTTGGCTTGGCGGCCGATGCGCCGCTTGCAACGACTGCGGGCGCTTTCGGCGCCGATGCCGGCGCTTGCGAAGCGACCTCGGTTACAGATCGCTTGACGGAATCCGCCTCTGGTTCGGCCGAGGCTCTGCCTTCCGCTTGTTTTACAGGCAAGACATAAGCCTGCTCAACCAGCGGCCTGTCCATCTCAACCTGCTGTGACTCGGCACCTTGCGGCTGAAAATTTACCGGATGGCTATACCATCCGGGCACAATCAGGATCAACAAGGTCAACCAGATGGCCGCACCCAGCAGCCTGTATTTGCCTACCTCATCCATCTCAACCATCTAAACACATTGCGCCTGACGATGCAGCGCCTCCAAGACTTGCGAAACCGTAAAGAAAGACCCCCACACCAGCACTTTCTTGGCCGGCATGGCTAGCGCCTCTGTGACCGCCTGCTCCATTGATGTGCATTTCCCGACCTGATCCGCAGACACGTCGGCCTGCTGCATCAGTTGCTGCAATCGCTCCAGGCTGCTGGCGCGCGGTATCTGCAAATCGGCCAACATCCACTTGGCGATATAAGGCGCCAACTGTTTGACCATCGGCAGACTGTCTTTATCATTCAAAACGGAAAACAAACTGATATAAGCCTGACGGGAATCTTCCTGCGATGCCAAATAGTCCGCCAAGGCCTGCGCCGACTGCGGATTATGAGCCACATCGACCAGCCATTGCTGCTGGCCGGATGGCGTCACGACGGTGAATTGCTGCAGCCGCCCGGGGTGTTTAACCTGCGTTAATCCACTCGCCAGACTTTGCAGCGAAACCGGCAGTTGATCACCGATACGCGCCAACAAGGCCACCACGCCGGCGGCGTTCTGCCATTGAAACTCGCCCAGCAAAGCCGGCTGCGGAAATTCAAACGCAGCGGGCCAATCCTGCGTCAAAGCGTGCTTAAAGGTTATCAACCCGGCCTGTTGAGTTTTCTGAAAACTGAAATCCTCAGCCAACTGCCACAAGGGAACCCCCTGCGCCGAGGCAAAGGCCGCAAGCGTTGCCGGCGGATGCGGATCGGAACACACCGCCGGCTTGCCTGCACGGGTAATGCCGGCTTTTTCCAACGCAATCTGAGCACGGTCATCGCCCAGCCAGTCGACATGATCGACATCGATGGCGGTAATCAAAGCGGCGTCGGCATCCACCAGATTCACCGCATCCAGACGCCCGCCAAGCCCCACTTCGAGCACGGCAACATCCACCTTGTGACGTTTAAAGATCAACAGTGCCGCCAAAGTGGAAAATTCGAAATAGGTCAGTTTGGTTTGGCCGCGGATCGCTTCGATCTCCACAAAAGCCTCGACGATTTCACGGTCTTCGACCGGCTGACCATTGATTTGAATGCGCTCGTTAAAACGCAGAATATGCGGGGAAGTATAGGTGCCGACCCGATAGCCTTGCGCATCGAGTACGGCAGACAGCATGGCCACACTGGAGCCTTTGCCATTGGTGCCGGCAACGCTGATCACAAACTCAGCAGGCCGGGTCACCTCAAGGCGGCGGGCGACGTCACTCACCCGCTCAAGACCCAAATCGATCTCCTGCTGGTGCATCGCCAATAAACCATCAATCCAAGCCTGCAGGCTTGAATGTTGGGAGAGTGTTTCCATGTAGCTACTTTTATGAGATGGCTAATATCGCCCTATCAGGCTGGTTTGTTCAGCAGCATCTTACACATCGATGCCAACTCGTCACGCAATTTATGGCGATGGATAATACGGTCAATCGCGCCGTGCTCCAGCAGGAACTCACTGCGCTGGAAGCCTTCCGGCAGTTTCTCACGCACCGTCTGCTCGATAACACGCGGACCGGCAAAACCGATTAGTGCTTTCGGTTCGGCCACGTTGATATCACCCAACATCGCAAAACTGGCAGACACACCACCCATGGTCGGATCAGTCAACACGGAGATATAAGGCAAGCCCTTGGCGCGTAAACGACCCAACGCCGCACTGGTCTTGGCCATCTGCATCAACGAGAACAAGGCTTCCTGCATACGCGCCCCGCCGCTGGCGGAGAAGCAGATAAACGGACAGTTGCGCTCAATCGCTTCGTTCACGGCACGCACAAACTTCTCGCCGACAACCGAACCCATCGAACCGCCCATAAAGTTGAATTCGAACGCCGCAACCACGACTTCCAAGCCATTGATGGTACCGACCTGGGTAATCAACGCATCCTTTTCACCGGTGGCTTTCTGGGCCTGACTGATACGGTCTTTGTATTTTTTCAGATCTTTGAATTTCAACGCATCAACCGGCGAAATCGTGCCGGACAACTCCTGACCGGAATTTTCATCCAGAAAAGCGTGCAAACGCGCTCTGCCGCCCAAACGCATATGGTGTTCGCACTTCGGACACACTTCCTGATTGCGCTTCACCTCGGCACGATACAGCGTGCTTTCGCATTTAGGGCATTTGGTCCACAACCCTTCAGGCACCGAACTCTTGCGCTCGGTCACCTGCTTGATGCTTGGAAGAATCTTTTCAAACCAGTTCATTACTTTCTCCACCTTATAGTGCGTCAGCGCGGTCAATCGCCGCACGGAATTCTGTCATCTTCTCACCGACTGCCAGTTCAATCGTATACAAATCCTGATGCGCATTCGCTTCGATCAGACTGACCAAGGCCGAACCCACAATCACGGCATCGCCCAACTGGGCCATCTGGAAAGCAGCCTCGCCATCGCGGATACCGAATCCGATGCCGATCGGCAGATTGATTTTGTCTTTTAAACGGTTAATTTGCGCCGTGACATCCGCCACATCCAGTTCTTTGGAACCGGTTACGCCCTTCAACGACACATAATAAACAAAGCCGCTGCCTTTTTCATTGACGGCCGCCAGACGGGATTGCGGCGTGGTCGGAGACACTAAAAAGACGCGATCCAAGCCGGCATTACGCAAAGCCGGCAAGTAGCCCACGGACTCTTCCGGCGGCATATCCACCGTCAGCACCGCATCCACCCCCACCGAGCTGGCGGCGGCGGCAAACGCCTCATAGCCCATCGCCTCAATCGGATTCAAATAGCCCATCAGGATAATCGGGGTGTTACTATCCTTCTCACGGAACGCACGCACATACTCCAACACATCATCCAAACTGACGTTATGCTCCAGAGCACGTTCCACCGCCTTTTGAATGACCGGGCCGTCCGCCATCGGATCGGAGAAAGGCACGCCCAATTCGATCATGTCGGCGCCTTTTTCCACCAACAGATGCATCAAAGCCACCGTCGCATTCGGACGCGGGTCACCCGCCGTAATGTAAGGAATCAAAGCGGTTTTGCCAGCGGCTTTCAAACTGGCCAGTTTTTGTTGAATTCTGCTCATAATGTCTAAATTCTTTTCATCATTTTAAAAAACGACCGCAATTTATTCTAACCGTTATGAGGTTAGCAAAATCGCGGCAAAAGCTCGGTGAAAAAAGCGCAGTTTGCTATAGCAAATGAGCATTTTTGAATCCAGCTTTTAACAAAGAGTTTGCAAACCGCAATAGGTTAGAATTTGAAACCTTCGATTTGGGCTATTGTATTCATATCCTTATCGCCGCGCCCCGACAGGTTGACGATAATCGTCTGATCCTTACGCATGGTCGGCGCCAATTTGGTCGCATAAGCGATGGCATGGCTCGACTCCAGCGCCGGGATAATCCCCTCGAAACGGGTCAAATCACGGAAACCTTGCAACGCTTCCTCATCGGTAATCGCGACATAATTGACGCGGCCGATATCTTTCAACCATGCATGTTCAGGACCAACGCCCGGATAATCCAGTCCGGCGGAAATGGAGTGCGTCCCCAGAATCTGGCCGTGCTCGTCCTGCATCAAGTAAGTACGGTTGCCGTGCAACACCCCTGGCTTACCGCAGCACAACGGTGCCGCGTGCTTACCGGTTTCCAGACCGTAACCCGCCGGCTCGACACCATAGATTTGGACACTCTCATCCGGCAAAAATTTATGGAACAGACCGATGGCGTTGGAACCTCCGCCCACGCACGCAATCAACGCGTCCGGCAGCTTGCCTTCTTTCTCCAGAATCTGTTCGCGCGCTTCCAGGCCGATAACCGCCTGGAAGTCGCGCACCATCGCCGGATAAGGGTGCGGGCCGGCCACCGTGCCGATAATGTAGAAAGTGTCGTCGACATTCGTAACCCAGTCGCGCATCGCTTCGTTCAAGGCGTCTTTCAAGGTACGCGAACCGGATTCCACAGCGACGACGGTCGCGCCGAGCATTTTCATGCGCGCCACGTTCGGCGCCTGACGTACCACATCGTCCGCACCCATATAGACTACGCATTCCAATCCCAAACGCGCCGCGACAGTCGCACTGGCCACACCGTGCTGACCCGCACCGGTTTCGGCAATAATGCGTTTTTTGCCCAAACGTTTCGCCAGCAATGCCTGACCGATAGTATTGTTGACCTTGTGCGCACCGGTATGGTTCAGGTCTTCACGCTTCAAATAAATCTTGGCGCCGCCCAAGCTCTCGCTCCAGCGCTTTGCATAATACAAAGGCGTCGGACGTCCGACATAATCACGCAGATCATCACTGATTTCAGACAAAAACTGCGGATCGTTCTTGACGCTCTGATACTCCTGGCTGAGCTGTTCCAGCGCCGCCATGAGGGTTTCAGGTGCGAAAATACCGCCGTAAGGTCCAAAATGTCCGTGCTCGTCAGGAAACTTGGAGAAATCGATTGTCATTCCACTGTACTCATTACTTGTTGCATAAATAAGGTGACCTGCTGTGCAGATTTGACGCCCTTGCTCTGCTCAACGCCTCCGCTTACATCCACCGCCCAGGGCTTAACCTCAGCGATGGCTTGCGCTACATTCTGCGCCGTCAAACCGCCGGCCAACACGAGCGGTTTGGGAAAATCCTTCGGTATCCACTGCCAATTGAACTGCTCGCCGGTACCGCCCGGCACACCGGGCTTGTAGGTATCCAGCAAAAGCGCGTTCGCCGACGAATAGGTTTGTGCCAGCATCAACAGATCCGTGCTTTCCTGCATACGCACCGCCTTCATATAAGGCTTGCCGAACTGCTCGCAAAACTCCGGTGTTTCATCACCATGAAACTGGATCAAATCAATCGCCACCTGCTGCAAAACCGCCTGCACATAGTCAGCCGACGGATTCACAAACAACGCCGTTTTGGTCACAAACGCCGGCACGGCACGGGCGATTGACCCGGCCTGTTCAATTTCCACATGTCGCGGACTGGGTTCGTAAAACACCAGGCCGATCGCATCGGCACCGCTTTGCGCCACCATCAATGCATCGGCCGGCGAGGTAATGCCGCAGATTTTAACACGTGTGCGCCGTGTTTTGACGGCGCTTGGAACTGAATTCATCGCTATTGCCATAGAAGTTCGTTGAGCGCCACCTGCGGAACCGCATATTCCTCGGGATAGAACGCATTCACAAAATAGAGACCGCTGGCCGGCGCCGTGACGCCCGCCTGTGTGCGGTCCTGGATCGCCATCAATTCCGCGACCCAATTCACCGGACGTTCGCCGCGACCGATCTCCATCAAAGTGCCGCTGATATTGCGCACCATGTGATGTAAAAAGGCGTTGGCGCGGATATCGATAAAGACAAAATCGCCGCGGCGACTCACCTCAATCCACTGCACTTCACGGCGTGCATGACTCGCCTGACAGGCCGCTGCACGGAATGACGAAAAATCACGCTCGCCAATCAAGTCCTGCGCCGCCGCCTGCATCTTGTCCACATCCAGCCACTGGCTCTCCCAGGTAACCCGGTCCGCCAGAATGGCGGAATGCACCGGCCTGTTGAAAATCACATAGCGGTATTGGCGGGCAATTGCCGAAAAGCGCGCATGGAAATCGTCCGCCATTGGCGCCGCCCAACTGATACGGATATCCGCAGGCAATTTGGTATTGACGCCTTGAATCCACGCTCTAAGCGGGCGTTCTACCGCCGTTTCAAAATGGATGATCTGCCCCAATGCATGCACGCCGGTATCGGTACGTCCGGCACAATGGACTTCAACCGGCTCGTTGGCGATCTGCGTCAACGCCTGCTCGACCTGCTGCTGCACCGAGTCGCAATGCCCCTGGCGCTGCCAGCCGCAATAACGGCTGCCTTGGTATTCAACCCGCAGGGCGATACGCTGACGACTCACTCGTGCTCCAGTGACTTACAGATATTTTGCAATCAACAATTCGGCGATCTGCACCGTGTTGGTCGCGGCACCCTTACGGACGTTATCCGCAACCACCCACAGGTTCAAACCTTTCTCAATCGAGATGTCTTCGCGCACACGGCCAACATACACCGGGTTGGTGTCCGCCGCATCGGTTACTGCCGTTGGATAGCCGCCATCAACATGCTCGTCGATCAACACAATACCATCTGACTTGGCCAAAAGCGCCTTGGCTTCTTCAGCCGTGATCTTTTTCTCGGTTTCGATATGCACAGCCTCGGAGTGGCCGAAGAAGACCGGTACGCGTACCGCCGTCGGGTTCACCATAATGGAATCGTCGCCCATGATCTTCTTGGTTTCCCACACCATCTTCATCTCTTCTTTGGTGTAGCCGTTATCCATAAACACGTCGATTTGCGGAATACAGTTGAAAGCGATCTGCTTTGGATAGACATTGGTTTCAATCGGCTTCATGTTCAGCAGGTCGGCAGTCTGTTTTGCCAACTCTTCAATGGCTTCCTTACCGGTACCGGATACCGCCTGGTAAGTCGCCACGTTGATACGCTTGATGCCCACCGCATCGTAAATCGGCTTCAACGCCACCAACATCTGAATCGTCGAGCAGTTGGGGTTGGCGATAATGCCGCGGTTGGTATAACCCGCCACCGCATCCGGGTTAACTTCTGGAACTACCAGCGGAATATCATCGTCGTAACGGAACTGAGAGGTGTTGTCGACAACCACACAGCCTGCCGCCGCCGCTTTAGGCGCGTAGATGGCAGACACGCTCGCGCCTGGCGAGAACAGGCCCAACTGCACCTTGGAGAAATCGAAGGTTTCCAGATCCTGAACCTCGACCCAACCGCCTTTGAAAGGCAGTTTTTTACCGGCTGAACGGCTACTGGCCAATGGGTAGAGTTTGCCTACCGGAAAGTTACGCTCTTCCAATACCTTCAGAATGGTTTCGCCCACCGCACCGGTAGCGCCTACAACTGCAATGTCATACAACTTTGTCATACTCTTTCTACTTCCTTTTCTGCGGGGGTTTATGCCCGCTTGATACTTGTTCGCCCCTGTCGACCCCGAAAGCAGGCTCGGCAAGAACAGGATTCGTTTAAATTAGGGTTACGCTTTTTCAGTCTTTTGTTCTGTTTCGACCGCCTGCGGATCGACCACCACATCCTGAATATTCACCGGTGCCGTCTGGTAGTGACGGTCTTCGGGCAGACTGACAATCAGTCCGGCCTCGGTCAGTTCACGGCTTTCACCGATGAATTTACCGCCCGCCTCAATCGTCATCTCGCCGCTGATCAACTCGCCGATCAGCTTGCCGGTGGCCAGAATATCGATGCGTTCGCACGCCACCTTGCCTTCCAGCACGCCACTCAACACAATCGAGCGCGCTTTGACAAAGCCCTTAACCTCACCCTGCGTGCCGATAGACACGTCGTAGCCGGTTTCGATAATCCCGTCTATGCGCCCGTCGACATGCAGCGGGCCGGCTATCTGGCTGAATTCGCCGCTAAAGGCACACCCCGGAGCGATAATTGTTTTTCCACCTTCTGAACCTGATCGTTTACGGCTTGCGTTAAAGAACCCCATGGCACCCCTTCCACCTGTTGGAAAATACTGTCGTAGCGTTGCAAGTCCCACTGCACAAAAGGAGCGGGGTCGAGCTTGCGCTGCACAAACGACACTTCATAATGCAGATGATTGCCCGATGACAGGCCGGTTGAACCGATACCGCCAATCACATCACCCTTACGCACATACTGTCCGGTTTTGACATCCAAACGGCTTAAATGGCCGAAGTGGGTTTTAAAACCGTTGGCATGTGAAACGATAATCAGATTGCCGAATCCGCTATTTTTGCTGTAACCGGCAAACTCAATCACGCCATCCGCAGTGGCGACCACATTTGCGCCCGCTTCACCGCGATAGTCGATACCGCGGTGAAACTGACGCTTCCCGGTCACCGGATGCGTACGCCAACCATAAGAACTGCTGACCCCCGCAAAATCCGCCACCGGACGGCCGTTGGGAATCATCTCCAGCATCATGCTCTTGCCAAGGGTACTGAGCTGCACCAGCTTGATGCGCTCTTCGACCGCCTTTTCCGGTTCATCGGTGCTGGTACTGGTACCGATCAGCTCCTCCAGCCCCTGCAAGGTCTGATCCAGCATTTCGGCCTGCTTGGATTTTTCTTCCAATTCGGCTTCCAGCAGGCGCTTTTCGGACGCCAGATGGATAAAGTCGCTCTTCTTGTCGTTGAGCACCTTTTCGTAATGCTGCACGGCCATCTCGTGCTTGTCTTCAATGGCCTGCGCTTCCGAACTCAAAAACCAGATGGCCGCAATCACACCTGCCCAGACAAGCACAAACACCAGCATAAGCAGCCACGCGAAACGTTTAAAAATCTGTTTAAACGAATAATCGCGTGCGCCATGCACATCGCTAATGGTAATCGTAAAATGGTTTCGCATCGACAATCAGGCAGAAACGGCCGTTCAAAAACTGAACAGGCCGGCTCTTATAACGCCGCGACCACCGCGTCACCCATTTCGCTACAGGTCACGCGTGTCATGCCTTCCGACCAGATGTCGCCGGTACGCAGACCTTGGTCCAACACCTTGCCGACCGCATCTTCGATCTTCACCGCCAAGTCTTCGCGACCCAACGAATAACGCAACATCATCGCCGCCGACAGGATCGTCGCCAACGGGTTGGCCTTGTTTTGACCGGCGATATCCGGCGCCGAACCGTGGCTTGGCTCGTACATGCCTTTGTTGTTGGCATCCAGAGAGGCCGACGCCAACATACCGATCGAACCGGTCAACATCGAGGCTTCGTCGGACAGAATGTCACCGAACATATTGCCGGTCACCATCACGTCGAACTGCTTCGGATTCAACACCAACTGCATCGCCGCGTTATCGACGTACATGTGTTTGACTTCAACTTCAGGGTACTCTTTGGCCACTTCATTGACCACTTCACGCCACATCTCGGTCACTTCCAAAACGTTGGCCTTATCCACCGAAGTCAGTTTTTTGTTACGCTTCATCGCCGCCTGGAAAGCGACATGCGCGATGCGCTTCACTTCAGACTCGGAATAAACGTAAGTGTTGAAGCCCTGACGCTCGCCGTTTTCCAGAATACGGATACCGCGTGGCTGGCCGAAATAGATGCCGCCCGTCAATTCGCGCACAATCAGAATATCCAGACCGGCAACAATCTCAGGCTTAAGCGTTGAAGCCGACGCCAATTGCGGATACAAAAACGCCGGACGCAGGTTGGCGAACAACCCCATCTCTTTGCGCAGACGCAGCAGCCCTTTTTCCGGGCGGACGGAGATATCCAACGACTCCCACTTGTAACCGCCCACGGCACCCAACAACACGGCATCGGCCGCATGTGCTTTATCCATGGTCGCATCGGCTAAAGGCACGCCATGCACGTCATAAGCCGCACCGCCCACCAGGTCTTCTTCCATGGTGATATCCAAACCGTCGGTTTCAACCAGCTTGTTCAATACCTTCACTGCTTCTGCAGTGATCTCAGGACCAATGCCGTCACCCGGCAAAATCAACACATGTTTTGTCATCTTCATTCTCTTTTTCTTTTCACCACGAAACTCACGAAGAGCACGAAGTGATTAGCCATTTTTCGATTTTCTTGTAAAGGATTAACCTTCGTGAACTTCGCGTTCTTCGTGGTTAACTAGCATCAACGTTCAATTCGCAAACAACCAAGGGGCCTGCTGCTTGCGCTTGGCCTCATACGCCTTGATGTCTTCCTGATGCTGCAAAGTCAGACCGATATCGTCCAGACCGTGCAACAGGCAGTGGCGGCGGAAACTATCCACTTCAAACGCAATGGTCTCGCCGTTCGGCTTGATGATCTGCTGCGCCTGCAAATCCACAGTCAACTGATAACCTTCCGTGGCATACACTTCCTGGAACAGCGCATCGACAATCTTGTCGTCGAGAATAATCGGCAGAATGCCGTTCTTGAAGCTGTTATTGAAGAAGATATCCGCATAACTCGGGGAAATAATCACATCAAAACCGTAATCCTTCAACGCCCAAGGCGCGTGTTCACGGCTCGAACCGCAACCGAAGTTCTCGCGCGTCAGCAGAATCTTCGCACCCTGATAGCGCGGCTGATTCAACACAAAATCCTTGCGCAACGGACGGCCCGAGTTATCCGCATCCGGCTGACCGACGTCTTCGTAACGCCATTCGTCAAACAGGTTAGGGCCAAAGCCGCTACGTTTGATCGACTTTAAAAACTGTTTCGGAATAATCGCATCCGTATCCACATTGGCACGATCCATCGGCGCAACGATGGCTGTCAACTTGACAAACTTATCCATTTCTCTTCCTCCGCTGCTTACAGATAATCACGCACATCAACAAAATGACCGGCTACCGCTGCGGCCGCCGCCATTTCGGGACTCACCAGGTGAGTGCGTCCGCCCGCACCTTGACGCCCCTCGAAGTTACGGTTGGACGTTGAGGCGCAATGCTTGCCGGCAGGCAGGCGATCGGCGTTCATCGCCAGACACATTGAACAGCCGGGGTTGCGCCACTCAAAGCCAGCTTCGATGAAAATCTTGTCCAGCCCTTCCTGCTCCGCCTGCTGCTTCACCAAACCGGAACCTGGAACGGCAATCGCCAGTTCCACCTTGTCGGAAATTTTCTTACCTTTCAGCACGCTGGCCGCGGCACGCAAATCTTCAATACGCGAGTTGGTGCATGAGCCGATAAACACATACTCCACCGGAATATCCTTGACCGGCATATCGGCTTTCAGGCCCATGTAATCCAGGGCGCGGCGAATACCGTTGGCCTTGACCGGATCGGTTTCCTTGTCCGGATTCGGCACCATGCCGTTGATATCCAATACCATCTCCGGCGAGGTTCCCCAGCTGACTTGCGGTTCGATTTTGGAACCGTCCATCTCGACCACGATGTCGAACTTGGCATCGTCATCCGAATGCAGCTCTTTCCAGGCTTCCACCGCCAAATCCCAATGCTCGCCTTTCGGCGCGAAAGGACGGCCTTTGACGTATTCAACCGTCTTATCGTCCACGCCGACCAGACCGACACGCGCACCGGCTTCAATCGCCATATTACAGACCGTCATACGGCCTTCCACCGACATGTCACGGAACACCTGACCGCCGAACTCCATCGCGCAGCCGGTTCCGCCGGCCGTACCGATTTTGCCGATAATCGCCAGCACCACATCCTTAGGCGTCACGCCGGGCTGCAGTTTGCCGTCGATTTTCACCAGCATGTTTTTCATCTTTTTCTGAATCAAACACTGGGTTGCCATCACGTGCTCCACTTCGGAGGTACCGATGCCGTGCGCCAACGCACCCAAAGCGCCGTGCGTGGCCGTGTGCGAATCGCCGCACACTACCGTCATCCCCGGCAGCGTCGCGCCCTCTTCAGGCCCCACAACATGCACAATCCCCTGACGCGGATCGCCCATGCCGAATTCGGTAATGCCGAACTCCTGAGCGTTCTTGCCCAACGTAATCACCTGAATACGCGACACCGGGTCTTCGATGGTTTCCGGACCGCCTTTCAATTCGGTGGTCGGCACGTTATGGTCGCACGTGGCCAGGTTGGTCTCTACACGCCAAGGTTTGCGGTGCGCCAGGCGCAGCCCCTCGAATGCCTGTGGTGAAGTTACTTCGTGCAGCAGCTGGCGATCGATGTAAATCAAGGCCGTGCCGTCCTCTTCCTGACGCACTACATGGGCGTCCCACAACTTATCGTATAAAGTTTTTCCTGCCATTATTGCAACCCAACTTAAGTGATGTTTAACTGAAATTTAACAAATAGCTTGAAATTATATCACTTCATAAACGCTTCTAAAGGGTAAAATACACGCAAGATTCTCCCCCAAGCAGAAAGTGCATTTGTTATGAGTTATTCGGTAAAAGAGGTGTTTTATTCATTACAGGGTGAAGGCTTCCACAGCGGCCGCCCGGCGATTTTCTGCCGCCTGAGCAACTGCAACCTGTGGACCGGCCGCGAACAGGATCGCAGCGATGCCGTCTGCCAGTTCTGCGACACCGATTTTATTGGCACCGACGGGCAAAACGGCGGTCGCTTCAAGGACGCCAAAGCGCTCTGCCGGCATCTGCGCGCTTTCTGGCCTGACGCCAACATTCCGCCTTTTGTGGTGCTCACCGGCGGCGAACCGCTGCTGCAGGTCGATCAAGCCCTGATAAATGCGTTGCACCAACACGGTTTTGAAATCGCCATTGAAACCAACGGCACCAAACAGGCACCGGACGGCATCGACTGGGTTTGCGTCAGCCCCAAAGCCGGCGCGCCTTTGCTGCTCGACCACGGCGACGAACTCAAACTGGTCTATCCGCAACCGGCATTGCTGCCGGAAAAAGTCGCGCATCTGGATTTCAAATTCTTTTATCTGCAACCGATGGCGGATGCCGACCCTGAGATCTCCGTTAACAATGTCCGTCAGGCCGTCGCATACTGTCTGACTCACCCGCAATGGAAACTCAGCCTGCAAACGCATAAATTGCTCGGCATCGACTAAATTCCAACTCGCAAAAAATCGCCTCCCAAAAACTCAACAGGCCGGGTCTATGAAAAATATTCAACAATTCACAATCGAAGGCATCACCCACGACGGTCGCGGCGTCGCGCGTCTTGACGGCAAAGCGGTTTTTATCGATGGTGCCGTACCGGGCGACGTCGTCAATGCCCGTCTGGTCGAACACCAACCTAAATTCGACGTGGCGCAACTGCTCGAAATCGAACAGCCCTCGGCCGAGCGCACCGCGCCCTTCTGCGAACACTACAACACCTGCGGCGGCTGCCAGCTGCAGCACCTGACGCTGGACGCGCAACGCTACTGGAAAGCCGAAAACTTCATTACCCGCCTGACCCAGGCGGTGGACGCCAAACAGTGTCAGATCGCCGCTCCCCTTATTGGCGCAGGACAAGCCTACCGCCGTCGCGCGCGCTTTGGCCTGGCCATTTCCAAACATGACAAACAGGCACGTCTGGGCTTCCGCCAAAAAGCCTCCAATGAACTGGTCGACATTCCCCACTGTCCGGTTCTGTCCGATACACTCAACGCCACCTTGGCAGCACAACGGGAAGAGTGGCTATCGCAGGCCAGCCGCGCCTACAAGGAAATCACCTTGGTCGAGGCCGACAACGGCGTTTTTGTCAGCGGGGCGGTCGAACAAACCCCAGCGCCGCACATGCCGTTTTATACGCTTGACGGATTGCAACTGCGCTTTCCGAGCGACGGCTTTATTCAAGTCAATGCCGACATCAACCGCCAAATGGTCAAACAGGCGCTCGAGTGGCTGGAACTGCAACCGCAGCATCGCGTGCTGGATCTGTTCTGCGGGATCGGCAACTTCACCCTGCCCATCGGCCGACAGGTCAAACAGGCCATCGGCGTGGAAGGCTTGGAAGAACTGGTGGCCACCGCCAACGACAACGCCAAAGACAACCAGCTGCCGCAGTGCCAGTTTTACAAGACCGATCTGTTTGACGACGTCAGCCATCAGCGGTGGTTTAAAAAACAGCGTTACGACCGCGTGCTGCTCGACCCGGGCAGACAAGGCGCCTTTGAAATCAGCAAAACGCTGCACCAGCTCAAACCGGAATTGATTGTCTATGTGTCGTGCAATGCCGCTACACTGATCCGCGACATCAAAGAACTGGAAAAACAGGGCTACCGCCTGACGCGCGCCGGCCTGATCGACATGTTCCCGCACACCACCCATACCGAGGTGATGGTGCAGCTCAAAAAAACCAAAACAACGCAAACCGACCGCAAAAAACGTCCGGCTTTTAAGTTTTGAGCGCTGACATCAATAGCGCTGAGTAACCCCGAAAAAGACTTCGAAATCCTGGCCTTGCTTATCCAAGGCCACCTTGGAACCCACATCCCACTGTCGATTCGCATCGGGTTGGTAGGTTAGCCCAAAACTGGCGTAAGGCACGTACTCTGCGGCCAGATCCCTTTCGCCGATATATTCAACATAACCGCCCACTTGCGACCCCACATCAAACCCCAGCACAGCCGTATGACTTCCCGACCAGCCCATTTCATCTTTTGACTCGTCATACAGATAATCCGCCTGCGCCTGCAAACCAACCCCAAACCCGCCCAAGTCGGACGCATAAGTCACAATAATCCCGCCCTCGGTCTTATCATTGCTCAAGGCGCCGCTGGGGATTTTCACATAAGGCAGCAGCGCCAGGGCATTTTCACCGCCAGCATTTCCCCAAAGATTGATTTTACTGCGCAACTCAAAATCGCCATGACTGCTGCGGGAATGCGTTACACCCAGCGCACTCACCTCTTCATACACATACGGGGAGACAACCAAATGCAGGTCAACCGAATCCGTGACTCCGTATTTCAAGTTTGTGCTAAAAGCCTCATAGCTGCGAACCGTCTCACCGGATGCACGATCCTGCGCAAACCCGACAAGCGTCGTTTCAACCTGCCAATGCCCTTTATCCACCGTTTGCGGACTTTCTGTCGCATCCGGACGGTCGGCCGCCAGCGGCCTTAACCCGTCCTGAGCATAGGACGACTGCACCCCCAACATCCCCCAAACAGCAAGCGCATTCAAACCCAATTTCGTCTTCTTATTCATCAACCAAACACTCTCATTAAACAACCGAAGATTAAAAAAGCCATAACTTAGCCTTGACTAATTTTTTTATTAGACTAAGCTATACCTTAAAAATTCGCAACATTAATTTGCGCTCAAAGCCGACATAAGAACCGGACATTAAGCACCTTGCCATCCATACCATTTAAGAAACGGGCTGTTGCAAGATAGAGCGCAGGCAAACTTTTTCATTTAAGATAGATATTTATGAAAACACTCAAGAACCCATTAAAATCAAACGCAATAAAATCCAAGATTATTCTGCAGTTTGCTGCCGCGGTTATGCTCAGTTTTTCCTGGGTGCAGAATGCCGCAGCGCAACTCAACGTGACCGTCACCACCGGCATGATTGCCGATCTTACCGAGAATATCGGCGGTGAAAACGTCAAGGTGACCGCGCTGATGGGCAGCGGCGTCGACCCGCATCTTTACAAAGCCACCCAAGGCGACCTGAGACGCCTCACCCAAGCCGATCTGGTGCTCTACAACGGCCTGCATCTGGAAGGCAAGATGCAGGAGATTTTTGACAAACTTGCCCGCAAAAAACCGGTATTCGCTATCAGCGATCGCATTGCCGAAACACGTTTGCTTCGTCACGGCGCCGTTCACGACCCGCACATCTGGTTTGACGTGCAACTGTGGATTGAAGCCGGCAAACGCATTACCGAAATTCTGGCCGAACAAGACCCCGAACACGCCAAAGCCTACCAGCAGCGCGCTCAAAACTACCTGAACAAACTGGCTGAACTGGACAGCTGGGTACAACAGCAAATCCAGCAGATTCCGCAACAAAAACGCATCCTCATCACCGCCCACGACGCTTTCGGTTATTTCGGCAAGGCCTATGGCCTGAACGTTATGGGACTGCAAGGCATCAGCACCGCGGCGGAGTTCGGCTTGCAGGACATCAAACAACTCAAGGACGTGATTGTCGCCAACCATATCAACGCCGTCTTCGTCGAATCGAGCGTCTCGCCGCGCTTTATTGAATCGCTGGTCAAAGGCGTGGCGGCGGAAGGTCATCAGCTGCATATCGGCGGAGAGCTATACTCCGACGCCATGGGGCTGGCCGACACGCCGGAAGGCACTTACATCGGCATGGTACGCCACAATGTCAGCACCATTGTCAGCGCCCTTATTCACAGCACGCTTAAGGATCAACAGACAGCGCAAGGAAACCCATGAAAAACACGCCCCTCTCGCCCGCTCCGGTTGCGGTGCGCAATCTGAATATGCGCTATCACCACAAGCCGGTGCTCACAGATGTCAGCTTTGAGATTCCGGCCGGCAAAACCGTCGCCATTGTCGGCCCGAATGGCGCCGGCAAATCCACCCTGCTCAAGGGGATGATGGGACTGCTGCCGCTGATGGAAGGCGAAGTGCGCTTCTTTGGCGAACCCTTAGCCCAGAAGCGCCTGGTCACCGCCTATGTGCCGCAGCGCGAAGAGGTGGATTGGGATTTTCCGATCGATGTCATGGATGTGGTACTCATGGGACGCCACGGCCAGCTGCGCCTTTGGCAAAGACCCAGCCGCGAAGACATCGCCATTGCCGAACAGGCCCTCAAAGACCTCCATATGTGGGAGTTCCGCGACCGCCAGATCAGCCAACTTTCCGGCGGACAGCAGCAGCGCGTCTTTCTGGCGCGCGCCTTGGCGCAACAGGCCAGTCTCTACCTGATGGACGAGCCTTTTGCCGGCGTGGATGTCGCCACCGAAAAAGCCATTATCGAACTGTTCAAACAGCTTAAGGCACAGGGCAAAACCATTGTCTGCGTGCACCACGACCTCAACACCGTCGGAGAATATTTCGACTGGATTCTGTTTGTCAACGCCCGTCTGGTGGCCGCCGGCCCGGTGAAAGAAGTTCTAACGCAGGAAAACCTGCACAAAACCTATGGCGGTCGCCTGTCGCTGTTGAACGAACTGACCGAAGCCATGTACCGCAGCCGCCTGAACCAGGCTCACGAGCACGACTGAAACCATGCAGGACTTTACCTTACTCAACCAACCCGATGTCTGGGAACTCTGGCTCAGCTTCTGGCGCTTCGAGGACATCAACGCCCTGTGGGTGCTGATGGGCAGCTTGCTGCTCGGCATGGGCGCGGCGGTGATCGGCAGCTTCGCTTTCCTGCGCAAACGCTCTTTGATCGGTGACGCTTTGGCGCACGCCGCCCTGCCCGGTGTGATGACCGCCTTTCTGCTGTTTCACAGCCGCGACCCATGGATTATGTTCAGCGGCGCTCTGGCAAGCAGTTTTATCGGTTTTTTCATTATCGACTGGCTACCCAAACATACCAAAATCAAACCCGATGCTGCGCTGGCGATCACCCTCTCCTTCTTTTTCGCCCTCGGCCTGATGCTACTCTCCTATATCCAGGGGTTGGAAGTGGAAAACAAAAGCGGGCTCGATAAAATCCTCTTCGGCCAGGCCGCCGCCATGACGCAGGACGACATCCGCCTGCTGGCTTATGTCACCGTCTTTATTCTGCTCGTCGTGACCCTGTTCTTCCATAAGTTCCGTCTGATCGCCTTTAACCGCCTCTATGCGCAAAGCCTGGGCATCAATATCGCCTTCTACGAACTGGTATTGGCCTTGCTGATTGTGATGGCGGTCGTCGTCGGACTGCAGCTGGTGGGCGTGGTCTTGATGGCCGCCGTGCTGCTCACCCCGATGGCGGCGGCGCGCCTGTGGAGCGACAACCTCAAAACCATCCTGTTGATTGCCGGCCTGCTTGGCGCTCTGAGCGCGCTCATCAGCACGCAAATCTCCTATCTGGCGCCCGCCATGCCGACCGGCCCGTGGATGGTCGTCAGCCTTGCGATCCTCTTTGTCGCGTCACTGCTCTTTGCGCCGCAAAAGGGGCTATTGCAACGCGCCTGGCAGCAACGCCGTTTGCGTCACAAGGTCGCCGAGGAAAACCTGTTGCGCACCCTCTATAAACTGTGCGAACGCGGCGATTTCCATACGCGCTCGTTCAGTCTTGCCGAGATTCAGGCACTGCGCGCCATGCCGGTCAGCCGCCTGCAGATTCATTTGCAGCGCCTTGCCAAAAACGGCCTGGTCAGCCACTGTCCGCAAGGCTGGTGTTTGACCGACGCCGGTTTTGAACAGGCCAGTCTGCTGACGCGCCGCCACCGTCTGTGGGAGAGTTATCTGAACGAACGCGCCGACCTCACACCCGAACAGATTCATCTGCAGGCGGAACGCATCGAACACATCCTGACCGATGAACAGAGCCGCCAGATCGAGGCGGAACTGAGTTCAACGCAAACCGACCCGCACGGCCAACCGATTCCGGCCGCCACCGCCAAATCCGGAGACGCGAGATGACGACGTTTATTCAAGACCACCTCTCAGACCTTTGGATTCTGGCGACCGCCTCTTTGGTGGCCATCTCCTGCGCGCTGGTGGGCGTATTCCTGATTCTGCGCCGCCAGTCGCTGATGGGCGACGCCATCAGCCACTCGGTACTGCTGGGCATCGTTCTGGCCTTTATGTTGAGCGGCACCCGCGATCTGCCGGTGCTATTGGGCGGAGCCGTCCTCATCGGTCTGGTCACCGCCTGGCTCAGCGACAGCCTTCACAAGGTCGGTAATCTGCAAAAAGATGCCGGCATCGGCATTGTCTTTACGCTGTTTTTTGCCATCGGCGTGATTCTGATCTCTCTCTATGCCGGACAGATCGACCTGGACCAGGAGTGCGTGCTCTATGGTGAAATCGCGTTTGTGCCTTTCGATACCATTATCTGGGGCGACATGGAAAACGGCATTGATTTGGGGCCTCGCGCCTTCTGGAGCATCGCCATTGTGTTCGCACTGGTGCTGGCCAGCATCTGGATCGCATTCGGACGCCTGCAAACCGTATCCTTCCACCCGAGCCTGGCCGCCTCATTGGGCATCAACGTTCTATTCTGGCACTACTTTCTGATGACCCTGGTGTCGCTGACCACGGTAGCGTCGTTCGACGCCGTCGGCGCGATTCTGGTGGTCGCCCTGCTGGTGATTCCGGCGGCCAGCGCCTATCTGCTCGCCAAATCGCTCAAAAATATGCTGTGGCTGGCGGCTCTCTATGCGGAGGTGGCGGTATTGACGGGGTACGCGCTGGCAGTCTGGCTGGACAGCTCGATCTCCGCCTCGATTGCGGTCTGTGCCGGCCTACTGCTGTTTTTGACGGTCGTGGGATTGCAAATCCATAAACTGCGCCTGCAAAAGCGGGCCGTCAAAACGCTCGCATAAAAACCGAAATAAAACCCGGGAAACCGCATTTTATGATTGATTTATTGAACCACTGAGTACACGAAGAGCACGAAGACTTTGAGCATTAATCAGTTTTCGGTGTTATTTTTACGTCCGCGCTTTAAAGCAGTTTGAAAAACATTTCAAATCGATCAGATGCATTAAGAAGATATATCAAGTTCTTAGAAAAACTTCGTACTCTTCGTGTGCTTCGTGGTTTTAAATCATCATCAACCTATCCATCACAAAATATTGAACCCGAAAACTCAACAGGCCGGGTAGGCGTCTTCCCGGCTATCCGGTTTGCGCCTCCAATAACGGCAGCAGGGTGTTTTCAATATAATCGGCCACCCCCTCTTCGGCATTGGATTTGGCGATGACCGGATGATGAATCAACGCCTTGAGCGCATCGGTGGCGTTATCCATCACCACGCGATGACCGACCAGGTTGAGCATCTCCTTGTCATTCATGCCGTCGCCCATCGCTACCGTTTCCTGAGCATCGATACCGATTTGCGCCAACACGCGCTCCAGCGCGCGCCCTTTGGAGACCCCGAAGTTCATGATTTCCAGATATTCCGGCGACGTGAAGGTGATGCTGAGTTTGCCGTGAAAATGCTGCTGCAACAGCGTCTCCAACGGCACCAGGGCGTCGTGATCGGCGGTGAAGTAGATTTTGTCGATATGGCTTAAATCCAGCGCGCTGAAATCGCTCAACTGATATTCAAAGCCCGAAGCGTCGTGAATGGCCAGCAGCTCCTCGTGCGGTTCCTCCACCAGCCACAAATCCTGTTTGTAGAGATTGCGATGGATTTCAAAACCGCGCGACAGCTTGAGCACCTGCGCCACCAGTTCGGCCGGCATGTGATTTTCATAGAGCACATGCCCATCCTGATTATGCACGCGCGCGCCGTTGGAGGTAATCAGATACATCGGTATGCCGAGGCGTTTGGCAAGCAGATACACATCTTCATAATGCCGCCCTGTGGCGAGCATAAATTGCACACCGGCCGCCACCAACGACTGCACGGCGGCCACGGTACGCGGGGTGATTTTATGGTTGTGGTTAAGCAGCGTGCCATCCAGATCGCAGACGACCAGACGGATATTTGAAGGAGTCTCTTTTATAGATGAAAGGGGTTGAGGTGAGGATTGCATGGTGTTTTCAGTCTATTCAACTTAGCCGCGAACGTTCACCAGAGACGCCAAGCCGCTTACCCGGCCTGCGCATTCTTGAAGTGCGGTTTTCTTTTCTTTGCTGACGCCCCCTTACCGGCATCAACGCTCAAACCCGTCCATTGTGCCCTGAAACAACGGTCGAATCAATCTCGGTGCGCTGCAATAAACAGCCAGCCAGAGCGCTAAACGGCCGGAGGATGCGCCATAGCAAGTTCCTGCGCGGTAACAAAACGGGTGATCAGCGCCAACTGATCCGCGCCGAGATGTTCAAACTCAAAGGCCACTCGATACTGCGGTGCTTTATCCTTTGACACTGTGCTCGGCGTGCTTGCCCCATGCGGGTCGTCGTCCTCCAGACGCAGCACATTGACCACACGCGCCTCCACCACCTGCGGGTGCGACTCTATCTGCAAAAACAGCACCACAGATTCGGACACCTCATAACTATCTGGCGTATGAATGGCGATACCGCCCACACTCAAATTGGCTTGTTGCAACGCCCATTCACCCGGTTGGGGCACCCCGTCGCCGTAATGCTTGAGTTGCCGGCAGGCCGACTCATACAAATTCAGCTTGGCAACCAGCGCCACCAATACCTGGGAAAGCCAATTCCCCTGCTCCGCCAACGCATTCAAATTATGTAAATAACTATCCGCCGAAAAAGGCGCCCCGCCCTTATTGCCGATATACAAAACCCGGTCGCTGTGACTGCATTGGGCCATTAACAGCAGAAAGTAAATCAGTCCCTCAACGTGTTTGTTAAAAGCCTGCATCAACGGATACACCTTGGATTGCCGCAACGCCTCATACTGCAACGGGGCCAAGGCCTGGGCCCGCCGCTCGCGAAACTCGGCGTGTTCCAGAGGGTTTTGTTGATTAAAAAAACGCTCCAGCATCCAAAACACAAAATCGAGCTGCTGATCGAATTGCATAAAGAGTGCCGCCGCGCCGTTGGCAACATGTTTGGGTTCGGAAAACAAACGCGCCAATGTCAGATTGGCCTGCTCAATCTGCTGTCGATTTTCGGCAGATAAGGCCATGCGCTGCAGGCTGGCTGCCGGCGCATGTTCCTGCAAGCGGTACACATAAATTGGAATTTCCGCGTTTACCCGGAAATGTCTGCGTTTGTTCTGCACTCTAAGCCCCTTGTGTGCAACGGCGGATGGTGCAATCTTGCCTTATTCCTGATTAATCCGCAACAATCCGCAGTTACTTAAGGTATTTGCGCCGATACAGACAGAACCGGGCTTATTCGATACAATTTGCTTGAAGAGATCGTTTGGAGTGAACAACATGCCGAATCCCGAGCAGCGCGCCCGCGTTTACCATCTGTTAGTCGAAAGCGAAACGCTCTGCCAACAGCTCAAAGCGCAGATTCACACGCTGGAAGATCTGGATAGACTCGCCAGAGAGCACTCCCTGTGTCCATCCGCCCGAGTGGGCGGCGATATCGGCATTTTCGGCCCGGGCAAAATGGCAGCGGCGTTCGATGAGGTGGTCTTCAATCAAGAAATCGGCCAGATTCACGGCCCAGTCAAGACGGCTTACGGCTATCACCTGATCTGGATCGCCAGACGCAGGTAATCACGCCCGCAGTAAAGCGCTGTTTTCTGCACACGTGGTGTCGACTGTTCACAACATACACAACTTATCCACAGGATATCAGCACTTTTATTCCGCTATTGAGGGCGCTGATTCAGTAAAGAACTGCCCTACTCTTTGCACTCGCCATCTCTAATGACCAGTTTGTTGTAGAGCGCCAGCGACAGAATAATCAGCGCCACGCCGATAATCAGGTAGAGCGCATAGAGCATCTGCGTCGGATCGTTCAGCGCGGTTTTGAAGACCACCATCAACGCCTCGATCGACAAGGCAATGATGATCGCGCTCAAGAACTTCGACAGCAGCCGCGACTCGTCTTTCTTGTCGGAATAGGCCTTGAAGAACACCTCGCGTTCCAGCAGGGTTTTCGCCAGGTCAAAAATCGCCAGCCCCATAGTTAGCGCCACAATCGGCTTAAACACGCTCTCCAACGAATATTCCGCCGGATGCACCAGCTGCAGGAAATAGTCGTAAAACGCATAGCCGATCGACATCACCGAAAAAAACGTCAACGACAAACCGATAATGAAATAAAACCCCTTGGAAAACTGGTTGAACAGTGGATGACGCTCAACCAAACCAAAACGCGTCAGCAGCGTGGTGAGGTTAAAGTCAAAAAAGTAGTTGTAGTCTTCCCCGTAAAACAGCACCGTCACACAGGTTTCACCGGTTGCCGAACTGATGTATGGACTGCTGATCGACACATTCTGCTCTTTCGGCTCGACTTTGGAGACCAGATAGGCGCGGTTTTTGCCCTTGGCCTCTTCAACGCGGCGGTTCTTGTAGATATTGGACGACACCTGCACAAAATCGCTGTCGGTCACATACACCAGCTCCAGACTCGGAAAAACGCGAAAAAACCGCTGTATTTCAGCCTCGTTGTTATGCATGATCTGACCGTTGTTGCGCAGCGTTTCAATCAAAAACTTCTCGATATCCTCTCGGTTCTCGTTATAAAGGCTAATAAACTCTTGCATGATTCATTCCCGGTTTTCTTCGTTGAAAAAGGTTAGTAAAAAATTTTGTAACAATGAGAAACGGCGACTTTCCAATACTTACGCCGCAACAGATGAAATGGCCGGATAGGATGTCATCGAACGCTCCACACAAACCTTGTTTAAGTCATTCAGTGCAGCATCCAACTCCATCGAAACACCGACAAACCGATCCATTTTCTGGTCTCTGAGCTTCATCTGCTCAAAATCGGTACCGCCCATTTGCGCATTCATATTTAACACTTCTTTGACTAAGGCATGTTGCTCCTGATGCAATAAACTGACTCGTTCATACTGCGGCAAGGTTTGAATGGATGCATCTGCCGCAATCAGCGCTTGCAACGCCTGGCTGACTTGGCAGGTCGTGTCATCCGAGACTTTATCAACATCAATGTTAACATTCACGCCATTGAGGTAGGATTGCGCACTCGTTAACCAGATTCGCATCTTTTGGCGGACATCGGCCATCCTGACGCCGAAAATCGGAGGCGTATCCTGTATTAACGCCCGGGCTCTAACCTCATCGATCTGGAACTTGCCCGTTTCGTTCGCCAGCAAATCCGCCTGAATTTTTAACGCATCTGCCGCTTCCGAGGTTTTCTCGACCAAAACAGCATTATTTTGTATGTTGGAGTCCAACGCCTGAATCGCCTGCGAAACCTCATGCACACTATGCTGCTGTTCCCGAATCGAATCCATCACCTGTGAAAGCGTATAACCAATACGTCTGACCTCTTCATTCACGACCGTAAAGGCCTTTTCGGTTTCTTGAACCTTATTTGCCCCCAGCGTGACCTTAACGGAGGATTCATCTATCAGACCCTTGATTTCTTTTGCCGCCTCTGCCGATTTTTGTGCCAAACTGCGCACCTCTCCAGCCACCACGGCAAACCCTCTGCCATGCTCACCGGCTCTGGCGGCTTCAACAGCCGCGTTTAACGCGAGCAAATTAGTCTGGAATGCAATACCGTCTATCAACCCGATAATGGCCGAAATTTTATCCGACGTGGACTGAATATCTTTAATAGCCTCTACAGTAGAACTCAACGCCACCTTCGCGTTATCGTTCTCCATTACCGCACCCTCGGCGATTTTTACAACCCGCGAGAGCTCCTGACCGTTCTCAATTTGAGTCTGGTTGACATTCTGCATGGTTGCATTAATCTCCTCCAAGGTCGCCGCAGCTTGCTGTGTGCGCTTTGACAGATCTTGCGATGCCTTTGAAGACTCTTCGGCCGCATGATTCACCGTTTCCGAAGCCTGCTTGATATACCAGATAATCGAACTCAAGTTGTCCAGGGAGACGTTGGTTGCGCCTTTCATGGCCGCCAACGAGCCTTGCAGATCTTTTTGTATGCGTCCGCGAACATCACCGGTTGCCAGACTGTTCATAACAAAAACCACGTCTTCAATAATCGCATTTAAAGCAGAAAACAACTCATTGATATTGTTAGAGGTATCCAAAAAGAAACCTTCGAGTTTCTGGCTGTCCAAATGCAAATTCGTATGCCCGATGGCGGCCATTTTCAACGTGGATTTGAGGGTATTTTCAATCTGCTTCTGCTGGGTAAGATCCAACCATTCAATCACCGTACCTATCTGCTCATTTGCCTGCTCAGAATAAACCGGACGGATTTTGATATTAAAAATAAACCCTGCAAGCTGTGCCTCAAAGTCCTGTTCTTTGGCGAGATCTTCGAAACGCTTTTCATTATGAAACAATGCCGCAATACCCTGTCCAATCAGACGCTCGGTGGCGCATTGCGGATAAACTTGCTGTAAAGCGGTTTGATGATCCTTAAAAAACGTTTGCAAGGCCTCATTCATATAGAGAATGTTGCCGCGACGGTTCACCATCATTATCTGCGATGAAGCGCTGTCCAATGCCGATTTCAGGCGAGTGCTTCGATTCAAACGTGTCTGCGCATCGTCATACATTTCACCCAGCTGAACCTGCATGACCTTAACCGCCGAGACCAACTTGCTGAGCGAGTGTTGACCGTAAGTATTCACCTGCCCCGAAAAGTCGCCTTCGCGCATTTTGTCGATTAACGCTTTAGCTTGGCCAAGACGGATATACGCATATTTTTTGCCGGCCCATGCATAAGCGAAGAACAACACACTGATAGCCGCAACCCAGGCGACCGGAATATTCACGATGCCGGACTGAATCAACGTAGCTCCAATGCCGAGCAGCCCGATCATCGTCAACATCAAATTAAACGGATGAATTTCATTGAACAGATAAATGCGCTGCAAGGGTGTGATTTTAAAACCGTTTCGCAAAATAACCCGGCCTTGCTCAACCTCTTGATAGAACCGTTCCGCTTGCTGCTTGCGGGATGCGTCAATCGGCTTTCTAACGGACAGGTAGCCGATGATTTTTCCATCCTGCACTCTGGGGATCACATTGGCCTCTACCCAATAATAATGCCCTTCTTTAGTAAGATTTTTGACCACTTGAACCCAAGGCTTACCCGCTTGGATTGTTTGCCACATATCTTTAAAAACAGCTTTAGGAACCGCCGGATGGCGCAGAAGATTATGCGGTTGGCCGATTAGCTCTTCTCGTGTGTAACCGCTCGCCTCCACAAAGGCATCATTGACTTCGACGATGGTGCCAGTCAAATCGGTCTTTGAGACCAGCGTACCCAATCCTGAAATATCGACTTCGGTTTCTGTTACTGCGCGATCCATAACCTTTCCTAATGTTGAATTGTGATCATTTTCTAAACGGATATCTGCACGGTTTCAACGGACTTATCGTGATAAAACACATCAAAACAGGCCACATGCAGCTCCCCTGTCGATAAACTGACCGTTTTGGAAACCGTTAAACACAGCTGCATATCAATTAACGACCGGTAAGGGTTGGAGACATAAATCCGGCCGGGCAGCTCCATCGCCTTCATAAAATAGCGGCGGTTTTTCCAGCACAGCCCCTTGCCCTTTTTTAAAATCGCGTGCATCCCCGTCTTGGTGCTCTCCCACTCTTCGCTGACCTGATAACCGTCTTCATCGAGAATAAAAAAGCGTTTAACAAACGAGAGCGCCGAAATCTGCCGCATCTTGCTCTCCAGCCCCTCCAGACTCAAGGGCGCATCCAGCTCGTCAAACAGCGCTTCATAGCCTTTTTTCTGAATATGGCGAATAAAGTGCTTCTCATTCAGATAAGTCGGGTAATGCGCGGTAATCTCTTTAATGCGCTGCTCACCGTCGGCCAACTTGTCCAGCGCTTCATGCGGCCGGGCAAAATAGAACCCCTGCACCAAGTCGATTCCCACATCCATCGCCATCAGCGCCTGGGCGCGGGTTTCGATGCCTTCCATCAACGAGATGCTGCCCGCCTCTTTGATCAAACGGTTTAGATTTCTGAGAATGCTCTGGCTGCGCAGGCTTTTACTGGCTTCCAGCAGCACGCGGCGATCCAGCTTGACGATATCCGGCTGCGCCTTCCAGATACGGTCGATATTGGAGTGGCCCGCACCGAAGTCATCCAGCGCAATCAAACAACCGATCTCGCGGAACATGCCGATCAGTCTTTCAAACAAAGCCTCGTCGGCGATTTCGCTCTCGACAATCTCAATGACAATCTCATGGCCTTTGACTTTCAATTGAGCCAGCAGATCCTCCAAACAGAAGTCCTCCAGACTCTGCAGATTGGCAAAATCCAGATTCAAAAACAGCCAACTCTCCTCGGGCTTGACCTTCTGCCAATGCAGCAGATGCATCCAGTTCAGGGTGCGCGCGTAATCGGCGGCCTTAATATGAGCGGGCGGCGTCAAACACTCCGCCGCCCCCAATAACTTTCCATTTAAAGAACGGCCCCGAATCAACGCCTCGGCACCAATGCACGCCTGATTCGAAAAGCTGTAAATGGGCTGGAATACCGAAAACAACTCGCGGTCTGTCATTGGACTTAACGGCTCATCTACCTCCCTGTTAGGATGAAATTGAATAACACTTGCTCCCATTTTTGCACTGTCCACTATTTGGCTTACCCGCCATTACTCCATTAACTACGCCGACAAAGCGGCGACCACATCACAGACCTCATGCGCGACCACCGAGATTTTCTTGCCTTGATCCATTGCCATTTTACGCAGCGTTTTATAGGCCTGATCCTCGGACATATTTTTATGCTCGATCAACAACCCCTTCGCCCGCTCAATCACCGCCCGCTCAGCCAACTTGTCCTTTACCTGCAGCAGCTCTTTTTTCATGCTCTGACACAGTTTGAAACGCGCCATTGCCACCTCAATGATCGACTGCACCCTTGAACTGGTTTTACCGTCGACAATAAAGGCGCTGATACCGGCCTTGACCGAGCGCGCAATCAGATGCGAATCATGCACGGCGCTGAAACAGACCACCGGTTTCGGGCAATATTCATGCACCACCGCACATTGCTCCAATAACGACGCCGACGGCTTGGCCACATCCAGCACAATCAAATCCGCCGGGGTCGTCGTCAGCGCCTTCAATACATTGTCGGTCACAGAAATCACCTCGACGCGCTTGGCGTCCAAAGCCCGCAACCCCTCCAACAAAACCTGACTGCCATCCGGCGCATCACTTACCAGCAATACCTCTAAACTCACTTCAGCCTCCAGAATTCACAGCGTGACCCATAACACAATTACAAAAACAAATTTCAATCCAATAATAAAATACCATTATTATTCAACCTGTTAATCATTCAACAAGATTTCACAAAAGCAAATAAATGCCATTTAAATGCAGGATTGCACCAAAATAAAAAAAGACAATAAAGCAGAGTAACGCAAGAACAATAAAAAAGCCCCCTTAAGACGCTCTTAAGGGGGCTTTAAAAAAGAAAGGATTTTTCGGCCTGCAAAAACTCAACAGGCCGGGTAGGTCAACGCACTCTTCAGGCCTGCCTGCCGCTGGTTGACACATGGTAATGCGGGTCTTCGGAGACATTGATCTCAATCAGATCCTTGGCATCCTCCAGTAACACATGGCATTCCGGACTCAAATGCTTCAACACCAATTTCTTACCGGCTGCGCGGTATTTCTTGGTCAGGCTGTCAATCGCCTCCAACCCGGTGTGGTCGTAGACGCGCGAATGCATAAAATCGATCTGCACACACTCCGGATCGTTTTTAGGGTCAAAACTGTCGATGAAGTTCTTCGCCGAGGCAAAGAACAGCGGCCCCTGCACCTTGTAGGTTTTAACGGTTTTGCCGTCACGCTCTTCAAGCGACGTTTCCAGCAAAATGCGCTGCGCATGCTGCCACGCAAACACCAAGGCAGACACCACCACGCCGGCAATCACCGCCACCGCCAAATCAAAAATCACCGTCAAGGCCGTCACCAACAGCATCACAAAGGCATCCGCCTTGGTCATGCCGCGCATAATGTTCCAGCTCGACCAGTTAAAGGTTGCAATTACCACAAAGAACATCAAACTGACCAACGCGCCAATCGGCACCTGCTCGATCAGCGGCGACGCCACCAATACAATAACCAGCAAACCCAACGCTGCGGTAATGCCCGACAAACGCCCCGTGCCGCCGGATTTGACGTTAATCATCGACTGGCCGATCAGCGCACAACCGCCCATCGTACCGAAAGTACCCGCCGTGCAGTTGGCCGCCCCCAGAGCGATACACTCTTTATTGGCCTTGCCGCGGGTTTCGGTAATGTCGTCAATCAGCGTCATCGTCAGCAACGACTCCACCGAACCGATAATCGTCAGAATCACCGCATACGGCAGCACAATCCACAACGTCTGCAAGCTCCAGAAATCCGCCGGCAAGGTGGTGAACCAGCTCAAGCCCTGAAAGCCGCCCGCCGTGCCGTCACCGTACACCAAGGATTCCAGAGTGCCGGAAACCGCCGCGCGATCACCCACGGTAATCGCATTGATATCAAACAGCACCACCGCAACCGACACCAGTACAATCGCCGCCAACGCCGAGGGAACCGCCTTGGTCAAACGCGGCAGCAGATAGATAATCGCCAAGGTCGCCGCAATAATCAGCAGCATGATATTCAGACTGTCGCCCGTCAGCCACTGGCCCTCCGCATCCTTAAACTGCGTGAACTGCGCCACCAGAATAATCAGCGCCAAACCGTTCACAAAGCCGAGCATCACCGGCGACGGCACCATGCGGATAAACCGCCCCCACTTCATCACGCCGATGAAAATCTGCATCATGCCCATCAGAATGACCGCCAAAAACAGATAGGACGCGCCATGCTCCATCACCAGATGCATCATCACCACCGCCAACGAACCCGCCGCCGCCGTAATCATGCCCGGACGCCCACCGAAAATGGCGGTAATCATGCCCACGATAATCGCCGCATACAATCCCACCAACGGATGCACGCCGGCCACAAAGGCAAACGCCACCGCTTCCGGAACCAACGCCAGCGCCACGGTAATGCCCGACAAGGTATCGTTTTTATAGGTCCGCCAATTGAACGGCACTTTCTGTTCCATGTGAACTCCTCAATATAAAGTGCTGCAAATTCTAGCAAAAACCCGCTAAAATTGCCCGACTAAGGGCCTTTAAACACTCCGCTCCAACAAAGGAATCTAATCTATGTGGATCAACCATATCGGCGAAATCGCCATGGGATTTTTTATCTTGCTGATCGTCCTGCATTTTGGACTGCACTTCCTTTTCAAAGCGAAACGTGTTAAAAAACAAAAGGATGCACAAAAAGAGGATTAACCCATGTTAATCAAATTCCTTGGATTTCTGGTTGGCACGATTTATCTGGTGTTCTTCTGGGTCGGCGGCCCGTTTTCGCTCTATATGCTGTTCTTTGCTTCCGCCGAACAAATCCGCGACTGGTTCTTCTACATGGCCATCGGCGCCGTACTCGTAACCCTGCTCACATTGACATACGAAAAAATCGCCCAATCCAAAGACCCGCTTAATCCGTCGCAATTCATGATCCTGCCCATGGGCATTTTGGCGACCGTTCTAAACTTTGTTGTCAGCTACACCGCGTCTTTTTGGATATAAAACTCATACCCCTAAAATTCAAAACCCCGGTTAAGTTCAACTTAACCGGGGTTTTTCGCTTCCAGCAGCCAAACAAATCGCTCTAATGCAAATCACTACGTATTTTTACAAAATAGCGGCTTTATTGAGGTAGAATTTTCACCAACGCATTTTTTCAAATTAATGAAATACAACACCTTAATTTAACCTGATAAAGTGCTTAATAACCAATATATTGGCAAGATTGCCTGATAATAAATGTTAGATTTTTAAAGGAGTTACATGGCATTAAATAAAATCGCGATATTTCTTCGAAAAAACTGGACTATCAATAGATTTAGAGATGCGATTATTACAACCTTTGAATCGCCAGATGTTTCAGAAATGATTTTGTGTTCCGGATTTTTTCAAGAAAACAAGCATTATATGGCGAGTAATGATTTTAAAAACATTTGTGGAAAAAACAAAAAGACACTAAAAGTGGTTGGCCTATATAGCTACAACTGGAGAGGAGATTTTGATGCTTTCTGTCAGGGAGTAGTTAATAACAATTGTCCCGCATGCCTAACGGTTAAAAAATTTAGAGTACCTGGCATGAAATGGCACGCGAAAATAATGGTTGGAAAAAAAAATAATCAGCCAGTAATAGCAAGTATAGGTAGTAGTAACATCACTAGAAGAGCCTTTGGAAAAAACATGAATTTTAACTACGAGAGTGATGTCATAATCTGGGATGATTCGATAAATTCAATTTCAGAAAGACTTAATGAATTATTTCAGGCAAGTCTTGATCAATCGGATGAAGTAGTTATTTCAGAATATGATCCAGAAGATTGGCGCAATGGAAACCTCACACTAGTAGAAAAAGTTAAAAAACTGGAACAAGATATATTTGAAAATGCTCAACTTGAGGAATAATCTAACAATGCACTCAACCCGACCGCGCTAACGTTCGGCCTGTTAGCTTAAACGTAAGGCATATGAGGAACCTATGTCACACGATTCACAATCTACCAAATTGGCAAATATTGCAAAAAAAATAAATGAGCGGCATTCAGGCTATCTCGACACACTTAAACAGGGATACAGCGAACTGGAGCGTGATGATTTTATTTGGCATTTTCTTCTACAGAGTTTCTCCACTATGGGAAGATCTTCTGGATGGAAAGGGCTTATTGGCAATAAAGACAATTACAACCGAATTACATTTCAGGCTTTGTCTAAGCACGATGCAGTAACAAGAGAAAAAACAGTTAAATATGTATGTCGCACCGCCAAAGTGAGGATGCCGGACAAGAAGGCGCAGTATATTCTTGGTTGCTACGATTTAGTGACAAAACTAGGCGGGTTAAAAGCAACCAAAAGTATGCTTTTGGCTGAGCCTGGGCGGGAAGCAAAAATTAAATTTCTCAAACAATTCCCGGGCATAGGTCCAAAGTACGCACGAAATATCATGATGGATGTTTACCATGAAGATTTTAGAGATAGTATAGCTATTGATGCTCGAATCAAAGCCATATCTGAAACGCTAGGGCTTTCCTTCAGGAAATACGAAGAGCATGAGAAGTTCTTTCAAGATGTAGCTAGCAAAGCGGGCCTCAACGGCTGGGAACTCGATCGCTTGATGTACAATTTCAGAGATGATTTTGAACGCGGTATCACAAATGCCTAACAATACGCTTGTTCGAACACAGACTACGTTACGCTACGTTTGCCGCACAACTTGATCGTTATACATAAAAAATCCATAGAGCCAAACTCGATTGATTTAAATTGGTTTTAAAATCATCGCCAGAAATTCTCAACAGGCCGGGTAAAGAGCTTCTCTACCCGGCCTGTTGAGTTTTTGGCGGCGAAAAATGAACGCTATTTACAATAGGCTCTTTTGCAATACAAATAAAAGCAAAGCCGCTTTCTAACCTTCTCCCCCCTCTTTCACTTGAGGCCCACTTGTCTTACAATGTCTTACACGCGCAAAGCAAAGGAGAATGAACATGGGGTCTTTAACGCTTAGATTAGACGAGGAAACAGAAGCCTTGCTCACGCATTTTTCGGAAGTGTTGCAACAAAACAAATCAACGCTGGCAAGAGCGGGAATTGTGGACTATTTAAACCGCCAGAAAGCCTTAGAAGAACAAAAGGCGCTGTTGGGAAAACAGATAGCGGTTTCTTCCAAGGAGGCCGCGGCGCAAAGAATCGCGGAATCTGAAGCGTCCTATCAATTAAGCGATGAAGAATATGAGCACGCTATGGACGAGTTTTTTGCCAACGAACTTGGTTTGATACGATGAAACTGGTTAAAACCCGGTTTTACCTTCAGCAACTGCAGAATATTCTGCGTTTTATTGCGTTAAATAATCCTCATGCTGCGCTAAGTTTTGACAGATCGTTAACGGCTAAACTGAATTTGATTAGCCAACAACCGTATTTGTGCAGGGCGTCTCATTATATGCATGACGAATCCTACCGTGATTTAATTCATCAGGGCTACACATTGATTTATAAGATTGAAACAGACCGGCTGGTGTTGCTGGATATTTTCAAATGGGGAGCACGTTAGGGATGAGAAAGTCGACACAGAAAAAACAAAACCCGGCCTGTTGAGTTTTCAGCAGGCCGGGTTTTTGGCTTTAAATAACCGTTAAAAACGGTTAATTACAGGTAAGAACAGCAGTAGTCGGCAACGGTTTTGACCTTAATGCCAAACTTGGAGTTGGCTGGCACTTCAAAACTTTGACCGGCTGGAATCGCTTTCCACTCGGTTTCGCCCGGCAGCAATACTTCGACTTCGCCGGCCATCATTTCCATGATTTCGGCGGCGTCTGTACCAAACTCGTAGTCACCCGGCATCATAATACCCAAGGTCTTTTTAGTGCCGTCAGCAAACAATACAGTGCGGCTAGTGACTTTACCGTCAAAATAGATATTCGCTTTTTTAACGACTGTAACATTGTCAAATTGTGACATCTTGATTCCTTTGATTCGTTTGATTTCTTTTAAAAAATGCGTCGCAGATTATAGCCTCAAGCGCCACCGAGCACTAACTATTCTCACAGCGTGCATGCTCGCGCCGCAGCGACGGCGTGAGCGCATCAACCTCAATCGTCGTTTCTTAACACCGCCTGTTCGGCCGCGTCCAAGTCGCAAATGGAGACGTTGAGGTTGTGAATACGACCGTCCTTGATGTCGTAAATAAAGCCGTGAATACACAACTCCTGGCCTTTTTTCCAGGCCTTTTTCACGGCCGGAATATGACAGATATTGCGCACCTGCTCCATTACGTTCAACTCACACAGGCGGTTGACGCGTTGCTCGTAAGGCATGGCATCCAACTCCTGCTGGGCGCGGCGATAGTATTTACGGATCGGGCGAATCCAGTGGTCGATCAGATCGGGATTGGTCTCTTCCATGGCCGCCATGACGCCACCGCAGCCGTAATGGCCGTTGACGATAATATGCTTCACTTTGAGCACTTCAACCGCGTATTGAATGACACTCAGCACATTCATATCGCTGGAGTTGACCAGATTGGCGATATTGCGGTGTACGAAAATCGTGCCCGGATCCATCTTCACCAGCTCGTTTGCAGGCACGCGACTGTCTGAGCAGCCAATCCACAGATATTCGGGTTTTTGCTGGGCGGATAAATTGGAAAAGAATGTAGGACGGGCGGCATTAACCTCGTCTACCCATTGTTTGTTGTTGTTGAGTAGCAGGTCAATCGAGGGGTGAGTTTCACAGCATTTTTGGCACATAGTCGATCCTTTTGAGACGGCTCGGCACCACGCCCGCCATTATCCCCGTATATGGCGGCATGGTCTAAACCCGATTCAGCGTGTTATCAGAACATAAAAAATGCCCTGGGTAAGGGCATTTGTTACGGATTTAGAAGCGTATTATACAGCAAGCAGGGTTTTTCGCACCTTCCTTGGAAAACCGGTTAAAACCAGGTATTGGTGTTAACCGGTTTCTCCTTGTGCTTATGCTCGTTACCCAGCTCGTAAGCCGCTCTGAGCGCCTTGGCGATATGCGGGTTGGCTTGCAGATCAATTTGATAGTTCTCTGCAATTTCCTGCAAATATGCCTCGGGGCCGATTTCCTGATAAAGCTCCAGAAATCTTTCAACCCGCATTGGCAAGTTCGGGATCGCCGACGCAATGCGCGATTGAAACTTAACCACTTCCATCTCACTGGATTCCAGCATCTCAAACTTATAAGAGATGACATCCAAGTCATTCAGTTTCGCAATTCGACTCGGAAGCTGTTCCAAAAACAGATCGATATCATCAATAGTGTCCGGCAGATCAATATCGGATTCATAGCAAAAGGTTTCACCACGAAAATCGAATTCTGAACGCACCGTTATGATTGATTTCATCACTTCCACTCGCCCCTTATCAGCCTTATTTAATGTGTCAACTTCATAAAGACTTGCGGCAACAATTCCGGCAACTTCTCAACACGGTCAACCACCGTATATTGATTACCGAACACATCCGCCACATATTCATCCGCTTTAGGGTCGACCGTGATGCAATAGGAGTAAATGCCTTTACTCTGCAACTCCTCGACCGCCTTGTGGGTATCCTGAATCAGCGTTTGCGGGTCTTTGGCATCGATATCCGCCGGCTCGCCGTCGGTCAACACCAACATCAGCTTTTTCTCCGCTTTCTGCGCTTCAAGATAATGCGCCGCATGACGCATCGCCGCACCCATACGGGTTGAATAAGAGGCTTCCATCGCCGCAATGCGCGCTTTCACTTCGTCCGTATAGCCTTCCGAGAAGCCTTTGATGTGCTGGTAACGCACTTCATGGCGGGTATCGGAACAGAAACCGGCAATCGCAAACTTATCGCCCAGCTTCTCGACGGTCCAGGCCGTAATGGCCAAGGCCTCTTCGGAAAGCTCCAACAAGGTCTGCCCCGTTTCCGGATTACGCTCATTCAACGATTGCGACGTATCCACCAGCAACATCACCGCGATATTACGACTATCGGTGGTATGGCTGTAGTTGATACGCGGATCGGGCGCCTGCCCGCTCTTGAAGTCGATGACCGAACGCAACGCCACATCCAGATCCAGCTCCTCGCCTTCCTCCTGGAAGCGAATACGCTTTTTGTTCTGCGGCTTCAAAGCTTCAATCATTTTCTTCAAGCGCTTCGCCAAATCAGCATGCTTGTCCATTAAGCGGTCGATCTTGCCGGCGTCACCGCTCGGATGCAAACGCTCGTAGACCGTGGTCCAATCCGGACGGTAGCCTTCCGAAATATAATCCCATTCGTCATAATGACGCGGCGGCAAACCACCCTCGTTGCTAATCACCGGCTCTTCGTTTTCATACTCGTTAGGCATGATCTCATCGGATTCATCGTACTCTTCGTAGTAGAACCAGATGTAACGGTTGTCATCACGATACGAGACTTCGGTATCATCAAAGAACACGCTTGGTTGACTATCCGACGACTGCTTGCGCGTCTTCACATAAAAATCAATCCCGAGCTCCTGCATATCCTTCGTACTGGAATTCTCGCCCTTCTCGGCCATGATTTTATGGAAACGCTCGCGGAACTCTTCCAGCAATGGGTTTTCGGGATCAAAATTCTCGTCCAGCAAAGCACGCGACATACGCGTCGCACGGTAGCGCAGACAGGACTGTTTGCTATCGTCACAAGCGCCTTTTTCAGGATAGGGATGCAGTGCCAGAAACAATTTCTTCAGACCCGGGTAACGCTGAATCGCCAAATGCTCAACACGACAATCTTCGAACACGGAGATAAACAACTGCATGTGCGGTGCAAAGTTGTCCGCCATTAACTTACCAGACCATCTCTTATGCGCCATCATGTGCGCCAAGGTCGCACGATAACGGTCGATTCCCGATACGCCATTCTCAACGTCATACACATCCGGCATGGCGATGATCTCATCATCAAGATAAGGCACCGGCTTGCGTAGCTGGTCAAAGGCGGTCGAAAAGGTCTGGAACGGCAAATCGCAATCCCACATACAATCCTTGAGCATATTCATGTGGCGTTCGACATCTTTAAAGGTCGTACCTTTACGCTCACGCGTAATAATGCTCTTGGCATCGTGCGATTCCAGCTTGAAGTAAGCAATCTGCTCGTCGGGCGCGTTCAGATAGTTGCGCGCACCGTAGTCGATGAAGTTGCGGATACCGTTCAGACATAGCTTGGAGATCAGCTGCGGCATGGATTCCAGCAACGCAACCATCCCCGGACTCTCATACAAAGAGTGATGGCCATGAATCACCGTCTGCGTCTTGTCGACATATTCATCAATAATCTGCAGATACAGCTCTAAATCTTCAATTCGATCGATACGGCGACACACACTGCGCAAGGAGTTCAAAAACGGGATAAGGGCTTTTTTGTTGGGGCTGCGCGCCAACAGATAGGCGTAGTCAGCAACCCGCTTGTTGGTGCCCTGCCCCAAATGCGCTGCAATATCCGGCATTACTTCCATGTAGACCAAAACAGGTTCAACGCCCTGCCCGATTTTACAGAGAAAGTTTGCGCCGTCTAAATAAGCTTCAACACCCTGTGGCGACAGTTTAGCCACAGCGTAATTGATCAGCTCGGGAAACAGCTCGACCGCCTTCGGAAACTTACAGGTGAACTTGGGCTGATATTCGGCTAATAATTCTTCATTCATAATCATGACTCTTTTGAATTAACCACAGAGACACAGAGACACGGAGTTTTTAAGTCAAAACACTTTGTCGCTGCGACTCGAAAAGAATGAATCGTTTTAATCCCCAAAGACTCAAGACACAAGTTTCTCTG
Source organism: Thiomicrorhabdus cannonii (assembly GCF_013391695.1). Classification (GTDB taxonomy): domain Bacteria; phylum Pseudomonadota; class Gammaproteobacteria; order Thiomicrospirales; family Thiomicrospiraceae; genus Thiomicrorhabdus; species Thiomicrorhabdus cannonii. Next base: position 267,275 of record NZ_JACBGH010000002.1, read on the forward strand.
TGTCTCTGTGTCTCTGTGGTTAAAACGTTTAGCCGAAGATCATCTCAATGGCATTGTCGAGGGTTTGGCGAATGTCGGCATCATCCGTAATCGGACGCACCAGCGCCATCTTACAGGCTTCAACCGGAGAGATGCCTTTATTGATCAGCGTAGCCGCATAGACCATCAAACGCGTAGAAATCCCTTCATCCAGACCGTGACCTTTCAGGTTACGGGCGGTTTCACCGATCTGCACCAACTTCTTGGCAGTCGCTTCGTCAACGCTACCTTCTTTTTGTAGAATGTGCGCTTCTACGTCCGGAGCCGCATAATCAAAATCCAACGCGCAGAAACGCTGTTTGGTGGATTGTTTCAGGTCTTTCATTAAGGACTGATAACCCGGGTTATAAGAGATTACCAACTGGAAATCCGGGTGCGCCTTGATGAGTTCACCTTTTTTATCCAAAGACAATTCACGACGGTGGTCGGTCAAAGCGTGGATAACAACCATGGTATCTTGACGCGCTTCAACGATCTCATCCAGGTAACAGATTGCGCCATAACGCGCCGCCATCGTCAGAGGACCATCGACCCAACGCGTGCCGTTGGCATCCAGCAGGTAACGACCTACCAGGTCGGATGCGGTGATGTCTTCGTTACAAGAAACGGTGATGATTGGCTTACCCAGTTTCCACGCCATGTGTTCCACAAAACGTGACTTACCGCACCCCGTTGGCCCCTTCACCATTACCGGCAAGCGCGCCGCATAAGCGGCTTCGTATAGCTCTACTTCGTTAGATTGAGCATCGTAAAAAGGTTCGTTTTCAATTTTATATTGCGAAATATCCATAGTTGTTCCCCGTAACAGTTATGGTTATAGAGAGCGTTGTACGAGTGTGGCGCGAAAGAAAAATGAGGAAAAATTTGGCTGATTGAGGCGGAAAACGCAGCTAATAGCCAGCTATTGGCAAGTTTTCCAACAAAAACCAGACGAATTCTAACCATTTTTATTCGTGCACTCACCTCGTGCAACGCTCTCTTATAGAAAGAAAATCACTTAACGCCCCATTCTGACAAGCAAGCCAAAACAGCGTGTTAAATAACCTAGTGAAAAAGTAGGCAATAAATTAGAGAGTTAAAAAAACCCCTGCCCGAAGACAGAGGTTCTTTTTTGGGTTTCTAAATAAACATCCCTAAAGGAACGATTATTTGTGAACGCCCAACTTCTCACGCCAGCCCGGATACAGTTTGTCTGCATCACGTGGGAATGATTCGAATGCGCGAGCAAATTCTGGGTGCTCTTTAGCGTATTCGATTGGGTCTGCACCCGTCTTCCAGCAGTCATAAGCCTGACCTAGAGAGATACCACCCGCAGCTGGGCTGTCGATGTGACCGAATGATCCGCCACCACAAGTGTTGATTACGTTACCGTGACCCAGGTTCTCGAAGAAGCCAGGTAGACGCAGCGCGTTCATACCACCAGAGATGATTGGCGTAGTAGGCTTCATGCCGTACCACTTCTGATAGAAGTAGTGACCTTGACACTCGTCACGCTCAAGCATGTAAGCTAGTACGCGCTCGTCACCGTGACCTTCCATTTTGCCGTAACCCATAGTACCAGTGTGGATACCAGAAGCACCCATCAAACGAGCAAGCTTCATGTAGCACAAAGGATCCATACCCATTGGTGACTTATAAGAAGTTACCGCACCGTGACCTGCACGGTGGAAGTGTAGGTAAGTATCAGGGAAAGCACGACGTGCAGTCGTTACACCAGCAGGACCAGTTACGAAACCGTCAACCAGGAACGCAACGTGTTTTTCGTTACCGTACTTAGCGAATTCGCTCAGGATGTAATCACCACGCTTGATCATCTCTTGGTGCCAGTCAGCCGTTACGTTCGCAGAGAACAATTTAGCTTGACCAGTTGCTTGTTGCGCACGATCCATAGTCTCGGCAACCATAGGAATAACCACTTCCATTGGGCAGAAAGTTTGGTTAGCTTGTGGCTCATCGTTCTTGATGAAGTCGCCGCCCAACCAGAAGTCATAACATGCTTTCGCGAATGGCTCAGGACGCAGACCTAGTTTTGGCTTGATGATCGTACCAGCGATGTAACCACCGTCAACTTCTGGACGACCTAGAACGCGCCACAGGTCAGAGATGTCAGTTGCTGGGCCGTCGAATTTCTTAACCATTTGCTCTGGAACCAAGAAGTCCAACATACGTAGACCAACATGGTCACCCATACCTTGGTTGTTACCCAGGATCAAAGACCACATGTGAGAAACGTTGTAGAAACCATCGATCAGGTTAGGATCGAACAGCGCAACTGGGTAAGCGATCTTCATCAGACCACCTTGCTCACCGAATGCAGCTTCGTCGATTTCATAAACTAGCGCGTCAACACCACGAGTGAAGTCGTCAGTAGTAGAAACTTCAACGTTAGTTCCTGTTGAAGACTCTGCAGCAACGTGAGCCGCAACTTCCAGGAAGCCGTAACCAGCAGCTGGTTTCAGACGGTATGCAACAAGAAGGTGATTACCATCAGCAATCAATTTATCTTCTGAAAGAGTTAAGTCAGCGTAACGATTCGACTGATCCATTTTTCTTACCTCAAGTTTGGGACGTTAAATAAAGAATACGTCCTTAATTTTTAGTTGAGCCAAACCCCGATCTGACTCAACTCCCGAAAACAAGGTGAATTATAGAGAAGCGAGGGATAAATACAAATCAATAATTTTGATTTATTTGATTGCTTTCCATCTATACATTATCCAAAAAAGAAAAACCATACCCTTTTAAAAGATATGGTTTTTTTGATTTGGCTAGCTTACCCAATTTGTTAGAGCTTGGCAAATGCCTGTTCACTCAACTGCTTACCTTCCACCTTCAGCAGTTCAATCAGCTTTTCCGCGGCAATCGACAGAATCTTGCCGGTCGGATAGGCCAGGTACCAGTGGCGGTTGACCGGAAAGCCTTTCACTTTGAGGATGGCGATTTCGCCGCGACTGATTTCGTTCATCAGTGTCGGCACGGATGCCACGGTAATCCCCAGATTCTGCAGCAGGCCCAGACGGATCGCCTCATTACCGCCCAGCACCATTTTGACACTGGGCTGAAAATCAAATTCGCCAAACACCTTTTCGACCTGCGCGCGGATGCCCGACCCGGTTTCGCGCATCAGAAACGGCTCGTCCTTCAAATCCTCGATGGTCAGCTCCTTGCCCACCAACGGATGCTTGGCATTGGCCACAAACGCCAACGGGTTGATCGCCAAGGGTTCGGAAACCACGTTCAGACCTTCCGGCGGCTGGCCGAGCAGATAGAAGTCGTCCTTGTTTTTGGCAATGCGATCCAGCAGGTTTTCTTTATTGCCCACGCGCATCAGTACCGTCACATCCGGATAGGCCTGGGTGAACTCGTGAATGACTTTGGGCACAAAATATTGCGCGGTCGAAATCACCGACAACTTGACGTTACCGCCGGAGAACCCCTTTAAATGGTTGATCTTCTGCTCGGCAATCGATAACTTCGCCAGAATGGCGTTGGCCGCCTCATACAATGCCAGCCCGGCATTGGTCAGATATACCTTGCGCCCGATCTGCTCGAACAGCGGCGCCTGCAGCACATCGGCCAGTTTCTTGACCTGCATGGACACCGTTGGCTGCGTCAGATGCAACTCTTTGGCGGCTTTGGTAAAGCTTTGATTGCGGGCAATGCTTTCAAATACCTGCAACTGCCTTAAGGTGGCGTTGCGTGCTAATAATGAACCTTTTTCCGGCATATCTGTTCCCTACCTTCTCAAACCCACACTCATCGTACACCCGGCCTGTTGAGTTTTGAAAGCGTTAATTTTGCGGCGTGCGAATCAGCTTGGCGACAATCTTTCTGACCATTGGCCCTACAAAGATCACAATCGGAAAGGCGATGACAAACGCCGAAATCCATGCATGCATCCAGATTGAGAAGAAATTCTCCGGGAATCCCAAATTGATCGCACTGATCGCCGCCGACATCAAAAAGGACATAAACAGCGCCATAAAAAACGCAAACACAATGTGCTGATACTTGGCATCAATCACTCTTTATTACTCCATCTTGCACTACCAATAAAAAAGCCGGAGAACGGCAACGCTCTCCGGCCTGGTTGAATCCGCTTATTTTAAAACAAATCGCTATTTTCGAACACCTTCAATATTCAGCTCCAACCACACTTTAGTGGAAGCCGGCCCCAAATTGTAGGTGATGCCGTAGTCGGCCAACGTCAGTTCGGTTGCGCCACTGAAGCCGCTGCGATAACCGCCCCATGGGTCTTTGCCTTCACCGATTTTGTGCGCGGTAATGGTCACATCGCGGGTCACGCCGTTCAGGGTCAACTGTCCATCAATCACCATTTCGCTGTCCGAGCCGCTGACTTTGCGGCTTTCAAAACGCGCCTGCGGATATTTTTGTACATTTAGAAAATCGGCACTGCGCAGATGCTTGTCGCGTTCGGCATGGTTACTGTTAATGCTGGCGGTATCGATCTCGACCTCCACCTTGCTGTTGGCCACATTGTCCGCATCATACACATAACTTCCGCCAAATTTCTCGAAACGCCCCGTCAGCCAGCTATATCCCAAATGCTGGATCTTGAAGTTGATCGAGGCGTGCATCCCCTGCGTGTCAATCGTATAGTTCACCGGCGCCGCCGCAACCATCGGACTCAAGGCCAGCAAAGCACTCGCCAGCAGCGCGGCCGCCACTTTTTTGTTGGATCGGGTGCCCGCCTGTTTTGCGGCTACCCTTTTCATTGTATTAATTGCCATCGCTTTCTCCTTCCCATCAATTCACAAAGTGTCCTAAGCGGCGTTACACCGAGCGCCTCCTGCCAAGGTTTCAGCGCTTGCCAAGCATTCTTCGCAGCGTCGCATCGCGGTCGATGAAATGATGTTTCAAAGCACCCGCCACATGCAATACCACCAACGCCATCAAGCCATAGGCCACATACACATGGATTTCACCGGCCAAATCCGCCTGGCGTTCAAACAAGGCTTCTGCACTCAAGGGCGGGACTTCAAACACATCGAACACCTTCACTCCCTGTCCTTCCGCGGTTGCAATCAGATAACCGCTCGTGCCCAATAGCAGCACGCCCAGATAAAGCAGCGCATGGACGGTTTTAGCGGCCAGATGTTCCCAATCGGCATGCATCAGCGGTAACACCCGCGGATTGAGCCGTAGCCATATCCAGCGCAAAATCATCAGACCCACCACCGACACGCCGACCGCTTTGTGAATAGCCGGCGCGCGGTGATACCATTCGGAATAGTAGTCCAACTCCACCATCCACACGCCCAACGCAAACAATCCCGGAATAAGCAGCGCCAACAACCAGTGGAAAAGCACACTGATCAAACCATATCCCTGAGTACTGTTTGTGAACATCACGCATTCCCCTGCTTTTTGCTTATCTTAACGGGGGATTAAGGCTTGAGAAATAGACAATAAATCAAAAGACTGTTGCTATTGCAGCAACAATAAGAATCGCGCCCGCGGCGAGGCGGGCGCTATTTTGAAGAGCTAACCTTCATTTAGGCGATTTGCCGCACTGCTGATGCCTTGTCGGAGGAGTCGGGCAGACGGGAAGACGCGCCGCTCGCCCTCCCGGATTGCGGCAGCACCTGCACGGCGCCGGTCAGTGCACGTTCCAGTTCGTCAATGCAGGCAATCACCTCTTCACTGCGCGGTTTCATCCCTTCGATCAGCTGATTCGCCTGTTCCATATCGCCAATATCTTTCAATGCAATAATCGTTCCGATAAACGCATGCATTTCGGCATGAACCTTCTCCAGCTTTTGGTAGGCCGGTAACTGCGCGAAATGCTTGCCGGCGGAGTAGAGCCACTGCCCCAGCGCACACGCCGTCGGGTCGGTCGCAGCCTGCTTATTGAAATGCACATCCACATCGTTGATATAGGCGCGTACATTCACCCGCCAACGGCGATGCGCCCGCTTGGCGGAGGCAAAGTCAAACTCCTCTGCAGAAACACTGGTCTGCTGCAGTACCGCTTCGCTGATTTTGAAATGATTGACGGTGGTAATCATCATATCCGACATCTTGCGCAGCGCCTCCGCCGTCGCCGCCGTCTCCTCCACTAGGGCGGCATTCTGCTGAACGGCACCGTCCATCGCGGTGATCGCCTGATTCACCTGCCCGATTCCATCGCTTTGTTCGGTACTGGAGTGCGAGATCTCCTCAATGATCTGTTTGACGTGATTAACCGACGCAACAATCTCATTCAACGCCTCGCCCGAAGCCTTGACGGTTTGCGTTCCGTCGGCCACCTTGCGCGTCGTATCCTCGATGAGTTTACGGATATCCTCTGCGGCATCGGCCGATTTCTGCGCCAGATTCCGCACTTCCGAGGCCACAACGGCAAAGCCGCGACCATGTTCTCCGGCACGTGCCGCTTCCACCGAGGCATTCAACGCCAGCAGATTGGTTTGGAAGGCAATCGAATCGATCAACTCGATAATGTCCTGAATTTTCTGGCTCGACGCATGAATCTGCTCCATGGAGTGGATCGCATTCTGCATCACCTCAACACCCGATTCGGCCATACTGGCGGTCTTCTGGGTAATCGTCTCCGCCGCGGCGGCATTATTGGCGCTCTGTTTCACCGCCGAGGTCATCTGAGCCATATTGCCGCTGGTCTGTTCCAGCGAAATCGCCTGATTCTGGGTGCGCGCATTCAAATCCTGACTGCCGCGATTAATCTGCTCGGTTCCCTGCAACACGTTATGCGCGGCGATGCGCGTTTGCGCCATCATGGAACTCAAATTATCCACCGCCACGTTCAAACTCTCTTTCAACACCGCAAAACGTCCCAGATAATCGCCTTCCACGTGTTCGGTCAGATTGCCTTCCGCCAGCGCGACCGACACATTCACCGCCTCTTTAATCGGGTTTTCAATCGTCTCCAACAAGCGGTTGACCGACTCGCCCAACTGTTTGACGATTCCGCTGGTTTGCGACAGATCGATGCGTCGATCCAGCAAGCCTTCTTCGGCCGCCTTCACCGCCGTACCAATCTGTTCAATCAACTGTTTCTCGGCCGTTTTATCCTGCCACTCCACCAACGTGCTGATTTGTTCGCCGTTGCGGTTGAAGACCGGGATAATCATCAATCCCAGATGAAAACTGCCCAACGTGATCTCGGTTAATGTCGGACTCTTGATCTGTTGCAGCATCGCGCGGTTATGCTCGGGATGGCGGTGAAAGCTGTCAATATTCGCGCCCAAAAGCCTATCGGCATCAAAATCCGGAAGCGCCAACTTAAACGCCTCTTCACGCTCTTTTAAAAAATGGCGCATATGTTTGTTCATATAGACGATTTCAAGCTTGCTGTTGGCAATCATGATATTGGAACTGATCTGTTCCATGGCAATTTCCAGCTGCTTGGCCTTGTCCAGCTGAAACAACGAATCTTCATTGCGGGCGCGCATCGCAATCGAAGCGGCTTTCATCGCACTCAACAATCGTCCGGTGAGATTTTTTGGATTAAAACGCTCAAACTCAACCTCTTCGCAGTTGGCGATGCGTTGCAGTATGTGCAATCCCTGGCGATGTGCGCGCTGCTTTCTCAAGCCGTACACCAACGGCGGAATCAAACCCAACAGCGCAAAACTCAAGGGGCCGGCCATCTCCAATTGATTGACCGCCGCGTAAACCTGCACCGGCACCAGATACAACAGGAAAACCCACAGCATCAGTTGCACCGCGGGATTCAGATGCGCGAAAACATTCAGCCGCTGCCAGTCGTAGCCGGCAACAAGGTGCCCCTGTTTAATGCGACTGACCCCGGTTCTGATCGCTTCGTAGGCCCTTTCGGCCGCATCAATCTCCTCGGCGGAAACCGCGCATCTTACCGACATATAACCGCGCAAATCGCCGTTGTTATACACCGGCGTCACATTGGCCCTCACCCAATAGAATCCGCCATCGGCCCGACGGTTTTTGACCACTTGCGTCCAGGGATGCCCGGTCTTCAACGTTTGCCACATATCCTCGAACACCGCCTCGGGGACATCCGGATGGCGCACAATATTGTGCGGCTGGCCGATCAATTCACGGCGGGAAAATCCGCTGGCGATTTCAAACGCATCATTGCAATGCGTAATCGTTCCATGCAAATCGGTTTCCGACACCAAGGTCACACCTTGCGGGACCTTATACTCATTATCCGTTACGGGCTGATTATTGCGCATAGACATCCTCTTCTGAAAGCCATAATCATTTCATGGTTAAACCACTGGATATATTACACAAATGCGGCAGAAGTCTTTACCGATATGGTACAAATACGCATCAAAATTACTTTAAGAGTCAAAGAAAAAAGTAATCACCCTAGTAATCATGTAGGTTTATTGGCCGATTTCACCCATAAAAAAACCCGGCAGGCCGGGTCTCTTCATGATTTTAACTTGGATGCCAGCAATCAACTGCGCACATGGTCTGCGCCAATGAACTCGATCTGATAGCCATCCGGATCTTCCGCAAAGGCGATAATGGTGGTGCCGGCGTTCATCGGTCCGGCTTCGCGAATAATCTTGCCGCCAGCCTGCTTGATCGCTTCCGCAGCCGCATAGACATCCGGCACTTCAATGGCGATATGACCATACGCCGTACCCAGTTCATACTTGTCCACTCCCCAGTTATAAGTCAGTTCCAATACGGTATTCTCTTCCTCGTTACCGTAACCCAAAAACGCCAGGGTAAACTCCCCCTGCGGATAATCCTTCTGGCGCAGCAGTTTCATGCCCAACACCTCGGTGTAGAACTTGATGGATCTGTCCAAATCACCCACCCGCAACATTGTGTGCAACAATCTCATAACCTGCTCCTTTTACATCCAGACGTTTTAAAACCCAAATTGTACCGAAAAAACACTTACGCGTGTTAAGATGGCGAAACGCGCGGTTCAAAGTCTTTTTTATTGTCTTTTTTATGGGGTTTATGGCCGAATCATCATGACCTTACAGAATGCCACACACCGTTTTATCGGCGTTATGCTGCTTTGGACGGGCTTGATTCTCGCTTCCCTGGGCTACAACTTTTACAGCCTCTGGCAAGCCACCCTGAAAACGGCAGAGTCCGCAGCACTGGCCGCCCTCAACAAAGACCTCAGTTACCGCAACTGGGCCACCTCGCACGGTGGCGTCTATGTGCCGCCAACCGAACGCACGCCGCCCAATCCCTACCTGAATGTGCCCGGCAAAAATGTCATGACCACCGACGGTCAAGCGCTCACCCTCATGAATCCAGCCTATATGCTCCGCGAAATGCAACTCTATTTCGCCGACCAATACGGCACCAAAACCGTCATTACCAGCCTCAACCCCATCAATCCCAACAACGTTCCCGACGAATGGGAAACCGCCGCACTCAATTCTTTTGAAATCAAACCTGAACGCGTCCAGTCGCTCGGCGAAATCGATGGCGAAACGCACCTGCGCATGATGGTGCCGTTTATCGTGGAGGCGCCCTGCCTCAAATGCCACGCCCAGCAGGGCTACAAGGTCGGCGATGTGCGCGGTGGCATTGCCGCCTACCTACCCATGAAACCGTTGCTGCAACATCAAACCACGCGCCGCATCGAACTCTCCATCAGCCACGCCGTGGTATGGCTCATCGGCCTGTTCGGTTTCAGCCTAGCCTGGCGTCATCAACTGAAACTCGACCAGGCCAATGCCAACATCCAGCATCTGGCCCATTACGACAATCTCACCCAACTCCCCAATCGCCATCTGATCGAACAGACGCTGGCCCAACACACTCAAACGCATCCGGGGGGCCGCTTAGGCTTGATTTTGCTCGACATCGACAATTTCAAACTGCTCAACGATACCCTCGGCCACAAGTTCGGCGACAAACTGCTACAGGCCGTTTCCGGACGACTCAACGAGTTTTGCGCTAACACCTGTTTTGCCGGACGCCTGAGCGGCGACGAATTCGTCGTCATGCTGCCTAAACTCAAGCGTTCCGTGCAAGCTGCCCGCCTGCAGCTCGAAGAAACCATCCGTCTGCTGCTCGACGACCTTGACCGTCCCTACCTGGTCGAACAGCGCGACTACCAGATTACCGTGAGTCTCGGCGGTGCCCTCGCGCTCGACGAAAAAAGTTCGCACGAGGAACTGCTCAAATTCGCCGAAGTCGCCATGTATCAGGCCAAACTCAGCGGCCGCAACACCTACAAGCTGTTTGAGGAAAGCATGCTCGCGCAGATCACCGCGCGCAGCGAACTCGAAAAAGACCTGCGCACCGCCGTGCTAGAAAACAACTTCGAACTCTATTACCAACCGCAGGTGGATGAACACGGACAAACCACGGGCGCCGAGGCGCTGCTGCGCTGGCACCATCCGCAACGCGGCCTGCTCGCGCCCAATGTGTTTATGTCTATGGCAGAAGAGTGCGGCCTGATTCTGCCTATCGGCCAATGGGTCATGCAATCGGCCTGCCAAACCCTCTACCACTGGCAGCAGCATCCCGCTTTACAGCATCTGACGCTGGCGGTCAATGTCAGCGCCCACCAGTTCTACCAGGCCGACTTTGTCGAACAAGTCACCCGGGCACTGCAAAGCAGCGGCGCACCGGCCAACAAACTCAAACTTGAACTGACCGAGTCGCTGTTTGTGGCCGACATTCAGCAGGTGATGCAGAAAATGCGCGAACTCAAAACCCTCGGCATCGCCATCTCGCTCGACGATTTCGGCACCGGTTACTCCTCGCTGAGCTATCTCAAGCGTCTGCCGCTCGACCAGCTGAAAATCGACCAGAGTTTTGTCCGCGACATTCTCGAAGACCCCAACGACGCCGCCATCGCCAGAATGGTCATTACCCTGGCGCAAGAACTGCAGCTCAACGTCATTGCCGAAGGGGTCGAAACCCAGGAACAGCAAAAAGCCCTTGCCACCCTCGGCTGCCTGCATTACCAGGGCTACCTCTTCGGGCGTCCGCAACCACTGGCGGAGTTCGAACAAACCCTGCCCTAAACAACTGGGCACCTCAATTAACCCCAGCTGTCGAGCACCCGGCCTGTTCAAAAGCAACAGGCCGGGTGCTCAGTTGATTAGGACAGGGCTTTAAATCACCGCACGCCGCGCCATGCAAACCATCCGGCCATCAAGACTGCCAGGGCGCACAAGCCATACGCCAAGCCGGCCTGTCCGCTTTGCCAGGCATAGCCTGCCATCAACATCCCCAGGGCCCCGCCCAGACCATGACTGCTGGCTGCAAAAATCGCCTGCCCTTTGCCGTGGTGACGCCCCTGAAAATAGTGGTCAATCAAATGGATCGCCGCCGCGTGGAACAAACCAAAACTCGCCGCATGCAGGAGCTGGGCCAAGATCATTAACGGCCAATACTCCGCCAGCGTCGCATTCATGCTCCAGCGGATAAAGGTCAGCAACAGACTCAGCAAAATCAGGAACCGCACGCTGTAGCGCTGAAACAGGCGCGCCATGTACAGAAACACCCCGATTTCGGCAATCACCCCCAACGCCCACAGCCAGGCAATGGCGGTTTTGTCATACCCCAGATCGGTCAGCTGAATCGTAAAAAACGCATAGTAAGTGCCGTGCGACAACTGCACCAAAAAACTCACCAATAGCAGATGCCACACCGCCGGCTGCCGCAGAATATCGACAAAACCTGCGCTGTTGTCCATCACCACCGGACGCTGATAGTCGCGCACCAGAAAGGTGGTCAGCCACACCACGCCGAGCAAGGCAAACAGATCCCACGGCAAGACGCCGATGCCCCAGTGCTCCACCTGCCAGCCGATCGCCAGCACGGCGGCAATAAAGCCCACCGACCCCCACAGGCGGATCTCGCCATAGCGGTGTTTTTCGTGCCCCAAACAACCAAAGGTATAAGACTCGAACTGCGGCAAAGAGGCGTGCCAGAAAAAACTGAAAAACAGGATGGTCAGCAGCAGCGGCCAATAGGTGTCAAACAGCAACAAACCGGCACCGATCAGCACTGTCAGCCCGGTGGCCAGCCGCACCCATTTTATCGAATAACCGGAACGGTCCGCCAGCCAGCCCCACAGATTGGGTGCAATCACCTTGGTGGCGAGCAACACGCCCAATAACTGGCCGATTTCCACGGCGGAAAACGACAGTGATTGAAAATACAAACCTAGGTAAGGCAAAAGCGCACCGAGCACGCTGAAATAGAAGAAATAATGCAAAGACAGCCGTGAATAGGCTGTCTTATAGGAACAGGGGCGTTCGCCCCGATGGTCTGACGTGTCCGCTAAGGGCTTATTTTCCGGCATGGGCCAGATCGATGATCGGCGGCACCACGTCGCCGTTCTGCGCGCGGTTGCGCATAAAGTGATCCAGCAGCACAATCGCCATTTGCGCTTCGGCAATCGGCGTGGCGCGGATGCCTACGCATGGGTCGTGGCGGCCTTTGGTGACCATCTCGATCGCCTCGCCCTGCGTATTGATGGAGCGACCCGGCGTCATAATGCTGGAAGTCGGTTTCAGCGCGATATGCGCGACTATGTCCTGACCGGTGGAAATCCCGCCCAGAATCCCGCCCGAATGGTTCGACACAAAGCCTTGCGGAGTCATCTCGTCACGATGCTCCGTGCCGCGTTGTCCGGCAACCGCAAAACCGTCGCCGATCTCCACGCCTTTCACGGCATTGATGCTCATCAAGGCGTGCGCCAAATCCGCATCCAAACGGTCGAAAATCGGCTCGCCCAACCCCACCGGCACGTTTTTGGCCACAATCGTGATCTTCGCGCCCACCGAATCTTTCTGTTTCAGCAGGTTGTCCATATAAACGCGAATCTCTTCGCGCTTTTCCACGGTCGGGCAGAAATACTCGTTGTCGTTGTCAAACGGCCAGCTCACGTTCTCGACCTTGATCGGCCCCAACTGCGACAGATAGCCTTTGATCTCCACACCCAAACGTTCTTTCAGGTACTTCTTGGCAATCGCCCCGGCGGCCACGCGCATCGCCGTTTCGCGCGCCGAAGAACGCCCGCCGCCGCGGTAATCGCGCAAGCCGTACTTCTGCGTATAAGTATAGTCGGCATGCGAGGGACGGAAGGTTTCCGCCACCTTGGAATAGTCCTGCGAACGCTGGTCGGTGTTGTGGATAATCATGCCGATCGGCGTACCGGTGGTCTTGCCCTCGAACACCCCCGACAAAATCTGCACCACATCGTCCTCGCGGCGCGCCGTAGCGTGTTTGGAGGTACCCGGCTTTCTGCGATCCAGTTCAATCTGAATATCGGCCTCGCTCAACGCCAATCCCGGCGGGCAGCCGTCCACAATGCAACCCAACGCAATCCCGTGGCTTTCACCGAAGGTGGTGACGCGAAAATTTTGTCCTAACGTATTACCCGACATAAGCTGTCTCTCTAAACTCTTGGCTAAATTCTTTATAATGCGGAGTATTCTACCTAAAAAGCCTGTAAAAGTAATGCGAACCAACGATTCAGCCGCGCTTGAGTGGCAACATCCTGCCCCGTTTATTCAGCCGCACACCGTCAGCCAGGACGAACTCGACTTCCTCGGCCACGTCAACAACAAAAGCTATCTAGCGTGGATGGAACAGGTCGCTTGGGCGCATGCCAAAGCGGTCGGCATCAACCATGATCTACAGAAACAGCTCAACCGCATCATGGCCGTCTATGAAAACTGCATGCACTACCACGCCAGCTGCTACGAAGGTGATGAACTTCTGATCGCCACCTGGGTCGGCGAACGCCTTGGCTGCTGCCTACGCAAACGTCATTTCCAGATTATCCGTCCGCGCGACGCCAAAACCGTCTTTAGCGCCGAAGCCACCTATGTCTGCATCGACCTGGTCAAACACAAACCCCGCCCGATTCCTAATGCCTTTATAGAGCCGTACCGCCAGCAAAGCGACGAATAAAAGCGTTTTCAAAAAGGGCTTTTGCAAACTCAACGGGCCGGGTAAGATGGGACAAACCGCTTACAAGGAGATTGGCATGGCGCACTTTACCGAAGAGATGCTGGAAAAACATCTGGTCGAAGAACACTTCAGCCACCGCATGGGCTGGCTCAGAGCGGCGGTGCTCGGCGCCAACGACGGCATTATCTCGGTGGTGAGTCTATTGGTGGGCGTCATCGCCTCGGGTGCCGACAAGGATTCGATATTGCTGGTCGGCGTCGCCGCACTCGTCGCCGGCGCTCTGTCCATGGCGGCCGGCGAATATGTTTCCGTCAGCTCGCAATCCGACACCGAAAAAGCCGATCTGGAGAAAGAACGCATTGCGCTTGAAGAGGATTGGGACACAGAACTGGCCGAGCTGGCACTCATCTACCGCCAGCGCGGTGTCAGTGAAGCCACGGCACATCAGGTCGCGCTGGAATTGATGGAGCATGACGCCTTGGGCGCACATGCCAAAGACGAACTGGGTTTGCATGAAGTACACAGCGCCCGCCCGCTGCAAGCGGCTTTTGCTTCCGCCGCCTCCTTTGTTTCCGGTGCCGCGGTGCCGGTACTGCTGGTCGCCCTGCTCCCGATGGAAAACATGGGATATATTGTGGCCGGCGCTTCATTACTGCTATTGGCGTTTCTGGGCGCACTGGCCGCCAAAACCGGCGGCGCCAACATGCTGACCGGTGCGGTGCGCATGTTTATCTGGGGTGCCATCGCCATGGCCGTGACCACTTATGTGGGCTTGGTTTTTGGTGCTGCTGGCTGATTACCCACCCTCCGCAAATGTCACAAAAAAACCGGCAATTTGAAGTGACCCCCAAATGTTGGACACCAACTTTGGGGGTTTTTCATGTCCAAATACAGTCGCAATACAAAAGTCACCATAGCAAAGCGCTATCTTCAGGGCGAAAATTCTACCGCTCTCTCAACACTCACCGGCATACCCAGTCGTCAAATACGTTATTGGGGGCAAGTCTATC
>NZ_JACBGH010000003.1 GCF_013391695.1 Thiomicrorhabdus cannonii
TATTGACGTACTGGCCAATGACAGCGATTTGGACGGTGATACCATCACAGTACAAAGCGTGACTCAACCTGCGCACGGTAATGTTGTGATTGAAGGCGACGGCACCGTCACCTACACACCGGTTGCCAATTACAACGGTCCTGACAGCTTCACCTACACCATCACCGACGGCCAAGGCGGAACGGATACTGCAACGGTAAGTATAACTGTCAATCCGCAAAACGACCCGCCGGTTGCGTTAGATGATGCGTACAGCACCGATGAAGATATTGCGTTGGAAATCAGCGCAGCGTCACTGTTAAGCAACGATACGGACATTGACCAAGATACGTTGGTGATTACCGGATTTACGCAGCCTTTACATGGTGAGGTTGTGGATAATGGGAATGGTACGTTCACTTATAAGCCTGATTCTAATTACTTTGGGGATGATAGTTTCACCTACACAGTGAGCGACGGTAATGGTGGAACTGACAGTGCGACAGTGAATTTAACAGTCAATTCAGTGAACGATTCTCCAGAAGCAGAACCCATTGTGATTCACTCAGATAATCTTGCGGGAGATCTCGTTGATTCGGCCATGCCGATTATATTGTCGGGTGATAGTGAAAACATTTTTGCGTGGACTTCGACAGGCAGTAATGAATTGTATTCAAACGGCAAGTTGGTAACGGTCACTTATGGCGATTCGCCTGATACGTTGGTTGGTACAGTGGAGGGTAATCCTGATCCAGTATTCACTTTATCCGTCAGTTTAGACGGTGATCAGCCTAGTTTTACCTTTGATCAACAAGCCAGCATGATGGCGGGATATACGACTACCGATCCAATCGATTTTGGTAGTGTTCACGGTGGGAGTGGTGAAGCTTATGGTTTTGCGCTATTTGACGATAGCGGTGAACTGATTGCAACCGCTAAAGCCACGGCGGATAGCGATCAAGATGCGGTAAATACCAATAGTAGTATTATGGGTGCAGATAACACCTTTATTGATGCCGGTGAGGCTTTGACAATTGATTTCTCGGCGGATAGCGGTTCATTTGTACAGGGTGGTAATACTTATGACTATATGCCTTCGGGTATTCAGAGTTTAACGGTTACCTTGGATGCACAAGCCGATAAAAACGCCACTGCTACCTACATGATTTACGGTGTTGATGCGGACGGTAATGAAATTCATTCTTCTGAGTTTCAAACGTTGAATGTGGATGGACAAGCCACATTGACAATTAGCACAGCGGATTTGGATGGTGCAGTCTATATCGATAAAGTGGTCTTTAGTGCTGACGATGCAACGGAGCGTCCTTATCAGCTAAGTTTTGACACTATGACAACGCTGGCGGTTGATGAAGATGTGTCGATGACATTCCCGTATTCCGTGTCGGACGATGATGAATCTGCTTCCTCCTATGTCACGGTCAACCTTTATGGTGGCGACGAGGAGGTTGGATATGTCTATCACGGCACGACGGATGTTCAGGATGTATTTGATTTGGATGATGAAGGCAGTGACGTCACCATTACCAATTATGATACCGAACAGGATGTATTGGAAGTCAGTGATGTGATTGACAGCGATAGTGAAGTCACGGCAGAAACATTGGAAGATTACATGCAACTGACACGAGTGGGGGCTGATAGTGATTCGGATGGTGTCCCTGATGATGTTAAAGTGGACATAGATTCTGACGGGTTTGATCAGGGATCTAGTGTATTGACGACAGTTTATTTGGAAGACCAGCCATCTGATGTGGACGAAATAGACGACCTAAAAGTCGACTATGAGAGTAACTGATTATTGAGTTACAATCAAAAGGCACCTTTAAAGGCATCTTTATGGTGCCTTTTTTATTGGTGGAAGCCTAGTGAAGCATGGAGGAAATATGGCAGATCCGGTATTAGCCCTGCTGGAGCAACAGAGCGATTTATGCGAGGTCAGGCCGTTGCGCAAAGGTTCTTCGGTGGCGTTGTATGCAGCCCAGCAACAGCGTCCCGATGGCTCGCATCAGCAAGTCATTCAGGTATTGGACGACCTGCAGAATCACTATGCCATTAAGCGGGAAAAGGATCTGCTGCACTATTTGGACCAATTTGAAAACTTTGCGCGTTTCAACGAAATCCGCAAAGTGGATTTTCATTATCTGCAATTCTTTGACTTGAAAGCCAAACGCACACTCAAACAGCAGGTTGCCAAAAAGGGCGCTTTAACGGAAAAGTCCTGGCTGCGTTTGCTGCAAGACATGATAGCCGTCCTCGAAAAAGTGCATCAGGTCGGGTTTGTGCATACCGCCATTGAGCCGGGACGCATTTGGGTCTCCAAGCGGCGTTTTTACCTGATGGACTGGCGCCAGGCGATACCGGCGCTGAGCGGTTATGAATCGGCCTGTTTGCCGGATGATAACCGTTATACGCCGCCGGAACGGCTGCACGGACAATTTGATGCCAAAGGTGATATCTACCAGCTGGGTTGCACGCTGTATTATGCGCTGACGGGCAAGCACATTTACCGTCTCGAGAAAATCAACGACGCTTTCGCGCAAATGTGGGCGCATACCCATCACTCCATCCGCAAACCCGAGAAGCTGCCGGTTTACATCCGTTATCTGCTTGAATGGATGACGCAGAAAGACCCTAAAAGGCGCCCCAGTCTGGCAGAACTTAAACAGTGGACCAAGGACTTCAAAACGCCAAAATGGGTGCGCAAGCAAGCGCCCAAAACAATCAAGGGGTTTCCCGACAACTGTCTGCTGGCATTGGCTGACGAACACTATCCCAATGCACTCTACCAGCGTGCCCGCCTGCTGGAATCGCAAGGCGATTTAACGACCGCCTTCAATCTTTATGAAAACGGCGCCTTTAAAGAGTATGTTCTGGCCGAAGCCGAACTGGCCCGGCTTTATCTGCAAGGTTTTCCGGTAGAGGCCTGCGAAGAGATGGCGGCCCATCTGTTTCATTCGGCCTATCAGCAAGGCCATCCGCAGGCCGCATTTGAATTGGCGTGTATGTACGAAACCGGACAAGCGTTAAAACCCAACCCCCGCAAGGCCTTCGATTTAACTCTTTTTGCCGCGCAACGCGGGCATTTGCAGGCGCAGTACAAAGTGGCCCTGGCGTTGCATGAGGGTGCGGCGGTGCCTGCCGATCCGCTCCAAGCCCTTTCCTGGATGAAATTGGCGGCGCACTATGGCTACAAACCCGCCCAGACAGTATTGGCAAGCTGGCAGAAAGCGGCGTTGCAGCATACCTAAAGAATGGCAAAAATCGGGTTTGAAAAAACTCAACAGGCCGGGTAGGCTGACCAAAACGCTTAAGTGTTCTCTAATGTGTTAATGGTATTTACTTATCTCGTAATCAGTAAAATTCATTGTCTTTCCAAGCAAATTGTTAGAATAATGGTTTTCACTTTTAAGCGCGCCAGCGCGCTTACGTAAGGTAGGAAGCTGTTATGTCCCAACATCCTTTAGCGCAATACTTGGATTCTGTTACCGATTTTCCGAAACCCGGCATTCTTTTCAGCGATATTTCCCCTCTGTTGAAAAGCCATTTTGTCGAAACCATCGACGCCATGAGTGCGCTGTTCAGCGACGCAGAGTGGGCGCAGATCGACTGTTTGGCCGGGATCGAATCGCGCGGCTTTATTTTTGCCGCGGCGTTGGCCTACAAGCACAACAAGGGCTTTATCAAAGTGCGCAAACCCGGCAAATTGCCGAATGTATTCGCCTCAATCGATTACGGTTTGGAGTACGGCAGCGATACGCTGGAGATGCAAAAAGGCGACGGCAGCCGTATCGTGCTGTTTGACGATTTGATTGCCACCGGCGGGTCAATGGGGGCTGCCGCCGCGTTATGCGAAAAAGTCGGCTATCAGGTGGTCGGCATGGCCTGTCTGGTCGACTTGGCGGCGCTTAACAGTTTCACCTATAACGGCCAGAAAGTTCGCTCGGTTATTCAGTTGGAAGACTAATTCATTTCAAGAGAGACGCACCATGCAAATGCATATGCCCAGGATTACACGCAAAATTTTTACCGACCAGTTGATCTGGATGATGACCCTCGGTGTGCTGTTGGGCGTGATTTTCCCGCCGTTTATGATTGTGCTCGGCGTGCCTGCCGAGTATGTGCTGACGCCGCTGTTTTTCGGCGCGTCCTTGATGGCAGGTCTGTTGATGGGCGTGATGAACTTCGGGCTGGTGCATTTTGTGGTGCGTCCGCATCTGAAAGAGCTGGCCGAACGTATGGCGATGATCAAAACCTCGGTCAACCACAAAACCTATCAGGAGTCCGAAGCGCATTGCATGGGCAACAGCTGTTTTATCGAGGCGGTTTCCGACGACGAATTCGGCGACAGCGCCCGCGCTTTCAACGAGATGGTCAAAGCCCTGCAAAACGCCCACGAAGTCGAATACGTCTATACCAACTTTTCCAAGGCGTTGTCGTCCAATCTGGAGCTGGAGGCGCTTTCAAACGAGGCGATCCGCCTGCTTATCGAACACACGGTGTGCAGTGCCGGCGGTTTGTATATCGAGCACGAGGGCGAGATGAAGCTCATTTATGCGCAGGGCATCGTCAACGCCAAGCAGCTCGCGCAGCACGATTACCTGCTCAAGGCGATGGACGGGCACCGTATCGAACGCATTACCCTGCCGGAAAACATTCAGGTGGACGGACTCTTAACCAAGTTCCGTCCGCAGGAAGTGGTGATTGTGCCGGTGCTGTTCAAACAGCGTAATCTGGGCGTGTTTGTGCTGGCCTCGCCGGTGCATATCAACGAACAGTCGCTGAACATGATCCAGATGTTCCGCCAGGGCATGGGCTTGGCGCTCAATAACGCCATCGCGCACGAAAGTCTGCAACGTCTCGCCGCATTGGACGGCCTGACCAATGTCTATAACCGCCGTTTCGGCCTGAAGCGTCTCAAGGAAGAGTTCAAGCGCATCCAGCGCAATGAAGCGCCTTTAGGCGTGCTGATGATCGATATCGACCACTTCAAGAACATTAACGACACTTACGGCCACTTGGTGGGCGACAAGGCGATTGTGAATGTCTCCAAATCCATTCTGCACACCTTGCGAGAGGGGGATGTGCTGGCGCGCTACGGCGGAGAGGAGTTCTTGGTGATTCTGCCGGGGGCTTCCGAGCATAACTGCTGGAATGCGGCGGAGCGTATCCGTCGCCTGGCGGAAGACTCCATTCTGCGCGTGCAGGATAAAGAGGTGCGTTTCACCGTCAGTATCGGTTATGTCTCCTATCCGCAGACCGAGGTCGAGGATGAGATGGCGTTGCTGCACTATGCCGATCAGGCGCTCTACAACGCCAAAGAGACCGGCCGCAACAAGGTTATCTCCTTTGCCGACCTGAGCGGTGAAACGGAAAAGCTGTCCAAGCAGCAGGCAGAACAGCCCGGACTGCCGAGCTAAGCGGTTTTTGAGCAACAAAAAGCCCCGTTTGGCATCTGCCAGACGGGGCTTTTGTTTTTTGTAGTGCGCGGTACGGACGGTTAGGTCGTGAGATACGCCTTGGCGCGTTCCACGGCGGCGCGTACCTGATTGGGTGCGGTCCCGCCGATATGGTCGCGTGCCGCGACCGAGCCTTCCAGTGTGAGCACTTCAAAGACATCGTCGGTGATCTGCTCGCAGAAACTTTGCAGCGTTTCCAGCGACATTTCCGACAAATCCTGTCCGGTTTTGACACCATGCGCCACCGCCAAACCGACGACTTCGTGCGAGTCGCGGAAGGCCAAGCCTTTGTTGCGCACCAGGTAGTCCGCCAGGTCGGTCGCGGTGGAGAAGCCGCGTTTCGCCGCCTCGTAGGTCACGTCGCGTTTGACCATCAGCGCCGGCATCATATCGGCAAAGGCACGCAAACTGCCTTTGACGGTGTCCACCGTGTCGAACAGAGGCTCTTTGTCTTCCTGATTGTCCTTGTTATACGCCAGCGGCTGCGATTTCATCAGCGTCAGCAGGCTCATCAGATGGCCGTAAACACGCCCGCTTTTGCCGCGCACCAGTTCGGGCACGTCGGGGTTTTTCTTTTGCGGCATAATCGACGAGCCGGTGCAGAAACGGTCCGGCAGGTCGATGAACTGGAATTGCGCCGATGACCACAGCACCAGCTCTTCCGAGAAGCGCGACAGATGCATCATCAACGTTGCCGCAAACGCGGTGAATTCGATGGCGAAATCGCGGTCTGACACGCCATCCAGCGAGTTCTCGCTGATGCGGTCAAAGCCCAATAGTTCTGCCGTGTAGAAACGGTCGATCGGGTAGGTGGTGCCGGCCAGGGCGGCCGAACCGAGCGGCAGGGTGTTGACGCGCTTGCGGCAATCCTGCAGACGTTCCACGTCGCGCTTCAACATCTCGAACCACGCCAGCATGTGGTGGCCGAAGGTCACCGGCTGGGCGGTCTGCAAATGGGTAAAGCCGGGCATAATCGTGTCCGCTTCGCGCTCCGCCAGCATCACCAGGCCCTGCTGCAAACGCTTCAGTTCGGCGCTGATCAGATCGATCTCGTCACGCAGGTAGAGACGGATGTCGGTGGCCACCTGGTCGTTACGCGAGCGGCCGGTGTGCAGTTTTTTGCCGGTGATCCCGATCAGGTCGGTGAGGCGCGATTCGATATTCATGTGAATATCTTCCTGCTTGATCGACCATGCCACCTTGCCGGCTTCGATGTCGGCCTGGATTTTACCCAAGCCGTCGATAATATCCTGCAGTTCCTGTTCGTTCAGAATGCCCACTTTGGTGAGCATTTTGGCGTGCGCGATGGAACCCTGAATGTCCTGTTTGTACATGCGCTTGTCGAACTGGATGGAGGCGGTGAACTCCTCCACAAACGCATCGGTGGCTTCACTGAAGCGTGCGCTGGAGAGTTTTTCCTGGTTGTGTTGGTTGTTGCTCATAAAAATCTCAAGTTTGCGTTCAAATCTGGGTTGCTAAAAATGTGTTCCAAAAAACTCAGCAGGCCGGGTCTGCCGCCTATTATGGCTTCCATTATGGCTTGTCGGCAGGCTGACTGGCGGTTTGCGCCTTGAGCTGCTGCTCATACAGTTCCGGCGTGGCCGGCAGACGCAGCGGATTGCCGAGCTTTGCATAGGCGATATTCAGATTGCGGTGTATCAGCCCGGTAAACAGTTCGATATTGGAAATGCCCACGATGCGCGGCGCGATTTCACGTCCCTGGCCATCCAGAAACAGCGTGGTCGGCGTCAAATCGGCACCGAGTTCATAAGCCCACTTGGCCTTGTTGAGCGGTTTGCCGTCAAAGCCGGGGATAGATCCCGGCTCGTCGATTCCGACATGGCGCAGCAGCATCGCCTTGCCTTCGTACATGCCGCCCAAGGCCATGGGCGCAAACACCTGCTCGCTCAGCGTCTGGCAGAACTCGCACCACTGCGCGCCGAACATCAACACTATCGGCAGCTTTTTCGCCCGCGATTCCTGCCCCAGAAGCTGGCAATCCTGCAACTCCTGGAAGCTGCCGTGGACACCACTTGGGCGGTCGCTCTGCGCGTAGGCCGCCAGGCTCCAAAACAGCGCCGCGAACAGCATCGCCAAGCGCTGGAAGCTAGCGTTCAATCGGTTGTATGTGCCCGGTACCCGGCCTGTTGAGATTGCCATAGTCATCCTTCAGCTGAAATCGCCAATCGTGCTTGGCGGTTCACGCCAAGGGCGAGGCGGCAAGCCCAGCTCAAAATTGGCGGGATTGCGCGTTTAACTGCTTATTTTAACTAAAACTTTGCCCCTGTTTTAGTAAAATGGCGATAACACTTTAAAATCTGACCCTAAATCGGCGGTGCCTGTTGCCGCCGCAGAAATCTTAGAAATCCTCTGGAAAACGTTATGAAGAAAACCCTGCGTATCGCCACGCGTAAAAGCCCTCTCGCCCTTTGGCAAGCCGAATTTGTTAAAGCCCAACTGCAACAAGCCTATCCCGATCTGCAAATCGAACTGCTGCCCATGTCCACCAAGGGCGACAAGATTCTGGATGTGCCTTTGGCTAAAATCGGCGGCAAGGGGCTGTTTACCAAAGAGCTCGAAGACCGCATGATGGCGGGTGAGGCCGATATTGCCGTACACTCCATGAAGGACGTGCCGATGGAACTGCCGGAAGGCTTTGCGCTGGGCGCGATTCTGGAGCGCCATGCGCCGACGGACGCGTTTGTTTCCAATACCTATGCGCGTTTTGAAGACCTGCCGCAGGGTGCGGTTTTGGGTACCTCCAGCCTGCGCCGCAAAGCCCAGTTGATGGCGCTGCGTCCCGATCTGGATGTGCGCGATCTGCGCGGTAACGTCGGTACGCGTTTGGGTAAACTGGACGCCGGCGAATATGACGCCATTGTCCTGGCGACTTCCGGCTTGCAGCGTTTGGGGCTGGATGACCGCATCCGCCACGAAATCGCGCCGGAGCAGTGTTTGCCGGCGGTGACGCAAGGTACGCTGGGCATCGAATATTTTGCCAAAGACGAAGAGACGCTGGCGATTATCCGCGTCTTGAACCACGAAGAGACCGAAATCCGTACCCGCGCGGAACGTGCCATGAACCACCGTCTGGAAGGCGGTTGCCAGGTGCCGATCGGGGTGTTTGCCGAATTGGACGGCGAGACCCTGTCGATGCGCGGCTTGGTCGGCAGTCTGGACGGCTCGACGCTGCTGAAGGCGAGCATCAGCGGCACGCGCGATGAGGCCGAAACACTCGGCGTGAAGCTGGCCGAAGACCTGCTGGCGCAGGGTGCGGCGGCGATTCTGGCGGAGGTTTACGCCAACGGTCACGCGCATTAAGCAGCCGCATAGATGGCCGACCTTCCTGCTTTTACGCTGCTGAATACCCGTCCGGCGCATCAGGCGGCCGGCTTGCAAGCCCTGGCGCAGGCGGCTGGCGGCGCAGCCTTGCCCTGTCCCACCCTGAAAGTGGCGTTTCAAGGCGTTGCCGCCGAAAAGCTCGCGCAGTTGGCGGAGTTTGACACGCTCATTTTTATCAGCGCCAATGCGGTGCAGGGTTTGCAAACCGCGTTGCAGCGGGCCGAACGGGTTTGGCAGCCAGGCGCTCGCCAGACCTGTTTTGCGATTGGTCGCGCCACCCTTAAAGCGGCGGAAACCCTGCGCTGGAAGCTGCACAGCGCCGATGCCCACCGCTTCGACAGCGAAGCCTTGCTGGCGCATCCGGATTTGCAACGCTTGCAGGGCAAGAAGGTGCTGCTGATCAAAGGGCAGAACGGCCGCGAACTGATCGCCGAGACCTTGCAGCAGCGCGGTGCGGAGGTTGAAGCCTGGGAGGTGTATCAGCGCGTTCCCTGTGAATTATGTGCGGAAACCTGGCAAAACTTCAGGCAAAGCCGCCATCCGCTGGTTTTGGCGAGCAGCGTGGCCGGTTTGCAGGCGCTTTTGAGTGCGTTGAGCATGGCCGAAAATGGCGCAAAACAAACTCAACAGGCCGGGTCTGCGTGGCTTTTGCAGCAGCCTTTGGTGACCTTTAGCGCACGCATTGCCGATTGGGCCGAAGCACAGGGTTGGCAAGGCGATATTCAGGTGGTGGATACCCAGAGCGATGCCGGCATTATCGCCTGCATTCAACAGCATTGGCCGCAGTGGTTTGCGGCAGAGACAAGCAAGAGGAAACAGTCATGACGGAACCGGTGACCCCCAAAGCGGAACGCCGTGTAATCGACGGTGAAGTGGTGCAGGACGAAGCGGAAAATCTGACGGATGCGGAATTGGATGCGCAGGCCCAAGCCAATGCGCGCCGTCGCGCCCATAACCGCGTCGACCACAAACCGCAAGACAAGCCCGGCGGCGAGCAGCAGGAAAAACGCAAGCTGCCGATTGGCTGGATCAAAACCCTCACATGGGGCGGTGCCGCTGCCGGTGTGATTCTGGTGCTGCTGTATACCCGCCCGGATACCGATTGGCAGGTGGAGCATATCAATCAACTGCAAAGCCAGGTGGCGCAGCTGCATGAAACCAACCAATTGCTGGTGGCGCGCATGGAGCAGCAGAAGCAAACGCTGGAGCAGCAGCTGACGGCCCAGATCGACGAGAAGTTGGCCGCCGCCCTGCAACAGCCGCAAAACCAGCCTTTGGTCAGCAAAGGCGATCTGGAGGCCATGCAGAACAGCTGGCAGCAGCAGCTTGAAGTGACCCAGCAGCAGCTCGAAAAACAGTTGGATGATTTCGGCCAGCAGTTGCAGCAGAAATGGCAGACGTTGGGTCAGCAAATAGGACAACAGGCGCAGCAGGCCGGCGAGGCTTTGCCGTCAGGCGAAGAGGCCGGTGCGGCTTTGCAGCAGTTGGAGCAGAAATTGCAAAGTGAAATCACCCGGATCGGCGACAAACTGGCCAATCTGTTTGCCTTGAAAGAGACCCAGCAAAGCCAGTCCGCTACGCCGCAAACGACGCCTCAGCCGCTGAGCGAGCAACAGCTTAATGCGTGGCGTATTGAGATCAATGCGCAGTGGCTGATGCACGGTGATGTGCAGCAGGTACAAAACCAGCTGCTGGCGTTGGAGCAGGCGTTGGGCGTCAGCGAGACGGCCGACAAGACGGAGCTGGCGCGCAAAATCGGTCAGGATTTGACGGCCTTGACGCAGTATGACGCCCGGTTGCAGCAGTTTAGCCGCCAGCAGCAGCGTTGGATTGCCGACTTGCAGCGCATGATTCAGCAGTTACCGCAGCCCAAGGCCGCGGTGGAGACTTCTCAAGCGCAGCCGCAAGCTGAAGCTGAAACGACCTGGCAGATGCTGCTGCACAAGCTTTCCGGTTTGGTCAGCGTTAAAAAACGCGAAGACGAACAGACGTTAAGCCAGGTGGATCGTCTGTGGCAACATGATGTATTGCTGCAGCGCTTGCAGCTCTGGACGGAAAGGTTGCAGTGGGCCTTGCAAAGCGGCGCGAAAGCCGACGCCCAAAACGCCGCCAATGAGATGGAGCAGTTGATAGCACAGTATTTTGCTGCACAGCATGGGGCCTTTAAGGCCGTATTGGACGAGGTGCGTGCCGCGGATATCACAGGGCGTCAGCCGTTGCTGATCGCTGCGGGTCTGTAAATGCGCCGCCATCCATTCAAGCAGGTTCTAGGGAAATTATGAAACAAGTCATTGTCTTAGCGTTGGTCTTGGGATTAAGCACGCTGCTCGCCAGCGTCATGCTGCATGACAACGGTCATGTGTCGATGGTGTGGGGCGATTGGATGCTGGAAACCAGTTTGAGTTTCGTGCTCGCCAGCGCCGTGGTGGCGTTTATCCTCAGTTATGTGCTGGTGCGACTGTTGCTGACGCTATGGCGGTTGCCGCACACCTGGCGTCATCGCCGTCGTCTGCGCCGTTACAGCAAGGCGGAAAACGCCATGGCGCGCGGCATGATCGCCTTGGAATACGGCGACTGGCAGCGTGCTGAGCGCCAGCTGATCCGCAGCGCGAAACACAGCGAAGCGGGATTGGTGCATTATTTGAGCGCCGCCAAAATGGCCGATAACCAAAAAGCCTATGAGCGCCGCGACCAATATTTGATTCAGGCGCGCGCCGAATATCCGCAGGAGTATGTGACCATCGGTCTGGTGGAAGCGCGGCTGCTGATGGAGCAGCAGCCGGATGTGGCCTTGACGATTCTGCAAACCCTGTATGAACAGCATCCCAAGCAGTCTACGGTGCTGATGGAATACGCCCGTTTGTTGCGCAAGCTGGCGCACTGGGAGGCGTTGGAGGCGTTGATGCCGGCCCTGAAATCACGCCGTGCGATGGAGCGTGACGAATACGCCGAGTTTGAAATCGCACTGTGGGCCGGCAAATTGGCGGCGGCGCTGAATGAAGACGCGCTGGATGCTTTGTGGCAGCAACTGGATGCACGTCAGAAATTGATACCGGAGATTCTGGCCGAATATGTTGAGCAGCGTTTGGGCTGGCAGCAGGAGGTTGGTCTGGAACAGTGGATTGAGAAGAGCCTCAAAAAACAGTGGAACGACCGTCTGGTGTATCAGTACGGGCGTTTGACCATTGGCCCGGCCTTTGAGCGCCTTAAAAAGGCGGAGCCCTGGCTGAAAATGCAGGCGGAGAATCCGGTGTTGTTGCTGACGCTGGGACGTTTGGCTTGCCGCAGCCAGTTGTGGGCGCGAGGCCAGAACTACCTGAAACAGAGTCTGGCGTTGCGCCCCGAAATCGAAACCTTTCATGCGTTGGCGCAATGTTATGAGGCGGAGGGCGAGGAGCGCCAGGCGGCTTTAACCTACAAGCAGGCGATTATGCAGCTGGAAAAGAAGGATAAGAGCGCGCGCTGATCCGCTAGACCGTTTCCGCATGGCGCTGTGCGTCGGCCTGCATGCGTGCCGTGGCCGTTTGGACCATCTGCTTGCTGGTGTCGCCATCCACGCCGAGGGTAGCGTAGCCCATCTGGAAATCAAAGGCGTAACGCAGCCCGTCTTGCAAATGGCTGGCGTGGATGCGCTGGCTAAGTGCGTTTTGCAGAGCCAGCACGCCGGAGGCGTCGGCTTCCGGTGCGACGATGATGAAAAGATTCTCGCTGATGCGGAACACCAGATCCGTCAAGCGGGTGTCGTCTATCAGGAGTCTGCTGAAAGCGACCGCTTCGGCCGACTTCTTCTCTGCTGCCGCCAGTTCGGCGGTTTTTTCAAGCGCCGTGGTATGCACCAATTTCAAGACGATAATTGAAAAAGGGTGATGATAGCGCTGGCTGCGCAGGATTTCATTGTGCATCACTTCATGGAAACGCTCGCGGTGGAACAGGCCGGTTTCCTGTTCGGTGACGACGAGTTCGTCGAGTTTCTGGTAAATCCCCTGAAGGGTGCGGATATGTTCGCTGATTTTGGCGTCGATTTGGTCAATCTCGATGACTTGCTGGGGCTGGCGTTGCCAGTTTATCTGCTGGTTTTGCGTGCTCAGTTTGAGATGGCCGATGCGTTGGCTGAGTGCCTGTAGCGGCGAGATCAGTTGGTTCTGAAAAAAACGGTTGGTCAAGGTCACGCCAATCACAATAAACAGCAGCAAAAAGATCAGAAAAAACAGAAACATCGAAGATGCTGACACAAAACTCGACGAAATCGGCGCTTGCATGGCGATGGTGCCCGCCAGTTTTCCGGCAAAAATCTCTCCTTTCTCAGCGGCCTTTGCATGGCAACTCAGACAGCTCTCTTTAAAGAAAATCGGGTACGCCAGATAGATCTGGTTGTCGAGGAAGGTGGCCTGCACCTGTTTGCTCCGCTGCTTCTCCGCCTGATTAATCAGCTGTTCAAGCGGGCCGTCGATGGATGCTGTTGCCGCCTGACCGTGCAGTTTGGTTTCGTTTTGGCGCTGAAAATCAGGGGCTTTCTGCAAAAAGAACTGTGCGGCAGGAAGCTGATGGTTGAGGTGGGTCAGAATCAGTTCGATATTATGCGGCTGCCAGCCGGTAGCCAGATGTTGGTCGATCTCGGCGTAGCTGAATGACTCGAGGCGTTCGGCCTCGGCATGGATATTCGCCTGGAAAATAAAATAACTCGGCAGCAGCGTCAGCAGGCTGCTCAACAGCAGGCCGATGGCAATCGCCGAGTAAATCTGCCGCCGCATGATCTGTTTGAATGAGCGTTGTTGCATCGGCTGCATCCTTGAAGCTGGCGGGGTTTGGCACCCCTAAAATAACGGTGTTAAATGCGATCGGCCAGCACGATGCCGATACCTATCTTGTTGTGGTGAAAGTCCATGTCGATAAGGCTGTCGCCGTAGCCGTTAAACCATTGTACATAACCCTTGAGGCGTTTGCTGAGCGGATAGGTGTAATCCAGCTGCACGGCGCCGTAAGGATTGATGAGATAACGATTGCGCAAGGTTAATCCCAACGTGTGCTGCCTGATGCGATAGCCCAGCTCGATTTCATAGTCTCCCAGATACTTGGCGTAATCGAAACTGTTGTCGTAGGCGTCCTTTTCATCAAAGCGCTGCCAGGTCTTAAAGCTCAGATAGCCCTCTGGGCGTTGCAACAGGCCTTGCACGAACAGGCGGTTCCAGCCGCGCGAAAGGCTCCCGGACTGGCCGTTGGACTGGTGATTGAGTCCGATCAGCACTTTGTGCAGATTGAAATCGAAGAAGTCGAGGTCGGCGTGAAACTCCGCCCAGATTTCCGGTTCGTGGTTGGTCTCTCTGAACGGAATGGAGTCTTTGTCGTCGAAGAACTGCCAGAACGAACGGTTGGTATAGGCCGCGTAGATGTCGAAGGTGTCGTAGATCACCTTTTTGGCAAGCGGGAATTTAAAACTCAGCTGAAACTGCATCTCCGTATCCTGATAATGCAGCTGCTTTTGCGAAGCCTGTTCAAAAGGGGCGGCGTTGACCCGCCCGTAGTGGCCGAAAATCGCGTAATTCAAACGGTGCGGGGTGAGCACAAAGGGATTTTTTTCGGTCAGGGTTTCGCTCAGGGTGCGTTTGGAGAGCGGTTGCTCGGGCACTTTGGCCTGGGCGCATTGTTGGCGGATCTCGCCAAGCGTCAGGGTGTCGGCACCGTTGATAAGCATGTTGTGCGCGCAGATATTGAAGCCGCTGGGAACGACTTCGGTCAGGTCCTGCGGTGCGACTGCCGCCGCGCTGGTGGTGTCACCGCTTTCTGCGGCCGGCACGGCGCCTGAGCCGAGTAGCAAGGGGAGCGCCGCGGCCGCCTGCAACAGCCCGGTTTTCAGGCGAAACACGCGCCCTCCGCCAGACCGATCGCGGCAAAATCCGCTTTGGCGGCTTGCACCATCGGCCAAGGACCGCACAGATAGACGGTTTTATGCGCCAAGGACGGGTAGTCTTTGAGCACCTGGTGGTGCACCAGGCCGGTTAACCCCTGCCAATCCGGGTCTGTTTCGGAAACAACCGGAACATACACCAGATTGGGGTGCTGACGTTCCAGATCAATCATCGCCTGGTGCATATACAGCTCTTTAGCCTGACGCGCGCCCCAGTAGAAGTGCAGCGGCACTTCGGTACGATGGCGCAAGTGTTCCTCCAGCAGGGCCTTCAAGGGAGCAAACCCCGTGCCGCCGGCGACGAAAATCACCGGCTGGTGCGGTTCGTGCCACTGCATCTGGTCTTTGGGGCCTTGCATGACGAGCATATCGCCGACCTGCACGGCAAACAGACGCTGCATCCACGGATTGTCGTCGTGCTTGCGGATATGGCATTCAATCAAACCGTCCTCGCGCGGTGCGGCGGCGATGGAAAACGGCTTGAGGTCGTGCTGGTCGAAGCCGAGCATAATGTATTGTCCGGCTGCATAGAGGATCGGGAAGTCCGGGCGCATCAACAAACGGATAATATCGGCCGTGTAGTGCTCCAGATGAACGATTTTGAGGGTGTGGACTTGGCTCATGCGGTTTCCGTTTACGATTCAAGATTCGCGGTTTAAAGGTTGAATTCAGTCCATACCGGAGCGTGGTCGGACGGTTTTTCCATGGCGCGCACGGCGTAGCTCACTTCACTGGCAACCGCCTTGGCGTTGAGCGCTTCGGTGGCGAGGATGGTATCGATGCGCAGGCCGCGGCGCGGTTCGCGCTCAAAGCCTTTGGAGCGGTAGTCGAACCAGCTGAAAACGTCGTTGACATCCGGATGCACGGTACGGAAGGTGTCTTTCAAGCCCCAGTTGAGCAGGTTGTTCCACCATGCGCGCTCTTCGGGCAGGAAGCTGGTCTTGCCGTCGCGCAGCCAGCGCTTGCGGTTGTCTTCGCCGATGCCGATATCGATGTCCTGCGGCGAGATGTTGAAGTCACCCATCACCACCAGATTCTGACTGGGGTCGCATTGGGTTTGCAGGTATTCCATCAGGTCGGCATAGAATTTGGCTTTGGCCGGAAATTTGACCGGGTGGTCGCGGTTTTCACCCTGCGGGAAATAGCCGTTCACCACGCGCAGCGTGGAGCCGTCGGGTGCGGTGAAATCGCCGATAATCATGCGTTTCTGTGAATCGTCGCCGTCGTGATGCCAGCCTTTTTGCACGGCTTGCAGCGCTAGCCCCTTCTTATACAGCAGGGCGACGCCGTAATGGGTTTTCTGTCCCATGAATTCGGCGTGATAGCCCAGGGCGTCGATTTCCGCCAGCGGAAATTCATGGTCCTGCACTTTGGTTTCCTGCAGGCCGATGATGTCCGGCGAGATTTGTTCAATCAGCGCCTGCAACTGGTGCAGACGCAGGCGTACGCTGTTGACGTTAAAAGAGACGATTTTCATGTTAAAACCCATTGCAATCCGAAAGACACGCTAACAAAGCCTTAAAGTATAGCAAGTTTGCGGTTTCAATGCGCGTTTGCCGTGTTTTGGGGTGGATCGGGCAGTGCGTTTTCCGGCTGAAAAATAGGGTTTTAAAACTGAGCAGGCCGGGTAGGAATGCGCTAAACTGACGTTTTTTTAGATGTATTTACAATTGGCGCGGCGGCGGTCATAGGTTTCGGGCATTGGTTATGATCGCCGCCGCGCCAGTATCGACTGTTTTAATGCGCTTAATGGAAGGATGTCGTCATGAGCCGAGTTTACCGTTTGGTTATTTCCTGTCCCGATCAGGTAGGGATTGTTGCCGCTGTAGCCCAATATATCGCCGATAAAGGCGCCACTATCGTGGAGGCCAACCACCATA
This sequence comes from Thiomicrorhabdus cannonii, assembly GCF_013391695.1. Taxonomy (GTDB): domain Bacteria; phylum Pseudomonadota; class Gammaproteobacteria; order Thiomicrospirales; family Thiomicrospiraceae; genus Thiomicrorhabdus; species Thiomicrorhabdus cannonii. The sequence continues at coordinate 16,584 of NZ_JACBGH010000003.1, forward strand.
CCGACGCCTCTAACGGCTGGTTTTTCATGCGCCATGAAATTCTGGCGTCGTCTTTGCAAGAGGATTTGGCCGAGTTTGAGGCCGGATTTGCACCGATTGCCGACAAGTTTCAGATGGAGTGGTTCATCTCCGATACCGCCAAGCCTAAAAAGATCGCGCTGTTTGCGTCCAAAGAGTCGCACTGTCTGGCCGATTTGCTGCACCGCTGGCATGAAAACGAACTGCCCGGCGAGATTGTCTGTGTGATCGCCAACCACGACGATTTGCGCTCCATGGTGGAGTGGTACAACGTGCCGTTCCATCATGTACCGGTCACGCCGGACACCAAGCCCAAAGCCTTTGCGCAGACCGAAGCGCTGGTGCAGCAGTATGGCGCGGATTTGATTGTGCTGGCGCGTTATATGCAGATTCTGCCGCCGCAGATGTGCGCCGATTTTGCCGGCCGCGTGATCAATATCCACCACAGCTTCCTGCCGTCGTTTGTCGGCGCGCGCCCTTATCATCAGGCGAACGAGCGCGGCGTGAAACTGATTGGCGCCACCTGTCACTATGTGACCGAAGTGCTGGATGCCGGCCCGATTATCGAGCAGGACGTGATCCGCGTGAACCATACGCACAGCATTGACGATATGAAGCGTTTGGGGCGTGATGTGGAGAAGACTGTGCTGGCGCGCGGCTTGCGCTACCATCTGGAAGACCGAGTGTTGATTCACGGCAACAAAACCGTGGTATTTGCCTCTTAAAAACATCCCCCTTTGAGGATTGAATTTACCCGCCGCTGTGCGGGTAATTTTTTGGGTGTTTCACGTGAAACGCTCAAGCCCGAAGCAGGGTTTCGATACTGGCTTTTAACTGCTCCTCAACCCCTTTTCTGCCCGCCAGATGATGGTCGTGGGCGACCTGCGGCCAACCGTGCTTTTTGAGCATCTTGTCACACCAAACCGCCTGTTGCGCTTTGCTGAGCTGTTTGATTTTATGGGGGTGGCGCAGGCTCCATTCCCACAACTGCGCGCTGATGGATTCGTAGCCGCGTTGGTCATGCAGATAATCCCTGAGGCTGGCCTCGAGCTGCGGCTCGCGCGTTTTGAAGCGGAAGCTCTGCAAAATGCCGAGTATCAACGTGGCTGATAGATACGGCAGAGATTCCATCAGCGTATGTGGAAACTGACTTTGGAAGTGGCGGTGAATCGCCGCCAGCGCCTGTTGCGCCATCGAGGAAAGCGCTTGGGCGACAACGGCATTGTAATGGCCGCTGGCTTTGTCGCGTTTGACGCCGATATGCAGTGGCTGATAGCCCAGCGAACACCAGAAAGGCAGCAGGGTTTCGTCGGCGCCGAAACTGCTGCTGAGATAGTCGATACGCGCGGCACGCGCACTCTCGGCGAGGTGCTGCAACAGACGTCTGCCAATGCCCTGCCGCTGTCTGGCGGGATGCACGGCAATGCGCATCACCCGCCAGGTGGAAAGCAGCATGAAATCGGTGGTGGCGTAGTGCTTGGTCAGCAGCTGCGGCACCAGATGGCCATGCACCCGCTCGTGGCTGCGGTTGCTGCGCGGCGGCATCTTGCCTTCGGCCACGCTGACGACCACGCCGACAACCTCACCCTGATGCTCGGCGACCAGTATATGCAGATTGGGGGCGTTCAGCAGTTGTTGCAGATCGTTCGGCGAAGTCTGATAGTGCGCCTGTACCAGCAGGGAAAAGACCGATTCCAGCAGGTCGGGATGATGCAGCAGCTGCGCACTGCTCACTGTGCGGATATGGAGTTGGCTGCTATCCGCTTGCGTCAATGGTGCGGGCACGGCTGCTTTGTTTGGCGCGGTTTCCAGTAATAGCGCACGGTTGATGGCGTGTTCCAACGGGTCGTTTTCGGCCCAGCGGATCGGTTGTTGCAGGTGCAGGGCTTTCCAGTCAGGGGTCAGGTCATCCAGTGTCTGTTTGAAGCGCAGTTCAAAGCCACGCCCGGATCCCTCGTAGCCGTGCAGGGTGGTGGCAAACACCATGCGATGATGGCGTTTCAGCAGCTCGGTCAACAACGGAGCAGGCAGGTGAGCGGCTTCGTCCACCATCAACAGGTCGGCTTCGGTCGGTTCCAGCACCAGTTGGTCGGGCGCCATAAACGTGAGGGTTTTCGTTGCGCCCTGATAGTCAAAACTCAACAGGCCGGGTTTACGATGCTGCCATTCGACGGGCAGGGATTCGAGCTGTTTTTCGGCCTGTGTAAAAGCGATTTGCGCCTGTTCGAAACGCGCCGCGGTGATGACGATCTGTTGCTTGCCTTTGAGCAGGCAGTGAACTGCGGCCAGTCCGAGCGCGCTGCTCTTGCCGCGGCCGCGGTCGGCGCTGATGACCAGCGGGCGTTTGCGGTGGCCGAAAGCCACCGTATCGATGGCGTCGATGGCGTGTTGTTGGTCTGGTGTGGGTAGCGCGATTGATTGGCTGGAAGTAGGCTTTTCGTGTGCCAGCAGGATGCTTTCGTTTTCACCCTGCGAGAGCCAGACAACGTGTGCGTCAGGATTTTGCCACTGGCGGATAAGGTGTTCGGTGAAGTGGTTAAAGGCGTGTTCGGGTTGCAGGGGGCTGTTGAGAAAGCGACTGTTTTCGGGATTGCTCTGCGTGCGCCAGCGTTCCGTGGGCGGCGTCAGCAGAATGAACAGGCCGCCTGCGCGCAGCATGCCGGCGGCAATGCCGAGTGAATTGGCGCTTAGGCCGTGGCTGACGTCGATGATGATTCCGTCGGCTTCGCCGCCCAGATGGTGCAACAGTCGCCCGCTGTCGATCTGCTCGATCTCATGGCCGCTCGACAGGTCGGCCTCGCCAATCTGGATGACGCGTTCGGTGGCTGACCAGAGCGACGTCAGCCAGCCGTGCTGCCAGCCCGTTTCGCCGCTTAGAATGACCAGAGCGCGATGTTGGCGCTGCTTGAGTGTTTGACGGAGTGCGGTAAGCGAATCAAATGAAATCATAGCGTGATGATAGGGGAAAAGTGGTCGGAAAAACAACAACATTGTGAGGGGCTGTTGTTTTCGATGATGGGCGGCGTTGGAGAGGTCGCGAAAATGCGCCGCGACAAAACGTTTATAATGGCGTTTGGCGTGGCCGCAGACCCGGCCTGTTGAGAATTTTAAGCGGTTTTAACGGAAACAATCATGAGTAGTGAAAAACTGACGGCGGCGCAGTTGGATTGGAGCGAGGCGCAGGTGCCCAAATCGCAGCAGTTTGACGATGTCTATTTCTCGCGTGACGACGGCGTGCAGGAGGTGCGTTATGTGTTTATGCAGCACAACGGTCTGCCGCAGCGTTTTGAACAGGCCGGGTCGTTCCGCATCGCCGAAACCGGCTTCGGCACCGGGCTGAATTTTCTGGTGGCGGCGGACGCCTGGCTGCAAGCGACGTCTGCCGGCGTGTTGCATTTCATCTCGTTTGAAAAGTATCCGCTGGCGCTGGCCGATCTGCAGCGGGCGCACCAGCATTACACGCCGTTTCAGTCGCTCTGCGAGGCGTTGCAGAAACATTATCCTGATCTGCTGCCGGGGTGGCATGATCTGTGGCTGGCAAACGGCAGAATCCGTCTGACGTTGTGGTTCGGTGATGTGCTTGCGGGGCTGCCGGAGTTGGATGACAGCGCGTGCGCCTTGATTGATGCCTGGTTTCTGGACGGCTTTGCGCCGGCCAAAAACCCGCAGATGTGGCAGCCGGCGCTGTTTCAGCAGATGGCGCGCTTAAGCCACGAACAGACCACGTTTGCCACTTTTACGGCGGCCGGCGAGGTACGTCGCGGTTTGGAAAAAGCCGGCTTTGCGGTCAAGAAAGCACGCGGTCATGGACGCAAGCGCGAGATGTGTCACGGCGAGCTGGCGCAGAAGCGGCCGTTCAGCTCAAAAGCGCCGTGGTTTGTGCGTCCGTCGGCGGCTCCCGAGGGAGAAGTGGTGGTGATCGGCGCCGGTCTGGCCGGTGCCAGCGTGGCGTATGCCCTGGCGCGGGCGGGGCGTAAAGTGCGGGTTCTGGAGGCGGAAACCGAAGCCGCACAACACGCCTCCGGCAACTGGGCGGGAGCGGTACATCCGTTGGTGACCGCCGATTGGAATCTGCGCAGCCAGTGGTATCTGCTCGGCTTTGAGGCGACTTTGCGCACGCTGTTGCCGTGGATTGAACAAGGCGAGATTGCAGGCGACCTTAACGGTTTGCTGCAGCTGGCGGTCAATGAAATCGGGCGCCAGCGGGTGCTGGAGGCGTTGGAGCGCGTGGGTTTGCCGGAGGATTTTGCCGTGTGGCTGTCGGCGCAGGAGGCTGCTGACAAGGTTGGCGGTGAGGTCTCTTCTGACGGGCTGTTCTTCCCGCGTGGCGGCTGGGTGAACCCGCCGTCGGTGGTGAAGCGCTGTTTGCAGCATCCCCATATTAGCGTGAACTACGGGCAGGCGGTGAGCGGTCTGCAGGCCATATCATCCGGTTGGCGGATCACGACGCCAAACGCGCAGTTTGAAGCGGCCTGCGTGGTGGTGGCCAGCGGTGCATTGGATGAACGCTTGAATGCGCTTTTGCAGCTGCCGATCCGGCCGGTAAAAGGTCAGGTGACCCACCTTGAGTCATCGATGCAGCATTGGCCGTTGCGCTGTACGGTGACGCATGAGGGCTATTCGGCGCCGTGCGGCAACGCTCGGGCGGTGACCGGCGCGACCTTTGAGGCGCCCGACATGACGACGGATTTATCCGTGCAGGGACATGCCGCGAATTTGCAACAGGCGGCTTCGGCTATGCCGACGTGGTTGTCGACTACGCCCGAGCAGGTGGACGGGCGCATCGCCTTCAGGCCGACCACGCCGGACCATCTGCCGATTGTGGGGGCGGTGGCCGATCCTGAGTGGATGCAAGGCGCCTATTTGAGTCAGTCGCATACCCATGCGCTGTACCGTTATGCGCCGCAGCGTTATCAACCCGGCCTGTTCGTTTCGAACGGACACGGGCCGCGCGGTTTGATGTCGGTTTTTCTGGCGGCGGATCTGCTCGTCGCGGAGATTTTGGGAGAGACGTTGCCGATGCCGTTGTCGCTGTATCGCGCCACCCATCCGGCACGCTTTGCGATTCGCCAGTGGCGCAGCGGCAAGGCGCTTTAAAATGCGCTTAGGCGGTGATTATTCTTCATAAAATGGTATGATGAACCGCACTAAGTATAGGGCCTAATAAGTATAGAGTCTTAGGGAGGAGAAGAGGTGAAGTTGCCTAAGTTACTTCAGCAGCTGTGTGTGCTAGGTATGTGCTTTGGAGCCATGGGGCTGGAAGGCTGTGCGGCCAATGTGCCCGATGCGGCGGATGAACTGCCGGTTGTGCAGGAGGTACAGGGTTTTTCCTATGGCTTTGCCCGGGTGTCCTTGATTGACCATCCCCAAGAGGCGCTGGCGATGGCGACCGAACAAGCGCAACAGCAGGTGCTTGCGCGTTTGAACCTGCCGTTTTCTGCCCCTGTATATCACTCTCAGCTGGAACGTCAGTTGCGCGCAAAAGCGCAGGCGCATTTGCCGCAGTGGTCTTTGCCCGCGCCGGAGGTGGTTTCCAGCCGCGTCGACGATAAAAAGGGCGTGGTGACCGTGGAGGTCGCGTTGGCGCATGCGCCCTTGTTGCAGCAGATTCAGCAGAAGATGGACGAGCTCAACCAGCAGTTGATGGCGTACCGTTTTATGACGCAATCGGGCAGTCGTTTTGATCAGCTCAAGCAGCTGGCGCCCGCTCTGCCGCTGGTGGAAGCCTATAAGTTCTGGCAGGGCTGGCAGCAGCGTTTACAGCCCGATTTGAAAGAACACAGCAGCATAGCCGCCATTCTGGATCGACGCTTCACGGTATTATGCCAACAGTTCTCGGTGGTTATCGATCCATTGGTGGTCGAGGCGCAGGATTATGAGACGCCCTTTATGCAAGCCTTGCGCGATTATGGCATAGAGGTGAGTGCCAAAGGGCCTGATCTGCATTTTGAGTACGATATTGAATTAACCGATGAGCGTTTTGCGCCGCCGCCGATGCAGATGCGCGCCAAGGTGGTGATTAAGAGCACCTTGGGGCTGCCGGTGGCGCAGTGGCAAAGTGAAGTGGCCGCGGGCAGTGAATGGAGTGAGGATGCCAAACGTGCGGTGATTAATGATCTGGCGATGCAGGTGTTTTCGCATCTAACGGAAATCTTGTCAGAAGACGCGGCTGCCGGGTCTTCTTTGTGACTGTCTGAAACGGCATCGGAACGGGGGATGCGTATATGTTTGGTAAACTGATTATGCTTTTTTTGCTGGTGGGTTTGATCGCGCTGGCGGTGATGTTTGACTGGTTTGGCAGCCGCGATTTGGCGCTGCAGGGGTTGGACGGCGGCAAGGTGGTGGTCGAGAAGCTCGCAGAGGTGGGGGACAGCGTCAGCCATGTGCTGGAAACCATGCATCAGGACAAGGACAAACCCTAAGAAAATGGACGAGGATGGCTGTGCTGCAACGTATTAGTTTGTTTATTATCGGTGATGAAATCCTCTCGTCCAAACGCCAGGATAAGCATCTGCTGCAGGCCAACGAGCTCTTGAAACCGCGCGGCTTGGCGGTCAGTCGGGTCACGATGCTGGGTGACGAGCCGGAGCTGCTGACGCAGATGCTGCAACAGAGTTTTGCCGAAGGCGGCATTACCTTTTGTTTTGGCGGGATTGGCGCCACGCCCGATGACCGCACCCGGCAGTGCGCCGCCAAGGCGCTGAATTTGCCGTTGGCGCGTCACCCCGCGGCGGTGGCCGAAATTGAGGCGCAGTTCGGTGCCGATGCCTATCCACAGCGAATCCGCATGGCGGAGTATCCGCAAGGTGCGGCGATTATTCCGAATTTTTACAACCGCGTTCCGGGTTTTTCGATCAGAGACCATCATTTTATGCCGGGTTTTCCGATGATGGCCAAGCCGATGATGGAGTGGGTCTTGAACAGCTACTATGCCGATTTGCAGCAGCCCGAGCGCGTCGAAAAAGCCTTGCGGCTGATTGACGGGCAGGAGTCCGAATGGGTGACGTTCATGGAGGCGTTTGAAGTGCGTTTTCCGGAGTTGCGCTTGTTCAGCTTGCCGAGCATTGGTGACGATGACCGCCGTACCATCGATCTGGGTGTGGAAGGCTTGCCGGATCTGGCGCAGCAGGGTTATGAAGCCCTGGTGGCCGAGGCGGAACGCCGCGGCGCGCAATGGGTGGCGATTTAACAGGCCTCAGGATCTTTATTTTTATGTTTCTCTTCAATGCCGGTGAACCCCGGCCTGTTCGGTTTTAAAAAGCATGACTGCAACCAGTTTGCCCCGTGAGTGGGATGTAATCGTTTTGGGGGCGGGAGCCGCCGGTTTGATGTGTGCCGCCACAGCGGGCTATCAGGGTAAACGGGTTCTGGTGCTGGATCATGCGCCCAAGGCGGCGGCCAAAATCCGCATATCCGGCGGGGGGAAATGCAACTTCACCAATTTGAATGTCACGCCCGATCATTACCTCTGCTCCAATCCCCATTTTGTAAAAAGTGCGCTGTCGCGTTACCCTTCGAGTGCGTTTATTGAACTGGTGGAGCGTCACGCTCTGGCGTATGAACAGCGCGAACTGGGCAAATTGTTCTGTGTCGAGCGAGCCTCCGATCTGATCGCCATTTTGCGTCAGGAGTGTGATTGGGCCGGCGTTGAGGTGCTGACGCACACGCACATCGAAGCCGTTTCGGCCTTGCCTGACGGCGGGTTTACGCTGAGCACGTCGCAGGGAGAGTGGCAGGCGGCCAAACTGGTGGTGGCCACCGGCGGTTTGTCGTTTCCCAAGCTCAAGGCAAGCGGTTTGGGTTATGAACTCGCCCGGCAATTCGGGTTGCAGGTGACGCAGTGTCGTCCCGGCCTGGTGCCGTTGAGTTTTGCGGGCAAGTGGCAGCAGCGCTTTGCGGACTTAAGCGGTCTGTCGCTGGAGATGGCGGTCACCGCGGGCGGCAGAACCTTTAATGAAGCGGTGCTTTTCACCCATTTCGGGTTGAGCGGGCCGGGCATTCTGCAGGCCTCCAATTATTGGCTGCCCGGCGAGCCGATTGTGCTCAATACCCTGCCGAAACAGGATGTGTATGCTGCGTTGCTGAGTTTGAAACGCAGCGGAGCCGGCCTGTCCAAATTTTTGGGACAGCATTGGCCGAAACGTTTTATGCAGTTCTGGTTGGCGCTTTATCCGTTGGAAGGGGAGTTGGCGAATATTCCCGACGAGCAGCTGAAGCAGTATGCCCAGCAGTTGACGCAGTGGACGCTCTATCCGGACGACACCGCCGGTTACGACAAGGCGGAAGTCACCCTGGGCGGGGTGGATACCGATGAAATCTCTTCCAAAACCTTTGAGGCCAAAAAACAGCCGGGGTTGTATTTTATCGGCGAGGTGCTGGATGTGACCGGGCAGTTGGGCGGCTACAATTTTCAGTGGGCCTGGGCTTCTGCGGTGGCCTGCGGCTTGGCGTTATAGTTTCGCGTTATAATGATGCGCTCACTCACGATTGGACACGGATTAACATGAATTTATTGAATTTGGACGCTCAGGCGCGCGCCGCGTTTTCGGATACGGTGAAAGGCCTGATTCAGAAACATCGCATTGATCCCAAAGAGATTTTTTTGAATGTGCTGGAAAGTACCGAATCGCCGGAGATGAACTATTGGATGACGATGGTGCTGGTGCAGGAGCATTTTGTGTCGCCGCAGCTGGAGGTGGGCAAGGATGCCTCGGGCGAACCCGTTAAGGCGTTGCAGGCGGCCTGTCTGTTGCAGAATGTCGGCGCGGTGGCGGCGCTTCTGGAGTTAAAAGGCTTCAGCGGTTCGGTGACGGATCGCGATTATCAGCTGTGCGCGCGGATTGCTTCGCAGCATGAAGACCAGGCGGTGTTGGGTTTGCTGATGAAGTATGCGCAGGAGAAAGAGGTGTTAGAGCCGTTTATGCGCGCTTTACAGGGAACAACCCTGCAATAAATGGGTTTTTGATAGTGACAGGCTATTAAAATATTTTATACAATCAATTTTACTAATTAACTGGGTTTTTCTAAACTAGCATCCACGTCATCGTTATGGTGGTTTGAAAAATTAGGTTTTGTAAAGTAAAGTTGTACAAGTCATTGTTTCAACGCAATTCAATCAGAGGATATAAAAATGGCATTACCAAACAAAGAAGGTCAACGTGTTCCTAACGTCACATTCCGTACTCGTCAGAATGGTGAGTGGGTTAATGTAACGACCGATGAAATTTTCAAAGGCAAAACAGTTATCGTATTCTCACTGCCAGGTGCGTTTACACCAACCTGTTCATCAACTCACCTGCCACGTTTTAACGAGCTGGCACCGGTTTTCTTTAAAAACGGCGTGGATGAAATCGTCTGTATGTCGGTCAACGATACCTTTGTTATGAACGAATGGGCGAAAGACCAGGAAGCCAACAATGTGCGTCTGATTCCTGACGGCAACGGTGAGTTCTCGGAAGGCATGGGCATGCTGGTGAACAAGGAAGACATCGGTTTTGGTATGCGTTCATGGCGTTACTCGATGCTGGTGAAAGATGGCGTAGTTGAAAAAATGTTCATCGAGCCGGAAGTACCGGGTGACCCGTTTGAAGTCTCTGATGCGGACACGATGCTGAACTACATCAACCCGAATGCCAAACCGCCACGCGTTGCGACTATTTTCACCAAACCGGGCTGCCCGTTCTGCGCGAAAGCGAAAGCGATGCTGGAAGATAAAGGCATTTCCTACGAAGAGATCACGATTTCTAACAGTGGTGTCACGTCTCGTACGCTTCGCGCGATTGCCAATGCCGGCACAGTACCGCAAATCTTTATTGAAGGCGAGTACATTGGTGGTTCTGACGACCTAGAGGCCTACTTCGCTAAATAAGGTTGAAGACCATCTTAGCGGTGGTTTGAACTGCGTAGCTTAAAGGGTCGAACTATTTCGACCCTTTTTTGTTAAGGGCCTTTAGATAAGGGATGATGTATGAAATATGATTATGATTTGATTGCGATCGGTGCCGGCAGCGGCGGCTTGTCAGTCGTAGAGCGAGCGGCCGAGTATGGCAAGAAATGCGCCGTTGTCGAAGCCAAGAAATTGGGCGGTACCTGCGTAAACATCGGTTGTGTGCCGAAGAAAGTCATGTGGTTTGGGGCGCATATCGCCGAAGCCTTGCGTGATGCGCCGGATTTTGGCTTTGCAACGGAAACCAAGGGATTTGATTGGGCCACTCTGGTGGCCAAGCGCGAACAGTACATCAAAAACATCACGACCTGGTACGACGGTTATATGGCAGACAAAGGCGTGGATGTACTGCACGGTTGGGGCAGTTTTGTCGATAACCATACGGTCGAAGTGGATGGTAAGCGTTACACGGCCGAGACGATTGTGATTGCGCCGGGCGGCAGACCGACGATTCCTCAGGAAACCGAAAACGGCGACCTGGGGATTACCTCGGATGGTTTCTTCCAGCTGACGGAACAGCCTAAAAAAGTCGCGGTGATCGGCAGCGGCTATATCGCCGTGGAATTGGCCGGCGTGTTTCAGGCATTGGGAACCGAAACCAGTCTGTTGAGCCGCAAGGATTTGGTGTTGCGCGGTTTTGACGACATGATTCGTGAAACCCTGACGGATGCGATGATCACCGCAGGCATCCATAAAGAGTATCATTTTAAGGTTAAGAAGCTGATTAAGGCCGCAGACGGCACGATTACGGTTGAAAGCGAGGACGGACAGCATTTGGAAGGTTTTGACCAGGTGGTGTGGGCCGTCGGCCGCGAAACCCTGATTGAACCGCTGAAGCTGGAGAATGTCGGCTTGCAGGCAAACGGTCGGGGCTTTATTGACGTGGACGATTGCCATAAGACGGCGGTGGATAACATCTACGCGATTGGCGATGTCACCGGTCAAGCGCAGCTCACGCCGGTGGCGATCCGCGCCGGACGTTATCTGGCGGAGCGTTTATATAACAACAAGCCGCATTTGAAGCTGGATTTGAGCTCGGTACCCACCGTGATCTTCTCGCACCCGCCGGTCGGTACGGTCGGTTTGGCGGAACACGATGCGCGTAGCCAATATGGCCATGACAATATCAAGGTGTATACCTCAACCTTCACGCCGATGCGTTATGCTTTCACCTCGCATCAGATCAAAACCGCTTTGAAGCTGGTAGTGGCCGGTGAAGAGGAGAAGGTGGTGGGCATCCATATTGTGGGTGACGGTGCCGACGAGATGCTGCAAGGGTTTGCCGTTGCGGTGCAGATGGGCGCGACCAAAGCGGATTTGGATGCGACAATTGCGATTCATCCTTCGAGTTCGGAAGAACTGGTGACAATGCGTTAATAACAACGATTGAGCATCTCTTAAATAAAAAGGGCGGTACGTTTAAAACGTCCCGCCCTTTTTGATTTCCGCATGAAAGCAATTTGTTTGTGTTAGCTCTCGGGGTTCATTCCGGGATGGTAATCCGGGTCATGCGTTTTGATTGTGCCGAATTCAGTATGCAGGTCGGCGAGTTTTTTGAGCATCTGGCGAAACTCGAATGTCACCTGATGGACTTTGGCGCCTACCATAAATTCGCCGTCCTCTTCGACGATGCGGGCGATTTCGATTGGCAGTGCAATGGTGGTATCGATCACTTCTTGCGTGAGGCTGCAAAACTGTTCGACACTGCACACGATGTCCACTAAATCACCGACTTGCAGAGGCACGGCGCTTAAAAAACCAATGCCGCTCGCGGAGATATTGACGATAGTGGTATAAATTTCTTCATCGTCGCGAATCATTACCGAGCTTTTATAGGTGGCAAAGCGCGGTGCGCAGCGTTTGTCTTGGGTGATATGGTGAATAGCGCTGTTGGGCATACTTAACCTAAAGAACTTAATAAAATCGTTCTTTCACTATACCAAAAAAAGCAGTGTATAAACAACCGGTTAATGCCAATAGAGTGTAATTTATGCGTAATTGGTCATTTAAACTGAAAAATGAAGGAATCCGTTTTTCAACAGGCCGGTTAGGTTTGGGTCGGCGCGTCTTCGTTTGGTTCTGGCGGGCGAACAATGCCCAAGGTGGCTTGCATGTCGGCAACGCGTTTCAAAATGGCGTGGTACTCTTCGGGTACTTTGCGTAATTTCACACCGACCACATATTCGTCTTCGGCTTCACTGACTCTGACGACTTCGATAGGAAGATGCAGCATGGACGGCTGTGCCGTCTCTTTACTTGCCTCATTGAATTGGCTGAGGGTTTCAATGTTATAGAGCAGGTCGTCCTGTTCGCCCGGTTGCAGCTCAATCGCACACAGTAAGCCGAGGCCGCTGGCGGAGAGGTCGATAATAGTCGTGTAGATTTCCTGATTTTCGTGGAGAAGCACAGAGCTTTTATAGGTGTGATAACGAGGTTCTCTGCGTTTTTCTTCCGCAGAATCTTCATTAGGAACGGTATGGTCTTCGGTCATCAGGCACCTCGCAGGGTCAGAGAAAGCGTTAGGCAGGTTACCGTTTTGATTCTAACGCTAATATTCACCATAAATCAATGGAATATGGTTGATCAGGCAGAAGCCAAGGATTCATAGAGGCTTAGATAATCCCGGTTCGGGAAATCGAGTTTGACGCCGATATGGCTTTGGGATTGCAGTTTATAGCAATGTTTGACTTCTGCTTTGAACTGAAATGAGGTGATTTGCTGGGGGGCGGCGATATCGAAATGCACCTCGACGCGTTCATGGCGCGGGATTTCGATATCCGCCATAAACCCGATGCCGTGTTTGGAAAAATCGGTCATAACGGCGTACAGCGTTCGCTCGTTAATAATTAAAATAACGGGACGGCTGGATGGTAGGCGTTTTGCCATGCGTTTTTCGGTGGTGATCTGAGGATTCAGGTTGCTTGCAGTCATGGTGGGCCTTTTACTTAATTTGATTACTATCCTAACGATAAACGGATACGTTCTAAAATGAATAGTTTTTAAAGCGCATAAAAAGAAATTATTAAAGGGTGTGCTGGGGCCTGGCTATAATGCATTGAAAACAAATATGAGTTAATGGGAAGAAGTATGGCAATAAGAAGTTATCGTGGTATTTTGCCGCAATTGCATGAAACTAGCTGGGTGGATGAGTCTGCGGTGGTGATTGGCAAATGCCGCTTAGGCGAAGATGCCAGTATTTGGCCCAATGCGACCTTGCGCGGCGATGTGAATGACATTGTGATTGGCGAGCGCACCAATATTCAGGACGGTTGTGTGCTGCATACCACCCATGAAAGCGCTACTTCAAAGGGTTCCAAATGCATTGTCGGCAACGATGTGACGGTGGGCCACAATGTGGTCTTGCACGGCTGTGTTATCGAAGATGAGTGTTTGATCGGCATGGGCGCGGTGGTGCTGGATAACGCCGTGGTGCAGAAACAGGTGTTGGTCGGCGCCAACAGTCTGGTGCCTCCCGGCAAGGTGTTGGAAAGCGGTTATTTGTATGTGGGCTCGCCGGTTAAACAGGTAAGAGCGCTTACCGAGCAGGAGATCGCCTTTTTCAAATATTCGGCAGAGCACTACGTTAAATTGAAAAATGATTATGTAGCCGAAGCATAATGGCACCCTCGCAGAAAGCCTTGCGGAAAGACTTTGGGGGCGGTTGGTTATTCCGCGGATCCCCGGTTTTTTGAGCGGGCTGGCGGCCTTTAACTGATCAGGCTTTTGCCGAAATCAGTTCTCTTACCGCGTCGATAACCGGCTGGGTTTGCGGGCGCACGCCGCGCCAAAGGTAAAAGGCTTCCGCGGCCTGACCGACCAGCATGCCCAGCCCGTCCAGGGTTTGGCAGTTGGGTTGGGCGCCTTTGGCCCAGTTTAAAAACACGGTCGGTTCTGCAGCGTACATCATGTCGTACACCAGGGAGTGCGTGCCGATCACGTCCGTGCTGATCGGCGGCAGTTTGCCTTCCAAGCTGGCGGAAGTGCCGTTGATAATAATGTCATAGTGCATTACAGGAATGTCCTCCCAGCCGCTCGCCGTCATCGGAATGGCGCTATCGAAACGCTCCCCCAATACCTCCGCCCGTTTGGCGGTGCGGTTGGCAATATGGATGCTCGCCGGCTGTTTTTCCAACATGGGTTGCAATATTCCCTGCACGGCTCCGCCGGCTCCCAGAATCAAGACGCTTTTCCCGGCAAACGGGCGCTGGCCGTTGATTTCGATATCGTTGACCAAACCGATGCCGTCGGTGTTGTCGCCAAAGGTCGTGCCGTCCTCTCTGAACATAAAGGTGTTCACCGCCTGGGCTATCTCGGCACGCGGCGAACGTTCGTCGGCATATTCAAAGGCGTCGAGCTTGTAGGGTACGGTGATGTTAATACCTTTGTAGCCGCGGCGCTTGAGGTCTTCCATCGCCCAGGCAAAGCTGGTCTCTTCGCTGTCGATCAGAATGGCTTCATACACCAAATCCTGTTGGGTCTGTTCGGCAAACAGGCGGTGAATCAGCGGCGATTTGGAGTGGCTGATGGGAAATCCCACCACGGCATAGAGATCGGTCATGGCTAGCGGTTCCGAAAAATCGTGGATAAAAACTCAACAGGCCGGGTAGTGAATAAACTTACCCGGCCTGTTGAGTTTAAAAACGTTGAATTACAAAGGTTGGTTAGCGTCTTCACGCAGCCAGATGGCGGCGAGTTTGGCGTAATAGGTCAGAATGCCGTCGGCGCCGGCGCGTTTGCAGCTCAACAGGGTTTCCAGGACCACGGCGCGTTCGTCAATCCAGCCGTTCTGCGCGGCGGCCTTGATCATCGCGTACTCACCGCTGACGTGATAGACATAGGTCGGCGCTTTGAATTCGTCTTTGACGCGGCGCACAATGTCCAGATAGGGCACGCCCGGCTTGACCATGACCATATCGGCGCCTTCGTTCAAATCGAGGCTGACTTCGTGCAGCGCTTCGTTGCTGTTGGCCGGATCCATCTGGTAGGTTTTTTTGTTGCCTTTGCCGAGATTGGCGGCCGAGCCGACCGCGTCGCGGAAAGGCCCGTAATAGGCCGAGGCGTATTTGGCCGAATAGGCCATAATGCGGGTATTGATGTAGCCGTGGTCTTCGAGCAGTTCGCGGATTTCGATAATGCGCCCGTCCATCATATCGGAAGGGGCGATGACATCCGCTCCGGCTTCGGCGTGCGACAGCGCCTGCTGCATCAACACATCAATGGTGTCGTCGTTCAATACATAACCGTCTTCGTCGATAATCCCGTCCTGACCGTGGGTGGTGAAAGGGTCCAATGCCACGTCGGTCATCACGCCCAGATTCGGGCAGGCCGCCTTGATGGCGCGCACCGCTCTTTGTGCCAAGCCGTCAGGATTGTAGGCCTCTTCCGCCTCCAAAGATTTAGCCTCGTCCGGCGTGACCGGGAAGATCGCGATCATCGGAATGCCCAGCGCATAAACTTCTTGGGCTTCGGCAACCAAAAGGTCTATACTCAAGCGCTCTACGCCGGGCATGGACTTGACCGGTTCGCGCTTGTTGTGCCCCTCGATGACAAACACCGGTAGAATCAGGTTGTTGGCGGTGAGCACGTTTTCGCGCATCAAGCGGCGCGAGAAGTCGTCCTTGCGCATACGGCGCATACGGGTAATCGGAAATTGGCGATCAATCATGGTAGAGAACCTTTATTACCTGACGCATCGTTGTTGGATTGACACGATGCGGCGAAATCAAAACTTGGCTTGAATGATACTATTCATGAGAGCTTTGCACGAGTGGGGTGCGCGAAAAAAATGAGAAAAAATTGACCTGATTGAGATGAAAAACGCAGTTAATAGCCGGCTATTGACAAGGTTTTCAACGAAAAGCAGGGCAATTTTAGCCATTTTTATGCGTACAGCCATTTCGTGTAAAGGTCTCTTTAAAAAGGAAAGGATGCATAAGGTGGCGGAACAGCTTGAATACGTGTTTTTTGATGAGGCGTTGGCGCAACGCTTTAGCGCGTTTTGTAAACCCATGGTGACGGAGGTCAGCCTGGTCACGGAGCAGCTTCATCCGGAAGAGACTTCGTACTGCGTTCAGCTTCACGGCGAGTTTGACGAGGCGTGCAGCGAGCAGATTGAAGAGTTCTATGGTGAACTGTTCTTTGGCGAGCAGGCTGCACAGATTGAAGGTAACGGTACCGAAGGTGCATTGGCCGATGCATGCGGCGTGCAAGTTCAGCTTCAGTCGGGCGAGTTCACCACCGTGGCGATTGAACCGGAGATTATGAACAAGATTCTGTCCGTATTGACGGTTGATGAGTTGCAGCGTTTTTTAAGTCAGGTCGCCGAAGATATCGAAAACCCGAAAGCCGGACCGATTTGTTGTCGCGCACCGCGTTGAAAGCCATCAAGCAATCTTGGTGTTGACTGAATGGCGCGATTTGAAAGCGTTGTAGAGTTTTCTACCGGTCGCCGATTGCTTGCCGATTGCTTAAAGGCTCATAAAAAAATTATATAAGTGAATTCTAATTTTTGTTGGCCATTTGCTTGAAGTATTTAGTTTTAAAACATATCATTACCCGTCAGCATTAACGTATTGGTGTCCGTATTGTGTGCACCATGTTAGCTAATAATAAATATAAACTCTTGAATCTGGGGTGTTGTTGCTTGGCAACAAGATCAATCAAGGAGCATTAAATGACAGATCAAATCGTAGAAAAGGTTGCGGTTCAGACAGAAGAAAGCCGTAACCAAAGCCGTCGCGCCTTCCTAAAAGGTAGCGCGGCTGTAGCTGGAGGTGTCCTTTTCACTAAGGCCGCTTCTGCTGCCGAAGGTGCTGGTTATGACCCTAAGAAAGCCGTAGCGCCATACGCTGGTAAGCCAGAAATCACTGAAGTGTTGCAAGATGGTGCGGCGCGTAAATCTCTAGGTTTCGGTGTTCGTAAATACCCATACGGCATGCCTTCTCCATTTGAAAAAGAAGTTCAACGTCGTACCCTTGAGTGGTTGACTCCAGATTCGATGGCTTCTATCACCATGACTCCGCTGCAAAGCTTGCACGGTATCATTACACCAAACGGTCTGCACTTCGAGCGTTTCCACGGTGGTGTACCAACAATCAACCCTGATGAGCACCGTTTGGTAATCCACGGTTTGGTTGAACGTCCATTGATTTTCACTATGGACGACCTGAAGCGCTTCCCATCTATCTCTCGTATCCACTTCGTTGAGTGTCCTGCTAACGGCGCGATGGAATGGAAAGGTGTTCAGTTGAACTCTGTTCAGTGGACCCACGGTATGATGTCTTGTGTGGAATACACCGGTGTACGTCTGTCTGACCTGTTGAAAGAAGCGGGTATCAAGCCAGAAGGTAAATGGATTATCCCAGAAGGTGCGGATGCAGCTGGTTTGACACGTTCTATCCCAATCGACTTGGCAATGGACGACTGCTTCGTTGCTTACGCACAGAACGGTGAAGCGTTGCGTCGTGAGCAAGGTTACCCAATCCGTTTGGTTGTTCCAGGTTGCGAAGCGAACATGTGGGTTAAATACCTGCGTCGTATCCAGGTTCACGATGTGCCTGCACAGCACCGTGAAGAAACCTCTAAGTACACTGAGTTGATGCCAGACGGTACTGCACAGCGTTTCTCTTGGTACATGGAGCCTAACTCTGTAATCACTTACCCATCACCAGACTTCAAAATGCAAGGTCCTGGCAAGTACTATGTACGTGGTCTAGCTTGGTCTGGACGCGGTAAAGTTGCCCACGTTGACGTTTCTTTCGACGGCGGTAAGAACTGGAAAGAAGCACACTTCACTTCTCCTGTTCTGGACAAGGCTTGGACGCGTTTCGAGATCGAATGGAATTGGGATGGTTCAGAAGCGTTCCTGATGAGCCGTGTTACAGATGAAACTGGTTACGTTCAGCCGCCAATGCCGCAAATGCGTACTTTGGAAGGTACAAACAACGTATATCACCGTACCGCGATGGTTACATGGCGCGTGCATGCATGGGATGACGGCAAAAACGGAGGCATGATTGAAAATGTTCAGTACTAATAAAACATTGGTTGCAGCAGCGGTTGCAACGCTATTTGCCGGTTCTGCAAGCGCGATGAGCGGAAGCTCTGACGGTGCATCTGGTGAAAAAATTAACGGTAAATATGCCGCTAACTACGAAGAGATCATCCGCGCTGCTGATGGTAAATACCTAGATGCCAAAGTTATCGAAGCGATTTTGGGTAAAGATGCAACTTACGGCCGTGACGGTCTGGAAGGCAAGTTGGATCCAGCTAACCCTTACTCTTTCGAAGTGGAAGACAGCATTGACGGCGGTAACCACGGTAACGCACAGTGTAAGATTCCTGCCGCTTTCGTAGAAGTTCACGACAGCGCTAAAGCCAACTACTACAACGACAGCAAGTTCGTTGCTAACGGTTTCGGTACGCCTATCGCAGAATCTGCATTGGCTAAGTGGAACATCGTTGTTGACGGTGACGGTAAAGGTCTGCCAGATCCATCAGTCGGTATGACGGTTGAAGAAGGTGCAAAAATTTACGTTCAGTTCTGCGGTATGTGTCACGGTGAATTCGGTGAAGGTGCCAAAGGTTACCTGCCATTGGCGGTTGACGAGAACCTAGTTACGTCTGCATTTGATGATCCGGCTCCGATGAAAGCCGTCGGTAACTACTGGCCATATGCAACCACTCTGTTCGACTACATCCGTCGTACAATGCCTTTCTGGACACCTAACGCACCGTTCATCGGTGACAAAGGTTACATGGGTATGACTGGTTACATCCTGCAATCTAACTATGTTAAGTTGGATGAGAACGGCACTGAGATTCAGGACGACGATTTCTTCAACTCTGAAATGTTGATGAAAGCCAACAAGTTCATGAAGAATCAGGGTAACTTCTTCTGTGACCACCGTCCAGTTATCCATAACGAGCGTTGCATGACTAACTGCCCAGACGCGCAGGTTGGTGATGGTAAAGGTGATATCCACCATTACAAACAAGCTCGTCGTCTGCCAGACGGAACTCCTCAGTATAACGTTCCACAACGTATGCATGAAGATCCGCCAGGTGTAGGTCACTCTGGTATGTAATCTCCGGATTACAAACTTGATCTCAAGACAAAAAGCCCGCAATTTGCGGGCTTTTTTATTTCTATAACATCAAAAAAATCAATGGGATACTATAAAAGTATTATTGAATTCTAATGTGCTTTTCGAGTAGAATGCGTTATTCCCGAGTGACTATAGCGTTGCTCCGAAAAGAGTTTTAAAGATGAAAAAAGAACTGATAGATCCGTTTAACCGAAAAATCGAATATGTCCGCGTATCGGTTACCGACAAGTGCAATTATCGCTGCGGTTACTGTATGCCGGAACAAGGGGTGCATCCCGAAGGCATGCATACGGAATATCTGTCGTATGATGAGCTGGCACGCATCATTCAGGCGTTTGTGAATCTGGGCGTGTCCAAGATCCGTCTGACCGGCGGCGAGCCGCTGGTGCGCAAGAATTTAGCCGGCTTTGTCAAACAAATAAACGCATTTGAGGGGCTTGAAGACATCGCCCTGTCGACCAATGCACATCATCTGGCGCGTGAGGCGCAGGCATTGAAAGAGGCCGGCCTGAACCGCGTCAATATCTCCATCGACTCGTTAAAAGCCGAGCGTTTCAATAAGATTACCCGCGGCGGCGATCTGGTGAAGGTACTGGTCGGAGTGGACAAAGCGCTTGAGGTGGGTCTGAATCCGGTCAAGTTTAATATGGTGGTGATGCGCGGCACCAATGACGACGAAATCGAAGCGATGGTCGATTACGGACTGGAAAAAGGTGTGGAAGTGCGTTTTATCGAAACCATGCCGATCGGCCCGGCCGGTATCAGCATGATGGATCAACATTACGCCGCCGACAAAATTCTGGCGCGGATCAAAAAACATGTCGGTTCCGATTTGATTCCGTCAACCGGACGTACGCACGACGGCCCGTCACGCAATTACACCATTGCCGGTACGCAAACCCGCATAGGCGTGATTTCAGCCGTTTCGCAGCACTTCTGCGAAAGCTGCAACCGCGTGCGTCTGACCGCACGGGGTGTACTGGCGTTGTGTCTGGGACAGGAGGATGCGGTGGATTTGCGCACCCCTTTGCGTCAAGGAATTTCCGATGCTGAACTGCAGCAGATGATTGTTCAGGCCATCGCCAAAAAACCGGAACGTCACTTCTTTAATGAGAACGTGCATAACATCGAATTTAGACAAATGGTGCAGTTGGGCGGCTAACGGCCAGCCCGCTGATTAGCAAGATTGAGGAAGCAAGTATGTTGAATATTTTGTATTTCGCCAGCTTTAGAGAAATGTTGGGTACCGCCAATGAAGAGTTGCCGGCTACTTACCAGACAGTGAATTGCCTGATCAACGAGTTGGCGGCACGCGGCGACAGTTGGCGCCAGGCGTTGCTGGATAACCAGAATCTGCAGATTGCCGTCAACCATGATGTTGCCAGCCGCGATACCATGATTAAAGCCGGCGACGAAATCGCCTTTTTCCCACCGGTCACGGGCGGTTAAACCCAAATGACAAGTTACCCGCATATTAAAATCCAGAGCGAAGATTTTGACCTGACCACGGAAGTGGCCAAATTGCGTCAGGGCCACAAGGATATTGGCGCGGTGGTTTCGTTTGTGGGCACCGTGCGCGACATCAACGAAGGCGACGAGGTATCGGTGCTGGAGTTGGAGCACTATCCGGGCATGACCGAAAAGGCGCTGGAAAAAATCCGCCTGGAAGCGCACGAGCGTTGGGCGCTGGAGTCGAGCGTGATTATCCACCGCATCGGCAAGATGTATCCGTGCGATCAGATTGTGTTGGTGGCCGTGAGCAGCCGCCACCGCGAAAACGCCTTTTATGCGGCGCATTTTATTATGGATTATCTGAAAACCAATGCCCCTTTCTGGAAGAAGGAAACCCTTCCGGACGGCAACGAACGCTGGGTTGACGCACGTATCAGCGACAAGGAAGCCGAGCAGCGCTGGGCCTCCTAAGCGCATAACCACAACTTTATCTACACGAATCTGTCTTCCCCACGCATGCGTGGGGTTTTTTTGAGTAAGCCCTATGAAAACATTCGACGAAGCCCTCTACGCCCTGCTGTCCGACGTGCAGGTAACCACCCAAACCGAAATTATTAATGTCGCCGACGGACTGTTGCGCATTCTGGCCGAGGACATTGTGTCGCAGGTGAATGTGCCGCCGCATGATAACAGTCAGATGGACGGTTATGCGCTGCACAGCTACGATCTGGAGCACGCCAACACCTTTGCGGTCAGTCAGCGCATTGCCGCCGGTGAAATGGGAGCGGAACTGCAGCCCGGCACGGTGGCGCGCATCTTCACCGGCGCACCGATTCCACCGGGCGCCAACCAGGTGGTCATGCAGGAAGACACCGAAATGGTTGACGGCGGGATTCAGATCAACGTCAATGCCAAGCCGGGCGACAATATCCGCAAAAAAGGCGAAGACATTCAGGCCGGAGAGGTGATTCTCAAGGCCGGAACGCGTTTGCGTCCGCAGGAATTGGGATTGATCAGTTCCATTGGCATCGGTGAAATCAAGGTTTACCAACCGTTAAAAATTGCGACCTTTACCACCGGAAACGAACTGCTGGAGCCGGGCGAAAATCCGCAAGAAGGCAAAATCTACAATGCCAACCGCTATACGCTCAGCGGCCTGATTCCTCAGCTTGGCTTTGAACTGATTGACCTCGGGCGTGTTGCCGATACGTTGGAGGCCACCATCGCAGCGATGAAAAAAGCGGCGGCTATTGCCGATGTGGTCATGACCACCGGTGGGGTGTCGGTCGGCGAGGAAGACCATATCAAACCTGCGTTGGAAGCTTTGGGCGAAATGCATATGTGGAAGGTCAAAATGAAGCCCGGCAAGCCGATCGCCTATGGCAAGATCGGCGTGGAAAAGGGCAAGGTGCCGTTTATCGGTCTGCCCGGCAATCCGGTTTCCGCATTCGCCACCTATAAGCTGTTTGCCCGTCCTTATCTGATGAAGATGCAGGGCGCAAGCGAATTGAGCAGCCGTCCCATCTGGCTGAAAGCCGATTTCAGTTGGCCAACCGCCAACTTCCGCCGTGAATTCCTGCGCGCGCGACTCGTTAATAAACGTCAGGAAACGGTGGTGGAAATCTTCCCGCATCAGGGTTCCGGTGTATTGATGTCGGCCTCCTGGGCGGAAGGTTTTGCCGTGATTCCGGAAGACACCGTCATCAAGCCGGGCGATAAAATCGCCTTTTACCCATTCAGCACTTTTGTTTGATTTAGGAACCGATATGGCAAACGAATTGACTCATTTAGATGAAAAAGGCCAGGCACGCATGGTCGATGTCGGCGACAAGGCGCATACCCAGCGTGAAGCGACCGCCTGCGCCACCATCTACATGCAGCCGGAAACCTTGGCCATGATTGTCGAAGGCAAACACAAAAAGGGCGACGTCATGGCCACCGCGCGCATTGCCGGCATTATGGCGGCCAAGCGTACGCCCGACCTGATTCCGATGTGCCATCCGCTGATGATCACCTCGGTCAAGGTCGAACTGACCCCCGATATGGAGCGCAGCTGCGTGGATATTTCCGCAACCTGCAAAACCGTCGGCCAGACCGGCATTGAAATCGAAGCGCTGACCGCCGCCTCCATTGCCGCACTGACGCTCTATGATATGTGCAAAGCGGTGGATCGCGGCATGGTCATCGATCAGGTCAAACTGCTGGAGAAAAAAGGCGGCAAGTCCGGTCATTGGCAACGTCAGGGCGACGAAGTTTAAGGCCGAAAATGGCTGCCGAAAAAACTCAACAGGCCGGGTGTGAGGGCTGGTGCGTTTATCTGTTACGCTGCGCCGACCAGACGCTGTATTGCGGCATTACCAACCAGCTGCAAAAACGGCTGCGCCAGCATAACGGTGAACTGAAGGGCGGGGCGCGTTATACCCAAGCGCGCCGCCCCTGTGAGCTGGTTTATCAAGAAGCGGCAGACAACCGCCAAGCCGCCTTGCAGCGCGAATACGCCATCAAACAACTCAGCAAAGCCCAGAAAGAAGCGCTGCTACTGCTTTAAAAATTCGAGGCAATAAAAACAAACAGGCCGGGTAGGAAAGTTTCCTACCCGGCCTGTTCAGTTTTTAACGCGTGTTTTTGTGCGGTTTATTTGGCAGTCAAACGGCGTGGTTTACCTTTGTCTTTGCCCGCTGGCTTTTTGGCACTGTTGAAGCGTTTTGGGGCGCTTTCGCCAATGGTTTTGACCTTGCTGATATTGAGCTGCTGGCCGCAGACCCAGGCTTTTTTGAGGTCATTGACGGCGTCTTTAGGCATGTCGGCCGGTAGGTCGACCATGCTGTAGCTGTCTTCAATCTGCAGTTGGCGGATGAATTCGCTTTCGATGCCCGCTTCGTTGGCGATGCAGCCGACGATATTGCCCGGACGCACGCCGTGGTTACGACCCACTTCCAGACGGAAACGCGCCATGCCTTCGTCAGGCGCGCCAATCACGCGTTCGCGGCGTGGACGTGGTTCACGCTGTTCGCGATCGCCACGGCGCGGACGCTCGTCGTCATTGAAACGCTCGCGGTTGCGCTCGCGCGGTGCGGCTTCCTTATGGGCGCGCTCGTCCAGGAAGAACGGCACATCGCCTTGCAGCAGGCGCGCCAGACCGGCGGCCATTTCCAGCACCGGAATATTGTGATCGCGTTCAATCTCGGCCAGCAACTCTTCATAGAATTGGATGTCGTCCTGCTGTGCGGCAGTGATAATGCGCTCTTTGAAACGCATCACGCGGTTGGCGTTGATGTCTTTTGGCGAAGGCAGTTCCATCATCGGAATCTGTTTGTTGGTGGAGCGTTCAATCGAACGCAGCAAATGGCGTTCACGCGGTGCCACAAACAGAATCGCGGTTCCCGAACGGCCGGCACGACCGGTACGACCGATACGGTGCACGTAGGATTCGTTGTCGTGCGGGATGTCGTAGTTGATAACGTGGCTGATGCGCGGTACGTCCAAACCACGGGCCACGACGTCGGTCGCCACCAGAATATCCAGCTTGCCGGTTTTCAACTGGTCGACAATGCGCTCACGCTGGTTCTGGGCGATGTCGCCGTTCAGAGCGGCAGCGGCATAACCACGTGCTTCCAATTTCTCGGCCAATTCCACCGTGGCGGTTTTGGTGCGCACGAAAATAATCACGCCGTCTTTGTCTTCGTGTTCCAGAATGCGCGTCAAGGCGTCCAGTTTGTGCAGGCCGCTGACCAACCAGTATTTCTGATCGATGGTGGTGGCGGTGGTGGTCTTCTGCTTGATAATGACTTCGGTCGGATCCTGCAGGTAGGTGCTGGCAATGCGGTGAATTTCTTTTGGCATGGTGGCCGAAAACAGCGCGATCTGACGCGTGTCAGGGGTGTGTTTCAATACCCATTCCACATCGTCGATAAAGCCCATGCGCAGCATTTCGTCGGCTTCGTCCAATACCAATGTTTTCAGTTCGTGCAGTTGCAGCGTGCCTTTTTCGATGTGGTCCATGACGCGTCCAGGCGTACCCACGACGACGTGCACGCCGCGTTTCAACGCGCGAATCTGCGTGCCGTAATCCGAACCGCCGTAGATCGGCAGCACATGGAAGCCTTTCATGTGGTGGGCAAAGCTCTGGAAGGCTTCGGAAACCTGGATGGCCAATTCACGGGTTGGGGCCAGCACCAGCACTTGCGGGTTTTTGGCTTTAAGATCGATCATGCTCAACACCGGCAGGGCGAACGCGGCGGTTTTACCGGTACCGGTTTGTGCCATACCCAGAATGTCGCCGCCGTTTAGCAGGGTTGGGATGGCTTGTGCCTGAATCGGGGATGGGGTTTCGTAACCGATTTCGGAGATGGCTTGCAGCACTTCCGGACGCAGGTTAAGTTGATCGAATTTGATTTCTGAGGACATTATTTTTCCTTAAGACACTTGGTCTAGTGGTTTGCCCTGGAATAAATATGGCCTGTTTAAAAACGTCAAGTTCAGGTCATCGAAAGCCGGAAACGGCTTTTTTCGTAGAAGGGAAAAGATCCCTGTACGGAGTCGTTCAGTTATTCTGGGGCAAAAGTTCATAAAGTGAGCACTTTTGCGGCAGATAACTTCGTGTGAAGGGTAGGAAAATCGATTCCAAATTCACAAGAGATGGGCAAATGGCTCAGGAGTTCTGTTTGCGGATCGGCTAGGGGATTTTTTGATCAAGCCGAATTTACGCGGCGGATTATATTAAATTATTAAATTTATTGCAAAAAAATTTTAATTGCCGGTGGCAAGTCAGAAACGCTTAAAGCGATACGGTACGATTGCGGCCGCTATTTTTGGCTTGGTAGAGCGCACGGTCGGCTCGGTCTATCAGCGCTTTCATACTGGTATCGGCAGAGGTAAGTTCGCTGATCCCCACGCTGATGGTGATGGGATTTGACATGCCAACGACTTGCGCAAGCTGCTGTTCGATACTTGTGCGAATGCGTTCGGCGGTAATAAAAGCGTCTTGCCGATGGGTGGAGGGCAGCAAAATCACAAATTCTTCACCGCCAAAACGCGCCAGCAGATCGTTGGCGCGTAACAGCGGGTTGCAGAGTTGGCTCAGTGATTGAAGTACGGCATCGCCCTGCAAGTGGCCGAAGGTATCGTTGAGTTGTTTGAAGTGATCGATGTCGAACATTATCAGCGATAGGGTATGGCCGTAGCGTTGGAATTCTGCAAAGTGTTCTTGAAGCGTTTCCATGAGCTTGCGACGATTATAGAGGCCGGTTAGCGGATCGGTCTGCGTGGCGTGAAGCAGTTCGTCCTGCAGCAGTTTGCGTTGCGTAATGTTGCGCGCAACCCAAATCACGGCCTTTTTGCCCTCAATTAAGTTTGGAAAAGGCTGAATATGCCCTTCAAACCAGATCATGCCATCCGGGCCGGTTTTGTCTTCGAGGCCTTTAACCTGTTGTGCGGAAAGGGGATATTCGACTTTGATCAATCTTTCCTGATGCAGCGAGAGATGGACTTTCTCCATAATCCAATCGGCAACGTCTTTGGGCAATACCTCATAAAGAGAGCTCCCGACCAAACCGTGACCGTCGTGGTAGTAGCCCGGATCGGAATGGCCGAAAAGCCCGGCGTAAAAGGCGTCTTCGGTTAGCAGGAAAACCGGGTCGGGCAGCGCGTTTAGCACCATAACGAGTTG
Source organism: Thiomicrorhabdus cannonii (assembly GCF_013391695.1). Lineage (GTDB taxonomy): Bacteria > Pseudomonadota > Gammaproteobacteria > Thiomicrospirales > Thiomicrospiraceae > Thiomicrorhabdus > Thiomicrorhabdus cannonii. The sequence continues at coordinate 42,775 of NZ_JACBGH010000003.1, forward strand.
TTCGGTTGAAAGTTGCACTGGGCGTTTGTCTCCTGTGACCCGGCCTGTTGAGTTTTATTGCGCGCGTTGCAGGAATTTCTCTTCAAATTCAATGGCGGGTATGGGTTTGCTGTACAGGTAGCCCTGGATCAGCAGGTCGTCGCACTGTTGACGCAGAAAGTCGGCCTGCGCCTGGGTTTCCACGCCCTCGGCGACGACCGCGAGGTGTTTGGTTTGCGCCAGCTTGAGTATCGATTCGACAATGGCGACATCATCGGTGTTGTCGGGGATGTGGCGGATAAAACTTTGGTCGATCTTGAGTTCGTGCAGCGGCAGTTTTTGCAAGTAACTCAGCGAGGAGTAGCCGGTGCCGAAATCGTCGATGGAGATTTGGAAGCCGAGACTGACAAGGTGTTGAATCTTTTGCAGCGCCAGCAAGGTGTTGCGGATCAGCACGCCTTCGGTCAGTTCGAGCGTAATGACGTGCGGATCGACCTGCGTGAATTTGACCAGACCGATGACCAGTTCGACAAAACTCTGTTCGTGAAACTGGATGGGGCTGATATTGATGGAGATGCGTATCGGCTGCTGCTGGCCGTAGGTTTCATTCCACGCCCTGGCCTGGATAAAGGCTTTGTGCATGACCCAAAGGCCGATTTTAATGATCTGGCGGCCTTCTTCGGCAATCGGAATGAATTCGTTGGGCGGCACAAACCCGAGACTCGGATGGAACCAGCGCAGCAACACTTCGGCGGCAACGGCCTCTCCCCGGGCGTTCATCTGCGGTTGGAAGTAGAGCTGGAACTCCTGATCCAGCTCGGAGTGGTTCAGGGCTTGCAGCATTTCCAGACGTTGCTTGGCGGTTTCGCACAGGCGGCTTTCAAATTGAAAGACCTGATTGCCGCCGAGGTTTTTGGCTTCGTGCATCGCCAGGTTGGCGTAGCCGATGAGTTGATCGGATTGGCCTTGGCTTAAATCCGGTTCAAACAGATAAACGCCGACACTGACGGAGCAGTGTAGGGTGCGGTTTCTGAGGGTGTAGCGGTCATCCAGCGCATCTTGCAGTTTATAAGCCGTCGATAAGGCGCTTTGCTGGGCTTCTTCGGCATCCTGGCTGATCTCTTTGAGCAGGATGGCAAACTCGTCGCCATCCAGCCGCGCCACCAATGCATCGGCAGGAACGAGGGCTTTGATCTTTTGCGCCACCAGAATCAGCAGCTGGTCGCCAATCGCGTGGCCGAGTGTGTCGTTAAGGATTTTGAAGCCGTCCAGATCCAGCATGATCAGCGCGGTGTGGCTCTGGGATGCCGGCAGATTTTCAAGCGTCGCTTCCAGCTGGTTATGCAGCAGCGCGCGGTTGGCCAGGCCGGTAAGTTTGTCGTAATAAGCGAGCCGTTCGATTTCGCTGCGTGCTTCATGGATGTCGGTAATGTCCTGCAGCACGCCGATAAAGTGTTCGATATTGCGGTTTTTATCGGTCAGCATCGATACGCTCAGCACGGCATGGAACTGGGCGTCGCTGGAGGCGCTGATCTGCACCTCGCCGCTCCAGCAACCCTCATGCAGCAGCGATTCCATGACGCTGCCAAACGGCACCTTGAGCGTGACCTGCTTTTTCAGCCAGTCTATATAGGTCATGCCTTTAAGGGCGTCCGGATTCAGCCCGGTATAGGCGCAAAAGGCGTAGTTGGGCTGGGTGATGTACCCTTGGGCGTTGGTGATGAACTGGCCGGCGTAGCTGGCATCCATCAGGCGCATTTGCGCTTCGGCCTGGATTTGGATGCTGAGGTCTTTAATGTGAACCAGCAGGTTATCGAGCTGCTGCTGGCGGTTTCTGATCGGATAGGCGCGCAGCTTGACCGGTACGCTGCTTTTCACGTTCTGATCGGGTGCGGTAATCCACAGGACTTCGTCGCAGGTGCAATCTTGTGGATGGTGCAGACAGCGTTGCAGCCAGGCCTGCAAGTCAAAGCGTTTGGTTTGGCGTTTTTGACTGTAAAGCTTGAGTTGCTCGAAAAAATGGTCGGTATCCGCGGTATGCAGCAGGGCTTGGGCTTGGGTGTTGATCAGTCGCGGATGCAGGGCGCTGGAAAAGAGGATGAGGCCGTCTTCAAACGAGTCGGCAATCTGTTGCTTCTGGTAGTGATGCGCCTGATTAAGCTCGGCAATCAAAGAGATGATTTCACGGTTGTGCTGGGGCGCTTTCATGCTTTAGGCGGTATCGTTTAAACGCGATCATTACCGCATAATACACTAACTTTTGCGATGCGTGACCGGTAAAATTGCTTATCGAATTAAATAAAGATTTTATGCGGCGATAAGTTACCTCAGCGCTTATTGAGGTAGAGGGTTTCAAATTCGTCAGCCGTGCAAGGGTGGCCGTACAGATAGCCCTGAATGAGGATGTTGTCGGGCTGTTTCCGCAGAAATTCGACCTGCTGCTGGTTTTCGACCCCTTCTGCGACGATGGTCAGATTTTTGGTGCGGGCAACGCTGATAATCGACTCGACGATGGCAATATCGTCTTTACTCTCCGGCACCCGGAAAATGAAACTCTGGTCGATTTTGAGCTCATGAATCGGCAGCTTCTGCAAATAACTCAGCGAGGAGTAGCCCGTGCCGAAATCGTCGATGGAGATTTTGAAGCCCAGTTCAGACAAGCGTTCGATTTTCTTTAACGCATTCTGGGTATCGGAAATCAGCACGCCCTCGGTGAGCTCCAGCGTAATATTTTTGGGATTGACCAGCGTCTGCTGCATGGTTTTAACGGTCTGTTCAACAAAGTCCGCTTCGTGGAACTGAATCGGGCTGATATTGATCGATAGGGTGAAATCGGGATTTTTTTCGGTCCACTGTTTGGCTTGCAGAAACGCCTTGGCCATAATCCAGTGTCCCAGGCGCAGGATCTGCCGGCCCTCTTCGGCGATGGGAATAAATTTGCCCGGCGAGATGCTGCCCATTTGCGGATGTTGCCAGCGAATCAGCGCTTCGGCGCCGTGTGTGCGGTCGTCACTGTCGATTTGCACCTGATAGTGCAGTTCGAACTGTTTGTCCAGGTCGGCGGTGGTCAGCGCGTGCTCCAGCGTACGTCGTTCCACCACAATCTGCGAGAGCGACGGCTCATAAAAATAGATTTTCTGGTTGGTGCGTTTTTTCGCGGCCGCAATCGCTAGTTCGGCGTAGGTGAAAAGGTCTTCGGCGGTGTCATTCGGGTTGAAAGGAAACACCGTAATGCCGATGCACACCGTACTGTTCAGCGTGATTTCGTGAATGTGATAGTTGCGGTTGAGGTGCGAGGCGATTTTCTTGGCCAAGTGGTAGGCGTTTTGGGTGGCCTGTGCCTTGGAGGTGGCCTTGTCCTGCGTGAAAATCAGGAACTCATCGCCGGCAATGCGCGCCACGGTATCTTCATCGCGCAGAAACTGTTTGAGGGATTGCGCCACCTGCACCAGCAGAACATCGCCGATTTTACGACCGAAGGCGTCGTTGATGTTTTTGAAGCGATCCAGATTGATAAAAAACAGTGACGCATAGGTGGCGTGGCGTTTGTGGTGCTTCAGCGCCAGTTCGAGATGTTCCATCGCCAGACGGCGGTTCGCCAGGCCGGTCAATTCGTCGTAGTAGGCCATCTGCGCAATGGCCATCTGCGCCTCGTGAATATCGGTGATGTTCTGTATCGTGACCACATAGTGTTCGATATTGAACTGCTCGTCGGCCAACAGCGAGATGCTCAATACCGCATAGAAGGTGGTATTGGGTTCCGGATGCAATTCCACCTCGCCGCTCCAGTGGCGCGTGCTGAGCAGCGTTTTGAGCAGTTCGTTGGTGGTGGTCTTGAGGGTCACCTGCTGTTCCAGCCAGCGGGTCAGCGTCATGCTTCTGAGGGTTTCCGCGGTGAGGGCTGTGAGGGCGCAAAAGGCGTCGTTGGGGTGGGTGATATAGCCTTTCTCGTTGGTGATGAACTGGCCGTCAAAACTGTTAAAAGCCGCTTCCATCAGGCGTTTTTGTTCGTCGGCCTGGGCGTAGATGGAGCGGTCGTAGATGACCAACAGGATGTTTTTGATGTCACCCTGTGCGGTAAAAAGCGGTTTGGCCGAGAGCATCAGCAGATTGGTTTGCAACGTCTGCGGCTGTTTGAGCCAGACGGAGACTTCAAGCGGTTCGAGGTTCTTGCCGTGCAGCGGTTTGAGCGTCAACAGCGACTCGAGCCAGCCCCGCAAATCGAAGCGGATGGTCGATTTTTTGTTTTTGTACAGACAGAGCTGGTCAATGCTGGGTGTAGCGCCATCCTGCAAGCAATCCTTGAAAAGGGTCTTGGCCTGGGTGTTGATAATCTGCGGACTCAGGTCCGGTTTGAAGACGATGATAGCCTCATGAAACGAGCAGATAATATCCAGTTTGTTCTCACGCTCTTCACGGAGTTTCTCTAGAGAAAGCTCAAGCTGTGAATGGAGTTTGACTGCGTTCATTTAAGAGGCCATGTAAGAAGTTTTTTTGATTCTAACCAAGAATACCGACAAATCCAACAGGCGTAGGCAGAATTACGCCATTAAATTCCGCTGATTGTGCGCTATTTGGTCGTTTAGCGCACAGGATGGCACAGGATGGGCTTAATAAACGACTGGCTTAATAAACCACTTTGGGCAGCCACGTCACGATTTCCGGCCAGATGGCAATCATGACTAAAACGCCGAGCTGAATCGCAATAAACGGGACGGTTCCCCGATACAAATCCGCCGTTTTCAGCCCGGCCGGTGCCACCCCTTTCAGATAGAACAGCGCAAAGCCGAAAGGCGGGGTCAAAAACGCGGTTTGCAGATTGATGGCGATCATAATGCCGAGCCAGATCGGATCCACGCCCATCATCAGCAGAATCGGCGCCACCACCGGCACCACCACGTAGGTGATTTCGATAAAGTCGAGGAAGAAGCCCAGAATAAACATAATCACCATGACAATCAGCATGGCGGTAAAGACGCCGCCCGGCAGATCGGCCAGCAGTTCGTGCATCAGCTCGTCGCCGCCCAGACCGCGGAATACCAGCGAGAAAAACGCCGCGCCGATGAAGATCATAAAGATCATGCTGGTGACTTGCAGGGTGTTGCGCATCACCGTATTCAGCGTGGTGAGATTGAGCTGTCTTTTGGAAAGCGCCAGCAGGGTCGCACCCAACGCACCCAGGGAAGCCGCTTCGGTGGGAGTGGCAAAGCCGCCCAGAATCGACCCCAGTACCAAAATGATCAGCAGCATCGGCGGCAACAGGCTGTTCACCACCCGTCCGCCCAGGCCGGGGGCGACCGGATTGCCGCTGTGGTTAGGCACGCTCGCCGGATTCAGCCAGGCACGCATGAAAATATAGGCGATATACAACACCACCAGGAGCATGCCGGGGAACAGGGCGCCCACGAAGAGGTCGCCCACCGAGAGGGTTTCCGGCGAGAAAATGCCTTGGTTGAGTTGCGCCTGCTGGTAAGAGGAGGAGAGCACGTCACCCAATAGAATCAGGATGATTGACGGCGGGATGATCTGCCCGAGCGTGCCGGCCGCGCAAATGGTGCCGCTGGCCAGCTTGGGGCAGTAGCCCTGTTTGAGCATGGTCGGCAACGCCAGCAACCCCATGGTGACCACGGTGGCACCGACGATGCCGGTACTCGCGGCCAAGAGCATGCCCACCAGAATCACCGCAATGCCCAGACCGCCTTTAACGCCGCGCATCAGCTCATCCATGGTGTTGAGCAGCTGTTCGGCAATTTTGGACTGCTCAAGCATAATGCCCATATACACAAACAGCGGCACGGCCAGCAGGGTTTCGTTGCTCATAATGCTGAAAATGCGGTTAGGCAGGCTTTGCAGAAAGTCCATGTCGAAAGCGCCGAAGACGTTGGCGATCAAGGCAAACAGCAAGGAAACGCCGGCCAAGGTAAAGGCCACCGGAAAACCGACCAGCAGAGCAATAAAAATCACCGCGAAGAGTAACAGCGACAACCATTCCATTAGAGTTTGCCCTCCACCTCAGTCGGCGCTTCGGCCGGCAAGGCCTGCGGGTCAGAAATTTGCAGCCAGGCACGCGCGGCAATCGCCAAGGCTTGCAGCGTCACCAAGGCGGCCATGACCAGAATCAATGTTTTAATCAGATAGAGATAACCCAAGCCGCCGGACTCCGCCGAGCGCTCCTGAATCGCCCAGCTGGCGGCCACATAATCCCAGCCGCTCCACACAATAAAGGCCATGCTCGGCAGCACCAATAGCAGCGTGCCGATCAGGTCGATCCACGCCTGGCGGGTTTTGGAGGCCTGGCCGTAAAAGATGTCGACGCGCACGTGTTTGTCTTGCAGGTAGGTGTAGGCGATGCCGAGCATAAACAGAATGGCGTGGTTGTAGAGCGCCGCCTGCTGCAAGGCGACCGACCCGATATTGAAGCCGTAGCGAAGGATGACGATGAGTGCGGTTAACAATACCAAACTGAGCGCTCCCCAGGCGACCAGGTGGCCGAGCTGCAGCTGCAGGCGGTTTTGCGCGGTAATAAAGCGATTGAGTAGAACGGAGGTCGACATAACTTTTTTCGATTAATAGCTGAATTTGCAGGCTATTTTACGGTGTTATGGCGTTTTTTGCAGGTTTTATCCGCACAAAAGCGAATCGCATCGCGCCGTTTTCACGTTTGGAAAAGTGAACAGGCCGGGTAGCTTGATACCCGGCCTGTTGGGTTTTTGCGAGGTCAAATCAGCGAATCGACCAGAGGATGTCGTATACCACGCGGTTATGGCTGTTCATCAACACGACGTCGTTGCCGATAATCATACGCATATAGCCCGAAGGCAGCGGCGATAAACGGCGTTCCAACTCCCAAGGCAGCGGGCGCGGATAGTAGTTGCGCGGCAGCGGTTTGTGGCGATGAAAACGGTTGTAATAGCCCGGCGGCAGGGGCTTGCGGTGTTTATGCGGGTAGCCGTAATAACGGTGGATATAATTGCGGTCATAGTCGTTAAAGGCCAGTTTCAGACTGACATTGTCGCTGTGTACCTGCACGGCGCCACGTGTTGGTGCCACGGTACAGCCGTTTAAGAGCGCTGTGCCGGCAATCAACGCCGCCAGCAGCGGAAACTTGAAAAAGTGTGCAAACATGGCGTTCTCCTTGTGCTGATCAAGTTCGGTTTAACCTTACCATTTTTGCCGGTTTGAATTGTGGATTATTTGTGCATTTGCCGAGAGAAAAGGCGTGTTAAGATGACGCTTTTTTAGTGCCTTAAACCAGAAGTTTGAATGCCGTATGATCGTTAAAGTGGCCGTTCCCGGGCCGTTTCTGACTCCGTTGGATTACCGTTTCGACCTGGCCGAATCGCCCGCGCCGCAGGTCGGCGTGCGCGTGCGCGTGCCGTTTCGCAACAAGGAGCTGATTGGGCTGGTCATGGCGGTGCAGGCTACCCCCGATTACGATGTCGCCAAGCTTAAAAGCATCATGGCGGTGTTGGATGCCGAACCGATTTTTGATGCCGACCATTTAGCGTTTTTGGCGTGGGCGGCCAGCTATTATCACGAACCGATTGGCGAGGTGGTGCAGGCCGCGTTGCCGAAAAAACTGCGCGCCGGCGATCCGCTTGAAATCGAAGGCGAAGAAGTATGGCGGTTAAGCCAAGCCGGGCAGTCATTGCAGTCGGCTGATCTGCCCAAAAACGCCAAACAGCAACACGCTTTGCTGGCGTTTCTGCAAACTGAACAGGCCGGCTGGAGCGCGGCGCAACTCAACGCCAGATTAACCAGCTGGCGCGCTGCGATGAAAAAGTTTATGGCCGAAGGCTGGGTGACGTCGCACCGCGGGCTATGTCTGCCAAAGAGCGATTTTGGCGTCAAACCCAGCCACATTTTGAACGCCGAGCAGCAGAGCGCCGTGCAGGCAGTGGCCGATTTGCCGCCAGACCAGTTCAAAGCGTTTCTGTTGCAAGGCGTGACCGGCAGCGGCAAAACCGAAGTCTATCTGGGCATGATCGAAGCGGTGCTGGCGCGCGGCCAGCAGGCGTTGGTGCTGGTGCCCGAAATCGGGCTGACGCCGCAGATGGTGGCGCGTTTTTCCGCTGCTTTGCAGCAGCCGGTCGCCACCTTGCATTCCGGACTGAACGACAGCGAACGCTTGTGTGCCTGGCATCTGATTCGCACCGGCCAGGTCAAGGTGCTTTTGGGCACGCGTTCTGCGGTGTTTGCGCCGTTTGCCGATTTGGGCTTGTGCATTATCGACGAAGAGCACGACCTCTCTTTCAAGCAGCAGGAAGGCTTCCGTTATTCGGCGCGCGACCTGCTGGTGCGCCGCGCCTTTGCCGAACAGGTGCCCGTGGTGCTGGGGTCGGCCACACCATCTTTGGAAACTCTGCATAACGCGCAGACCGGCCGCTTTGAACATCTGCGCCTCACGCAACGCGCCGCTAAGGCCAAATTGCCTTCCATTAAATTGCTGGACATTCGCGGCGAGCGCATTCAGGAAGGTGTTTCCCGGCCTTTGCAGGTGGCGATGCAGCGCCATTTGGACGCCGGCGGGCAGGTTTTGCTGTTCTTGAACCGACGCGGTTTTGCGCCGGTGCTGATGTGCCATGAATGCGGCTGGCAGGCCAGTTGTCCGAGTTGCGACGCCAATATGACGCTGCACTATTCCGGCCAGCATCACGGCCATCTGCGCTGCCATCACTGCGGTTATCAGGCCGCCGCACCGCAAACCTGTCCATCGTGTCAGAGCACGGAGTTTGTGCAGGTTGGTCAGGGCACCGAACGGCTCACCGAAACCATTCAAAGCTGGTTTCCCGATAAAACCGTGTTGCGCATCGACCGCGATACCACGCGCCTCAAAGGCAGTATGGCCGAACTCACCGAACAGGCGCGCAGCGGTGCGGCGGATATTTTGATCGGCACGCAGATGTTGGCCAAAGGGCATCACTTCCCCAAAGTCACCTTGGTGGGGCTGTTGGATATCGACCAGGGATTGTTCGGCGCCGACTTCCGTGCCGCCGAGCGCATGGCGCAGCTGATTCTGCAAGTCGCCGGGCGTGCCGGCCGCGGCGAGGCGGCCGGCGAAGTGCTGATTCAGACGCACCATCCCGACCATCCGCTATTGCTGACCTTGATTCGCGACGGCTACGACGCCTTTGCCGCCAAGGCCTTGCAGGAGCGCCAAATCGCCAAGTTGCCGCCGTTCCGTTTTCAATTGATGCTGCGCGCCGAGGCGACGCATCCGCAGGCCGGCATGGCTTTTTTGCACGCCTTGAAGCAGAGCTTGCAGGAAACGTTGGCGCAGTGGCCGGCAGAGGAGGCCAAGCCGGTCGAAATCTGGGGGCCGGTGTCGGCGCCGATGGAGCGCCGTCAGGGGCGTTACCGCTATCAACTTTTACTGCAGGCACCCAAACGCGCCCAGCTGCAAAGCCTGTTTGCGCAGGTCGAGCCGCTGATCTACCAAAGCCCGCTGACGCGCAAAGTGCGCTGGAGCGTGGACGTCGATCCGCAGGAGATGAACTGAGCAGGCCGGATTATGAACCACAGAGACACAGAGTCACCTAGTTTTAACGATGATTGCTTAATACTCGGTGTCTGTGTGGTGAATCACATGCAAAGGTTATTTCGCACGTGTCTGGCGTGCAAATTCGTCAAGGCTGATTTCCACCAGGCCGCTGCGGTCGCGGTTGGGGCCTTTGATGATTTCTTGCGCCGCCCAGGCGTGGCCGTGCACGACTTCGTAGGTGGCCGGCACCTTGCCGTCGGCCGGTCTGAATATCTCGTAGGCTTCCAGCATGCGCTGAAACTTGCCTTTGCCCATCATGCCTTTATCGCGGTTGAGGCTGGAGTTGGTCGCGCCGATGGCTTTGAGGTCTTTCAGCACGCCGATCGGCTTGTCGTAGGTGAGGGTGAAATGTTCCACATCCATGACCGGTTGGCCGAAACCGTTGCGGATCAGCGCGTCGCCGATATCGTGCATATCGACAAACTGGTTGACGTGCTGTCCCTGCGGATCGGCCACGGCCCACGCCTGTTTGAGTTCTTTGAGGGTGTCGGGGCCGAAGGTGGTGAACATCAGCAGCCCTTCGGGGCGCATCACGCGGCGGAATTCGCTGAACACCCGATCCAAGTCGTCACACCATTGCAGCATCAGATTGCTGACCAATAAATCCACACTTTTGTCTGCCAGCGGCAGCGCGTAGGCGTCGGCATTGAGCAGGTGCGCGCCGTTCTTTGACCATAAATTCTGCGGTAACCACTTGAATTTAGGCGCTTTTAGGCGTTGGCGCGCTTGTTTGAGCATGGCCTCGGAAAGGTCGATGGCGATATGCTGCGCCTGTGGATAACGTTGTATAACTTTTTGCGTCAACAGGCCGGTGCCGGCGCCGACATCCACTACCAGTCGCGGGGAAAGCGTCGTCAGTTCCAGGCGTTCGTCCACCCGTTCGGCCACGGTTTTCTGCAGAATGGCGGCGTCGTCATAGCTCGGCGCGGCATGACTGAAATGCTGGCGGATATGCTGGCGGTTGACCGGTGGTGTGGCGAATTGTTCAGACATTAGAGTGTGGCTTGTGGTTGGTTTTTGCTATTTGGCGCTGTAAAAAATCCCTTAAAGCCTGTGCGGTCGGCTCAGGGTGCGAGTAGAACGGCATGTGCGCAGCTCCCTGGAGCACACAGACTTCGGCTTGCGGCTGTATTGTACTGAATTCGGTCACAAATTCCTTGGGAATCAGCGGGTCGTTTTCGCCCAGCAGCCATAAAACCGCATGCGGCAATTGGCTTAAGGCGGCGCGGTTGTCCATGTGTTTGAGGAGTTGCAGACCTTGCGCCAGGCTGACCGCCTTGGGGATTTTGCGTTCCTTCATCTGCTGCATAAACAGTTTGATCAGTTGGCGTGCGCCGTCCGATCCTTGAATCTGCAGTTTCCAGAAGTGCTGCAGCGTTGCCAAAGCGTCTTTGGCGAGCGCCTGGACAAAGTCGTTCATCAACTGCGGATTCATCGCCCAATGCCAGCCTTCGGTCTGCATAAAACGTGGAGTGGAGGCAAGGCAGGTCAGGCTCAAGACGGATGCGGGGTGTTGCTGGGCGATTTTTTGCGCCAACAGTCCGCCGAGCGACCAGCCGACCAGATGGGTCGGTTCGGGCATGGCGGCATAGAGTGCATCCACCCAGGCCTGTTCCAGATCGGCCGGTTTGGGGATTTCCGGACTGTCGCCAAAACCGGGCAGTTCAATCAGGGTGATGCGGTAGTCTTCTGCAAAATAGTGTTCGATCCAGTTGCGCCACACGCTGTTCTGCGCTCCCCAGCCGTGGATAAAGGTCAGGTTCGGGCCTTGGCCGAACTGTTCGCGATGCAAGGTTGGCAAAAGTGTGCTGGACATAGGCGTGCTCCGCAGAGTTGTGGCAGGGAGGCTTATTTTATAGCCTTTGGCGGTGACGAAAAACCGTTGTTTTTATTGGTTTTTTGCTTCGGCAGGTGGCCAAAAGTGATTTGTCATAAAAATTTCATTGGTATTTCAATGTTTTAACTGTCTTTTAATGGGAACAACTGTTACTATGATGGTGTTCCACCTCTTTTACGGGTGTTTTGCTGTAAAGGTGAAGGCGGAATGATTTTTTTAGTTTTGAGGTTTATCATGTCTGATGTAGTAAAAGGTACCGTTAAGTGGTTCAACGATGAGAAAGGATTCGGTTTCCTGGCTCAAGAAAACGGTGCGGATGTATTCGTACATTTCCGTGCTATTAACGGTGCAGGACGTCGCACTTTGGCTGAAGGCCAAGCGGTTTCCTTTGAAATTGTTGAAGGTGAAAAAGGCTTGCAAGCGGCGAACGTTACTCCGCTATAAGTTTGAAGTGGCTTTTGAATCTACTGTTTTGGCAATGGATGGCAACATCCAGGTGATAAGATAAATCTCGAGAGCCGCGCACCTTTACTGAAAAAGCAGGCATTTGCCTGCTTTTTTTATGCCCAAATTTTGGATCCCACAAACCCAACAGGCCGGGTGTTTAAATCCCCAGTGTGACCTTTGGCGGGCTGCGGTCGGCGTCCAGTCGCGGCTGACACAGAATCACCTGCTCGGTTTTGACCCCCAGCTGCAATAGCTGGCGTTTGATCTGATTGGCGCGTTCCGTCGCCAAATTTAATAATTCCTCGTCACTGACCTGCGGCGCAGGCAGCGCTTTAGCAGGCGTTTTATCGGCTTTCTCGGTCGGTTTTGCCTCGGTCAGGGTTTTAGCCAGCTTGTGCAGGCGTATCTGACGGTCGTATTCGTTGGCGGCAGCGCACACTTTAATCTGGATTTTGCGCTTTTCGTTGAGCAGTTTAGCGAGCTTTTGCAGGTAGTCCTGCATTTGCGGGTTAAGGGCGCTTTCTCCCGCATTGAAATCCACCGCCTGCAGATGGATGGCGCCGGCCTGATCAGTCAGGAAATTGCCGGCCAGTGCAATCGCTCCGAAGGGCTGCAACGCCAGCAGCAGATAGGTTTTGGTGGCGGTTTTCATGGCACCGGACAGGGCGGTATTGATGACGTGCTGCAAGTCAAAATCGGGATTGCTGAGGTCGCCTTTGACCGGCAGTTTGAGTTTGATATTGTCCTCCTTGTCGCGCAGCAACCCCAGCGCCGCATCCAGCGACATACTCAGCCCTTGTTGGAATTCCGCGCTCTTGTCGGCATCGGCCGCCTTCAGTTCCAGTTTATTGAGTTTTAAGGTGTTTTCTGCGTTGATCTGCTGGTTTTTGATCTGCGTATCGAAATTAGCGGAGAGCTGCCCGCTGGCGATGTCATAGCCCACAAATTGACGGCTGGCGGGGCTCAGGTCAACCAGATTGAGTCCTTCAATACGGCTTTGCAGGTTGACGTCCAGTTCGGGGTTGAGCGGCTGCAGTTGGCCTTGGCTGCTGAGAGTCGCAAATTCATCAATGCGGGCGGCCAGTTTAACGGCGGTGTCGCTTTGCGGTTTTTGGCTGTCGATGGTGCCGATGGACAAGGTATCGACCTGCAGTTGTTTGCTGATCGGCTCGGCGAACTGGTTGAGTGTGAGCTGAATCGGATTCTGGCCGTCCACCTGAATGGCGGCGATGCGGTAGTGGAAGGCCGCTGCGGCGGGCGCTGTCTTTTCCTCTGACGGTTGGCTTGAGGCCATTGGTTGCGTATCGGCGGCCAAACGCTGCTGCAGGCGGGTGATTTCGGCGACCTGATGATTAGCGTCGATTGCCAGCTGCGCTTGCGTATTTTGCGCGTGAATGTGGCCGATATCGAGATAATCGAGGTTTTTTAAGGCTGCCTGGTCGATTTGCAGGCTGCCGAGCTGGATGAACGGCTTTTCCGGCTGGTCAGGCAATGTCAGGTCTTTGAGGCGGATTTGCGCTAAATGCAGGTTGTCGAGGCCGTTCAACTCCAGTTTTTGAATCGATAATCCCGCCAGATCGGCAATGGGCTGCTGCCGGCTTAGGGCACGGAAGTTTTCCGACTGCACCTGGCCTTTGGCCTGGAGCTGTGGGCTTTCGGTGCCCAGTTGGCGGTAAGCCGCCTCGCCTTGCCAGAGAAGTTTGCCGAGTTCGGCTTGCAGGTGGGCCTGCTGCCATTTGACCTGCTTCAGTTGCAAGCTGCCGTTTTGGCTGAGTTGCATGCTTTGCGGCGTCAGTGTGGCCTGCAATTGCAGGTCGCTGTCGATATTTTGCTGGATGGTTTGCCCGGCCTGTTTTAACGCGACGGCTTGGGCGGTCAATTTGCCTGTCATATCGAGATTGGAGTCGGCGTCGTTTTGCTCGAAGCGGATGACTCCCTGATACTGGCCGGAATCTAATGCAAGCTGCATTTCGGGCTGCTCAACATTGAGACGTTTAAGGATGAGTCGGCCGTTTTGGCTGAGGGCGATGCCGCCTGCTTTTAAAATCGCCGTCAGGTCCAGTTCGGCATCCAGCGATTGTTGCAGCGCGGTTTGAGTGGCGGCGTCATGCAGGTCGAGATTGGCCAGTTGCAATTTGCCCTGGAGGTGTAGCCGGGGATTGGTTTCCTGCTCTGTATAAGCCACATCCCCCGACCAGCTGATGCGCTCTAAACGGGTTTTAAGGTCGGCAACCGTTAAGGCGACTTGATCCAGACTGAAGTTGCCTTGCTGATTGAACTGCACGCCCTGGGTGCGTTGCTGCGCGGTAAAGGTCAGGTCGGTGCTGAGCAAACCGGACAGGCCGGGTAGCTGTGCCTTGAGCGCTTCGGGCAGGGGCAGCTGCGCCAAATTGAGTTGTTGGGTGCGGATGGTGCCGACGACTTTGGGTTCCTTGGCAAACAGGTCGAGTTGCAGATGGGCGTTGAAACGCGCACCGTTCAAATCGCTGTTGAGTATCAAGGCGGCCGGTTCGGTCTGCCAGCTGTAGAGATCGTTGAGCTCCAGTTTCTGGATATGGTAGCGGCTCGCTGGCTGCGCAAGCGGGGTAATCTGCAGGCTGACATTTTCGAGCCTCAGGGTTTGGATGCCGACCGCCGGCAGTGTCGAAGAGGCGGCCTGTTTATCTTCGCTGGCCCCCAGCGGCAGTGTCAAACCGCCAATCGTCAGGTGTTCGGCATCGGTCTGGCGGATGTCGATAGTGGCGTTTTGCAAATGAACGTCAGTCAGCGCCCAGTGTTGCTGCAACAGGTCACGCCAGCGCCAGGCGGCGTCGAGGTTTTGAATGGTGAGCGTCGGCTGGTCATCCTGCCTGATTTGCAGGTGTTTTAGGCGGAATTGGCCTTGGAACAGATTGAGGTCGATGTCGTCGATGCTGGCCTGCTGTGCGCCTTGCGCCAGCAAGGCTTTTTCGATGCCGAGTTTAATGCCGTAGGGTAACAGCCACAGCACCAGACCCAGCAGAACGGTGAGGCCGGCGAGCCAGGGATGTTTTTTGAAAAAATCGGCAAGTGCATTCGACATAGGTATTCAATAGGGCCTTGGGCGCGAGGGCATGCAGGCCTGCAGCGCAATGGATTTAGTCCATTGTGGCACAGGCGTGCAGGGCATTCAACAGCGCGTCGATTTGTTCGCTGGTGTGTTTGGCGGTGAGGGTGATGCGCAGTCTGGCCTGGCCTTTGGGCACGGTCGGCGGACGGATGGCGGTGACCCAGAAGCCGCGCTGTTTGAGCTGTTCGCTCCAGCGCAGGGCGGTCGCGCTGTCGCCCAACATAATCGGTTGGATGGCGGTGGGGGACGGCCAGAGCCGGAGGCCGAGCTGTTCGGCGCCGGCGCGGAAACGGGCGATGTGCTGTTGCAGCAGCGCGCGTTCTTTATCCATCGATTTGACGCGTTGCAGTGCGCTGCGGGTGGCGATGGCATTGAGCTGCGGCGAGGCGGTGGTGTAGATATAGGGGCGGGCAAACTGAATCAAGGTTTCAATTAAGAGTTGGCTGCCGGCCACAAAAGCGCCGGAGGTGCCGAAGGCTTTGCCCAAGGTGCCGACAAGGATGGTGTTTTCATCCGGTGTGAGGCCGAAATAGTCGAAACTGCCGCGGCCTTCCTGGCCGAGCATGCCGAAGCCGTGGGCGTCATCGACCAGCAGCCAGGCGCCGTAGCGTTTGGCCAACGCCTGGATTTCGGGCAGCGGTGCCATATCGCCGTCCATGCTGAAGACGCCGTCGGTGGCAATCAATACCTGGCCTGTTGAGTTTTTTTCGGCGAATGTTTGCAAACGGCGTTCGAGTGCGGCCATATCGTTGTGGGCGTAGCGTTTGAGTTCCGCCTCGCTGTGCAGCGCACCGTCAATCAGGGAGGCGTGGTTGAGTTTGTCGGCAAGAATCAAATCGCCGCTCTGCATCAAGGTCTGCTGCACCGCCAGATTAGCCATATAGCCGGTGGAGAACAGCAGGGTGCGTTCCACCCCGAGCCAGTCGGCGAGTTCGTCTTCGAGCAGGTGGTGGTGCAGATGGTGGCCGGTCACCAGATGGGCCGCGCCGGAGCCGTAGCCGGTATTGTCGTCCTGCAGGGCGGCAATGAGGTCGGCTTTGATTTGCGGGTCGTTGGCGAGGCCGAGGTAGTCGTTGGAGCTGAAGTTGATGACCTGCAGGCCGTTGATTTGCATCTGCGCCTGCTGGGCGCTGAAACTCAGCGGCCGCTGGCGGTAGAGGTGCTGTTCGCGCCTTTCGGCAAGGCGCGGTGCGAAGCGTTGTGCGATGGAAGTTTGACTCATTTTTTAAACCACGAAGTTCGCGAAGACCACGAAGATAAAAAGCCGGGGGGCTTGGTGATCTTCGTGAGCCCGGCCGTTATATTTAGGCGGCGGAGTGCGAGTGGTCGTGATCGTCGCAGTGCGCTTTGGCGAGTTTCTGCATATTGATGCCGAGCTTGCTGAACAGCATCGCGTCGTGATCCGATTCGGGGTTTTCCGTGGTGAGCAGTTTGTCGCCGTAGAAGATGGAGTTGGCGCCGGCCATAAAGCACAGTGCCTGCGCTTCGTCGCTCAGTTCCATGCGGCCCGCCGACAGGCGCACATACGATTTCGGCATCAGAATACGCGCGGTGGCGATGACGCGGATAAACTCGAACGAATCGGTTTTGCCGCGCATTTCCGCCAGCGGCGTGCCTTCGATCGGCACCAGCAGGTTGACCGGTACGCTGTCGGGGTGGTGGCGCATATTGGCGAAGGTGCGCAGCAGTTCGGCGCGGTCGGAGTGGGCTTCGCCCATGCCGATAATGCCGCCCGAACAGACATTGATGCCGGCTTTCTGCACCTTGTCGATGGTGTCCAGACGGTCCTGGAAGGTGCGGGTGGTAATGACTTTCGGATAGTACGCCTCGGAGGTGTCGAGGTTGTGGTTGTAATAATCCAGGCCAGCCTCCTTGAGCATGGCGACCTGTTCGTCGTCGAGCATGCCGAGCGTCAGGCAGGTTTCCATGCCGAGGCCTTTGACGACCTTGACCATTTCCAGTACCGTCGGGAAATCTTTTTTGTTGGGGTTGCGCCAGGCCGCGCCCATGCACAGACGGGTTGCGCCTTTTTCCTTGGCGGCAACGGCTTTGTCGAGGACTTCCTGCACGGCCATCATCTTCTCTTTTTCCAGACCGGTGTCGTAGCGCGAGCTTTGTGAGCAGTAGGAGCAGTCCTCGGCACAACCGCCGGATTTGATGTTCACCAGCGTGCTGGTCTGGATTTCATTGGGATTGAAATGCTGGCGGTGCACGCTTTGCGCTTGGAACATCAGGTCGTTGAAAGGTTGGTCCATGATGGCGCGGATTTCGTCCAGCGTCCAGTCGTGGCGGATTTGTCCAAGGTTTTCAAGGCTCATAAGCGGTTCCCGTTTCAGATGTGGCCGCAAGGTTGCGGCTTGGCAGAAAATTTTAAGGGGGTATTATAGCTCATAAAGAGGACTGAACGTGAAGGCACGTTAAGGGGAGTGGGGATGCGCGCTTGGTTAAATGCTCTGGAAAGATGGTTTTTGCCGTCACGCTGCGTGCTGACCGGCCAGGGCAGCGATCACCTCGACATCGCCGATACTCTGGTTGCCAAATGGAGTGTGCCCGAGGCGGTGTGCCCGGTGTGTTGCGAACCCTCGGCGTTGGCGGAGGTTTGCGGCCATTGTTTGACGCAGCCTCCTGCGTTTGAGCGCACTCAGGTCGGGTTTTATTTTGAGGCGGAACTGGCTGATCTGATTCACGCTTTGAAGTATCGCAACCAGCCCGCCTATGCGCGACTTCTGGCGGAATTGTTGGCGGAACGATTGGATGTTGCAGGGGTGGAGGCGATGGTCGCGGTGCCGCTGTATGCCAAACGCCGCCGGGAACGCGGTTACAATCAGGCCGAATTGCTGGGGCAGGCGCTGTCTAAGATTACCGGCATTCCGCTGTTAAAAGGTGTCAGGCGTATTAAGGATACGCCTTCGCAGACGCTTTTGAATGCCGAACAGCGGCGTCGCAATTTACACGGGGCGTTTAGTGTGGACGCAAAGATGTTCAAGGGCGTTGAACAGATTGCGTTGCTGGATGATGTGGTGACCACCGGGGCGACCATGCAGGCGCTGGCGCACAGCCTGAAAACCGTTACACAGGTGAAAAGCATACAGGCTTGGGCGGTTGCCAAGACAAAATGATACAATCAGCCAAATTGCTTATACATTATTGCCTTAGAGTTGTTTTTAGGAGTCGAGATGGACGTCCAACCGGTTTCGCATCACCATAACCACCTGGGTCACGACCAGGAGAAGAATCAGCGCAAGGTGCTGCTGGCGGCGATCATTACCGCCACCTATATGCTGGTGGAGATTATCGGCGGTTTGTGGGTCAACTCCATTGCGTTGGTGGCCGACGGGGTGCATATGCTCACCGATGCGCTGGCGCTGGGATTGGCGTGGTGGGGCTTTCACATCAGCCGCAAACCCGCCAACGAGTGCATGACATTCGGTTACCAGCGCGTGCAGATTCTGACCGCTTTTATCAATGGCTTTACCCTGCTGCTGATTGTCGGCGGCATTGTGATTATGGCGATTCATCGTTTTATCGAACCGCAGGAGGTCATGGGCAAGGAGATGTTTATTATCGCGGTGATCGGTTTGCTGAATAACCTGCTGGTGTTTTGGATTCTGCACTCCGGCGATCAGCACAATTTGAATATGCGCGGCGCCACCTTGCATTTTTTGGGCGATACGCTCGGTTCGGTTGCCGTTATTACGGGGGCGATTGTCATTTACTTTACCGGTTGGATGACGATCGACCCGTTATTGTCGCTGCTGATGGCGGTGATTATCGGTGTGGGGGCGTACCGTCTGACGCGCGAGTCGGCGCATGTGCTGCTGGAAGGGGTGCCGGCGGGGTATGAGATCAAAAATATTGCGACCGATCTGGAGCGCCACTTCGATTATCTGACGGCAGTGCATCATATTCACCTCTGGGCGATCGCCGAGGATCAGGTGATGATGACGTTGCACGCCAAGACCGATCTGGCGCATATCAATGACGAAACCTTGGCGGAAATCAAAGACTATCTGCTGCAGGAGCATAAAGTGCATCATGTGACGTTACAACTGGAAAGCGGCTGGGAGCAAGCCTCGAATATGGATGTATAGGCCGATGAAACTGGTAACGCTTCAATTTGAAGAACCGTCGCAACAGGCCGCGATTCAGGATTGGCTGCCGTTGGAATATGTGCAGATTTCGCCCGGCCCTTATAGGGGGCATGTGCAGGTGGCCAATTTGGGTGAGAGCTTGATTGTGGTGGAGCAGCAGAATCAGTTGATTCAGAAGCTCGGTACCATGGCGGACGATACCTGTACGGTTTCGTTGGCGTGCAGGGCGCATGACGACATGCGTTTTTCGCATTTCCGCAACGACGCGGCGGAAGGGATCTTTTTGCTGCCGGCCAAAGCGCAGTTTGACGTGGTGGTGCCGCCGATGTTGCGTACGGTTTATGTCCGTTTGAATCAGTCGCGTTTGCTGGCGGATTTAAGAACGCTGAATCCGGCCTTCTGGAGTAAAATCCCGCGCCGCTTGAGTCTGATTCAGACGCCGCAAAAAGTCCAACTGATGTGTGCGCTGCTTGATGTCATCGCCACCTTGGCGGAAAGCCCTGCAGCGTCGCCGGAGTTTACGGAGCGTTTGCAGAAAGAGCTGTATCATAGCTTGACGCTGATGCTGAACCAGGCGGACCCTTTTCATGTGGCGAGTTTCAGCGAGGTGCGCAAGCACCGTGACTGGCTCTACCTTTTGAAGCGTTCGCGCGAGTATATCGAGGTGCAGTTTGCCGCCGGAGAGAATCCGACGGTGGTGGATATTTGCGGTTATCTGCAGGTGTCGCAACGTACCTTGCAAAACTGTTTTTACAAACATCTGCAGATCAGTCCGATCAAGTACCTGCGCATTTTGCGGTTGAATCGTGTGCGTGCGGAGTTGCAGCGCAGTCACAACGAACGCTCGGTCACCGACGTTGCGATGCAGTGGGGGTTTTTGCATCTGGGCAAATTTGCACAGGATTACCGGCAGATGTTCTGTGAACGCCCGTCGGAGACCCTGGCCAAACGGATGCACTGACGCCGCGTTGCCGCGGCAGGGTTTTAAGAGAGCTTTGCACGAGATGGCTACACGAATAAAAATGGTTAAAAACCGCCTGATTTTTCTCGACTTACCCCTACGGGCGTCGAGTTCTTTGTTTGTTGAAAAACTTGCTAATAGCTCGCTATTAGCAAGTTTTCCGCCTCAACCAGCCAATTTTTCCTCATTTTTATTTCTCGGCTCTACAGCCGAGTTCTTCGGTTCGCGCCCCACTCGTGCAAAGCTCTCTTATAGGCTTTACTGGCCGGTTTGATGGATTGCCAAAACCAATTCCAGCCGGTCCTTGACGCCCATCTTCTGAAAAATGTTTTGCAAATGTGCCTTGACGGTGCGTTCCGTAATGGCCATATCCATGGCAATTTCTTTGTTGCTCTTCCCGTCCAAAAGCGCGCGTACGACGTCATTTTCCCTTTCTGTCAGGCGTGTCTGCCATTCAAGCGGCGGCGGGGATTCGTCAAACAGGATATTCATCATGGCATGCATATGTTGTTTTTCCAGCCACACGCCGCCCATTTTGACCGTCTGAATGGCCTGTTGGATCTGATCCGGATGACTGAAAGTGTCCAGATAGCCTTTGGCACCGTGTTGATAGGCGGTGATGGCTTCGTCGTCGGACGGGGACGGACTGAACACGACAACCTGATAACCTTTTTCGGCAAAATCCTGAATCAGCGAGTGAGACGCCTTTTGCGGATATTGCATGAGTAGCACGCCGGGGGTGAGATGGGAGAGTGAGGAAAGTTGATGAGGGGTTTCGACTACAATCGGAGGGCTGTCGCACCCTTTAAACCAGTGGTCGATAACGGGTGGGTGGTTTTCAAAGATGACAATTGGGTTCATATTCAACGCAAATCTAAAATTGATCTGGGAGCAGCAGGCCTACCCGGCCTGCTGAGTTTTTATCCGCGTAAAAACGCGGGCTTGTCAGCGCGCCTCTGCAGGTACTTGCGTGTCAGCTATGATCTGCAATTCGATGCGTCGGTTCGCCTGCCGCCCTTCTGCCGTGGCATTGTCGGCGATCGGCGTGGTTTCACCGCGACCCAATACACGAATGGTCACCTCTTTGAGTGCCGGCAGTTGCTGCAGGAACTGCTTGGTGCTTTCGGCACGCGCCCAGGAAAGTTTCAGATTATGGGCATCGCTGCCGACGCTGTCGGTATGGCCGGTTACCAGCAGCACTTCGTTTTTCTCAAGGGCATTCAGCGCGGCGGCGTTGCTTTTAAGGGTGTTGATCTGGTCGTCACGGATTTTGGCAGAGTTGCTGTCAAACACGATATTGCTCAACACAAAAGTGCCCTTTTTGCAGCCGTTTGCATCGACTTCAACGCCGGCGGGGGTGTTGGGGCATTTATCGACCGCATTCAATACGCCGTCACGATCGGTATCGTTGTCGATCGCCGGGCATTCGGCCAGGCTTGATGCTTGGCTGCCGTCTTCGCATTGAACCATCACAGGCTGTGGCGCCTCTTCAATCAACGCACAGCCGTTTTTATCGACGGCTTCCTTTAGACGGCTGTTGGGACAGTGGTCGAGTTCATCGGCAACGCCGTCCTGGTCCAAATCCTGGTAGTAGTCTGCGAGTTTGCTGACGTCATCCTCGTATAGCTGGATGATGGCGTAGGGTTTTTCCGTTGCGTTGCCGGCCGCATCGCTGTCGTTCGGCTGCGCATGGACAAAGGTTGCGGTAAGCAGCAGGCTAAGGCCGATAAAACCGGTTTTCTGCCAGGTGGTGTTGGAGTGAAGAGTTTTCATTGGTTTTTTTCCTCTGAATGTTGGGCTTGAGCATCGGGCAGGTTGACCATGTCGAGATGGATGTTCATCTCTTCAAGTAGGGTGCCCATGCCGTTCAGAATGCGGTATTGCGCCAGACGGTAGTCGGCTTGGCTGGTAACTAGCGTGCGTTGTGCGCTGATGTATTCATCTTCGGTGTTCAGAAGATCCAGCAGGGTTCTGCGTCCCAGTGTGAATTGTTTGCGGTAGCTCACCAGCGTGTCGTAAGTCAGCTTGATGTGCGACTGGATGTAGTTGAGCTGTTCGCCGATATATTGTTTGGCACCCCAGGCGTACTGCAGGTTCTCGATCGCCTGACGACGGCTGTTGTTGCGGATTTCAACCGCTTCATGCATGGCACTTGCGGTGCGGGCGCGTTCGGCCTTGTCCTTGCCGCCGTTATACAGGTTGTAGCGCAGTCTGAGCATGGCTTGAAAGTCTTCGTTACGGCCTTCGATACCCGACAGGTTGTGGTCGTAGGTCTTCTCGATTTCCAGGTTGATGGACGGATAGTAGTTGCTGGCCGAAGCGTCGTATTGCGCCTGCGCTTCGCCGATATTGGCGTTGGCCGATTGAATGGTCGGATGTTTTAGCAACGCCGTGTTGATGGCATCGTCTTTGGTTTGCGGCAAGGCGATATTGGTTTCCGGTGCGACAAGCGCACTGTCGGGCTGGCGTCCGAGAACGCGCTGAAAACGCGCCAGCATATCGGCGTAATTGTTGCGTGCCGCGGTCAGATTGGATTGTGCCAGAAAGAGACGCGCCTGGGCCTGGTCGACTTCGACCTGATTGCCGATGCCGGCTTCGCGGCGCTGCGTGATCTGATCGAGGATTCTCTGGTGGGTCAGCACGTTTTCTTCAGAAAGCTTGACCAGATCGCGCTCTTTGAGCAGATTGATATAGGCTTCCGTCATATCCAGCGCGATTTGGTTGGCCTTGGCGTAGACGTCATAAGCGGCGGCGTCTAAACGGGCGCGCTGGCGTTTGATTTCGTTTTGCGTGGCAAAGCCTTCAAACAGGTTCTGGGTGAGGCGGATGGCCGATTCGGTGCGCGTCAGGGCTTTGTCGCCGGTGGTATCGGTTACCGTATTGGCATTTTTGTTTTCAGAATACACTTCTTCATGGCCAATGCCGGCGCTTAAGTCAATGCGCGGATACCAGCCGCCCTCTGCGCCATCCAGTTCGGCTTGAATCGCGCGGTAGGCTTTTATTTTCTGACGCAACTCAGGGTTATGCAGGATTGCGTCCTCAACCGTCGGCGTCAACTCGATGGCTTGCGCCGGAAAGCTTAAGCCGCAAAGCAGAATGCCGGTCAGACCCGCCATATAAAGGTGTTTGAGTCGATGGGGGGCTGTCGTTTGACGAAATAGGGGGCGCATTGAAACTCCTTTTGAAACAGTGATTTGCAATACCCCTGCAAGCTGAAAAGCAGGCGTACTCGATTTTGGTACGCCATTCTAGGCAAGAGTTAGGTAAAGCGACTATCACATTTTGGCAAATGTGCAATTTATTGCTTGTTTATGGCGGGCGATCTTAGCGTTTTAGCGCTTTGACCCATTTCCACAGGTTGAACAGGCTGGAAAGCGAGGCGGCCACATAGGTCATGGCGCAGGCCCGCAAGATGGCGTGAGCGGATTTCAAATCCTTTTTGGAGAGATATTGCCCCTCTTCCAGAAGCGGCAGGGCGCGCTTGAAACTGGCGTCAAATTCCACCGGTAAGGTGCTTAAATGGATCATGACTGGCACGCCCATCGCGATAAAGCCGGCGGCAAAGGTCAGCAGGGCGATTAAGGGGGTGTGTGCCAGCGGAATCAGCAACGGGGTAATCATCAGCGCGATACCGGCAAACTTCTGCATCACGGCAGCGCGTTCGACCAGGGCGGTGCGCTGCTTGAGCGGCGCATAGTCTTGCCGGTCTTGCAACGCATGACCGATTTCATGGGCCACCGTGGTAATCGCGGTCAGGCTGTTGCTGTGGGCATTGCTACTGGAAATGCGCACCACTTTTTCGATGGGATCGTAATGGTCGCCCGCGGTGGTTTCCTCAATGCGCACCCCTTTTAAATCGAGTTTTTTGATGAGGTGTTCGCCAAACTGCAGTCCGCTGCCGGGAATATCGGGATGCGGATGGCTGTGTTTTTGCAGGATATGTCTGGTCCACAGACTCGGCAGCGTGGTCAGAATAAACAATAAAATAAAACCGACAAGCAGAATGGCCATGGTACTAAAGATGTTCAGAAAACTAGGGGGTAGTTTACTGGATTGTGTGATCAAGCCGCAAAAAAGTCGCGCCAAAAACTCAACAGGCCGGGTAGGTCGTGTTTTTTAGGGCGGCGGAGTTTGCAGATAGCTGGCATACGCCAGCGGATTTTGGTGCCAGTCGGGCGGTAACAGGAGGTTGGATGATGGTTGCAAGACTTCCAGAATGGCGGTTGGACTGGGGGTGGCGGTATCCGCCAGGGCGAGCTGGCGTTGTTGCCCCAGCAGCAGGAAGTCGCGGTTGCTTTGCCAGCCGTGTTCGTTGCGGAAATCGTTTTGTAGCCGTTGCTTGATGCGCGCTATCGCCGTCCGGCGTGGCGCCTCGGGCGCGATTTGCTGAAGATCATGCAATCCTTGCAGCACATAGGCAAAGTCATCGAGTTGTGCCCATCCGATCGGCTGGCCCTGCGCATCCAGCGCACGCGGGACCTGCTGGCGTTCAAACAGCGTTAGCAGACGTGCGCTCAAGCGCTCCGCGCTTTGCAAGTAGTGGTTTTTGTCGGTGACACTATAGGCGGTGACATAACTGCTGAGCAGCAAGCCGTTCCAGCCGGGAATCAGCTTGTTGTCGTGCGGAATCGCCTGCGGTGACTTGGAAAGGCGTTGGCGAATGGTGTCCCAATGGTTCTGTGTGGGGCGCGGCAGCCAGCCCAGTTCAAATGGCGAGGTGGATTGCAGCCGGTTATGGGCGTTGAATGCGTTGAACAATTCGGTGGGCAATGCGCTTTTGAGTGCCGGAAGGCTCCACAGATAGGCGCCGCCTTCGCGTCCCTGTGCATCGAGTGCGGACTCACTGCTTTGGAACAGCCCGTTTTGCGGATCGAACAGATGGCTTTCAAGATAAGTAAGGGTACGTTCTGCGGTTGCCAAGAAATCCGCACGGTGCCAGCGCTGCGCACCCAAAAAATAGAGTCGGGCGAGCTGGGCATTGTCGTACAGCATTTTCTCAAAATGGGGAATCTGCCATTGCGGATCCACCGTATAGCGGAAGAAACCGCCGTGCACATGGTCCTGGAGATGTTCGTTCTGCATCTGTTCGAGAGTCAGTTGCAGCCATTCGTCGAGATCGCCCAAGTCCGTCTGCTGGATAAGCGCCAGCAGCAACGGTGTTTGCGGAAATTTGGAACTGCCTTGTGACAGGCCGCCGCTTAAGGTGTCCGCGTGGGCGTGCAGGGCGGCATAGAGATGCGTTTTAAAGTCGCTGCGATTAACGGATGATGCGATGGCCGCCTGGCGGGTGTTGATGGCTTGTGCGGCCAGCTCTTGAATCAAGGGGCGTTGTGTTTGCCAGAGCCGCGTTAATTGAGTAAGGCGGTCTTTAAAGGCGGCATTGCTTAAGTAACCGAAGGCGGCAAACGGCAAACCCTGGGGAGTGAGCACCACATGCTGCGGCCAGCCGGCACGCCCGGTGGTTTGGCGCGCAAATTCCAGCAGGTAATTGTCCAGATCGGGATGCAGCTCGCGGTCGAGTTTAACGGCAATAAAGGCCTGATTGACGAGTTCGGCCGCGGCCTGATCCTGATAGTTTTCCTGCTGCATGACATGGCACCAGTGGCAGGCGAAATAGCCGCTGGAGATCAGGATGGGTTTTTGCTGTTGTTGGGCAAGATGCAGAACGGCTTTCGACCAGTCGAGCCAGTGAACCGGATCGGCGGCGTGCATCGCCAAATACTGGCTCGGATGGTTTTGTAAAGGCGTGGTTTGCGGAGTGAGGCTGGTATCGGCTGCATAACTGCTGGGGCTTGGCAAAAGCCATACAATCCACGGCAAAGCGGCAAGCCATAGCAAACCAGCAAGCGACAGCAAACCGGCTCTCATGCTCCGGTTTGCCGAGTTCGCCGTTTTAGGCTTTGTCACCTTTTGCGGAGGTGTCGTTCTGGCCATTGGTTTGCGCTTCCGCCGATTGTGAAGCCTGTGCATCGGTGGTTGTACCGTTTGCGGTTGCGTCTGAGGTCGGCGTTTTTTGCGGGTTTTTAGCGTCCTGTTCGGCACGTTGACGTTCGTTGTACTCGCGATCGAGAATGTTCATTTCATTATCGATACGGTCAAATTCGGCATCCCAGTCGAGGTCGTCATTGACCTGGTCGGCATAGCGGTCGTCAAAC
The DNA here is from genome assembly GCF_013391695.1 of Thiomicrorhabdus cannonii. GTDB lineage: Bacteria > Pseudomonadota > Gammaproteobacteria > Thiomicrospirales > Thiomicrospiraceae > Thiomicrorhabdus > Thiomicrorhabdus cannonii. Next base: position 68,874 of record NZ_JACBGH010000003.1, read on the forward strand.
TCGTATTCAGGAGCCTGTGCAGCGCCAGTGGTTTTGGCATTGGCCGTGTCGGCTGCCTTTTCGTCGGTTTCGTCCTCCGCATCCTCATCGCGAATGCCTTTGCGTTTCAGCACCGTGGCGCCTACCAGCACGCCAATCTCATACAGAAGCCACATGGGGATGGCGAGCAGGGTTTGCGAGATGATGTCCGGCGGGGTCAGCAACATGCCGATGACAAAGGCGCCGACGATAATGTAAGGGCGTGCGTGTGACAGTTTGGCCGGCGTGACCATGCCGGTCAGGATCAACAGCACGGTGACAATCGGCACCTCAAACGCCATGCCGAAGGCAAAGAACATCTTGATGACAAAGTCCAGATAGAGGGCGATGTCGGTGGCGATGGTGACCCCTTCCGGCGCAGTGGTTGACAGAAAACCGAAAACCAGCGGGAAGACCACATAATAGGCAAAGGCGCCGCCCGCATAAAACAGGAAGGAGCTGAAGAACAGGATCGGCCCGACCAGCTGGCGTTCGTGCGTATAAAGTGCCGGAGCGATAAAACGCCACAGTTGGTAGAGCAGAAACGGCATGGCCAGATAGATTGCCAGTACCAAGCTCAATTTGAATGGCGTCAAGAAGGGTGAGGCCACGGCCGTGGCGATCATGCTGCTGCCTTCCGGCAGGAAGCGCGTCAGCGGTTCGGAGATGTAGGTGTATATCTCATTCGCAAACGGAAACAAAATCACGAAGAAGACCAGAATGGCCAGAATACCGCGCGTTAGACTGCTCTTTAAGTCCAACAGGTGCTGCACCAAGGTCATTTCCTGATCATGTGGAGGCAAAGCGGAGTTGCTCATGAGGATTTTGTTTCCGTAGGACGAACTTCGGCTGCGTTGTTGGTGTTGTTGGCAGCGGGTGCCGGTGCAACGCTGGCTGCCGTTTCGGCAGGCGCCGGTGGGGTTGCTGGTTGGGTCGCCGTGGTCGCAGCAGCGGCTGGGTTTTGGGTAGCGGAACCCGCTGCGCTCTCCGCTTTGGGCGGAAACTGCGGTTGCTGCGGCGCCTTCGAAAATTGACTTTGGGTCGGAGTTTCAACCGGTGGCGGTGTGCCGCCGAATGAGGGGCGTGACAGACTTTCAAAGTCGATGTCGTGTGCCGGTTCCTGCAAGCTGGTTTGCAAGTCGAACTCCAACTCTTTGAGTTGTTTCTTCTCTTCTTGCATGTCCACCGCCGCTTTGAGTTCGCGGACGGTGTCCTGCCATTCGTTGTCTTCTTTCATCGAATTGATGAAACGTCTGGTCTTGCCCATAAAGGAACCCAGTTTGCGGGCGACTTCAGGCATGCGTTCAGGCCCGATCACAATCAATGCGATGACCAGTACCAATAACAGTTCGAGAAAACCGATGTCAAACATCGTCAGACAACCTACCTAAAACGTCAAAGAAAAGGCCGTATCCATTTTTAGGAGACGACCAACGAAACCAAGGCAATTACGCTTTGTCTTTGTTTTCGGGTTGCGCTGGCGCTTGAGTGTTGCCTTGCGCAGTAGCGTTTTGTGCAGGCTTTTGTTCAGCGGCTACGTCAAACACGTTGTCGGCTTTCTTTTCCAACTGTTGAGCTTGCTGTGCCTGTTGTTCAGCTTCCTCTTTTTTCTTTTCTTCTTCGTCACGCATGGCGTTTTTGAAGCCTTTGATGGCGCCGCCCAAATCGCTGCCGACGTTGCGCAGACGCTTGGCACCGAAAAGAACCAGTACGATCGCCAGAATGATCAGTAATTGCCAAATGCTAATGCCCATATTGTACTCCGTGATATGTGTTGCTTGCCGGGACACGCCATGCTGGCGTGTTCTCGACTAAAATTGTGGTTTGACCGGTTCTGTCTACGGCCACATATTAATGACCGCTAATAATAGCAAAAAGCCCAAGGGCTTTGCACAAAAAATACTTGTGTGCCAATGGCTTTTGATTATTGCAGCGGTGCCTCGTTATCGTCAGTTTCCAAGCAGGTGAATGTGGACGTGAAAGACTTCCTGTCCGCCTGCTTCGCCTGTGTTAATTTGGATTTTAAAGCCTTCCAGGTTCTGTGACTGAGCCAGTTGCGGCAGCAAGAGCATCATGTGCCCCATGAGATCACGATCCTCCGGCGTCAGGTCAAACAGCGTGGGGATTTCCTTTTTGGGGATAATCAGCAGATGAACACGCGCTTTGGGATTGATGTCTTTGATGACGATGCACTTTTCGTCTTCATAGACGATGGACGCCGGTATCTGGCGCTCGATGATCTTGGTAAAAATGCTGCTTTCAGCGTTCATGCACAGGCTCCTTATTTTGAGCGGTTGGCTTTTTCTTCATGGCCGGATAGGCCGAAGCGTCTTTGTAGTTCTTGCGTGATGTCCTGGCTGGACAGCCCTTGTGAGGCAAGCAGAACGAGGGTGTGAAACCACAGGTCGGTGATTTCATACACTAAATGAGCTTTATCGCCGTTGTGTTCGAGGTCTTTGGCCGCCATGACGGTTTCCACAGACTCTTCGGCGATTTTTTTCAGAATTTTTTCCATGCCCTTGGCGTACAGGCTGGCGACATAGGATTGGCTGGGGTCGTCCAGTTTGCGGGCTTCAAGCACCAGGTCGAGTTGTTTGAGAATGTCGCTCATAGACGCACCTCGATACCTTGTGCCTGCATGGCCTCTTTGGCTTCTTGCACGGTGTATTCTCCAAAATGGAAGATACTGGCGGCCAAGACCGCTTCGGCGCCGCCTTGTTTGACGCCGTCAACCAGATGCTGCAAGTTGCCGACGCCGCCGGAGGCGATCACCGGGATTTTGACGCGGCGGGTGATTTCATGCATCAGTTGCAGGTCAAAGCCGCTTTTGGTGCCGTCGCGGTCCATGCTGGTGATCAGCAGTTCGCCGGCGCCCAGCTCTTCCATCTGTTGTGCCCATTCAATGGCGTCAATGCCGGTCTCTTTGCGGCCGCCGTGGGTGAAGATCTCCCATCTGTCGGCGTCACCCGGCCTGCTGACTTTTTTGGCATCGATGGCAACGACAATGCATTGCGAGCCGAAGGTGTCGCAGGCTTCTTTGACAAAACCGGGGTTTACGATAGCGGCCGAGTTGATGGAGACTTTGTCTGCGCCGGCATTGAGCATGCGGCGGATGTCTTCAAGGCAGCGGATGCCGCCGCCGACGGTCAGCGGAATGAATACCTGGCTGGCCACTTCTTCGACGACATGCACCATGGTGTCACGCTCGTGGGCGGTGGCGGTGATGTCTAAAAAGGTGATTTCGTCGGCGCCTTGCAGGTCGTAGCGCTTGGCGATTTCGACCGGGTCGCCGGCATCGCGGATGTCGACAAACTGCACGCCTTTGACGACGCGGCCGTTATCGACATCCAAACAGGGAATAATGCGTTTCGCTAAACTCATGGGCGCGCCTTATTTAAAAGGGGAAAGTTCATCGGATAGCGCCTGGCCGGCCTGGAAATCGAGCGTGCCTTCGTAGATGGCGCGGCCGGTTATGGCGCCGCTGACGCCGTCGGCTTCGATGGTCGCCAGATGGCGGATATCGTCCAGGTTGGTGATGCCGCCTGAGGCGATAATCGGAATATTGACCGCTTTGGCGAGTGCCTGAGTGGCTTCGATATTCACACCCTGCATCATGCCGTCACGCCCGATGTCGGTATAGATAATCGCTTCAACCCCGTCGTTTTCGAATTGCTTGGCCAGTGTTTTGACCTCGAAATCGGTGACTTCGGCCCAGCCGTTGATGGCGACCATGCCGTCTTTAGCGTCAAGGCCGACCATGATGTGACCCGGGAAGGCTTGGCAGGCTTCGGCAACGAACTCAGGGTTGTGAACCGCTTTGGTGCCGATAATGCAGTAGCTGACGCCGGCGTTCAGGTAGGCTTCGATGGTTTTCAGGTCGCGGATGCCGCCGCCGATTTGGATCGGTAGTTCAGGATAGGCTTCACGCACTTGATACACGGCTGAGTCATTGACCGGTTTGCCGTCGAAGGCGCCGTTGAGGTCAACCATGTGCAGGCGGCGTGCGCCCTGGCTGACCCAGCGTTCCGCCATGGCGACGATGTCGCCGGAGAAAACGGTGGCGTCTTCCATAATGCCTTGACGCAGGCGTACGCATTGGCCGTCTTTTAAGTCAATTGCTGGAATGAGTAGCATAGAGTTTACGTCCTAGGAAATCAGATCAGTGGCCGTTCCAGGCCAGGAAATTCTTAAACAGTTGCAGGCCATGTTCGGCGCTTTTTTCGGGATGCGCTTGAATGGCAAATAGGTTTTGGTGGCTCAGTGCCGAGGCAAAAGTCTGTCCATGCGTGGTTTCGCCGGCAATGTAGGCTTTGTTTTCCGGCTGCACAAAGTAGCTGTGTACGAAATAAAAGCGGCTATCCTGGGGGATGTTATGCCATAAAGGGTGATCGTTGGTTTGATGGATTTGGTTCCAGCCCATATGCGGGATCTTGAGTTCCGGGTGGGCGGTTTCATCAAAATGTACCACTTGGCCTTTGATGACATCCAAACAGTCAACGCCGTTGTTCTCGTCGCTGTGACTCATCAACACTTGCAGGCCCATGCAGATGCCGAAAAAAGGTTTTTCTTTGGCGGCTTTCTGGATGGGGTGAATCATGCCGGTATCCATCAGGGCTTTCATGCACGCTTTGGCCGCGCCCTGGCCGGGGAAAATGATGGCGTCGGCGTCTTCGATTTCACCAGGATGGCTGGTGACGATGATGCGCGTCTGCGCGTCGGCCATGTGCTCAGCCGCTTTGGAAACCGAACGCAGATTGCCCATGCCGTAGTCAACGACGGCGACGAGTTTCTGATTCATTACAGGCTTCCTTTGGTTGACGGCATTTTGCCGGCCATGCGTTCATCGGTGGAAAGCGCCATGCGCAATGCACGCCCAAAGGCTTTGAAAATGGTTTCGGCCTGATGGTGGGCGTTGATGCCGCGAATGTTGTCGATATGCAAGGTGGCCTGCGCGTGGTTCACAAAGCCTTGGAAGAATTCCATGACAAGCTGTGTTTCGAACGTGCCGATCTGTTCACGGGTAAAGTCGCAGTGAAATTGCAAACCGGGACGACCCGACAGATCGATGACGACGCGCGACAGGGCTTCGTCCAGCGGTACATAGGCATGTCCGTAGCGGGTGATGCCTTTTTTGTCGCCCACGGCGGTTTTGATGGCCTGGCCCAATGCAATGCCGACATCTTCAACGGTATGATGGTCGTCGATGTGCAGATCGCCATTGGCTTGGATATCTAGGTCAATCATGCCGTGACGTGCGATCTGGTCGAGCATATGTTCAAAAAAAGGCACGCCAGTGTTGAGCTTGGCTTCACCTTGGCCGTCAAGATTGACAGAAATTTTGATTTGGGTTTCTAAAGTATTGCGTTCAATCGTGGCTGTGCGCATTGCTTGAATCCTGTACAACTGTAAGTGGCAATATAATAACTGAAAATTGTGAATAATGTCGGTTAGATGTCAGTCAATCCATAGGGTGGGATTTTGCGTTGACGGCCGGTTAAAGCGGTTGTACCTGGCAGGGTGGTCCAGGTAGCTTGCAAGTTTGGTAAAGATTGTTTGATATACCCATATAAATTTTTTTTAGTACAGAATAAAAGGTATGTTTGGGATAATTGCGGGGTTTAACTTCTGGAATCGCCTGTTTCGTTTTGAAAGTGTTTGGGTTTGGATTGCATCAAAATCTTGATGTGAAACAAGTTTGAACGGCATTTAATAAAAAAAGGCCGGAAGCGAGCATTGTATAATCAAGCTCGACTGAGGAGCCTCTTTTTGTTAATGAAATGCAATTTTCAAAACGGAAGGGGTAAAACTTAAAGACTATAAAGGGGAATCCGACTGATGGATACTGTAGCAAAACCACAATATGACAATGGGGTGGTTAAGTATTTAACGGTGGGTGCAATCGTCTTCTTGGTGCTGGGTACTTTTATGGGTACGTTTGCAGCATCGCAGTTGGCATGGCCTGCGTTAAATTTTGACATTGCGGAAATTACGTTTGCTCGTTTGCGTGTAATGCATACGAACACCGTTATCTTCGCGTTTGGTGGTATGACTTTGATGGCGACCGCTTTCTATACCGTACAGCGTACGAACGGTGTGAAGCTGTGGAGCAACTCAATGGCCTGGTGGACAGCGATTTTGTTCACAATTGGTCTGTTGGCCGTTGTTGTGACCATCTCTTTAGGGATGACGACTGGTAAAGAGTACCATGAGCAAGAGTGGCCGCTGGCAATCGCGGTTGCAGTTGTATGGACTTTGTATACGTTCAACTTTGTAATGACCATTGCGTCACGTAACAAAGAAACTCACCCGAACGTGTATGTTTCTAACTGGTTCTTCCTGGGTATGATGATCGCAATCACTTACTTGTATGTGGTTAACGGTTTGGCAATTCCTGTTTCTCTGTTCCGTTCTTACTCTATGTTTGCCGGTGTGCAAGATGCCATGATTCAGTGGTGGTGGGGTCATAACGCGGTAGGTTTCTTCTTGACGGCTGGTTTCTTGGCGATCATGTACTACTTCGTTCCTAAGCAAGCACAGCGTCCAATCTACTCATACCGCCTGTCAGTCATTCACTTCTGGGCATTGATGTTCGGTTATGTATGGTTGGGTGCTCACCACTTGCAATACACGGCACTGCCAGACTGGACAGGTTCGTTGGGTGCGGTTATTTCTTTGGCGATGATTATCCCTTCATGGGGTGGCGCGCTTAACGGTATGTTGACGCTTTCAGGTGCTTGGGACCGTCTGCGTACGGATTACATTCTTCGTTTCTTGATCATCTCATTGGCTTTCTATGCGATGTCAACGTTCGAAGGTCCTGTAATGGCTTCTAAAACTGTAAACGCACTATCTCACTACACTGACTGGACGGTTGGTCACGTTCACTCTGGCGCTTTGGGTTGGGTTGCGATGGTTTCTATCGGTGCGTTGTACCACATGGTAATGAAATTGTGGAACACTGAAATGTACTCGATGAAACTGATTAACTTCCATTTCTGGTTGGCTACGATTGGTACGGTGTTCTATATCGTTGCAATGTGGGTATCAGGCATCATGCAAGGTTTGATGTGGCGTGCTTATGACGAGTACGGTACTTTGGCCTACACCTTTGCTGAGTCTGTTGCAGCAATGCACCCATACTATGCAATGCGTGCACTAGGTGGTCTGTTGTTCTTCAGTGGTGCTGCGGTGATGTTGTACAACGTTGTGATGACAATCCGTATGGCTAACGCTAAAGCGACAAGCCAAGTCGGTGCACACGCATAATAACGATAGAGCATAAGCGGTAAGTAACGTTACCGCTTGACTGAAACTAATGAGTTGAGGAGCACAAACTCATGGCTGACAATCAACAACCAAAAAACCTTCAGGATGGTTTGGAGCGCAATATTTTTGCGCTGTTCCTGGCAACGGCATTCGCGGTTTCTATCGCGGGTATTGTTGAAATCGTACCGCTGTTTTATCTCAAATCTGCTGTGGATTACACCGAGCAAACAGATAAATACGGTAACGCTAAAAACGAAAAGTTCCCAGAATTGGTTTGGGAACGTACTTTCACTGAAGACGCAAACGGTAAACTGGTAGCCGACAAGGCGCTTTACAAGTTGGATAAAAACGGTAAAGCGGTTATGGCGGACTGGAAAGCCGGAGATGGCGTGCGTCCATACACTCCTCTAGAGTTGGCTGGCCGTGACATCTACCTTCGTGAAGGTTGCTATATCTGTCACTCGCAAATGATCCGTCCGTTCCGTGATGAACGCGAGCGTTATGGTCATTATTCTTTGGCGACTGAGTCCATGTACGATCACCCGATGCAGTGGGGTTCAAAACGTACTGGTCCTGACTTGGCTCGTCTTGGCGGCAAATACTCAGATGAATGGCACGTTATGCACTTGATCCGTCCACAAGACATGGTGCCCGAGTCAGTTATGCCGGCTTATCCTTGGTTGGTCGAGAACAGTATTGAAAAAGATTTCTTTGGTACTGAGCGTGATATGAACAAGCGTCTTTCAGTAATGCGTACTCTGGGTGTTCCGTACACTGATGAGGAAATTGAAAACGCCAATGCGGCTATCAAAGGGCATACTGAGATGGATGCACTAGTAGCTTACCTGCAAGTTCTTGGAACAATGGTTAAGCTTGACGATAGCAAAACATATCGTGAGTAAACTGCGTGAGCAATCTTGAACAATATCTGAGCACGGACTGGTCTGCAATGACAGGCCAGGACTGGGCTGGATTAATCATCACAGTCTTGGTTTTCTTGGGAATGCTGATTACCTTCTGGATGACTCTGCGTCCCGGTAAGCGTAAAGAGCTTGAAGAAGAAAAATACAAAATACTGAAAGATGACTAATTTATTCTGAGGAGACTAACTATGGCACTACACAATCCATGGCCAGATGAAGGGAATACCGGCCATATTTGGGATGAAGATCTACGTGAACTAGACAACCCGCCGCCGCTATGGTGGATGCTGTCGTTTTACGCAGGCTTTATCATGATCGTTTTCTATGCTTTGTACTACCCAACTATTCCGTTGACGGATAACTCCGGTGAGTTCACCAAAGGTATGGCAGGTTGGACACAGGTTGAAGAGTACCATGATGATTACACGGTACTTAAAGACTGGCGTAAGGCCAAATTCGCTGACAAGGAAGAAAAACTGGCGACTATGTCGGTTGATGAAATCCTGAAAGACGAAGATATGAAGTCTTATGCAGTGGCTACTTCAAAAATGCTTTTCGGTGACTACTGTGCGGCGTGTCATGGCGCGGGCGGTCAAGGTAACCCGAACTTCCCGGTTTTGGCGGATGATGATTGGTTGTGGGGCGGTAAAGCGGCTCAAATCGAAGCGACTATCAACAATGGCCGTATCGGTAATATGCCTGCAAAAGGCATGATGGGTAACTTGACTGAACAAGAAATCGCTGACGTTGCTGATTACGTGATCGCGTTGTCTGAAGGTAAAGGCAATGACACTACGTTTGCTGCAGGTAAGGCAGTCTACACCAAAGGTATGTGTATGGCTTGCCATGGCCCGGCCGGTAAGCCATTGGCTCCAGCAGGTGCGGCTAACCTAACAGACCAGGTTTGGCGTTTCAGTGCTGATCGTGATGAAGTTATTAACGTCATCACAAACGGTGTAAACGTGAAGAAAAACGGTGTTTACCTAGCTGGTACAAAACAAGCGGTAATGCCGGCGTTCAAAGAGCGTTTGCCAAATGCTGAAGTTAACGTTAAACGTCTAGCTGTTTATGTTCACGCGCTTGGCGGTGGACAGTAAGGTGATTGATGTGATCATCGCTTAACTGAAAGAGGAGGGGAGGGCGTTTGTTCTCCCTTCTTTGTTTCGGTCGTTCATTAACTTGATTTAAATCAAGAATACTGAGGAGTATAGATATGGGTGATTTAAATAATGACTGGGTACTATGGGGCTCTATTGGCGCGCTGGTACTTTCAATCGTAGCGTTGGTTGCCTTTGGATGGAAAGCAACGCGCGGAATTGAAGGTCTTGAAAAAGACGAAAACACAAAGGACTGATATTCGGTTCTTGTGAATAAAAATAGGCCTACAGATGTAGGCCTATTTTTATTTATAAGCCACAATAAAAATATTGACTTATCACTGGTAGGGTAATTTTTATAGAATGTCAGCCGAAAGGAATTAGGATTGCAAGGATCGCCTTATGTCTACTGAAAACAAAGAAGTAAAAAACAAAAGTGCTACCGCAGCCTCAGTATTTGATGATGTGGAAACCACCAATAAGAATCTGCAGAGCATCGGGGTAGAAATCCTCCCGGTGCATACTGGCGGAACCGTGCATGCGAAACGTATTCCAGGTGCGTTCCGTACCTTCAAATGGTGGGCAGCTTCATTCTGGATTATTCTGTTTGTTGGCCCTTACCTTCGCTGGGATGGGCATCAGGCCATTCTGTTTGATTTGCCAAATCGCCAATTTCATATCTTTGGCATGACCATTCTGCCGCAGGATATCTGGATTCTGGCAATGATTTTGCTGTTTTTTGCGCTGTTGTTGGCCGCTTCTACCGCTATTGCGGGGCGCCTATGGTGCGGGTATTTCTGTTTCCATACCGTCTGGACAGACGTTTATACCTGGATTGAAGAAAAAATCGAAGGTCAACCCAATAAGCGCATGAAGTTGGACGAAGAACCGATGAGTCTGTCCAAGTTAAAGGTCAAAGTGCCTAAACATGCGCTGTGGTTGTTGATTGGCCTGGCAACTTCATTCAGTTTTGTGGCTTATTTTGTGGATGCGTTTGACCTGTGGCAACGCCTGTTCACTCTGGACTGGGGGGTTACTGAAACTACAACGGTTATAGCGTTGGGACTGGCGACTTACTTCTTTGCGGGTATTCTGCGTGAGCAGGTGTGTATCGGTTTCTGCCCTTATGCGCGTATCCAGGGTGCGATGTACGACACCGAAACGGTGGTGCCAACCTACGACAAGGAGCGCGGTGAGCCACGCGGGCGTATGAAACGCGTCAAGCCGGGTGAAGAAGCGCCTGAATTGGGGGATTGTATCGACTGTAACCTGTGTGTGGCGGTCTGTCCGACCGGGGTGGATATTCGTTACGGTCAACAGTTTGGATGTATCACCTGCGGCTTGTGTATCGATGCGTGTGACTCGGTCATGGAAAAGATCAAAAAACCGAAAGGCTTGATCCGTTACGCCTCGCTGGCTGAGTTTGCCGGTAAAGAGTTGCCTGCGATCTGGAAGCGTCCGCGAGTGGTCGTTTATTCTTCGATTATGACGCTTGCTGCGGTCATGATTTTGTGGGGACTGACGACTATGTCGCCGATGGATGTCAAAGCCCTGCATGAGCGCGCGCCTTTATTTGTGCAGATGAGCGACGGCAATATCCAGAACAAATGGACCATGAAAGTCGTCAACAAGGGCAATATGCCGATGAAGGCCGAAATCACGGTTGAAGGGCCAGAAGGTATGGCCTTCAATGTCGACAAGGTGCTGGATATTCAGCCGGGTAACGTTGGCTCCACCAATCTGTTTGTGCGCATTCCGAGAACGCAGCTCAAGGATGTCAATACGCCGATTGTCATTAAAGTGGTCGACCTCAATAACCCAGTTGTTGTTGAGTATTATGAAACGACCTTTATCGGCCCACGCGTGCGCTAATAAGGTTATTAATCTTATTGTCTCAAGTCGACGGCTTACGGTTAAAGACAAGAGATAAGGATGCTGTATAATGAAAGCCCTTTTTACAAGGGCTTTTTTATTTTCAGGAGAAAATACAATGTCTTATACAAATGAAGATCGCCGTGATTGGAGCAATGCGTGGAAAAATCCGTTTGTGATTGCCTGGTTTGTGCTGCTGACCATTGTCCTTGCGGTGAACTTCTTTATGGTGAGCATGGCGATTGTCACCAACCCCGGTCTGGTCATTGACGATTTCTACGAGAAAGGCAAAAACATGGATGCGGTGCTGGCGGCGCGCAAGCGCATGGAGCAGTTAGGCTGGCAACTGGATGTCGATATGCCTATCCTCTCCGAAGGCAAGGTGCAGCGAGTTACCCTTACGGTATTGAATAAGGAGCATCAACCCATGGATGTGGATACGGCGATGCTCTATTACTACCGTCCGTCGGACAAGAAGCTGGACGGTGAAGTGGCTTTACATTCAACCGGCATCACCGGGCAATACGCGGTAGATTTTGTACTGCCGCTTAAAGGCAAGTGGGATCTGATGGTCGAGGTCAATAAAGGCGAAGAGCGCTTTAATATCGGGCGATCCATCATGGTACAGGACCCTCAGTAAGTCATGGCGCAGCAGTGCTTTCATTGCGGTCAGGCCATCCCGCAAGGCGAATTGGTTCTCAGACCTATTCAGGGTGAAGAAAGAGCCTTCTGCTGTCACGGCTGCGCTTCTGTCTGCGAGGTCATCTATGAAGCCGGTATGCAGAGTTTCTACCAGCGCACACCTGACGGCGAACTGCTCTCGCCGCCGCCTCCGCCGAATAAAGATATCGAATTCTACGACCATGATGAGGTTCAATCGCAGTATGTCGGCGATTTAGGCGATCGCCGCGAAATCACGTTGATGTCCGAAGCCATCCACTGTGCCGCCTGCGTCTGGCTGATCGAGCACACCATGGCTAAAATGGACGGTGTACTGCTGGCGACCGTCAACTTCACCAACAAGCAGATCAAGGTGCGCTGGGATAACCAGCGCGTCAAGCTGTCCGATATCATCAAAAAACTCAACAGCATCGGCTACGATGCCACGCCTTACGACCCGTCCGCCAGCGAAGCCGCCTATCGCAAAGCCAATCGTGAACTGCTTTACCGACTGGGATTTGCCGGTTTTACGATGATGAACGTCATGTGGTTCTCGGTAGCCCTGTATAGCGGCGCTGCCGACGATCTGGAATACCGCAATTATTTCCACTGGCTGGAATTTATCATCGCCACGGCGACACTCGCCTACTCCGGACAGCCTTTCCTGAAAGGCGCGTGGACGTCCATCAAATCGCGCAGCGTCGGCATGGATGTGTCCATCAGTCTTGGCATGCTGACGACCTATTTCTACTCGTTGTGGGTCACGATGCACCCCGAAAACGTCGGCGAAGTCTACTTTGATACGCTGATCGATTTTATGTTCCTGTTGCTGATAGGCCGTTACCTGGAGGCCATCTCCAAAAACAAAGCGATTGACGCCTCGCGGCGTTTGATGGACCTGCAACCCAAGGTGGCGCGCTTATGGGAAAACGGCGAGAGCAGAATTGTGCCGGTGCGCACCTTGTTGAAAGGCGCCACTATTTTGGTCAAACCGGGCGACCAGTTTCCGGTGGATGGGCATGTCGTCGACGGCGAAAGCATGGTCAACGAGGCGATGTTGAGCGGCGAATCCCGGGAAATTCCAAAAAGCAAAGGCGATGCGGTGTCTGCCGGTACGCTGAATATCGATGGCACTTTGAGCGTTGCGGTGGATTCGATTTTGCAGGATACCAAGTTGGGGCGCATCGTGCATCTGGTCGAGGAAGCGCAGGGCTCGAAAGCGCCTATTCAATGCACCGCGGATAAGATCATGCCGTGGTTTGTCAGCACCACCATTACCCTGGCCGCCATGAGTTTTGTCTACTGGTATTTCAATGCCGGCATCGAATTTGCGATTATGACGGGCACTGCGGTATTGATCATTACCTGCCCCTGCGCCTTCGGTTTGGCCACGCCGATGGCGATAGCCGTCGCCTCCGGCGTTTCGGCACGCAACGGGATTTTGATCAAGAATGGCACGGTGCTGGAAACCCTCCATCAAATTGAGCATTTTGTTTTCGATAAAACCGGCACCCTGACCAAAGGGCAGATGAAGCTGGTGGATGCGCTATGGGAAGCAGAGGTTGATGAAAAGCGCCTGTTGCAACAAGTCGCGTCGGTCGAATTCAGATCGGAGCACAGTCTGGCGCACGCCTTGACCGAGTCGGTCAAGCAGCGTTATGGATTCGGCAGCCGTGACTGGCTGGAGGTCGAAAGCTTTAAGGCTCATCCCGGCAAAGGGGTGTATGGAGTGGTCAACGCCGTTGCTCTGCAGATCGGTACCGCCAAATGGCTGCAGAGCGAAGGCGTAGCCTTGCCGCCAGCCTTGCAGGACGCGGCAGAACAGCGTGCCTATCAAGCGCAAACGGCCGTGTGGGTTGCCAAAGCGGGTCAGGTGCAGGGGGTGCTCTTTCTGGAAGACGAAATCCGTCCTGAAGCGGCGGAACTGGTCGCGCGCCTCAAGGCTCAGGGCAAACGCGTCACCCTGTTAAGCGGCGACTGCAAGGTCGTGGCCGACAGCGTTGCAGAGAAACTCGGCGGCATGCATGTGATTGCCGAAGTCCTGCCGGAAGATAAAAACCAGGTGATTCGCGACCTGCAGGCAGAGGGACAGAAAGTCGCCATGATCGGTGATGGCGTCAATGACGCTCCGGCTTTGGTGCGTGCCGATGTCGGCATAGCGCTGGGTTCGGGAACCGACGTTTCCATGGACAGTGCCGATATTGTTTTGATGGGGAACGATATTCTGGCGGTAGACACCGCGGTGGCATTGTCGGCACGCACCCTGAAGACGATTAAGCAGAACATTGCCAGCTCGATTACCTATAACCTGATTATGGTGCCCTTGGCGATGAGCGGCGTGCTGACGCCGTTGATTGCGGCGATCACCATGCCGCTAAGCAGTCTGGTGGTGATTGGCAACGCCGCGCGGATTCGCAGTTTTTTCACCCCTAAAGCGATTGCGGCACGCCGCCGTCCGCAGCAAGGAGAACACTGATGGATGTCATCTATGGTCTGATTCCGATGATGCTGTTATTTGGCTTTCTGGTCGTTGTGGTGTTTATCTGGATGGCCAAAAGCGGCCAGTTTGACGATCTGGACGGTGCCGCCAATCGCATCTTTATGGATGACGACTTTCCGGAGGAGCGCCCAAACGGCGCACAAAAAACTCAACAGGCCGGGTCGGATGCCCAGACTGACGCAAGCGACGCCACTAAGGCCGATACGCAGGCGCAATCCCTGGAGCAAAACGCCAAGAATTGAGGCATAAAAAAACTCAACAGGCCGGGTAGGGTTGCTGCCCATAAAAAAGCCTCGGTTGCTATGCTGCAACCGAGGCTTTGTTGTTTATGCAGAACCCGAGATTAATGCGCGCTGTATTGTAGCGCCTCCGGCCCTTCAGGGTCGATGATCATTTCCAGCCCCAGTTTGGGGAAGAACCAATGGTCCAGACCGTCAGATTGCTTTTCCTTGCGTTCCGGTTCACCAAAGCGCAAGGCAATGCCGCGCTCCGTCAGATTATTGCGCGGAATCAGGGTGGCGCTGACGATGGTTTTATCGAGGAAGGCCAGATTGTCGTCGGAGGCGAGTTTGATCTCCTTGGCACCCGAACCGGTCGGGCTGATTTTGGCGCCGCGGTTATAGACTACCTCCAACTCCTCCGCAGGCACCTGCAGACGCACAGCGATGGCCGCTTTGATTGAGCCGATATAAATCGCCGGAAAATAAGCCTCGGCGGTTTTATTGCTGCCGTCATGGTCGGTGAACAGGCGAATCTCCACATCCTTGCCATAAATCGTCATGGCTTCACGCAGTGTGGTTTGCTGCAGCACCACGCCAAGGGTGTGCAAACGGCCCTGCTCGTCAAAGCGCGCGTTCCACGGCAGCTGTGCTTCATCCAGCGGTTCACGTTGCGGCTGCATCCAGATAAACAGCGCCAGCAGCGCAAAAGAACCGAATAGAACGATCAGGAAAGGCGGAATACCGCGTTTTTTAGTCTGCTTCATGCGCCGCTCTTTTCGTTGGGGTTGGCTTCATCCGCGCCATTGCCAAGCTCGGCATTGGCGTTTTCGCCGCGCGGCAGATATTTGGCGATGGCCGGATTGGAGATGCCGTTGCCGGCATCGTAAACCGAAATGCCGGTCTGCATAAAGGTGATCAGCACCGCCACAAAGATCACCACGGCGGCAAAGCGCAGCGTAATGATTTCACCCAGATTGGTCTGTCCGCCTTCCATAGAGAAATCGTTCATGCTGAAGCCACCCGGGAAGATCGCGTCAATCAGGGTGTAGATCAACACCATGGCGATGGCGATGCCGTAGCTGATCAACAGGATACGTCCGCGACGCCATGCCATGGTCCAGTGCGATGCCACAAACCAGGTGTCGTTGGCAATCACCTGTTTACGCTTGAAGAAGAGGTAGGCGATGACCAGCGAAGAGATGACCGGCACCAGCAGCAGTTCGACGGTCTGGCCGATCTCCAGAACGATCATCGAGATAAACAGGTGGGTGATAATGACATTGATATTGAAGATATGATGCGGCGTTTTGGCGCGGCGTTTTTCGTCTTCGGTCACTTGATAGTGCATGGCCTTCTCCTTGGCTGAAATTCTATGCGAGAGCTTTGCACGAGTGAAGCTCTCATGGATCAGAGCGAATCTAAAAAGGTTTGTAAGTCGGCTATTATCGCCGAATTCTCCCGTTGAATCATTGAAAGAATTTGGGTCATTTGATGAGTATTTTTTGTGGTTTGCAGTTCATTTTGCATTTGCTGGCAGAGGCTTGGCAGTTTCAAGGCGCCGATATTGCCGGAACTGCCTTTAAGACGGTGACACTCCCGGTCGAGCTGCGACCAGTCTTGCACGGCAAACGCGTTGCTGAGATTCTCCAGATTGATTGCGCTGTTGCTGATATAGGTGTGCAATATCGGCGGCAATTTGCTGCTGATGGCAGCGTGCAGCGCATCAAGATGGGCGAAGGAGATGGCGTGGAAGGCGGACTTAGTCATGCAACTTCCAGCCAGAAGGTGACCGGACCGTTGTTGGTCAGGCTGACCTGCATATCCGCTCCGAAACGGCCGCATTGCGGGGAGCGGTAGCGTGTCTTGACGCAAGCCACAAAATCGTCAAACAGTGCGCTGGCTTGATTCGGTGGTGCGCTGCTGCTGAAGCTGGGACGCAAGCCGGAACGCGTATCGGCCGCCAGTGTGAATTGCGGCACCAGCAGCAGTTCGCCATTGGCTTGCTGGACATTCAGATTCATCTTGTCTTTCTCGTCGGCAAATACCCGGTAATGCAGCAGCTTGTGGGTCATTTTGGCAATGGTTTCGGCATTGTCGGCCGGCTGGAAACCCACCAGAACGACCAGGCCGGTTGAAATGCTGCCGATGGTTTCTCCGGCAACCTCCACCCTGCCTTGGGTCACGCGCTGCAACAAACAGATCATTCGACGCCTCCGACATTGACGAAATCGTCGGTGGCTTGCAGCAGGGCTTCGCAGATTTCGCGTTCAAAGGCGGAGTGGCCGGCATGGTGGCAGATGACCAGTTTGGCATTCGGCAGCCGTTCTGCCAGATCAAACGCCTGGTTCACCGGGCAGACCATGTCGTAACGTCCGTGGATAATGGTGGTCGGAATATGCTGGATGACGGCGGCGTTGTGCAGAATCTGCGCCTCTTCGATAAACGCCTCATGGTAGAAATAGTGGCACTCGATGCGCGCCATCGCCAGCGCATGGAAAGGGTCGCCAAAGTGGTTGATCAGGTTGGGATCGGGTTGCAGCGTAGAGGTGCGTCCTTCCCAGACAGACCAGGCTTCGGCGGCGCGCATCCGCGCGATTTCATCGGTGCCGGTCAGCACCTCATGGTAGGCGGCAATCAGGTCGTGACGTTTCTCGACGGGAATCGGCGCGATGTAATCCTGCCAGAAATCGGGGTAGATGCGGTCCGCTCCCTGTTGGTAAAACCAGTGCAGATCGGTTTTGCGGCATAAAAAGATGCCCCGTAGAATCATGCCCGAAACCCGTTCCGGATACGCCTGTGCATAGAGCAGCGCCAGCGTGGAACCCCAGGAACCGCCAAACAGGGCCCATTTGTCGATTTGCAGATGGCGGCGGATTTTCTCGATATCTTCAATCAGGTGAGCGGTGGTATTGTTGGTCAGGCAGGCGTGCGGGCGGGAGCGCCCGCAGCCGCGTTGATCAAACAGTACGATACGGTAGCTGTCGGGATTGAAAAACTGGCGATGAATGGCGCTGTAGCCTCCGCCCGGACCGCCATGAATAAAGAGTACCGGCGTACCGTTCGGATTGCCGCACTCCTCAACGTGCAGGGTATGCGTGGCATCCACCTGCAGGCTGTGCTGCGAGTAGGGTTCGATAGGGGGATAGAGGCAGTCATAAGGCGTCATAGGCATTTCCAGCTCAAATAATGGCTACAGTTTACCGCAAGGATAGCGGATTTTGGATACAAAAAAACCGGCCGAAGAGGTTTCTTGGGCCGGTTTTAAGAGCAGCAGCGGGCGCTGAATTACTCTTTAGAACGTCCTGCACGTTTACGGTCGTTTTCCGTTAGCAGTTTCTTACGGATACGTACGCTCTTCGGCGTGACTTCAACCAACTCATCATCATCGATGAATTCCAATGCCTGTTCCAGCGAGAAACGGATTGGCGGAGTCAGAATCAACGCTTCATCCGTACCAGATGCACGCATGTTGGTCAGCTGCTTGCCTTTCAGCGGGTTTACCGTCAAATCGTTTGAACGGGTGTGCAGACCGATGACCTGACCTTCATACACTTCGTCACCGTGACCGATGTACAGACGGCCGCGATCCTGCAAGCTGAACAGCGCAAACGCCAATGCCTTGCCTTGGCCGTTGGAGATCAGCACGCCGTTGATACGCTCACCCAAAGAACCGGAGAATTTAGGACCGTAGTGAGAGAAGCTCGAGAAGATCAAGCCTTCACCCTGGGTGGCCGTCATAAATTCGGTACGGAAGCCGATCAGACCGCGTGAAGGGATCACGAAGTCGATACGCACGCGGCCGTGTCCGTCGGGTACCATGTCAACCATCTCGGCTTTACGCATACCGAGTTTTTCCATGATGGTCCCTTGCGATTCCTCTGGAACGTCAACCGTCAGGTTTTCATAAGGTTCTTGGATTTCGCCGTCGATTTCACGGAAGATTACTTCCGGACGGGAAATGCCCATTTCAAAACCTTCGCGGCGCATCGTTTCAATCAAAACAGACAAGTGCAGTTCGCCGCGACCTGAAACGCGGAAGCGGTTAGCATCTTCAGTGTCTTCTACGCGCAACGCTACGTTGGTCAACAATTCTTTGTCCAAACGCTCACGAATCTGACGTGACGTCAGCAATTTACCCTCTTTACCGACGAATGGAGAGTCGTTAACCTGGAATGTCATGCTTACGGTCGGTTCGTCAACGCTCACCGGAGGCAGAGCTTCAGGGTGGTTAGGATCACACAAAGTATCGGAGATATTCAGAGGATCCAAACCGCTGAAAGCGACGATGTCACCAGCATGCGCTTCGTCAACGTTAATACGTTGCAGGCCGTGGTAGCCGAACAGTTCACCGATTTTGCCGCGACGAGAGTTGCCTTTGGCATCAATGATAGTGATTGGCATACCCACTTGTACTGAACCACGCTTGATACGGCCAGTACCGATAACGCCTTTGTAGTTATCGTAATCCAAAGAGATACACTGCAGCTGGAATGGCCCGCCCAGATCAACATCAGGAGGGGATACCTTGTCGATGATGGTTTCAAAGACCGGTGTCATGTCGCCTTCGCGTACGGTTTCGTCGTAACCGGCAAAGCCGTTCAGACCGGAAGCATAAAGCA
Source organism: Thiomicrorhabdus cannonii (assembly GCF_013391695.1). GTDB lineage: Bacteria > Pseudomonadota > Gammaproteobacteria > Thiomicrospirales > Thiomicrospiraceae > Thiomicrorhabdus > Thiomicrorhabdus cannonii. Next base: position 88,050 of record NZ_JACBGH010000003.1, read on the forward strand.
CGTGGAAATCCATCTGCTCGTCAGTCGCACCCAAACGGTCGAACAGGTCGAACGTCTGATCCAGAACCCAGTCAGGACGTGCGCCAGGACGGTCGATTTTGTTGATGACCACAATCGGTTTCAAACCTTGTTTCAACGCTTTTTCGGTTACAAAGCGGGTCTGCGGCATCGGACCTTCAACCGCATCCACCAACAACAATACCGAGTCAACCATCGACAGGATACGTTCCACTTCGCCGCCGAAGTCCGCGTGGCCTGGGGTATCCACGATGTTGATGCGGAAGTCGTTCCATTTAATGGCCGTGTTTTTGGACAGAATGGTGATTCCACGCTCTTTTTCCAGGTCGTTGGAGTCCATGACACGTTCGCCGGTGTCTTTACGTACGTCCAGTGTGCCGGATTGACGCAATAGCTGGTCAACCAGAGTGGTTTTACCATGGTCAACGTGGGCAATAATGGCTATATTGCGGATGTGTTGTGTGGTCATGCAGGGGTGCTCTTTATGCTAGCTCAGGCCGACTGATGGGCGAGTGTGTCGTTTAAGGCGGTTGAATGTCTAAACCGTTCTAAAAACAATCGCTTAGAACCTGAGTGTTTGAAAAAGAGGGTATTATAATGAAAATTAAAGGAATTTATAGACTAAAAGCGGAATTTTGCCGTTGCCTTTGGTGAATGTTTTATGGCAACGGCGAATTTTCAGGGGGTTGCAAGAATGGTTCGGCCTGAAAAACGCTTACGAACAGCTTAATCGCAGCCGTCTTTTAGCGTGTCCCTCAGGCGGCCGTTGTTGGACACAAAGGTTTGCAGTACACCGTAGGCCATGGTTCCCAACAGAAGTCCTGCCAGCACGAATAAGGCCCCCATTTTGCCCTCTCCGATCATGGCCGGCACCGTGCCGGGGCAGGAGGCAGTCATCGCCCAGCCGATACCGAACAGCAAGGCGCCGGCAATCAGCCCCTTCTGATAAGGTTTTTTGACAAAATCCACCTCTTCGCCGGTTGTAACTGCACGCACGTGGAATTTTTTCAATAGCCAAACGCCCAGCATGGCCACAACCACAGCGGAACCGATGACCTCCATCAACTGCATGTCGATCAGCAGGAACATTTTGGCGTGGTAGTCATAGGTGGTCGCACCGGCATGGCTCATCAGGAAGCCAAAGAGCACGCCCATCAACAGCGCCAGAAAATTGGCGCGGTAAACAAAGCTGAACGAGATCAGGAAGAGCTTGATGCTTTTAAAAATCGGAAATTTATACATGTTCAATGTCTGTCCAATCAGAAACTATCAGAAATTAAAGAGCAGTTGGGTGGTGACCATGGCACTGATAAAAAACACCGCGCCTGCCAGCAGGCTCGGCGGGTTCATCATGGCGCCACCTACCAACGCGTGACCGGTCGTACAAGCCCCGGCGAGGCGGGCACCGAATCCCAGCAGCATGCCGCCGAACGTTAGCCAGAGTGCCTTGGCTGCGTCCGACTGAGGCAGAATCGCTTCGTACATGCCCATGTCAAAGCTCATATGCCATTCACCAGGCGCCCCCAGCGCGCTCAATAACCCACCCAGCGGAATTCCGATCAAAAACCACAGTTTGGTATTGTTGAGATTGCTGTATTCGCCTTGCTGATAGTACTGCATTTTCTTGCAGATCAAGCCGCAAACATTGCCATAGCCGGTTGAGCAGCCAGCCGGTTTGCCCATGAGCCAAAAATGCAGAATAACAAAAAAACCGATGGCGATTCCTCCAAGCCATCCGGCCCAAACAACCACTTCCATTAGTATTTCCTAATAAATTATTTTTATGATGACGCTTATTTTGTTGCGTTTTCGGCGGGCTGTCAAAACAAGGATTTTTTAAAAGGGATAAGCGGGATTTATTGAGGCTGATAAAAGAGGGTTAAAAAAACTGAACAGGCCGGGTAGGGTTATGCGGATGGGTGGGTGTCCAGCCACATTTGGTGCGGAATCGGTCTGGCATAGAGATAGCCTTGAATAATCGGCGTGCCCAGTTGTTGCAAGATGATTTCCTGTTCTTTGGTTTCAACGCCTTCGACCACGACATTGAGTCCGAAGGTGTCGGCCAGTTCAAACATGGCCTTGACGAGGGTCAGATCCTCCTGCTTGTGGGTGATGTTTTGGATGAAGGAACGGTCAATTTTGATTTCATCCACCGGGAGGCGTTTCAGGTAGGACAGCGAAGAGTAGCCGGTGCCGAAATCGTCAATCGAAAAATGCACGCCGAGCTGCTTTAAACGCTGCATTTTGTTGATGACGGCTTCGTAATCGCTTAAAAAGATGTTTTCCGTCACTTCCAATGTGAGTTGTTGCGGGTCGACACCGGTCTGGTTAAAAATGGTTTCTAGATTATCGACAAACCCGGGGTGCAGAAGGTGGTGGCCGGAAAGGTTGATGGAAATGCGGAAAATCTTGTCGTGCCGTTTTTGCTCCACAAGGAATGCGCAGACTTGCGACAGCATCCATTTGTCGATGGCGATAATCAAGTTTGACTGTTCGGCAAGCGGAATGAAAAGGTCGGGGGCAACCCAGCCGCGCGTCGGGTGTTTCCAGCGAATCAGCGCTTCCGCTCGGGCAATGCCGTCATAAGGATGGATCTGCGACTGCAGATAGAACTCTAGCGCATTTTCTTCAATCGCCTTTTCCAGATCTTTTTCCAGCGCAAAATAGTCGCTGACCTGTTGCGACAGTTCGGCCTGATAGATGACGTTCTGACCACTGCCGAACTCTTTGGATTTGTGTAATGCAATCATCGCATTACGGATGATGTCCTGTGCGGAGTCGTGGCTGGAATCTGGAAAGGTCACTAATCCCAGATTACAGGTCAGCGAAAAGCTTTCCTGCTTGATTTTGAAAGGCTCGGCGACCAGACCTTGGATTTTTGCCGAGAGCGTATCAAGCAGCATTTTTTTCTGATCGTGCGGTATCACCGTGGGGTGAATCAAAATAAAAAACTCATCGGCACTGCCGCGATAGCATTTACAGTCGTAGTCGGAAAATTGGCGGAGGCGTTTGGCGAAATCTGCGAGTATTTCATCGCCGAAACTATAGCCCAGCGCGTTGTTAAACACCTTGAAGCGGTTGATGTTGAGTTTGATCAGTACGCCTTTAAGAGCTTTGCGGCGCGCTTTTTCAAGTTCACCCTCCAGGTCTTTATTCAGCATTTGTATATTGGGCAGGCCGGTTAATTCATCAAAAAAAGCGAGGCGGAAAACGCGCTGTTCCTCCTCCTGATTAAGCAGCAAACTCTCTTTGAATTTAAGCACTGATTCACCAAGCAGGCGTAGCTCGCCGTTGGTCTGGCGAATCATACGGTCAACGGCCTCAAGTCGGGGAACCTCTTGTTTCATATTGGCCAGTTCATGCAAGGAGGAAAGAATGATTTGTAAATAGCGCGTCAGTCGCGAGGCGGAAAAAAGGGCTATTACAAAGGCCAGTACAAAACCTGCAAATCCCAGATAATAAATCGAGTTCAGCGCCTTCTGGGTACGTTGGCTGGCATGTTGCATCGTTGTATCGGTGTATTCGGAAAGTGTGTTCGATAGCAAATTGGACTGGTAGACGAATTTAAAATATTCCGTTTGTGCTGACTGGATGTAGTTTTTGGAGGTCTGCGGGTCAATCGCGACGATGTCGGAAGCCATCAGGGTAAAGTTTTTAAAGTTAATGAAACTTTTTTGCCAATGATTGAGGTCAAGATTGGCCAGGTGCAGTGAGTCCAAGTGTTGGCGCAGCTCATTGAGATTCTGCTCGGTTTCGGCCAGCTCATCGACCATGTGGGAGTGAATGCGATAGGCCTCTGCATGGCTGAGCGCGCCTTCATGGGTTTGTTCAAGCAGTTGATTTAAGAGGTTGTACTGTTGGCCGACCGACTCGATGAAACCGATGGTCTGTCTGAGTTCTTCAACGATTTTTTTGACGTTTTGCTGGCTGTTTTCCTGAACACGAGAGAACTCGGTCAGGCTAAATGCGTTTATGGCTGCGACCAAGATGAGCACAATCAAGGCAGGCAGTAAAAAAAGCAGAAGTGCCGAATAACTTGGTCGCAGCATAATGCAATTAACCCTTCATTAGGTTTTAGGGCTGTGTAAGCAGTACAGTCCAGTCTCGTGGGCGGATGCTGCCAAGGTATTCATATTGGCCATGCTCTTTGGGTTTAAAAATAACCAAAGTGGCCTCCTCCGGGAAGTATCCCATCATATCCATGATATTAGGCGCATGAGCTACCAGAAAGCGGTTGGTCCCGGCGGGCACCGGGGCGGAAATCAAACTGCGCGTTTTGGCAATCACCGGTTTTTTTTCGGCGGTTGTCATACTGCCGGAGTACATCAGCCCGATTTCTATGGCGTAACGATGAAATGCGTTCGCAGCGGAATCTTTGGCACGACACATCGGGCTGGCAAACACGTCACCCACCGGAATTCCCGCCTTACGGATATTTTCGCCGACCGTTTCGGTCACCTGCTGGCCTTTGGTATTAAGCACACGCTGTGTGCTGCAATCGTTCAAATCTACTTTCGGCACCCGGTCGGGACGGCTGTTGTCGGTGTTGCCGTGACGCATATAGATAACATAGCCCCCGGCTTTCAACTGTTCTAACAGGGCGGGGGTGGCAATCACTTCCTGAAATTCCGGCTGTTGGGTTTGTGCCTGTGTGCTAAATGGCGCCGCAAAGAACAAGAAGCCCCATAGCATCGTAAAGATTGTCAGTGTTCTGGCTTTCATTAGGCGTATCTCCCTGAAATGTGATACTGGCATTGGCTACGCTTAGGGTTTTATTGTACTGTAATTTACGTATTTTCAAGAAGTTAATTTGATGCAGATTGCTCTTTGAGGATGAGGCCGGTGAGTTTTGCAGCGCAGGAAAAATAAGGGAAGCTGGTTTTATTATGCGCTCTCGTCGGGCCCATTCAAAAAGAGTCGTTGGCGGAATCTTCGGAATTATATCCCAAATAATGCCCTTTTTGGTGTGTTCCGCGCGGCCCGATAGCCGCGCTACCCGGCCTGTTGAGTTTTAAAGGCGATCTTTTTGGTCGGCGTGCAGCGCATCGAGAACCTGATCGGGCACGGCTTGCAGGAATAGCGGTTGTGCCGCGCCGATAAAATAACCTTGTGCAAATTCAATGCCGCTTTCATGGACGGCACGCAGCACTTCGGGGGATTCGATAAACTCGGCCACGGTTTTGATGCCGATCGATTTGGCTAAGGTCACCGCACTTTCCACAAACGCGAGATCGATGCGGTCGGTGACCATGTTGCAGATAAATTCGCCCTCGATTTTGAGGTAATCAATCGGGAAGCGTTTCAGATAATGGAAAGAAGAGAAGCCCGAACCGAAATCGTCGATGGCAAACATAAAGCCCTCGAACTTGAGCTCGCGGACGAACTTTTCCAGCAGGCTGATATTCCGCACGGTTTCCCGTTCGGTAATCTCGAAAACAATGCGGTTGGGGCGGATGCCGTACTCTCTGGCCAGCGTTTTGACCTCGTTGATAAATTCGTTGAGAATCAGCGCCTTGGGCGACAGGTTGATGAATAGCAGCCCCTCGTAATGCTGCTCGCGCACCGCCTGGAAAGCTTTTTTGATGAGCAGGTAGTCGAGTTTGTGGACGATGCCCATATTTTCCGCCACATCGATAAACTCGCCAGCCGGAATCAGTTTTCCGTCTTTGCGGATGCGCATCAGCAGCTCATGCACGGCGATATGCGGGTTGTGGTCGGCGAAAGCCAGAATCGGCTGGAAATGCGGCTCGATGCAACTCTCGTCTTCCAGCGCCTGTAGTAAGAACGCGCTCTTTTCGGTGTTGCGGCGGTAGAGTTCGGCCAGTTCGTGCGCATCGGGCACGCAATATTGGTCTTTGCCGTTCGCCTTGCCTTTGTACATCATGTTGTCGGCGACGATGTAGAGATCCTGCGGTGTTTTAGCATGTTCAGGATAGCTCGACACGCCGATCGAGCAGGTCAGGTGGACGCGTTCCATATTGGGAGAGATCTCCTCGATATGGTGAATGCTGGTCATCACCCGTTCGGCCAGATGGTGCGCCTGAGTGCTGTCGGTTTCAGGCAGCAGGATGCAGAATTCGTCTCCGCCGTAGCGTGCCAGTACGTCCTCGCTGCGCAACGCTTTCTGCAGTTCGCGGGCAAAGCCCTGCAGCATCTGATCGCCGAAGGCGTGGCCGTGGCGGTCGTTGATGAACTTGAAATTGTCAAAGTCGATCATCATCAGCGAGAAGGCGTAATTGTGGCGATCGGCGCGGTGGATTTCGTAATCCAGCAACTCCTGAAAGACGCGGCGATTGTAGAGGTTGGTCAGCGGGTCGCGCGTGGCATAGTATTCGAGATCACGGGTGTATTTGTTGATCGCTTTGATCGAGCCGACCACGTTCACCAGGGTCGTCAGAATACTTTCGATGACAATGGTGCGCGTCAAATCCTGTTTATAGCCTTGAATGCCGATGCCCACCACGCCGCCAACGCGCGGTGTTTCGAGCATCAGACTCTTGGTTTGCAGGTCGATCGCTTCCTCGACATATTCCAGGTGCAAGTCGGGGTTGGCGATGGAGTGGTGAATATCTACCGTGGGATTCTGTTTGAGGATCGGGTGATCGTTGATGCGCGCTTCGGCAATCTTCTGGAAGTGGTCGCGCATGGTTTCCGAAGGCCGGCCTGCCCAAAATATTTCCATGCCGAAACGCTCTTCGTCATCGGTGCGGAACACCACAAACAGCGCGTACATCGGCAAAATCTTGGTGATCTCCAGAATCATCTGGTTGACGTGCTCTTTCCAGTCGCGCACCACCTCGGAGGTGATAATGAACTTATCGAGCAGTTTGATTTCAAATTCGAGAATGTCGCGATCCACCGCGATGGTTTGCAGTTTTTCTGCAAGCTGCTCAAACTCTTGCCCCAGTTTTTCCAGCTCCTGATATTTTGAAAGCAGTTCGGAGGGTTTAATCTCCTTGAGGTCGCGCACCTTGTCTACATGCTCTATTTTTTCGTGCAAGGCCTGTATGACCTGTTGCATAAAATCGCTGAGTTTATGGCTGATGAAGTAGGCAATCAGAATCGGCAGCGGCAGAAGCAGCAAAAAGAACATCAAAAAATTCTGATTGGCGGCGTTGAGTGTGCTCGCCATATCCTGGCGAAAATGCATCACGCCCAGCACGTCGCCGACCTTGGCGTTGCTGTGGCAGCTCAGGCAGCGCGTTTCCGCCTGGAGCGGCAGCATGCTGTCGAGAATATTGTCGCGCAGTTCCACCGACTCCTGCGCGCTGGCGAAAACCGAATCGAGACGGTCCAGCTGCACCGCATTGAGCGATTCGTGCGGGTCGAATTCGCCGTATTGTGCAGACACGAGGCGGCTGCGATACAGTTCGATCTGAATATTGGAGAGGCGGTAGGTATCCTGGGTCTGCTTGATGAATTCGTTGAGCTGCTCGCGGCTCCAGCCCTGGCTCATGATCTGGTACATATTGTCAAACGTCAGACGCGAGAAGGTGGCGGCGTTCTGATGGCTGTTGTTGCTGATGGCGTGCTCGAACAGCTTCGACGAAAACAGGTAGGAAACCGCAAATAACAGCAATGACACTGTCATTGCGCCGACAAGAATGGTTCGTTTAATGCTATTGTTTGATCGGGTTTGATTCATAAATCGCCATGACCAACAGGCCGTTCAGCCCGCAGACGTAAATTGCACATTATTTGTATGGTTAAGGCGTTATTCTACAGCAGAGACAGTTTGAAGCTAAAGCAATTTATTAATTGAAAATCGTTTTTGTTTGCACTTGCCGATTTGTTTTAAGCCGTTGCCGCCCCTTTGTCGATGCTCTTATCAATAGGGCGCTTTTTTGTGGCATGATGTGCGCCTGTTTACTGTGTTGTAATCTTAAAAGGGTATTTTGTGGCACTCAAACCAACCGTTTATAAATTCAAAATCTCGCTGTCAGACCTCAACCGTTCCCATTTTGACGCCTTGAGTCTGACGGTGGCCAAACACCCCTCGGAAAACGACGAGCGCATGATGACGCGCCTGCTAGCCTATTGCATCAATGCGCAAGAAGGCTTGAGCTTTGGGGCGGGGCTGAGTGAGGTCGATGATCCGGCGATTTCAGTCACCACCCTGGATGACCAGATTGCCCTATGGGTCGATGTGGGCGAACCCGCTTTTGAGCGCATGAAAAAAGCCACCCGCAAAGCCAAACAGACAAAAGTCTATAGCTTCAACACCAAGTCCGATGTTTGGTGGGAGCAGGGCAAGGCGCAGTTCGGTCAACTGGCTGCCGATGTTTGTCGCTTTAACTGGAACGAAATCCAGACGTTTGCCGCCATGTTGGAGCGCACCATGGATTTTTCGGTGACGATCAGCGGCAATTCGGCGTACATCGCCACCGCCAAAGGCGAGTGCGAAGTGCATTGGGAAGTTTTGCAGGAGCAGGCGTAAATTTAACGTTACTCTGAAACCGATTATTTTTTAGGAGCCGGAAAATGACGGATAAATCGCATAAATCATCGCAGAACAAGTCGGAGGGCCAATCGTCAAAGGCTTCGAATTCGCCGCCTCGTCTGGAGCAGAGTGCCAGCCAGCGCAATAATCCGTTGCACGGCATTACCCTCAAAATCATTGTCAGCGAATTGCATGACTATTATGGCGGTTGGCAGGGACTGGCGCAAAAAGCGCCGATGAACTGTTTTAAAAACAATCCAACGCTAAAATCGGCACTGACTTTTTTGCGCAAAACGCCTTGGGCGCGTGAGAAAGTTGAACAGCTTTATCTGTTTACCCAGCGTGAAATCCAACGCCGGAATAGAACGAAACCGGGGTCAGAATAAGGGCATCCAAAACGCCAATGAAAGAGAAAAGGCAAGACCCTTGCCAAGAAAGTGGATGCCTTTTGTAATATTAACGACTCGTAGCTTGGTTCAGCGCGAAATTAAAGCGTGTTGCGCTGGGAACAACCACCGGGCTGCCGGTTATTTAAGATGGCTGCGGGCCGCAGGTTTATCGATTTGTTTGGGTATTGAATTATTTTTGGGTGGGATAAAAATTACCAACGGAAGGCCATAAATAAATGCTTTATAGTGGCGCTTTTTTCAACTCGGTAGAGGGATATTCCATGTCTGATAATATGCAAAACACCCAATCAAAACCTTCAAAAAGCCGCATGGCGATTAAATACGGCGCAATCGGCGTATTACTTGCCGCCGCTCCGGTGATTCTGGCAGCTGAAATTTTGATGCCAATGCTTTCAGTTCGCTAGGCCTTTCTCAAAGCCTGATTCCTATGCTCTCACGCTCATTGTCGGGAGCATAGCTGCCCTCGGGTTGCTCGTTCCAATCAATTGCCACCTGTCTAACATCATCACGTTGTTTCTGATGCGGCTGCATCTTCGATTTGCGCATCGCCATCCTGAAAATACTGAACATAACCGGGGTTAGAGTAACGTTATCCGGCGTTGGTTTTTTGCAGTACCGCTTTGCGGTGTTGATTGCGACCGATAATAACCAAACCGATGCCGCCGAGCATCAGCAGGGCGGCCAAGATAAAGCGCAAAGTAATCGGTTCTGCCAACAGCCAGTTGGCGCCGACGGCCGCGAGCAGCGGCACCAGCAGTTGCGAGGTGGAAGCCATGCTCGGGGAAAGATTGGTCAACGCCTTGTACCACAAGATATAACCCAAGCCCGAAGTGACCGCGCCAGAAAACAGCGCCAAACCGATTCCCTTGGCCGTAAAATGAATGTTCGGCAGAAAAAACAGGCTGACGACGGTAGCCAGCGCCACCAGCGGCAGCGTGCGGTAAAAGTTGAACGCGGTATCGCGCAGAGGATCAAGCGATTTGCGGCCGTACAAACTGTACAGCGCCCAGGTGTAGGCCGAGATGACCACCATCACCAATCCCCACCAAGACGGAGTGCTCAGTTTCGGGTAGACCAAATACAGCAGACCGAACAACGCCAATGCCACGCCGATCCACTCCGCCGCGTGAAGTTTGTGGCCTTGCCGAACGCCATAAACGATCATCGTCAACTGCACCACCACCGCCAGAATCAGAGCGCCGTTTGCCGTGCTGATGGCCACATAACCGTAAGAGAATGTAATCGCGTAGACAAACAGCACCACCGCTGATCGCCAACTGCCTCTGCTGGCATGGGTTGTTTTTTCAGCCCGCAAAACCGTGTTGGATTGCCGGCGTGACATCCACAGCATCACCAAAAACAGCATCGCCGCGGCCGAACCGAGCCGTAAATTGGTGAAGCTCACCGGATCGATCAGCTGACCGTCAAGCGCCCATCGGCAGACAATCGCGTTGGTGGCGAAAGCGACCATCGACAAAAATGTAAACAGGGCGGTTTGAAATAGCGCGGCGCGGCTTAGATGTGGCATATCGAATCTCAAGAAACGACCGACATGGTCGCGTGCGCTATTTTAAAGGTTGGCTAAAAAGAAGCCAGTGGAATTTGAAGCTGGGGAAAACGGAAAAGAATTTTTCATTCTGGCCCCGATTCTTTATCAGTGTCGGCGGATGGTTATTGGCACTCTCTTACCCAAATCCACTGTTGGGTATCAACGCCGATCGCCTTGGCTTTATCCGAGTACGCCTGGCACTGCGCTTTAGGCGGATTGGGGGAGCGTGCTAAAATCCAGGCGTAATCGGTGTTTGGGCCAATCACCAGGCTCATGCTGTATTCCTTGTCCAGCATCGCCACATTGTAACCGCCGTAAAAAGGGCCAAAAAAAGAGACTTTTAAGGCACCACGATTACTCGCGCCTGTAAAGTAAGCTTTGCCTTCGGCCAAACTGGCCTCTCCATTTTCGTCAATGCCTTGGTTTATAACGCGCACGCCACCGTCTTCGCGCAGCGAATAGGTCGCGGTTACCTCGCTCAGGCCGCGTTCAAACGAGTGATCCAAACGCGGGATTTCGTACCATTTGCCTAAATATTGGTTCAGCTCAAAAGGGGTCACCGGCTCAACCTTGTCCGGTACTTTGGTGCAGCCTGCCAGCGCCGCCATTGCGGCGGTAAATCCCATAATATTTAACCAAGTGCGCTGCGACATAAGAACTCCTTGACGATTTAAAACCGAACCACTCAGCCAGAGAAACGGCAGGTGCAGTCTACTGCGCAAAATCTTCCGGATCGTAACCCAGATTCGGTGCTAGCCATTTCTCGGCTTCTTCGATGCTCCATTTTTTGCGTTTGGCGTAGTCTTCGACCTGGTCGCGGCCGATGGAGCCGACACCGAAGTATTTCGATTCCGGATGCGAGAAGTAAACGCCGGAAACCGCCGCGGTCGGATACATCGCATAGCTTTCGGTGATTTGCAGGCCGATGGCGGTATCCGGTTTGAGCAGTTCCCAGATCGTGCCTTTTTCGGTGTGTTCCGGACAGGCCGGGTAGCCGGGCGCCGGGCGTATGCCGAGATATTTCTCTTTAATCAGCTCTTCGTTGCTCAGCTCTTCGTCCGGCGCATAGCCCCATTCGGTCTTGCGCACCATTTCATGCAAAGTTTCGGCAAAGGCTTCGGCAAAACGGTCGGCCAGCGCTTTCAGCATAATCGACTCATAGTCGTTGTGTTCGGCTTCAAACTCGGCGACTTTTTCATCCACGCCGATCCCGCCGGACACCGCGAATAGACCAACATAATCGGCAATACCGGTTTCTTTGGGCGCCACATAATCGCTCAAACACTGGTTGTAACCGCCGCGTTTTTTCTCCGCCTGCTGGCGCAGGTTGTGCAGTACGGTCAGCACCTCGCTGCGCGACTCGTCGGTATAGACTTCGATGTCGTCGCCGATGGCATTGGCGGGATAGAAGCCGTAGACGGCTTTGGCGGTAATCCATTTTTCGGCAACGATTTTCTCGAGCATCGCCTGCGCATCGGCATAGACCTTGCGCGCTTCTTCGCCAACCACATGGTCGTCGAGAATACGTGGGAACAGGCCGTGCAGTTCCCAGGACTGGAAGAACGGCGACCAGTCGAAACGCTCCAGCAGTTTTTCCAGCGGGAAGTCTTCAATCACGCGTGTGCCGAGGAAGGAAGGCTTAACCGGCTGGTAGCCGTTCCAGTCGATTTCGATGCGGTTTTCGCGCGCCTTGTTGATCGGGATGCGTTTGACCTCTTTGGCGCGTGCCTTACGCTCTTCACGCACCTGTTCGTACTCGGCTTTGATTTTGGCGGCAAAATCGGCTTTGAGTTCGTTGGAAATCAGACTTTGCGCCACGCCCACCGCGCGCGAGGCGTCTTTCACGTAAACCACCGGGTGCGAATATTGCGGTTCTATCTTGACCGCCGTGTGCGCTTTGGAGGTGGTCGCACCGCCAATCAGCAGCGGCAGGTTCATGCCGCGCTCTTCCATCAGTTTGGCGACATTCACCATCTCTTCCAAAGACGGGGTGATCAGACCGGACAGGCCGATGACGTTGGCGCCCTGTTCGATGGCGGTATCCAGAATCTTCTCGGCCGGCACCATGACGCCCAGGTCGATGACCTCGAAATTGTTACACTGCAGCACCACGCCGACGATATTCTTGCCGATGTCGTGCACGTCGCCCTTAACGGTCGCCATGACGATCTTGCCATTGGCCTGGCCTTCGGTTTTGGCGGCCAGAATGTAAGGGTCAAGATAGGCCACCGCGCGCTTCATCACACGTGCCGATTTCACCACCTGCGGCAGGAACATTTTGCCCGAGCCGAACAGGTCGCCGACCACGTTCATGCCGTCCATCAAAGGCCCTTCAATTACACTCAAGCCGGAGCCTAGTTTTTGATAGGCCTCTTCGGTATCGGCTTCGATAAAGTCGGTAATGCCTTTGACCAGGGCATGTTCCAGGCGTTTCTCGACTGGTGCATCGCGCCACGCCAAATCCGCTTCTTTGCCAGCGGCAGAGCCATCGCCACGGAATTCGGCGGCGACTTCCAGCAAGCGTTCGCCGGCTTCCGGGTCTTTGTTCAAAATCACGTCTTCAACGGCCAAACGCAGTTTCTCGGGCAGGTCGTCGTAGATCGCCATCTGACCGGCGTTGACAATCCCCATGTCCATGCCTTCTTTGATGGCGTAGTAGAGGAATACTGAGTGGATCGCTTCACGCACCGGGTTATTGCCGCGGAACGAGAAGGAGACGTTGGAGACACCGCCGGAAATCTTGGCGTGCGGCAGGTTGGCCTTGATCCAGGTGACCGCGTTGATGAAATCCAAACCGTAGTTGTTGTGTTCTTCGATGCCGGTCGCCACCGCGAAGATGTTCGGGTCGAAAATGATGTCCTGCGGCAAAAAGCCCACTTTCTGGGTCAGCACGTCGTAAGAGCGTTGACAGATTTCGATTTTGCGCGCCAGCGTGTCGGCCTGTCCGGTTTCGTCGAACGCCATGACAATCGCTGCTGCGCCGTATTGTTTGACCAGCTTGGCCTGCTCGATAAACTTCTCTTCGCCCTCTTTCAGCGAGATGGAGTTGACCACGCCCTTGCCCTGAATGCATTTCAGACCGGCTTCGATGACCTCCCATTTGGAGGAGTCGATCATAATCGGCACGCGCGACGCTTCCGGTTCCGAGGCCAATAGATTCAAGAAACGCACCATGCAAGCCTTGGCGTCCAACATGCCTTCGTCCATATTGACGTCGATAATCTGCGCGCCGTCCTGCACCTGTTTGACGGCGATTTCAATCGCCTCTTCGTAGTTCTCTTCGATAATCAAACGCTTGAACAGCGCCGAACCGGTGACGTTGTTACGCTCGCCGACGTTCACAAACAGGGTGTTCTCGTCGATGTTCAACGGTTCCAAACCGGAAAGTCGACAGGCCGGGTGTACGTCTGGCAGTTCGCGGCGCGGATGCGCCTGCGCGGCCTTGGCCATCGCTTCAACGTGGTCGGGCGTGGTGCCGCAGCAACCGCCGATAATATTGATCCAGCCGTTTTTCGCCCAATGGTTGATTTCGGCGGCCATCTGTTCGGGGGTTTCGTCGTATTCGCCGAACTCGTTGGGCAGACCGGCATTGGGGTGTACGGAAACGTAGGTTTCGCAAACGCGGCTCAGTTCCTGCACGTAAGGGCGCAACTCTTCCGGTCCCAAGGCGCAGTTTAGGCCGACCGACAGCGGTTGGGCGTGCGCGACGGCGTTGTAGAAGGCTTCGGTGGTTTGACCGGAAAGGGTTCTTCCACTGGCGTCCGTAATTGTCCCAGATAGCATAATCGGCACTTCATAACCGACCTCTTTTTCCACTTCCTTAACTGCAAAAATAGCGGCTTTGGCATTCAGGGTGTCGAATACGGTTTCAATCAGAATGGTGTCGACGCCGCCTTCCAGCAGCGCGTGAGTCGCTTGTTTGTAGGCGGTCACCAGCTCGTCAAAAGAGGTGTTACGGAAGCCTGGGTCATTCACATCCGGCGAAATCGAGGCGGTGCGGTTTGTCGGCCCTAAAACGCCGGCCACAAAACGCGGTTTGCCGTCTTCGGATTCCGCAATGTCGCACGCTTCGCGCGCCACTTTCGCCGCCGCCAGATTGATTTCTCTGACATGGGCTTCCATTTCGTAGTCGGCCTGGGCGATGGTGGTGGCGTTGAAGGAGTTGGTCTCAAGAATATCCACGCCCTTGCGCAGAAAGCTCAGATGGATGTCACGAATCACGTCCGGTTTGGTAATGACCAGAATGTCGTTATTGCCCTTGATGTCCATGTGGTAGTCGGCAAAACGCTCGCCGCGGAAGTCTTCTTCGCTGAGGTTGAAGCCCTGAATCATCGTGCCCATCGCCCCGTCAAGCACGACAATGCGTTCTTGTAGCAGTGTTTTCAGGGTTTGCAGGCGTTCGGTTCTTTGACTCATAACTGATTCCATCAATGGCAAAAAATAATCGGGCTATTTTACCCGATTTATCACTTGAGCACTAATTTCAGCTGAGAGGCGCGCGGTTTCTGCAATGGCTTTTGACGCGGGGGGATGGCTTTTGAACGTTAAAACTCGACACTCACACGGTTGCGGCCGTTTTCTTTGGAGCGGTACAAGGCTTTGTCGGCGCGTGCAATCGCGCCCTCCAGGTCTTCGCCTGAAAAGGTCAGGCCCTGACTGACGGTAAACGGAATGCCGACTTTTTTGGGTGACTCCTCTTCCACCATGACTCTGAGCTGCGCGCAGAGTTCTTCGATTTTGGCGGCATCCTTGGCTTCGCCCAAAACGCAGAACTCCTCACCGCCGAAGCGCGCCACCAGAAAGTCGGCAAAGACCGTTTGCAGCGCATCGGCCATAAAGATAATGGCCTCGTCGCCTTTCTGATGGCCGTGGTTGTCGTTGACGAGTTTGAAGTGGTCGATATCGGCCATGACCACAAAAAAGTATTTGCGCATCTGCTTTAGCTGGTTGAAAAGCACATGGCCTTGCTTGAAGAAGTAGCCGCGGTTGTAGGCGCCGGTCAGCGCATCGCGCTGCGAGATGTACTCGATTTCGTTGTAGGCATTGGCGTGGTCGATGTTCTGCTTGATGCGCACATACAGCTCTTCCGCCGTGAAGGTGGTGTTGAAGAAGTCGTTGACCCCGTATTTCATCATCTTGATGGCGGTGGCGATGTTGTCGCTCGGTTCGCAGGCCATCATCGGCAGCTGGTTCTGGCTGAAGCGTTCGCGGACCTTGTTGATGAATTCATAGATGTTGCTGTGACGGATGTTGTCCACGTCTTCAAGCAGAATCAGGTCGGGCTGGGATTTTGCCAGCTGGGTGGACAGCTCTTCGGGCGATTCAAACAGTTTGACCTGAAAACGGTGGATGCGTAACAGTCCGACGAGTTTGTTGCTGTAGGCCGATTTGCCGGAAGTCAGAATCCACAAGGTGCGTTGCGCGTTTTTATAGAGGGTGATGACGGTTTGCAAGGCGTAACGGATTGACGAAGGACTGTCTTTAATGACGTAGTCGGCCACCTTTTTCTGGAACATCTCCTTGCGAATCTCTTCACTGTAGCTGCCGGTCAGTACCACGGTGGTAATGTGATGGCTGTTGAGCAGGTCGATGGCTTCGCCGCGCGGCGCGTCGGGCAGGTGTAAATCGCTTAGGCAGACCACCACGTTGATGTCGGTATTGAGAACGGCTTTGGCTTCGGCCAGGCTGTGGCAGGTCAGAACGGGGAGTGGGCTGAGTTGTTCGAGTTGATCTTTTAAAAACAGGGCGATGGATTTCTGGTCGTCGATAATTAAAAAAACATCTTCTCGCATGTTGGTTTCCGCTGGAATTAAGGAGTTTGGGAATGCCCTAAAGTATAAATGCTTATTTTTTTAAATGCTATGGCGCAAGCGAACGAATCGCCGGGTTTTTTGCCCGGGAGTGTCGGGCGGCGATATGTGGCGGCAATATCGGGCGGCAAGTTCGTCTCAATGGCGCCAGGTAATTGTTATAATAAGCGATTTTAAACAGCCGGGTGTCGCGCAAGCCTTTGCAAACAAGGCGGTGGCCTCATGTAGTTGGAACGTCTATGCTCTGCCAAGTTTTTCCTGAAGAATATCAAACGCAACTTGACCATAAAGTGGCACGTTTGCAAGCGCTGCTGCCTGCGCAGACCGAGGTAAGGGTTTTCCCGTCGCCTCCGCAACATTACCGTGCGCGTGCGGAGTTCCGCGTTTGGCACGAGGGTGACGAATCCTTTTACATTATGTTTGACGGCGACAGCAAACAGAAGGTGCGGGTGGATCGTTGTCCGATGGCGATTGAGGCTATTGATGCGCTGATGCCTGAACTGATGGCCGCGATCAATGCCGATGCCGCACTGCGCCACAAGCTGTTTCAGGTCGATTTTTTGGCGACCCTGAGCGGCGAGATGCTGGTGACCTTGATTTACCGCCGTCCGATCGAGGAGGACCCGGCCTGGTCGGATTCGGTGGCGCGTTTGAAAACGCAGCTGCCGATTACGCATGTGATCGGCCGTGCGCGCAAACAGAAAGTCCTCAAAGACAGCGATTATGTGGTCGAGCGTTTGACGGTGGATAACAAAACCTTTGTTTACCAGCAGGTGGAAAACAGCTTCACCCAGCCTAATGCCTACGTGGCGCAGCAGATGCTCGGCTGGGCGCGCGGCATGGCCGCCAACTATCTGGATGGTCAGGGCGATTTAATCGAGCTATACTGCGGCAACGGCAATTTTTCGATTGCGTTGGCCGACAAGTTCCGCCGTGTGCTGGCCACGGAAATTTCCAAGACGTCGGTGGCCTCGGCGCAGTTCAATATCGCCGCCAATCAGGTGGAAAACCTGACGATTATCAAAATGGCCGCCGAAGAGGTCAGCGAGGCTCTGGCCGGCAAAGCGTTCAACCGTTTGCAGGCGGTGGATCTGGCCAGTTACGCTTTTCAGGCGATTCTGGTTGACCCGCCGCGCGCCGGGCTGGACGATCTGACGCGTCACATGGTCACGGAGTATGAGCATATTCTCTATATCTCCTGTAATCCGGAAACCCTGGCGCGTGACCTGGAAAGCATTTTACAAACGCACGATGTGCTGGAAGCGGCGCTGTTTGACCAGTTTCCCTATACCCACCACATTGAAAGCGGCGTGTTTCTGAAACGTAAAGCGTAAGTTGTAAGGAAAAAAGATGTTATTAGCTTGGATTGGCGCACTTTTTATCGGCATTACCCTCGGTTTGTTGGGCTCCGGCGGCTCGATTCTGACCGTACCGGTGCTCACCTATCTGGTGGGGCAGGAAACCAAGGTGGCGATTGCCAGTTCCTTGATGATCGTCGGTGTCATCAGTGTCTTCTCGGCCATTCCCTATGCCCGTCAGCAGCTGGTTAAATGGCGCACGGTCGTCTTGTTTGGTATTCCCGGTATGGCCGGTGCGGTCGCGGGAGCCTGGCTGGCGCATTATGTCGCCGATGCGCTGCAGATGCTCATTTTTGCGGTGCTGATGATCGGTGCGGCTTACCTGATGTATAAGCCGATGAAGCTCGACGAAGGCGAGCAGGTTGAGCGCGCCATGTATAAGATCGCATTGGACGGTTTTATTGTGGGGGCGGTCACCGGCCTGGTCGGCGTGGGCGGCGGCTTCCTGATTATTCCGGCTTTGGTGCTGCTCGGCGGTTTGTCGATGCGCCTGGCGGTGGGCACGAGTTTGGTGATTATTGCGGTCAAATCGTTTGCCGGTTTTATCGAGTACCTGTCGGTGCTGAAGACATTGAATCTGACGCTCGATTGGGGTGTCATCGGTCTGTTCTCGGTGATAGGGGTGATCGGCGGCTGGCTTGGGCATAAAATCAGTAGTAAAGTGAATCAGGAACACCTCAAAAAAGGCTTTGCTGTTTTCCTGATTCTGATGGGGGTCTTTATTCTCTATAAAAACCTGCCGACTCTCTTCGCCTGACATTAAAACGGCGCAAGAGTGATGCGGACAAGCGCTTATAAGGGGGGCGTATGCGGGTCGAATCCATTAATGTCGGCGCGGTAGAAACATTGCGCTGGCGCGATGGTGAGGAGTCGGGGGTGCATCCCCGGGCGCTTCACGGTCTGGTGAGGGTCAATAAAACCGGTCTTGAAGGCGATTCTAAAGTCGGGAAGCCGCAGGATGGAGAAGACAAGGCGGTGTTTGTGATGCCGGCCCAGGCATACGAACGCTTGGGGTTGCGCGAGCCGTTTGGATTCTTGGGTGAAAACCTCACCATTTCAGGTCTGGATGAGCGTCAGGTCTGTTTGGGCGATCATTTGCGCATCGGCAGTGTATTGCTGGAGGTGTCGCAGCCGCGTGCCCCCTGTTGGAATCTGGACGAGCAGGAGCCGAACGCCTATTCGCAGAAGGGGTGTGTCGGTTTTTACTGCCGCGTGCTGCAGGAAGGTTTGTTGCATAAAGGCGATAGCGTGACGGTGGAGCCCTATTCCGAAGCCTTGGGACGCACCTTCAGTTGCATCACGGTGTACGACCTGTATCGCGCCAAACTCTACCACCATAATGAGAAGGAATGGCTGATACTGCAGTCCGTCGTGAAACATCCGGCGTTGGCAGAGGCATGGCGCAAGGCGATTTTGGAGTTGCTCAAAATTCACTCCGCGGGATAAGGATTCAAAAAAGGCAAAGGACACAGCAAGATTATGGTCGAACAAACGGCTCTGGCCATCACCCCGGATGTGGAGGGGGCGGCCAAACCCAGTAAAAAAGAGCGCACCAAAGACTGGATTATTCCGCCCAAGGCGATTATGAAGCCGGTGGGTCGTGCCATGGCGCAGTTCGGTATGCTGCGCGACGGCGACCGCGTATTGCTGGGGTTGTCAGGCGGCAAGGATTCGCTGGCGTTGCTGGTGATTCTGAAGCATCTGCAGCGTCATGCGCCGATCAAGTTCGAGTTGGCCGCCTGCACCATCGATCCGGAAATCCCCGGTTTCGATCCGTCCCCGCTGAAGGAGTGGGTCGCCAAGCTGGGCGTGCCCTATTTTTATGAAGCCGAAGACCTGGTGGCGCTCGCCAACCAGCATATGAAAGGCGACTCCTTCTGCAGTTTCTGCGCGCGTCAGAAGCGCGGCAAACTCTACACCGTGTGCCGCCGCGAAGGCTATAATGTCCTGGCCTTGGCGCAGCATCTCGACGATCTGGCGGAAAGTTTCATTATGTCGGCTTTCAATGCCGGTCAGCTGCGCACCATGAAAGCGCATTACCTCAACGACGACGGCGATATCCGCATTATCCGTCCGCTGGTGCGGGTGCGCGAGAATCAGACGCGCGATTTCGCCAAGGCCGCCAACCTGCCGGTCATTCCCGACAACTGCCCGGCCTGTTATGCCAAGCCGCAGGCGCGCGCCGAAACCAAGGCGCTGCTGCTAGAGCAGGAGAAAAAGAACAAACATCTTTATGCCAATCTGTGGACGGCGATGCAGCCGCTGATTGCCGACGATAATCATGCCGGTCTGGCGCATCTTACCGCAGAGGATTCAGTGGATGACGCGGCCACCGAGGAGAAGATCGGGTGAGCAGCGTGCGCCAAAAAACCGCCAAAAAATCTCAACAGGCCGGGTGGGGCGACCGCATCAAGGGTGCGTTGCTGATTGGTCTGGTGCGTTTTCTGGGCTGGCTGCCGCTGTCGCTTAACCGCCTGTTGGGGCGTTTTATCGGGCGCCTGCTGTGGTGGATTCCCAATAGCAATAAAAAGGTGACCGAACGCAATATTCAGGCAGCGTTTCCGCAGTTGAATCCGACTGAGCAGCGTCAATTAAGCCGCGAAAGTCTGTTGCAACTGGGCATGGCCACCGCCGAGCTGGGGCCGATGTGGTGCTGGTCGGCAGACAAATTGATGCCGTTGGTCAAAGAGGTCAAGGGACAAGCATTGTTGGACGCCGCCATTGCCGAAGGGCGCGGTGTGATTTTTCTGGGGCCGCATATCGGTGCCTGGGAGTTGGTGGGCAACTGGCTGGCGCTGCATTATCCGCTGACCGCCATGTACCGTCCGCCCAATATCGCCAGTGTGGAAGGTTTTATGCTCGATTCGCGCAACCGTTTCGGCGGGCACTATATTCCCGCCGAGCTGCGCGGCGTGCGCGAGATTATCAAAGCCCTCAAGCACAGCGGCGTGACCGGTATTCTGCCCGACCAGGATCCGGGCGATAACGGCGGCGTCTATGCGCCGTTTTTCGGGCGTCCGGCGCGCACCATGACATTGGTGGCCAAACTGCTGCAAAAGGCGCAGTGTGCCTGTCTGTTGGTGATGGCGGAGCGTCTGCCGGGGACGGAGGGGTTCCGATTGCATTTTCTGCCGGCAGAGGCCGATATCGCGTCCGACGATGATGTGGTGGCTGCGGCCGCGCTTAACCGCGGGGTGGAAGCGTGCGTGCAGATCGCTCCGGCCCAGTATTTGTGGGCCTACAAACGCTACCGCAAACCGCCGGCCGGAATCGACGATATTTACAAGGCCTGACCCGGCCTGTTCACTTTTCTGACGCGCATTTTGCGCGTTTTTTGTGCGTATGGCGTTAGATGACGTTAAGCCGTCTTTTGGCCGATATACCAGGCGTAACGCTGCTTGGCAGGCTGTTCGGCGGTGTCGTTTTCATTGGCCAGCCAGCCTTCGCCGTACACCCGGGTTTGCAAATGGGGGCAGAGGCGCACCAGTTCTCCCGGTTGCACATAAAAGTCGGGATTTTGCGGCGCGTTGCTTTGCACCGGCGCCAGAAAGGTCTGGTAGATCAGCAGTCCATTGGGTTTAAGGGCGCTTTCCAGCTGTTTGAAGAGTGTGCGGTCGAGATAGCGGCTCACCACAATCACATCATATTGCTGATAGGGCAGCAGCATCTGCGTGAGGTCGGTAATCAGCGGTTCAATCGGCAGTTTGTTGAGGCTCGCCCAGTTGTTGAGCACGGTCAGGGCGTTATCGGAGATATCCCACGCCTGGGTTTTCAAACCGCATTGTGCCAGAAAACGGGCATTACCGCCCAGCCCGCAGGCGACTTCCAGCGCCCTGCCTTTGAAGGGCAGCAGCCGGCTGTGCTGCTTGAGCGCAAAGCAGGGGTTGGCCGGCGTGCTCAGACTGGCCTGTTGATATTTTTGATCCCATTTTTCGGCGGTTGTTATCGTCATGAACGTCTGTCTATTTGCGCCAGAAAGCGGCGGTAAAGAGCACCAACAGGGTAAACAGTTCCAAACGACCCAGCAGCATCGCAAAAGTCAGAATCCACTTGGCCGGGTCGCTCAGACTGCTGAAATTGCTGGCCACCTCGCCCAGCCCCGGGCCGAGATTGGTAATGGTGGCCGCCAGCGCTGAAAAGGCGGTGACCTGGTCAAGTCCGAGTGCCATGAGCAGCAGCATGAGCACTGCAAAAATCGCCACGTACATCGAGAAAAAGCCCCATACCGCACTGATAATGCGCTCTTCGACCGGCCTGCCGTTGAGTTTGATGGAGATGAGTGCATTGGGGTGTAGCAGACGATGCACTTCGCGGATGCCCTGCTTGAAAAGTAACATAAAGCGGATGACTTTCATGCCGCCGCCGGTGGAATAGGCGCTGGCACCGATAAACGCCATAAAGATCAGCATGACCGGTAAAAAGCCCGGCCAGGAGGCGAAATCGGTGTTGCCAAAACCGGTCGTCGTCGCCACCGAAACCGTCATAAAGGCGCCGTAACGCAAAGCCTCGCTGAAGCTGGCGAAGACGTCTTGAAAGTACAGGTAAAGGGTGCTGACCGTGATGCCGACCAGAAGCATGGCTGTGTAGACTCTGAATTCCGGATCCAGACGGTACGGGTTGACGCTCATGTGACGGAAGGCGCTGAAATGCAACGCGAAATTAATGCCGGAAAAGAACATGAAAAAGATGGCGATGGTTTCAATCGTCTGGTTATTGAAGTAGGCGAAACTGGCGTCATGCGTGGAGAATCCGCCGATGGCCACGGTAGCGAAGCTGTGGCCGATGGCATCAAAGAGATTCATGCCCGCCCACCAGTAGGCGAGTCCGCAGACAATGGTCAATCCAAGGTAGATCAACCAAAGTGCTTTGGCGGTTTCGGATATGCGCGGAGCCAGTTTGTTGTCTTTGACCGGTCCCGGCGTTTCCGCACGATAAAGCTGCATGCCCCCTACGCCAAGAATCGGCAGAATGGCGACCGCCAGAACGATAATCCCCATGCCTCCAAGCCATTGCAATTGCTGGCGATACCACAGAATCGCGTGCGGCAGGGTGTCCAGCCCGCTGATGACGGTCGCGCCGGTGGTGGTCAGGCCGGAAAAGGATTCAAAGATGGCGTCGGTGACGCTCAGCGGAACGTCCTCTTCTATATAGAGTGGCAGGGCGCCGACCAGTCCGAGTACCGTCCAGAACATGACTACGACCAGAAAGCCGTCGCGTATCTTAAGATCACGTTTGTGGCGGCGTAACGGATACCACAACAGCAATCCGGTGACCAAAACGCCCAGCAGTACGCTGCCAAATGCAAAAGTGGCGCCGTCGCCGTAGATTAATGAGACGGCCAGCGGCGGAACCAGACTAAAGCTGTAGATGATAAGCAGCAGTCCGAGAATTTTGATGATGAGCGTCGATTGCATTGGGTTGAGAAATCCTGATCTGACAAGTTGTTAACCGAACCAGCTCCTGGGTTCTGTCGGTGAGAATAGTTTGGCAATTTGCGGGGCGACCTGTGGATCGGTGAGGAAGAGGATGACATGGTCTTCCGCTTCGATTTCCAGATCGCGGTGCGCAATGATGACCTGCTCTTCGCGGATAATGCAGCCGATGGTGATCTCCTTGGGCCAATCAATCTCGCCGATGCGGCGGCCGATGACCTGCGAGGAGTTTTCGCTGCCGTGGGCGATGACTTCCATCGCCTCGGCGGCGCCGCGGCGCAACGATGCGACCTGTACGGTGTCGCCCTGACGCATATAGTGCAGCAGTTTGCTGGTGGTGATCTGATCGGCGGAAATGGCCACGTCGATGCTGTTGAGCTGGATCAGCTCGATATACGACTGGTTGTTGACCAGCGCGATGACGCGGCGTACGCCGAGTTTTTTGGCGAGCATGCCGGAGATGATATTGGCTTCATCGGAGTTGGTCACGGCGACGAACAGATCGATTTCGTCGATGTTCTCTTCCAGCAGCAGTTCCTTGTCGGCCACATCGCCGTGAATGATAATGGTTTTTTCCAAGGTTTCGGCGACGCGGCGAGCCTGGTGGATGTTGTGGTCGATGAGTTTGACCTGGTGGTGCTTTTCAAGCCCCTGCGCCAGACTGAAACCGATATTGCCGCCGCCGGCGATCATGATGTTGCGCGAGGGGCGTTCCTTGTGGCGGCGGATCTCTTCCACGATCGACGGAATGTGCTTGGGTTCGGCCAAAAAGAACACTTCGTCGTCCGCCTTGATGGTGGCTTCACCGGTGGGCATGACCACCTCGTCTTTGCGGTAGATCGCGGCGATGCGGGTTGTGACCCCTTTGGGCAGATAGTTTTTGAGTTCCTTGATCTGCTTGTCCACCAGGATGCTGCCTTTGAAGGCGCGTACCGCGACCAACCGCACTTTGCCGCCGGCAAAGTCGATGACCTGCAGGGAGCCGGGATATTCAATGAGCTGCAAAATGTAGTTGGTGACCAGCGTTTCCGGACTGATCAACACGTCAATCGGCAGGGTGTCGGTGTTGTAGCTGCGGCTGAAAAGTTCGGGGTGGTCGAGATAGGAACGGCTGCGGACGCGGGCGATTTTGGTCTGGGTTTTGTAGAGCAAGTGCGCGATATGGCAGGCCAGAATATTGGTTTCGTCGTTCTGGGTGGCGGCAATCAGCATATCAGCTTCTTCAAGTCCGGCTTTTTCAAGTATATCCGGGTAAGAAGCGTGGCCACTGACCGTACGGATGTCGAGGCGGTCCTGCAGACGCTGCAGGTTGGCTTGCTCGAGATCGACAACGGTCACATCATTGTTTTCGTTGGCGAGGTGTTCAGCAAGCGAAGAGCCGACTTGGCCGGCACCGAGAATGACGATGTTCATAGACAGAATCTTCTTGAATACAAATTGTGCGGGTTATTGTATGGTTTTTTTGTGTTGGCCACCATGTTCTCATGCCCTCTTACAACGGATTTTTCGGATCGATACCGAGCGCTTTGAGCTTGCGGTAGAGATTGGTGCGGTCCACGCCGGAACGCTTGGCGGTGTCGGACACATTGCCGCCGGTTTCGCGCAGCAGCTGGCTTAAATAGGCCTTTTCAAACTGGTCTTTGGCGTCCTTGAGATTGAGGCTGGTGTCCACCGAGGTGCAACCCAGTTCGGCGCTTTCTGACTGGGTCAGCGCGGACTTGATTTCGCTGTCGCTGACATCGCCGCTGCCCAGAATCAGCAGTTTCTGAATCAGGTTCTGCAGTTCGCGCATATTGCCCGGCCAGGCGTACTGGCGCAGGATGTTCTGTGCCGACACGCTGAAGTGGCGGTAGATCAGCCCTTCATGGGTGACGAAGTAGTTGATGAAATACTCGATCAGTTCGGGTACATCCTCGGTGTGCTGGCGCAGTGCCGGGATGGCGATGGTCATGACCTGAAAACGCTGATAGAGGTCGTCGCGAATCGCACCGCGTTCATGCGCGGCTTCCAGTCCGGCTTTGCTCAAGGCGATCAGGCGCAGGTCGAGCTGGGTGCCTTCGCGGTGATTGGGGGTGATGAAACTGTGTTGCTGAATCAGGTGCATCAGCAGGCTCTGCGCCGCCTCGCTGAGCTGTTCGCTGTCGGTAATCACCAGCGTGCCGCCGTCGATCTGGCGCAGCTGGTTGAGCAGTTCCAGATCGTCGGCTTCAAGCACCTTTTGCACCAGCGTGTTGAAATCGCGCGCGTAAAAAGTCAACAGGCCGGCTTCCTTGCGTTCGCTGCTTTTGTGCACGGCGCGGGCAAAGTGCTTCTTGCCGCTGCCGGCTTCGCCGGTAATCAGAATGGGCATGCTGTATTTGGCAAGGCGTTCGATGGATTCGCGCAGCGCACTCATCAGTTTGCTTTTGCCGATGGGCAGAATCTGTTCGGGCAGGGTCTGTTTGAGTTGGCGGTTTTCCTGATTGAGGCGGGTGTGCTTCAGGGCGCGTTCGGCCACCACAATCAATTTGGCCAGCGAAAGCGGTTTTTCAAGGAAATCATAGGCGCCGAGTTTGGTGGCCTCGATGGCGGTTTCGATGGTGCCGTGGCCGGACATCATGACGATACTGGTCTGTTCCAGCAGCGGATCCTGCTGCATCTCTTTGAGCAGGGTGATGCCGTCGATGTCCGGCATCCAGACATCCAGAAAGATCACGTCGGGCACGCTGGCTTTCCAGGCGCTTTTGGCCTGCACGCCGTTGCCGGCGGTATCGATTTGATAGCCTTCTTCCTCAAAGATTTCCTGCATCAGGTTACGGATGTCTTTTTCATCATCCACAATCAGAATCTTGCCTGGTTTCATGTATCCGTGTCGCTCAAAATAATCGGTAAATAAATTATAAAACAGGTGCCTTCGCCGGGCGTAGAGTGTAACTGAATTTGGCCGTTATGTTCTTCGACGATTTTACGGACGATGGCCAGACCCAACCCGGTGCCTTTGGGTTTGTCGGTGGCGTAGGGTTCAAATATCCAGTTTTGCGCTTCTTCATCGATGCCCGGGCCGTTGTCGCAAATGCGGATTTCAAGGTCGGTGGCGTTGATGGCGCAGTCGGTGGTCACCGTAATGGTCGGTGAAGGCGTGTTCTCGGTGGCCTCAATCGCATTTTTGATGAGGTTGTGGAACAGCTGGCGCAGGCGCGAGGCATCGGCGCGGATGAAGGGGCATTCCGGGTCGAGCTGGTTTTCAATCGTCCACTTGGCGTTGGAACCCTGGTACATCAGGGTGATGTCGCCGATCAGGCGGTTGATATCGGTCTTGCGCAGCTGGATTTCGGGGGTGTTGGCGTAGTCCGAGAAGGCCTGTACCAAGGTTTGCATGGTAGAGACTTGTTCCGTGATGGTATGGGTCATGCGTTCCAGCAGATCGCGGTCGCCGTTCGTCAGCTTGTCTTGCAGTTTGTATTGCAGGCGCTCCGCGGACAGCTGGATCGGCGTCAGCGGATTTTTGATTTCATGCGCCAAACGGCGCGCCACGTCGCTCCAGGCGGCGTTGAGCTGGGCCTGAACCAGTTGGGTGATGTCGTCGATAACGATAACGTAGCCGCCGATTTTTTTATCCAGGCTCGGCAGGGTGGAACCGTGCAGCAGCAGGATTTTCTGGCCCTGTTTGCAGGAAAACTTGTGTTGCAGGCTCCAGGGTTTGGCATCTTTGTCGAACATCGGTTCGATCATTTCGAACAAAGGGTGCAAGTGGCCGCTGTCCTCGCGTTCGGAAATCTCGAAAAGGCGTTTGCCCAGATGGCGGTTAAGATCGGTGTTGAGAATCACGGCCGCCGCGTCATTGCAGGTTCTGAGGCGTTTGTTCATGTCAAACGTGAGTACGCCGCTGGAGAGGTTCTGAATGATGGTTTGCAGATAGAGTTTCTGCACCTCGGTCTGCTGATGGCCGATCTTGATGTCGTTACGCGCCTGCGCGATCTTTTGGATCATGTCGTTGAAGGAGTCGATCAAGTTGCCGAATTCGTCATGGCGGTCGGCCGGCATTTTGACGCTGTAATCGCCGCGTGCGACCAAGGCGGTACCGCGCGCCAGCGTGCGGATGGGACGTGTCAGGTTCTGCACCGCCTGAATCGTGAAGAGCAGGGCGGTGACGACCGTGAGCAGCAGCACCATCGACAGAATCAGCGTGAAGCTCGCCGTCAGCGGGCCTTTGAGATACGAGAGTTCTTTATATTGTCCGGAGGCGACCTTGACCGATTCGGCCAGTTCGGTAATGCTGCCGGGGATATTGAAAATCACCTGCAAGGCGTAGTTGCCGGCCAGTTCCAGATCGGAAAAGGGGATGATGACGCGGATGATTTCCTGATCGCGCAGGGTGCCGGGAAGCGTTTCGATCGCGGCGTAAGTCTTTTTCTGGCGGATCTGCTGGAACAGGTTGTCGCCCGGCGGAATCGGCAGAATGTCGGTTTCGTCCAAACTGTTGAAGGCGATGAGCTGCTGGTTGGAGTGGTAGAGCGCGACTTCCTGGGCGTTGAGCTGCGCGCGCAAGGTGCCCACGCCGATAAACGGCGAGGTGGCCAGCAGGGTGCGGTTGTCCTTGGCGACGCTCAGTGTCAGGTTGAGGCTGTCGATGGTTTTGTTGTCGAGCGTCATGCGCACCAGCGCGGCGGCATTACCCAACGCCGTTTCGGTTTTCACGTCGAACCACTGGCTGATGCCCTGATGGATAAAGGTGATGGCGAAATAGAAGATTATGGCGACCGGAATGCCGATCAGCAGCGTGAAAATGGCGGTGATTTTGACGGTGATGTGGATGCCCGGGGTTTTCTGGTCGTAACGCTTTTTGAGTGTCCACAAGGTGTGGATCAGCATGGCCAGCAGAACGCTGGCGCCGGCAAAGGTGAAAAATAGCAGGCTGGAATAGGCTTCGGCGAACTCGGAGGCGTTCTGCAGAATCTGGCTCATCATAATCAGCGCAATCAGCAACGCGCTGGAGAGCAGTCCAAGCCAACCGTATTGTTTGATAAAGCGCCAATTGAAGATTTTCATAACCAACTTTTCGGGGTGTAAAGGGTGGTTTCAAACCAGCCGCTGTCGAGTTGCCAATCGTTATCGACCAATGAGTTTAACACCAAAGGGGCCGGCAGGCGCCAGCGGTTTAAGCGAATCCGCAGTTTCAGGGTATATTTCTGTCCGGGGTGCAGTTCCGACAAGGAAATGACCGGAAAGGCCGCCAGAGTGCCCAGGGTCGACAGGGCCTTTTTGAGGTTGCTAAAGGACTCCACATTGTTGTTGCGTTCGTTCAGCAACACATAGCGGTTATTGAAATTGGAGTACTGCAGCAGGGTGTGATAGCGGACGTGGGCGCGCTCGCGGTCGTATTTGACGCCGATGATTTGCTGGTGCTCGGTCAGCACGATTTCGGTTTGAAAAGTCAACGCCACTTCGTGATGGATGGCGTCGACCAGCGAATCGGGCAGGTGGAATTGGGTTTGCGAATCAAACAGCAGTTGCTGCTCCTGCTGGTAGTCGGTCACTTGCATAATGCGAACCGGGACAGGTTGATTCGGATCCGCCGCCCACACCGTCTGCACCGAACAGGCCACCCCTAAGAGTAAGGCGAGTAGCGCGGCATGCAGCGAACCCAGCCGGGTCATTAGACGTCCTTTTCCAGCAGGCAGTAGAAGAAACCGTCCATGCCGTGTTCGCCGGGCAGAATCTGGCGGCCGGGCGTGGTAAATGTCATGCCCCACTGTGCGTCAATCGGCACCACCCTGGCGTCGGCATGCTGTGCGACAAAATCGGCCATCTGCAGGGTGTTTTCCTGCGGCAGCACCGAACAGGTCGCGTAAAGCAGCCGCCCGCCCGGTTTTAACAGCGGCCAGAGCGCTTTGAGAATCGCCGCTTGGGTTTCAACCAACTGTTCGATGTCTTCTTCGGTGCGGTGCCATTTGATGTCCGGGTGGCGGCGGATAATGCCGGTGGCTGAACAGGGGGCGTCGAGCAGGATTTTGTCGAACAGTTGACCATCCCACCACGTATCGGGTTCGGCCGCGTCGCCGGCGGCGTAGTCCGCGGTCAGCTCCAAACGGTGCAGGTTTTCGGCGAGACGTTCCAGGCGTTCCGGCTCTTTTTCCAAGGCAAACACCTGTGCCTGATTGCCGCTCAACTCCAGCAGATGCGTGGTTTTGCCGCCGGGCGCGGCGCAGGCGTCGAGAATGCGTTCCTTCGCTTGCGGCTCAAGCAGGTAAGCGGCCTGCTGCGCGGCCGGATCCTGCACGCTGAAAGCGCCTTCCTCAAAACCGGGCAGTTGGCTGATATCGGTGCTTTTTTGCAGCACAATGCCTTGCGCTGCCTGCGGATGCGCGCTGGCCTCAATCTCCTGCGCCTGCAAGGTCTGCAAATAAACGTCGCGTGACTGCACCAGCGGATTGACGCGCAAAGTCAAAGGCGCGGGTTCGTTATTGGCTTGCAGCATCGCCTCCCACTGCTCGGGATAGGCTTTGCGCAAGACGCGCACCAGCCACTGCGGATGGGAATGTTTATGCGCCGGTTTAACATCCACCGCTTCACAAAGAGTGTCCTTATCGCGCAGGAAATTCCGTAACACGCCGTTGACCAGCGCTTTGGCCCAGGGTTTTTTGAGGTTTTGGGTGACCGCTACGGTTTCGGAAACGGCGGCGTGTTCCGGCACATCCATATACAGAATCTGGTAGAGGCCAAGCAGAATGAGCTGGTTGACGTCCTCGTCCTTGGCTTTAAGGGCTTTTTTGAGGAGCTGCTCGCGGATGGCTTCCAGACGTGCCTGCCAACGCAGGGTGCCGAGTACCAGGTTCTGGGTGAAGGCGCGCTCGCGGCGGTCGTCAAACTGCGCCAAACCTTCCGGCAGCACTTGGCTGAGCGAACGGCCGTTTTCGATGACGTTGAGGCACATCTTTAACGCAATGTAACGACTGTTCTGGGGACTATTGAGTGGTTTGCTCATGCGAATGAATGCCCGAGCAGTTGACGCGATTGCGCAAAATCATAAGCGGCCATCGGCTTCTTGCCGGCCGGCTGCAGTTGCGTGACCCAAATGGGGGTGCTGCCGGTGCCGATGAGAATCCCCTGTTTTTCCACGGCCAGTACCCGGCCTGCTGAGTTTTCGGAAGCGGTTTTTTCGGCCGCGATCTGCGCGCCGAGAATGCGCAAAGGTTGGTCTTGGAAATCGGTATAAGCCATCGGCCATGGGTTAAAGGCGTGGATTTTACGCACAATGGTTTCCGCCGGCTCGCTCCAGTGGATTTCGGCTTCGGCTTTGTTGAGTTTTTCGGCATAGGTGACGAGGCTGTCGTCCTGTTTTTGCGCCTGTTGCTGCAGGTTTTCGAGGTCTGAAAGGGTCGCCATCAGCGCTTCGGCGCCGAGCGTGCTTAAGCGGTCGTGCAGGCTTTGGGCGCTGTCATCGGCGGCAATCGGCGTGGTGACTTTGTAGAGCATGTCGCCGGTATCGAGCCCGACATCCATCTGCATAATGGTGACGCCGCTTTCGGCGTCGCCGGCTTCGATGGCGCGCTGAATCGGTGCGGCACCGCGCCAGCGCGGCAGTAGCGAGGCGTGGATGTTCAAGCAGCCGTAGATTGGCATCTCCAACACGGCTTTGGGCAGAATCAGGCCGTAAGCCACCACAATCATCAAATCGGCATTGAGGGCGGCCAGTTCGGCCTGGGCGTGTTCGTTGCGCAAGGTTTCCGGTTGAAAGACCGGGATATTATGTTGCAGCGCGACTTCCTTGACCGGACTGGCGGTGAGTTTGCGGCCGCGTCCGGCGGGGCGGTCGGGCTGGGTGTAAACGGCCACCACGTCATGCGGTGAATCCAGCAGCGCCTTTAGGGGGGCGACGGAAAAGTCCGGCGTGCCGGCAAACACAATGCGTAAACTGGGTTTCATGCTCACTCTTATTCTTCGGTTTGTTCTTGCTGCAGTTTTTTGAATTTTTGCAGGGCGCGGGTGCGTTTCAGGCCGGACATATGGTCCACGAACAGCTTGCCGTTGAGGTGGTCGATTTCGTGTTGCAAGCAGACCGCCAGGAGGTCGTTGGCTTCAAATTCGACCATTTTGCCGTCGCGGTCCATGCCGCGCACCAGAATGTCGCTGGGGCGGGTGACTTTGCCATAAACGCCGGGAATGGAGAGACAGCCTTCTTCCCAGGTTATTTCGCCGGCGGAGCGGATGATTTCGGGGTTGATCAGCGCGATCGGCTGGTCTTTGCTTTCGGAAACATCCACCACAATGACCCGCTGCTGCACCGCCACCTGCGGTGCCGCGAGGCCGATGCCCGGGGCGTCGTACATGGTGTAGAACATGTCGTCGATGAGTTTGTCGAGTTCGTCGGACATCGCATCGACGGGTGTGCAGATTTCCCTTAGGCCTTTTTCGGGGTAGAGGACAATATCGAGTTTTTCCATGGTGTCGTTTATACTTAGGTGATTCCAATCCATATATTATAGCCGACTATGTCCCGTTTTTACGAATTAGCCGATCTGCTGGCGCTGCACCTGAATTTCTTTTCGCTGAAGCAGTTGCAGCAGGCGGAATCTTACTTTGGCAGTCTGGCGGCGGCATTGCAGGCGGGCGAGTCGGTCTGGCGGGGTACGGGGATTGCCACCGATAAGCAGTTGCAAGGTTTGTTTGCGGACGATCTGAAGGCCAGAATCGACGCCTCGCTGGCCTGGCAGGGCGCACAGCAGCATTGGGTCGGCTGGCAGGATGAGGATTACCCGCCGTTGCTGGCGCAGATTGACGATGCGCCTATTTTATTGGGCGTGCGTGGGCGGGTGGAGTTGTTGCGTGATCCGCAGGTGGCGATTGTCGGTTCGCGCCATGCCTCCAAGGCCGGGGTGAATGCGGCGGAGGATTTTGCCGAATTTCTCTCCTCGCAAGGCATTACCGTGACCAGCGGCTTGGCGCTGGGAATCGATGCGGCGGCGCACCGCGGCGCTTTGCGCGGTTTGGGCAAAACCGTGGCGGTGGTGGCGACCGGCTTGGATCGCATCTATCCGGCGGCCAACAAGGCGTTGGCGCACCAGATTGTCGAAGAGGGCGCGATGGTGTCGGAGTTTCCGCTGGGCACCAAACCGCTGAACTACAACTTCCCAAAACGTAACCGGATTATCAGCGGTTTGAGTGTGGGCACCTTGGTGGTGGAGGCGGCATTGCAGAGCGGTTCGCTGATTACCGCCAAAATGGCGGCCGAGCAGGGGCGCGAGGTGTTTGCGGTGCCGGGGTCGATTCACAATCCGCAGGCCAAAGGCTGCCATCAGCTGATCAAACAGGGCGCCAAACTGGTGGAGAGCGGCGAGGATGTGCTGGTGGAGCTCGCGCCCGTGTTGCAGGGATTCTGGCCAAAGCGGCAGGCAAACGAACAGGCCGGTTCTCAAGCGCCCGCCGAACCGGTGAAAGCCGCTAAAGAAGGGTTGCTGGCGTTTATCGAATACGAGCCGATCGGTCTCGATGAGTTGGTGGTGGTGAGCAAGTGGCCGGTGTCCGCCATTCAAAGCGAGTTGCTGCTGCTGGAGCTTTCCGGTGCAATCGAAGCCTTGTCGGCCGGACGCTATCGCCGTTTGCGCTAGCTGGCGGATTTTTCAGAGTTGAATGGTGCAGCACACGCGTGTGCCGCCGTCCAGAAATTGCAAACGGTCAAAACTGAGTTTATTGGCCATCATCAAGCCGCGGCCGTGGCTGTCCATGGCGCGCTCCAGCGAAAACTCCATGTAGGGTTGATAGTCAAATCCCGTTCCCTGGTCCTGAATGCTGATGTCGATGCGGTCGGCGTGACGCTGTATTTCCAGATCGGCATATTTATGGGCGTTTTCCGGCAGGGTCTGGCGGCGTTCGATTTCGTCCTGCAAGGTATTGCTGGCCATCAGGCGGGTTTTTTCAGCGTAACCGATACCCAGATTGCCATGCTCGATGGCGTTGACCATAATTTCGAACAGACCGATGGCGGTTTTGTGCGGTTCGGGCGTCAGCAGCGACACCATTTGCGACAGTTGACGCGCCTCAGTCAAGGTTCGGAAACGGAACTTCGCCTGCTCCAGCAGCTGCAAGCTTTGCGGAAAGGTCGCGGCCAGGCGCAGGCTGTCGCGCTGCAGCTTCTGATAAGTGGCATAACCGTTGACGGCGGTTTCCACCAGTGACAGCAGATGGTTTTTGGAAAAGGGTTTGAGCAGATAATAGAAAGCGCCGGCCTCGATGCCGCGTTGGATGTCTTCGGCGCTGTCGGCCGAGGTTTGCATGATGGCCGGCACCATCTGGTAGTGATGGTTGCGTTTCAGTTCCTGCAATAGGCTGATGCCGTCCAATTCAGGCATGTGGTAATCGAGCACATAGGCGCTGAAATATTCCGCAGGATGTCGGTAGATCAGTTCGCGGGCTGCAATGCCGTTGTGTGCGGTTTCCACCTGATAGTGGGCCGATTCGAAATAGGCGCAAAGCAATGCCAGACAGGTCGGGTCGTCATCAACCAGCAGCAGGCGGTGTGGGGAGGCGGTCATGCAGATATTGTTAACTAAGTAGTAGTGTGTAGATTGTGCTTGATTTTAAAGGTTTTTGTGAAAAGGGTGTTAGCCTTTTATAAAAATATGCGTTTGCTTGAAATTTTAGTTTGCAAATTGTGGGAATTTTTTGCACCCTTTTAAAAATATGTATCCCATAAGTTAGATTGAATGGGTTGATAAAATTTATTTAGAGTTTGAGACTATATGACAAATTTGGTGATTGTGGAGTCGCCCGCCAAGGCAAAGACGATCGAAAAGTATCTCGGCAAGGATTTTACGGTGCGTTCCAGTTACGGCCATATCCGTGATATTCAGAAAAAAGGCATGGGCATCGATCTGCAGAACGGCTTCGAGCCGCAGTATGAGGTTTCCGCCGACAAGAAGAAAAACGTCACCGAACTGAAAAAGCTCACCAAAACCGCCGAGACGGTCTGGCTGGCAACGGACGAGGACCGCGAGGGGGAGGCGATTGCCTGGCACCTTGCGGAAGCCCTGAATCTGGATATTAAAACCACCAAACGCATCGTCTTTCACGAGATCACCAAGCCGGCCATTCAGGCGGCAATTGCCGCACCGCGCACCGTCGATATGGATCTGGTCAACGCCCAGCAGGCGCGCCGCATTCTCGACCGGATTGTCGGTTTTGAACTCTCGCCGATTTTGTGGAAAAAAATCCGCACCGGATTGTCAGCAGGCCGGGTACAGTCGGTCGCCGTGCGCCTGATTGTCGAGCGCGAGCGCGAAATCGATGCCTTTGAATCGAGTTATGTGTTCCGGGTACAGGGATTGTTGCAGTTGCTGGATGCCGCCGGCAAGCCCACCGGTAATCTGGAGGTCAAACGCACCGCCACGTTTGAGACCGAAGCCGAAGCGCAGGCGTTTCTGGAGGCGGTCGCCCAAGCCAATCTGAGCGTGATGTCGCTGGAGGAAAAACCCGCCAAGCGCAGTCCGAAGGCACCGTTCACCACCTCGACGCTGCAGCAGGAAGCCGCCTCCAAACTCGGTTTTTCGGTCAAGCAGACCATGACGATTGCGCAGCGTTTGTACGAGTCCGGCAAGATCACCTATATGCGTACCGACTCGGTCAACCTGTCGGAGCTGGCGATCGCCCAGGCCAAAGAGGTGATTTCCAAAGAATATGGCGCCGACTACAGTCATCCGCGCCGCTACAAAACCAAACAGGCCGATGCGCAGGAAGCGCACGAGGCGATCCGTCCGACCGATTTTGGCATGAAAGACATTACCGGCGAGCGCAACGAGCAGCGTTTGTATCAGTTGATCTGGCGTCGCGCGCTGGCGTCGCAGATGAGTGATGCGACCCTGATGCGCACCACGGTGGAGATTGCCATCGACAATCTGCCGGGCGACAAATTCACCGCCAAAGGCGAAGTGGTCACCTTTGAAGGTTTCTTGAAAGCCTATGATCTGGACGACGACGCCGAAGGCGGTTTGCTGCCGCCGATGCATATCGGTCAGGCGTTGCAGGTGGCGGAACTGAGCGCGCGTCAGAGTTACAGCCGTCCGCCGGCGCGTTACAACGAGGCGAGTCTGGTGCGTACCTTGGAAGAGATGGGCATCGGCCGTCCTTCGACCTATGCGCCGACCATCGACACGGTTCAGCAGCGCGGCTATGTGGTCAAGGAAGACCGCGAAGGCAAACCGCGCGATTACCGCTTGCTGACCTTGCAGGACGGCCAAGTTTCCGCAGAAACCCTCACAGAGATGGCTGGCAGCGAGAAGAACAAGTTGTTCCCGACTGACATCGCCGGGATTGTCACCAATTTCCTGACCAAGCATTTCGATGATGTGGTCGATTACCAGTTCACCGCCAAGGTCGAGGACAAGTTCGACCAGATCGCGCAGGGCAAGGTCGAGTGGCGCGCCATGCTGGACGAATTCTACCGTCATTTCCATCCGCGTGTCGAAGCGGCCGAGGATGTGTCGCGCGAGGAGGCCGGCCAGGCGCGTCTGTTGGGATCGCATCCGGAAAACGGCAAGCCGATGTATGTCAAAATCGGCCGTTTCGGGCCTTATGTGCAGATCGGCGACGGCGAAAACGACGAGAAGCCGGTCTTCGCCAGTCTGATGCCGGGGCAGAAAATGGACGTGATTTCGCTGGACGAGGCGCTGGAGTTGTTCAAGCTGCCGCGCGATGTCGGCGAAATCCCCGAAGATTTCAGCGCCACGGCGGTGGACGGCACGGTGTTTGGCGTCAAGAAAGGCCAGAAAATCATGGCCAAGCAGGGGCCTTTCGGGCCTTATCTGGAATACGGGCCGAAACAGTATGCGCCGATCAAGGGCTTCGACCCGATCAGCATTCCGCTGGAAGATGCGGTGGCGTTGATCGAGGCCAAAATTCAGGCGGATGCGGAGAAGATCGTCAAGACCTTCCCGGGCACCAATGTGCAGATTCTCAAAGGACGCTGGGGGCCGTACATTACCGATCTGGTGACCAAGAAAAACGCCAAAATCGCCAAGGACGAAGATGCGCTGGCGCTGAGTCTGGAGGAGTGTGAGAAGCGTCTTGAGGAAGCGCCGGAGCCGAAAAAACGCGGCCGTGCGGCCGCGAAAAAACCGGCGGTGAAGGACGCGGAACCTAAAAAGGCGGCGGCCAAAAAAACCACAGCCAAGAAGGCGCCGGCCAAAAAGGCCGCCGCTAAAACCACGCGCAAGAAGGCGGCTGAGTAAGTTGTAAAGCCGGTCGCAAAGAACGTCAAAAACAGCGCTTAAAAAACTGAACAGGCCGGGTAGGAGAGTGCTTCTACCCGGCCTGTTCAGTTTTTAGGGTATGTAAATTTTGTGATTGTTATAAATAGACTTTACACCCAGTAAATATTCTTGAGGACGGGTAGGGGTGCCCTTTCTTTTCGCCTCTTTTCTTTGGGCAAGCAAAGAAAAGGGGCATCTCAAGGTATTCACAATTTCTATTTTGGATGCTTTTGACTGCTTGAGAAAAATATAAATTGTGGACAAAACCATCACAAAATTTATATACCCAATTTTTAAAACCTTAAAATCGGCCAGGCGTTTTAGCCGGCCAGTGCATCGAATTCGGCATAACGACCCTTGCCGGCGCGTTTTGCGAGGTACATGGCATCATCCGCGGCTTTCATCAGCGTCTGGCGTTCAGCGCCGTCCTGCGGATAGCGCGCAATGCCGATGCTGGTGCCGATCTGCACGGTATGGCCTTCAATCTCGAAAGGCTGCCGCAACATTTGGATGATGGCTTGCGCGAGCTCGGTGTCGGTGAGATTTATGGCCTGCGGGGTGAAGTAGAGCACGAATTCGTCGCCGCCCAGGCGTGCGAGCATGACGTGTTCATTTAACAGCGCCAGCAGACGCCGCGCCACTTGCTGCAGGAGAATGTCGCCGATGTCGTGACCGAGGGTGTCGTTGACCTGTTTGAAGCCGTCAAGGTCGAGGAAAAAGAAGCACAGCGGGTTGCCTTGGGTCAGGGCGTGATCGAGACATTGATAGAGTTTGTTGCGGTTGGCCAGTCCGGTGATGGTGTCTTTGTTGGCCAGGTCATCCAACGCCTGCTGGGTGCGTTTGAGGTCGGTGATGTCGAGTTGCATCAGGCTGTAGTTTTCGCGCTGGCTGGTTTCGTGAAAGATTTTTTGCAGATGCACGATGCTTGCCAGTTTGAGGTTGCCGTCGGGATCGTGCAGTGTGAGTTCGCCGTGCCAGGCGCTGTAGTTTTTTAGGCTTTCGAATATCTTAGGATTGGGTTCGTCCTGCATCCGGTTGAGCAGTTCTTCAAGTGTCAGGGTTTTTAGTTGATTGGTGTCCAGCCCCAGGGAAACCGCCAGGGCGTGGTTGCAGCGCACGACTTGCTGGTCGGCATTTGCCACCGCAATGCCCTCCGAAGAGAGGTCGATAATCGCCGCATCCAGTTCCAGCTCGTCTTCTATCCACTTCTGTTTGCTGACATCCAGACGGATGGCGCTAAGACGCTCGATGTCGCCCTGCGGCGAGTAGAAAATCTGTCCTTTGTCGTGCACCCAGATATAGTGGCCGTCTTCATGTTTGACGCGATGGGTGCACTCAAAATAAGGGCGGTTGCCGCTGAGGATTTTCAGCATCTGGCGCTGCACCTCTTCCTGGTCTTTGGGGTGGATGCGTTTTTGCAGATCGTGGAGATTGTTGAGCGGCGTCTGCTCGGACAGCCCCACCATTTTTTTCCACTGGGGCGAGAAACGAGCCTGGTTGTTCTGGATATCCCATTCCCAATAGGCGATGAGGTCGCCCTGCAGCAGCGTGTTGATCTGCTGCTCTTCGCCGCGGAACTGTTTTTTGAGCGCTTTGATTTCCTGTTTGTGTTGGATGATCTGCGCTTCAAGCTGGGCCCGCAAGCGCTGGCTGCGATAAGTCAGCAACCAGCCGGTCAGAGCCAGTAGCAGCAGCATGACCAGTGTCTGGTGCCAGGTAGACAGGGGCAAGAGGGTGAAGAACGCGCTGAGCCAGTCCTGCGGATGGGTCAGGTGGTAACCGTAAAGAAAGAGTACGCCCCAGAATAGCGTGAGAAAAAAAGGCAGGGTTGGCAGCGAAAAAATTCGGGACATCAGCACTAAGCTCTATAAGGAGAAGCTTATTATAACGGGCGGATTAACACGTTGTTATTGATAATAAAAACGGGGTTATAAGTAAAATTTAATGCTGCTAAACAGTCCTGCTTATGGCTATTGTATGCTCCCTGTTTTCAAACTGAGGCTGGCAACTGAGGGAGGCGGTCGGTTTGCGGCGGAATCCTTTCCAAACTTCAGGCGGATTTTAGTAAAATACCCTTTTTTGAATTTTGACCGTTGGAACCGCTCCATTCGCGTCAAGCTTTCCGTCGTTTTTTAAGAGAGAAGCCATGAAGCAGCAAGTAGTGCAGATTCTTACCCACGTTATTGACCAGCTAAAGAGCCAGGGCGTATTGCCTGGCGATGTGGAAGCCCGCATTAACGTTGAGAACACGCGCGACAAGGCGCATGGCGATCTGGCGACCAACCTGGCGATGATGCTGACCAAAGCGGCGGGCGTGCCGCCGCGCGCGTTGGCGGAAAAGATGGTGGCGGTGATCGAGTCGATGGAAGACCGCGGTGCGGTGGCCAAGGTGGAAATCGCCGGCCCGGGCTTTATCAACTTCTTTATGCAGGATAACGCCAAATTCGCGGTGGTGGAGCAGGTCTTTGCGCAGGGCGCGGATTTCGGGCGCTGCAATGTCGGGCAGGGACGCTCCGTGTTGGTGGAGTTTGTCTCGGCCAACCCGACCGGGCCGTTGCATGTCGGCCACGGCCGCGGTGCAGCTTACGGCGCGAGCGTTTCCAGCCTGCTGGAAGTGGCCGGATTTGAGGTGGCGCGCGAATATTACGTGAACGACGCCGGCCGTCAGATGGATATTCTGGCGACCTCGGTGTGGCTGCGTTATCTGTCTTTGTGCGGCGAGGAGTTTGCGTTCCCGAGCAACGGTTACAAAGGCGCGTACATTTTCGATATCGCCGCCGAGTTGAAGCGCGAACAGGGCGAGAGCCTGCGCAAACCGGCTTTTGAGGTGTTTACCGGCGTCTGTGCCGACGAAGGCCAGACCGATGGCGACAAAGAGAAGCATATCGACGATTTGATCGCCAAAGCCAAGAATCTCTTGGGTTCAAACCATTACGAAACGGTATTCAATCTGGCGCTGAACACCATCCTGGAAGACATCAAGGAAGACCTGCACGGCTTCAATGTCACCTTTGAAAACTGGTTCTCGGAGCGCTCCCTGCTGGAAAGCGGCGTGATCGATGCGGCGCTCGAGAAACTGCAGAAAGCCGGCAAAATCTACGAGCAGGGCGGCGCCCTGTGGTTCAAGTCAACCGAATACGGCGACGAGAAAGACCGCGTGGTGGTGCGCGACAATGGCCTGAAAACCTATTTCGCCTCGGACATCGCCTACCATTTCAACAAGCTGGAACGCGGCTTTGATATTTTGATCGACATCTGGGGTTCCGACCACCACGGCTATATTCCGCGTGTGAAGGCGGCGATGCAGGCGATGGAAACCAATCCTGAGGCGTTGCAGGTCCTGCTGGTGCAGTTTGCGGTGCTGTACCGCGGCGGCGAGAAGCTGGCGATGTCCACCCGCAGCGGCGAGTTCGTGACCCTGCGCGAGCTGCGCGAAGAGGTGGGGGCGGATGCCGCGCGTTTCTTCTATGTGCAGCGCAAGTCGGAGCAGCATATGGATTTTGATCTGGATCTGGCGAAGTCGCAGTCCAACGACAACCCGGTGTATTACATCCAGTACGCGCACGCCCGTATCGCACGCGTCTTGGAGCTGGCCGCCGAGAAAGGCTGGCAGGTTGATCTGGCGGCTGGCAAGGCCGGCTTGAATGCACTGGATCTGGAGCAGGAGACCGACCTGGCGGTGCAGCTGGCGAAGTACCCTGAAACCATCGCCCGTGCCGCATTGGCTTACGAGCCGCATCAGATCGCCTATTATCTGAAAGATTTGGCGCACGGTCTGCACAGCTACTACAACGCCTGCCAGTTCCTGGTGGAAGACGAAGGCGTGCGTAATGCCCGTCTGACGCTGATTATGGCGGTGCAGCAGGTGTTGAAGAACGGTCTGGCGATTTTGGGAGTTTCTGCGCCCGAGAAGATGTAATGTCGCGCGATTACCGCTACGGCCATCGTCCTAAAAACGGCTTTCAACGCAAGTCGCAACTGCCCGCTGCTCCCGAGCCGCGCGGTGGTTTGGGGCTGAAAGTGTGGCTGCTTTCCGGTGTCGTGTTTGCCGCGATGCTGGGCGGCTTTCTGATCGTTCAGCATTTTATGGTGAATCAGACCTATGCCGACCAGACGGCAAAAACCGAAATCTATGCGGATAGCAACACGGCGCCTGCCGCGCAGGCGGCCAAGTCGCTGACCGTTGAGGCGTTGTCTGCGCCGGCAAAAACCGATGCTGCTGCTCCCTCTGCAGAGGAAAATGCACCGGCAAAACCCCGTTACAGTTTTTATCAGGGACTCAAGGAGACCGAAGTGGTGGTGAATGCCGTGCCGCTTTCAGTTGCTTTGGAAGATGCCTACTATATCCATGCCGGCACCTTCGGCTCGGAAGCGGTGGCCAGGAAAGAGCAGCAGCGCTTGGCGAACTTGGGTGAAGCGGTTGAACTGTCGGTGCTGCAGAGCGGCGAACGCACATATTACCGCTTGCGCGTCGGGCCGTTTCATGACCGCTTGGAGATGAACAAGCGCCGCAATGCATT
Source organism: Thiomicrorhabdus cannonii (assembly GCF_013391695.1). Classification (GTDB taxonomy): domain Bacteria; phylum Pseudomonadota; class Gammaproteobacteria; order Thiomicrospirales; family Thiomicrospiraceae; genus Thiomicrorhabdus; species Thiomicrorhabdus cannonii. Next base: position 128,810 of record NZ_JACBGH010000003.1, read on the forward strand.
GCGGCGCCTGGGGGTGGATACCTTGCTGGTCAAAGCGCCGAAAAACTGAGCCGAAAAACTCAACAGGCCGGGTCGCAGTCTGTTTATTGCTGCGTTTCGGTCAAGTCCAGCTCGTCAAGCACGCGGTTACGGCCCTGGCGTTTGGCTTCGTAGAGCGCCTTGTCGGCGCGGTTGATAAACTCTTCGGCGGTGTCGCTTTCACCGTGATAGTGGGCGATGCCGAAAGAGGCGGTGATCTTGGTCAGCGGCTCGTTGGAGTTCTTGCGTTTCAGGGTGGCCGCTTCGATCGCGCTGCGGATATTTTCAGCACGGACTTTGGCGCCTTCCAGCGAGGTGTCCGACAGCAAGATGGCGAACTCTTCACCGCCGTAGCGGCATACCGTTTCGTTTTTCCCCTGCTCTTTCTTGATGATATTGGCGTAATAGCGCAGGACACTGTCTCCGATCAGATGGCCGTAAGTGTCGTTGAATTTCTTGAAGTGATCTATATCGCTTAGAATCAGACACAGGCTTTCGGGTTTGGCGGCGGCGTCGAGCATGAGTTCTTGCAGAGCATTGTTAAAGGCTTTGCGGTTGCCGATCTCGGTGAGCTCGTCGGTGAGCGCGGCGGTTTGCGCGGCAATCAGTTCGCCGCGCAGTTTTTTGACCTCTTCGGAGTTGTTCAGCATCTCTTGCTGGAAGGCGCGGTTGCTCTCGTTAATGGAGTGCGCGGTGGAGATCATGGTGTCGGTGATGCGGCGCAGTTCGTCCGAGCCGAGGTTAGGCTCGTTGAGCGAGCGGGCGCAGTCGTCGAGCTGTTGGGTCTGCGCCTCGAGTTTATCGCTCCAGGTGTTCATCTTCTGAATCATCAGATTGACGAGGCGGCGAAACGCGCGGTCGAACTCCGAGCTGGCTTCCTGCTCTTCCGAAAGGTATTCATCATAAAGACGACGTCCGTCGCGGTCGTTGTAACCGTATTCGTCGTTGATGATCTGATCCATCTCCTGGCGGAACTGCGGATTTTCGCCTTTAAGGTACTGGTACCAGACATAGTAGTTCAGTGGCGTGGGGTTGATATTGAATTTTTCGAACTCTTCCACCAACCGGCTAAAAATACGTTTGGCTTTCTCCGGTGCGTCATTGAAGTGAAGCATTGGTTATGACCCTTTTAATATGTGACGGTCCGTTGCTGTTGAACGGCTGCGCTGAAAATGGATGCCTCAAATTTTAACATGAATTTTGCCGGCTCCAATGGCGGATACATGGGTTTTATTGCTTAGACCCGGCCTGTTGAGTTTGTTGGCTGGAGTGTCTGCGTGAAAAAGGGTATAGTCCCTTTTATGGGTTAAACGGCGTTGGACGGGCGTTTTATTGGCGCTTTATTGATCGAAAGGAAACACGCAATGTTGAATATCAAGCAAATCGAAGAGCTGGCGGTGAAGTTGTCGCAGGCGATTCCCGAAGGCATGGGCAAAGCGCCGGAACAGGCAAAGGCCCAGATTAAGGCGGTGCTGACCAGTGGCCTGGAAAAGCTGGATGTGGTTTCACGACAGGAGTATGACCTGCAGGTGGCGGTGTTGGCGAAAACCCGCGCCAAGTTGGAGCAGCTGGAAAAGCAGGTGGCTGAACTGGAAAAACGTATGGCCGACCAAAATCCGCCAGCCGCAGGCGGCGACGGAGAGTAAATCGTCGTGTTCGCAGCCGTTTTCACGCGCGCCGCTATCGGCATACAGGCGCCGCAAGTCATGGTGGAGGTGCATGCCAGCAACGGCTTGCCGGCCTTGTCGATTGTGGGATTGCCGGAGGCGTCGGTGCGCGAAAGCAAGGAGCGGGTGCGCAGCGCTTTGATTAATAGCGGTTTTCAGCTTCCGCCTAAACGCATTACCGTGAATTTGGCGCCGGCGGATCTGCCGAAATCCGGCGGACGTTATGATCTGGCGATCGCGATCGGTATTTTACTGGCGACGGGGCAGCTGGAGGCGGATGTCGGTCGCCTGGAGTTTCTGGGCGAGCTTGGTTTGAACGGCGAAATTCGAGCGGTGCCGGGGGTGTTGCCGGCCGTATTGCAGGTTGAGGATAAAAGCCTTGTGGTGCCTTACGCCAATCTGCAGGAAGCGGGATTGGTATTGCATGATCCGCGGCGTTCGTTAGCAGGTCAGCAGTTGCTGGGTGCAAAAAGTCTGCTGGAGGTGGTGGCGTTTTTACTGGCAAAAGGCTCCTTGCATCTTGCCGAACCACTGCTCCACGATGAGGTGGGGTATGCGCACGATTTAGCGGATGTCGTTGGCCAGAATCAGGCCAAAAGGGTGTTGGAGGTCAGCGCCAGCGGAGGACATTCGATATTGATGGTCGGCCCGCCGGGAGCGGGCAAAAGCATGCTGGCGCAGCGTTTGGTGTCGTTATTGCCCAGCTTGAACTGGGAGCAGGCGAGCGAACTGGCGGCCGTTCAATCTGTCGCGGGGCAGACGTTCAATCCTGAAAGTTGCTTGCAGCGCCCGTTTGTGGCGCCTCACCACACTGCATCTTCGGCCGCGATGGTTGGAGGAGGCAGTGTTCCGCGTCCGGGCGCAATCAGTTTGGCGCATCACGGGGTTTTATTCCTGGACGAGTTGCCAGAGTTTGCCCGTCCTGTGCTGGAGGCGTTGCGCGAGCCACTGGAAAACCGACAGGTCGCGGTATCGCGTGTGAATGGACAGGTTATTTTCCCCGCGAAGTTTTTGCTGGTTGCCGCGATGAATCCTAGCCCATCGGGCTATTTTCCCGATGATCCGTTGGGGCGTTGCTGTCAACTACAAAATTATTTAAGAATTACACTTCAAAATAAGAATCTACAACATTATCTAAGAATTTCTTCTGCCCTTCTCATCTCAATAATTTATCTTCTGGTTGCGTTCCATTGGAGAGTGAATGGAAGGCACGTTTACTCTTGAGAACCTAAAGGAGAAGATGAAACCTGATAGGTTTTATCGACTCGATCTTGTTTCAGGCATATATCTGGATACTAAATATGAGCCGGATATGATCTTCAAAGCCTTATCGGCTAGTTTTAGCGAATATTCGGATTGGTATCAGCAAGACCTTAATAGAATAAAAGCAATAGCGATCAATGACAGGTTTAAATCCCATTCCAAAGGGAATAATCAGCCAATCATATCTACACAGTCCGGAAGCTCATTTAGTATTCCCATCGACATAACTAACCAATTTTTCATGAAGCCAGGCATTGTTTGGCGCAATGGAGAAATTGTTTGGATGCCTAAAGACAGTATTTCCCTTTCGCTCAATACGAAAGAACAAGCCATTACTTCCTTCCGGGAGTTATCTAAGAAAATTTCTAACCTTCCCTTCATTAAAGACAGTTTTTCCTCAAATTTGATTGAACTTCATGACTGTGAAGTGATGGTTAATGGCTCGAATATCAAGACAACGGTTTTTTTGCCAGTGATGGAAGTCGTGCGTTATTACTTTTCAGGTTCAAGGCATTTTACAACGATGTTTTATAACGGGGGGATGGAAGCCCATAGGATTGAAGACGAGTTCATTTATAAGTCAAACTTTGATCCCCTTGCAAAAAATGTTTACCTCTGGCTAAGGAGGAAATGTAAGGATTCTGATGCAATTCTGCTTGCTAGGGCTATTGCTGATAGGCAAGCGATGAAAGCAATGAAAAATGTTTATGCCTCTATTGTTGACCTTCTTAATTGGAGAAATAGGCAAAACAAGCGGCATAATCTTATTTGTTGTCCGAAGACAGAGTTGCCATTTATTGGTATTGCGGAGATAGAAGTCCAGGGTCAGTGGTTACCGCCAGATAATGATGGTCGCTTTGGATTCCTGATTCGTTCGATTGATAAGTGTCACAACCCCTTCCCGTTTGAATCTTTAGAAGTTGAAAGTGTGGATTCGTTTCGTTCAAGCGGTAAGCCTTCCGGGAAGCCACCCAAGCCTAAGCCGCCACGAAGAAAAGATAAACAAAAACCTAATCTGACCCATGATGAAAGGCCTAATGAGAATTTGCCTGAGAATGAATTGAAGTTTTATTTGGAGCGTTTTGCTGGGCTCAATGATGTAAAGGTCAAGAAGATTACTCAGAAATCTAAAAAAGACATGCAGATCTACATTGAACAAGAAAATGAGAAAGAAGAGGCCGCTAATAAGGGTTCAACATTACCTGGAAAGTATGGCAAAGGGAACAAAACCGAGCCTTGGGATGTGGGCATACATGATGAAGAAAATGGCGATGTTAGTGATCGATTAAGCGCAACGGCTGCGGTTATTCACAAAATCGTTTCTGGTAAGTCTGAATATTCTGTTAGAGCTTTGCCTTCTGATCTAGTGGACGATTCTCAACCTTTTGGTTTTTATTCGTTTCAAAGACCGGTCGGGAAAAATATGAATTACGATTGGTGCTATGTTGGGCGTCGGAGGAGGAAGGCTTTATTTCTAGAGTTATCCACGAGTGCTAGACGTCTTTATGTGCTTGAAATAGAAGATCGCAATGGTGTTGGCTTTTCGCTTTATATACTGAGTGGCGGTGAATTTAAGCCGGACGATGCAGGTCAAATGCTGCAGAAAATAGCCAGTGTGTCTGCTAACAATATCTCTAAAGATGTATTTAAGCGGTGTTTTTCCCATATAGGCACGATGAAGCATGTGACTAATTCAGATGAATCGTTAGAAGTAAGGTTGTCTGGGATGATCGACAAAGCATTGCTTTAGGTTAGTGCTTTGTGATGTGTAAAAGTGCATTTGGGCTGAGCGAGGTATCCGCCGTACAAACCCAGTGGCAAAGACAATGAAACCAAAGCTACCCTTTTGATTTTAATTTTCAGCTTAACGATGATTTTAGTCATGTTGCACCTCCTTACAAAATTGAGTTCGGTTAATTGTTACTACTTTATCTTTACCAGGGGGAGTTGAACCCCCTGGACGTTCACTAATTACTACTATTACTGTTTGTTTACTTTCACAGTAGCAATGACTCACGTCCCGCTCACTCCAAATGTACCTCAGCACGAATCACCGCTCTGCCGTTGCTTCGTTTCTTGATGGGTATGTAGTTGTTTTCATTTCAAACTGGCAATTAAAGTTGAAAATCCTGTAATGAATAATACGTTAAGAAAATTTTCTTCACAAGATAAGTACGTAGCTAATTGCGATTTGAGAGGGCGCGCATTTTACCGAGAACAGTTGTTGTGAGGGGGTGAAACGTTGTGTGAAATTTCATGAGTTGAAAATTCTTGAATCTAAGTTCCCAAACGCCAGTAAAAAGTGTTGGATGTTTTTAACCATTTCGCGGCCGATTAAAAATAGCCTTATAAATCTTTTTGTTCTTTTCGATAAGTAATAGGGGGTGTGTTAGTATCTGTACGTAATCTTTAGTGCATAGAGGAGTATTCAATTAATGATTACAGTCAGCAAGCAGATACTGAGCGCTAACGAGGTGATCTGTCAGAATATCGAATTGCTCGCTAACCAGCGAGGATTGTTATCACAGAACGTCCTTTCACAACTCCGTAACCTAATCGAAAGTGTTGCAGTTCTTCTCCATACTCGTTCTCCAAGTACTGAATTCAACTATGCTGCTATAGAACCAGGACTTTCCTTTGTTAGGAGCGCGGCTAAGCTTAACTTTCTTGGTAAGTTTCATAAGCTGATTCAGATAAGTGCTTCTCACTATACTCTAGATGGAGATGCATCCGAACGTTTGATGCTCAAGTATTACGAGTACCTCCTACGCATACGTAGCTTGCTTAAAGACGATTTTGACATCGAAGTTTTGGCAAACCTTGAGGTCTTCCCTGTTGATCTGGATCCATCCCTACAGGAGTATCATGAAAAAATCGCCGTTAGGATTGAGTCAATTAGTTCAGCTTTATTGAGTAGCAGCTCAAAAGATCGATATTACATCCACAAAACACGTCCGTTCTTCGTTTTTGGGCGGATCTATTACGAAGTGACCTTCTACCGTGCCGTCAACAAAGCCAGCAAGTTCGACCGAATTATCGCTTTTACCGATATTGACATAACTGACAAATACGCTGCTATGTTGACGCTACAGCGTGACTCTATCGAGGTACTTGGTCAGGCGATGCCGATCACGATCATTCGCCAGTGGGAAGTTTCGATTCGACCATGTGAATTCGACAATTTCGGGCGTCTATTGAATATCAAAATGTCAGTTAGAAGCAATTCAGCGGAGTATCGCTATCTGATGCATTGGCTGACTTTTGGCTCAGGCAGTCTTCTTGACTTGATAGATATGCCTAATGACAAGTACATGCAAGTAAGGGAGGCTGGCATAGGTGGTGCAGCTAATTTGCATATCTTCCCCATGTTAGATGAAACACGCCGCATTGTGAGAACAGGTGCTGCGGGGTGCAACATCCTCCGTTATTTGATGCTGCGAATGAACAACCAAATTCTTAAGCCTCAGTATAACTGGAACGGTTGTGCTCGTCTCTCCGGCACGAAGTTACAGTACGGCTGTATTCCTTTCGATACCATGCCCTTCTGCACCTCTCTCTGTGAGCATAACCCTCGTTATTGGGACTTAATAGAGAGTATCGATGTTACGGGACGGAACCACGAATTACTCGCCCGACGAGTAAAGAATAATGTCGAGCATCACGGAATTTTATATACACCTGTGGCGGATGTGGGAGTGTTCGGAGACGTCAGTAGTCTGATTTCTATTTACAACAACAAGCTCTACTATAAACATACGGAGCGTCGGCTTGTGCTCGACAAAGGGCACGTCTTCATGTGTCAGTATGAGAACGAAACTGTCACAATCGTCGAAAAGCTCCAAGAGTATGCATCGAACGGCATCGATGGATATACCCAATCCGTTGAGCGCTGGCTTCATGAAACGCCTCGTAACATCGATGACCCAGCAAAAAAAGATGCGCTCAAGCAGTTGTTTGGCCATTCTCGAGTCGCTCTAGTCTACGGGGCAGCAGGTACTGGCAAATCCACAATGGTGGATCACATTGCCAACTATTTTAATGACAAGGTGAAGCTCTTCCTTGCCCACACTAATCCGGCAAAAGACAATCTTGAGCGCAAGGTAAACTCGCAAAAGTCAGAGTTCAGGACGATCAGTAGCCATATTGGTAGAAGAAACTCAAATCAGGAGTATGACCTTCTAGTGATTGATGAGTGTAGTACTGTCAGCAATTCCGACTTAATCAAAGTGCTGGAGAAGACCTCTTTTAAGCTACTTGTACTTGTCGGTGATGTCTACCAAATCGAATCGATTCAGTTCGGTAACTGGTTCGGAATTATTCCTTCCTTTATACCACGTACAGCTGTGTTTGAACTGAAGACGCCATTTAGAGCCAAGAATAAATCACTATTGGATTTTTGGAACAAAGTTCGGGATATCGATGACGACATTGCCGAAGTCATAGTCCGCAACGGATATACTACCGTGCTCGACAAAACATTGTTCGAAACCCAAGAACAGGATGAGATCATCCTGTGTTTAAACTATGACGGTCTTTACGGCATCAACAACATTAACCGTTTTTTGCAGAGCAGTAACCCCGGTGCTTCCACCATTTGGCGTGAGTCCACCTACAAAGTTGGAGATCCTGTTCTTTTTCACGATAGCGAGCGATTCCGTCCGGTGATATATAACAATCTGAAAGGCAGGATTGTAGGTATAGAGTCCGATCTTGGCTGGATCCGATTCGATGTCGAACTTGACCGACCACTAAACGCGTTCGATGTAGTTGGTAGTGAGTTGGAGTGGATTGAGGGTTCAATTGTTCGCTTCACGGTATACGACTATGATGCAAGTGACGAAGACGATGACGCTTTAAATACATCGGTACCATTTCAGGTTGCGTATGCAGTATCGATTCACAAAGCACAAGGGCTAGAATTTGACACTGTAAAGATCGTAATCACCGATTCCAATGAAGATGATATTACGCATAGCATCTTTTATACAGCGGTAACTCGGGCACGTGAGCGTCTACGCATCTTCTGGTCGCCAGAGACGCAGCAGAGAGTTCTACAGCGCCTTCGTCTTAGTATTAATTCAAAAGACGCCGCGCTTCTCACTAATCGTCGAAGTCTCAAGCAAGTTAGATGAGTGGGATGGGGTTGATCTATTCTAAGTTAATACAATGTTGCCGTTTTGCTGAATTTCATCATGGATTTTGTCCGGATCAAAGAAGATTTCTCCTGGCCAAGCAAGCCACCCCTCTGCGATTTGAACCGAATTGAAAATTTCTTTATCGTTCCCCTTAAGTTTAAAAAGAATACCATCTAAAAAAGATTCTTCAAATTCAACAAAGCCAGAAACACCATCATTAAAAAGTACGAAAAGAGCTCGGCTTCCTCTGACTTCCACGTTAGTAATCTGATTTACAGATGTATTGTTGGCGTGTTCTTGTCGTAGCCCTTGGATTTTTTTGAGGAGTGCAGACCTTTTTTTGGCCTCAGGAGTATCGGTGACTTTATTGAAGCCTTTTGAGATCAAATTTTGTAATTCATTGGGTGGGAGCATTCTTGTTCAATCCGTTTAAGGGTGTCCACGGTTCCCAAAATCCTACGGCAATTAGGATCATGATTAAACTGCTTAAGTTTTCCATGTATCGTCAATCCCGTAAAGTTTCAAATAAGCAAACAGATCTTTTACATGTCCGTTTTTTTTCGGCTTTCGTAATTGTCAATGGCTTTGCCCAAGACATATACCGAAAGCAGCATGAGACCAACTGTTGTGCTGATAGCCCAAAATAACATGTTAGACTCCACTGCGATTAATCCCAAATGAACTTTAACTTTACCACATGCAAGCCAAACCGGAGTTAATGTTATCTATTTTTGTCTGATTGAGACAAAACAGAACCGGCTAGAGATTTAGTTTCTTCACTATACTTTGGGCTGGTCAGTACCTTGGAGGCTTTCTGCTCCATTTCCTTTCCGGTGGCCTTTCCTGTCTTATATTGAGCTAGAGCGGAGCCAGCGAGTTCTTTTTGAATTTTAGATGATTTAGGGTCGGATAAGACCTTTGCGGCATCTGAGGCTTTGGATTTTGATGTTTGTTTCGAATTTGCCATGAGATTCTCCTTGTGGGATTGTGGCTTTGATAAATAATCGATTTTATCGATTAGCTTTATTTATAGCGCTTCATAAGAAACTATTCAACCGTTAAAAAAAGGAGCTTTCAAATCTTTTTGGTCTTTTCGAGAAATAACGGATTTATGTTAGTATCTATACTTAATTTTTCAAGAGGTATATAGTGTGGCTCGATACCGTAGAAGACGAAGTGATGCGGCTCAGATAATGAGTGATTCAATTGCGATAGCCAAAAGGTTGCATTGGAAGAATGCATTCATATTTGGAGCGGTTGCTTTCGCTATTTTGTATTTTGTGGTCCCTTGGATGCTTCCTGAACCGCAAGCTAGTAGTGCAGCCTTACAGCCAATGATGGATAGAGCTATGCATAGAGGACAATGGGTTTTTGAAAAGCTCGGAATAGGAATTTTGATCGTGTGCTGGTTCTTTGGAGCTGTGGGGTATGTTAAAGAGCGATGGCAGTGATAGGCGTAGCAAAATTGACTTTGCCATTATATTAGTAAGGGGGGGATGCTGAGATTTTCCGGTGTGTTTGGAAAAAAGGCATTAAGAAAATATAAGTGATGTGTGAGATGTTCAACCAAAATATCCGTTACTGTATCAGTATATATTTTATGGGATAAATTATGGCCTTCAAAGTTCCTCCAGGACAAGAATATTTTTTTGAAAATGTTAGATCAAAAGTAGATGCTTTAATTGATTATAAGGTCTGGCCTGAGCTAAAGAAAACACAGTTAAGGGCATGGTTGAATAACTTTTCAACTGATTGTGAAGAGTATTTCGCAGCCCATTTGCTTGATGCGCTTCTCTATAGAAGCAATAGAATGATTGAGTCCAGCTTTTTTGAAATTGCACATCAAATTATTCCCCGAGAGATTGAAAAGACAAGTAATAGCAACCTTATAAATTGCTATCGAAATATTCTCGGAAAGAAAAAATGCGGGAATAAAATTAAGTTTTGCACAGTTCCAAAATTAAATGCCGGTGCTAGTGGGGAGAGTATTTTAAGGAGTTTTTTTAGGGCAACGGGAATTGATGATAAGTTAGGTGTTCGATCAGATAAAATCTCTAGTGTTTTAGAAAAGGCGGAGGTTCTGATTTTTATAGATGATATTTCAGGGACAGGAAAGCAATTTAAGGATTATTTAAATAATCCCTTGGAAAAAAATGGAAAGCCTCTTATAGAGTTGTTGCAGAATAAAATTGTGATTTTTTCACCGCTTATTGCTCATCAAGAGGCCTTAAAAAATATTGGCGGTGAGTTTTTACACCAAGATGTGTTTGTGAAGCCAGTTGAAACTATTTCTGAAAAGGATTCGTTTTTTTATAGCGCGGATGGTTTTTTCAGGGGTGATGGTTATAACAGTGTTTGTGATGCAAAAACGTTTTATGAGGATTTTCTAGTAAAGAAAGGATTTCAGATTAAAAATGAGAATAAGTACGGTCGACTAGGTCAGGCTCTTACATGTGTTTTTAACAACTTCTCATGTCCAAATAATACATTGCCAATTTATTATCATGACAACGGCTCTGCCGATTGGAAACCATTATTCAAAAGGTAAAAAAATGGAAATGCTCAAGAATGCATTTACTAAAAACAGGGCGGAATACTATCCAGATGATGTTTATGGTCGATTTGTTATCCCGCCCTTTTTGAGCAAGTTTCCTATTATGGAAAATCAAGAGTCATGGAGAATTATAGGTCCACGCGGAACAGGAAAAACAATGTTTTTAAAGTACCTATGTCACGATACAGCCTTTTCGCAAAAGAGGCAGGATATCAGTATAGAGTCCATTAGAAATATTGGTATTTATTGGAGACCAGATATCCAATTGTGTGAGTTGATAACTGAGGATTGGCTTGGTAAAAATTGGAAATCAGCGTTCTTACATTATTTAACTTTGATCATTTTAGAGGAAGTGCATAGTTCCTTGTCTAATCTTTCAAACTCAAAACTGGGGTTTGGAATGCGGGATATCTTGAGTCAACCAATACCAAGTCATATTTCCAAGGTGGCTTTGGACTGTATTGAACGCATTGATGATTTGAAAGCTTTTTGTGAACAAAAAAAGTTTGAGTTTTCGATTTGGTTAAACAATCCCTTTGCTGCAAATCCACCTGTTTTTCTTAATCCAAAACCGCTTATACCAATGTTTGTTGGTTATATTGCTTCTCTTGAATCTGCTCTAGAGAGCATTGCCTATATGGTTTTTGTAGATGAATATGAGAATCTAAAGTCAGAGCAACAAATGTTGATTAATGACTTTGTTAAGCATAGTGAAACTAGACTCAAATTCAGCTTTGCGATGAAAAAATATTCAGAGGTGAATTACAAAACAAGCGGCTCGGAAAACATTGTAGAAACCCATGATTATCATACCCTTGATTTAGATAATGAAATGACAGAGTCCTTTTTTAAATTGATAGCAGCGGAGTTTGTGGCCTATAGATTGTCCGAGGTGGGTGCGATTTCCAATGACTTTGGCTTTAACAATAATTCGTTGCTAACCGAAGAGCAGCAGCTTCCTTTACGACTAGAAAATGAGCGTGTGGATAAGCTCATTGGTGTCGCAATGTCAGTTTTTCCTTCCCAAACAACTAAGGATATTTGCATAGAGATTCTGAGTGAGGGGCCTCTTAAGAGAAGATTGGTAAAAATTGTTGAATCTGGATTGAAATTACATGGAAAAGACAGTAATTATTCTGCAGATGATTTTTTGGACATTTCCTTTCCTGATGCATCTGTTGTCCTTGCTGCAATTTTGAATAGAAAAGGTCAAAATGTTGAGAGCATCAAAAAATATTTCGATGATTGGAAAGTAACGCAGGGTAAAGATAATCCTATTAGAGGTTGGATAGATAATAATTTACATGGGTGCATCTTTCTAATTTATAAAGGGTTGCCAAAACGGATATCTCCATTGTATGCAGGGTTTGATCGCTTTTGCACTTTGGCTCGAAAAAATATGCGCCACTTTCAAGATCTTTGTCATGAGTCCTTGATGGAGTATTTAACTTCAGACGAAGTTAAAGATGGCTCAAGGGACTTGGTAATATCAGCCGAATGTCAGGCTAAAGCGGCTAAAAGAGTTAGTGAAAAGAATATTTTTGACATTGTGCCAACATTTGGTGTCAACGGAGAAAAGTTAAAAGCGTTGGTGCTTAGATTGGGGCAGATATTTGAGATTGCAGGGGCTCGTTACTCTCAAAGTGAACCCGAGATTAACCATTTTTCAATTGAATCATCTTCTAGTTTAGGTTTGAATCGAGAAGTTAATGATCTGATAGAAAGCGCAAAGGTTTGGTCGGTTTTATTTAGAGAAAGAAAAACAAAGGTGAAGTCAGCATGTAATTTAGTGGATTATGATTACGTTCTTAATCCTATCTTTGCGCCTCATTTTGGAATTAGTTATCGAAAAATTAGAAAAATCGATTTGGCGACACATGATGTTGATACGTTGTTTTCTGGAACTGAAGATGATTTTAGCAAGCTGATAAGGAGGTATAGAGATAAATGGAAGAATGAAGTTGACTTAGTCGCGCCTGAAGCAGAAAGACTGGCTGGTACTCAAGAGCGGTTGTTTTAATGGAGTTCCGTGTCAATAAAAAATTCAATCATTTATCTGAGCTTCTTCTAAGTGATTATGACGTTATCGTTGTGGGTAATCGCATCATAGATGAAAGATCTAAGTTAATACACGATTCCATTAAGGTGTGTTCATCGCAAGTTGTTGAGGTTTTTTATAATTTTCAGACTTTTTCTATGTCTGTGAATGGGGTGTTTGTAAAGCTTCATGAGTTGGATACTTTCCTACAGCAGTTCAAACACAGAAATATTTTAATTGAGGTAACGACGCTAGATTTTTCTGAAATTTTACTGATCGTAAAAGGTTTATATAAAATTGTTCGTAGGCTGAGCTTTTCTTACGTTGAACCTGAGGGGTATCGTAGAGTTACTTCTGCGTTATTGTCTGAACATAAATTTGAATTAAGTAATAGCTTTTCGAAGATTTCTCCTATCCCTCCGTTTTCTCCATTGATGGACGGAAAGTCAATTTCTGGACATTTGATTTCCTTTGTTGGGTATGAACACAGTAGACTTGGAAGGATTTTAAGTGAAGATGAAAACTCAACAATTAAGAAATTTTCGATGGTTTTTGCAGTTCCAGCATTCAATCCAGGGTGGGAGTCTCATTCAATTTTTCAGCATGCTAATTATCTGGAAGACAGAATGTATGATGAATCGTATTTCATTGCCGCGACTTCTCCATTTTCAATATTCAACTTTTTAAAGGAAGAAATTGAACCGTCACTTACTCCAAATCAGATTTTGCAAATAGCACCTTACAGTACTAAGCCAGTTTCAGTTGGGGTCGTTTTATATTCAGTCAATAGGTTGTTTGATGCTGCCAACAAGAACGGTGGGGCGCCGATGGACAAGGCCAAAAACTCTGTGTCAATCAAGTACGACTTTCCTAATAAATCTCAAAACAGCACCTATGGCGTTGGAGCGGTGCATTTATATGAAGTAGATTTGGGCTGATTAGGGTCTTGGCTTGCCTATAATTGGCATCCTAAAAATATCATTTAAGGTTAGCAATTTTGTGCAAGAACCCTTAGCATGAACTTCTCTCCATAGCATTCCTAAATCACTTGAGAGTGATTCAAAAATCACTTTAGAGTGTTTTCCAGGAGCCTCTATTCTTAAAACCGAGTCAGTTAAAACGGCATTTCCCCTTTTGACAAGGGCTTGTTGAGACCAGCACTTTCTTCCTACGCGAGGAATTAAAATGTCGTATTTTTGTGCAATGTGAACAGGGTTGTATTTTGTCTTTAGCTGAATGCTTCCATTTAAAGCTATCTTTTCGTTTTTCATTTCTTTAAATGATGAAGTGTGAAAATACACATCGCCTTCCTGTTCCAATTCTAATTTGGTTTTGATGCCCCTTGTTATGGTATGGGTTATTTCGCCAATTGTTAGGTATTTCTTTTGCAGTTGTTTAAACGCACCAATGTGCTGAAGATAGTTATAGTCCATTCTTAATAGACATTCTTTTTTGTCCATGATAATGGTGTCTGTAATATCGCCGTTTATGCCAATGCGCCCGATGGTGACATGTTTATCTACAGTATCCGATTTAATGCCTGTAATAATGTAAGTGGTTACTTCTGCGCCATCAAAATAGTTTGAAGAAATTTCATACACCGACATTTCCTTCATTTTATTTAGAAGAGCTTTTCTCATAAACCCTAATTTTTCACTTGAAATTACTGACTTTGGAAGGATTAGTGAAATTATTCCACCATTTTTGGTGGACTCCAAATATTTGGCCACAAAGGCGGTTTCCGCACGAATAGTGGAGCCCCTAATTATAGGATTAGAGTCATAGTTCCGGTGTATTAGGTCAATCAGCTCGTCTGTAGCGATGGTTTTGATGTATGGGGGATTGCCTACGGCCATGTCATAATGATTTTTATGAAAATCATGTTTCAGGCTGTCGATACAAACAGATTTCCAACTGGGATGGTCGCGTTTTATTTGATTGATATTTTCTTTATCTATATCGAAGGCATGTACTTCGCTAAGAGGCCATGCCTTTTGTATGGGCTCAAGTAATGAGCCATTTCCACAAGCGATATCTACGATTTTATTTGGAGCAGAAGCTGCTAGTCTGGATGTGAGTCGAGCTATTAAGTCACTGATGTTCTCAGGCGTGTAAAACTGTCCTAAATTTGATTTTTTCATAATTAAGGGTGGGGCTCCGTGACTATTAAGTATGATTTTATCAAAAATGTGTGTATAATTCAAACTATTATTACGATTTAATCATAGTGTTTTTTATTTATGAGAGTGGAAATAGAACAAGAAACTTTAGAAGGAATTTGTGTACGATTTTTAGATTTGGCTCGCAATCATCTTGGATTGAGTTTGAGTCAATTGTCAGCAAAATTGGAGTATACCAATCCATCCACTTTGACAAAGGTTAATAAACACAAAGGTTTTATTGGGCCAGACAAATTAAAAAAATTTGGTGAATTGAAAAATGGTAAAGGACAGCGGCCAAATATCGATTACATCATAACTGGGAAGGAGCCTATGTTTATCAATGATCTTGATGGTAGTGAGAATACTGATCTATTGCATTGTGAGGCAGAAAAAGTTTCAAAAGAGCTAATTGAAAAGCTGGGCGTTGAGAAAGTTAAAAAATTATTGGAGGTAATTGTTGTATGACATGCGATTTTTTCTGGATTAAGTAATTAAATCGTTGTTGTTTGTATTTTCGTCGAGATTTTCCTCCTCTGTAATCTGTGTAGAACTGGAGAAATAGTGGTTAAGATATCTTGATATTTGATTGGGCTTAATTGTTTGTCCGAGTTTTCTTTCAAGGTATATGATTATGTTGTTCTTCTCTTCTCCATGTACTGAGTATTTGGGGTGTTGGAGATGGAAAAACAAGGCATCTATAACCCAAAATGGAAATTCAAGGTAAGGCGTTTTAATCAAATGTGATGTAAGCCTGTTCATCTTGCAAGCATCCACAAAAGTATCTGGCCAGTCCCGTAGCAAGTAATAAATCATAATCAGAGCGGTGCGCCGCAAGCCAATCTCCAGCCTTTCCGGTTCAACGTTATGCCCAATTAGTTCACGGTGGTAGACCTGGTGTAACTCAAGTTTATTTCTTAAGTGCAGGAACAGTTTTTCTCCTTTGGGGCTGCATACCAAAAATGAAATTAATCTCCGGATGCCCTCAAAGTACAGGTTTGAATAATTGAAGTCGAGATTCCCGGCATTTCCGTACCCTAGAGATGACTGCGTAAAATTGATTCGATTGATTTCATATTCATCTGGTAAGGCAGGAGCATATTCTGTTCGTCTCAGATCAAATCCACATTTTGAGCAATGTGCAATGTCTTCAGGATGGTAAAGTGCCCGTTTGGTTGGCTTTTGTGGTCTTTTGATATTGATTGGATTGCGGCATGATGGGCAACGGTCACGAAGTTGGTTCTGGTGAAAAGGGCAACAAGTCATGAATCCAAGCCGCCAGTGTCGCCGAAAATAAGGCCTGTCGCCGTCTTCTATTAAGCAAAATGGACAGTATTGCAGTCCATAGTTCTTGTGGCTAGTACGAACGCCCAATGGCATGACCCATTTAACTTGAGGTGTTTGTTCTGTCTGGTTGTAGATGTAATCGCAGTTGTAATAAAAGCATGATCGTTTTATCAGATCCTCATCGACCATGCACTTCATGCTAAGTTTATTGAGCGTTTCGGCATTGAGGTAAACATCCCAGTCACTTTTCCAGGCATCGGAGTTCTGTGTGCATATCGTCGCAAATGCTGAGGGCTTCATCCCGAAAGTCAGGGCGTTTCGGGCAAACCAAGATGTGACCAGTTCATCATGGAATGGAGGAAAGCAATAATATCGGTCAGTATTTATCTCAATTTCTTTAATGCCTCTTTGCGTTGAGAAGGTGGAGATAGGTTTACGTTTGCAAAAACCGATTCATCAATGCACGGCAAATCGTGTTTGATCGCATAACGCGCTAATGTCCGAATCACTCCAACGACCTCTCCCAGAAGTCCGTCGCTTAAAAAATGGATGCGTTCGACAAAAGGCATTTTGTACAGATAGGATGGCTCAGGTAACGGCAGCATGCTTTCTACTGTCAAAACCAGTTGTGCAAATGCTCTCCTGCTTTCCCTGTTATCAAACTGCCATTGTTCTAATACCTCGACAGGAAATCGGTTTGATAGTTGATCATTGATTTGAAGGGCATGGAAAGCGTCTTCTACGCCTGCCGCTACAATGGGTATTTGGAGATTATTGCCCATGTCTTTAATGGTATCGAGGAACACTGTTTGGCTGACATAAGATCCCGCAATCGCATGCTGTATTTCGTCGATTATGAGCATTTTTGTGTTGCGGGCAATCATCGTTCGAATCGCCTTTTCATAAAGCGTGCTCGTGCTGTCATTTTTTGCATGAGGTATCATTAGTTCGCGTAGCACTCTCATGAAGAAAGCTTTATCATCCGGTTTTGGTGGTGCAGAGATCATGACGATAGGAAAATTGATTTCAGACGTTTCCTCGTCTACCTCAACAGGGAATTTCTTAGACCACTGGCTGAGGAGTTTAGATTTGCCGGAGTTACTCCGACCGGCTATCAGTAAATTGGGCATTCTCTCTGTTTTGGGATAAAGCATAAGATCATCGAGTCGATCCATGATTTCTTTGGCGCGAGGGTACTCAATCCATTTGTCAGTGTTCACATACTTGATTCGCTCTTCTTTAGAGGCCGATAACAAGTCAAAAGCCTTATCTGTTAGATGGTCGTATTTGTTCATTATTCGCTAGCCTTAAAGGGTTGCAGATCATCAAATTCATCATCATTTGGGGTGTCGATACTTGGATTGAATACAGAGTTTGGTTGCGGTGTTTTAAGTAAACGATTGGCCTGGCTTGGGATTGAATCTTGTTTTCGAACCACTTCCTTTTGCCGTTGAAGTCTTGCGTGCTTCGTATCTTTTTGAGCTTTCTCGACGATGTATTTCATGCGCATGCGGGCTTCAAAGATTGCATCCTCATCTACAGGTTCGTGCGGGTTAAATTCAGCCGCCTTTTTCTTCAATGCCTTGAGTTCCCAAAGCGAAATAGCAGGATGGCTGGTGTTGTTATAAGGTATCGCAATGTAGGAGTTCATGTCGGGATCATAAAAGAACACCTTACTCATATCGCGGGGGTCATAATGCACATAAAACTTTCGAGTCGCTTTTGTGGTGTTATCTTGCTGCTTAATCCACTTTCGTAATACGTCATGCTTATAGGTTATGCCCTTCATCTTAATGCCGTATTTCTGGACGGTTTTTTCTTCATACGGCAAAAACTCGATTTTCAAGCGCATGGGATCATCGATTTTGGGTGGTAGGCCACGACCAGGCAACTTGTCGTTCCCCAGTATTCCCATTTCATATTTGGCGATAGGTGGCATACCGATTTCAGAATGTACTTCTTGATGATAAACATTGACAATAAACTCGGTAAACCAGGTTTCCAGTTCTTTCAATGTCATCGCAGCATGCTGTTCAGACTTATATTCCCCCCGATCCTCATGCTTTGATTTGGTTGTTCCAGGTAATGAGTGTATGCCACCGCTATTGAAAGATTTAAAGGCGCGTTCGATATATGGGCCATATCTCGGCGTTCCCGCTGGTCGTTTCATAACCGTGATATTTCGTGATTCACAAGCTCTCAAGAACGCCTTACTGAAAAACTCAGCGCCTTGGTCTGTGTGGACGACATCAGGAATTCCAAATACCGGGTAGTCCCCGGGTACTTCATGTTCCAACATCCAGGATTTTTTATCCAATATTGCATGCGTCAAACAACAACCAGCCAGTAGAGCGCTAGGTTTCTCCAATGTAATAAAGAATCCAACCACCACGCGACTAAAAGAGTCGATAGCCAATGTTACGGTCGGCCTACCAATTTCCATTCTGTTTTCGTCATCAACTACAATTACATCCAAAGGGGTATGATCAAGTTGGACAATTTGAAGTGGTTTAAGCGTTTTCGGAAACTTTCCTTTGATTGGACGAAACTGTTCTCTGCCTTTTTTTCCAAGTCGTTGGGTTGCGATTGCCGATGTTGGTATCTTCTTTATCCGGTTTCTAAGCGTATTGATGTGTGGGCATTCGATAACTTCATCAATGCCGTTTTCTCTGTTTTGTTTGTTCAACGCCATGATCTTATATTTCATGTCGCGGTAAACGTCGGTGACTTTGGGTTGTTTGATATTCAGGTACTCTTTAATCGCCTCCTGAACAAATCGTTCTGTTTGGTCTTCGAGTCTAGGCGTATCCTTGCGTTGTTTGCGAAGGAATGTTGTCAGATTTAAAGAGTCATCTTGGAACCTTTTCAGTAAACGGTATGCTGAGGACTCAGAGAGGTTAAGCTTATCAGCCACTTCCTGTAACTTCTGACGACGGAGGGAGGCATTCCCTTTAATTTGTAGTACCTCTGAGAATAATGCCGCTTTGTTTTGAAGTTTTAGCCAGTCATCATCTTTGATTTCCATGAGGGAATCAGAGGCAATTATTTCTACGGGATCGGTAGAGTCCGCAGGAGAGGAAGTTAATTCGGAAATGTTAAATTTCTTAGTCGCACCGGTTGCTGCGCTGCGGGCAAGAACGTGCTCTAAATCAATGATATTTACAATGTGGTAGCGAGCATTGCCGTTGAAAACTTCCGATCCTATATTCAGGTTTACTTCACTCATCGAGACCTTCCGTTCATTTGTTTTCTACGTATGGATTGCCGTGGCCTTGGATTTTGATAATGCGTTTATTCAAAGACCTCTCTTCGTCTGAAACTGGGTCTTCCTGATCCCATTGTTTAAATAGCTCCAGTTGGCGTTTAGCGTAATTAACGCCATAGGTGTCACGCATATAAAACGCAATGCGAGCAATGTCACCTCTAATTGAAGTATCCGGAATTACTATACGACTGGTGATAACCATCGTCTTACCATTGCCGCGATAAGTCTTTTTGTTGTCTCCGGAAAGACTCTCTGCAAATGGTTTGTTCGATCGTTGGCCATTGATTGCACCTACTGCTACACGCAGGTTCACTAGGTCATTATGGGCCTGGCTATAGTTGGTATCGTTTTCCTGACAATATTCTCTTGGAGAGGCCTTATTTTGTTTTGCATCCAGATAGCATTTTCTATCGGTACCGTTTTGCTTGTAGAACCAGGAGGCTGGAATAACGTGTTCGGCTTCGACTCGTAAAGCACGTTTATGTTCTTTTGTCGGGAAGCTGTTCTCCAGACCGCAGCTTGCAAGATCAACCTTCTTCTTATTCCAAGAGCATCCTGTATAAAAGGTTGCACCCTGATTATCAAACACCCCTTTATAGAGATTGTTTTTAGCCTGAGTAAAGGACGTTGCAATCTGGCCTGCGGTCGTGAGGGTTGAGGAAATCATTAGGGCGGTGAACAATGCCGAGGGTAAGTAGCGATTCATGATTGGTTCCATTAAGTCTCTATCCATAGCAGACTTTGCATATTGAGGGGTTGGCTTAAGTCGATTTTGATTTGGTTGTTTGAAACCAAGGACCAGATGGTATTTAAGAATTCAGCTTGGACGAGTCTGCTATTAGATAGCTTGTTTAGTAGAGTCTTGACCGGGATATTGTTTTGTTGGGATAGCTCGTTAAATATCAGGTCGGGGTGTTCGGCTTCAAAATCCCTATGGCGGTACGGTAGGAGGAACTTTGCATTCTCCAGATAGGTTGTGTCGATTTCCTTCTCTGTCCAGATTTTAAAATAGGTGTTTGGTTCGGATTTCAACTCATGGATGGCCGCTTTGAATTTAGGCTTTAGCTCATCCCAGTTCTCTCTTAGATAGGAGCGGTACTTCACCTCGACATAGAGTTTTAAGCCATTTTTGTATTGGACAAAAATGTCGGGGGTATAATGACGGTGTTTACCATTGAAGAAGTAGTTGAATCTTCGGGGTTGAGCGTGGAATGTCTCAATATCGTGTGAGTATTCACACAATACTAAGGCTCCGTATTCGATACCAGATTCAAAATTGGTGTAGCCTTCGGTTTTCTTACTTGCAAGTTTGCCTGTAATGTTCCGGTAGCTTCGGGGAATTATTCTCGCTGGTTTCATAAGGTACCCTCAACGAAAATTGATTTTGGCAAATAAATTACTCACTATGGCAAACTTTACTACGTTTAATTGTAGAAATTTAGCTATTTAACATGTATTTGAAGTCGATATTCTTAAATTATGTTGTATAAAATCGCCGAAATGCCATCAAAATTATTATTTAATTTTGTAGATGACAGTTGCAGGGATACACCCGATCAGATCAGCCGTTACCTGCGCAAAATTTCAGGCCCTTTGCTGGACCGTATTGATTTGCATCTGGAAATCCCCCCTGTGGATATTCAGGCTTTGCAGCGTGAGCCGTCGCATAGAGGCGAGAGTAGTGTGCAGGTACGCGGGCGCGTCGCGCGGATGCATGCTCTACAGTTTGCGCGCCAAGGTTGTTTGAATGGCGAATTGTCGCCATCGCAGTTGCAGCAGTTGGTAGTGCTCGATGCCACAGGTAAGGTTTTGTTAAGCAGGGCATCTGAAAAAATGGGAATTTCCGCACGCAGTTATCATCGTATTTTACGCGTTGCCAGAACCTTGGCGGATATGGCGGGTGAGGATGCGGTTAAGGTGGAACATTTGGCGGAGGCAATCGGCTACCGCGGGTTTGATCGTCAGGGATTGGTTTAGTGGATTCAATTTATGTAAGCGCTTTGCTGGTCGGTATTTTAGGCGGCGTGCATTGTTTGGGGATGTGTGGCGGTGTTGTCGGGGCTTTAACATTTGGGTTGGATCCCCGGGTTCAACGTAACCGTATGTCTATGCTGATCTATCAGGCGGCTTATAATGCCGGGCGTATTTCCAGCTATGTGATGATTGGCGCGGTATTTGGTTGGCTCGGCAGTACGCTTGCTTCCCTGGCGGTTTTTCTACCGGCTCAGCAAGTATTGCAGGGCATTGCCGGCACGTTTATGATCGCGCTGGGTCTTTATCTTGCCGGTTGGTGGCACGGGATTGTAGCGATTGAAAAGCTTGGACAGGGCGTTTGGGGACGTGTTCAGCCCTATGCCAACCGTCTGACTCCCGTTAAAAACCTGCCTCAGGCGTGGTTGTACGGCGCAGTTTGGGGATGGTTGCCCTGTGGATTGGTGTATAGCATGCTGATTATGGCGTTGAGCGCCGGCGGATTGATAGAGGGCGCGGGTGTCATGTTGGCGTTTGGTTTGGGGACATTGCCAAATCTGATGTTAATGGGCGTGTTCGCCTTTTATTTCACGCGTCTGGCTAGGACGGTTTGGATAAGAAAAGCGGCAGGGTTGAGCGTGATTGTGATGGGGGTGTGGCAGATCTATCTGGCGTTGAGTGTTAAGGTATGATTTGAATAAAAAAAGGGGCTTGAGCCCCTTTTTTATTATCTGCGCATTACGGTTATTAGTAGTTCGAGTAATCACCTTCAACCTTGACCATATCAAGGTTGATGTTCATGTTTTCCAAGAGTGTACCCATGCCGTTAAGAATGCGGTAAGTAGCCATGTTATAGTCGGACTGACTGTTGACCAGCGTGCGTTGAGCGCTGATGTATTCGTCTTCGGTGTTCAACAGATCCAACAGCGTTCGGCGCCCAAGACTGAACTGCTTGCGGTAGCCCAGCAAGGTATCGTAAGTCAGTTTAATGTGGGACTGAATGTAGTTCATCTGTTCGCCGACGTATTGACGAGCCCCCCAGGCATAACGCACGTTCTCGATAGCCTGACGACGGCTGTTGTTGCGGATTTCAACCGCCTCGTGCATGGCGCTCGCTGTGCGCGCGCGTTCCGCCTTGTCTTTGCCGCCGTTGTAGAGGTTGTAACGCAATCTCAGCATGGCCTGGAAGTCTTCATTGCGTCCTTCAATGCCCGCCAGGTTATGATCATAGGTCTTTTCCACCTCTAAATTAATGGTGGGGTAATAGCCTTTGGCAGAGGCATCATACTGGGCTTGCGCTTCGGCAATGTTGGCATTGGCCGAACGGATGGTCGGGTGATTCAACAATGCCAGATTAACCGCCTCTTCCGCATCTTTTGGCAGTTCTGCTTTAAAGTCGGGAGCCACCAGTTCACTGTCGGGAAAGCGTCCCAAAACACGTTGAAAACGTGCCAGTACGTCAGAGTAGTTGTTGCGCGATGCCATTAGATTGGACTGTGCCAAAGCCAAACGCGCCTGTGCCTGATCCACTTCCACCTGATTGCCGATACCGGCATCACGACGCTGGACAATCTGGTCCATGATTTTTTGATGGGTGTTGACGTTTTCTTCCGCCAAACGCAGCAGCTCTTTTTCTTTCATCAGGTTCAGATAGGCTTCTGTCATATCCAAAGCAATCTGGTTGGCTTTGGAATAAACATTGTAGGCAGCCGCATCTAACCGCGCTTTCTGGCGTTTGATTTCGTTTTCGGTACCAAAACCTTCAAACAGGTTTTGCGTCAGACGAATCGCGGATTCGGTGCGTGTCAGTGCGTTATCGCCGGTCGTGTCGGTGGTGACTGTTCCCTGATTATCGGTATAGACCTCTTCATGACCGATACCGGCGCTTAAGTCAATACGCGGATACCAGCTACCCTTGGCTCCATCCAATTCCGCTTCGATAGCGCGGTAAGCTTTGATTTGCTGGCGGAGTTCAGGGTTATGCATAATGGCATCTTCAACGGTCTGTTGCAGTTCAATAGCATAAGCGGGGGTTGCGAGGGTGGAAAGCGGAATCAGTAGAGAGCCTAAGCAGGCGGCATAACTCCGTTTGATGTTAAAGGTTTTCATGTCCTGCTCCTTTTCAGATGGGATCTGAAATGTGTGGTTTATATGCCTTTGTGTTTAATCATGCCACTTTTGAATTTTGAGTGCCAGGCTTAAACGGTCTTTTACATCCAGTTTTTGAAAAATATGCTGCAAGTGCGCCTTGACCGTGCGTTCGGCAATCTCCAACGCCTCTGCAATCTCTTTGTTACTCTTGCCTTCCATGACCAATGCGGTGACTTCGATTTCGCGGTCAGTCAACGCCAGTTTCCAGCTGTCACTACTGATGGACGGCGGCGTGAGCGAGTGAATGAAAGCCTGCATAATATTCTGTCCGAGCCAAATATGGCCAAGACCGATGGTCTTGATGGCTTGCTTGATGCGCTCGGAACTGGCAAAGGTGTTGAGATAACCCTTAATGCCGAGTTTAAAGCCGTTTACGCTCTCTTCCAGCGAAGGTTGATTGCTGAAGAGCAGGATGTCCATTCCTGAATGCGCTAATTTTTCAATCAATTCATCGGTTACATCATGCTTACGATGCAAAAGCAGCAGCTTGCCAACCAGGGTTTCGGGGTGGGAAGCAAGACTTTCCAAATCGTAAATGATTTTGGGTGTTGTCTCACAGGCATTTAGCCAGAGCTTTAAGGCTTGTGGATCCTGTGCATAGATAAGTATAGAGGTCATGGCTAAATTCTAAAACCTTGATGAAGTCAGGAGTTAATTTAAATCAATAATAGCAAATATAAGTTTAAATCCGTTTTTTTTCGTACCCTTAGGATTCGCGTAAAGCCAGTTCTTTTGCCTTGATAATCGGTTTAAGAATGTAGTCGAGCACGGTGTGCTTGCCGACAACGATATCCACACTTGCAGTCATCCCCGGCAATAAATCCAGCGGATGAGCCTCGCTGCCTAAATGATTTTTGTCCGTTTGAATGCGCGCGATATAAAAACTGTTGCCTTCATTATCTGTGATGGTGTCGGCAGAAATCTGTTTAACCGTTCCTTCCAGGCCGCCGTAAATGGCGAAGTCGTAAGCAGTAAACTTCACCTTCGCCTTTAGTCCAGGATAGATAAAGCCGATATCGGCGGGAAGAATTTTCGTCTCCAGAACCAAGGTGTCGTCATCCGGTACGATTTCGATAATGTCGCTTCCCGGCTGCACAACGCCGCCGACGGTGTTGATCAGCAGTTGCTTGATTGTGCCATGCACAGGGGATTTAATGGCGGTGCGGCGAACACGGTCTTCAAGCGCGGTATTGGACTGTTCGATTTGGCTAATCTCGGCAAGGACGTCGTTTAATTCCTTGCGGGCATCGTTCATAAACTCTTCCTTGGCTTGTGTACGTTTACTGTCCGCTTCGGAAATCATCGACTTGAGTTTTGGAATGGAGTTTTGCACGGTTTTAAGTCGGGTTAAGGCGTCGTTTTCTTCGCGTTGGGTTTTAAGCAGATCGACTTCTGAGGCAATTCCCTGTTTGACTAATGGTTGCATCATGGTGATTTCGCGCGTGAGCAGCTTGTGCGAACGCGTGAGTTGCACCTCTTGGGAATACGCTTCCTGGAGTTCCAGTTTTTGCTGCTCAATCTGTGCGCTCAAGATCGCTACGGTCGTTTCGAGCTGTTTTTGTCTGGATTGATAGAGTTCATATTCCCGTTCATAGAGACCACTCATAACCGTGTCATCCGATTTTTCGGGAAGCTTGAACTCGGTATTGTTTGCTTCGGCTTTAAGACGTTCTGAGCGGGCTTTGAGCTGCATACCGCGGATTTTGCTTTCGCCGAAGGTGCTGGCAAACTGGGTGTTGTCCAGTTTTATGAGAATGTCGCCCTTGCGCACCTTGTCGCCGGGGTGTACGAAGATCTCTTCGATAATCCCGCCTTCAAGGTTTTGTACCACCTGAATTTGTGAAGAGGGGACGACCTTGCCTTCCCCGCGCACGATTTTGTCGAGTTCGGCAAAGTTGGCCCATACCAGCAGCCAAATAATGACAAGCAAAATAACCCATACGACCATTTGTGAGGCACGTGTGGGTTTTTCCAGGGTGGCCTGGCTGAGGCTTGACATGAAGATCAAGTCCTCTTGATGAATATGGTTGGAGCCTTTTATCGGAGTCTGTTTGTTTTCTGACATAGTGGTTAATGGCTTTTATTAATACGTCCAGTTTTAAGGGCTTCGAGTACGGCTTGTTTCTCGCCGTCAGCAATCAGCTTGCCGCTATCCATCACCATGAGGCGTTCTGTCAGTTGCAGTAAGCTCATTTTGTGGGTGACGACAATAGTGGTGTGTTTCAGGGTGCCGCTTTTGAGGCGGTCGATCATCATCTGTTCGGTTTTCGCATCCAATGAGTTGGTCGGTTCATCAAAGAGATAGATGGCGGCTTCCAATAATAGGGCGCGCGCCACCCCGATGCTTTGACGCTGTCCTCCCGACAGGGATCGGCCACCCTCTTCGATTTTCATGCTGTAGCCGGAAGGGTGCTGTCTGACAAAGTCGTCCACACCCGCCAAACGCGCCGCTTTCAAAATGCGGTCGTCTTCCACATAGGGGGCGCGATAGGCGATGTTTTCACGCACATCACCGCTAAAAAGAGTGACCTCTTGCGGAACGTAGTTGATGTTGCGGCGTAATTCGGCCGGATCGAGCTGGGTGATGTCGATTCCATCAATCAGGATGGTGCCTTCGGTGGGGCGGTAAAAACCCAGGATGAGTTTTTCAATGGTGGTTTTACCCGACCCGATACGGCCGATAATACCGACCTTTTCACCGGGATTGATTTTGAAGCTGACGTGACTTAACGCCGGTCTTGTTTCGTTAGGGTAGGTGAAAGAGACGTCGACAAACTCAATACTGCCCTCAAAATGCGGATGCTGAATGAAGTGTTTGCTGTCGGGGCGT
The DNA here is from genome assembly GCF_013391695.1 of Thiomicrorhabdus cannonii. Taxonomy (GTDB): domain Bacteria; phylum Pseudomonadota; class Gammaproteobacteria; order Thiomicrospirales; family Thiomicrospiraceae; genus Thiomicrorhabdus; species Thiomicrorhabdus cannonii. The sequence goes on from NZ_JACBGH010000003.1 coordinate 155,148, forward strand.
TCAATCTCCTTGCGCATCAGTTCGTTCAGCGAGTTGAGCGCAGTTTTGGTCTGCTGATAGGACGAGGTCAGGCTGGCGAATTGTCCCATAGGGCCGATTGCCCGTTGGCTGATCATGACCGTGGCGATAAGCGCCCCCATGGTCATATTGCCTTCCTTGATCATATAGACGCCGGCAAGCACGACCACAACCGTGCTCATTTGCTGCATGAATCCGGTCATGCGCCCCAAAGAACTTTGCAGCATTTTTGAGCGGATGCTGGCGCGGGCGATCTCGCCGACCGCCTGCTCCCATTTCCATTGGGAATGGGCTTCAACCCCCAGTGCCTTGATGGTTTCAATCGCGGTCAGCGTTTCGATCAGTACCGCATTTTTTTGGCTGCTTGCTTCATAAGTCGCTTCTATGCTGCGTTTGATCGGGTCTTTGAGGAGGATGCTGTAGAGCAGAATCAATAGAATGATCGTGATGGGAACCAGAACGATGGCACCGGCGATATAAAAGATGACTAACAGGAAAATGATGACAAACGGCAGATCCACCAACGAGGCGATGGTGCCGGAGGTAAAGAAGTTGCGGATGCTGTCGAATTCGCGAAGATTGTTGGCAAAAGCACCGATGCTGCCGCCGCGGTTGGCCATCGTCAATCCGAGGGTTTGCTCGAAGAGTTTGGAGGACATCAAAACGTCACTTTTTTTGCCGGCAACCTCTAAAAAATAGGAGCGCAGGAATTTCAGAATGATGTCAAACATATACACCACACTGACACCGATCGCCAACACCCACAAGGATTCCACCGCATTGTTGGGCACGATGCGGTCATACACGTTCATCACAAACAGCGGATTGGCGAGGATAAAAATATTGATTACAACCGAGGCAACCAGTACGTCGCGATACACGGCTTTAGAAGACCAGAGCGTGCTCCAGAACCAATGGCCTTGTTTGAAGCCGATCAGATTTTCTTTGGTGTTTTCCAGAAAGACTTTTTGGGTGAGGTAAACCACATAGCCGGCGTAATCTTCATTCAGCTTTTCCAGCGATACAATGTTTGCGCCGCTGTCGCTCTCCGGGAAAATAATTTTGGCCTGTTGTTTTTCAAAGTCGAGCTCCTGTAGCAGACAGGCCTGGTCGTTTTTAAGCAGCAGAATGCAAGGTAAGACCAGATTGGAGATCTCGCCCAAGGTTTTTGCTTTAAAAGAGGCGCTTAAACCGGCGCGTTGTGCGGCACGCTGGAAAATGTCCGGGGTGATGATGCCTGAGGGAATCGGCAGGCCGGCTGTCAAGGAGTGCTTTGAAATGGGATTGCGGTTTAGTTTGCTATAAAGTACCAGACAGTCCAGAAGAGCGCTTTTAATGCCGTCATAGAGCGGAGAGGCGGTCTCTTTGATGGCTGGCTCGGTTGCGGTGGACTCTGTCGTTGTTACTGTGTCCGTCATTTACAGAAAATTCCTGATTTAAATAGTGGTTTAAGCTGCTAGCACTTTAACGAATATTTTGGCCGGGTTCAAATTCATTAGGTATTTATTATGCGTTTATAGTCATTTTTTATGATTCTGTTCACAGCGGGGCCGGCGCGCCAAAATGATAGCCCTGGTAAAGCGTGACTCCCAGCGCGTTAAAGGCGTCTATCTGTGCCTGATTTTCAACCGACATTGCCACGACTTTAATATCCAGGCTGACGGCCATTTCACACAGACTGCTGACATAGGAGCGGGTCTGTTCATCCTGTTCTATGGCCTTGGTGAAGGCGGTATCCAGTTTGACATAATCCGGTTTGAGATCCTGCAGATAACGCATATTGGCAAAATGGCTGCCAAAATGATCTATGCCGATAGCGGCGCCATTAGCCTGTAGCTGGTGAATGAATTGCCAGGCAGATTTGGAACCGCCGATGATGAGCGGTTCGGCAATCTCGAAGGCCAGTTTGTGTTTGTACTGCGGATTGGTGGTGAGTTTTTCCAACAGCCAGTGCTGCAAAGATTCGTTCACCGTCATGGTGCGCGTTAAATTGATTGCCAAGCGCTCGGTCTGGCGATGGTGATCAAGATAGTCCAGAGCCAATCGAACCACCAGTTGGTCGATTTCCGCCAATTTACCGGTTTGTTCAACCGCCGGCATAAAATAGCCGGCGGAGTGCAGGGTGCCGTTTTCGTCCTTAAGGCGGATAAGGACCTCTTTATCATTCACTTTGCCGTTGTGGTGGTAACTCGACTGTCCAAACAAAATAAACCGGCTTTGCTGGATGGCGTTGTCAATCAACTCTCTCCACGCATTGGTTTGACTGTTAATTTCTTCTTCCAGGCTGTAATAGTAAGGCTGGCCATCTTCCGTATCCGCTTGTTGAATGGCATAGTCCAACGCGCTGAGTAGCTTGGCACGAGTCTGCCCGGGGTGATAGTCCATATAGGCAATGCTGGCACGCGTGGGGGTGTCGCTAGCACCCAGCTGGGCCAGAAACTCGGGAATTTGTCTGCTTAACTGCTGCAGGCTGCCTTTGATTTTTTCGTGAGAGACGCGCGGGCAGATGGCGACGATTTCTGTACCGTTCAAGCGCGCAAGCAGGGTGTTGGGGTAGGCGAGTTGAATCTGCAGGCTATCGGCGATATTTTTCACAAACTGATCACCGATCAGATAACCATAGCGATCATTCAGCTCTTTCAGTTCGGCGATGCGTACAAGTGTGATAATGCCCGGACTGGTATCTTCTTTGGGGTCCAGCAGACTGTCGACCATCATCTCGAAGTGTCTGCGGTTGCTGAGTCCGGTTACGCTATCCTGATAGGCCAGTTTTTGCAATTTCTCGGCTGTCTTGGCATCGCGTTCAAACACTTCCTTCATTTTCTGAACCATCACGTTCATGGCATTGACGACGCGCTTGAATTCAGTGGTAGAAGGCAGTTTGGATTGCACCAGGTATTCTTTTTTTACAATGGCTTGAGCCTGTTTTTCCATCTCCTTGAGCGGCTTGAGCATCCATTTCAGGGCTGATACGACGATTAGAATCGCGGCAAGGGCGGCGATGCCGAACCACACCAACAGATTGATGAAAGCCTGCCATAATTCAATATAGGCATAACCGGCATGGCTGGTTACGCTAAGAGTGCCGATGGGCATCCAGCCCGACTGCACCACGGCGCCGGCGGTAGGAGTCTGCAGGTTCAGTGCATGAATAAACCAGCTTGGCACCGCCTCCATCTCTTTGGGATTGATCTTCTGGTAGAGCACCTTGTCGTCCATATCCGTCAGGGTGATATTCGAGTAGTAGCCTCGGTCAAACACGGCGTTAATCATGGTTTCCATGGTGGAGATGTCGTCCGGATCGGCATTGCTGCTCAACGAAAGTCCCAGAGACGTCGCCGTATCCTGTGCATGGGAGCTGAGTTGATCCTGCAAAAAGTTTTTAGTGTTGTTAAGGTTGAGCGCAAAGGTGCCTATCAGCAAGATCAAAAGCATGGATGCAATAAAGATCATCATCTGTTTGTTGAGGCTCATGCCGGTTTTCCTTTATGTTTAACGCCCTGCAGAGGGCTAGTCGTTACGGATCTTTTGTAACAGGTTGTTCCATTTCGTCAGTTTTTGTGTGCCGCCGGAAACCTCTTTTCCTTTGCCACGCTGTTTAGCAAGCCACAGGCCATCACCGTTAAAACTGTATACCGGCACCAGGTCGTTGCGTTGCGTCGCAGGTAAGATGCGTTTGTTGATATTGTCGAGTACCAGCGGGATGGATTTAGGCGTTTCAAAATAGGTCAGTACCATATGTGCCTGCTTCAGACGAATGGCTTTGACGTACGTCAGATACAGTTTGTGTTCGGCAATGCCGAGTGCCTTTAAGGTGAAATATTTGGCGATGGCAAAGTCTTCGCAATCGCCGGCATCGGTGCCAAGGAATTCGACGGGGGTGGCCCAGTAGTCTTTTTGCTTCCAGTGGAGAATGTCGTCTACAAATTGCGCCTGGTTAAAAAAGTCGTTGACCGCTTCCAGTTTTTGCGCTTCGGGTTTGTGGAGATTTTCGTCGACGAGAGTTTGCCACGCGTGAAAGCGTCTTTCGGCCAGCATGCCGTATTTTTGGGTAGCCTTGGCCAGTTGGGCTTGTGTCATCACCTGCGGCGTGTTTTCAATATCCGCACTCAGCAGCCCGGCAACAAGCCCTAAAACAACGGCTGTAAACAATCTAGCCCAAGAGGCCATGATGACCTCTTGGGCTAGTAACATTTAAGCGTAATGTAGCCACAGTCGAGTTAACGTCTGATCTCCATAAAGGATTCGGGCAGGCGAACCGCAGAATCTTCAGGCAATTGTTCAGTCGGGACAATTTTCAGTTCGATGCGACGGTTGGTCTGTCTGCCTTCTTTGGTTGCATTGTCGGCAATCGGCGCGCTTTCACCTTTGCCCAGAATGCGGATCTGCTCATCCTTGAAGTTCAATGCTTTCAGCAGGAACTCTTTGGCGCTGTCGGCGCGTTGCCATGACAGTTTCAAGTTGTGCGCATCGGTGCCGCTGCTGTCGGTGTGCCCGGTAATCAGCAAGGTTTCGGTGCTCTTCAACTCTTTCAGGCGGCTGGCGTTTTGATCGAGAATAGTTGCTTGATCGTCACGGATGACGGAAGAGTCCACGTCAAATTCGATATTGCTCAATACCAGTATTTCAGGCGGACAGCCGTATTTATTGACCTTGACACCGCGCGGGGTGTCCGGGCATTTGTCCTGTTCATTGAAGACGCCGTCACGGTCGGTGTCGCGATCCAGCGGGCAGCCGCGTTCATCCACTTCCACGCCTTTAGGGGTGTTGGGACATTCGTCGCGTGAATCCGGCACGCCGTCTCCATCCGAATCGGGTTCACACCCGAAGGCGTTAACGATCGCGCCTTTAGGGGTGCCGGGGCACAAATCATCTTGGTTGTAGACGCCGTCACCGTCGGAATCGAGTCCACAGCCGAAGGCATCCACACTGCTGCCCAGTTTGCTGTTCTGACAATGGTCTTGACTGTCTACCACACCGTCTTGGTCAAGATCGTTGTAATAATCCTTTAACTTTGCAATGTCGTCTTTGTAGAGTTGCTGGATGGCATAAGGTTGTTCTTTTTCTGCATTCTCTTCTGTGGCGCTACAGCCTCCAACCCCCAAGGAGCCGGTGAGTAGCATAATGAGTCCGGTTGTAGCCGGATTGCGGATAATGTTCATGATGCGACCTCCTCAGAGTTAGAGCCTCGAATGGATGGCATTGTCCGGCAACCTCCATGCAGACAGTATTGTCTGACAATCCGTAAAATGCCTACTGAATAATATCTTAACCCTATTCTAACCAAGTTTGTTTGCCCTTCTAAAATAAAACTCCTTTATGGTTGATAGAAATCAACTATAAGCATTTTAATATAGCCTCATAAAGCTGCTGATCGCTGAGCGTAACCGGATTGCCGAGCATGCTGCCGCTGCGACAACTTTGGATGACGTTATCAAGATTGTCGGCTTGCAGGCCGTATTGCCCCAAACCTTGAGGGGTATAGCGGTTGGCAAAATCTTCCAGTGACGCAATGAGCGCGGCTAAGGCATTGTCCGGTGTGCTGTTTGGATTCAGTAGCTGGCCGATTTGAATATATTTTTGCAGAGTCTGCTGTGCCTGTGGCGTGCCTTGTTGCTGCAGGGTGGCGATATTGGCCTGGGTGATCGGCGCCAGCAGTTTGGCGCAGACAATGCCGTGCGGCGCTTCAAAGAAGGCGCCGATTGGGCCGGCCAAACCATGCACCGCGCCCAAACCGGCATTGGCGAGCGTGGTGCCCGAAAGCGTGGCGGCCAGCATAAGCCTTCCGTAAGCGTCCTGACGGGTAGTTTCATCGTCGCTGTCGATGGCCGCAAACGCACCTTTGAACAAGGTTATGCCTTGCCAGGCCAAGGCATCGGTAATCGGACTGGGTTTGAGGGTAACGTAGGATTCGAGCAACTGGGTAAAGGCGTCCATGCCGGTGGCGTACAGAACGTCGCGCGGGCAACTTTGCAGCAGTTCCGGGTCAAGCCAGGCTTCTTTGGCCAACAGTTTATTGTCGCGGAAAGATTTCTTGAACTCTCCCAAGCGTGACAATACCGCATTTTTGGTGGTTTCCGAACCCGTGCCGGCGGTGGTCGGTACGGCAATAAACGGGCAGGTGGCCACATTAAACGGTTTGCCGGCACCGACCCCTTCGAGATAGTCCATCACCGAGGTTTGCGACGGAATCAAGCCGGCAATCGCCTTGGCGGCATCCAGCACGCTGCCGCCGCCGAGGCCGATGACCACTTCCGTATCCGGGTTGCATTGGCCGACAATGGTGTCAACCAAGTCAGGAGAAGGCTCGCCGGACACAGTGAAATGCTCGACATGGCGATTGGTCTGTTTCAAGGCATCACGCAGTTCGGCGCCGAATTGCCCGGGTTGCGCCAGAAAACGGCCGGTAATCAGTACGATGCGACCTTGGTAATGCTTTTGCAGGTGAGAAATCAGCTGGTGACGGATGCCCCAGCCGAAATGCAGGTGCGGCATGGGGGCGAATTGAAATGGCGTATTCGACATCATCGACAGTGGTGGCGTCATTGCAAACTCCTGATTTTTGTATTAACCACGAAGGGCACGAAGCACACGAAGGCGTGAAAACAGTATCTCTAGCCCCAATTTCTTCGTGACCTCTGTGCTCTTCGTGGTTTAAAAGCGTTTTACCCGGCCTGTTGAGTTTTTCAAGCCGATAAAAAATCGCCAAAAATTCTCAACAGGCCGGGTGTGTTATGGGGGTTAGTCGCGTTTTAAAAACGATTTTAAATTGGCGAGTTGGGCGTTGCCGTGTTCCTGCTGCTCTTCTTTGCTCAGGACTACGCCGGGTTTGCCTTCCCATTTGAGGATGTCTTGCGGCAGTTCTTCCAGAAAGCGGCTCGGTTCGCACGCCATATCCTCGCCGTATTTGCGGCGCTTGGTGGCGTAGGTCATGGTCAGGGTCTGCTGGGCGCGAGTGATGCCTACATAGGCCAAACGGCGCTCCTCTTCCAACCCGGGCGATTCCAGGTTCTGCTTGTGCGGCAGCAGTTCCTCTTCCATGCCGATGAGGAAAACGTGCGGAAACTCCAGTCCTTTCGAGGCGTGCAAGGTCATCAAGCTGACCATGTCGTGCTCCTTGTCGGACTCGTTGCGCTCCATCATGTCCATCAAGGTCATGTGGGCGACGATGGAGGAGAGTTTTTTCTCTTCGCCGTCCTCTTCTATGGCTTTTTTGATAATGCGCTCAATCCACAGAATCAGTTCGCGCACGTTGCCGATGCGGCGCTCGGCGGTTTTGACGCTGCTGGCGGTTTCGTGAATCCAGTTGTCGTATTCGATTTTCTCGACCAGGCCGCGCACAAAGCTGATGACCTCTTCGCCTTGGGCTCCTTCGGCTTCCTGAATCCAGCCGAGCAGTTGTTCGCCAAAGAATTGCACCCGCTTCAACGCTTTTTCCGACAAGACCGTCGTCAGGCCGAACTCCTGGGTGGCGTCGAACAGGCTGATGCCGCGGCCGGTGGCGTAGGTGGCGAGTTTTTCCAGCGTGGTCGCACCGATCTCGCGGCGCGGCGTGTTGATGATGCGCAGAAAGGCCGCATCGTCGTCCGGGTTGACGATGAGTTTGAGATAGCTCATCACGTCTTTGATTTCGGTATGGTCGAAGAACGATTTACCGCCGGAGATGACATAGGGGATGTTCTGTTCGCGCAGGGCGCGTTCCATCAGGCGCGCCTGATGGTTGCCGCGGTAGAGGATGGCGTAGTCGCGGTTTTTGCAGCGGTGTTTGAATTTGTGGACGATGATTTCCGACACCACGCGTTCCGCTTCCTGATTCTCGTTGGCGCAGGCGATGACGCGAAGCGGATCGCCCAGGCCCATCTCACTCCACAGAGTCTTTTCGAAGACGTGCGGGTTGTTGGCGATCAGCGTGTTGGCCGATTGCAGAATGCGGTTGCTGGAGCGGTAATTCTGTTCGAGTTTAATGACCTCCAGCGCCGGAAAATCCTCTTTCAGCAGAATCAGGTTTTCCGGCTGGGCGCCGCGCCAGGCGTAGATGGACTGATCGTCGTCGCCCACCACGGTAAAACGCGCCTGAATGCCCACCAGTTGCTTGACCAGCGCGTACTGCGCCGCGTTGGTGTCCTGGTATTCGTCCACCAGCAGATAGCGCACGCGGTTCTGCCATTTCTCCAGCACTTCAGGATGTTCGGCAAACAGTTTGACCGGCAGGCCGATAAGGTCGTCAAAATCCACTGCGTTATACGCCTTGATCTGTTTCTGATACGCCTGATAGAGCAGCGCGCGCGCCTGTTGCTGCTGGTCTTCGGCCATCTCCAAGGCGCGTTCCGGGGTGATGTGGGCGTTCTTCCAGTTGGAGATGTCCCATTGCACGCCGTCGAGCACGTCCGGGTCGATCGACTGCTTCATCATCAGCTCTTTCAAAATCTGCCCGCTGTCGGTGGCGTCCATAATCGAGAAGTTGGGTTTGTAGTCGAGCGCCTTGTACTCCTGGCGGATGATGTTCAGCCCGAGGTTGTGGAAGGTCGACACATTCAGCCCTTTGATGTTCTCATCCCGGAGCAGTTTGCTGACGCGCTCTTTCATCTCCTTGGCCGCCTTGTTGGTAAAGGTCACGGCGTAGATGTTATGCGGTTTGTAGTCGTGCTTGCGGATCAGGTAGGCGATTTTTTCGGTAATCACGCGCGTTTTACCCGAGCCGGCACCTGCCAGAACGAGGGCGGGCGTTTCGATATGGGTGACAGCTTGGTATTGACGGTCGTTAAGGCTATGCATGATTCGGTTTAAATCGGTTATGTCAAACAGGCTTTTTTCAAAGATTGTGCGGCAGAAAAGGTACAATATGATAATTCAAAAGCCGCGCTTTGGGGTGTTTTTAAACACCCTTGCGAAGCCGGAGGTTAAAAAATAGGAAGTCACTGTGGCCACCATCGAAGAATTAAAGCAAGACCTGCATATCGACGCTAACCTGCTCGGCAAAGAGCTGAAGTTCGCCACGACCTGGGGGATTTTCAGTCCGCGTGAGATCGATTCGGGCACCGATCTGCTGTTGAAATACCTGGAAATCAGAGAGGACGAAATCGCGCTGGACGTGGGCTGCGGTTACGGGCCGATCGGGCTGGTGATCGCCGCCAATGCGCCCAAAGGCCAGGTGCATATGGTCGACAAGGATTTTGTGGCGGTGGATTACGCCAATAAAAACGCCAAGCTGAACGGTTTGAGTAATGCGCAGGCGTATCTGTCCAACGGCTTGAGCAACGTGCCTAAAGACATCCAGTTCACCACGGTGGTATCGAATATTCCGGCCAAAGTGGGCAAAGAGATGTTGAGTATTCTGCTGCATGACATTCATGCGCAACTGGTACCCGGCGGGCAGTTGGTGGTGGTGACCATCAACGGGTTGCGCGACTACATGAAGCGCAATTTCAAGGAAGTGTTCGGCAACTACGAGAAGGTCAAGCAGGGCAAGGACTACACCATTTCGCGTTGTGTAAAAGAATAAGCGGATTTAATCCATCGGCAAGTTTTGTCGAATTGTATTGGTTGTCGGGCTTGTCTAAAATGGCCGGATAACTGTTTGTTAAGTCATAGGATTTTGACAATTATCTGCCCGGCGAATGCATTGCCGATAGATCGGGTGAAAGGAGGTTACATGAAACAGTTTTGGATTTTATTTTTAGGGGTTGTGTTGAGCTGGAGCGCCATGATGAGTGTGGCGGAAGCCAAGCGTTTGGGCGGCGGAAGCAGTATCGGTTATTCCAAAAGCGTGCCTTCCAAATCTTACAACACCACCCAGAAAACGGATGCGGCTAAGTCGCAACCTGCCGCCGCCAGTGCCGCAGGTGCAAGCGCTTCAGCCGGCGCGTCTAAATGGTTGGGGCCATTGGCGGGCATTGCCGCCGGCGGGCTGATCGCCGCCATGCTGTTTGGCGAGGGCTTTGAAGGGTTGCAGATCATGGATTTGCTGATTTTTGCGTTGATTGCCTTTATGCTCTATAAAATGTTTGTTGCGCGCCGCCGTAGTGCTTATCAAGCCGCCGGTGTAGAGCGCACGCAAGGTTATGTGGAACCTAATCCCTTGAAAAAAGCGCCGGTTTTACAGCGCGAGTCGGCTCCGCAGGCGGCCGCTTATGATCCGCAGGCCGGTTCAATCATCGGTTCTGCGCTAGGCGAGACGCCTTCTGCCGAAGCCGTCAGGGTGCATGACATTCCGGCGTGGTTTGATGCCGAGCAGTTTGTGGCGGGCGCTAAGCAGCACTTTGTCACGTTGCAGAAAGCGTGGGACGAGCTGGATGTGGCGGAAATCGAATCTTACTGCACGCCGGAGCTGTTTGCGGCGATTAAGGCGCAGATGCAGGGGGGTGAGCCGGGCGATAATGTCACCGTGGTGGATTCGCTCTATGCCGAGATTGCCGATATGGCCATTGATGGCGACTATTTTGTGGTGAGCCTGCGTTTCAGCGGATTTATTCAGGAAGCCGCAGACCAAGGTGCGCACGCCTTCACCGAAATCTGGCATATTCGCCGCCATGCGGCAGACCAGGGCAACTGGCTGGTGGCGGGGATTCAGCAGATTCAGTAACAGAGGATGAACATTTAGCCAACTCAATGCAAGGAGAGGTGGATGGCGTTGAAACTGCAAACGAAGTCGGGACGGGCGATCATCACGGCCTGTATGTTGAGTGTTTTGGCGCTCGGCGGCTGCTCCAAAGAGCCGGTAGAGCTGGAGTCGGCCAAGGTTTTGATCAATATGGATAAGGGGTCGGGCAATTTCGACCGCGTGTTGCAAATCTGTTTTAAAAAGCCGATTACCTCCGAGTATTATCACACCGTGGTGATTCTGACCAAGGAGTCGGTGAAGGTTTCCGGCGAAGGGGTTTTGCGCCCGTTGGCATCCGACCCGGACAACAAATGCCAGTTGAAGAATATCTACTCGTATATTCACAAGGATTCGCCCATTGGCGCCCGCCAGCTGATTGAAGACTATGTCAAACCCGGTAATATCAGCCAGGTATTGATCAAGGTGTATGCCGACAAGCCGCAAGGCAAAGAACGTCCGATCAGCGAGAAGGTGTTTACCGATCTTTAGAACTCGACAGGTGTCGATTTAATTTCAACAGGCCTGGTATCGCGTGGCGGTCTCAGGCTTTTTTATTGGATTTTTTAGCATGCAGCAGAGCGAGCAAACGCCAGCAGTCACATACGATTTTCCGCAACCGTTGATGGAGGCGCTGGCCTATGCCAATGGCCGGCCAGCCTGTTCCGGCTTATATAAGGTGCACGCCGAGGACTTTGTGGTGGAGGAGCAGATTGCGTTTGAATTAAGCGGCGAAGGCGAGCACCTGTGGTGCTGGGTGGAGAAGCGCGGCGAAAATACCGACTGGGTGGCACAGCAGCTGGCGAAGTGGGCGGGGGTTTCGCCCGCCAATATCGGCGTGGCGGGGCAGAAGGACCGCCATGCGGTGACGCGCCAGTGGTTCAGCATCTGGTTGCCGGGACAGGCCGATCCGGAACCGTCCGATCTTGCCCAGGAAAACGTCCGCATCCTGCGCATGGTGCGCCATAGCCGCAAACTGCAAACCGGCGGTTTGAGCGGCAACCGCTTTGAGATCGTGGTGCGCGATTTGGAGGGCGAGTGCGAATCGTTGCATCAGCGTCTTGAAATGGTCGCCAAAGAGGGGGTGCCCAATTATTTCGGCGATCAGCGCTTTGGCTTCAAAGGAGCCAATTTAAATAAGGCGACGGCCTTTTTGCAGGGGCGCTTGCCACGTGTCAAACGCAACCAGAAGAGCCTTTATATTTCCGCTGCGCGTTCCTGGCTGTTTAATCTGGTGTTGAGCGAACGCATCCGCCGCGCTAGCTGGAACGGCTTTCTGCCGGGGGATGTCCTGCAGTTGGAAGGTTCCAGCCGCTGGTTTGAGGATGACGGCTCGAGCGGTCTGGCGGAGCGCGTTGCCTCGGGCGATCTGCATCCGACCGGCCCTTTGTACGGGCGTGGTACCTGGCCTGTTGAAAATGCGGTGCGCGAATTGGAGCAAGCCGTTGTGGCGGCCTTTCCGGTCTGGCTGGAGGGCTTGGAGAAGCAGGGTTTGAAGCACGACCGCCGCGCTTTGCGGGTGTTGCCGCAGCAGTTTGAGTGGCAGTGGCTGGCGTCGCCCCACGGCAAAACCGCCCTGCAGTTGCGTTTTGCCTTGCCGGCCGGCAGTTATGCGTCAATGGTGCTGCGCGAACTGCTGGACGTCAAGGATGCACAGGTATTGGCCAAGCAGAACCCGCAGAGTTGATGCATAATTGATGCAGCACAGACATTGCCAGGTTGGGAGACGGGTTCTGTTGGAGTCCGGCTATATTTACAATGCAAAAACGCCTCGTGCAGGCGTTTTTTAACGAGTTGAAAAACTGCGTGAAAAAATCCCTTTATGCATACATCCGGCGCGCACTCCTCTGGTTACGTCCCGGGGTGGTGGCCTCCATTCTGCTGACAGGATTGATTTTTTATGCCAGTACCGAATATCTGAAGCAGAGTTTCCACAACCGCGTGGCGGAAACGGCCCATGTCACCGCCAAAGGGGTTACCAGCCTGATTGCGGAGCGCCTGCATAACTATCATCTGGTGATGCGCTCGGTTGCCAATCACCATCAGGACCGTATCTTTGAACTGGCCGCCGGGGGCGGTTATCCCTACGACTTTACGCAGATTTCGGCGGATATCTATACGTTGTTCAGTGAGGTGACGCAGTTCGCCATTGTCAATGACAAGGGCGTGGTGATGCTCAAAAGCCCGGGCAGCGAGATTACCGACCAGTGTCAGCTGCAAATCGATCAGGTCATCAAGGGGATGCTCCGCGGCACCGAGGCCGAGTTGCATCGCGACAAAAACGGTTACCATTTCGATGTGATCGTGAAGATGATGCGCGGTCAGGAAGTGGCGGCTTTGTTTGTGAGTTTCTCGCTGGAGCATTTGCAGAAACTGTTGGCCCAGTTTGAAACGCCCGAACTTAAACTACGCTTGCTTGATCAGCATCCGTTATACCCGATGCGCATCACCGGCGGCGGTATTATCATCGCGGATTCGAGCCGTGAGGCTCTGGTGCCGCCGTTAGCGCAGGAGCGGGTTAATCATACCCAGTGGTTCTTGCAGGCGGTGCCTGCGGCGACGCTGTTTGCCGATTATGCCCAGCGCATCCACACCATTGCCGGACTGCTGTTTATTGCCTTTACCACGCTGTTTCTGATCTTTACCCACTATTTACGCGCCGCGCATCAGGCGCAGGTGCAGGCTGAGAAAAAGGCATCCTACAGCGCGCTTTTCAATGCCGGTCCGACGGTCTTGGTGGAAAAAGACTTTCTTGGCGGCATGGCGATTGAGTATGTGTCGCCCAATGTGTTGCAGCTCATCGGGTTTACCGACAAGCAGCTCATCGGTGAGCGCAGTTTTTATGATCTGATTCATCCCGAAGACCTGAAGTTCTTCAAACAGACTCTGGAACAGGCGATTTCGCGGCGTCAGCCCTCATTTGAAATCGAATACCGTCTTATGACCGCCGACTGGGACTATCTGTGGGTTTACAGTCTGGTTCATTTGAACCGCAACCGCGAAGGACGGCTGGCTAAAATACAGGCGTATATCACCTCGATTCAGGCGCAAAAACTCGCCGAGCAACAGGCCATCACCTTGATCGAAAATGCCCCGGATGCGATGGTGGTGACCGACGTGCACGGCCAAATTGTCAGTGTCAACAAGATGGCCGAGGCGCTGTTTGCCACCCCTAAGGATGCCCTGCTGCATCAGTCGCTGGAACGCTGGATACCCTCTTACGGCCTGACCCTGGACAATGGTCAGAGCCGCGATAAAACCCTGCAGCGCGAGTGTTCTGGTATGCGTCTGGACGGCCAGCGCCTGACGCTGGCGGTGAGCCTTAACCGTTTGCAGACCCCTAGCGGCCCGTTGATTGCCAGCGTACTGCGCGATATTTCGGTGCAGAAGGCCGCGCAGGAGCAGATGCTGTTGGCGAAGGAACGTGCCGAGTCATTGGCGGTGGCGCGCAGCCAGTTTATTGCGATGGTCAGTCATGAAATACGCACACCGATGAACGGTGTCTTGGGCATGGCGGAACTCTTGGCGGCGACGCCGCTGGATGAGCGCCAGCAGAGTTATTTGCAGGCGATCAGGGAGAGTGGCCGTTCGCTGGTGTCGATTCTGAATGATGTGCTGGATTTTTCCAAACTGGACAAGGGCGGTATCCGCCTGCGGCCGGAACCTTTTGCCTTGCCGGAGCTGGTGCGCAATGTCATTCAGTTGATGCGTCCGGAAGCCAAGCTGGGAAATGTGGCGTTACAGCTCGAGGCTGACGCCCGCTGCCCCGACTGGGTGGAAGGCGACGGTTTGCGCTTGCGTCAGATTTTGCTGAATCTGGTCGGCAATGCGATCAAATTCAGTCCGCAGGGAGCGGTGACGCTGCAAGTTGCCTGCCACTCGCTTGATAACGCGATGCTGGGGGTGCAGTTCAAAGTGGTTGATAACGGCATCGGCATTGCGTTGTCGGATCAACAGCGCCTGTTCGAGCCTTTTATCCAGGCCGACAGCTCGCATTCGCGCCATTTTGGCGGAACCGGTTTGGGGTTGGCGATCTGCAAGCAGCTGGTTGATTTAATGGGGGGGACGATCGAGCTGCAATCCGAATTGGGGCAGGGCAGTACTTTTATTGTCGATTTAACGTTTAAAAAGGTCGAGGCGCCCGAAGCATCGCCCGTGGCAGCTCAAGAAACGACGATGCCCGCGTCGGCCGTAAAAGCGGAGAGGAATGCCGGTTCGTTAACGGCGCCGCGGACGTCTTTAAACAGGGTTCTGCTGGTTGAGGATGACCCGGTAAACCAGCAGATCGCCCAGGCGTTTCTTGAAAATCTGGGGATGCAGGTGGATACCCTCAACAACGGCTTGGAAGCTTTGGAGTACTGGCGCTTGCACCACACCGAGCTGGCATTGATTCTGATGGATTGTCAGATGCCGATTATGGACGGCTATGAGGCGTGCCGTCTGATTCGACAGGAGGAGCGTCTGCTGAACAAGTCGCATCCGGTGCCGATTGTCGCCTTTACCGCCAATGCTTACGAGTTGGACCGCGAGCGCTGCATGCAGGCCGGCATGAGCGATCTGCTGGTCAAACCCCTCTATGCCGAGGAGTTCAATGCCACCATGCTGAAATGGTTGGAGAAGGTTTAACCCGGCCTGTTTACTTTTTATAGAGTTCGCTTGGATCGATCAGCGGATCGCTGCTGATTTCCAGTTTGCCGTCATGCACCGCATTGTAGAAGCAGCTGCGGCGGCCGGTATGGCAGGCGGGGCCGGTCTGGTCGACTTGCAGCAAAATGGCATCGCCGTCGCAGTCGAACGCCAGCTCTTTCAGAATCTGCACCTGCCCCGACTCTTCGCCCTTGCGCCAGTAGTTCTGGCGCGAGCGCGACCAGTAGCAGACGCGGCCGGTCTTGAGGGTTTCCTCCAACGCCTGTAGGTTCATCCACGCCATCATCAGCACTTCCTTGCTGTCGAACTGCTGGGCGATGGCCGGCACCAAGCCGTTGTGGTCGAACTTGATCTGGGTTTTGATCATCTCCCAATCAAAGCAGTCGCCTTTATGCGCTTTTTCCAATTGCTTGAAGGTGGTTTCGGATGTCTGGCACATCGGGTTCTTATCCTTGTTTTAAACCGGCTAAAGCGGCAAACGGGTTGTTGACGATCTGTTCTTTTTTGGCCTTGGGCTTTTTCTCTTCAACCTGCGACTGGCGGCCTTTTTCGAGCATCGCTTTAAACAGTTCGACGGTGGCCTGCGCATCCGCCAGCGCATCGTGGGCATCGCCGGGGAACGGCTTTTGCAGGATGCGTTCGTAGGCGTCCGTCAGTTTGGGCGTTTTCCAGAACCAGTACATTTTTTCGTTCTGCCAGCGCATCGCGCCGATCAGGTCGCGGCTCAGCTCGGCGACATCCAGCCAGCTGTTGTAGTCCAGCTCAAACGGCAGCAGTTTCTTTTCGGCGCTTTTTTGCAGGTAGGCAAAGTCGCTTTCGGTGCTGTAGGCCAGAACCACATCGGCATCGGCAAGCAGGTTGTGGATGTCGTCCCACACCGCGCTCAAGGAAGGCGCGTCCTGCACCATCTCGGTGGTGATGTTGTGTTTCTCGTTTTCGGGAATGTCGTAACCGGGGTTGATGAGGCTGTTGAACAGTTCGTTGCCGTCTAAGTCGCACGCCGAAAACTGGATAATGTCGGCTTCCGGATTGGTGCAGATGTCGGTGGCTTCAATGTCCAGACAGACCACTTTTTTGCCCTTGAAGGTTTTGGCGTGGTTTTTGAGTTTGAACAGCGCGTCGTTGCGTCCTTCCTGAATCAGCCCGATGACCTCCGAGGAGGTGAACTCGTTGAGCAGCTCTTCCAGTTTGGCGGAGAGGCGCTTGACCGATTTTTGCAGTGCGGCGCGAATGGTTTCGTCTTCGGTGCTGCGGGCGATAAAGGTTTCGACATCGAGGGTTTCTTCGCCCAGGCGCAGATTCTGCAGCGTGGCGGCGGCGATCTTCTTGGTGTTGAAGTCGTAGTCTTCCAGCGGCGGAATGGTGATGTCGGCATTCAATAGCGCTTTTTCCCCTTTGGCGGGGGAGGCCATGATCTGCACCCCTTTGATCTGCAAACCGTCGGACGCGGCCACGGCGACCAGATACTCTTTAAGGGGTTGATTTCGCTTGTCAATCAGAATCAGTTGGGCGTTACTCATGGCACTCTTTAAAATGGGCTGAAAAAAGCGCTATTTTAACAGCTTATGCATCGGGATGGGTTCAAATTGGGTTGCGGTTTTGAGCGCAAAAAAACTCAACAGGCCGGGGTGGCTTAAACCGTAGCCGGTTGGGAGGCTTGCAAGGTGGCGTGGTCGAGCTTAACCCAATGGATCAGTTGAATCTTCCCGTCGAAGTCTTCCGCCAACGCGGTGCAGGATTCCACCCAGTCGCCGCAGTTGTAGTAGCTGATGGGCTGTTCGCCGCCGATCTCGCGGATTTCGGCGTGGTGGATATGGCCGCAGACCACGCCGTCCATGCCTTTGTGTTTGGCCTCTTTGGCCACCGCTTCCTCAAAATCGGAGATGAAATTGACGGCGCGTTTGACGCGGTTTTTGAGGTAGGCGGACAGCGACCAGTAGCCGAATCCCAAGCGGTGGCGGAGCTGGTTGTACCAGCGGTTGACGTGCAGCATGGTTTCGTAGAGGAAATCGCCAAACAGCGCCATCCAGCGGTGGCACTGCACCACGCCGTCGAACTGGTCGCCGTGAATGCACCACAGTTTGCGGCCGTCGGCGGTGGTATGCACGTATTCGTCCAGCAGGTGGATATTGCCGAATTGCACGCCGGAATAGCGCCGCAGCATGTCGTCGTGGTTGCCGGTGATATAGATGACTTTGGTGCCGCGTTTGGCGCGGGTGAGGATGCGGCGGATTACATTGGTGTGGGCCTGCGGCCAGTAGGTGCGTTTGCGCATGCGCCAGCCGTCGATAATGTCGCCGACCAGAATCAGCGTCTCGCAATCGTGCTGTTTGAGGAAGTGGCTCACGAAATCCGCCTTGCAACCTTTGGAGCCGAGATGCAGGTCGGAAATCCACAGGGTGCGGTAGCGTTTGCCTTCAAACGGGGGGTCGGATGGGGCGGGTGACGCGCAGTGCAAGCCCTCTGCCAGCTCCATCCAGTCGGGCAGTTGCAGATTGTTGGGTTTCATGGCGACTCCTTGGTGATTTGCCCCGTGTGATGCATGGGAAGTTAAATTTCGTGTTTTTGCAGAAAGGCCGGGCCAAAACGGTTGAGCAAGCGGGCGAAGCCGCTTTGCAGCCAACGCTGTTGCCAGGGCAGGTGGTTGACATAGAGTGCGGTGTATTCGATGACCGGTACGCCGCCGCGTTGGCGCTTGAAATGCCCCGCACCGGAACTCAAATTGAGCGTTTGGCCGCGTTCATGGGTGACTTTGAGCAGCTGCGCCATCAATAGCCGGTAGAGGCCGAGCGATTGCGGCAGGCTGGTGTCGTAACCGACAATCGGCGCGGTGATCAGCTCGTTCTGGGTGAACAGGCCGATGCTGGCGACGATACGCCCGCTGATGTCGCGGAAGCTGAAGAACTCGACCAGCCGATGGCTGTGCAGAAACTCGAAATAGGCTGCCGTGAACTGCGGGTTATAGGCGGAATGCTTGTCGATAAACAGCTGTTTGAATACGCTTTCAATCGCCTTGAAATCTTCGCCCCGGTGCTCTTGCGGCGTCACCAGCTGCAAGCTGGTGTTTTTGAGCAGGCGTTGGTCGTTTTTGACATTGTTTTTGCGCCACCAGTCGCCGTGGGCTTCGCCTTGTTTGGGAAACAGATAGACCTGACGGGCGGGCAGCATCAGCCAACCCTTTTGCTGCAGGCGCGCCATCAGGTCGGCGTTGCTGTAGGGGTTGAGCGAACGGATGCTGATGCTGTGCTGCGGATTGGCGTGCGACAGTTTGTTGGTGAAATAGTCAATGGTATCGTTCTGCCAATCGGGCACGATGTTGGTGGAAAACAGCCAGTTGTTCAAGGAAACGGTCTGGTTGATCTGTGCCCAGCGCAGGGCGATATCCGCCATGCCGATTACCGCACGCAAGGCGCGACGCAGCAAGGCGTTTTTAATCAATCCCAGTTCGTCGCGTGCATAACGCACATAAGCGGTGTAGGGCGAACAGACATAGCTGTTGTCGTATTCGCGTTCGTTGCGGGTGATGGGTACGCTTTTATTTTCGAGCACAATGCAGTCCAGTTCGGTCTGCACATTGGCGATGGCGCGTTGTTCGCTCGAACGCTGCATCGCCTCCAGTCCCATAACGAAGCGGTGGGTGGTGGACCAGAGATTTTCCGGCAGCAGGCGGTCCACGGTTTATTCCGTTGCGCTCGAGCGGCGCTGGTAGACAAAGACGCCGCCATAGATGGCCGAACGGTCGCGGCGCGTCCAGTCACGGTTGGCATCGGGATCCGTCTGCCAAGGTTGCAATAGTTCCTTGGGCAGTTTTAATTCCAACGGCGAGGTGGTGCCGGCCGTACGGAACACCACGCGAGCATTCGGCATGGCGGTGCGGTTGACCTGAATCCATAGGTCGGTGAGCTGTTGCTCGTCCATCCAGTCCTGCGCATCCAAGAACAGATAGGCATTGAGACTGTTGGCCGGCATCTGCTTGAGGCGCTCGGTCATGGATTCGTGGTGAACCGTCACTTTCTGCGAATGCTGTTGCAGCGTGTCGAAATGCTCGGCTTGCAGATAACGCGGCAGGGCCCGGCGGTGGTCAAGGTCGTATTCGCGCTGATAGGCCTGCCAGGCAAAGTAGTTGTCTTGGAGCGGGGTGTCGCAGGCCAGGCGGCGCGCAC
Organism: Thiomicrorhabdus cannonii; assembly: GCF_013391695.1. Taxonomy (GTDB): domain Bacteria; phylum Pseudomonadota; class Gammaproteobacteria; order Thiomicrospirales; family Thiomicrospiraceae; genus Thiomicrorhabdus; species Thiomicrorhabdus cannonii. The sequence continues at coordinate 174,573 of NZ_JACBGH010000003.1, forward strand.
GTTCTTTGAGCAGTTCATGCATGCCTTGCGCGGTTTGCTGGGATTCGCTGTGCATCTCGGCGTACTGCGCCGGCGGAATCCCCAGGCTGTAGAGCACCACCGCACGGTTGCAAAGGAATTTCAGCAGGCGGGTGTCGAACACCGGCGCGACGTGCTGTGCAAACAGGCGCTGCTGTTCTTCCGGCGTGCGCGCCTGCATGACCTGGGAGATGTCGTAGCCCAGACGCTTACTGACCCAGTGAATCAAGCCGATGAAATTGCCCAGCAGGCCGAAACGGTAAAAGCCTGCGCTGAACATGGCAATGCGCGGCTTGCGGCTCAGGCCTTCGCGGCCTTCCCAGTATTCGCGGGTTTTGGCATCCAGATGGGGCTGAATGTAGGCGTGGTAGCGATCCAGGTTCTTGGGCAGATTGGCTTTGCCGAAGAAGTCAAAAAACGCCGCTTCGTCCGGCAGGTGCTGGATGGCCGCCAGTTTGAGTTTGAGCAGGGCGATATGCGCCTCGTTGAGGTCCACCACGGTAATGGAGGCCGGTTGTTCGGTCAGGTAGTTGAGCACATTGCAGCCGCCGGATGAGATTGTGAAGATATGCGAATCGGCATTGAGTTGCAGCGCGGCGATGTCGACTTCCGGGTCTTCCCAAATCTGCGGATAGACCAGTCGGTCAAACCAGGCGGTAAACAGGCGGTCCATGAGCCCCTTGCGGCTGAACCAGCGGGTATTGTTGACGGCGCTTTCCAGCAGTTGTTTGGTATTGCTTGCAGTGTCGATTGAGGTCTGGCTGATGCTCATGGGGCTACCTTTGAATGCCGTTAAAGTCTGTTTGGGCTATGTTAAAAAGGCAGTTTTAAGGCTTTATGAAGCTTGTGTAACAGGTTTGTGAAGTAAGGCAGGGGAAAGGCGGGTTTTATAACGGTTTTGTGACAGCGCTATGGGATAGAACCCGGCCTGTTGGAAACTGAACAGGCCGGGTTGGCGTGGTTTTTCAGCGCAACAGCAGCTTGCAGACCGAATAGAGGGTGTCGTACAGCAAGGCCGGCGCCTGCTGCATCGCGTCGATTTCGTGCATCGGTGCGTTGATGATGCTGAACAGGCCGGCAAATTCCGGCAGTTCGGCCGGCGAGCAGCCGAGCGCGCCGCAAATCCCCAGCGTGGGAATGCTGTGCTGTTGGCCGAGTTGCGCGAGGCGCATCGGCAATTTGCCGAAACGGGTCTGTTCGTCGATGCGGCCTTCGCCGGTGATAATCCAGTCGGGACGCTCTTCCGCCAGCAGGCGGTTAAGCTGCAGACCCGACTCCAAAACCTCGAAGCCGGGCGTCACCTTGGCGCCGAGCAGGCCGATAAAGCCGCCCGCCATGCCGCCCGCCGCCCCTGCGCCCGGCAGATCGCGGATGTCTTGGGAGGTGGCCTGTTCAATTTTATCGGCCAGATTGCTCAGGCCGTTTTCGAGTAACGCATAGTTGTGTTCGTTGACGCCTTTTTGCGGCCCGAAAACCGTGGTGGCGCCATTTTCACCGAGCAGCGGATTGGTGACATCACAGGCCAGTTGCCACTCGATGTCCTGCAAGTGTGGCGGAATCTTGCCGATGCGGGCGAGGTCCCGCAGGCTCTGCCCGCCGAGATTGATCGGTTGGTCTTTGGCATCCAGTAGTGGAATCCCCAACGCTTGTAGTGCGCCGGCGCCGCCGTCGTTGGTGGCGGAACCGCCGAGACCGATAATAATTTTCCGCGGCTGGAGTTTCAGTGCCTCGAGAATCAGTTGGCCGGTGCCATAGGTGTGGGTCTGCAAGGGATTGCGCTCTTCATGGCGAATTTTGGGCAGGCCGCTGGCCTGCGCCATTTCGATAATCGCGGTGCGGCTGTCGGGCTGCCAGCCAAAGATCGCCTTGGTTTTGCGGCCGAGCGGATTGGCAACCCAGGCGCTGTGTTTTTCCGCCAAGCCGGCGCTGACAAAGCTGTCGACAAAGCCTTCGCCGCCGTCGGACATGGGGCGCGCAAACACCTGGGTGTCGGGGGCTAATTCCTGGATGACCTGGGTGGCGATCTGGCAGAACTGGATGGCGCTTAAGGAGCCTTTAAAGCTGTCGGGAGCGAGCAGAATCTTTTTCATCGTCTTGGCTTGGGTCTCAGGCGGTTTTCCATTTGATCGAACAACCCATGCTCGGAATCTGCTCCAGCGGGCCCTGGCCGGTTTGCGCCACTTGCTTCATGGCTTCGAGCAGATCGCGGCGCACGCCTTCCGGTGCGGTCTCTTTGCGGGATTCGTCGAGACGGCCGCGGTATTGCAGTTTGAGTTCGGCGTTGTAGCCGAAAAAGTCGGGTGTGCACACCGCGCCGTAGGCTTTGGCAACTTCCTGAGTCTCGTCGATCACATACGGGAACGGAAACTGCCATTGCTCGGCGACTTTTTTCATGTTGTCGAAGGAGTCTTCTGCGTATTCGTTAGGGTCGTTGGACATAATGGCGATGCTGTTGATGCCGAATTCGTCGCGCAAAATGCGGGTGTCTTCGACCAGACGCTTATGAATGGCTTTGACATAGGGGCAGTGGTTGCAGATGAACATCACTAGCAGACCGTTCGGCCCTTTGGCCTTTTCCAGTGTCCATTGCTGGCCGTCGATGCCGGGCAGATTGAAGTCGATGGCGGGCTGGTTAAATTCGCAAACAGGGGTGGTTAAGCTGACCATGCTGTCTCCTTAAAACGGTGTTGGGTTTATAACATTGCTGAATGCGTTGCAGTATGCGTGAACCCCGCTGGGGTTGCAAGTCCGTCAATAGGATAGCAGAGGGCGTGGTTAGGGATGAAGCACGGGCAAGGCAGCGCCGCGGCTGCGGCACTGCGGTTGGTTGGTGGTTTAGTTCGCCTGCGGTTCCACGCTCACCAGTTCCTTGTAGGCGTGCCAGCTGGCATAACCCAGCAGCGGCATGACCACAATCATCAATAAGCCGGCAGTGAGCACTCCCAGTGAGAACAGGGCGCCGATGGTCAATGCCCACAGGGCCATGGTGCCTTTGTTTTCCATGGTTACCTGGAAACTGACAATCATGGCATTGAGCGCATCCACTTTGTCGTCCTGCAACAGCAGCGGAATGGTCACCACACTGATGGCAAACACAAATGCTCCGAGCACGGCCCCGATCAGGCTGAAGACAATCAGAAATTGAATGCCGGCTTCCGACAGCAGAAACCCCATAATGCCCATTTGCGGGTCGACAATCAGCAGGGATTGCGATTTGACCACGGCCGCAATCAGCGGTGTGATGCGCGACCAGATGGCGATGATGATGCCCAATGCCAGGGCGTAGAGGGCAAAGTTGGTGGTATTGCTTCGCCAGGCGAGCAGCGAGCGGTTAAGGTCGGGATATTCGTGTTTTTCGACGTTTTGTGCAATGGCGTAGAGGCCGGTGGCAAGAAACGGAGCGATCATCACAAACGAGGTTGCGACAGTGAACATCAGAAACGGCGAATCGCGGAAAGCCGCGAGGGTTAACAATACAAAGAGCGTGGTGGCCGCACCATAAAACAGTGAGGCGACCGGCGCGTTGGCCATGTCGATCCAGCCTTGTTTAAGCCAGTGTGCGATACGGCTGGCGGATACTTCGGTTGAAATAATATGTTCACCATTGCTGGTGAAGTGATCATGCTTGGCGTGCGTGATAACGGTTCCCATGATAAACCTCCTATCAACTTCAGATAAAAGCAGTGCAATGAATGGCTGCTTGCATAGTCAGTTTAATACTTGAGTAAAATGCTGGGAAATAAAACGTCTTGATGCAGACTAAATAAAACTGATAAAAACCGTTTTAAAAACAGTAGGTTGGAGCGGTAGGCAGGTTGGAGAGGTTGCGGGGGCATAAAAAAACCGGCGCATATGGGCCGGTTTTTTTGGCAAAGCGTCGGCGACTTAGGCTTTTGCAGCGGCGTAAAGTTCTGCCACTTTGTTCCAGTTAACCACGTCCCACCAGGCTTGCATGTAAGCTGGGCGCAGGTTCTGGTAGCGCAGGTAGTAAGCGTGTTCCCACACATCCAAACCTAGGATTGGCGTGCCTTTGACGTCAGCCACGTCCATCAACGGGTTGTCCTGGTTTGGGGTTGAAGAGATTTCCAGTTTGCCGTCGGCAGACACTGTCAACCACGCCCAGCCAGAACCGAAGCGGGTGGCGCCGGCCGTATTGAACTTCTCTTTCATCGCATCGAAACCGCCGAAAGTGGCGTTGATGTCGTCAGCCAAAGCGCCGCTTGGCGTTCCCATGCTGTCGCCGGTCATGACTTCCCAGAAGAATGCGTGGTTCCAGTGACCGCCGCCGTTGTTACGCACGGCCGGAGAGATGGAGCCGGCGTTTTTCACCAACTCTTCCAGCGACTTGCCTTCGTGTTCGGTGCCGGCAATCGCGTTGTTCAGGTTGTTGATGTAGGTTTGGTGGTGTTTGGTGTGGTGGATTTCCATGGTGCGTGCGTCGATAGACACTTCCAGCGCATCGTAATCGTAAGGTAAATCAGGTAGCGTAAAGGCCATAGTCTTTCCTTTTAAATTTTGAAATAAAGAGCGAGCGTTAAACCTAGTATTGTAGTCAACCTGCTTGGTTTGTAAATGGTTGAGTCGTTTTATCGGGAATTGCCGGTCTGCCGGATAGGGGGCGCAGTGACCTTAGCAGATATTGTCCAGATGTTCCGGCGGCGGCGCCATGTCGCCGAATTTTTCGATTTCGTTGGGCGGCATCTGCATAAAGTAGCCTTTGGCGTGCAGCGACTCCAGCACCTTTTTGCTGTCCTCGCGCGCCAGTTCGCGTTCGGCGCTGAGTTCAAAATCGATGACATGGGCGGGTTCGCCGAACATCACCAGCAGCTCTTTGGGGAGTTTGTTCAGGCCGTCGGCCTGCGGTACGTAAAGATAAAGCTCTTGCTTTTTGGGGCTTTTGAAAACCGATACATTCAAAGTGGTCATAGGGGTTCTTCAGTTAAATAGTTGTACGTATTCTGGAAAGGTATATGGTGTTTATTGTAACAAAAACCGGGCGCAACGCTAACAAATGGGGCGGCAAGACTTGACCTCAAATTGGGCAATCATTTATCCTTAGTGGGTTTTGAATTACAAAAATGGATGTTGGCATGATCTTAGGAAACAAAGTGACGGTCTTTGGCGGAACCGGTTATATCGGGCGTGAAGTGGTCAATGCTTTGTCAAAAGCGGGTTACCAGATTACGGTTTGCGTGCGCCGTCCGGAGCGTTATCGCGAGTTTGCGTTGTACGCCAATACCAAATTGGCGACATTGAGCAGCTATGACAATGCGCAACAGCTGGAAGCCGCCCTGAAAGGGGCGAGCATTGTCGTCAACCTCAACGCTGACCGCATGAACGGCACCGAAATGGTGGCGATGGACGACTTGCAGCATGTGAATCAGAAGATCAAAATGGCCGCCGAGCATGCCGGCGTGAAGCGCGTGTTGAGCCTGTCGCAGCTGGGCGCGTCGTCCAATCAGGATGCCAACCACTATCTGCACCAGCTCGGCGAAGCCGATGCGCTGATGTTTACGGTGACCAATGCCAAAAACACCATTTTCAGAACCAGTCTGTTGATCGGTCAGAACGACGATACCACGCAGCGTTTTGCCAATCAGTTGAACTATGCCGGTATGGTGATGGTGGCCAATGCCGACACGGTGGTGCAGCCTTTGTGGGTGCGCGACTTTGCCAATGCGTTGGTCGCTTCGATCAAGAATGAGGCCACCTTCGGCAAGAAAATCGAAGTGGCGGGTGAAGAGCGTCTGACCATGAAAGAGCTGGCGGAACTGGTTAGCGATCTGATGCAGAAAGACGCGGTGGTTTTTCCGGTTTGCAATCTGAATGCCCGTCTGATGAGCACCTTGGGTCTGCCTTCTGTGTCTAAAAACCAGGTGGTTATGTTGCAGAACGACATGATCAGCGACAACGATTTTGAAACCCAGTTCGGTTTTGCGCCGGCGTCGCTGGAGTGGTCGATCTCCACCTATGTGGTGCCGCACCATATCCGCGAGCGTTATCATTTCTTCCGCAAGGAAGCCGGGCGCAGCCCGGAAGAGTTGGTTTGAGTTTGATGGGTTCGTAAAAAGCCGTCTGTTATGACGGCTTTTTTGTTTATGCAGGACAAGTTAGGAATACACATGCAAGGACAGGTCTATTTGGTGGGCGGCGCGGTGCGCGACGCCTTGCTGGGCGTTAAGGTCTATGACCGCGACTGGGTGGTGGTCGGCGCCACGCCAGAGGCGATGCTGGTGGCAGGCTTCGAGCAGGTCGGCAAGGATTTTCCGGTGTTTCTGCACCCCAAAACCAAGGAAGAATATGCGCTGGCGCGCACCGAGCGCAAATCCGGCACGGGCTATCACGGTTTTGAGGTCAGCGCTTCGCAGGAAGTGACCTTGGAAGAGGACTTGATTCGCCGCGACCTGACCATCAATGCGATGGCGCGTGACGATGCCGGTAAGATCATCGATCCTTACGGCGGGCAGGTTGATCTGCAAAACCGCGTGCTGCGCCATGTATCGCCGGCCTTTAGCGAAGACCCATTGCGGGTGTTGCGCGTGGCGCGTTTTGCCGCCAAGCTGGCGCCGTTTGGCTTCCGCTTGCATGCGGATACGGCCGAACTGATGCGGCAGATGGCGGCCAGCGGCGAGCTGGATGCCTTAACGCCGGAGCGGGTCTGGCAGGAAGTGGTCAAGGCGTTGTCCACAACTCAACCGAGCGTGTTTTTTGCGGTGCTGGCCGAGGTGGGCGCTTTGCGGGTGTTGTTCCCCTGGCTGGCGGATTTGCAGGGTGTGGAGCAGCCCGCCAAGCATCATCCCGAAGGCGATGCGTGGGTGCATACCTTGTTGGTGTTGGATGCGGCGGCCGAGTTGAGCGACGATATCGGCGTGCGTTTTGCCGCCCTGGTGCATGATTTGGGCAAAGGGGTTACGCCGCGCGAACTCTGGCCCAAACATCACGGTCACGAAGCGGCGGGCTTGCCGCTGGTGGAGGCGTTTTGCGCGTCTTACCGTGTGCCCAAGAAAATCGAGGCGCTGGCGCTGAAAGTGACCCAGTGGCATGGGGTGATTCACACCGGGCTGGATAGTGATGGCAAGCCTTATCTCAAACCCAAGACCTATCTGAAAGTGATTCAATCCTGCGGTTATTTCAAACAGCCGGAGGTGTTGGAGCAGGTGTTGTTGGCCTGCAAGGCGGATGCACGCGGTCGAACCGGGTTTGAACAGGCCGCCTATCCGCAAGCAGCGTTCTGGCTGGCGCTGGCGCAAGCGGCCGGTCAGGTGGATAATCAGGAAATTCTGGCGCAGGGCTTTAAGGGCGCGGAAATCGCCACGGCAATCGAACGCAAGCGTATTGAGCTGATTGAGGCTTTTATTGAGGCTTATGCAGTCGATAACGGTGTTTGATAGAGCTGCGATTTTTAAGCCATGCAAAACTGAACAGGCCGGGTAAAGAGGTTCTCTACCCGGCCTGTTCAGTTTTTGAAACGCGGTTTTTGGGGTGTTAAAAACCGAACTTATTGCGCCTGTTTAAAGCTGAAAGCGCCGCGGATTTGCCCCAGCGTGTAACCGGTGGCGGTATCGTGCGGGTAGCGCGCTTTGATTTTTTCCATCAAAGCCGGCTGCACGTTGGTGCCGTGGCAGGCCAGGCAGACTTCGGCGGTCGGAATCGCTTTCATATAGCGGTAGGTGTCCTGGCCGTCGATTTTGACGACTTCGAATTTTTCCAGGGTTTTGGGGTCTGTGCCGGCGGCAGCCTGTTCTTCAAACCAGTTCAGCGTGGCCTGTTCCCAAGCGTCGGGTTGGGCGCGTTCCGCGCGCGGTTTGAGGCTCACGCGGTTGACGTCCCAGCCGCTGGCGGCAGACAGGTCTTTGGCGATTTGCGGGGCTTTTTCAAAGCAGACGTCAATCGCCATCATCGGGCCGCCGGCTTTCATGGCTTTGCCCAGTTCAGGCTGCAGCTGGCCGCCGAACTGTTTGGCGATGGCGCGCGCTTCGTTCTCTTTGTTGTTCACTTCACTATTGGCCATTAGGCTGAAAGGCAGAGCACTCAAGGTCAGTCCGATCAATAATTTTTGCATTTTTACATCTCCGTTTTATATGGGCATAAGTTTGGTTTATGAAAATTTATCAGAGAGTTGATGGGTAAACAACGCCAAAATCTGTGTGGGAATAAAGGCTTGGCGACGCGCAGTCAAGGTTTTTTAAGGGTTTTACAGCGCGTCAGGCTGGTGATGCAGCGCAAATTTCATTTAGAATGGCGGAATTGTTTTTTAACGGATACTGGAAAATCGCATGTGGATGCCGAAAGTAAAACGTGTTGCCGTACCCCTGTTGATTGTTGTCGTCGCCATAGCGGCGTTTGTGTACATGAAGTCAACCAAGCCCAAGCAGCCGCCGGTTGAGGTCAAGGAAAAGGTTTGGCTGGTGGAGTCGATGCCGGCCAGATTCGAAGCGCAGGCCGCAGCGCAGCGTCTGTATGGCGAGGTGGAATCGGCGTCCTTGGTGGCCGCGTCCGCGCCGATCGCCGCCTTGGTCAGTCAGGTGTGGGTCAAAGAGGGCCAGTCGTTCAAGGCGGGCGACAAGCTCCTGAGTCTGGATGCCGAGGATCTGCAGATTCCGTTGCAGCAGGCCAAGGCCGAGGTGGCCGATATGCAGGCGCAGCTGCGTCTGGAGCGTTTGGCCTATCAGGCGAACAAGGAAAAGCTCGACCATGAGCGCAAGGTGCTGGAGTTTAAGCGCGCCGATGTGCAGCGTGTACAGGAGTTGCTGAAAAAGAAACTGACCTCGCAGACCGCGCTGGAACAGGCCAAAGAGGCGTTGACCCGTCAGGAGTACACGGTGGTGGGCGCGGAACTGGCGGTGCAGGAGCACGAACTCAAGGCGCAGCAGAATCAGGCGCGGTTGGACAAGGCGCAGGCCGCCTTGCAGCAGGCGCGTTTGAATGTGGCGCGCGGCGAGGTGGTGGCGCCCTATGACGGTCGTGTCGCGAGCGTCAAGGTGAGTGTCGGCGATCGCGTCAATGCCGGTGCGGTGCTGCTGGAGTATTACGGTTTGCAGAGTCTGGAGTTGCGCGCCAAATTGCCGGTGGCGAGTTTTCAGGAAGTGAATCAGCGCCTGCAGGCCGGCGAGTCGATTGAGGCCGTCTATCGTCAAGCGGATGGCGGGCCGGTGGTTCTTAAGGCCGAGCGTTTGGCCGGTCTGGCGTCGACCAGCGGCGTCGATCTGTTTTTTGGTATTCCCGAATCTTTGCGTTATTTAAGACCGGGCGATCTGTTGCAGGTGGATCTGCAGGGCAAGGTATATGAACGGGCGTTGGCGCTGCCCTACAGCGCCATTTACGGCAATGACCGCATTTATGTGATTGCAGACGGCCGTTTGCAGGCCAAGCAGGTGGTGTTGCTGGGCGAAAAAATGGTGGACGGTGCTTTGTGGGCCTTGGTGAAGGCTGATATTGCCGAAGGCATCAAAATCAATCTGACGCATCTGCCGAATGCGGTGAGCGGCCTGAAAGTGACTGAGGTGGCGCCGTGAGCATCGATGAACGCGCTGCCGCCGGCGAAAATGAACAGGCCGGGTTGAATGTCTCCAGAACGCTGGATGAGGATTATCGCCCGCACGAAAACAAGTTCAAATCGCATGGCATGATCGGCTTGTTTGCGCGCCACAAGGTCGCGCCTAACCTGCTGATGATCATTATGATTCTGATGGGCATTGTCGCCTTGCTGAAACTCAATGTGCAGTTTTTCCCGAATTTTGATCTGGATTACGCCTCGGTGCGCGTGGTCTGGCCGGGGGCGAACGCCGAGGATGTGGAAAGCAGCGTGACCGATCCGATCGAGCGGGTGTTGCGCAATCTGGACGGGCTGGATGAAATGACCTCCACCTCGGCCTTGGGTTTGGCGTCGATTTCGCTGAAGTTCAAGGAAGGCACCGACATGATCGAGGCAATCGATCAGATCAACCAGCGCATCAATGAGCTGAGGAACTTGCCGCAGGATGCTGAGCGCCCAGTTGTCGAGCGGGTGATCCGTTATGAGCCGATAGCGCGCCTGTTGCTGTTGAGCGACCAGGCCAGTCTGGACGAATTGCGCAAGCTGTCGCGCGATTTCGAGCGCCAGTTGCTGGATCGCGGGATCGACAAGATCAACTTCAAAGGACTGCCTGCCGAAGAGATGGCGATCGAGGTGCCGCAGCGCACGTTGGAACATTACGGTTTGTCGCTGGAGCAGATCGGCAATCAGGTGGTGGGCATGAGCCGCGACTATCCGGCCGGTTCGGTGGGGGATCGCGACAGCGTGCGTGATCTGCGCGCTTTGGAGCAGAAACGCAGCGAAGCCGAATTTGCGCAGATGCCGCTGGTGGCCAACCCTTCGGAACATATTGCGTTGGGTGAGGTCGGTAAGATCGAACGTCGTCCGCTCAAGGATTCGCCCACTCTGCAAGTGGACGGCAAAACGGCGGTGGAGTTGCAGCTGATGCGTGCCGAAAGCGGCGATACGTTGAAATCGGCGCAGATTCTGGATGCCTGGCTGCAGCAGACACGCCCGCAGCTGCCGCAGGGGGTGGAGCTGCGGGTTTATGACGAAACCTGGTCGCTGGTCTATCAACGTATTATGCTGCTGGTGAATAACGGTATCAGCGGCTTGATTCTGGTGGTGTTGATTCTCTATCTGTTTATGAACGGCCGAGTCGCCTTCTGGGTGGCGGTGGGGATCCCAGTCTCCTTCATGGCGACTTTGATGATCATGTATCTGGCCGGCGGCAGCATCAATATGGTGAGTCTGTTCGGCCTGATTATGGCGCTGGGGATTATCGTCGATGACGCCATCGTGGTCGGCGAGGATGCGTTGGCGCACCATGAGCGGGGTGAAGGTCATCTACAGGCCGCCGAGGGCGGGGCGCACCGCATGTTGGCGCCGGTCACGGCGTCGTCCCTGACGACCGTGGCGGCGTTTTTGCCGTTGATGATGATCGGCGGCGAGATGGGCAATATTCTGTTTGCCATTCCGCTGGTGATTATCGCCGTGATTTTTGCGTCGTTATTGGAAAGTTTCACGATTCTGCCAGGCCATTTGCGCCACGCCTTCCATGGTTTGCAACCGGCACAGCCCGGTTCGGTCCGCTACCGCCTGGATCACACCATCGATCATCTGCGCCACCATCAATTCCGCATGATGATCCGCTGGGTGTTGGCGAATCGTGCCATCACCCTGGCGGGTGCTTTGGGATTGATGATCTTTGCCATCGGCCTGTTGGCCGGCGGACGCCTGGGGTTTGTGTTCTTCCCGTCGCCCGAATCGACCAAAATCAATGCCGATGCGCGCTTTGTATCGGGCACCTCCAGCGAGGTCACAGCCGCTTACGCGGAGCGTCTCTATAAAGCCCTGCGCGAAACCGAAGCGCAGTTGGAACCCGGGATCGTCAAAACCGCGGTGGTGCATTTCAACGAAACCAGTAATCAGAGCGGCCCGAATTACTGTGGCGTGAATATTGAGCTGACGGAGCCTGATCAGCGCAACACCCGCAATGCCGAGTTTATCCGCGTGTGGCAGGAAAAAGCGGGCAGTGTGCCGGGCCTGGATGTGCTGACGATGGAAGCGCCGCGCATGGGGCCGCCGGGTAGTGATATCGATATCCGTCTGAAAGGCGCGGAACCGATGCAGTTGAAGCAGGCGGCGCTCGATTTGCAGCAGGTGTTGACGCAGATCACCGGTGTCAGCGGGGTGCGCGATGACCTGCCGTTCGGCCGCGATCAGCTGGTGTACGAACTGACGCCGCAAGGCAAGGCGCTGGGGTTGACCTATGTTTCCTTGGGGCGGCAGTTGGCGGATGCCTTCTCCGGCCGTCTGGTGCAGATTTTTACCGACGAAGAGGATGAGATCGAGGTGCGCGTGCAGTATTCGCGCGACGAACAGGGCACCTTGGCGACCTTGAATCGTATGCAGGTGGTGACGCCGAGCGGCGAGCGTGTGGCGCTCAGTTCGGTTGCCACCTGGCGCACGCAGCGCGGCTTTGACGTGATGCGCCATGTCGACGGTCAGTTGGCGGTGACCGTGGTGGGCGAGGTCGATAAAAGCGCCAATAACGCCAACTTGATTCTGGCGCAGCTGCAGCAAAGCACCCTGCCGCAGCTCGTGCAACAATACGGTCTGAATTACAGTATCGAAGGGCAGCGCGCCCGTCAGGCCGAGGCGATGGGCGATATGAAAATCGGTTTGTTGATCGGTTTGTCGATCATCTATATCGTGCTCGCCTGGGTGTTCGGTTCTTACGGCTGGCCGCTGGTGGTGATGACGGCGATCCCGTTCGGTCTGATCGGCGCCATTATGGGGCACTGGTGGATGGGGCTGGATATGACCATTCTGTCGCTGTTCGGTTTCTTCGGGCTGTCGGGCATTGTGGTCAACGATTCGATTATTCTGGTGAGTTTTTACAAACGCCTGCGCGAAGATGGCTTGGGGGTCAATGAGGCGTTGGAAGAGGCGGCGGTGCAGCGTGTGCGTGCCGTGTTGCTGACCTCCTTGACGACCATAGGCGGATTGACGCCGCTGTTGTTTGAAACCTCGTTGCAGGCGCAGTTTTTGATTCCGATGGCCACCGCGATCGCATTCGGTCTGATGTTTTCGACCTTCCTGATTTTGCTGGTGATCCCGGCGTTATTGTCGGTTTACGAGCATGAACATCAGCGCTGGGGGCGCATTAGGGCGCGTTGGAAAGGCCAACCGGCCTGAGGTTTTTGCGGCCTTGCAAAACTCAACAGGCCGGGTAGCGGCGGCAGTGGATGTCGGAATTGCCGCCTTAAGTGTCGAAAAACCTGTTATTACAACGGCTTTGCCCGGCCTGGGGGCCGGATTGCAAATCTAATAATTAGATAAGAAAACTTGATGATTTTGTTGTTTTAAGAGAGAATAATCGTCCAAATTTATCTTGTGGGATAGTGTCAGGATTTTTTGAAGTGCCGTTCAAGGGCATTTTTAGAGAGCTTTGCACGAGTGGGGCGCGAAACAAAAAAATGAGGAAAAAATCGCCTGATTGAGGCGGAACACGCAGCTAATAGCTGGCTATTGGCAAGTTTTCCAACAAAAATCAGGCGATTTTTAACCATTTTTATTCGTGCAGCCATCTCGTGGAAAGCTCTCTTTATTCCACAGTCACCGAATTTATTTACCAATTGAGGAAGTTGTATGGCAACTCGTAGAGAACTTGCAAACGCAATCCGTGCTCTGAGTATGGATGCGGTTCAAAAGGCTAATTCAGGTCACCCAGGCGCGCCTATGGGGATGGCTGATATTGCCGAGGTACTGTGGAACAGCCACATGAAATATAACCCGGCTAACGCCAAGTGGGCAGACCGCGACCGTTTCGTACTGTCTAACGGCCACGGCTCTATGCTGATCTATTCTTTGTTGCACCTGACTGGTTTCGATTTGAGCATCGAAGACATCAAACAATTCCGTCAATTGCACTCTAAAACTGCCGGCCACCCTGAATACGGTTATGCCGACGGTATCGAAACGACGACTGGTCCGCTGGGTCAAGGTATCACCAACGCCGTCGGTATGGCGATTGCCGAGCGTACGCTGGCGGCACAGTTCAACCGTCCTGGCCACAACATCGTTGACCACCACACTTACGTGTTCATGGGCGACGGCTGTTTGATGGAAGGTCTGTCTCACGAAGCGGGCGCAATGGCCGGCGCTTTGGGGCTGGGCAAGCTGATCGCTTTCTGGGATGACAATGATATCTCTATCGACGGTCACATCGGTGACTGGATGGAACGTGACGTTGCAGGTCGTTTCGAATCTTACAACTGGCACGTTATCCGCAATGTAGACGGTCACGATGCGGAAGCGGTCAACAAGGCCATCGAAGAAGCGAAGTCTGTGACTGACAAGCCATCTTTGATCTGTACGCGTACTATCATCGGTTTCGGTTCTCCGAACCTGTGCGGTTCTCACGACTGCCACGGCGCGCCGCTGGGCGACAAAGAGATCGCTGCTGCGCGTGAATTCCTGAACTGGCCGCACGCTCCTTTTGAAATTCCAGAAGACATCTACGCTGGTTGGGATCACAAAGCACAAGGCGCTAAAGACGAAGCGGAATGGGAAGCGCGTTTCGCAGCTTACCGTGCCGAGCACCCAGAATTGGCGGCTGAATTCGAGCGTCGTATGGCTGGCGAATTGCCTGCAAACTTCGAAGTGGAAATGGATAAGTTCATTGCGCACACGCAAGAACAGATGCCTAACATCGCTTCTCGTAAAGCGTCTCAAAACGCCATCGAAGCCATGGGTCCATTGTTGCCTGAAATGTTCGGCGGTTCTGCCGACTTGACGGGTTCTAACCTGACTAACTGGTCTGGCACTGTCAAAGTGAACTACGACAACGCTAACGGTAACTACCTGTCATGGGGTGTGCGTGAGTTCGGTATGGCTCACATGATGAACGGTATGGTTCTGCACGGCGGTTTCAAAGTGTACGGCGGTACTTTCTTCATGTTCATGGAATTCATGCGTAACGCGTTGCGTATGTCTGCTTTGATGAAAATCGGCACGATCTATGTGTTCACGCACGACTCTATCGGTCTGGGTGAAGACGGTCCTACGCACCAGCCTGTTGAACAGTTGGCGACGATGCGTGTGATTCCTAACTTCCAAACCTGGCGTGGTTGCGATGCGATCGAATCGGCGGTTTCTTGGAAGATGGCGATGTTGCGTGGCAATGCACCGACTGCGTTGATCTTCTCACGTCAGAACCTGAAGCCAATGGAGCGTACTGCAGAACAAGTTAAGAACATCGAGAAGGGTGGTTACGTATTGAAAGATTGCGCTGGCACGCCAGACATCATCTTCATCGCTACCGGTTCTGAAGTGGAATTGGCGATGAATGCCGCTGAAGCGATGGATGCAAACGTACGTGTTGTCTCTATGCCATGTACAAACGCATTCGACGCACAAGACCAAGCCTACAAGGATTCTGTATTGATTCCAGGCGTTAAGCGCGTTGCGATCGAAGCCGGTGTCGCGGAGTCTTGGTACAAGTATGTTGGTCTGGACGGTGACGTTGTGTGCATGAAGTCTTTCGGTGAATCTGCTCCGGCAGGCGCATTGTTCAAAGAGTTCGGCTTCACGGTTGAAAACGTTGTCGCTACCGCTAACCGCGTTCTAGGTAAATAATTTCATTTTTTCAAATTCAATTCGAATTTAATATCCAATCAGGTTCGGTTCAGGCTGAACCTGGTTATTTTTAGGAGTAAAAACGATGACTATTAAAGTAGGTATCAATGGTTTCGGCCGTATCGGTCGTATGGCTTTCCGCGCTGCGGCTAAAGACTTCAAAAACATCGAAGTAGTTGCGATCAACGATTTGTTGGATCCAGAATACTTGGCTTACATGTTGAAGTATGACTCAGTTCACGGTCGTTTCGACGGTGAAGTTTCTGTTAAAGACGGTAACCTGATCGTTAACGGTAAAACTATCCGTATCACTGCAGAGCGTAACCCAGCTGACCTGAAATGGGATGAAGTAGGTGCCGATCTGGTTATCGAATGTACTGGTTTCTTCTTGACTGAAGAGTCTTGCCAGGCGCACATCGAAGCGGGTGCGAAGAAAGTGGTTCAATCAGCTCCTTCTAAAGACCACACTCCAATGTTTGTATACGGTGTTAACCACAACTCTTACGCTGGTCAAGCAATCGTTTCTGCGGCTTCTTGTACTACTAACGGTTTGGCACCAGTTGCTAAAGTATTGAACGACAACTTCGGTATCAAACGTGGTTTGATGTCAACTGTTCACGCAGCAACGGCTACTCAGAAAACGGTTGACGGTCCTTCTTCTAAAGACTGGCGCGGTGGTCGCGGTATCCTGGAAAACATCATCCCATCTTCAACTGGTGCGGCTAAAGCAGTAGGTGTTGTTCTTCCAGAATTGAACGGCAAGTTGACTGGTATGGCTTTCCGTGTTCCTACTTCTGACGTGTCTGTTGTTGACTTGACTGTTGAGTTGGAAAAAGAAGCTTCTTACGCTGACATCTGCGCAGCTATGAAGAAAGCGTCTGAAGGCGAATTGGCTGGTGTTCTTGGTTACACTGAAGAAGCTAACGTTTCTACTGACTTCCGTGGTGACTCTCACCCATCTATCTTTGACGCTAAAGCAGGTATCGCTCTGGATTCTACTTTCGTTAAAGTGGTTGCTTGGTATGACAACGAATACGGTTATACATGCAATATGATGCGTGTAGTAGAGCACGTAGGCTCAAATTAATCGTTGATTCATCTTATTAGTGGGTGAATTCTTTGTTAGACCTGCCAGTCGTTTACAAAAGTAAACTCCTTCGGTCTGCCTTGAATTCACCTCACTACTAAGCGAATCAAACGTTAATTTATTTTAGAGGAGTAGGGGTTTAACTTGCTCTTCTAAAATTAAATTTCCTTGTCAGTATTTTCAGAAGTATTGAAAAGCAAATTTAATTAAATCCATAGATTTCCTGTTCTGGAAATCGAATTCAACTTGAAAGAGGACTCATTATGTCTGTTATTAAGATGTCTGATCTAGATTTGGCTGGTAAGCGCGTTCTGATTCGTGAAGACCTGAACGTGCCAGTTAAAGACGGTAAGGTTACTTCTGATGCGCGTATCCGTGCTTCTTTGCCAACCATTAAGATGGCAGCGGACGCGGGCGCTAAAGTTATGTTGATGTCTCACTTGGGTCGTCCAGAAGAAGGTGTTTACGATGAAGCTGCTTCATTGGCACCGGTTGCCGCTAACTTGTCAGAGAAGCTAGGTAAAGAAGTCCGTTTGGTAAAAGATTACCTGGACGGTAACTTTGAAATCGCAGACGGTGAAGTGGTTCTTCTTGAAAACGTTCGCTTCAACAAAGGCGAGAAGAAAAACGACGAAACTTTGTCTAAGCAATACGCAGCGCTTTGCGACGTTTATGTAATGGATGCTTTCGGTACAGCTCACCGTGCGCAGGCTTCTACTCACGGTGCGGGTGCGTTTGCTCCGGTAGCGTGTGCAGGCCCATTGTTGGCAGCCGAGTTGGAAGCGCTAGGTAAGGCGTTGAACAACCCAGCACGTCCTTTGGTGGCGATCGTTGGTGGTTCTAAAGTGTCTACTAAGTTGACTGTGCTTGAATCTTTGTCTGAGAAAGTAGATCAGTTGGTTGTGGGCGGCGGTATCGCTAACACGTTCATCGCAGCAGCGGGTAACAAAGTTGGCAAGTCTCTGTATGAAGCGGATTTGATCCCGACTTGTAACAAATTGAACGAAATCATGGAAGGTCGCGGTGCGGCGATTCCGTTGGCGACTGACGTTGTTTGCGGTAAAGAGTTCTCTGAGTCTGCAGCGGCTGAAACTAAATCTGTAGCGGATGTGGCTGACGACGACATGATTTTCGATATCGGTCCTGATTCTGCAAAAGCTTTGGCTGACATCATTATGAACGCCGGTACTGTTGTTTGGAACGGTCCAGTTGGTGTATTCGAATTCGATCAGTTCGGCGAAGGCACTAAGACTATCTCTATGGCGATCGCTGAGTCTAAAGCGTTCTCTATCGCAGGTGGCGGTGATACTTTGGCTGCGATCGACAAATACGACATCGCGGACAAAGTGTCTTACATCTCTACTGGCGGCGGTGCGTTCCTGGAGTTCCTGGAAGGTAAAAAATTGCCAGCGGTTGAAATGTTGGAACAAGCTGCAGCTAAATAATTGCAGTGTTTGACGCGAGTTTAATTTGCGTCGAGCGATTTGTTGGCCTGGTTGTAAGGGTTTATAACCAGGCCTGTTTAATTTAACTGTCACGATGCTTGTTTATACTGGTTAACCGTGGATTCATGTTGAGTTCACAGCGAAGTAATCATTAAGGGTGCCTCGGGAAGTAAACTTTGCAACAGCAGCCAAATACTTGGCTTGCTTGGGATCGGTCATGAGCCGGCAGTTTATTTTGCGAGACATCTTTCATGTGTAAATAAGATCGTCAAAAGATAAGGATTTAAAAAAGATTATGGCATCTGGTTTAAGAAGAACAAAAATTGTTGCCACTTTAGGGCCTGCAACTGACCGTGAAGGTGAGTTGGAGCGTATGATTCAAGCCGGTGTGGACGTGGTACGTATCAACATGTCACATGGCGCGCCTGAAGAGCATATTGCCCGTGCGCAACGCGTACGTGAGTTGGCAGAAAAGTTCGATCACGAAGTCGGTGTATTGGTTGACTTGCAAGGGCCTAAAATTCGTATTGCCCGTTTTGCCGAAAACAAAATCTTTTTGGAAAAAGGCGACAAGTTTGCGCTGGACAACAATGTCGGCAAAAACGACGGTAATCAGCATGAAGTCGGTCTGACCTACAAAAACCTGCCGTACGATGTTAAGCCGGGCGATATGCTGTTGTTGGACGACGGCCGCTTGGTATTCCAGGTGGATAATGTTGAGGGCGAGCGCGTTAATACCACGGTTATCGTTGGCGGTACTTTGTCGAACAACAAAGGTATCAACCTGCAAGGTGGCGGTCTGTCCGCAGCGGCTTTGACGGATAAGGATAAAGAAGACATTATCACGGCTGCGGCCATGAATGCCGACTACTTGGCATTGTCTTTCCCGCGTTCGGCTGAAGATGTTGAATATTGCCGTACTTTGGCACGTCAGGCCGGCCTGAACTGCTCTATCGTTTCCAAGGTGGAACGCGCCGAAGCGGTGGCGGATGATGAAACGCTGGATAGCATTATCCTGGCCTCTGATGTCATCATGATTGCGCGTGGTGACTTGGGTGTTGAAGTCGGTGATGCTCAGTTGCCTGCATTGCAGAAGAAAATGATCAAGCGTGCGCGCCAATTGAACCGTGTGACGATTACCGCTACGCAGATGATGGAAACCATGATCGAAAACGCCATTCCTACACGCGCCGAAGTATTCGACGTGGCGAACGCGGTAATGGACGGTACGGATGCGGTTATGTTGTCGGGTGAAACGGCAACCGGTAAATCGCCAAGCCTGGTTATTGAAACCATGGGGCGTATCTGTGCTGAAGCAGAGAAACAACGCTCAACGCGTGAATCAACGCACCGTATTGACGAGTCTTTCACTGCGGTGGATGAAACCATTGCCATGGCGGCAATGTACTCGGCCAACCATTTCGGCGTGAAGTGTATCGCTGCGTTGACCGAGTCGGGTAACACGACGCTATTGATGTCGCGTATCAGCTCAGGTATTCCGATTATTGCTTTGACGCCACATTTGGAAACCCGCCGTAAGGTCACGTTGTTCCGTGGCGTTTATCCTTCATCGGTTGATTATACCGGTTTGAATGATGAAGAAATCCAGGATGCAATCCTGCAAAAAATTAAAGCGTTTGGTATCGCCAAAGAGGGTGATCTGATCATTCTAACGCGTGGTGAATCACGCGGTTTGATGGGCGGCACCAACCGTATGGAAATTGTTAAAGTCCCTTAATAACTGACGGGTTAGGGGAAAATTATTGTTTTGACAGCTTTTAAAAGCTTGTTAGAATAACAAGATTAATTTTTGAAAAACCAACTATAGGAGTCTCGCACATGGCGATGATTACACTTCGTGAATTGATGGACTACGCAGCAGAACACAACTTCGGTATGCCTGCGTTTAACGTAAACAACATGGAACAAGTTCGCGCAATCATGCGTGCTGCGGCTGCTTGTGACTCTCCAGTTATCCTGCAAGGTTCTGCAGGTGCGCGTAAATACGCTGGTGAGCCAATGTTGCGTCATATGATCGCTGCTGCGGTTGAAATGTTCCCGAACGTTCCAGTTGTTATGCATCAGGACCACGGTTCTGACGTTGGTGTATGTTTGCGTGCTATCCAGTCTGGTTTCACATCAGTAATGATGGACGGTTCTTTGATGGCTGACATGAAGACTCCAGCTTCTTATGAATACAACGCTGGCATCACTGCTGAAGTGGTTAAAATCGCTCACGCTGGCGGTGTGTCTGTTGAAGGTGAACTAGGATGTCTGGGTTCATTGGAAACTGGTAAGATGGGTGAAGAAGACGGTCACGGTTCTGATGACGTGCTTGACCACTCTTCATTGTTGACTGATCCAGAAGAAGCGGCGCAGTTCGTAAAAGACACTAACGTTGACTGCTTGGCGGTTGCGGTAGGTACTTCTCACGGCGCTTACAAATTCACTTCTAAGCCATCTGACGATGTATTGAAAATCGACCAGATCCGTAAAATCCACGAGCGCATTCCTACTACTCACCTAGTAATGCACGGTTCTTCTTCTGTTCCAGAAGAGTGGTTGGAAATCATCAACAACTACGGTGGTGATATGGGTCAAACTTACGGTGTGCCTGTTGAAGCGATCGTTGAGGGCATCAAGTACGGTGTGCGTAAAGTTAACATCGATACTGACCTGCGTATGGCATCTACTGGTGCAATCCGTAAGCACTTGGCTGAAAACACGTCTAACTTCGACCCACGTAAGTTCTACAAAGCGGCTGAAGACGCTATGATGGAAATCTGTAAAGCACGTTTCGAAGCTTTCGGTTGTGCTGGTCACGCATCTAAGATCAAAGCAGTTGGTCTTGAAGAGATGCAAGCGCGTTATGCTGCTGGTTCTTTGGATCAGAAAGTTAACTAATTCGCTTTTGCTGGCAACGAAGAACCCGGGCTTTGTCCCGGGTTTTTTGCTTTAAGGGGTTTGCTTTTTCAATTTGGAGAAAATATGTGTATTGTCATTATTGGTCTGATGTTGCTGCTACTTTATTATGCGGATGCGCAGCTGGCGACGTTAAGCCTGAGTGTGACGGTTGAAGATCAGAGCACGGTTGTTGCTCAGGGTTGGGAGATGGTGGTGGTTTTATGGCCGGTGGCTGCCTTGCTGTTTTTAGCCGGTGTATTGGTGGTGCTGATGACGTTGCGCGTGCGCAGTATGCTGCAAGAGATGCGACGCGAAGAAGACGCCTAATAAGGTGGCTGAAACAGTTGTCAGACGACAAAGTCAGATAACGCTACGGGTAACGAATTCGTTGTGTAACG
The DNA here is from genome assembly GCF_013391695.1 of Thiomicrorhabdus cannonii. Classification (GTDB taxonomy): domain Bacteria; phylum Pseudomonadota; class Gammaproteobacteria; order Thiomicrospirales; family Thiomicrospiraceae; genus Thiomicrorhabdus; species Thiomicrorhabdus cannonii. The sequence continues at coordinate 195,582 of NZ_JACBGH010000003.1, forward strand.
GAGATGATAGCAAGGCAACTCGTAGGGGGCTATAAGCCGTTTCAAATCGTAATAATTGTCATTGTCGGCATCGGCAGAAACATCGTTTAAGATCACGCTGTGTGCTGTAAGACTGCGACGATAGATCGCCTCCAGCGTCAATAGGGCGTGGTTTAAGCAGCCTAGTTTATTGCCCACAACAAGGATGACGGGGTAGTTTAATTGAACTGCGAGATCCGCATTGAGGCCATCGCTGCTTAAGGGCGAGTAAAAGCCTCCCGCACCCTCTACCAGAGCAAAATGGTCGGGTGCCGGTGTGCAGGCGGTCACAAGGTCGGCTGTAGAAATGAACAGGCCGGCTTGTTGGATAGCGCGTTGCGGTGAAATAGGGGGAGAGAATTGATAGCGGCAAATCGTTTCTAATGATTCCTTGCTGCCGCAGGCATGTTGCAGAATGCGGGCGTCGCCGCATAACAGGCGTTGATCGTCTTGTCGAATGCAGCCTGAAGCCACCGGCTTTCTCGGGCTCACGGGAATGCCGTGTTGTCTTAGAGTAAGGGCGATGCAGGCGGCCGCATAGGTTTTGCCGACATCGGTGTCGGTGCCGGTAATAAAAAACCCATCAGCGGTGGGTTTTTGCTTGAAGCTTGCTGACATGGATTACAGGTTCTCGGTCAGACGGGCTTGCGCCTCTTGATATTTTTCAAGGGTCTTTAAAACCACCTCTTGTGGCAGTTCAGGACCGGGGGCTTCCTTATTCCAGTCGAGCGATTCCAGATAGTCGCGGATATATTGTTTGTCGAAGCTTTCAGGGTTTTTGCCGACTTTATATTTGGCGGCTGGCCAGAAGCGCGAGCTGTCAGGCGTCAGGGCTTCGTCAATCAAGTGGATCACGCCATTTTCGTCCTCGCCGAACTCGAATTTGGTGTCGGCGATGATAATGCCGCGTTCCAGTGCGAAATCGGCTGCAAAGGTGTACAGCTGCAGGCTGTAGTCACGCACTTTTTCCGCCTTGTCTTTGCCCATAATTTCACAAAGTTGTTCAAAGCTGATGTTCTCGTCATGTTCGCCCACAGCCGCTTTGGTGGAAGGGGTAAACAGCGGTTGCGGCAGTTTTTCCGCTTTTTCCAGGCCGGCAGGCAGCGGGATACCGCACACACTCTGCGATTTTTTGTACTCTTTCCAGCCGGAACCTACCAGGTAGCCGCGCACTATCGCTTCAACCGGTAGCGGCTTTAATTTGCGGACGATCATGCCGCGCCCGTCGAGTTGTTTTAGTTCATCCGATGTCAGGTAGTCGGATAGATTGATATCCGTGACCAGTTGATTGGGGATGATGTCGCGGGTTTTTTTCATCCAAAATTGCGCGGTATCCGTCAGGATGCGTCCCTTGCCAGGAATGGGGGTTGGTAGTACCACATCAAAAGCGGAAATACGGTCGGTGGTGACAATCAGCAGGTGCTGGTCGTCAATATCGTAAATGTCACGCACTTTGCCTTTGCTGATAAGCGGCAGGCTGGTTAAATTGGATTCATAAAGTGGTTGCATGCACAAGTTCCTAAAATTTTATAAAACAGGTTTAGCGCTTATGTCCGCTGCGGCCGTCAAGGTACGGAAAGCGCAAACTTCCGTAGCGCAGAATCAGTACGGCGATACTGATGAGGGTGATCGTTACGGCAATGGCGATCATCTGCCATTCGTTGAGCGCTTTGAGATCCAGTATCAGATAACGGGCAAGGGCGACGATGGCGATATACAGCGGCAGGCGTATCGGTAATTTGCCCGAATCCAGGTAAATGGCCACCATGGCTAATACTTCCAGGTATAGAAATAGCAGGAGCAGGTCGCCCAGAGAAACCTTTTGGGCCTGAATCATGGAGCTGACTTCGCTTGCACCGGCGTAAATCGTAGCAAGCGCAATGACGCCAAGGCCAACAAATTCGGCCATATGGATCAGACGGCTTAGCAGGGTTTCAGCCAGCGTTTTAGACTCGGTTTTGGTGCTGATCGCTAGATCTTCATGTGTGTTTTCTGACATGACGGGTATCCATTAATTACAGCTTATTGCAGGTGATGGAGGCAATATAAAGTGCCCTTGTTGCCCTGATCCTTTTTTTTGCCCATTTTAATGGATACTGTTAAAATGCACGAATTAATTTTGCAAAAATTTAACAAGGAAAACACTTTATGGCTAAGCAAGAAAACTGGATTGCTCCTTCGATTCTGTCGGCAGACTTCGCGCAATTGGGCAAAGATGTGAAAGACGTGATTGCAGCGGGTGCGGACGTGGTTCACTTTGATGTAATGGATAACCATTACGTTCCTAACCTGACAATCGGGCCATTGGTATGTGAATCCTTGAAAAACTTTATGGTCAGAGAAGGCGTTAAGGCGCCGATCGACGTGCATCTGATGGTGAAGCCGGTGGATCGTGTGATTCCAGACTTTATCAATGCCGGCGCGGATTATGTGACGTTCCATCCTGAAGCGTCTGAGCACATCGACCGTTCTTTGGGTCTAATCAAGGAAATGGGTGCGAAAGCAGGTCTGGTTTTCAATCCGCATACGCCTTTGCATTACCTGGAGCACGTTATGGATAAAATTGACATGATTCTGATTATGTCGGTCAACCCAGGTTTTGGCGGACAGTCGTTCATTCCGCAAGCGTTGAAAAAGCTGCAGGCAGCGCGCCAGCTTATCGATGCGTCAGGTCGCGACATCCGTTTGGAAATTGACGGCGGCGTTAAGGCTGAAAACATTGCCGAAGTCGCTGCTGCCGGTTGTGATACCTTTGTTTCGGGGTCTGGTATCTTTGGTAAAGCCAATGCAAACGATCCGCATCGCTATGACACAATCATCAAGCAGATGCGTGAAGAGTTGGCTAAAGTTTAATTAGATCCGCTTCACCCACAATGCAAACGCTGAGGCCGTAAACTGACCTCGGCGTTTTTGTTATTTTGGGCGGGCGAATTCAAAGGAAAGAGTGACTATGGAAAAGTTTAAGCCCGGTTTTGTTTTGATTGATTTGGACGGAACCTTGATTGACAGCGTGCCGGATCTGGCATACTGCGTTGACGAGATGATGAAGCAGCTGGATATGCCGGTTCGCGGTGAAGCGGCGGTGCGCGACTGGGTCGGTAATGGCGTGCAGCGCTTGACCGAACGTGCTTTGATTAATGCCGTGGACGGTATGCCTGACCAGGCACTGATGGACAAAGCCTATCCGATCTTTTTGGAATTGTACAAACACAACACCTCGCAACGCAGCCGCGTATACGACGGTGTGGTCGAAGGCATCGAGTGGATGAAAGCCAATGGTTACCGTGTGGCCTGTGTGACCAACAAGGCGGAAGCGTTTACCGTACCTTTGCTGAAAGACAAAGGCCTGTACGATTACTTCGAAGTGATTGTCAGCGGTGACACCTGTGCCGAGAAGAAACCTCACCCGATGCCGTTGCTGTATGCGGCGGAGCAGTTGGGTGTGGCGCCTGAAAACGCCTTGATGATCGGCGACTCCAAGTCGGATGTGAAAGCCGCGCGCGCCGCCGGATTCCATATTTTCTGTATGACCTACGGTTACAACCACGGCGAAGACATCCGCAACTATGAGCCGGATGTGGTCATGGATTCGTTTGCCGAGCTGCCAAATTATTTGGAAGCCAAGGCATAATTAAACCGGTAGATGTTGTTTGGAGACTGACCCGGCCTGGTCAGTTTCCAGATCCGAAAAGTTTGCGGTAACAGGGTTGTGGGTTAATGGATAGCTTGAAGTTTCTCAAAGCCTTGTTACTGGAAATTTTTCGCCCGTGGAGTTGCGCTGTCAGCGGTATCCGGCGGGCATGGCTGTTTCGGCAGTTAAACCGTGAACAAACTAAGCGACAAGACAAGCAAAAGATAAGCGAATAAGCAAAGGCAGAAAGTCCCCATGAGTGACGCCCACTTTCAAAACCTGGCAAAACAAGGCTATAACCGTGCACCGCTGATGCGCACGGTGCTGTCTGATTTCGATACGCCGTTGAGCGTTTATCACAAATTGGCGAAGGCGCCGTATTCTTATCTGTTTGAATCGGTGCAGGGCGGCGATAAGTGGGGCCGTTATTCGATTATCGGCTTGCCTTGCCAGCGCCGTTTGCATATTTGCGGCACCACCATTAGTGAATGGAACGGCACCCAGAAGGTGCAGGAAGTCACGGTGGAAGACCCCTTGGCGTGGATCGAGGCTTTCCAAAAGCAGTTCAAGGTATTGAAACAACCCGGCCTGCCTGCTTTTAGCGGTGGTTTGGTGGGCTATTTCGGTTACGATACGATCCGTTTTGTGGAGCCGCGTTTGCGTCACACCGGGCCTCGCCGCGACGATATTGGCGCACCGGACATTGAGTTACTGGTGTCGGAAGAGTTGGTGGTGTTCGATAACTTGAGCGGTCAGGTACATGTGATTGTGCATGCCGACCTGACGCAGCAGGGCGCTTATGCCAAGGCGCAGGCGCGTTTGGATAAGTTGCAGGCGCAATTGAGCGAACCCTTGCCGATGCCGGTGGATCAGCCGAGCGAGCGGATTCTCGACGAAGAGAATTTCGTCTCCAGTTTCGGCGAGGAAAACTTCAAGGCTGCCGTCGGCAAGATTAAAGAGTACATCCTTGCCGGCGATGCGATGCAGGTGGTGATCTCGCAGCAGATGTCGGTCGATTTTGCCGAAAACCCGATGGATCTGTATCGCGCCTTGCGTTATCTGAATCCGTCGCCTTATATGTATTTTGTGGACATGGGCGATTTGCAGATCGTCGGTTCATCGCCGGAGATTCTGGTGCGTCTGGAAGATAATCAGGTGACGGTGCGGCCGATTGCCGGCACGCGTCGCCGCGGCGTGACGCCGGAAAAAGATTTGGCGCTGGAGCAGGATCTGCTGAATGACCCGAAAGAGGTCGCCGAGCATTTGATGTTGATCGACCTGGGACGCAATGACGTGGGTCGTATCGCGCAGACCGGTTCGGTGCAGTTGACCGAGAAAATGGTGGTGGAGCGCTATTCGCATGTGATGCATATCGTCTCCAACGTCAACGGGCAGGTGAAGCCGGGGATGACGGCGATGGATGTGTTGCGCGCCACCTTCCCGGCCGGAACCGTATCGGGTGCGCCTAAAATCCGCGCGATGGAAATTATCGACGAGCTGGAACCGGTGAAGCGCGGCATCTATTCGGGTGCGGTCGGTTATCTCGGCTGGCATGGCAATATGGATACCGCCATTGCCATCCGTACCGCGGTCATCAAGGACAAGAAATTGTTTGTGCAGGCCGGTGCCGGCATTGTCGCCGACTCGGTGCCACAATCCGAATGGGACGAAACCATGAACAAAGGCCGCGCCATTTTCCGTGCCGCACGTTTCGTCACCGAAGGCATGCAAACCAAAAACCCCGACGCCGGGCACAAATAATCCGGGCAACCGAACGAGGACTTTTTTATGTTATTAATGATTGATAACTACGACTCCTTCACCTTTAACCTGGTGCAGTATTTCGGTGAATTGGGGCAGCAGGTCGAGGTGTATCGCAATGACCAGATCGACCTGGAAACGATTGCGACGTTGAATCCCGACTATCTGGTGATCTCTCCGGGGCCTTGCACGCCGAACGAAGCCGGGATTTCGGTAGAGGCGATCAAGTATTTCGCCGGCAAGATTCCTATTTTGGGCGTGTGTCTGGGGCATCAGGCCATCGGCCAGGCATTTGGCGGGAATATCATCCGCGCCAAGCAGGTGATGCACGGCAAGACCTCGCCGGTTTTCCATCACAATATCGGTGTGTTCAGCGATCTGCCTAATCCGGTGCAAACCACCCGTTACCACTCGCTGGTGATTGAACAGGCCAGCTTGCCGGAGTGCCTGGAAGTCACGGCGTGGACGCAGGACGAAAACGGTAATTTTGACGAAATCATGGGCGTGCGCCACAAAACTCTGCCGATCGAAGGGGTGCAGTTCCACCCGGAATCGATTCTGACCGAGCAGGGTCACAAAATGCTGCAGAATTTTTTGGAACGTAAATAAGCCATTGCGCTGTATGTTGCCTAAAGCTACAGAGGAAAAGATATGGAATTAAAGTTTGCGTTGGAAAAACTGCTGAATCGCCAGGACTTACAGGCTGAAGAGATGGAATCGGTGATGCATCAGTTGATGAGTGGTGCCGCGACTGATGCGCAAATCGGTGCGATTCTTGCCGCCTTGCGCATGAAAAGCGAAAGTGTCACCGAAATGACGGCGGCCGTTAAAGTGATGCGCGAATTGGCGACAGCCGTACCCATCAAATGCACCGCCCATTTGGTCGATACTTGCGGCACCGGCGGCGATGGCGCCAATACCTTTAATATCTCTACTGCCAGTGCCTTTGTGGTGGCGGCGGCCGGCGGCACGGTGGCCAAGCACGGTAACCGTTCGTTTTCCAGCAAGTCCGGCAGTGCCGATGTGTTGGAAGCGGCCGGTGCGAATTTGAATCTGACTGCCGAGCAGGTCGGTGAGTGCATCGATACCTTGGGGGTCGGTTTTATGTTTGCGCCCATGCATCACAGCGCGATGAAGCACGTCATCAATGCGCGCAAACAGATGGGGGTGCGCACCCTGTTTAATATGCTGGGGCCTTTGACCAATCCGGCCGGCGCGCCCTATCAGGTCATCGGGGTGTTCAATCCCGCCTTGACCCGCGTGTTTGCCGAGGTGTTGCAGCGTTTAGGGTCGAAACATGTGATGGTCGTGGCGGCCGAAGACGGCCTCGACGAAATCTCCATTGCCAGCAAAACGGTTGTGGCCGAATTGAAAGATGGCGTGATCAGCGAATGGCAGATCGACCCTTACGATTGCGATATGGATCACGTGAGTCTGCGCGATCTGGCGGTCGATTCGGCACAGGAGAGTCTCAATATTATCCGTGCGGTGTTTGCCGGTAATCCGGGTGCGGCGCACGATATCGTCTGTTTGAATGCCGGTGCCGCGATTTATGTCTGCGGGCTGGCCGGTTCGTATCACGCCGGCGTGGAGTTGGCGCGTAAAGTGATTGCGGAAGGGCTGGCACAGCAAAAGCTGAATGTCTATATCCGTAAAACCCAGTCGTTTACACAACAAAATTAATTTAAAAATATCGGCCTGAAAAAACTCAACAGGCCGGGTAGTAAAAGGATTGTTCGGCATGAGCAAAACGCCTGATATTTTAAAGAAGATTATTTTCCGCAAGCTTGAAGAGATTCAAGAGGGCTGTGAGCGCATTCCGTTGCGAGAGATGAAGCAGAAAGCCCTGATGATGAGCACCACGCCAACCCGCGGTTTTGCCGATGCGTTGCAGGCTAAGTTGGATGCGGGTCAGTCGGCGGTGATCGCCGAGATCAAAAAGGCCTCGCCCAGCAAAGGCATTTTACGTGATCCGTTTGATCCGGTGGCGATTGCCAAAAGTTATGAAGCGCATGGCGCCGCCTGTTTGTCGGTGTTGACCGACCGCGATTTTTTCCAGGGATCAAACGAATACCTGATGGCGGTGAAAGAAGCGGTGAATTTGCCGATTATCCGCAAGGACTTCATTGTGGACGACTATCAGGTGTACGAAGCGCGCGCCATTGGGGCGGACTGTATTTTGCTGATTGCCGCGGCGATTGGCGATGCGCAGATGTATGAACTGACGCAAACCGCGCTGCAACTCGGTATGGACGTGCTGATTGAAGTGCATAACGAGGCAGAGTTGGAGCGCGCCCTGAAGTTGCCGCTGCCGATGATCGGTATCAATAATCGCGACCTGCATACGTTTGAGGTGTCATTGGAAACGACGCTGCGCATGTTGGAGATGATTCCGGATGATCGTATTGTGGTCACCGAAAGCGGTATTCTGACACCAGCCGACGTGGCGGTTATGCGCGAGCATAAGGTCAACAGCTTTTTGGTGGGCGAGGCCTTTATGCGTGCAGCGGAGCCGGGCGAAAAGCTGACTGAGCTTTTTCAGTAACCTGTTGATTTGTCATGTAATTGTCGTAAATGAAATTATTTTGAATTTACGACAAAAAGACTTGCAAATCTGGTGAAAAGGAGAATAATACGCTTCTCCTTTTTTCCAAAAGAAAAATGGTTAAAACCTCACGCTGATTGGCGTGGCTGGGGTTCGGCAAGCTAGCCTTGTCTTGTCGAATTTTTGTTAATCATTCATCCGCATGACCATTCTTACATTTTTAGCGGCGGGTGTTTTAGTAAGGTACTCTCACAAATGCCTAATTCAGAAAATATCCTGGTTACAGGAAACGAGCACTTTGAAGTCATTGAAAAAACCACGTTGATCGATTCAACCTGGCCAACACACGACCAAGCAGTTAACGATCAAACATTGGATCACTTCATCTGCCGTGATGGTAAAACCTTTGCCGGGACGCATTTGATCGCCGATTTTTGGGGAGCCTCCAAGCTGGATGATTTACAGCTGATGGAAAAGGCGCTGCGTGAAGGCGTGGCAAAAGCTAAAGCCACGCTATTGCACATTCATTTGCACCACTTTACGCCGAATGGCGGAATTTCCGGCGTGGCCGTATTGGCGGAATCTCATATCAGTGTCCACTCTTGGCCGGAGCGTAATTACGCGGCTTTCGATGTCTTTATGTGCGGTGATTCAGAACCTGAAAAGGCTATTGAAGTGTTGAAAGAAGCTTTCACCCCTTCCGATGTGAATGTCGAAACCATTCTGCGCGGTGAGGTAACCGACAATGTCTAAGTCAGCTGCGCACTCATCCTTTTTGGAAACGCTCTACCCGAGTTGGGGACAGCAGTTTGTGATGGATGAGGTGCTGTTTGAAATCAACACCGAGCACCAGCATCTTGTGATTTTCAAGAATGCAACCTGGGGCACGGTGATGGCATTGGACGGCGTGGTGCAAACCACCGAGAAGGATGAGTTTGTTTATCACGAAATGATGGTGCATGTGCCGATGCTGGCGCATGGACACGCTAAAAAAGTGCTGATTATCGGCGGCGGTGACGGTGGTATTCTGCGTGAGGTGTTGAAGCACCCCAATGTGGAGTCGGTCACGCAGGTTGAAATCGATCAGCAGGTGATTGATTTATGTGTGCAATATTTGCCAAATCATTCCGCGGGTGCGTATGATCATCCTAAGGCGAATATTGTTATTGATGATGGCGTAGAGTTCGTCAATAATTGTACTGACAAATTTGACGTTATTATTTCTGATTCGACCGATCCGATGGGGCCGGGCGAAGTGTTGTTCACGTCGCGTTTCTATCAGGGAATTAAGAACTGTTTGAATCACGATGGGGTTTTTGTTGCACAAAACGGCGTCAGTTTCTTGCAAACTGACGAAGTAAAAACCACGTTTAATCGTTTATCGCCCTTATTTAAGGAAGCCTCGTTTTATTCAGGTGCGGTGCCTACCTATGTTGGTGGGATGATGACTTTTGCCTGGGCAACTGATAATTTGGCGCTAAAACAGGTGGATGTGGCGACTTTGGAGGCGCGTTTCAAGCAAGCAGGCTTGAAGACGCGTTTTTATACACCTGCATTGCACAATGGGAGCTTTGCTCTGCCGCAATATATTTTGGATGCCTTGAAAAATGGATAAACAATCGATCGTTGAACAGTTTGCTGAAGAGTCCCATCCGGACGTTCTTGAGCAATTTGACCGCGCCAGCCTTGAAGAGCTTGTTGCCAAGCACGAAACGCCATTTATGGTGTTGGACTTGGAAGAGGTGGATTATCAGTACAAGTCGCTGCAAGCTGCTTTACCGGGTGTGAAGCTGTTCTATGCACTGAAATCGCTTTCTCATCCTGAGTTGATCAAACGTTTGAAATCACTGGGTTGTAATTTTGACTTGGCAACCATTGGTGAAGTTGAGTTGGTTGAATCTCTGGGTATTACCGGCGACCAGTGCATCCATACGCATCCCATCAAAAAAGACAAAGAGATCAAGCGGGCGTTGGAATTCGGCAACAAGCGTTTTGTAGTCGATAACATCGAAGAGATGAAGAAATTCTACAAATATGCGGGTCAAGTAGAGTTGATTATCCGTGTTAGCTTCCGTAGTAAGCAGGCCGTGGTTGATCTTTCTCGTAAGTTTGGTTGTACGCTGGAAGAGTTGCCGGTTCTGGTCGATATGGCGCAATCCAACGGTATTGATGTGGTGGGTTTGTCTTTCCATGTGGGTTCACAGTCGATTTCCCCGATGACGCAGGTCAATGCGATCCGCTCAAGCATTGCGGCGATGAAGGTCATGAACAACGTCAAGTGGAAGTTCCTGGACATAGGTGGAAGCTTCCCGGTTTCTTATCAGGAAGAAGTGACGCCAATCGCTGAGTTCTGCGTGCCAGTTATGGAAGCTTTGGCTGAATTGCCAGAAGGTATTGAGGTTTTTGCCGAGCCAGGCCGTTTTATCTCTGCTCCGTCGATGATCGAAGTGGTTTCAATCGTTGGTAAAGCGAAGCGCGGCGCGCGTACTTGGTATTACTTGGATGATGGCGTTTACGGCGGATTCAGCGGTCAGATGTTTGACCACGCGAAATATCCGATTGCGCCTTTGAAGCCGGTTGATCCAATGGGTGAGTTCTATCCAAGCGTGTTGGCTGGCCCGACTTGTGACAGTATCGACGTGGTGGCGGAAGATATCGAGCTGCCGGAAATGGAAGTGGGTGATATTTTGATCGGCAAGCAGATGGGGGCTTATACTCTGGCGTCTGCGACCGAGTTCAACTACTATCCAAAGCCGAAGGTGGTGGTAGTCGAAGATATTTTCGACCCTGAAACCCAAGCGCTTTAATCCGGCAAGCTGTGAAACTGATTAGGAGTTAATGTGAAAACAATCGTCAAATGGCAGGGTGGTCTGGCTTTTGAAGGCAAGACTGACAGCGGGCATTCGATTATGATGGATGCCGCACCTGAAGTAGGTGGTGAGAACAAAGGTGCTCGCCCTATGGAAATGGTGCTGCTCGGCTTGGGCGGTTGTACCAGCATTGACGTGGTGATGATGCTGAATAAAAGTCAGCCAGATCAGGTGAAGGATTGTCAGGTTGAGATTACGGCGGAACGCGCCGACTCGGTACCGAAGGTGTTCACCAGGATTCATGTGCATTTCAAGGTGTTTGGTACTGATCTGAACCCTAAAAAAGTGGAGCGTGCGGTGAATCTGTCAGCTGAAAAATACTGTTCGGTCTCGAAGATGCTCGAAGCGACGGTGCAGATGACTCACGACTTTGAGATTATCGAAGCCTAAGTTGCCTAGTTACCCGGCCTGTTCAGTTTTTAAAACCCGCGAAAGCGGGTTTTTTATTGCCGGTATTTTTATGGTTGAGAGGGGTTGAGTACGGTTGTGATGGCGTTTGTCATGCCCTGGGTGAGCTGTTCAAGCTCATGCTGCGGAATGTTGAAGGCCGGCATGGTGTAAACCAGTTTGCCGAAAGGTCTGAGCCAGACGTTTTCGTTCAAGGCGGCCGCTTGGATGGCCGGACCTAAGTCGCCGCGCACCAGTTCCACTACGCCAATCGCGCCTAACACTCTGACGTCGGCTACGCCGGATAGTTGGCGCAGAGGGGAGAGCGTTGTTTTCAAATGGCCTTCAATGGCTTGGACTTGCGACTGCCAGGGGCTTGAAAGCAACAGGTCGATGCTGGCATTGGCGGCGGCACAGGCCAGCGGGTTGCCCATGAAGGTGGGGCCGTGCATGAGCAGGCCGGGGCTGCCGGCGCTGATAACGTCACTGATATTGGCGGTGCAAAGTGTCGCCGCCAAGGTCATGGTGCCGCCGGTGAGTGCTTTACCCACACACATAATGTCGGGAGAAATGCCTGCCCAGTTGCAGGCGAACAGTTGTCCGGTACGCCCGAAACCGGTGGCGATTTCATCGACAATCAATAGAACTTCATAACGGTCGCACAGCATGCGCAACTGTTTTAAATAGTCAGGTCGATAGAATCGCATGCCGCCGGCGCCTTGAACTATGGGTTCAATGGTGATGGCTGCAATTTCAGGGTGATGCTGCTTTAGCAGGTTTTCCATGGCGGCAATGTCGCTATCGTCACCATTAAAGTCGAAGCCCATGTGTGGCGCGGGTGCAAACAGGTGTTGTTTGAGAGTGTGGCTAAACAGCGAATGCATGCCGTTTTCCGGATCGGAGACGGCCATGGTGGCAAAGGTGTCGCCGTGATAACCGTTGCGCACGGTGAGCAAACGGTGTTTTTCAGGTCGGTTTAAACTGATCCAGTATTGCAGCGCGATTTTAATGGCCACTTCCATCGAAACCGAGCCGGAATCCGCTAGAAAGACCTTCTCGAGCCCGTCCGGGCTGAGTTGGACCAGGCGTTTGGCAAGTTCAATCGCCGGCTCATGGGTCAGGCCGCCAAACATGATGTGCGGCATGGTGTCGAGCTGTTTGTGCATAGCTTGAAGGATGGAAGGGTGATTGTAGCCGTGTATCGCCGCCCACCAGGAGGACATGCCGTCAATCACCTCGCGCCCATCGGCAAGGCGGATGCGGCTGCCAAGCGTTGAGGTTACGCCGATCGCCGGAACGGCTGCCGGCATTTTGGCATAGGGATGCCAGAGGTGTTGTTGATCGAAATCCAGCAGAGCGGGCCAGTCTGAAGCGGTGTGGTGTGTCATGAAACGCAAGTGCCTATGGGTTAACGTAAGAGCCGTAATAGCATAGCAAATTATGCCGGTCGCTATGTCTGAGGCACGGCATCGAGTATGTTGAGTGCGTCCAGTGCCCTGCAAAAGCTGTTTTCAAGCGGCGCATCAATGGTGATGGGCTGTTGAGTGGCGGGGTGGATAAAGCACAGGGAGGTCGCCGCCAAATAGAGGCGGTGTTGTCCCAGCCATTCATGAAACAGGTGGTTGTGATGGCGGTCGCCGTATTTTACATCGCCAATAATGGGATGGCTGATATGGTTGAGGTGACGCCGCAGCTGATGTTTACGACCGGTTTCAGGGCTGAGCTTGAGTAGGCTGTAGCGCTGCTGCGCGTAACGGCCGATGGGTTGGTCTAAGGTGGTGGTAGCGAGTGTTTCAAAGTGTGTAACGGCGCTTTGTGGTTCAGTAGGCTCTTGTTTGTGCTTATCCGCGATGCGGTCTTTCTTGTAAAGAAGCGCGTGATCAATCGTGCCCGATGCAGCTGCCCAACCTCGGCACAAAGCGACATAGGTCTTATGAATGGTGTGTTCGCTGAATTGTGCGCCCAGATTGCGCGCGATTTCCGGGGATAGAGCAAACAGCAGGAGTCCGGAAGTGGCTTTGTCGAGTCGGTGTATCGGATAAACATCCTGACCGATGCGGTCGCGCGTCATTTGCACGGCAAATTGGGTTTCATGGCGGTCGATCGGCGAACGGTGGACCAGCAGGCCGGCAGGTTTGTGGATGGCGACCATGTCGGCATCCTGATAGACGGTCGTGAAGGAGGATAAATCAAGCTCGGTGTGCATGGGTGTGGCGAGTTATAGGGTTGTGCATGAAGTTGAATTGTAAAACAAATTGATGCAGCTGGCATGGAATCGCGCCGTTGCAAGACCGTAAAAGTGAAAAATAATGCGGTTTTGCAGAAAAATAGTGTTGACAGTGAGTAAATTATCTTTAAAATACGCACTCACAATTCGGAGGGTTTCCCGAGCGGCCAAAGGGGGCAGACTGTAAATCTGCTGGCTCAGCCTTCGGTGGTTCGAATCCACCACCCTCCACCATATTCTGCGGGTATCGTATATTGGCTATTACCTCGGCCTTCCAAGCCGATGAGGGGGGTTCGATTCCCCCTACCCGCTCCAATAAAAAGAAAGGCTCTCTTTGTTGACCGAAAGGTTAATGAGAGGGCCTTTTTTTACTGTAAATTGCTTCCATAGCTCAGTAGGTAGAGCGCATCCATGGTAAGGATGAGGTCACCAGTTCGATTCTGGTTGGAAGCTCCATTTTTAATGATCGGGCATGGGTCTGCGTGTGAGTCAGGCGCTGCTTTAACGGAGTTTGCATCATGGCAAAAGCTAAGTTTGAAAGAACGAAACCGCACGTAAACGTTGGAACTATCGGTCACGTTGACCATGGTAAAACAACTCTGACTGCGGCATTGACAATTGTACAAGGTAAGAAATTTGGTGGTGAAGTTAAAGCTTACGACCAGATCGACAACGCCCCAGAAGAGCGTGAGCGTGGTATCACTATCTCTACAGCACACGTAGAGTACGAATCAGAAACACGTCACTACGCACACGTAGACTGCCCAGGCCACGCTGACTATGTTAAAAACATGATCACGGGTGCGGCACAGATGGACGGCGCGATCCTAGTATGTTCAGCTGCTGATGGCCCAATGCCTCAGACGCGTGAGCACATCCTGCTATCACGTCAGGTAGGTGTACCATACATCGTAGTATTCCTGAACAAAGCCGACATGGTTGACGACGAAGAGTTGATGGAACTGGTAGAAATGGAAGTTCGCGAACTTCTATCTGACTACGACTTCCCAGGTGACGACACGCCAGTTATCAAAGGTTCTGCACTGAAGGCGATCGAAGGCGACCAGTCTGAAATCGGTGAACCAGCTATCGGTCGTTTGATCGAAGCGTTGGACACTTACATCCCAACACCAATGCGTGAAACTGACAAGCCATTCCTGATGCCAGTAGAAGACGTATTCTCGATCCAAGGTCGTGGTACGGTTGTAACGGGTCGTATCGAAACAGGTGTAATCAAAGTTGGTGAAACTGTACAGATCATCGGTATCCGTGATACACAAGAAACAACAGTTACTGGTGTAGAAATGTTCCGTAAGCTGTTGGATCAAGGTGAAGCGGGCGACAACGTAGGTGTTCTGCTACGTGGTACTAAGCGTGAAGACGTTGAACGTGGTCAAGTATTGGCTCACAAAGGTACTGTTAAGCCTCACACTAAATTCGAAGCTGAAGTATACGTATTGTCAAAAGATGAAGGTGGTCGTCACACGCCATTCTTCAACGGTTACCGTCCACAGTTCTACTTCCGTACTACTGACGTAACGGGTGCTTGCCAGTTGCCAGAAGGTATCGAGATGGTAATGCCAGGTGACAACGTACAGATGACTGTAGAGTTGATCAACCCAATCGCCATGTCAGAAGGTCTACGTTTCGCGATCCGCGAAGGTGGGCGTACTGTTGGTGCGGGTGTTGTTGCGAAAATCATCGAGTAACAACATTGCAAAGTAAAAAAAGGGGGTGTATAATCCCCTTTTTTTGCGACTTAGTCCAGGGGTATAGCTCCAATTGGTAGAGCACCGGATTCCAAATCCGGGTGTTGGGGGTTCGAATCCCTCTACCCCTGCCATATTCATAGCGACTCGCATTTGAATTGTTGAATGCGGGTCGTTTTTTTAATTTAGCTAGTAGGTTATGAGTAAGCAAACGCAAGATCTAAACGCTTCAAATTCGCTTGATACAGCTAAATTGTTGCTAGCTATTGCTGTATTGGTAGGCTCGCTGGTTGGGTATTACGTATACGACCAGGCGCATGCAGTTGTGCGTGTGTTGGGTGTGATTGCCGGTGTGGCCGTTTCAGCATTTATTGTGTATCAGACGAAAATTGGCCGTGGCTGGTTTAGCTACCTAAGCCATGCAAAAAGAGAAGTGCGCCAGGTTGTTTGGCCAACTCGTCAGGAAACTGTTCAGATGACATTGATTGTTTTTGTCATGGTCATCATTATGGGGATTTTTTTCTGGCTGATTGACATGTTCTTTTTGTGGGCAGTCAAGTTGTTAACGGGACAAGGTGGTTAAGATGGCAAAGAGATGGTATGTGGTTCATGCCTATTCTGGCTATGAAAAGAAGGTCCAAAAGGCGTTGCTGGAGTATGCCGAGCGCGCTGGATTGGCAGATCATTTTGGTGAGGTGCTGGTTCCGTCGGAAGAGGTTGTTGAGATTCGTGACGGCAAGAAGCGCACCAGTGAGCGTAAATTCTTTCCGGGTTACGTTTTGGTTCAGATGGAGTTGAGTGAAGAGACTTGGCACCTGGTCAAAAGTGTACCGCAGGTAATGGGTTTCATTGGTGGTACGAGTGATCGTCCTGCTCCAATCTCCCAAAAAGAAGTGGATCGCATTCTGCAGCGCGTGGAAGCGGGTGTAGACAAGCCTCGTCCAAAAGTTATTTATGAGCCAGGCGAAATGGTTCGCGTAGTCGATGGTCCTTTCAAGGACTTTGAAGCTGTTGTCGAGGGTGTCGATTACGATAAAAACAAGTTACAAGTATCGGTATTGATTTTTGGTCGTTCTACACCGGTTGAACTTGAGTTCAATCAGGTAGAAAAGAGCTAATTAGTACCGTTGTTCACCACTGGGGAGCCTCGCGGCGTTGACCCATAAGGAGTAAAAAATGGCTAAGAAGATTCAAGCCTACGTTAAATTGCAAGTTGCTGCTGGTTCAGCTAACCCAAGCCCACCGGTTGGTCCTGCATTGGGTCAACAAGGTGTTAACATCATGGAATTCTGTAAAGCGTTTAACGCGCAAACACAGAGCCTTGAGAAAGGTCTGCCAATTCCTGTTGTTATCACGGTTTATTCAGATAAGAGCTTCACGTTCATCACAAAAACTCCTCCTGCTTCAGTATTGCTGAAAAAAGCAGCAGGTATCAAGAGTGGTAGTGCTGTACCTAACTTGAATAAAGTAGGTAAAGTGACTCGTGCTCAGGTTGAAGAAATTGCCAACACTAAGATGGCTGATTTGAACGCGAATGATTTGGAAGCGGCAGTTAAGATTATTTCTGGTACTGCTCGCAGCATGGGTCTGGTAATCGAGGGTTAATACGATGGCAAAATTGACTAAAAAACAAAAAGTTTTTGCAGAGCGCGTTAACCGTAATGCTTCTTACGACATCATTGAAGGTTTTAACCTGGTAAAAGAATTGGCGACATCTAAGTTCGTTGAATCTGTTGATGTTTCTGTTCGTTTGGGTATCGATCCTCGTAAATCTGATCAGGTTGTGCGTGGTGCAACGGTAATGCCTAATGGTACCGGTAAAGATGTTCGTGTAGCCGTGTTCACTGGTGAAGCAAACCAGGCTGCTGCTAAAGCTGCAGGTGCTGACTTTGTTGGTATGGATGATCTTGCTGCGCAAATCAAAGGTGGCATGATGGACTTCGACGTAGTTATCGCTTCTCCTGATGCGATGCGCGTTGTGGGTATGCTAGGTCAGGTTTTGGGTCCACGTGGTCTGATGCCTAACCCTAAAACAGGTACTGTTACACCTGATGTAGTTGGTGCGATCAAAAACGCCAAAGCCGGTCAGGTTCGTTTCCGTGCGGATAAAGCGGGTATCATTCACGCTTCAATCGGTACGGTTGCATTTGATGCTGACAAGTTGAAAGAAAACTTGAATGCACTGATGGAAGACCTGCGTAAAGCTAAGCCAGCTACTGCAAAAGGTACATACATCAAGAAAGTGACGATTTCTTCTACAATGGGTCCAGGCCTGGTAGTTGATCAGTCTACGCTGTAATTTTTGTTCAGCATTTGCTGAACAATAATGCGATTTGGGTCTCCTTAAAAGAAAACGATTTTCTTTAAAGTGTGCCCATCGCAGACCGTAGGTGAGTGTATAAGTTGCGCTCTTAATAGGTTTAAGCCTACGTAGATGGAAGGGTCTGGTGCTTGCATCGGGCTGTTTGGAGGTTATATGGCACTCAATATCGAAGATAAAAAGCTTGTCGTTGAAGAAGTCTCTGCTCTTGTAGCGGGTGCGGGTTCAATGGTTGCAGCTGAATATCGTGGTTTGACTGTAGAGCAAATGACCCAACTTCGTGCTAAAGCACGCGCTGCTAACGTTCAAGTTCGTGTTGTTAAAAACACGCTGGCGCGTCGTGCAGTTGCTGGCACAAAATTTGAAGACATGGCTAACACCTTTGTTGGTCCGCTTGTGTTTGCATTTTCTGGCGAAGAGCTAGGTAATGCTGCGCGCGTTTTCAAAGATTTTGCGAAAGACAACAAAGCACTAGTTGTTAAGTCACTATCTATCGGTGAAGGCGTACTAGACGCTTCTCGCCTGGATGCTGTGGCTGCATTGCCTACATACGATGAAGCTGTTGCTAAGCTTCTATTTGTAATGAAAGAGCCTGTTGCGAAATTGGCTCGTGCTCTTAACGCTGTTAAAGAGCAAAAAGAAGCTGCAGCTGCTTAAGCTACCGCTTAAGCACAACCCAATTTAAATTTTAGGAGATATCAAATGTCTGTTACTAAAGAAGATATTTTAGAAGCCGTTGCCAATATGTCGGTAATGGAAGTTGTTGAACTTGTTTCTGCTATGGAAGAGAAGTTCGGTGTTTCTGCTGCTGCAATGGTTGCTGCAGGTCCTGCTGCCGCTGCTGAAGCTGCTGAAGAACAAACTGAGTTCAACGTTGTTCTGACTTCTGCTGGTGCTAACAAAGTTGCTGCGATCAAAGCAGTACGTGGTGCAACTGGCCTAGGTCTGAAAGAAGCTAAAGATGCTGTTGAAGGCGTTCCTTTCGTTCTTAAAGAAGGTGTTTCTAAAGAAGAAGCAGAAGCTTTGGCTAAAGAACTTAAAGAAGCTGGTGCAGAAGTCGAAATCAAGTAATTGCTTGATTACGCGCTGTCTTGACAGCAAAGCGATGGCTGGTGCTTTTATAGTGCCGGCCTTTTCGCGTTTTAACAGTGTGTAAAATTGTGTTAGTAAATTGTGGATAAGATGCACTGCGCTACTACAGTTTTATGCATTCCTAATGGCGAAGTGGCCATTTAATCTCCTGGCAATTTTAGCGTCGAGGTAAACGATGACTTATTCTTTGACTGAAAAGAAACGTGTCCGTAAAAATTTTGCGACCCGTTCTTCTATTCTTGAAGTACCCTATTTGCTGTCTCTGCAAAAAGGTTCTTTCCGTGATTTCCTGCAAATGGAAAAAAAACCATTAGAGCGTGACAATTTGGGTTTGCATGCCGCGTTCGCATCGGTTTTTCCTATCCGTGGTGTTGCAGGCACTGCTGACTTGGAATACGTCAGCTATCACATGGGACAGCCGGAATTTGATGTTAAGGAATGTAAACAGCGCGGTGTGACTTATGCAGCCCCGCTACGCGTCAAAATGCGCTTGGTTATCTATGATAAGGATGCACCGGTTGGCAAGCGTCCTGTTAAGGATGTCAAAGAGCAAGAAGTCTATTTGGGTGATATTCCGTTGATGACGGAAAACGGTACCTTTGTTATTAATGGTACCGAGCGTGTTATCGTCACGCAGCTGCACCGTTCTCCTGGTGTTATCTTTGATGATGACAAAGGTAAATCACACTCATCCGGTAAGCTGCTGTTCAATGCTCGCATCATTCCATACCGTGGTTCATGGTTGGATTTTGAATTCGATCACAATGATTGCCTGTTCACGCGTATCGACCGCCGTCGTAAGTTGCCGGTTTCCGTATTGCTGCGCGCCATGGGTTACAGCAATGAAGAAATTTTGAATGCCTTTTTTGAGCATAACGTCATCACTGTCAACAAAGGCAAGTTTGAACTGGCTTTGAATGTTGAGCAGTTGAAAGGCCAAACGGCAGCGTTTGATATCGTGCATGATGGCAAAGCCATTGTAGAAACAGGTAAGAAGATTACTGCTCGTACCGTTAAGCAGATCACCGATGCCGGTATTAAAACCGTTATGGTGCCAAATGAGTACTTGCTTGGAAAAGTCCTGGCTTCCGGCATCATGGACTCTTCAACCGGCGAACTGGTTGCACAGGCTAATGATGTGCTAACAATGGATTTGATCGAGAAAATCTCTCTGATCAACAAGCAGCAAATCAAGGTACTTTTCATTGATGAACTTGAGAATGGACCTTACATCTCCGATACGCTGAATCTGGATACTACAACTTCACAACTGGAAGCGCAGATTGAAATTTACCGCATGATGCGTCCAGGCGAACCACCAACGAAAGAGTCTTCTGAAGCGTTGTTCGAAAGCTTGTTCTTCGACGAAAGCCGCTATGACCTTTCTGCGGTAGGCCGCATGAAGTTGAACCGCCGCTTGGGCCGTAAAGAAAACCAAGGTTCAGGTGTTCTTGAGAAAGAAGATATCATCGAAGTTATCCGCGAGTTGATCAATATCCGTAACGGTTTGAGCATGGTGGATGATATTGATACGCTGGGCAACCGTCGTATCCGTGCTGTCGGTGAAATGGCTGAGAACGCTTTCCGCGTTGGTTTGGTGCGTGTGGAACGTGCGGTTAAAGAGCGTCTGAATCAGGCTGAGTCTGATGGTCTGATGCCTCAGGATTTGATTAATGCCAAGCCTGTTTCCGCTGCGATCAAAGAGTTTTTTGGCTCTTCGCAGTTGTCACAATTCATGGATCAAGTCAACCCGCTATCGGAAGTCACCCATAAGCGCCGTGTTTCTGCATTGGGGCCAGGCGGTCTGACGCGTGAGCGCGCGGGCTTCGAGGTGCGTGACGTTCACCCGACGCACTATGGTCGTGTATGTCCAATCGAAACGCCAGAGGGTCCAAACATCGGTTTGATCAACACGCTGGCGATTTATGCGAAGACCAATGAATATGGCTTCCTGGAAACCCCTTACCGTAAAGTGGTAGATGGGCAGGTGACTGATGAAGTGGAATATGTTTCTGCTATCGATGAAGCACAGTATGTGATCGCACAGGCTTCGGCTAAGTTGGACGCGGATAACCGCTTTGTAGAAAGCCTGGTTTCTGCACGTCATCAGAATGAATTTACCCTGTCTTCATCTAAAGACGTTGACTATATGGATGTGTCGCCACAACAGATCGTATCTGTTGCGGCATCACTGATTCCGTTCCTGGAGCACGATGATGCTAACCGTGCCCTGATGGGTTCTAACATGCAACGTCAGGCTGTTCCTACGCTGCGTGCTGAAAAGCCATTGGTGGGCACAGGGATCGAGCGTACTGTGGCGATCGATTCGGGTGTAACCGTGGTCGCCGAGCGTGGCGGTGAGGTTGTTTCTGCCGATGCGGCGCGTATTGTGGTGCGTGTGAATGCAGATGAGATCAAAACCGGTGAAACCGGTGTGGATATCTACAACCTGGTTAAGTATCAGCGTTCTAACCAGAATACCTGTATTAATCAGAAGCCTGTCGTCAAATCAGGTGATTTGGTGGCGCGCGGTGACGTATTGGCTGACGGTCCTTCAACCGATTTGGGTGAATTGGCTTTGGGTCAGAACATGCGTATCGCCTTCATGCCTTGGAATGGTTATAACTTCGAAGACTCGATTTTGATTTCCGAGCGCGTTGTTCAGGAAGATCGCTATACCACCATTCACATCGAAGAATTGACCTGTTTGGCGCGTGATACCAAATTGGGACCGGAAGAGATTACGGCGGATATTCCTAACGTAGGTGAAGCTGCGCTGGCTCGTTTGGACGAGTGCGGTATCGTTTACGTCGGTGCGGAAGTCAAGCAGGGCGATATCCTGGTCGGTAAGGTCACGCCTAAAGGCGAAACCCAGCTGACACCGGAAGAAAAACTGCTGCGCGCGATTTTCGGTGAAAAGGCTTCTGATGTTAAGGATACCTCTTTGCGCGTTGGTAAAGGTGTAGAGGGTACGGTAATTGATGTACAGGTCTTCACGCGTGAAGGCGTCCAAAAAGATGCCCGTGCTTTGGCGATTCAGGAAGAAGAACTGACTTCGATCCGTAAGGATATTGACGAGCAATACAAGATCCTGCGTGAAGATATGCTGGATCGTATCGCATCCATGCTGGATGGCAAAAAGCTGGTTGATGGGACCAAGATTACCGCTGAATTCCTGGCAGGCATTGCGCAGGATAAGTGGTTCTCTTTGAATGTTGATGATGCCGATGTGGTTCGTCAGCTGGAAATGATGGAAGCGCAATTGAAGCAGAAGCGTGCTGAGTTGAACGATGCTTACGAAGAGAAGCGCAAGAAACTCAGCCAGGGCGACGATTTGGCGCCGGGCGTTTCTAAAATGGTTAAGGTTTACGTTGCGATCAAGCGCCGTATCCAGCCTGGTGACAAGATGGCTGGTCGTCACGGTAACAAAGGTGTTATCTCGCGTATCTGCCCGGTTGAGGACATGCCGTACGATGAAACAGGCCGGCCTGTTGACATTTGTTTGAACCCGCTGGGTGTACCTTCGCGTATGAACGTCGGTCAGATCCTAGAGGTTCATTTGGGTCTGGCTGCCGAGGGGCTTGGTAAGAAAATTGATGCCATGCTGCAACAGCAGGCTGACATCAAAGAGATTCGTAGCTTCCTGGATAAGATTTACAACGACACTCAGGGTCAGGGCGTAGACTTCAAAGCGTTTACCGACAAAGAGATTGTTGAACTGGCGAACAACCTGAAGAAAGGGGTTCCTTTGGCTTCTCCGGTATTCGACGGGGCGTCAGAAGGCCAGATCAAGGCGTTGCTACGCTTGGCAGACATGCCGGAATCAGGCCAGATGAAGCTGTTTGACGGTTTGACCGGTCAGGAGTTCGATCGTCCTGTGACGGTGGGCTACATGTACTATCTGAAACTGAACCACTTGGTCGACGACAAGATGCACGCGCGTTCAACCGGTCCATACAGTCTGGTTACGCAGCAGCCGTTGGGCGGTAAAGCGCAGTTCGGTGGCCAGCGTTTCGGTGAGATGGAGGTGTGGGCACTGGAAGCATACGGTGCTGCCTTCACGCTGCAAGAAATGTTGACTGTTAAGTCGGACGACCTGAATGGCCGTACGCGCATGTATAAAAACATCGTGGATGGTAATGAATATATGGAGCCGGGCATGCCTGAGTCGTTCAGCGTATTGCGTAAAGAGATTCGCGCCCTAGGTATTGATATTGAGTTGGAGCAAGACTAATGAAAGATTTACTCGGTTTTCTGAAAAAACAAAACGTATCAAGTGACTTTGATGCGATCAAGGTATCGCTTGCTTCACCGGAGAAAATTCGTTCTTGGTCCTATGGCGAAGTTAAAAAGCCGGAAACCATTAACTACCGCACGTTCAAGCCTGAGCGTGACGGTTTGTTCTGTGCCAAGATCTTCGGACCTATTCGCGATTATGAGTGCTTGTGCGGTAAGTACAAGCGCTTGAAGCACCGCGGCGTAATCTGTGAGAAGTGTGGCGTAGAAGTCACGCAATCTAAAGTACGTCGCGAGCGCATGGGTCATATCGACCTGGCGACTTCGGTTGCCCATATCTGGTTCTTGAAGTCACTGCCATCCCGTATCGGTTTGATGTTGGACATGACGCTGAAAGAAATTGAAGCGGTATTGTATTTTGAAGCGTTTATGGTCGTTGATCCTGGTCTGACTCCACTTGAACCTTGGCAGTTGCTGTCTGAAGAAGAGTATTTGGACGCGCTGGACGAGTACGGCGACGAGTTTGAAGCGCAAATGGGTGCGGATGCCATCAAGAAGATGTTGCAGGCGATTGACCTGCAAACTGAGGCGGTTCGTTTGCGCGAAGAGTTGGAAAGTACCAATTCTGAAACCAAGCAGAAGAAAATCACCAAGCGTTTGAAACTGATTGAATCGTTTATCTCTTCCGGCAACCGTCCGGAATGGATGATTTTGGACGTGCTGCCTGTATTGCCGCCTGAGTTGCGTCCGCTGGTTCCGCTGGATGGTGGCCGTTTCGCGACATCTGATTTGAATGATCTGTACCGCCGCGTAATCAACCGTAACAACCGTTTGAAGCGTCTGTTGGATTTGATGGCTCCGGACATCATCGTGCGTAACGAAAAACGTATGTTGCAGGAGGCTGTGGATTCGTTATTGGATAACGGTCGTCGCGGTCGTGCCGTAACGGGTACCAACAAGCGTCAGCTGAAGTCACTGGCGGATATGATCAAAGGTAAACAAGGTCGTTTCCGTCAGAACCTGCTAGGTAAGCGTGTTGACTACTCCGGCCGTTCGGTTATCGTGGTTGGCCCGACACTGCGTTTGCATCAGTGCGGTCTGCCTAAGAAGATGGCGTTGGAACTGTTCAAGCCTTTCATTTTCAGCAAGCTGCAAAAGCGCGGGCTGTCGCCTACCATTAAAGCGGCTAAGAAAATGGTTGAGCAGGGACTGCCGGAAGTTTGGGACGTACTGGATGAGGTTATCCGTGAGCACCCAGTTCTGCTGAACCGTGCGCCAACACTTCACCGTCTGGGTATTCAAGCGTTTGAACCGGTACTGATTGAAGGTAAAGCGATCAACTTGCACCCATTGGTGTGTTCGGCATTTAACGCCGACTTCGACGGTGACCAGATGGCGGTTCACGTACCGCTGTCTTTGGAAGCTCAGTTGGAAGCGCGTACCTTGATGATGTCAACGAACAACCTGTTGTCACCTGCAAACGGTGATCCGATCATCGTTCCTTCGCAGGACGTTGTATTGGGATTGTATTACATCACCCGCGAGCGTATTAATGCCATGGGTGAAGGTAAGGCTTTCTCCAACTGGCAGGAAGTGGAACGTGCGTTGCAAGCGAAAGTGGTGCATCTGCATACTAAAATCAAGTTGAAAGTCGAAGAAACGGTCATTGATGAAAATGGTGTGGAATCGGTCAGTTCACGTATTGTTGACACCACTGCGGGTCGCGCGTTGCTATGCCGAATTCTGCCGAAAGGTTTGAGCTTTGATTTGTTGAACGTCAATATGACGAAAAAGAATATCAGCTCGGTGTTGAACACTTGCTACCGTGTGTTGGGGCCAAAAGAGACGGTTATTTTTGCCGACCAGCTGATGTATGCCGGTTTCAAATGGTCAACGCTGGCAGGCTTGTCCTTCTGTTCGGATGACATGTTGATTCCAGAAGCCAAAGCGGAAATCATTGCGCGTGCTGAAAATCAGGTGGCTGAAATCCAAGGACAGTTTGCACAAGGTCTGGTAACAGACGGCGAACGCTACAACAAAGTCGTCGATATTTGGTCACATACCAACGAGTTGGTGACTAAGTCGATGATGGAAGAGCTTCAGTATGAGAAGGTGGTGGATCGCGAAGGCAAGGAAGTTCAGCAAACCTCGTTTAACTCCGTCTACATGATGGCCGACTCGGGCGCTCGTGGTAGCGTCGCGCAGATGCGTCAGTTGGGTGGTATGCGTGGTCTGATGGCCAAGCCGGACGGATCGATCATCGAAACACCGATTACCGCTAACTTCCGTGAAGGTTTGAACGTACTACAGTACTTCATCTCGACGCACGGTGCGCGTAAAGGTTTGGCGGATACGGCATTGAAAACCGCAAACTCCGGTTATTTGACGCGTCGTTTGGTTGACGTTGCTCAGGATGTGGTGGTTACCGAGCCTGATTGCGGTACGGATACCGGTATTCTGATGACTGCCCATGTTGAGGGTGGCGATGTGGTTGAAACGTTGCGTGACCGTGTACTAGGTCGTATCAACAACAAGGATGTCATGGCTACCGATGGAAGCTTGCTGATTCCTAAGGGCACATTGTTGGACGAGAAGTGGGTTAACCTGATTGATGAAAACGGTGTTGATCACGTCTATGTACGTTCTCCGATGACGTGTGAAACACGCTTCGGTATCTGTCAGCAATGTTATGGTCGCGATTTGGCGCGTGGTCACCTGGTTAACATGGGTGAAGCGGTCGGTGTTATGGCTGCTCAATCCATCGGTGAGCCGGGAACTCAGTTGACCATGCGTACGTTCCACATCGGTGGTACGGCGTCCGGTTCATCTGCGCAGAGTCAGATCGAAGTTCGCCACACCGGTACGGCCAAGTGGTTCAACCTGAAAACGATTACTAACTCAGATAAGCAAATCGTGGTGACATCACGTTCTGGTGAGGTGTCGATTGCCGACGAGTCTGGACGTGAGAAAGAACGTTATAAGATCACTTACGGTGCTGTATTGTCAGTAGCAGATGGTGGTGCAGTAAAAGCTGGCGATATTCTGGCTCAATGGGATCCACATACGCACCCTGTTATTACGGAAGTGGGCGGTAACGTCCAATTCGGTAACTTTGAGGGGACGGTTGAGGAGATTGTTGATGAATTGACCGGTCTGACCACGCACGTGGTTAAAAACGCCAAAGAGCGTGCTGCTTCTGCCAAAGAGATCAGGCCTTATGTCATGCTTGTCGATGCTGCCGGTGAGTCGGTTTGCTTCCCAGGCACACAAACACCTGCTATCTACTATCTGCCAGAGAACAGTATTGTTGTCGTGCAGGGGAATACGACCGTAGGTGCGGGTGATGTTTTGGCACGTATCCCGCAAGCAAGCTCGAAAACTAAAGATATCACCGGTGGTCTGCCACGTGTTGCTGACTTGTTCGAAGCGCGTCAGCCGAAAGAGCCGGCCATTATGGCGGAGGTTTCGGGTGTAGTTGGTTTCGGTAAAGAAACCAAAGGCAAACAGCGCCTGATCATTACCCAGGACAGTGGTGAGCAATACGAAACGTTGATTCCGAAATGGCGTAGTGTTGCCGTATTCGAGGGTGAGCGAGTCGAGCGCGGTGATGTGATTGTTGAAGGGAATCCAAACCCTCACGATATCTTGCGTCTGTTGGGTATCGAAAAGCTGGCTGAATACATCGTTGATGAAGTTCAGGATGTTTACCGTCTGCAAGGCGTTAAGATCAACGACAAGCACATCGAAACGATTGTTCGTCAGATGCTGCGTAAAGTCGAGGTTAAGAGCCCAGGTGATACTGGCCTGATCAAAGGTGAGCAGACTGAGTACTCTCGCGTGATCGAGTTGAACGAGAAGGCGCGCGCTGAAGGCAAGGTTGAAGCCAGCTATGAGCGTGTGTTGTTGGGTATCACCAAAGCGTCTTTGGCGACAGAGTCATTTATCTCGGCAGCGTCCTTCCAAGAGACGACTCGAGTGTTGACAGAAGCCGCAGTGAGCGGTAAGCGCGACAAGTTGATCGGTTTGAAAGAGAACGTCATTGTGGGTCGTTTGATTCCTGCCGGTACTGGTTTTGCTTATCATAAGGCTCGCAAGGCTGCGACTGAGGCAAGCATGAATGAGTTGAAAGCGTTTATGCGTGTTGATGAAGCCGAAGAAGACCTGAGTGAAATCAATGAACTGATGGATAGCGAAATGATTCTTGAAGAGGGTGCTCTGCAAGAAGATATGCAAGAAGAGATCTAAATCAAATAATAAATTCAAGCATTTATGCTTGACTTATTAGATTAAGAAATCTAAAATTCCAGACCTTATCTGCGGCCTAATCGGCCGCAGATTTGTTTTTATGTAAGAGTTAATCTCAAATTGGAGAAAATCAATGGCGACTATTAACCAGTTGGTGCGTAAGCCGCGTAAAGATAAGCGTAAGATATCTAACGTTGCTGCGTTGCAGGCTTGTCCTCAACGTCGTGGTGTTTGTACGCGTGTTTATACAACAACCCCTAAGAAGCCAAACTCTGCTCTGCGTAAAGTTGCGCGTGTACGTTTAACGAACGGTTATGAGGTTTCAACCTATATCGGTGGTGAAGGCCATAACCTGCAAGAACACTCGGTTATCCTTATCCGTGGTGGTCGTGTAAAAGACTTGCCTGGTGTACGTTACCACACAGTGCGCGGTGCTCTAGACTGCGCAGGTGTTGCGAATCGTAAACAAGGTCGTTCTAAGTACGGTGCGAAGCGTCCTAAGGCTAAGTAATAAAGTCTTAACATACGCTTGGCAGTTTTAGTGTTAATTTATACCGGAAGAGTTCAGAATGGCTAGAAGAAGAGAAATACCAAAGCGTCAGGTTTTGCCTGATCCTAAGTTTGGTGATGTTACGTTGACTAAATTTGTCAACATGTTGATGGTAAGCGGTAAAAAAGCCGTTGCCGAAAAAATTGTTTATGGTGCTTTGGATGTAGTTGTTGAGCGTAAAAAAGGTGGCGACCCAGTTGCTATCCTAAGAGATGCGCTTGATAACGTTGGACCAATGGTTGAAGTTAAGTCACGCCGTGTAGGTGGTGCCACTTACCAAGTACCTGTTGAAGTAAGACCAGAGCGTAAAATGGCTTTGGCTATGCGTTGGTTGGTTGATGCCGCCAGAAAGCGTAGCGAAAAAGGCATGATGCTAAGATTGGCCGGTGAGTTGTCAGACGCACTGGAGAATCGCGGTTCTGCAATCAAGAAAAAAGAAGATACCCATCGAATGGCCGAAGCCAACAAGGCTTTCTCGCACTTCCGTTGGTAATCAGATTTGGGGCCCGGTTACGGGCCTTTATTGTTTTGGCATTTAATTAAAGGTTAATTAAAGTGGCACGTACAACTCCTATTGAGCGTTACCGTAATATCGGTATTTCTGCTCACATCGATGCTGGTAAAACCACGACCACTGAGCGTGTTTTGTTCTATACAGGTGTTTCTCACAAGATTGGTGAGGTGCATGATGGTGGTGCAACCATGGACTGGATGGCGCAGGAACAAGAGCGCGGTATCACAATCACATCAGCAGCAACTACCTGTTTCTGGAGCGGGATGGACCGTTCATTTGCTCAACACCGTATCAACATTATCGATACCCCAGGCCACGTTGACTTCACTATCGAAGTAGAG
Organism: Thiomicrorhabdus cannonii; assembly: GCF_013391695.1. Lineage (GTDB taxonomy): Bacteria > Pseudomonadota > Gammaproteobacteria > Thiomicrospirales > Thiomicrospiraceae > Thiomicrorhabdus > Thiomicrorhabdus cannonii. The sequence continues at coordinate 224,028 of NZ_JACBGH010000003.1, forward strand.
CGTTCAATGCGTGTATTGGACGGTGCTTGTATGGTTTATTGTGCAGTTGGTGGGGTTCAGCCTCAGTCAGAAACTGTATGGCGTCAGGCTAACAAATATGAAGTACCTCGTATTGCATTCGTAAACAAGATGGACCGTTCAGGTGCAAACTTCTATAACGTAGAAGAGCAAATGCGTTCACGTCTTGGTGCAAACCCTGTACCAATTCAAATCCCGATCGGGGCTGAAGACACCTTTACCGGCGTGGTTGATTTGTTGAAAATGAAAGCAATCAACTGGAACGAAGCTGATCAGGGTATGACGTTCACTTATGAAGATATCCCGGCAGATTTGGTTGCTAAGGCTGAAGAGTACCGCACTAACATGATCGAAGCGGCGGCGGAGTCATCAGAAGAGTTGATGGATAAGTATTTGGGTGGCGATGAGCTGTCTGAAGCGGAAATCAAAGCGGCTCTGCGCGCGCGTACGATCGCCGGCGAAATCGTTCCGATGATGTGTGGTTCTGCCTTTAAAAACAAAGGTGTGCAGGCTATGTTGGATGCGGTAGTTGACTACCTGCCTTCTCCTGTAGAAATTCCTGATACTCCGTGTGAATTGGAAGACGGTACCCCTTCAGCAGTACCTCCAAGTGATGATGCACCATTCTCTGCATTGGCGTTCAAGCTGATGACTGACCCTTACGTTGGTTCTTTGACGTTCTTCCGTGTTTACTCAGGTGTTATTAACTCTGGTAGCGGTGTATTGAACTCTGTTAAAGGTAAGCGTGAGCGTATCGGCCGTATCGTACAGATGCACGCTAACAACCGTGAAGAATTGACTGAAGTTCGCGCCGGCGATATCGCTGCAGCGATCGGTTTGAAAGATACTACAACGGGCGACACGCTGTGTGATCCTAACAATGTAGTTATTCTTGAGCGTATGGAATTCCCTGAGCCGGTAATCTCTATCGCGGTTGAGCCTAAGACTAAGAGCGACCAAGAGAAGATGGGTATCGCTCTGCAGAAATTGGCTGCAGAAGATCCATCATTCCGTGTTAATACGGATGAAGAAACCGGTCAGACAATTATGTCTGGTATGGGTGAGCTTCACTTGGAAATCCTGGTTGACCGTATGAAGCGTGAGTTTAACGTTGAAGCTAACGTCGGTGCGCCTCAGGTTTCTTACCGTGAAACGATCAAGTCTGCGGTTGAAGCCGAAGGTAAGTTTGTTCGTCAGTCTGGTGGTCGTGGTCAATACGGTCACGTTGTACTGAAGATCGAACCTTCAGAGCCTGGTGCAGGTTATGAATTCGTTAACGCGATCGTTGGTGGTGTGGTTCCTCGTGAGTACATTCCAGCGGTTGAGAAGGGTGCTAAAGAACAGTTGGAAAACGGTGTTATCGCCGGTTACCCAATGGTTGACGTTAAGGTTACCCTGACTGACGGTTCATACCATGATGTTGACTCGAACGAAATGGCGTTCCGTGTTGCAGCCTCTATGGGTATCAAGAACGGTGTAGTAAAAGCTAGCCCAGTTGTTCTTGAGCCAATCATGAGTGTTGAAGTTACTACACCTGAAGACTACATGGGTGACGTAATGGGTGACTTGAACCGTCGTCGTGGTTTGGTACAGAGCATGGATGACATCCAAGGTGCTAAGTTGTTGAAAGCATTGGTGCCTTTATCCGAGATGTTTGGTTATGCGACACAGTTGCGTTCATTGACTCAAGGTCGTGCAAGCTATAGTATGACATTTGAAAAATACGCGGATGCGCCTAACAACATCCAAGAAGAAATTATCGCCAAGGCGAAAAAAGGTTCTTAATTTTGACAAATAAAGCTTTCACTTCGGTGAAGGCTTTTTTAATAAAGGTGTTTAAACAATGGCAAAAGCTAAGTTTGAAAGAACGAAACCGCACGTAAACGTTGGAACTATCGGTCACGTTGACCATGGCAAAACAACTCTGACTGCGGCATTGACAATTGTACAAGGTAAGAAATTTGGTGGTGAAGTTAAAGCTTACGACCAGATCGACAACGCCCCAGAAGAGCGTGAGCGTGGTATCACTATCTCTACAGCACACGTAGAGTACGAATCAGAAACACGTCACTACGCACACGTAGACTGCCCAGGCCACGCTGACTATGTTAAAAACATGATCACGGGTGCGGCACAGATGGACGGCGCGATCCTAGTATGTTCAGCTGCTGATGGCCCAATGCCTCAGACGCGTGAGCACATCCTGCTATCACGTCAGGTAGGTGTACCATACATCGTAGTATTCCTGAACAAAGCCGACATGGTTGACGACGAAGAGTTGATGGAACTGGTAGAAATGGAAGTTCGCGAACTTCTATCTGACTACGACTTCCCAGGTGATGACACGCCAGTTATCAAAGGTTCTGCACTGAAAGCGATCGAAGGCGACCAGTCTGAAATCGGTGAACCAGCTATCGGTCGTTTGATCGAAGCGTTGGACACTTACATCCCAACACCAATGCGTGAAACTGACAAGCCATTCCTGATGCCAGTAGAAGACGTATTCTCGATCCAAGGTCGTGGTACGGTTGTAACGGGTCGTATCGAAACAGGTGTAATCAAAGTTGGTGAAACTGTACAGATCATCGGTATCCGTGATACACAAGAAACAACAGTTACTGGTGTAGAAATGTTCCGTAAGCTGTTGGATCAAGGTGAAGCGGGCGACAACGTAGGTGTTCTGCTACGTGGTACTAAGCGTGAAGACGTTGAACGTGGTCAAGTATTGGCTCACAAAGGTACTGTTAAGCCTCACACTAAATTCGAAGCTGAAGTATACGTATTGTCAAAAGATGAAGGTGGTCGTCACACGCCATTCTTCAACGGTTACCGTCCACAGTTCTACTTCCGTACTACTGACGTAACGGGTGCTTGCCAGTTGCCAGAAGGTATCGAGATGGTAATGCCAGGTGACAACGTACAGATGACTGTAGAGTTGATCAACCCAATCGCCATGTCAGAAGGTCTACGTTTCGCGATCCGCGAAGGTGGACGTACTGTTGGTGCGGGTGTTGTTGCGAAAATCATCGAGTAATGCATAGGCCGGATACCCGGCCTGTTCAAAACTAAGTGATTAATAAAAAAGACAAAGTTGTTGTAAAATAATTTTGTATTGTTTATAATCCGCAACCTTAAATAGCAGTGATTTGAAAAAATCGCTGCTTTTCTTTTTTCTACAAGAAGAGAAATCATACATGGCGACTCAAAATATTCGTATTCGCTTGAAGGCGTTTGATCATCGTTTGATCGATCAGTCTGCACGCGAAATTACTGAGACAGCAAAGAGAACAGGCGCGCAAGTGCGTGGTCCAATCCCAATGCCTACTCGTAAAGAGCGTTTTACTGTACTGATCTCCCCGCACGTCAATAAAGATGCGCGTGATCAGTATGAATTGCGTACGCACAAGCGTCTGCTAGATATCGTTGATCCAACTGATAAAACAGTTGATGCATTGATGAAGCTAGATTTGGCTGCTGGTGTAGACGTTCAATTGGAATTACGTTAAGCGTAAAGTGTGGTTGGTCATCAATCGTAATGACTGACAAGTATAATAATGAGGTATTGATATGAGTATTGGTCTCATTGGTAAAAAGATCGGTATGACTCGCGTTTTCAATGAAGACGGTGTTTCAACACCTGTAACTGTGGTTGAGGTTGCTCCTAACCGTGTAACACAGTTAAAAACTCTTGAAAATGACGGTTATGTTGCGATTCAAGTAACAACCGGTTCAGTTCATGCCGGTCGTATCAGCAAGCCTGACGCAGGTCACTTTGCGAAAGCAGGTGTTGAAGCTGGTCGTGGTTTGTGGGAATTCCGTGTTGATTCTGCAGACGAGTTGGAAGGTCTAGAAGTTGGTTCTGAACTGACTGTTGAACGTTTCAATGAAATCGCTGTAGTAGATGTGACTGGAACGACTAAAGGTAAAGGTTTCCAAGGTGGTGTTAAGCGTCATAACTTCCGTACGCAAGACATGACTCACGGTAACTCTCTGTCTCACCGTGCGAACGGTTCTATCGGTCAGAACCAAACTCCAGGTCGCGTTTTCAAAGGTAAGAAAATGTCTGGCCATATGGGTAACGTTCGTCAAACTACACAGAACTTGGATTTGGTGAAAGTGGATGCTGAAAACGGTCTATTGTTGATCCGTGGTGCAGTTCCGGGTGCTAAAAACAGTACTGTCATCATTCGTAAAGCTGTTAAGTAAGGTGGACATGATGGAATTGAAATTAATTGAATTAGCCACTGGTAAAGAAAACGGAACTGTTGCAGTTTCTGATGCTCTTTTCGGTGTGGATTTTAATGAATCTTTGGTTCACCAGGTAGTTACAGCGTATATGAATGCTGGTCGTTCTGGTACCAAAGGTCAAAAGAACCGTGCTGCAGTAAGCGGCGGCGGTGCTAAGCCATGGCGTCAAAAAGGGACTGGCCGTGCGCGTGCCGGTACAACTCGCAGCCCGGTATGGGTTGGCGGTGGTCGTGCTTTCCCTGGTCATAACCGTGACTTCAGCCAAAAAGTTAACCGCAAAATGTACCGCGGTGCAATGCGTTCTATTATCGCTGAGTTGAATCGTTCTGGTCGTTTGATCGTAGTTGACGATTTCAAGGTAGACGCACCTAAGACTAAAGAGTTCAACGCTAAGATGGCTACTTTGAACATCAAAGACGCGTTGATTATCACGGAATCATTTGACGAATACTTGTATTTGTCTTGCCGTAACTTGTACAGCGCAGATGTATGCGATGTTGCAAGTATTGATCCGGTAAGCCTGGTTGGTTTCGAAAATGTTGTGATGACTCAAGGTGCTGTTAAGCGACTAGAGGAGCAATTAGCATGAATCAAGAAAGAATTTTAAAAGTATTGCTTGCACCACACGTTTCTGAAAAATCAGCGATTCTTGCGGATACTGTTGGTCAGTATGTGTTTAAGGTTGTTCCTTCTGCAACAAAGACAGAAGTGAAACAAGCGGTTGAAAGTTTGTTTGATGTTAAGGTTCAGTCAGTGAACATGATCAACATCAAAGGTAAGAACAAAGTTTTCAAAGGCCGTAAAGGTAAGCGTAATGGCGTGCGTAAAGCAATCGTACGTTTGGCTGCTGGTCAAGAAATTGATTTTGTAAGCGCTGAGTAAGGAGTCTAAAGATGGCAATTATTAAAAAGGCTAAGCCTACTTCTCCAGGACGCCGTTTCGTTGTCAGCATCGTTGAGCCAAGCTTGCACAAAGGTAAGCCTCACGCAGCCTTGCTAGAAAAGAAATCAAAAAACGGTGGCCGTAACAACAAAGGTCGCATTACTGTTCGTCATCAAGGTGGCGGTCACAAGCAACACTACCGTTTGATCGATTTCAAACGCAATAAAGTAGGCATTCCAGCTACTGTTGAACGTTTGGAGTATGACCCTAACCGTACTGCACACATTGCCTTGCTGAAATATGCTGACGGCGAGCGTGCTTACATCATTGCGCCTAAAAAATTGGTAGCGGGTGATGTCGTTGAGTCTGGTGATCATGTGTCGATCAAAGTAGGTAACTGTTTGCCGCTGCGTAACATTCCTGTAGGTACGGTTGTTCACGCTGTAGAAATGCGTCCAGGTAAAGGTGCACAAATTGCACGTTCTGCTGGTGCTTCAGTTCAAATCGCTGGTCGTGACGGTGCTTATGTACTGGTCAAGCTGCGTTCAGGCGAAATGCGTAAGATTTTGGCTGAGTGTAAAGCGACAATCGGCGAAGTAGGTAACTCAGAGCACAGCTTGCGTAAGATCGGTAAAGCGGGTGCAATGCGTTGGCGCGGTGTTCGTCCTACAGTTCGTGGTGTTGCTATGAACCCTGTTGATCACCCACACGGTGGTGGTGAAGGTCGTACTTCTGGTGGTCGTCATCCTGTGACGCCATGGGGTGTTCCGACTAAAGGTAAGAAGACTCGTAGTAATAAGCGTACTGATGGAATGATCGTACGTCGTCGTAACAAATAATAAGGAAGGACACTGATGCCACGTTCAGTTAAAAAAGGACCTTTTGTAGATCACCACTTGTACAAAAAAGTGGTTGAGGCGCAAGAATCTGGTAATAAACGTCCAATTAAAACATGGTCACGTCGCTCTATGATTTTACCTGAGATGATCGGTCTAACAATCGCCGTTCACAATGGTAAAGAGCATATTCCGGTTTTCGTATCCGAGAACATGGTTGGCCATAAATTGGGTGAATTTTCAATGACTCGTACTTACCGCGGCCATGCTGCGGATAAGAAAGCCAAGAAGCGTTAATAGGAGACTGTCATGCAAGTAAGTGCAACACATAAATTTGCTCGTATCTCTCCTCAAAAAGCTCGCTTGGTAGCAGATATGATTCGCGGTAAAGATGTAGAGACTGCTGTTAACATCCTTGCTTTCAGTGATAAAAAAGCAGCTGAATTGATGAAAGCCGTTTTGAACTCAGCGATTGCTAACGCTGAGCACAACGAAGGGGCTGACATCGATGAGCTAAAAGTGACTGCGGCTTTTGTAAACGAAGGTCCAATCATGAAGCGCATGAGAGCACGTGCAAAAGGTCGCGGTAACCGCATCTTCAAACGCACAAGCCACATCACTGTGACTGTTGGCAACAAATAAGGAGAATCAGAATGGGTCAAAAAGTACATCCTATTGGTATCCGTCTAGGGATCACCAAAGACTGGAATTCTCGTTGGTATGCTGACAGCAAAAACTACGCTGATTTCTTGGTTAGCGACGTTGAAATCCGCAATGAACTAAATGAAAAATTGAAGCACGCTTCAATCAGTAAGTTGAACATCGAGCGCGTTGCCAACGGTATTCGCGTGACTGTTCACACTGCACGTCCAGGTGTCGTGATTGGTAAAAAAGGCGAAGATATCGAGAAGTTGAAACAGTCTCTGTCTGCAAAGACTGGTATGCCTGTAAACATCAACATCGAAGAGATCAAAAAGCCTGAGTTGGATGCGAAGTTGGTTGCTGAGAGCATTGCTCAACAGCTTGAAAAGCGTATCCAATTCCGTCGTGCTATGAAACGTGCTGTTGGTAATGCAATGCGTTTGGGCGCTGAAGGTATCAAAGTAACTGTATCAGGACGTTTGAACGGTGCTGATATCGCACGTGCCGAATGGTACCGTGAAGGTCGTGTACCTTTACATACATTCCGTGCTGATATCGATTACGCGACATTCGAAGCGGATACAACTTACGGTAAGATCGGTGTTAAGGTTTGGATCTTTAAAGGTGAAAAACTGGGTAAATTGGCACTGAACGACGATAACCAATCTAAGGGCAAAAAAGGCCGTAAATAAAAGGATAACTTACTATGTTAATGCCTAAACGTACAAAATTTAGAAAAGTACACAAAGGTCGTAACCGTGGTCTGGCGCAAGTCGGTAACAAAGTTAGCTTTGGTGATTTCGGTCTTAAAGCCCTTGAGCGTGGCCGTATGACTTCACGTCAAATCGAAGCTGGTCGTCGTGTTATGACTCGTCACGTTAAACGTGGCGCTAAAATCTGGATCCGTGTGTTCCCTGACAAGCCAATCACTACTAAACCTCTAGAGGTTCGTATGGGTAAAGGTAAGGGTAGTGTTGATTACTGGGTTGCCCAAATTCAACCAGGCCGTATCCTTTATGAAATCCAGGGTGTAGATGAGAAGTTAGCTTCTGAAGCGTTTGCTTTGGCTGCTGCTAAACTACCATTTAAAACCCAAGTTGTAACCAGAACGGTGATGTAAAATGACTGCAAAAGAACTACAAGACAAAACAGTTGAAGAATTGCGCGCAGAATTGGTTGAGTTGATGAAGAGTCAATTCAACCTAAGAATGCAGCATGCAACTGGCCAATTGGCAAACGCTGCTCAATTGAAGACAGTGCGTCGTTCAATTGCACGCGTTAAAACCATCATTCGTCAAAAAGTGAGTAAGTAAGAATGGCTGGTCAAGAAAACAAAGCACGTACAGTTCAGGGTGTTGTAGTAAGCAACGCAATGCAACAATCGATCGTTGTTCGTATTGATCGTTTCATCAAGCACCCTAAGTATAAGAAGTTCGTTCGTAAGTCTACCAAGTTGATGGCACATGATTCAGACAACGCTTGTGGTGTTGGTGATCTGGTCACAATCATGGAATGCACACCAATTTCCAAAAGCAAATCTTGGACTTTGGTAAGTGTTGACGAGAAAGCGAAGATTTAAGCTAAATAAATAGCTAGCACAAAGTCAAAAAGTTTGTTATAATTTTTTGATTCGCACCGTTAGAGTGGTTAAGCCAAATGGAACTGGCCACTCTAGCGGTTTTCGTGCTGTATTAAATTCTAAATTTATGGATGGAGTACCACCATGATTCAAATGCAAACAGTGCTTGATGTTGCTGATAACAGTGGAGCACGCGTTGTTCAATGTATCAAGGTGTTGGGCGGTTCACACCGTCGCTATGCCAACATTGGTGACGTTATCAAAGTGAGTGTTAAAGAAGCTGCACCACGTGGTAAGGTTAAGAAAGGTGATGTTTATAACGCCGTAGTGGTTCGCACTGCAAAAGGTGTAAGACGTCAAGACGGTTCTTTGATCAAGTTTGACGGTAACGCTGCAGTTATCCTGAATAACAAACTTGAGCCAATCGGGACGCGTATTTTTGGACCTGTTACTCGTGAGCTTCGTAATGAAAAATTTATGAAAATTGTTTCATTGGCTCCTGAAGTTCTATAAGGAAGAAGTAATGAATCGTTTAAGAAAAGGTGATGAAGTTGTTGTCATCACTGGTAAAGATAAAGGTAAACGTGGTTCTATCTCTGCAGTCCTTAAAAACGGTAAGGTAATTGTAGATGGGATTAATTTGGCTAAAAAACACACGAAGCCAAATCCTATGACTGGCGCCCAAGGTGGTGTTGTTTCTAAAGAAATGCCTTTAGACGCTTCAAACGTAGCATTGTGGAACCCAGAAACGCAGAAAGCAGATAAAGTTGGTTTCAAGGTTGAAGGTGAAACTAAAATCCGCTTTTTCAAATCTACTGGCAAAGCAGTTGATGCTTAAGATAGGTTAGAAAAATGGCAAGATTACAACAATTCTACAAAGACCAAGTTGTTTCTCAATTGATTGAGAAGTTTGGTTATAAGACACCTATGCAGGCCCCGAAGTTGACGAAAATCACGATCAACATGGGCGTCGGTGAAGCAATCGGTGATAAAAAAGTATTAGATAACGCAGTGGCTGATCTGGAAAAGATTGCTGGACAAAAAGTTGTCCGCACGCTGGCACGTAAATCCGTTGCTAGCTTCAAAGTGCGTGAAGGCTACCCAGTTGGTTGTAAAGTGACGTTGCGTGGCGAAAGAATGTATGAGTTCTTGGATCGTCTAATCAATATCGCGCTACCGCGCGTTCGTGACTTCCGTGGTATCAATCCAAAAGGATTTGATGGTCGCGGTAACTACAACATGGGTTTAAAAGAGCAGATCATTTTCCCAGAGATCGAGTTTGAGAAAGTTGACAAAATCCGTGGTATGGATATCAGCTTCACGACGACTGCTTCTACCAATGAAGAAGCTAAAGCTCTTCTAGAAGCCTTTAATTTCCCATTTAAGAAGTGAGGGTTTTCTTGTGGCTAAGCTATCAATGATTCAAAGAGAATTGAAACGTGCGAAGGCAGTTGCTAAGTATGCTGAGAAGCGTGCAGCTTTGAAAGCGGCATCTGTTGATATGTCACTGAGTTTCGAAGAGCGTATGGAAGCGATGGATAAGTTGGCTAAATTGCCACGTAACGCTTCTCCTGTGCGTCAACAAAACCGTTGCCGCTTGACAGGTCGTCCTCACGGCGTATACAGAAAGTTTGGTTTGTCACGTAACATGCTACGTCAGTTAGCTATGCAGGGTGATGTTCCTGGTTTAAGAAAAGCCAGCTGGTAAGGATATAAGGATAATAATCTATGAGTATGTCTGATCCAATCGCTGATATGTTGACACGCATTCGTAACAGCCAAATGGCTGGTCATGCGAATGTTGTTATGCCTTCTTCAAAATTAAAGCTAGCCATCGTTAAGGTGTTGGCGGATGAAGGTTACATCTCGAAATTCAGCGTTAAAGAAAATGAAGGTAAATCTGAATTGTCGGTCGATTTGAAATATTTCGAAGGCAAGCCAGTAATTGAGATGATTAAGCGTGTTAGCCGTCCTGGTCTTCGTGTTTACAAGCACAAGGATGAGCTTCCACAAGTAGTTGGCGGTCTAGGTATCGCTCTTATTTCAACATCAAAAGGTATTATGACTGACCGTGAAGCACGCAAAGCGGGCATCGGTGGTGAAGTCATTTGCTACGTAGCTTAAGGATAGATTCATTATGTCTCGTATTGCAAAAGCTCCTGTTGTGCTTCCAGCTGGTGTTGAAGTGACTGTTAAGGGTAACGAAGTGACCGTAAAAGGTTCAAAAGGGACTCTAACTCAGACTTTCAACTCAGCAGTGCGCATTTCTCAGGAAAATGGTTCTGTTAGTTTTGCACCTGTTGAAGGTGTTGTAGGTGGTTGGGCACAAGCAGGTACGGCGCGTGCAATCGTCAACAACATGGTTGTTGGTGTTTCCGCTGGCTTTGAAAAGAAGTTGCAGTTGGTCGGTGTTGGTTACCGTGCTGCAGCACAAGGTCAAACGTTGAACCTGACGCTTGGTTTTTCTCATCCTGTAAATCACCCGATTCCTGCGGGTATTACAGTTGAGACGCCATCTCAAACTGAAATCATCGTTAAAGGCGCTGACAAACAAATGGTTGGTCAAGTTGCTGCTGATATCCGTGGATATCGTCCACCTGAGCCATATAAAGGCAAGGGTGTGAAGTATGCAAATGAGCGCATTATTCGTAAAGAAGCTAAGAAGAAATAAGGCTGGAAGTAAGTATGGATAAGAAATCAGCCCGTCTTCGTAGAGCTAAGAAAACAAGAGCAAAAATCCGTGAATTGTCAGTACCACGTTTGTGTGTACACCGCACTTCACAGCATATCTATGCTCAATTGATTTCAGCCAATGGTGCTGAAGTGATTGCTTCAAGCTCTACTGTACAAGCGGACATTAAAAAAGAAATCAGCAACACCGGTAATAAAGATGCTGCTAAAGTTGTTGGTAAAGCGATTGCTGAAAAAGCGAAAGCTGCAGGTGTGACTAAAGTTGCATTTGACCGTTCTGGTTTCAAATACCATGGTCGTGTACAACAGTTAGCAGAATCAGCCCGTGAAAACGGTCTTGAATTTTAAAGGAAGGATGAATTATGTCTTCACGTGAATTACAAGAAGGACAAGATGGTCTAGTTGAAAAACTAGTATCAGTTCGCCGTGTTGCTAAGGTTGTAAAAGGTGGTCGTGTATTTGCTTTCTCAGCACTTGCAGTTGTTGGCGATGGCGAAGGCCGCGTTGGTTACGGTAGTGGTAAAGCGAGCGAAGTTCCTGTTGCTATTAAAAAAGCAATGGATAAAGCACGTCGCAACATGAAGTCTATTCCATTGAATAATGGAACGCTTCAGTACCCAATTAACTATAAGCAAGGTGCTGCTAACATCGTTATGCTGCCAGCTTCAGAAGGTACTGGTGTTATCGCCGGTGGTGCGATGCGTGCCGTACTAGAAGCAGCGGGTGTTAAGGATGTATTGTCAAAATGCGTTGGTACAACACGTCCAGTAAACGTTGTTCGTACAACTGTGAACGCACTGACTAGCATGAGCAGCCCAGAGCGTATTGCTGCAAAACGTGGCAAAACGCTTTCTGAAATTTTAGGTGAATAAGATGTCAGACAAGAAAACTGTAAAAGTGACGCTGGTTAAAAGCCCAATCGGCCGTATTCCAGCACATAAAGCATGTGTATCTGGTCTTGGTCTGAGAAAGATGCACCAAACAGTGACCGTTATTGATACTCCTGAAAATCGTGGGATGATCAATAAGGTTTCCTACTTGCTAAAGGTAGAGGAAGCTTAAGATGCATTTAAATACTCTAAAACCAGCAGAAGGTTCTAAATCTGCCAAGAAGCGTGTTGGACGCGGTCAAGGTTCTGGTTTAGGTAAGATGGGTGGACGTGGTCATAAAGGTCAAAAGTCACGCTCAGGTGGATTCCATAAAGTAGGTTTTGAAGGCGGTCAGATGCCTTTGCAGCGTCGTCTACCAAAAGTAGGCTTCGTTTCTCGCAAAGCGGCTGTGACAACTGAAATCAACTTGGATCTGCTATCTAAATTGGACGTTGAAGTGGTTGATGTTGCTGCACTGAAAGCGGCAGACGTAATCGGTGAAAAGATTAAGTTTGTCAAAGTTGTTAATACTGGTTCTATTACCAAAGCGGTAAAACTATCTGGTATTAAAGCAACTGCCGGTGCAAAAGCAGCTATTGAAGCTGCTGGCGGATCAATCGAAGCCTAATCCATATGAATAGTTCAATTGCATCCAACGCTATGAGTGACCTAAAGAATAGAATTCTATTTGTTTTAGGCGCTTTGATTGTGTACCGACTGGGAACACATATTCCCGTTCCGTCAATCGATCCAGTTGCATTGGCCGCAATGTTTGAACAGCAAAAGGGCACTATCCTGGACATGTTTAACATGTTCTCAGGGGGTGCCCTTGAGCGTCTTTCGATCTTCGCTTTAGGGATCATGCCATATATTTCGGCATCGATCATCATGCAGCTCCTGACGGTGGTTTCACCTGAGCTGTCCAAACTTAAAAAAGAAGGTGGAGAGCAAGGTCGTAGAAAAATTACCCAATACACACGTATGGGGACAGTTGTTCTAGCTACCTTTCAGGCATTAGGGGTTGCAATTGCATTAGAGTCTCAAAACATCAATGGCATGTCTGTTGTTGTGGATCCGGGATTCTTATTTAAAGTAACGGCTGTTACAACCTTAGTAGGCGGTACGATTTTCCTGATGTGGTTGGGTGAGCAGATCACCGAGCGCGGCATTGGAAATGGTATCTCGCTGATTATTTTCGCCGGTATTGTTGCAGGGTTACCTACGGCACTAGGCGGTACTTTTGAGCAGGTTAATACAGGTGCGATGCATGCCATCACTGTATTTGTTTTGCTTGCCTTGGTTTTTGCCGTCATTGCATTTGTGGTGTTTGTTGAACGTGGACAAAGACGTATCCCTGTTCACTATGCCCAGAAAATGCGAGGACGTAAGCTTTACGGTGGTCAAGAAAGTCATCTTCCACTGAAGCTTAATATGGCGGGAGTAATCCCTCCGATCTTTGCTTCCAGTATCATTCTTTTCCCGGCAACGCTAGGTGGATGGTTTGGTTCGGCAGAGAATATGGGATGGCTTAAGGACATCGCTACCACGTTGTCACCAGGTCAGCCTTTGTACATTCTTTTGTATGCATTAGCGATTATCTTCTTCTGCTTCTTTTATACAGCGATTGTTTTCAATCCTGATGAAACGGCAGATAACCTGAGAAAATCCGGTGCTTACTTGCCTGGTATTCGTCCAGGTCCGCAAACTGCACGACATATCGATGGCATTATGGGTCGTTTGACTCTGGCTGGTGCTATCTATATTACGGCCGTTTGTTTGTTGCCAGAATTTTTGATTCTTTACTGGAATGTTCCTTTCTATTTTGGTGGAACATCATTGCTGATTATTGTGGTTGTGGTCATGGATTTCATGACACAGGTTCAAGCACATATGCAATCGACCCAGTATGAAGGCATGATGAAAAAAGCAAGATTAAAAGGAAAATAACTTACCTAAGTTATTAATCTAGTAATTGATATGAAAAACCAGTATAATTTACCGTTTTTCAGTAGATGGATTTAAAGGGAGCGTCAAAATGGCACGTATCGCCGGCGTAAACATTCCTGTTAACAAGCACGTTGTGATCGGTTTGACTTCAATCTACGGGATTGGACCAACAACTTCAAAAGCAATCTGTGTCGCTGTTAATTTGGATCCAACCACTAAAGTTAGAGAACTAACTGAAGATCAGTTGGAAGCACTTCGTTCTGAAGTAACTAAATACAAAATTGAAGGTGACCTGCGTCGTGATGTTTCCATGAACATTAAACGTTTGATGGACATGGGATGTTACCGTGGTATTCGTCACCGTCGCAGTCTGCCTCTACGTGGTCAGCGTACGAAAACGAACGCTCGCACCCGTAAAGGTCCTGTAAGACCTATTAAGAAATAACGCATAATTGCGAGAGTAGATATGGCAAAAGCAAATTCGCGTGTTAAAAAGAAAGTCAGACAGGTCGTAACGGATGCCGTTGCACACGTTCATGCGACTTTCAATAATACTATCGTGACGATTACTGATCGTCAGGGTAACACTCTATGTTGGGCAACTTCAGGTGGCAGCGGTTTCCGCGGTTCACGTAAGAGCACTCCATTCGCTGCACAGGTTGCAGCTGAGAGAGCTGGACAAGTTGCACACGAGTACGGCGTTAAAAATATGGAAGTTATGGTTAAAGGTCCAGGACCTGGTCGTGACTCGGCTGTTCGCGGTTTACATAGTGCTGGTTTCAAGATTACGGCTATTGCTGACGTAACACCAATTCCACACAATGGTTGCCGTCCACCTAAGAAACGTCGCGTTTAATATTTGAGGTAAACATGGCTAGATATATTGGACCTAAGTGTAAACTTGCACGTCGTGAAGGGACTGATCTATTTTTGAAAAGCGGTGTGCGTAGCATCGAATCAAAATGTAAAATCGATCAATTGCCTGGTGTTCACGGTGCAGCCCGTAAGCGTGTAACTGAATACGGTGTTCAGTTGCGTGAAAAGCAAAAAGTACGTCGTATGTACGGTGTACTTGAGAAAAAATTCCGTCTTTACTACAAAGAAGCTGACCGTCGTAAGGGTTCAACAGGTGTTAACCTGCTGCAAATCCTGGAAAGTCGCTTGGATAACGTTGTTTATCGTATGGGATTCGCCACGACACGTGCTGAAGCACGTCAGTTGGTTTCTCACAAGGCCATCATGGTTAACGGTCAAACAGTAAACATTCCTTCTTATGAAGTTTCTGCCGGTGACACTATCACGGTAAGAGAAAAAGCTCGTAACCAATCACGTATCGCCGCTGCGCTAGCATTGAGCTCGCAATCAGGTACGGTTGGTTGGGTTGAAGTAGATGGCGCTAAATTTGAAGGTATCTTCAAAATGGTTCCAGATCGCTCTGACCTATCTGCGGATATTTCAGAAAACCTAATTGTTGAGCTTTACTCTAAGTAATATTCAAACGGAGATAACTTCTAATGCAAGAGATGTTAGAACAGCTGTTAACACCTCGTTTAGTCGATATTCAAAAACTGTCGCCGTTTCATAGCCGCGTGACGCTAGAGCCGCTTGAACGCGGTTTTGGCCACACGCTGGGGAACGCACTGCGTCGTATTTTGTTATCTTCCATGCCAGGTGCTGCGATTGTTGAAGCTCAGATTGACGGTGTTCTACATGAGTATTCAACAATCGAAGGCGTTAGAGAAGACGTATTGGAAATCCTTCTTAACCTTAAAGAGGTTTCTGTCAAACTGAACGCCAAAAGCAGCGCAGAATTGACTTTACATAAAAAGGGACCAGCAGTTGTTCGTGCATCAGATATTGAAGTTGATCATGATGTAGAAATTGCTAATCCTGACCACGTCATCGCGCATGTTAGCGAAGGCGCTGAGTTGAGCATGAAGTTGCGCGTCGAGACCGGTATCGGTTACCGCCCAGCGCAAACTGAATCAGAATCGACTCAGATTGGTTCTTTGAAGCTGGATGCCAGCTTCAGCCCGGTACATACGGTTAGCTACGAAGTGCAGAACGCGCGTGTTGAACAGCGTACTGACTTGGACAAGCTAATCATTGACGTGGTGACAGACGGTACGCTAGATCCTGAAAATGCGATCAAGCAAGCAGCGACTGTATTGCATTATCAACTGAATGCTTTTGTTGATCTGAAGCATAAAGAAGTGGCTGCGCCTGCTGAAGAAGAGAACGAGTTTGATCCGATCTTCTTGCAGCCGGTTGACGATTTGGAGTTGACGGTACGTTCGGCAAACTGCTTGAAAGCAGAACAGATTTACTACATCGGTGATTTGGTACAACGTTCTGAAACTCACTTACTGAAAACACCTAACTTGGGTAAGAAGTCTCTACAAGAGATCAAGGATGTGCTTGCACAGCGCGGCCTGAGTTTGGGTACGAAATTAGAGAACTGGCCACCAGCGAGCTTGGTGAGCAAAGAGTCTATTTAATATAAGGAAGCTATCATGCGTCATGGTAAATCAGGTCGTAAGTTTAATCGTAATAGCTCACACCGCAAGGCAATGTTCAAAAACATGTCTGCCTCACTATTTGAGCATGAAGTGATTCGTACTACGGTTCCTAAGGCTAAAGAATTGCGCACTATCGCAGAGCCTTTGATTACACTTGCTAAAACTGACAGTGTTCACAACCGTCGTATTGCTCAATCACGTTTGGGTGATAAGGCTGCTGTTGGCAAATTGTTCAACGAACTTGGTCCACGTTACCAAGGTCGTCCAGGTGGATATATCCGCATTCTGAAATGCGGTTACCGTCCTGGTGACAATGCCCCAATGGCGATTGTTGAATTGGTTGACCGCCCAGCTGCGTCAACTGAATCAGCAGAATAAGCTGTTACAGATAAAAGAAGCCGGTCTTGACCGGCTTTTTTTATGTCTGCTATAAATGTAATCCTATGATTATCGATACCCATTGCCACCTTGATCTATTGACAGCGGATGACTTGTACGCAGAGCTTATGCCTGATAGACGTTATCTGACCATGTCTACCGGTATGGAGAACTGGCAGGCCGTGTCGACGCTCGCTCGGTCTTCTGCCAACATCTATGCCGCGTTTGGCATACATCCCTGGTTTGTCTGCACGCAATCAGATAACGTATTGTCTGAATTGTCAGCCCTTATAGAGAGTGACAAGCCAACCGCCATCGGTGAAATCGGTCTGGATTTCTCAGCATCACACAGCCATAGCCGGCATTTACAGGTACAGGTGTTTGAGCAACAACTAACTCTGGCAGCCGATTTTAAGTTGCCCGTGTCGTTGCATGTTGTCAAGGCGCATGAGGTCATGCTGGCGCTGCTGAAGCGTTACAGGCCGCAAGGGGTGGTACACAGTCTCGGTGCGAGTATCGAACTGGCGCGGCGTTATGTCGATTTGGGCTTCAAAATAGGCGTCAATGGCATTGTGCTGCGCGACAATGCGCGGCGTTATCATCAGCTCGTCTCTTATTTCGGACTCGATCATATCGTGTTGGAAAGCGATGCGCCCAATATTGCGCTGCCTGGCGCTAAAACCGGCCATCTTCACGATATTGATCGCACCATTGCGCGGATTGCGGAGTTGTCTGGTTTGCAAATAGATGACGTCATCGCCGTTAGCGGGCATAATGCACAACAGATTTTTCAATTTAGGTAACGGATTTTGGCATGTCGGCATTATTTGAACGCAGTCTTTTGGTATTTGAACAGGCCGGTATCGACGCCTTGCAACAATCGCACGTCTTGGTCGCCGGTGTCGGCGGTGTTGGCGGTTTTGTCATCGAGGCGCTGGCGCGGGCCGGCGTGGGACGTTTGACCATCATTGACCATGATCAGGTCTCAGCCTCCAATATGAACCGTCAAATCATCGCGTTGCACTCCACCCAGGGGCGCAATAAGGCAGACGTGATGCGTGAGCGCATAGCAGACATCAATCCGCACTGCATTGTGACGGTACGCAAGGAATTTATCCGCCCTGAGGATATGGATACGCTGCTGTCGGACGACTTTGATTATGTTATCGATGCGATTGATAGCCTCAATTGCAAAGTCGCGTTGGTGGCAACAGCCGTACAGAAAGGGCATAAAGTGGCTTCCAGCATGGGGGCAGGACGCCGTATCGATCCGTCCAAAATTGCCCTGGCGGATATTTCCAGAACCCACGGTTGTGCTCTGGCGCGCAATATGCGCCAGCGTTTAAAAAAGCAGGGAATTCAAAAAGGGGTCATGACCGTCTTTTCGACAGAGTCGCCGAAAGAGCCGGGGCCGATGGAGGAGATTTGCGGTGCGCGCGGCAGGGTGGTCAATGGCACGGCCAGCTACATGCCGGGCATTTTCGGCCTGATGCTGGCGGGTTATGTGATCCAGAAACTGGCCGCAACGGCCTGTCAATCCACATCGAATTAGTTCAATAGCGGATAAAGCCCGTAGCGATTGACTTCCTGATTGGCGCGATCAATCGTGCCGTCGCGCTCGAAGCGGTGAATCACATGGCGAATTTTCGGCTGACTCTCTTGCAGCGGCATACCGGGTTGCAGTTCACTCGAATAGAGTATTTTCAATAGCGTATAGTCCAGACCGGTCAGGAATTCAATTTTACTCTTATCGTTGGCGATGCTCGGGTTGACCCAGTCGGAATCGTTGGGCAACCCCATAATCTGGGTGGATTCCTCCACTACGCAGGTTGCCAGCAAGCCTCGGCTCATAACGTGATCCAGCGGCAGGATAATATTGGCGTAGTCTATCGCACCGGTGTTGTCGGTCTGATAGTGCGCAATGCAGTGACTGTCGCGTTCCAGTCCGTTCGGTGCCTGACGGGTATAGTGCTCGATATCTTCCTTATAGAGACGGTCCTGGGTGATGACAATGGTGAGATTGGCATATTCCCCTTTTTTGACGCGTCTGATCGGGTGGCCGGTGATTCTGTGCAGATGCTCGAAATGGATATCAAACATCTTTTCGGTCATGCGATTTTTGTTTTTATACGGCGTGTGGTATTCAAACTGATACAGAATGGGCGCCTGCCATTTGTGCAGACGCATATCGGTTTGGCGATATTCGTTCTTCATCGCAATTTCAATAAAAGCGCGTTCCAGATAAAGCGGATTGCGCCAGTCGAGCAGGTTGATTTCATCGGCGTGGATCGGCGCAGAAAACAGGCTTACAAAACTCAACAGGCCGGGTAGCCACCAGCGGCGGCGTGCGCCATACCCGGCCTGTTGAGTTTTTTGAGCGCGTTTTTTCTGCCAAAATCCAACCATCAGAGTAACTTCTTCAAATAGTGTCCAGTATGGGAACCCGGCGTATTGGCGATGGTTTCCGGCGTACCGGTGGCGATAATCTCGCCGCCGCCCGAACCGCCTTCCGGCCCGAGGTCGACGATCCAGTCGGCCGTTTTAATCACATCCAGATTGTGTTCGATAATCACGATGGTATTACCCTGATCGCGCAGATGGCGGATGACCTGCAACAACAGATCGATATCGTGGAAATGCAGGCCGGTAGTCGGCTCGTCCAGAATATACAGGGTGTTGCCGGTATCGCGCTTGGAAAGCTCTTTGGCCAATTTGATGCGCTGCGCCTCGCCACCCGATAGGGTCGTGGCGCTCTGCCCCAGTTTGATATAACCCAAACCGACGTCGATCAGGGTTTGCAGTTTGCGCGCAATCACCGGAATGGCGTCGAAGAAAGCACGCGAATCCTCGACAGTCATCTCCAGAATTTCATGGATGTTTTTGCCTTTGTACTCCACCTGCAGGGTCTCGCGGTTGTAACGCTGGCCGTGGCAGACATCGCAGGGCACATACACGTCCGGCAGGAAGTGCATCTCCACTTTGAGTACGCCGTCGCCTTGGCAAGCCTCGCAGCGCCCGCCCTTGACGTTGAAGCTGAAGCGGCCCGGCGTATAGCCGCGGGTACGCGCTTCCGGCGTGGCGGCCATCAGTTCGCGGATCGGCGTGAACAGGCCGGTGTAGGTCGCCGGATTGGAGCGCGGCGTACGGCCGATGGCGCTCTGGTCGATATTCACCGACTTGTCGAAATGTTGCATGCCCTCGACCTTGTCATAAGGCGCGGTATCCTGCTGCGCGCCGTTCAACACATTGGCGGCGATTTTGGAGAGGGTTTCGTTAATCAGGGTGGATTTACCCGAACCCGACACGCCGGTAATGCACGTCAGCAATCCGGCGGGAATCTGCAAGGTGACGTTTTTGAGGTTGTTGCCGCGCGCCCCGTGAATGGTGAGCCATTTGTCTTTGGGTGCGGGCAGGCGTTCGGCAGGGATGGCGATTTGACGCGTGCCCTTGAGGAACTGGCCGGTCAGCGACTGCGGATTGTCCATGACTTCCTGCGGCGTACCTTGCGCCATAATGCGCCCGCCGTGAATCCCCGCACCGGGGCCGATGTCGAGCACATAATCGGCGGCGCGGATGGCGTCTTCGTCATGCTCGACCACAATCACGGTATTGCCCAGATCACGCAGATGCGTAAGAGTCGCCAGCAGACGGTCGTTATCGCGCTGATGCAGGCCGATGGAAGGCTCGTCTAGCACGTACATCACGCCCACCAGACCGGCGCCGATCTGGCTCGCCAGACGGATACGCTGCGCCTCGCCGCCGGACAGCGTTTCGGCGCTGCGGTCCAGTGTCAGGTAGTTCAAACCGACGTTCACCAGAAAACTCAGGCGGTCGTGAATCTCCTTGACGATTTTCTTGGCGATTTCGCCCTTCGAGCCACTCAGCTCCAGCGTGCTGAAAAAGTCGTGCAGCTCGTTGATCGGCAGGGCCGTCAGACTGGGCAAACTCTTGTCGGCAATATAGACATGACGCGCGGCGGTATTGAGGCGCGTGCCTTCGCAGGCCGGGCAGACGTGGGTCATGCGGTATTTGTCGAGCTCGTCGCGTACGGTCTTGCTTTCGGTTTCGGCAAAACGGCGTTCCATATTGGGGATCACGCCCTCAAAGCGGCGCACGTCACTGTATTTGCCGTGCGGCAGCGGAATCTTTTTAGTGCCCGAACCGTGCAGGATCACTTTCTGGAACTCCGGCGTGAGTTCTTCCCACGGCGTTTCCACATCAAAACCGTAGTGGTCGGCGACGGCTTTGAGGATGTCGTAATAGTATTTGTGGCGGCGATCCCAACCGCGGATGGCGCCGCCGGCCAGGCTCAGTTCGGGGTGGGTGATGACCTTGTTGGCATCAAAGCTCTCCTTGACCCCCAAACCGTCGCAGCTTGGGCAGGCACCGTGCGGGTTGTTGAAGGAGAAGATGCGCGGTTCCAGTTCCGGCACGGAGTAGCCGCAGTGCGGGCAGGAGAACTTTTCCGAGAACAGCAGTTCAAAATCGTCCTCGTCGTCCATCGGCAATACCATCGCCAGGCCATCGGAAAGACGCAATGCGGTTTCGAAGGATTCGGCCAGGCGTTGCTTGAGGTCGTCGCGCACCTTGAAGCGGTCGACGATGACTTCGATATCGTGTTTCTTGTTTTTGTCGAGCGTGATCGTGCCGTCCAGCTCGCGCACTTCGCCGTCGATGCGGGCGCGGATAAAGCCCTGCGCCTGCAACTCGTCGAGCAGTTGATGGTGTTCGCCTTTTTTGCCGCGAATCACCGGTGAGATCAGCAGGCATTTGCTGCCTTCGGGCAGACTCAAAGTGCGGTCCACCATCTGGCTGACGGTCTGTGCTTCGAGGTCACAGCCGTGCGTCGGGCAACGCGGTGTGCCGGTGCGTGCATACAGCAGGCGCATATAATCGTAAATTTCGGTCACGGTGCCGACGGTGGAGCGCGGGTTGTGCGAGGTGGATTTCTGCTCGATGGAGATGGCCGGCGAGAGTCCTTCGATGTGATCGACATCGGGCTTCTCCATCACCGACAAAAACTGGCGCGCGTAGGCGGAGAGCGATTCCACATAACGGCGTTGGCCTTCGGCGTAGATGGTGTCGAAGGCCAGCGACGACTTGCCGGAACCGGACAGGCCGGTAATCACGATGAGTTTATCGCGCGGCAGGCTGACGTCGATGTTTTTGAGGTTGTGGGTACGCGCCCCTTGAATCACAATCTTTTCTAGCATGGGCCACCGTGGCGGTTAAAAAATGGTTAAAAAAATGAATAAAGCATTATAACAATTTAAACAGCGTTGGCTTAAGTGCAGGCCGCTTATTGGATTTTTGCCAAGGGCAGGCGCAATAGGCCGCTGATCTCCACGCGGATTTCCGACTCGCCGGCCTCCATGACCGGTTCGGCGCTCTCGGCCATGGCACGGCTGGCGAGCATGTAGGGCTGATGGTGGATGGGTTGCACCCCATTGGTTTGAATGCGGGTCTCAAGCAGTTCGTAAGCCGGCGCTTTAAACCCTTCGGCAATCTGCGAAGCGCGGGCCTGGTAAGTCTGCATGGCCTCGGCAATCAGCTTTTTCTGGGCTTGGTGGCGCAGCGTTTCGGAGATGCTGAAGCGGGTGGATTGATAGGTCAGCAGTTTCTCCAATTTGCTTAATACGCTCGGCAGGCCGGGTAGGTCCTGCGTGGTGAGCGTCAGCGTCTGTTGGCCGCGCCAGTGCTGAATGACTCGCTGCTTGTTGTACACCGGGTTGACGCTGTACGGGCCGCTTTGGATTTTAATCTGTTTAAGCGGTTTGAGCAGTTTGATGGCCGCCTGCATCTGCCGGTTAATCTGTTGGGCAGCCACTTCTGCGCTGACCGATTCAGCGATGGCCTGCAATACAACCTGCGCGGTGTCATTTTGCAGCGTATCGCTCTGGCTGATGCTGAAATGGACTTGATGATAGGTGGCGTCTTCGGCCTGGGCGCTCAAACTGAACAGGCCGGCTACGCAGGCCATTAACGGAATCAGCAACATAGTGGTAAGGCGAGCATTTTTCATGGACACTCCTAAGGATGAAGGGATGTGTTGGCGTTGAAATTCAATTATAGTCTGAAGCTTTTGGAGGAGTGTTATAATCGCCCTCTTAATTTTTTAGCCGCTTTACTAGCCTTGGATTACGCCGAGGATGATTACAGGATTTGTTGTATGTCATTACCTTCTCCCGTCACCATGAGTTCAACGGAAAAACGCGCGGCCTTCTCCGTGGCCGGTATTTTCTCGACCCGCATGCTCGGGCTGTTTATGATTTTCCCCGTGTTTGCGCTGTTTGCCGAAGCGGAATTTGCCAATATCACCGGCACGCAGATCGGTATCGCCATCGGGATTTACGGCCTGACGCAGGCGCTGTTGCAGATTCCTTACGGTATGTTGTCCGACAAGTTCGGGCGCAAGCCGCTGATTATCGCCGGCATGGTGGTATTCATGCTCGGTTCGGTTGTCTGTGCGCTGGCCGATTCGATCGAGATGATGATCATCGGTCGGGCGTTGCAGGGCATGGGGGCGGTTGCCGCGGTGTTGATGGCCACGGTGGCGGATCTGGTCACCGAGCAGTTCCGTTTGCGCGCCATGTCGATTGTGGGCATGACCATCGGTTTGTCGTTCACCCTGTCGCTGATTGCCGGGCCGCTGTTGGCGGCCTGGATCGGGGTGCGCGGTATTTTCTGGGCAACGGCGCTGCTGGCCGTTATCGGGATGCTGCTGGTAATGTTTGCGGTGCCTAAAATCGAAAAGCAGGTATTTCAGCGCGAGGCGGAAACCGACCCGAGCCAGTTCGGCGCGATTTTGAAAAACGCCCAGTTATTGCGTTTGGATCTGGGGGTGTTTGTATTGCATGCGACCTTGACGGCGATGTTTGTGGTGCTGCCGTTGGCCTTGCGCGACGGCGCCGGATTGGACAGTCTGAGCCATTGGGAGATCTATCTGCCGGTGATGTTGCTGTCGTTTGCCTTGATGGTGCCGTTTATTATTCAGGCCGAAAGCCGCGGACGCATGAAATCGGTGTTTGTCGGCGCG
Organism: Thiomicrorhabdus cannonii; assembly: GCF_013391695.1. Taxonomy (GTDB): domain Bacteria; phylum Pseudomonadota; class Gammaproteobacteria; order Thiomicrospirales; family Thiomicrospiraceae; genus Thiomicrorhabdus; species Thiomicrorhabdus cannonii. Next base: position 247,674 of record NZ_JACBGH010000003.1, read on the forward strand.
ATCGCCACGGTGACGTTGATGCAGTTGGCATTCATGAACTTCCATGAAGGCTTCTGGACGCTGTTTGTGCTGCTGCTGATTTTCTTTACCGCCTTTAATTTATTGGAAGCGTCGTTGCCCTCACTGGTCGTTAAATTGGCACCGGCCGACAAGAAAGGCACGGCCAGCGGGGTCTATTCCACCAGCCAGTTTATGGGCGCTGCGCTGGGCGGCTTTTTCGGTGGATATTTTTATCATCATTATGGTTATAATGGTGTTTTTATGTTTACGACCGTGATCGGTTTAGTGTGGTTGGCTGCGGCCGCGACCATGCAGAAACCGCTGCCGTTGAGCATCGCCTCCGTGCCGGTTGGCCCGGTGGCCGGGCATGAAGTCGAAAGCCTGCAACAGCAGCTGTTGGCATACGATGGGATCTATGAAGTGGTGATTTTGCCGGAGGAGCAGCGCGCCTACTTCAAGGTGGATCGTAAAGTGTTGAATGAGGAAGCCTTGATTCGTTATATTGAGCAAAGCAAGGCCGCCGTTTAGTCGTTATCCGGTATCGAGAGTTTGAAGAGAGAAGAGAGTCATTATGCGTGGTGTGAATAAAGTTATTTTGGTGGGAACTCTGGGGCGTGATCCGGAAGTCAAATACGCGGCTAACGGCAATGCCATCGCCAACCTGAGTGTGGCAACCAGCGAGCAGTGGAATGATAAAGCGTCCGGCCAAAAGCAGGAAAAGACCGAATGGCACCGTGTGGTCATTTTCGGCAAGCTGGCGGAAATTGCCGGCCAGTATCTGACCAAGGGGTCGCAGGTCTATCTGGAAGGCAAATTGCAAACCCGCAAATGGCAGGACCAGGCGAGCGGTCAGGATCGTTACAGCACCGAAGTGGTGATTGACGTGAATGGTTCTATGCAGATGCTGGGCGGCCGTTCCGGCGGCGACACGGCGTTTGACAACAGCGGCTTCGGCGGCCAGCAAGGCATGAATCAGAATCCGATGGGAGGCATGAACGCCGGCATGGGCAATAATTTCCAGCAGGGCGGTTTTGGCGGCGGGATGAATCCAACCGGTCCGGCGCAAGGAATGCAGCGTCCACAAAATCCGATGAACAACATGAACAATAACATGGGTGCAAACCGCGCCGCGCCGATGGGTCAGCCACAACAGGCACCGGCGTATGTGCCGAACGATTTTGACGACGATGATGTACCGTTCTAAAACGTAGCCGCAGGGCTTTGCGTACATTTAAACCTTAAGAAGCCAGTAGTTTCTATAAATTACTGGCTTTTTTGTTCTTTATAGCTTGAGAAATCATTTTGATAGTGGCTTGTCATTTTTGTTTTAGAATGAATCCAAGAAAACAAAAATCTATTGACTCACTGATTGAAATTTTAGGTGCCAATAAATGAATAAGGCCAGCCGTTCGGCGATTATTGCGACAATTCTTTATACAATGTTGGCTTCCCTATGGATCTTAAGTTCCGATTGGCTTGTCAGTAAACTCTTCCGTGACTCGCCCGATCTGATGGTTGTTGCACAAAACTATAAAGGTCTTTTTTTTGTGCTGGTAACTTCATTGTTATTGTTTGTCATAATGCATAAATTGCTCAGTCGCATGGATCGTTTCATTAATGCCAATCCCGCCGTCTTTTATGTATTGAAAAAAAGTGCCTCAGGCTTCAAGACCGCATATGTCAGCGACAACATATCAAAGATATTGGGTTATCCAGTCCAAGAAAGTATGAAGCCCGGTTGGTGGGCAAGCCATATTTACCATGAGGATAAAACCCAAGCGTTATCAGTCTTCTCCTCCGTCAACCAAAAAAACCATCTTGTTCACGAGTATCGCTTTTACGATACTGCCGGAGATGTCCGTTATATTCGCGATGAAATGTTAGTAAGGCGAGATAAAAAAGGTGACGTTTTGCAGATTACCGGAAGCTGGAATGATGTAACCGCGGAGAAAAAGCAGTTCCATGAATTATTGCAAATCAAAGTCATATTTGACGCCACAAACGAAGGGGTCATGATAACGGATCAAGAGTGCAATATCTTAAATGTGAACCGTGCATTCACGGAAATTACAGGATATACCTTCGAGGAGATCAAGGGGCGCGATCCATCTTTTCTAAAGTCCGCAAAACACGATACGACCTTCTATCAGGCCATGTGGCATCAAATAAAGAACCAGGGATATTGGCAGGGAGAAATTTATAATCGTCGAAAAAGCGGGGAGGTTTACCCTGAAATACTAACGATTAATCTCGTCAAAGACGAACACGAACTCCCCCGTTTTTATGTCGCAACTTTTACTGATATTAGCCAGCTTAAAGCTTCCCAGAAAGAGTTGGAATTTCTTTCCTTCTATGATGCCTTGACCCATCTGCCAAACCGTTCTTTTTTGATGTCAAGCCTTCAAGAACAGATCGATGCAAGCCAAAGCCTGAATAGCCATTTTGCTTTATTAATTATCGACTTGGATTACTTTAAAGACATTAATGACAGTTATGGCCATTCTGTCGGAGATAAAGTGCTGCTTGAGTTTGCCCGGCGGTTGAAACAGCTTTTAGCAAATAAAGGCATTATCGCGCGTCTGGGGGGCGATGAGTTTGCAGTACTGCTTAATTCTCTCAATCAACCACAGGATGCGGGAATGCTCGCCAATAAGCTGTTGCAAATTACTCGTCAGGAGTGGTTGATAGGAAAAAACAGATTACACGTTTCTGCGAGTATCGGTATCTGTCTTTATCCCGATCATGGTCTTAATCCCGAACAGCTCGTGCAGAACGCCGATGCTGCACTTTACCGGGCCAAAAGCCAAGGCCGAGACAGTTACGCCTATTACAGCAAAGAAATGACCGAACATGCCCGCAAAAGAATTGAACTTGAAGCTCGGCTAAAAGCGGCGCTGAAAAATGACGAACTCAAGCTTTATTATCAACCTCAGATCTCATTAACGTCAGGAAAACTTGTTGGGTTAGAGGTTTTGCTGCGTTGGTTTTCACGCGAATTCGGCACGATTCCTCCTGCCGAGTTTATCCCTATAGCAGAGGAAACGGGCTTGATTCGCCAGCTGGGACAGTGGATTCTGGAAGAGGCCTGTATTCAAGGAAAGAAATGGTTGGATCAGGGCTTGCAGATTCAGCGTATTGCGGTGAATATCTCTGCGCAGCAACTCCACTTGGAAGATATTGAATCCCAAATTATTACGGTCATTAAAAAAACCTCCTTCCCGCCTGAATTACTGGAGTTAGAAATTACCGAAGGCGCGCTGGTCGAAACGGAACAGCCCGTTGAAAAGTTGCTAGTAACCTTGAAAAAACTCGGGGTTAGCATCGCAATTGATGACTTTGGTACCGGCTACAGTTCTTTAGCTTATCTAAAGCGCTTTTCGGTAGATATGCTCAAAATCGACAAGAGCTTTATAGATGATATTGAAACAGACAACGATAGCCGTGCGATTATTCAGGCCATTATCTCCATGGCCCATTCACTGAACTTGCAGGTAATTGCGGAAGGTGTGGAGAATGAACAGCAACGACAATACTTAGAAATGCAAGGTTGCGATTTTTATCAGGGATATCTATCCAGCCCGGCCTTATCTGCGGATGAGTTTGAAAAGTTTATCCACACCTTGTCACCTCCGGGCGGTTAGCAGGCCTAAAGGCGCCTGCCGACGCGGCAGACTTGAGGCGCATAAAAAAAACGCATTGCAGGGTCAAGATTCGGGGAAATGGTCGATAACCAACATAGAGGTATTGGCCATGAAGAAAGACAAGGCGATTTCGCCGTCACTCAAGTATTTTTTTAAGCATCTTGAAAGACGCTCCGAGCAGATTCGCGAGGAGGTTGAAGCTTACCAGGTTTCGCATAATGAAGTGCCGTTTGAAGAGGTGGAAAGCTTTTTCAGACGCATTATGACGCAGAATATCTTTATTTTTACGGTTGGCTTGAGCGGTCGTCCCGAATCGACGATTCTGAACAAGGCGATTTTTAATATGAACCGGGTGGTGCGTCTTTATTACAGTACCAGTTTTGATGACAACGAAAGTGGCTATATCCGCATCCGTCCCGACAGAGCAACACAGCTGATTATGGTTGAGCGCATGCATGGCGTCAGGCCGGTGCCGGAGGTCATGTACCAGTCACACGATGAGTGTCATGTGGTGCGTTTTATTGTGCGCTGGCTGCTGAGACGGATTGATTGGAAGAAGACCCATCTGCGAAATCTGGAGCTGTATAAAGCGTATATCGACCAGGAACGCCAGGAGCAGCAAGCTAAAGAGGCGCAGGAAGAGGCGCGCCGCATCGAAGAACAAATGGCGCAGGCGATGAAAAAGCTCAAAGGCAAAATCTAAAGAAGTGACGATAGCTTGGATATAAAAAAACCGCTTTGATGAAGTGACCCCAAAAACTTGGACATTTTAGTTAAGCGGTACCCAAGGCCTGATTTCGATACTCTATCGGACTCAGGCCTTTGAGTTTCTGCTTGATGCGTTTGTGATTATAGTACTCAATATAGTC